>JAKFDZ010000014.1:0-432691 GCA_036675925.1 Flavihumibacter sp.
TAAGTTGCAGGGTATTCCTGACATATTGATACTGGTAATTGAATTCTTCGTTATTGATATTACTCTGGTAGTTATTTGCGGCCATCATCATTTTCTTGCGATAGTTGGATGCGGGTAGCATATCTACTGCAATCACATCTACAAGACCGTCGTTATTGATATCCACTACATCATTACCCATGGCCGAATAGGAAGTATGTTTAAAGTACTCTGCGGCTTTATTGGTAAATGTTCCATCCTGGTTATTGATCCACAGGAGGTCATTTGACAGGAAATCATTGGTTACATAAATATCTTTCCAGCCATCATTATTTATATCGGTGATGTTGAGTCCGAGTCCATATCCTTCAATAAGAATTCCAGCTTCGCGGGAAACATTGGTGAATACGGGATGGCCTTTAATTGAATCCCAGTCGTTGCGGTATAATCTGTCGGTATTTTCGGCCGAGCCATCTGTTCTTTTCTTTTTGTACTGGTTAGGATATCTGTCCTCCCCTACTTTATTGGTTAGAATATAGAGGTCAAGATCACCATCATTATCGTAGTCAAAGAAGGCCGCGTTGGTTGTATGGCCGGTATCTGCTACATTATAGGCAATTGCTTCATCAGCAAAAACTGGGTTACCCTGCGCATCAGTTCCTTTATTTATGAAGAGCATATTAGCCCTGAGGGAGGCATCATTTTTAATGGATGCTCCAACATAGAGATCCATCAGTCCGTCGTTGTTAATATCCACTGCAGCAACCCCTGTTGACCATCTTCCGGCGGCCTGCAATTTTGCCGATTCCGTAGCATCAGTAAAATGCATCTTACCATCATTGAGGTAGAGCTTATTGCCGGTCATATTTCCGGTAAAAAAGAGATCCTGTAAGCCATCATTGTTATAATCTGCAATGGCCACTCCGCCGCCATTATAAACATATTCAAGGTCGAGGATATTGATCGAATCAGATTCTGTTATGGTATTAGTGAAGCTGATACCTGAGTCTTCGGGATCCAGTAAATGAAAGACCTGGTCTTTCCGGTTACTGCAGGATGCAAGGATCAGGATAGGGAGGAATAAAGAGATATAAAACTTCATTTTGTGGCAAGTTTTCGCATCGAATTTAACCATTAATAGCATGCAGGTCTAATAGAAAAGGGCAGATGCTATCTGCCCTTTTCTTTGTCAATAAAGAACACGGATCATATGATCTGTTCTATTAATTATATCCAGGATTCTGCTCCAGTGTGGATGTTCCACCTGATGTATGCAGATCTATCTGTGCTTGTGGTATTGGGAAATACTCATGCTTTCCGGCAACAAAAGTTGCAGTACCATAACCGGCACTAAGCTTAGGCTTCTCATAGTTCAGGAATGCATTGAGTGTTTCTGCTGCAACACCCCAGCGTACCAGGTCAAAGAAACGATGGCCTTCCATACCGAGTTCAAGCTTACGCTCAAAACGAACGGCAGTGCGGGCAACAGCTTGATCAGTCCATGGTGTGGGATAAGTGGAGATCACATATTTAGCCTCAGTAGTTGGAACAAATGTTGCCGGCTTAGCTGCTCTTGCACGAACCAGGTTAACATATTCACGGGCTTTCTCTAAAGAACCACCACCATCAATTTCAGCTTCTGCAGCCATCAGCAATACATCCGCAAAACGAATGATCTTGTAGTTGATAGCTGTAAGACCACTTGCCCAGTTGGTACCGTCTGTGAGCTTACCAGCCTGGTCTCTATAGTATGCATTTTTCTTTGGTGCATAAGGTCCGCCATTACCCTGGTCGCGTATCCAAACTTTACCAGGATGTGGACCCCAGTCGAGGTATGGAATGCCCCTGCGACCAACGGTCCAATCAAGTCTTGGATCGAGGTTTCCTTTATCAGTAGTAAATGCCGCTGTTGATTCCAGACCCTGGTCGTTTACAACCTGGTTGGCACCAGTATTATATGAACCGTCAAGGAGAGGAAGACCCGTTGCATTTGTACGGAATGAATTCACGAATTCAAATGAAGGCTGGAAGAAGCCGCAGCAACCGCCGGGACCGCCATTATAAGGGAAGTTCAATACCTGGTCGTAATTGGCATTGATACCACCAGAACCATCATTGATAGATGCCTCATAAGCAAAAACAGTCTCAGCTCTTACAGCAGGATCGTTTTCCCTGTCGGCATTGAAGAGATCATGGTAAGCAGGTGCCAGTGCATAAGGCGTTCCGGCAGAGTTCTTACCATTGGTAATAACATCTGTGAGGATCGGACGGGCAGCGGTATAATCACCCTGGAACAACAAGGCTTTAGCATACATAACGTGTGCAGCCCAATTGTTGACCCTTCCAATTGCATTAGGTTTCTCCATCAGATTCTGACGAGCATAATCAAGATCTTCCATAATGCGTGGCCATGCATCTTCTGCATTTGAAACCCTGGCAGTTGCTACTGTTATAGTTTCATCAACATAAGGAATTTTGTTCCACATTTTCTTGGCCTCAAAGTGATAATATCCACGAAGGAATCTCGCCTCAGCCGTTAACTGTGTTTTTTCAGCTGGCTGGATATCCGCATCAGTAAGGTTATTCAGGATCCTGATAGTAGCGTTGGCCCTGGATATTCCTTCATATAATGCACCCCATTTTATACCAAAATAGTTATTGGTAGGGAGAGCAGCATACTGCTGGATAGGCACAATATTGGCCTGGTCACCGGCATCAGATCCTTTGTTGGCTTCACCACCAACAATGCTGCCATATACCCAGTTGGATCCGCCGCCTTCCCATCCACTTCCCTTAAGGGCTGAATAAGTTCCGATAAGGAATTGCTGCGCACCTTTATAGCTTTGTGCTTCCTGCTCGGTGAGCAGTCCGGTGGTAGATTGGTTGAGGAAATCCTTGTTACAACCTACCAGGCTGAATACAGAAGCAAGTGAAAAAATTGATATGTATTTGATTCGCTTATTGAACATTGTAGTATTTTTTTGAGGTTAACTGTATTCTTTTATAATCCAACACTTAAGCCGAATACAACCTGCTTGTTTACCGGGTAGTTACCAATATCCACTCCGAAGTTGGTATCAACACCACTAACTGCGGGGTCAGTACCTGTATATTTCGTAATAGTGAAAAGGTTAGTACCCTGAAGGAAGAAACGCAGTTTATCCAATCCTATCCTGTTCAGCATGGTTTTAGGTAAAGTGTATCCTACTTTGACACTCCTCATCCTGAAATAGCTGCCGTCCTCTACATAATAAGAATTCAATATACCATTTGTACTAAAGTTCGATATGTTTTCAAACCTTGGTACACTTGTATTCCTGTTATCAGGAGTCCAGGCATCAAGTACACGTGTAGATTTAGCGATACCGGCAAATGATGGATAGAAATCAGTGAACCACTTGGTAAAGTTCAACACCTCACCACCAGATACACCATAGAACAATGCTTCGAAATCAAAGTTGCCATACATGAGGCGGGCATTGAAACCATAAGTGAAATCGGGGTTAGGGTTTCCGATATAAGTTCTGTCGAGGTCATTGATCCTGCCATCGGCATTGATATCTTCATAGATGAAGCGGCCGGGTGCAGCACCATCCTGCTCAGGTAATTTATCAACTTCAGCCTGGTCAGCAAACAGTCCGATCACATTATAACCAAAGAAGGCTGAAACCGGCTGTCCTACTGCGTTACGGATATCACCACCACCAATACGGTTGGTGAAGTTCACAGAGAAGAAATCTGTTCCTTCAGATACCTTGGTGATCTCATTCTTGTACTTGGTGATAATGGCATCCATTTCATAGCGGAATTTGCTGGCGCGTCCCTTATAGGTCAGCATCAGGTCAACACCACTGTTTTCCATGGAAGCGATGTTAACGAAAGGACGTGTCGCCTGTCCAACTGTTGCAGGAAGGTTATCACGATAAAGCAGATCCTTTGTTTTACGCTTATACCAGTCGAATATGATATCAAGTTTATTCTCAAACAGGGTACCATCAAATCCGATGTTGATCGTTGTATTCTCTTCCCATTTTGCATTCGGGTTACCGATTCCAGAAAGAGCAAGACCAGACAATGTGCTGGAATTGGCGCCACTGATATCATAACCAACTGTTGGACTGGAAGAGGCAGTATTGAAGAGGTTGTTAGGGCTGATACGGGAGTTACCCATCTTACCCCAGCCACCACGGATCTTCAATTCATTAAGCCAGTCTGTACCATCCATAAAGGCTTCTTCCGTAATTCTCCAACCAGCTGAAACGGCCGGGAAAATACCATAACGATTGTCTTCTCCAAATACAGAAGCACCATCACGCCTTAAAGTACCACTGAAAAGGTAGCGGTCATCATAAGTATAATCCACTTTACCAAACTGGCTGAATAGTTTAGTGAGTGGGTTACCACCACTTCCTACGAAACGGCCGCTGGCATCAGTATTGGTAATTGTGAGATAAGTTGGGTTGATAGTGAATGGGTTCAGACCACTACCATTGAGACCACGGAAATAACCATCGGCAATGGCTTCAATACCGCCGATGAAGTTAATATTGTGGCTTCCTATCTCCTGACCATAACGGATGGTATTGGTCCAGGTCCAGCCACCGCCGTTACCTGCTCCTTCACCAAAAGTATAGCTACCAACATTCTCAGAATTCTCATAGGTCCTGTAGTTCAGGAACCTGTTCTGGAAATTGAAGAATGCTCCACCGAAACTTGACCTGGCGGTGAAATGCTCGAGGAAATCCACTTCTGCATAGAGGTTACCAAAGGCAGCAGAGCTATAACCTTTGTTATCTCTTGAACGTATACGACGTGCAACCGGGTTAGTGGAGTTATTGAAACCAGGAGCTGTTGTTCCTGCAAAACCACCAGCTTCATCATACAGCGGAATAAGCGGGTTGATGGTTAGGGCGAACATGATATCATTTTCGCCTGCCGGACCACCAATATTGGGGTTTTCACGGAAGGTGAACTGGAAGTTCTCCCCGAAACGAATGTTTGGCTTCACTTTAAATTCTGAGTTAAGGCGGAGAGAATACCTTTTCACATAGGTGTTCAATACCGTTCCTTTCTCATCATAATAAGAGATACCAGCATAATACTTTGCATTCTCATTACCACCCTGGAAGCCGAGGGTATGGTTCTGAAGACGGGCTGTTTCTGTTAAGGCATCATACCAGTCGGTACCGGCTTTATTAGCGCGGATAGCCTGGTAAACCGGTCCCTTGTCAAAATCAGTATTGAACCTGGAAGGATCAAGACGGGGATCATTGGCTGACAATCCGGAAAGACCGAATTCACTACCAACTTTCAGCCAGTCGGGAAGTACAGGTGTAGCGCCCGAACCATACTGAGGATGGGTAAGAGGCTGGCCTGCCGCAGCAAGTGCGGCCCAGGTAAGATCGGCCTGCTGCTGTGGATTTAAGAGATCAATTCCGTTCCCGGGAATTGAATACCCATAGCTGAGGTCATACGTTACTCTCAGGCCCTGGTTGGACTTACCTTTTTTGGTAGTAACGAGGATAACCCCTGCAGATGCACGGGCACCATAAATAGATGCGGAAGCCGCATCTTTCAATACAGTTGTGGACTCAATATCATTTCCGTTCAGGAAATCGATATTGGTTGTAGGGATACCATCCACTACATACAGAGGGTCGTTACCGGTGAATGATCCGAATCCACGGATCCTCACCTGGCTCACCGTTCCGGGCTGGCCAGAAGTGATAACAGTCAATCCGGGTACCCTACCCTGGAACTGCTGCTCCACGTTACCGGTCTGCACGGCCGCGAGTTGCTCACCCTTCACTGTGGAAACCGCTCCCACAATGTTTTTTCTCTGCTGGCTACTATAACCTGTTACAACCACTTCACTTAATCCTGATATATCCTGGTCAAGTGAAATAGAGAGAGAGGTCTGGTCACCAACAGTAATTTCCTTGGATGCATACCCGATGTTTGAAACCACCAGTACATTGCTTCCTGCAGGGAGCGTAAGCGAAAAATTTCCCTGCTCATCAGTCACAACAGCCTGCCTTGTGCCCTTAACCATAACGGTGGCACCTGCGATAGGCTGGTTCAAATTGTTGAGTAATTTCCCGGTGATTTGTTTTTGGGCGCTTGCATCAAATGCAAGGAAAAGTAACATAAACGCGAGTAGTCTAGCCATTAATGGCATAGTGATTCTCTTTGGCATTGGCAATCAGTTGTTGGTTTGTAAAAATGCTTCTTGTTAAAAATGACAGACCCAATTTAACAATTATTTTTAATAACAATTTCTTTTTAATAAAAAAGTCTCCTAAAAGATAAATTATTGTGTATTAACACAATAACGAATGTTAGTTTGCATACCAGCTTAGTTTCTCGCTTTCTTTTAAAGCTATAGCCGGCTTGTTTATCTTTGACGCATTAATAAAGTTGTATGCTTAAAATCGGAGTCTTTGGGGTGGGTCACCTGGGCAAGTTTCACCTGAATAACTGGCAGGAGATCAAAGATGTAACACTGGTTGGTTTTTTTGATCCCAATGACGAAAATGCAGCCGCAGTAGAGGAAAAATACCAGCTCAGGCGGTTTACTGACCCGGTAGAGCTCCTGAAACAATGTGATGCGGCTGATATAGTTGCCCCTACCAATTTCCATTTTGAGATGTGCCAGCTGGCCATCAGGAATGGCAAACATGTTTTCGTTGAAAAGCCCCTTGCCGATACGATGGAAGAGGCGCGGGAGCTTGTAAAGCTGGTAAAAGAATCAAATGTAAAGATGCAGGTGGGTCATGTTGAGCGATTCAATCCCGCGTACCTCGCCACTAAAAACCTCCGGCTGGATCCCATGTTCATTGAGGTTCACCGGCTTGCCCAGTTCAATCCCCGTGGTACGGAAGTAAGCGTGATACTTGACCTGATGATACATGATATCGATATCATACTGAATATGGTGAAGAGTGAAGTGAAACATATCTCGGCCAGCGGTGTAGCGGTTATGACCGATACGCCGGATATTGCCAACGTGCGCATAGAATTCAATAATGGCTGCGTAGCTAACCTTACCAGCAGCAGGATCTCCATGAAGAAAATGCGTAAAATGCGGGTATTCCAGAAGGATGCCTATGTAGGAATTGATTTCCTGAATAAGAAGACGGAGGTCATTCGGTTGAAGTCGGACGCTGATGAGAATGTGTTTGAATTTGATATTGATACACCAAAAGGAAAGAAGACCATCGCCGTCGCCAATCCGCAGATACCGGAGGTAAATGCCATTAAACTTGAACTGGAACATTTCAGGGATGCCATCCTGAATAATACACCCACCATTGTTTCTGAAGTAGATGGTTTCAGGGCAATGGAAGTGGCACACCAGATCATTCATAAGATCAGGCATAATACCATTAACACCTGATAAATATGAATAGATCCAAACCTATTTCTCCGGCAGCGTACGCTATAAGCGACTACCTGGCTGCCGCAGTGGTTTGGTTTGTATTCTTCCTGATACGCAATAACCTGCTTGGCTTTCCGACCTTTACCAATGGCATGCCCCAATTCAATTCAGGTTTTCTTTTAGGATGGGCAATTCTTCCGGTGTGCTGGGTCATCTTTTATTTTCTTATAGGAAGTTATCGTTCGCTTTACAAGAAATCTAGACTGGGTGAATTCACCCTAACGCTGATCGCCAGCCTAATCGGATGTACTGTAATATTTTTTGCCATCCTGCTCAATGATGATGATAAGAGTCTCTCCTATTATTATACAGTATTTTTTTCTTTCGTGGCCTTACAAACTTTGGCAACTTTTGGTGGGAGATGGATCCTGCTGCAGAAAGCTAAGAATCAATTGCTGCGGGGTGATATCCGTTTCAATTCTATATTGGTGGGAGATAACCAGACCGCAGGTAATATTTATAAAGCCACGGGAAAGCAACTTCAGAATGCAGGCTATTATTATTCCGGTTACCTCGCTGAACAGCCAAATGGATTAAGCAAAAAACTAACCTGGTTTGGAACAACCGACCAGATGGAAAAAATCATTGACGAGCAAAGGATTGACCTGGTAGTGCTGGCACTAGAAAGCAATAAACAGGCTGAGACGGAACAGTTTCTCCGGCGTTTAAGTGAAAAGGATGTTGAGATAAAATTAATACCGAGTACCATCAGTATCCTTTCAGGTTCCATAAGAACCGATGATGTATTTAGTCCGCTGTTAACAGATATCCATAATGGATTGATGCCCGCCTGGCAGCAGAATATTAAAAGGCTGCTTGATATCATCGTAGCAGTGATTGGCGGAATAATTTTATTGCCATTATTATTATATGTAGCCATCAGGGTGCGGCTCTCCTCTCCTGGCCCGGTGATATACAGCCAGGAAAGGATCGGGTTCAAGGGTAAACCATTTCACATTCTTAAGTTCAGGTCGATGGTGCAGGATGCTGAAAAAAATGGTCCGGCACTTTCATCTGATACCGATATACGAATTACGCCCTGGGGTAAAACAATGCGTAAATGGAGGCTTGATGAATTACCTCAGCTCATCAATATTCTCAAAGGAGAAATGAGTCTTGTAGGACCGCGGCCAGAGCGGAAATTTTATATTGATCAGATAGTTGAACTCGATCCTTATTTCCGATATCTCCTGAAAGTGAAACCGGGACTAACCTCATGGGGCATGGTGCAGTTTGGATATGCAGGTAACCTCGAAGAAATGTTGCAGCGAATGAAGTATGATCTTGTTTATATTGAGAACATATCACTGGCACTTGATTTCAAGATCATGTTCCATACTATACGAATAATATTCTCTGGTAAAGGAAAATAAAAGACCATTATTAACTGGATTTAATCATGATGGAAAAAACCTTCTGCTGTATTTTACTAACTATTTTATTTCATACACCGCTCCTGTCTCAAACAGATTACTGGCAGCAAAGGGTTGATCAGAAAATAAAGGTTACGCTAAATGATAAAGATCAGTCCCTGGATGGATTCCAGGAGATGAATTACCAGAACAACAGTCCCGATACCATTCACTTTATATGGATGCACCTCTGGCCCAATGCTTACAAGAATGACAGAACAGCATTCAGTGAGCAATTGCTCAACAATAACAGAACAGATTTTTATTTTAGTGATGAATCTGCTAAGGGTTATATAAACAGGCTTCAATTTAAAGTAGATAATATCACCGCTGCAATGGAAGATCACCCTGAACACCAGGATATTATTAAAATAGTACTACCCTTTCCGCTGGCGCCAGGTCAGCGTGTTCTTATCACAACACCTTTTCATGTAAAGCTTCCACGCATTTTTTCGAGGAGCGGAAGGAAGAAAGGTTTCTATGCAATCACGCAGTGGTATCCTAAACCGGCAGTGTATGATGCATCGGGCTGGCATCCTATGCCCTATCTGGACCAGGGTGAATTTTATAGTGAATTCGGTCATCATGACATCACCATTACAACTCCTGAAGGATATATCATTGCAGCAACCGGAAATGCAGAACCATCAGAGCAAAAAAATGAACAAAGATTTCAGCAGGACAATATCCATGATTTCGCCTGGTTCGCTTCACGTGATTTTAAGGTACTTGAAGACACGATGGTTACCGGTAGCGGCAAAGAAATAAAACTGTTGAGCTACTATTTACCCCAGCAGGAAAAGCAATGGAAAAACAGCATCTCCTATATGAAAGATGCTATCCGGACAAGGTCAGAATGGATCGGCGATTATCCTTACGATGTAGTAAAAGTTGTGGGTGGATACCAGGGAGAAGGCAGCGGTGGAATGGAGTATCCAACCATCACGGTTATCAATGAAACCAGTGACAGTATGTTGCTTGATATGGTCATCGCCCATGAGATCGGACATAACTGGTTTTATGCAGCCATAGCCAATAATGAGAGAACAGCGCCATGGCTTGATGAAGGATTGAATACCTATTACGATAACCGTTACAGGAAAATAAAATATGGTAAATCATTAAGGCAGGGAAATGATATGGCGGATCGTTTCGGGGAATTGCCGGAACGATCATTGATCAGGGCGGTTGAAAGTATTAAGAGAAGCCAGCCTATACAAACCAGCTCCGACAGTTTCAATAGTGCCAATTATGGATTGATGGCTTATTATAAAGCAGCCTGGTGGTTTGAGGAACTGGAAAAGAAAACAGGTACTCCCCTTTTTGACAGTATTATCCGGACATGGTATCAGAAATATAAATTCAGGCATGCCGGCCCTGCGGAATTTCAACAGCATATCATGAATATGGCGGGCAATAGCAGTAAACATTTGTCGGCACTCAGCAGCACTGAAACTTTAGAAGTAAGCAGCAAAAAGACTACCAGGCTGGCATTGATCTTTAATAATAAAGACACAGATAAGTTCAGGTATATAAATTTTGGCCCTCTTGCGGGTTACAATCATTATGATGGAATAATGCCTGGGATTACCATTCATAATTATCAATTTCCTTTACCACGATTGAGATTTCTGGCAGCCCCTATGTATGGAACAAGTAGTAAAACCATAACAGGATTAGCACATCTCTCCTACAACTGGTATCCTTCAGGCTCTTTACATTCAATGAGCATAGGATTGAATGCAGCAAGGTTCACGGGAAATAGTTATGAGGGGGAAGGTGAAGATATAAACCTGCATTATAACAAGTTGTCACCCTTTATTAAACTGACGCTCAAAGAAAGATCAGCATTATCAAAGAAAGAAACATGGATACGAATGCGTTCCTTTTTCTTCAGAGAAGACGCACTTAGTTTCAATACCATAATTGACGGAGCAGATACAACTTATACAACCGGTAAATTATCTGCAGGAAGAAGTCTGCAGCAACTAACACTCTATACCGCTGATCACCGGGTATTGTATCCATATGAAATGGATCTGAACATTGATGTAAACAACCAGTTCACCCGTATCGCGTTTACCGGCCAATATTTCTTCAATTACGGTACTAAAAAGAAAGGATTAAGTACAAGATTCTTTGCCGGAAAATTTATTTACCATGGTGCGGCTACCACAGCCAAACAACTGGAAACAGAGAGATATCATCTTAATTTAACAGGGGCCAATGGATACGAGGATTATACCTATTCCAATTATTTTGCGGGCCGCAATGAATACAGTGGGTGGAAAAGCCAGCAGATAATGATGCGTGATGGTGGATTTAAAACGCGCACCGATTTATTAAGCAGCAAGATCGGAAAAACGGATGACTGGCTTGCTGCCATTAATCTGAATGCGGATATTCCTGATCGTTATAATCCACTGTCGCTCCTGCCCGTGAAGATACCATTGAAATTATTTGCTGATATAGGCAGTTATGCGGAAGCCTGGGATGAAGAGAATGAATATGGGAGGATATTATTTGATGCAGGATTACAGGTGAGCCTGTTTTCTGACATAGTAAATATCTATTTACCATTTATCATGAGTAAACCATTCCGGAATTATAACCAATCGATTCTGGGAGATAAGAAGTTCGGTAAATCAATATCATTCAGTATTGATATCCAGAAGATCAGTAGTAGAAAAATGCTTGCAAAACTGGGATTATAATATGGCTGATGCCGGCAAAATAAAACTTGTTAAGCGAAACCAGCTGGATACAGTTAAATGGGAGCGATGCATATCCACTGCATCGAATGGACTTCTCTATGCAAGGCATTATTACCTGGATATAGTGTGTGAACGATGGGATGCCTTGGTGATGGGCGATTATGAAGCCGTCATGCCATTGCCCTGGAAATCAAAGATGGGCATACGATATCTATATCAACCACCCTTCGTTCAGCAGAGTGGTGTGTTTTATGTGGCAGCGGATAATAACCTCGTGAATGCATTTTTACTCAAGGCCAGGCAACTTTTTCGGTTTGGTGAGATCAACCTGAATTTTCAGAACAATATTAAAAATGCAAGTGCGAGAAACAATTTCATTATCCATCTTCACCAATCGTATGAGGATATACGGTTAAAATATAAAAATGATCTTTTAAGAAACCTGAACCGCCCGGATATTAAAGATCTGAAGGTCGCTGCTACTGGTGACCATAGGGGTATCGCTATTCTGTACCAACGGTTATATGCGGGCAGAATGTCTTATGGAAAGCAGGCCTTTGATGATCTGATAAGTTTGTGTGACCGGCTATCTGAAAGCGGACAATTAATTACGAGGGTCGCCGGATCGGAGGGCAAACTGGCGGCGGGTTGCATTTGTTTCCGCGATGAAAAACGCATTTATCTTATAGCATCTGCAACTCCGGAAGAAGGCCGAAGAATGTCGGCCAACCATTTCCTGCTTGACGCCATTGTAAGGGAATTTGCCGGCACTAATCTTGTACTTGATTTTGAAGGTTCGGATCTGCCGGGAGTAGCGCATTTCTACCAGAATTTCGGGGCAGTGAATCAACCTTATTATTTCACCGGATGGAACCGGCTTTCCTGGCCATTGAGGATGCTCAAACCATCTTATGAGCAATATGCGCTTACAGATCTATAATCCCATCTCCCTTTCTTCCAGTACTTTTTCAGCTATCAGCAGATCGAGGGGCCGGGTGATCTTTATATTGGAACTTTCGCCTTCAATCAGGTTTATCTTCACGCCCAACCGCTCTACCACGCTAGCTTCGTCGGTAAAGGATTCATGAAAATCCTGTTCAAAAGCATTGATGATAATGTCTGAGAAGAAAGTTTGCGGGGTCTGAATGATCCTCACTTTATTGCGGTCGATCTGTTCGTTACCGTTAACGGTTTCAATCCTGATAGTATCAACTGCGGTTGTTGCCGGTATTGCATTGCCTTTGTCAACTGCCGCATCGTAACAGCGTCTTATCAATTGGGGGGTGAGTAAACATCTGACACCATCGTGAACAAAAACGATGGAATGTTTCTTGATATGCTGAAGACCGTTTCGCACAGAATGAAAGCGTGTTTCTCCTCCTACTGTCATCCATATCCTGTCAGGATCATATGTTGATCTTAATATATCCTGCCCTGTTTGAATGTGCTGTTCCGGCAATACCAGAATTATCTGCATATCCGGAAACGAATCCAGGAAAGCATTGAGGGTATACCAGAGAAGAGGTTTATCCCGAACAAGGAGGAATTGTTTGGGTATGGTTGTACCCATGCGCAATCCAGATCCACCAGCAACAACAACTGCATATTTTTCCATACACTCAAAATACGAAATCCGTAATTTGCAAATATGGGTAAAATTAGGCACTATGTGCTTCCCGTTTTCCTTTTGCTGATGCTTGCATGTTCTCCGAAACAGGACCCGCTTGAAAAAGTTCTATCGATCAGGGAAATGGGGGAACTCGCCACCACAGAATATACTGTTACACGTATTGTTAAAGCCAGTGATGATAAAACCTGGTATAAGGTCGGTGAAAGAAAAATACTCATGAGTGTTGAGGCCACCGTAAAAGCGGGTATTGATCTCCGGTCAATTGATGCTGATAATATCACCATCAATGGAAAATCCATAAGTATATTATTGCCACCACCAAAGCTGATATCATTGAAACTACCACCAGAAAAAATTAAGGTGGAATACCAGGAAGTAGGTTTGCTGCGACAGGATTTCACCAATGCGGAACGCGATGCATTACTGGCCCAGGCGGAAGCGCAGATCAACCGCGATATTGAAGCAACAGGAATTTTCCAGACAACGGAGAAGAATACCCGCTTTGTGCTGACCAGGTTTCTGCAGCAATTGGGTTATGAAAATATAGATATCAGTTTCAATCACACCTTCTTAAATCAGGAAAACCGATGAACAGGCTGCTTTTTAAAATAATTATCTACGCAGCTATCCTCACCGGCGTGTATTTTATTGCCGTAAGGGCGCAATGGATCCCTTCCATAAAAGAGCTTTTCCGGCCTTCACCCATTCTTATAGATGAATCACCATTGCTATTAAAAGAAATTAAACAGATCAATGAACTGGTAAGCATAACCGCTTTAGACGAAGTTGTTGTAAGTTCTGTGAAACCGGCGCCATTAGGAAGTTTGAGGCAACTGATCCGTATTAGTTCGCCCCTGGGAGCATTGGCAATGCAAAGAATAGTTTTGATCGTAAAGGGGAAAATTATTGCGGGAACTGATCTGTCTAAATTAAATGAGGGCAAGATGTTTATACTGGAAGATTCTGTGTCCATTACCTTACCAAAATCCATTTACCTTGATATAATTGTAAATCCATCAACCACTGAAACTTTCCTTGAAGAGGGTGAGTGGACGCAAT
The DNA here is from genome assembly GCA_036675925.1 of Flavihumibacter sp. Taxonomy (GTDB): domain Bacteria; phylum Bacteroidota; class Bacteroidia; order Chitinophagales; family Chitinophagaceae; genus Flavihumibacter. The sequence goes on from JAKFDZ010000014.1 coordinate 14,233, forward strand.
CAGAAGTAAACGCCCTGAAACAAAAAGCGATTGATAAATTAAGGGATCGTGCCAACCAACAGGGATTATTGCAGAAGGCCGATGCGCAATCGCTTAGGGTGATGCATGATTTTCTTAGGGCGCTCGGATATCGCCGCATCAGGGTGGTAACGGAATGAGGGTTTATTTATTAATAAGAAGCTTACATTCAGCAAGGAGCTTTTCCTTATTAATGGCGGCAGTTCCTACTTCTTCACAAACAAGTCCGCCTGCAATATTGGCCATTTCTGAGAACAGCCCGATATCTCCGGTAAGTGCATAAACAAGGGAAGCAACAGCAATAACGGTATCGCCTGCACCAGACACATCCGCGATATTCCTGCGGTGTGAAGGTATGATGGCCGCATTGCCATTATTCTGGTAGAAAACACCCTCTTCAGAAAGGGTGATAAAAGATATCCGATGGTCAAGCACTTCCTGCAATCTTGTATGTACCTGCTTCATAGACTCCAGGCTGAGTTTCTCGAGTGAAAGGTTCAATCCCTCTTTTACTTCTTTGAGGTTTGGCTTGAAAATATCCACTCCCTTATAAGCGAAGAAATTCTTTTTCTTGGGGTCAACCGTTGTGATCACTCCATGTTGACGGCATAGATGAATGATCCTGGTAATAAGGCCCTCCGTTAAAACACCTTTGTTATAGTCTTCGAAAATCATCACGGCAGGTTTTTCACTGGTGATGTAATCGCTAACGCGGTCAAATATCGCGGATTCAACCTCGAGGTCAATGTCGGCAATGGTCTCACTGTCGAGCCGCATCATTTGCTGGTTTCGGCTAATGATCCGGATCTTATTGGTTGTTTTGCGGGCATGACTAAAAATAATATAGGAGGTATCAATGCCCTGGTCGGTAAGAAGTTTATCAAGCACCTGGCCGTCTTCATCTTCACCTAAAACGGAGAAGATATTTACTTTGGCGCCCAGTGATACAAGGTTCAATGCTACGTTGCCTGCACCGCCAATTCTCAATTCACGTTCATCGAGTGCAACTATGGGCACGGGAGCTTCCGGCGAGATGCGTTCCACCTTGCCCCACCAGTAGGTATCGAGCATCACATCGCCTATGACACCCACCTTTATATCTGAAAAGCTGTCAAATAATTTATTAAAATCCATTAAGTCGATTTGTCAATATGTTTTTTTCCGGCCACTGCCATATAATAAACCGGTATGCCTATCAGGACAATCACCAGTCCAAAAGAGGCAAATTTAGGCTTAAAGAATAATAATGCGATGCACATGGCGGTTGCCAGAAATATATAGATAGCTGGAAGTATCGGGTAACCGAATGCCTTATATGGACGTGGGATATCGGGTCTCATTTTTCTAAGTCGGAAAATGCCTGCTATAGTGAGGATATAAAATATCAGAACAACGAATACAACATAATCAAGCAGGTCGCCATATTTTCCACTTAGGCAGAGAATACAGGCCCATAAACACTGAATCCAGAGTCCACGTTCCGGCACACCGTTACTGTTCAGGTTTGCAGCCCTACGGAAGAACAGACCATCTTTTGCCATTGTATAATAAACTCTTGCACCTGAAAGAATGAGTCCGTTATTACATCCAAAAGTTGATACCATGATCATGATGGCGATCACGATGGTTCCGGCTTCGCCAAATATATTCTGGGAAGCAGCAACTGCCACACGATCATTCTCTGCAAATGCGATCTCATTCAATGGCAGAACCGCTGTATACATGAGATTAGCACTCACATAAATGATGGTTACTATCAAAGTACCCAGGAACAGGCTTAGGCCAATATTTCTTTCAGGTCTTTTGATTTCACCTGCAATGAAGGTCACATTGTTCCAGGCATCACTGCTGAATATTGAACCTACCATGGCGGCTGCCAGGGCACCTATTATCGCAAATAAAGTGGGGTATGCTGTTTTTTGAATGGTCTCCCCTACAAACACGAGATCATCTCCGCCCTGGGTTCTTTCGAGTTTTCCAAAGCTCCATGCGTCAGCCCAGTTTGCATCCCAGATGCCGGCTTTAGCGCCAAGGAGAAAACCAAAAACGATGAGTCCGAACAGGGCCAGTAACTTGGCCAATGTAAAAGTTGTCTGAATCAGCTTACCTTCTTTAACACCCCGGGTATTGATATAGGTTAGTAACACAACCAGGATGATGGAAACCAGTTGGGCCGCCGATATCTGGATATAATTCAGGTCGAGTATAATATTCTTTTCACTCAGGCTGGGAAATATATAGGCAGCAAATTTCGAAAATGCCACACCCACTGCTGCGATCGTACCTGTTTGAATAACGGCAAAAAAACTCCAGCCATAGAGGAATCCGATCAGGGGATTATAGGCTTCTTTGAGATACACATACTGGCCTCCAGCCTTGGGGTACATAGCGCTGAGTTCACCATAGCTCAGTGCTGCTGTGAGGGTCATAAATCCAGTGAGTAACCAAACAAAGATCAGCCAGCCTGCGCTGCCAACGTTGCGGGTAATATCGGAGGCAACAATAAAGATCCCGGATCCGATCATGGAACCAGCTACCACCATGGTAGCATCCAATAATCCCAATGTCGGTTTAAAATTAGTAGCCGATTGACTCATATACAGCGGTTAGGGCCGGAAGATAGTTAAAAGAGAGGAAAATGGAAAGAGAGCCAGCCTCAAACAAAAAGCTACTGCAGTGCAGTAGCTTCTATAATATTTTTCTTCCATCCCTCCATCTCTCCATCCCTCCAAATCATTTCTTCTTATACGCTTCATTCAGCCCCTGGATAAGCTGGTCGGTAATATTGTAAATAGTATCCTTGTAGAACATAAGTTCAGGCTCATAAGAAATGATATAAGAGTATCCCTTCGTTTTATTGAACTCTCTCAGGTAATCCTCGATCTTATTTTTGATGTTCTTTTTATAGTCCATCTTCAAAGTTTCCAGTTGTTGCTCAAGCGTAAGGCGACGTTGCTGGTAATTCTGCTGCATCTGCGCATACTCCCGTTGAACGGCATCAGCTTCTGATTGGCTCATGCTGGAACCTTTCTGCTGCCATTCACTGATTTTTTTCTGGTAGCTGCGTTCAAGGGTAGCAAGTTCTTTATTCATAGATTCTTCTTTCACCTTTAACTGGGCAAGGGCATCTTTGAAGAATTCATATTTTCCTTGTAAAGAATCAATATCGAAGTAGGCAATACTAAACTCCGGTTTGTTTTCAGGCTTTACGCCTTCCTTACCTGTAACGACAGCGGGTTTACTGTTTCCGGAGAAATGTTTAACAAGAAGAAATCCACTAATCAGGGTCGCGATCACACTCAGAACTAAAGAAAGTTGCTTCATGAAATTTAGTTTGATAGGGGCAAATTAAGTGGTTTAATCAGAATGAAGTAAAAGCCACCTTAATTCTTGAGAAATTTAACTAAAAGAAAGGTGTCTGACACTTGCCAGACACCTGAAAATATTGGCGCCTGGCATTTACCAGGCACCTGTTAAAAATTATTCTTCCTCGTCGAAATTCATGGCTTCGCGGGTAGTTTGCAACAGCTCATATTCTTCCTTACTACCAACGATCATGTTTTCAAAATCACGCAGACCAGTACCTGCCGGAATCTGGTGACCAGTGATCACATTCTCCTTCAATCCCATCATATCATCGGTCTTACCGTTGATAGCCGCGGTACTAAGCACCTTGGTTGTTTCCTGGAATGAGGCGGCAGAGATCCAGCTTTGTACACCCAGTGATGCCTTGGTGATACCAAGCAACAGCGGATGAGAAGTAGCTGATTGTGCATCGCGGTACTCTACGAGTTTCTTATCGGCCCTGCGGAGGATAGAATTCTCTTCACGCAGATCACGAAGGTTCACGATCTGCCCTGCGCGCATCCTGCTGCTATCGCCGGGTTCTGTAACAACTTTCTTGTCATAGATCCAGTCATTCTCTTCAATGAAATCAAATTTATCAACGGTATCATCTTCCAGGAATTTGGTATCTCCCGGATCAACGATAGAAACCTTCTTCATCATCTGGCGTACAATAACCTCGATGTGTTTATCATTGATACGCACACCCTGCAAACGGTATACTTCCTGGATCTCATTCACTACGTACTCCTGTACTGCAAACGGACCTTTGATATTAAGGATATCACTTGGGGCGATCTGACCATCAGATAATGCAACACCAGCTTTTACGAAGTCACCATCCTGGGCGAGGATCTGTCGTGTAAGTGGAACAAGGTATTTCTTGGTAACGCCATCACGTGCTTCCACAATGATTTCGCGGTTACCACGCTTAATGGCTCCAAATGCAACCACACCATCAATTTCAGAAACAATGGCAGGGTTACCCGGGTTACGAGCTTCAAAGAGTTCTGTTACCCTTGGAAGACCACCGGTGATATCACGGAGTTTTCCGAGTACACGTGGGATCTTCACAACAACCTGTCCTGCCTTCACGGTTTCACCTTCTTCCATGATCACATGTGATCCAACCGGGAGGTTATATTGTTTTACCTCTTTTCCTTCAACAAGGATAGAAGGAATTTTGGTTTTGTCTTTTGATTCAATTACCACTTTCTCGCGGTGACCTGTTTGCTCATCCGCTTCTTCACGGTAAGTGAAACCTTCAAGTACATGTTCAAATTTGATTGTACCAGGTATTTCCGCGATGATAACGTTGTTATATGGATCCCATGTGCAGATCACATCACCCTTCTTCACTTTCTGACCATCTTTAACGGTAAGTGTTGCACCATATGGAATGTTAACTACGTTCAGCAGTCGATCATTCTCTACATCCATGTTCCTGATTTCACCAGTACGGCCGATAACAACCTGAACTTTTTCACCTTCCTGGTTTTCGGTGGTTACAGTACGCAATCCGTCGAACTGCATTGTACCATCAAATTTGGCGAGGAGTGAAGATTCTACTGAAGCAGATCCTGCCACACCACCCACGTGGAATGTTCGAAGGGTAAGCTGTGTTCCTGGTTCACCAATTGACTGTGCGGCAATGATACCAACAGCATCACCATTCTGCGCAGTATAACCGGTTGCGAGGTTCTTACCATAACATTTCACACAAACACCACGCTTGCTTTCACAGGTAAGTACGGAGCGGATCTCAACTGTTTCAATTCCTGATTCTTCTATACGCAATGCAGTACTTGCACTGATCTCCTCTCCTGCTGTAACGATCAATTCATCATTAAGCGGATCATATATATTATGCAGAGAATTTCTTCCTTCAATCCTGTCCTTCAGTGGCTCAATGATATCTTCATTGTCCTTAAGGGCAGTTGTTGCTATACCACGAAGTGTACCGCAATCTTCTTCAGTGATCACTACGTCCTGCGCCACATCCACCAAACGACGGGTAAGGTAACCGGCATCCGCTGTTTTAAGGGCGGTATCGGCAAGACCCTTACGGGCACCGTGGGTAGAGATGAAGTAGTCAAGTACGTTCAGGCCTCCCTTAAAGTTGGAGAGGATCGGGTTCTCAATGATCTCTGATCCGGTAGAACCACTTTTACGTGGTTTGGCCATGAGTCCGCGGATACCAGCCAGCTGTTTTACCTGCTGCTTGCTACCACGTGCTCCTGAATCAAGCATCATGAATACAGAGTTGAATCCCTGCTTATCATTCTGCATTTCACGTATAAGGGTTTCCGTGATACGTGTATCTACCCGGCTCCAAATGTCAACGATCTGGTTGTAACGCTCGTTGTTGGTGATAAGACCCATGTTGTAGTTATCCCAAACTTCATCAACTTCCGTTTTGGCCATATCCAGCAACTTGCCCTTGATCTCAGGAATGATAAGATCCTGCGGATTAAATGACAAACCTCCACGGAAGGCCATTCTGAATCCGAGTGTTTTGATATCATCCAGGAACTTAGCAGTCTTGGGAACGTTTGTGATATTGATGATATCACCGATGATATCTCTCAGGCTTTTCTTAGTTAGAAGGGCATTAATAAATCCAACTTCTGCAGGTACGTGCTGGTTGAAGAGTACGCGGCCAACCGTTGTTTCAATACGCTTCATTTCCAGCTTACCATTTGTGCGAACATTGGTCCTCACGTTGATGGGAGCATGAAGGTCGATCCTGTCTTCATTATAAGCAATGATAACTTCCTCAGGTGAATAGAAGGTCATACCCTCTCCACGCACTTTCTCTGTTTCGGTAGATTTCTTGCCCTTGGTAATATAGTATAGTCCAAGTACCATGTCCTGAGAAGGAAGTGTAATTGGGGTACCGTTCTGCGGGTTAAGGATGTTATGCGCAGACAGCATAAGAAGCTGTGCTTCCAGAACAGCAGCATTACTCAATGGTACGTGAACAGCCATCTGGTCACCGTCAAAGTCGGCGTTGAAGGCTGTGGTTACCAGCGGGTGTAATTGAATGGCTTTACCTTCAATCAGTTTAGGCTGGAAGGCCTGGATAGACAGACGGTGAAGTGTTGGGGCACGGTTAAGCATAACCGGGTGCCCTTTCAGGATATTTTCAAGAATATCCCAGATAACGGGTTCCTTTTTATCAACCAGTTTTCTGGCGCTCTTAACTGTTTTTACAATTCCTCTTTCAATAAGCTTCCTGATAACAAATGGCTTGAACAACTCGGCTGCCATGTCTTTCGGCAGACCGCACTCATGCATTTTCAATTCAGGTCCAACCACAATTACAGAACGACCTGAATAGTCAACACGCTTACCAAGAAGGTTCTGACGGAAACGACCCTGCTTACCTTTCAGTACATCAGACAATGATTTCAGTGCGCGGCCGCCTTCTGCTTTAACAGCATTTGATTTACGGCTATTATCGAACAATGAATCAATGGCTTCCTGCAGCATACGCTTTTCGTTACGCAGGATCACTTCAGGGGCTTTGATCTCCAAAAGTCGCTTCAGACGGTTATTACGGATGATCACCCTGCGGTAGAGGTCATTCAGGTCAGAAGACGCGAAACGGCCACCATCAAGGGGAACAAGCGGACGAAGTTCAGGAGGTATTACAGGAATATATTGCATAACCATCCATTCCGGACGGTTAGTGATTCTGCTATTGGCATCACGGAATGCTTCAACCACACTGAGACGTTTCAAGGCATCAGCTTTACGCTGTTGTGAAGTTTCAGTTGCAGCGGCATTACGGAGGTCATAACTTAACTGGTCAAGATCAATACGGGAAAGCAGGTCATGTACCGCTTCCGCACCCATCTTGGCTATGAATTTGTTCGGATCCTCATCTGGCAGGTACTGGTTATCTTTTGGAAGCGTTTCCAGCATATCGAGGTATTCTTCTTCAGTAAGAAGATCACCAACATTCTGACCTTTGTCAGTGCGGATACCCGGCTGGATCACCACAAATCTTTCGTAATAAACAATGCTCTCGAGTTTCTTTGAACTCATTCCGAGCAGGTAGCCGATCTTGTTAGGAAGACTTTTGAAATACCAGATGTGCACTACAGGAACCACAAGTTTGATGTGGCCCATGCGCTCGCGGCGAACCTTCTTTTCTGTTACTTCAACACCACAACGATCACATACTATACCCTTATAACGGATGCGCTTGTATTTACCACAGGCACATTCGTAATCTTTCACCGGTCCGAAGATCCTTTCACAGAAAAGACCATCGCGCTCGGGCTTGTAGGTACGGTAGTTAATGGTTTCAGGCTTCAACACTTCACCGTAACTCTTCTCCAGGATCGAATCGGGTGATGCCAGTCCAATCGTGATTTTCGAGAAATTAGACTTGGGACGATTTTCTTTTTTGATAGCCATAGATATACTGCAGATTGTGTTTTATGGATCCTACCTCGCGGGCTTAACCGGTACTACATACAAATTCCTGCTCGTTTTCACCTCTTGAGATGCCAACGAAACAGGTTGATTACCAATACTTTATATAGAATATACCTAGCTTTCCCAACTTAAATAGTTGGCAAAGATAATAAAATACACCGATTGAAAAAAAATAGACTCAAACAATGCGCTTTTGGCGGGCAAGGAGTGCCTTTTGGCGGATAACTTCCTGTACGGGTATCCCGCTGACCTTACTTTCAAGCCAACTGATCACATCCAGGTATGAAAAGGTGCGGGTTTCACGGGGGTCATTTTCATAGGGTTTAATGATCTCCAGCAGTTTACTGAAAGCTGCCTTCTCGGAGCCGGCAGAAAGGCCGAATGATTTCCGCAGAAAGCGGAACATTTCCTCCTCAACAACACTCAGACTACCCATTTTAGCCATGAAGCGGTAAACCGATTTGATCTGGTACTCCAGCAGGTCAGTATTATTCAACTCATAATGCGCTATCAAATGCAGGAGCCTGGCGTAGCACTGGAGGTCGGTGCGGAGGTCAACTTTCCAGTTAATGATCTTTTGCAGGTAGTCAATGGCCCTGCTATTATTTCCACTACCGAAATAGAGACAAGCTATCTTATAATAGAAGACCAGTACCCGGTGACGGTCGAGCTGAAGTGCATATTCTTCCAGTTTTTCTTCCAGGTATGGCACGAGTGTGAGGCCCTCGGTAAAGGTTCCGCGAAGAAAATGCTGATTGAGCCGTCCCAGCTGGAGATAAACAAAGGCCTGTATCCGGTTATTATCATTTTGTTGTACCACCTCCTCCTTTTCAAGGGCTTCAAAAAGTTCCAGGGTTTTAGCAAATCCCGGTTCATTTTTCAGGTCGAAGTGTGCATTCAGCAAATTATGCAGTCCTTTTATATACTGCAGTGTTTCCACTTTTACCATTTCCGGGAATTTTTGAAATAGCTCCGTCCATTTGGTGGTATACCGGTAATACATAAGGAAATCCTGCCTGATAAAGGCGTACCAGCAATAACTCTGCGCCATATAAAGCTGCTCATAGAATCCCCTCGATTGGGGAGCACCTGCAGGCATATGACGTTCAAAGAAGGCATCAAGTTCAGATTCATCCTTTTTATTGCGGGCATGTCCATGCCTTATATACCAGTCGTACAGCAGAAGCGACAAATTAGAACTCGCACTAATGCCTTCAAGCCTTTTGGTGACAGCTTCTGATTCGTGTACCAGAGTAGTGGCACGGTGCTCGCTGCTCCTGGTGATATGAAGCGCCTCGATCTTTTTCTCAAAGAAAATTGCCTGCATCAGGAAAGTGGCCTGGTTGTGCTGGCGGGCAAATTCCTTAAGTTTATCGAGCACTTTCAAACTTTGCAGGTAGAGTCCTTTATTATAGAGTATCCTGGCATAGCCCATCTGTTCATGGAGAAGGATATCAATATTCTTGTCATCTCTTATCAACAGAAGGCTTTGCAGAATGAGGCGGGTAAGATGGGCTTTAAGGTTGGAAAGCTGTTGCTTTTTTATTCCCGGCGTTTTCTTAAGTAATACCGCATCATCATATTCACCCATTTTATCAAGGGCATCAAACAGCTCGATAACCTTGAGGTTCTCCGCTGCCGAATTACGGGTGACATATAGCTTAAAATTCCGCTTTTCCGATTTCTCGAGCGATTTCACGAGTTGAAACAAAGCATCCACTGTTCGGTTGGGCATCGTAATTGTTCTTGATAAAAATCCTTGCCTGTAGGGCATTTGGGGGCATTATATGCCCTTTACCGACTGTAATTTACGGGGGATTTTGATTTCTTTCCGCCTCCAGTCCTCACTACTTTCGGTATGCGGGTTCCTGTAATTGACCAACATAGCAAGCAAAACCATGATTACAGGACCCGCATTTCTTTACTTATACCTGATTAAAATGGACAACAAGATCTTCATTTTTGATACAACACTTCGTGATGGCGAGCAGGTTCCCGGCTGCAAGCTTAATAAGAAGGAAAAGATCGAACTGGCTCTGGAATTGGAAGCGCTTGGAGTTGATATCCTGGAAGCGGGATTCCCAATTTCATCACCGGGTGATTTTGAAGCAGTGCATGAGATCGCAAAACTTTTAAAGAAAACAACCGTGTGCGGGTTAAGCCGTGCAGTGCAAAAAGATATTGAGGTGGCTGCCGAGGCCCTTCGTCCGGCTGAACGCAGACGCATACATACTGGCATAGGCACTTCAGATTTTCATATCCGGTCAAAGTTCAATTCTACCCGCGAAGATATCCTTCAACGCGCTGTACAGTGTGTGAAATGGGCGCGCAATTATACTGATGATGTTGAGTTTTATGCCGAAGATGCAGGGAGGACCGACAATGAGTACCTGGCCCGTGTTGTAGAATCGGTGATTGCAGCAGGTGCAACCACTGTAAATATTCCTGATACAACTGGTTACTGCCTCCCCCACCAATATGGAGAAAAGATTGCCTACCTAATAAATAATGTGCCCAATATCCATAAAGCTGTTTTGAGCTGCCATTGTCACAATGACCTGGGATTGGCCACTGCCAATTCGATCGCGGGAATCATTTCCGGTGCCCGCCAGATAGAATGTACCATCAACGGATTGGGAGAACGCGCCGGCAATACTTCGCTTGAAGAAGTGGTGATGATCATAAAGCAGCACGGCCATTTAGGATTTTATACTGATATCAATGCCATGCAGCTTAATCCTATGAGCAGGAAAGTAAGTGAAACCATGCGTATGCCCGTTCAACCAAATAAGGCGATCGTTGGTGCCAATGCATTTTCTCATTCATCAGGTATCCACCAGGATGGATTTCTTAAGGACACTCAAACCTATGAAATAATTGCACCTGAAGAGGTAGGTGCCGAGAGCAGTAAGATCGTATTAACGGCAAGGAGTGGACGAAGTGCACTGGCCTACCGTTTCCAGAAGCTCGGACACCAGTTTAACCGGAATGATATTGATATCCTCTACCCGCTTTTTCTTGATGTGGCCGATACAAAAAAAGAAGTATATGACGAAGATCTGCAACTATTGGCTGAATCACATAAAATGGTAAGTATCTGACATGCATAAAAAAATTGTTGTCATACCAGGAGATGGAATTGGTCCGGAAGTAACCCAGCAGAGTATCCGGGTGCTGGATGCCATTGCCTTACAGTATGGACACAAATTCACTTATAGCTTTGGCCTTATGGGTGCAGATGCCATTGACAGAACCGGCAATGCACTACCCGACGAAACAATTGAACTATGCCTGAATAGTGATGCCATCTTATTTGGAGCTGTTGGCCATCCAAAATATGACAATGATCCTACTGCTAAAGTGAGGCCTGAACAAGGATTGCTCAAACTTCGTAAATCATTGCAACTCTTTGCCAATATCCGTCCTGTTGTACCATTTAGTGCATTAAATCATTTAAGTCCGCTGAAATCGAAAAATCTGGAAGGCGTAGACTTTCTGATCTATCGGGAACTAACCGGCGGAATTTATTTCGGGAATAAATCCTTGTCAGAAGATGGCAATACAGCCTCTGACGATTGCATATATACAAGTTCGGAAATTGAAAGGATCGCGCACCTTGCCTTTCATGCGGCGCAACAAAGAAGGAAGAAACTCACATTGGTTGACAAGGCCAATGTTCTGGAAACATCAAGACTCTGGCGGAGGGTGGTGAAATCGCTTGAAGCCGGTTACCCTGATGTTGCGGTTGACTATCTATTTGTTGACAATGCAGCCATGCAGCTCATTATGAACCCATCACAGTTTGATGTTATCCTCACAGAAAACATGTTTGGTGATATACTGAGTGATGAAGCGAGCGTCATTACCGGATCATTGGGGCTTCTGCCATCGGCCTCCATCGGTAATGGCGGTGCTTTATTTGAACCTATCCATGGCTCCTATCCACAGGCCGCCGGAAAAGATATTGCCAACCCGCTTGGTTCAATACTTTCAACAGCCATGATGCTTGATCATTTCGGGTTGAATGCTGAGGCCTCGCGTGTAAGAGCCGCCGTACAATGGACAATTGAAAATGGTTTTGTAACCAAAGATATTGACCCGGTCAATTTTTATTTCACATCAACAATAGGCGAATTGATCAGTGATCTGGTTCAGGATAAGATACCATCCGGGTTGAACCCGGAGAATATCCAATTGAGGAAATCCACGATTATTTAGAAAATAATCGAATAGTTCTTTTTTAAACAGACAGGCAGGATTATATTTGTATATCAGCAACCGCGTAATGCAGTCAAAAAATATACATACCATCATCAACCAAATCACAGTCATTATTGTGGTGGTGATTATTCCTGTCATATCAGGAGGTGGTAATTGTATGTAGCAATCTTAAACTTGAATATACAAACGGTCCGCCTCCAAAAGGCGGACCGTTTTTTTTACCCGGAACCGCAACAATTAAAACAAAAGATATGGCAACATATTACGACAACAACACAGTTATTTACCTCAATGGGAGCTATGTAAAAGCAGCCGATGCCAAAATTGATCTCTACAGTCAGACATTACATTATGGCTATGGTGTTTTTGAAGGGATACGCTCTTATCGCACTGCAGGTGGTGAAACCAGGATATTCAAGCCCAAAGAACATTTCATCCGGTTAGAACAATCAGCTGCTGCATATAACCTGCCATATAACTGGACGGTTGAAGAGTTGACCATTGCCACCTATAAAGTGCTGGAGGAAAATAATCTTCAGGACGCATATATCAGGCCGTTAGTGTATGCACCTGCCAATATGAGTTTCAACCTGAATACGGAATCATTTATTACCATACAGGCATGGGAGATGCAGCCCTTCTTAGGGGATAAATTATTGCGTGTAATGAGTTCTTCCTTTCAGCGACCTAATCCCCGTGGATTCAAAATTGAAGCGAAAGCATGTGGTCATTATGTCAACTCCATTATGGCGAGCCAGGAGGCGAAGGCAAAGGGTTATGATGAGGCACTTCTTACAGACATGAATGGATATATAGCAGAGGGTCCGGGAGCCAATATTTTCTTCGAAAAAGAGGGAAAGCTTTATACACCTCCTTCAGGTAACATACTTCCAGGAATCACAAGGGCTACGGTAAAGGAAATTGCTGCAGAGCTTGACATAGAAGTAATTGAAAAACTATTTACCGCCGATGAACTAAAGGCCGCCGATGCAGCTTTCTTCTGTGGCACCGCAGCTGAAGTAATCGGATGGGAAAGCCTTGATGGCAGCAGGTTTTCTGGTGATTGGAACAATTCATTATCCAGGAAGATCCAGCAGGCATATAAAGAACGTGTTACAGAAACAATACCAGCAGAAGCAAGTATCTAAAGAATAAACAAAAATCAACAGAAGATATGTCACTGAACAAGTATTCCAAAACCATTACACTAGACCCCACGCAACCAGCAGCACAGGCTATGTTTTATGGCATTGGCCTCACCGATGAAGACTTGCAGAAAGCACAGGTAGGTGTGGTAAGTATGGGGTATGATGGAAATACCTGTAACATGCATCTTAATGATCTTGCAAAAATCATCAAGAAGAGCGTGTGGGAAAATGATCTGGTAGGCCTGATCTTCAATACAATTGGTGTGAGTGATGGCATGAGCAATGGAACGGATGGAATGCGTTATTCATTGGTTAGCCGTGATATTATTGCAGATTCCATTGAAGCAGTTTGCGGAGCACAATATTATGATGCAGTAATTGCAGTACCTGGATGTGACAAAAACATGCCCGGTTCCATTATTGCTATGGGGAGGCTTGATCGCCCATCAATCATGGTGTATGGAGGTACTATTGCTCCGGGCCATTATAAAGGTCAGGACCTCAATATTGTTTCTGCATTTGAAGCATTGGGACAAAAGATCGCAGGGCAACTGAACGAGGCTGATTTCAAAGGCATCGTTATGCATTCCTGCCCTGGCGCAGGTGCCTGTGGTGGTATGTATACCGCAAATACAATGGCTTCAGCCATTGAAGCACTGGGAATGAGCTTGCCCTATTCATCGTCTAACCCCGCATTGAGTGAAGAGAAAAAGAAAGAATGTGAGGAAGCAGGTAAGGCAATCAGGCTGCTGATGGAAAAAGATATCAAGCCATCTGATATTATGACCAGGGAGGCATTTGAAAATGCCATTACCGTTATTATGGTTCTTGGCGGATCAACAAATGCAGTGCTACATTTAATTGCAATGGCAAAAAGTGTTGGACTACAATTAACGCAGGATGATATACAGGCCATTAGCGATAAGGTTCCGGTGCTTGCAGATTTTAAACCAAGCGGTAAATACCTGATGCAGGATCTGCATGAGCATGGTGGTGTACCTGCAGTGATGAAATACCTGTTAAGTAAGGGAATGCTTCATGGAAATTGTATGACGGTGACGGGTAAAACCATTGCAGAAAACATGGAATCCATTCCTGATCTGGATTTTGATTCACAGAAAATCATTTACCCGGTAGAAAGTCCACTCAAAGCAACAGGTCATCTGCAAATACTTTATGGTAATCTGGCCGAAGGCGGCAGTGTAGCCAAGATAAGTGGTAAAGAAGGTGAAAAATTTGTTGGTCCTGCGAGAGTATTCAATGGTGAGCATGAACTAATTGCAGGCATTTCGAGTGGAAGAGTTGTGCCGGGGGATGTTGTGGTGATCCGGTATGTTGGTCCGAAGGGAGGGCCGGGAATGCCGGAAATGCTTAAACCAACATCTGCCATCATTGGGGCGGGACTTGGCAAATCAGTGGCATTGATTACAGATGGAAGATTTAGTGGTGGAACACATGGCTTTGTGGTTGGCCACATCACACCAGAAGCATATGAAGGGGGATTGATTTCCCTTGTTGAGGATGATGACATCATTGAACTGGATGCAACAAATAATACCATTAACCTGAAGGTATCTGAGGATATAATAAGTAGCCGAAAGCAAAAATGGAAGAAACCGGCATTAAATGTTAACAAAGGAATTCTATACAAATATGCAAAGCACGTTAAGTCAGCCGCAGACGGCTGCGTTACCGACGAAGACTGAGAATATCAGCGGATCACAGGCTGTTCTGGAGGCCATGATTGCAGAAGGAATTAAAACAATATTCGGGTATCCCGGCGGTGCTATCATGCCTATTTATGATGCACTGTATGATTACCGCGATAAGTTGGATCACATTCTTGTACGTCATGAGCAAGGGGGCATTCATGCTGCACAGGGATATGCAAGAACATCGGGGGATGTGGGTGTGGTTTTCGCCACAAGCGGGCCTGGTGCTACCAACCTGGTGACAGGACTTGCTGACGCAATGATTGACTCCACACCAATAGTTGCCATCACAGGACAGGTATTTGCGCACCTTCTCGGTACCGATGCCTTTCAGGAAACCGATGTCATCAATATTACCACCCCTGTAACCAAATGGAACTACCAGGTAACGGATGCCACTGAAATCCCATCAGTGCTTGCAAAGGCATTTTATATTGCCAGAAGCGGCAGACCAGGACCTGTTCTGATCGATATCACTAAGAATGCACAGATTCAGAAGTTCGATTATGAAGGTTATTTGCCCTGCACACATATCAGAAGTTATCGCCCAAAACCCTTAGTAAGAAAAGAATATGTAGAGCAGGCAGCTGAACTTATCAATGAAGCGAAAAAACCATTTGTAATATTTGGCCAGGGTGTTATACTGGGAAAAGCCGAAAAGGAATTTTTGAAATTTATTGAGAAGGCAGGTATCCCAACCGCATGGACCATCCTGGGCATGAGTGCCATCCCTACAGATCATCCGCTTGCCGTGGGAATGTTAGGAATGCATGGCAATTATGGTCCCAATGTATTAACGAATGAGTGCGATGTTCTGATAGCAGTTGGAATGCGTTTCGATGATCGGGTAACCGGCCGCCTTGATAAATATGCAAAACAGGCAAAAGTCATTCATCTTGATATTGATCCTTCCGAGATAGACAAAAATGTAAAGACCACCGTTCCGGTATGGGGTGATTGTAAAGAAACCCTCCCACTCCTCACTTCACTTATTGAGCAAAAGGTATATCCGCAATGGTTACAACGTTTCAGGGAATTTGAAGATGAGGAAAAAGCCACCTGTATCATACCTGAAATGAATCCTGATACAGCAATACTTTCCATGGGAGAGGTAATCAATGTTTTAAATACCCTCACTAATGGTAACGCTATCATTGTGACAGATGTGGGACAGCATCAGATGGTTGCCTGCCGTTACGCTCATTACAATCAATCAAAAAGCAATGTAACATCGGGGGGCCTCGGAACAATGGGATTTGCATTACCTGCTGCCATCGGTGCAAAATATGGAGATCCGGGCAGGACAGTTGTAGCCGTGATTGGCGATGGAGGATTCCAGATGACAATACAGGAGCTAGGAACAATCATGCAATGCGGTGTAGATATAAAGATCCTGATACTCAACAACCAGTTCCTTGGAATGGTGAGGCAATGGCAGCAGCTTTTCAATGACAGAAGGTATTCATTTGTTGATATACAAAGTCCGGATTTTGTAATGGTTGCAAAAGGTTATGGCATTGCAGGACAAAAAGTAAGTGATCGTGAAAATTTAAAGCAGGCACTTCAAACAATGCTTGATCATAATGGCACTTACCTTCTTGAAGTAATGGTTGGTAAAGAAAACAATGTATTCCCAATGGTTCCTCAAGGTTGCAGTGTATCAGAAATAAGACTGAAATAAAAGTTACCTGGAACAGAACAGCCATCAATTAATAATAACATCATGAGCAAACAGGAATTTACCATAACAGTTTATACGGAAAACCAGATCGGATTGCTTAACCGCATTGCCATCATGTTTTCCCGTAGAAAAATAAATGTGGAGAGTTTGAATACTTCCCCCAGTGAAGTAGAAGGAATACATCGCTTCACCATCGTTATTCATGAAATTGAAGAGGTGGTAAAAAAGCTGGTCCGACAGATCGAAAAGCAGGTTGAAGTTTTGAAAGCCTATTACAACAACAATGAGGAACTGATCTGGCAGGAAATGGCGCTTTACAAAGTACCTACAGATGAAATCGCAGAAAAAGTTAAAGTAGAAAGATTGTTACGTGAATTCGGTGCAAGGGCGGTTGTGATCAGGAAGGATTATACTGTTTTTGAAACAACCGGTCATCGTGAAGAAACCGATAAGCTGATAAAGGTGCTTGAACCATTTGGCCTGATAGAGTTTGTAAGAAGCGCAAGAGTAGCCATCATCAAAGCAAGCAGTGGATTTCATGAGAAGCTTCGGGAATTTGAACAGCATGAACCAAGCGAACAGGTAATAGAAAATGAATTTCTGGATAAGCAGGAGGAAGTGTTTACCATGTAATCATTTGTAAAGAAAAATATATCCAAGCAATAACATAAACAAAACAAAAAATGACCGGGTTTAACATCCGCTTTAATTAATTACAAAACAACAATCATGGCAAAACTAAATTTCGGCGGTACGGAAGAAAATGTAGTAACTCGTGAAGAGTTCCCGCTGGCAAAAGCACAGGAAGTGCTTAAAAATGAAACTGTAGCTGTAATAGGATATGGTGTGCAAGGACCGGGGCAGGCATTGAACCAACGTGATAATGGCATCAACGTAATAGTTGGGCAGAGAAAAAATTCAAAAACCTGGGATAAGGCCATTGCTGATGGATTTGTTCCGGGCGAAACATTATTTGAAATAGAAGAAGCGCTTGAGCGTGGCACTATCATTTGTTATCTTCTGAGCGATGCAGCACAGATAGCACTTTGGCCAACTGTTAAGCAACACCTTACACCAGGAAAGGCATTATATTTTTCGCATGGTTTCGGTATTACATTCAATGAGCAAACCGGCATCATACCACCCGCTGATGTGGATGTATTTTTAGTGGCACCAAAAGGTAGTGGTACTTCGCTTCGCCGCATGTTCCTCCAGGGTCGCGGGTTGAACAGTTCCTATGCAATTTTCCAGGATGCAACAGGCCGCGCAAAGGAAAGGGTGATCGCCCTTGGTATTGCAGTAGGCAGTGGTTATCTTTTTGAAACAGATTTTCGTAAAGAAGTGTATTCTGATCTAACGGGTGAGAGAGGAACATTGATGGGCGCAATACAGGGAATTTTCGCTGCCCAGTACCAGGTACTTCGTGATAAGGGCCACAGTCCTTCTGAAGCATTTAATGAAACGGTGGAAGAGCTTACCCAGAGCCTGATGCCACTGGTAGCCGAAAACGGAATGGACTGGATGTATGCCAACTGTTCAACTACAGCACAGAGAGGTGCACTTGACTGGTGGAAGAAGTTCAGGGACGCTACCGCACCTGTATTTAAGGAACTGTATGAAAGTGTTGAAAGTGGTAAAGAAAGCCAGCGATCTATTGACTCAAATAGCCAGCCCGATTATCGCGAAAAGTTAGAAGAAGAATTGAAGGAACTTCGTGAAAGTGAAATGTGGCAGGCAGGTAAAACTGTTCGTAGCCTGCGACCAGAAAATCAGCCAGCTGCAACTGAAGTTAAGACACAAAAAACAGCGGTACCAGCCTGATAAAAATAGCAATAGGGAATATTGAATGAGGCATGAGCTGAATCTTTATTCCCTATTGCCAATTCTCTTTAGAATAGAGGTAAACAGACTTTATATGTCCACCCTACAAGCACCTACACTCGATTTTTTCAAGGCAGCCCAGCGTCTCCGGAAGGTGGTGACCCGAACTCCGTTGATGTTCAGCCCTAACCTGAGCCGCAAGTTCGGGTGCAATCTTTTTTTAAAAAGGGAAGACCTTCAGGTAGTACGCAGTTATAAGTTAAGGGGTGCTTATAATATGATGAGCAGCCTTCCCGAACATCTCCTTGAAAATGGAGTGGTTTGTGCAAGTGCGGGAAATCATGCGCAGGGATTTGCTTTCAGCTGTAAGAAGCTTAAGGTTAAAGGTGTAATATTTATGCCCATCATTACCCCTAAACAAAAGGTTACACAAACGAAAATGTTTGGGGAAGAATGGGTGGATATAAAACTGGCAGGTGATACGTTTGACGATTGTGCAATTGCAGCAAAAGCGTTTACCGTTGCTAACCGCATGACCTTTATTCCTCCTTTTGATGATGATAAAATTATTGAAGGACAGGGTACTGTAGGAATTGAAATTCTTGAAGACCAACCCGAAATCGATTATGTTTTTATTCCTGTAGGTGGTGGTGGACTGGCTGCCGGTGTTGGAAGATATTTGAAAACATATAGTCCGGAAACCCAGGTGATTGGTGTTGAACCTGAAGGAGCACCTTCAATGACAGCAGCACTTCGGAATGGAAGTCCGGTTATGCTGGATGAAATTGAGAGATTTGTAGATGGCGCAGCCGTCAAGCGAGTGGGCGACAAGTCATTCAGGATCTGTAAGGATGTACTTAATGATATGGTACTGGTTCCTGAAGGAAAAGTGTGCTCAGTGATTCTTCAGCTCTACAATGAAGATGCTATTGTAGTGGAACCTGCCGGCGCATTATCTATCGCTGCATTAGAGCAATACTCAGATAAGATAAAGGGTAAAAATGTGGTCTGTATAGTTAGCGGCAGCAACAATGATATTGACCGGATGCAGGAGATCAAAGAAAGATCTTTACAGTATGAGGGGCTAAAACATTATTTCCTGGTGCGCTTTGCGCAACGGCCGGGAGCTTTGAAGGAATTTGTGAACCATGTACTCGGACCGGATGATGATATCACGCGCTTTGAGTATATGCAAAAGCACAATAAAGAATCAGGTCCTGCCCTGGTAGGGGTGGAACTTAAGAATTCACAGGATTACAATATCCTTTTGGAAAATATGCGGCAGTACAATATCAATTACACCGAACTAAATAAAGACGATAATCTTTTTGGATATTTAGTCTAATTAATCCCGGATTGTTGTATATTCAGGGTCTGCTTGCTGCATATATTAAATTCCATATAGGAAACGGCATATTTTTTTGAATAATTTCTAAACTGCATTTTCAACGATGGCAAGCAACCAGGGTTTATACCATCCCTCTTTTGAGCATGATGCCTGTGGCATTGGATTCGTGGCAAACATCAAGAGCAATAAAAGTCACCAGATAATTTCTGACGCACTTACTGTTCTTGAAAATATGGAACATCGCGGCGCTTGTGGCTGTGAAGTGAATACGGGTGATGGAGCCGGTATTCTTATTCAGACTCCCCATGAATTTTATTTTGATGAGTGTGTCAAGTTAGGCATACATCTCCCCTCTTATGGCAAATACGGCGTGGGGGTAATTTTCTTTCCTCGTGAAATCCGTCTCCGCGAAGAATGCAGGGATATATTCAATCGTGCTGCTGAAAAACTTGGCCTCGAGATTCTTGGGTACAGGAAGGTTCCGGTGAACACCGAAGGGATTGGCCCAACTGCATTAAGTGTTGAACCTGAAATGGAACATGTTTTCATTGCGAGTCCGGATCACCTGACCAACCCAGATGATTTTGAGCGAAAACTATTCATTCTCCGAAATTATTCGAGCCACACAATCAACAATACAGTCAGGAAAGATGCTATTGGTTTTTACATTGCATCATTATCATATAAAACTGTTGTTTACAAAGGTCAGCTTACGAGCCACCAGGTTCGCGGATATTTTCCCGACCTGAGCGATAAGAGAATGGTGAGTGCATTCGGCCTGGTTCATTCCAGGTTTGCAACAAATACATTTCCATCGTGGAAGCTTGCCCAGCCTTTCCGTTATATCGCACATAATGGCGAGATCAATACTTTACAGGGGAATCTCAACTGGCTACGAACAAGTGAAAAAGGATTCACCTCTCCATATTTTTCCAAGGAGGAAATGGATATGTTACTTCCGATAGTTACAGAGGGACAATCAGATTCAGCATGTCTTGACAATATGATCGAGCTGCTGACGATGACTGGCCGATCACTTCCACATGTAATGATGATGCTTATTCCGGAAGCATGGGACGGTAACGATCAGATGGATCCGGTCAAAAAAGCATTCTATGAATTTCATGCGGCTTTTATGGAACCATGGGATGGTCCGGCCTCTATATCTTTTACTGATGGAAAAATCATTGGTGCCACACTTGACCGTAACGGACTTCGACCATCCCGTTACTGTGTAACCAATGATGACAGGGTAATTATGGCATCGGAAACAGGCGCCTTACCGGTTGATCCCTCAATAGTTATTGAGAAGGGGCGTCTTCAGCCAGGAAAAATGTTTGTGGTGGACCTGGAACAGGGCCGAATTATCAGCGATGACGAACTGAAGTCGCAGATATGCTCGCAGAAGCCTTATTCCGAATGGTTGAATAAATACAAAATCCGTCTTGAAGAACTTCCTGAACCAAGAGTTCTCTTTACTCACCTTGAACATGAGCAGGTTTTCAAATACCAAAAAGCATTTGGGTATTCAACGGAGGATCTTGATACTATTATAGCGCCCATGGCAACAGATGGCAAAGAGCCAATTGGATCAATGGGAACCGATACACCACTTGCTGTGCTGAGTGACCAACCACAGCATTTAAGTAATTATTTCAAACAATTGTTTGCTCAGGTTACAAACCCACCCATTGATCCCATCCGGGAAAGACTGGTAATGTCACTGGCTACTTTTGCAGGAAATAATGGCAACCTTCTGATAGAGGATCCATTGGCAGCGCATTGTGTGGCATTAAAACATCCTGTGCTTAATAACCATGAACTGGAGAAGATCCGTAGTATCGATACGGGTATTTTCCAGGCAAAGACATTGCAATGTTATTTCCGTTCAGATGGTAAGCCAGGGTCATTACAAAAAGCGCTTGACCGGATCTGCCGGTATGCAGTTGATTCCGTTCAGGATGGGTTTGAGGTACTTATACTTTCTGATCGTGCCATTGATTCAGATCATGCGCCTATTCCGTCACTTTTAGCTACAGCTGCTGTTCATCATCACCTGATACGAAAAGGTTTCCGTGGGCAGGTTGGTCTTGTAGTTGAAGCGGGAGATGTTTGGGAGGTACATCATTTTGCATGCCTGCTCGGATTTGGAGCAACTGCCATCAATCCATACCTGGCTTTGAGCACTATCCGTGATATGAAACTCAGCGGCAAAATGGAAACTGATCTCGATCCGGATTACCTCAAGAAAAATTATATCAAAGCCGTTAATGATGGTTTATTGAAGGTGTTTTCCAAAATGGGAATTTCCACGCTTCAATCATACCAGGGAGCCCAGATATTTGAGATCATAGGTATCAACAAGGCTGTTGTAGATAAATATTTTACTGGTGCCACTTCAAGGATCGAGGGAATGGGACTGGATGAAATAGCGAAAGAATCTTTGGCAAAGCATTTCCTTGCATTCAGCAAGAAAGATATTCCTGTTGACAGGCTGCCTGTAGGTGGCGTTTACCAGTGGAAACGTAAAGGAGAGTTCCACCTGTTTAATCCACAGACTATTCATTTGTTGCAGTATTCAACGCGAATGAATGATTATGCAACGTTCAAAAAATATACAAAGCTGGTAAACGACCAGTCTGTGAAAGCTTCAACGCTGAGAAGCCAGTTGCAGTTTAAGAATAACCGACCCTCTATACCAATTGAAGAAGTAGAGTCTGCTGAAACTATCATGCACCGTTTTGCTACGGGGGCTATGAGTTTCGGATCCATATCCCACGAGGCACATTCCACTTTGGCCATTGCCATGAACCGTATTGGTGCAAAAAGTAATACAGGAGAGGGTGGCGAAGATTCAATGCGATATGAAAAGTTACCCAATGGTGATTCTATGCGCAGTGCCATTAAACAGGTTGCTTCCGGAAGGTTTGGCGTAACAAGCTATTACCTTACTATGGCTGATGAATTACAAATAAAAATGGCCCAGGGTGCAAAACCCGGTGAAGGTGGTCAATTGCCGGGGCATAAAGTTGATGAATGGATAGGAAAGGTACGTCACTCAACGCCTGGGGTTGGATTGATTTCACCCCCACCCCATCATGATATTTATTCAATAGAAGATCTCGCTCAGTTGATATATGATCTCAAGAATTCAAATCGGGCGGCAAGAATCAGTGTGAAGCTTGTAAGTAAGGCGGGAGTCGGCACTATTGCAGCGGGAGTTGCCAAAGCAAAATCGGATGTGATCCTTATTGCAGGTTTTGATGGGGGCACCGGTGCATCACCAATAAGTTCAATAAAACATGCGGGTCTACCCTGGGAGCTTGGTCTGGCCGAATCACACCAGACTCTCCTGAAAAACAAACTCCGCAGCCGGGTTATATTGCAGGCCGATGGCCAGATGCGTACAGGACGGGATATCGCCATCGCTACTCTACTGGGGGCTGAAGAATGGGGTATCGCAACCGCTGCCCTTGTTGTAGAGGGCTGCATAATGATGCGTAAATGCCATTTGAATACCTGTCCGGTTGGTGTAGCAACGCAGGATCCTGAATTGCGCAAAAGATTTACAGGAGATGCTGACCATGTGGTAAATTTCTTCCGCTTCATTACAGAAGATTTTAGGGAGATAATGGCTGAGTTGGGTTTTCGAACAGTGAATGAGATGGTTGGACAGGTAGATTTTCTGGAGCCAAGAACTGACATTACACATTGGAAATACAAAAATCTTGATCTATCTCCGGTATTGTACAAAGAACCTGCTTCCATGTATACAGGACTTTACAATATGGAACAACAGGACCATGGATTAGAGGATGTTTTAGACTGGAAATTACTGGAGGTAGCAAAGCCTGCAATCGAAAACCAGCAAAAAGTTTTTGCTTCTTTCAATGTTAAGAATACAAACAGAACCATAGGCACTATCCTTTCAAATGAAATCTCCAAGAAATATGGAGAAAAGGGCCTGCCGGAAGACACGATACATTTTAAACTTACAGGAACTGCAGGACAAAGTTTTGGCGCCTTCAATACATCGGGTGTTACAATGGAATTGGAAGGTGATGCTAATGATTATTTCGGTAAAGGATTGAGTGGCGCAAAGCTGGTTGTGTATCCCTCACTGCAGGCAGCCTTTGTTCCGGAAGATAATATCATCATCGGCAATGTTGCATTTTATGGAGCAACATCGGGCCTTTCCTTTATCCGCGGTAAGGCGGGCGAACGTTTTGCGGTACGTAACTCAGGAGCAACAGCTGTTGTTGAAGGTGTAGGTGATCATGGTTGTGAATACATGACAGGTGGTAAAGTTGTGATTCTTGGGGATACCGGTAGAAATTTTGCGGCTGGAATGAGTGGAGGCATCGCATACATATATGATGTTAATGGATCATTCAATATAAACTGCAATACTGAAATGGTGGATCTTGATCCACTTGGAGAAGAGGATAGTGCAGAGCTGAAGGAACTGATAAACCAGCACTATACTTACACCGGCAGCACTGTTGCCCAGTTCATTCTCAAAGATTTTGATAACCAGCTACGCAATTTTGTAAAAGTGTTCCCACGCGATTACAAGAAAGTATTGCTTGAAAGGAAATCAAAGGAACAGGTAAAACATTGAGGATGGGCAGGTAAGCAACAAGCAGTTATTAAAACTTTCAACAAAACAAATCACGATTAAATCATGGGAAAGCCAACCGGATTTTTGGAATATAACAGGGAGCTGCCAGGCAAGCGGCCTGCGGAGGAAAGGGTTAAAGATTATGAAGAATTTATTCAGCGATATTCTGATGAACAGCTGAATAAACAATCAGCGAGATGCATGAATTGTGGCATTCCATTTTGCCATAATGGTTGTCCTTTAGGAAATGTGATCCCTGAGTTTAATGATGCTGTGTACCGTAGAAATTGGGAAGAAGCATATAGCATTCTGAGTTCTACAAACAACTTTCCGGAATTTACCGGCCGGATTTGTCCGGCTCCGTGTGAAACTGCCTGTGTTCTGGGAATCAATCAGCCAGCGGTTACAATTGAAGAAATTGAGAAACATATTATTGAGATCGCTTTTGAGAAGGGACTGGTTAAACCTCGTAAGGCAAATGTCAGAACCGGTAAAAAGGTTGCGGTTATTGGGTCGGGGCCTGCCGGACTTGCTGCAGCCGCCCAGTTGAACTATGCGGGTCATCAGGTGACTGTATTTGAGCGCGATGAAAAACCCGGTGGACTTTTACGATACGGCATTCCGGATTTTAAATTGGAGAAATGGGTGGTGGAAAGAAGGATTGCCCTTTTGGAAGAGGAAGGAGTAGTTTTCAGGTGTCATGCAAATGTTGGGGTAAATATCAGAGTAAACGACCTTCTCAGGGAATACCAGGCGATAGTTTTGGCGGGGGGCTCTACAGTACCACGCGATCTTAGTATACCCGGAAGGGAATTAAATGGAGTCCATTTTGCAATGGATTTCCTGAAGCAACAGAACAAGCGTAATTACAAATCAGATCCACTAGCTTTTAGAGATATAGAAAGCAATATCCATATTGAGGAACTTTTGGCAACCGGCAAAAATGTAGTTGTAATTGGCGGGGGTGATACAGGTAGTGACTGTGTAGGAACCTCAAATCGTCAGGGTGCCATAACAGTAACACAATTTGAATTGTTACCCAAACCACCGGAGAAAAGGACCCCCTTTATGCCATGGCCCAGCTATCCCATGGTATTAAAAACCTCCACTTCACATGAAGAAGGATGTGAACGTCAATGGGCTGTTGCAACAAAAGCTTTCCTTGGTGATGAGAATGGGAAACTGAAAGGATTGCGAATAGTAAATCTCGAATGGGTAAGTTCAGCAGATGGCAGGCCTGCACAGTTCAAGGAAGTTGAGGGCTCCGAGAGGGAGATCCCTTGTGAACTTGCTTTACTAGCCATGGGTTTCGTTCATCCCCAACAGCAGGGTATGTTAAATGAACTTGGAGTTGAATTTGATGAGAGAGGAAATGTAAGGGCAAGTGAAAAGGGGTTCCAAACCAATATTGCTAAGGTTTTTGCAGCCGGTGATATTCGCCGCGGACAGAGTCTGGTAGTTTGGGCCATCAGTGAAGGGCGGGAATGTGCCAGAAAGGTGGATGAGTATCTCATGGGTAGCTCTGTTCTAGAAACAAAAGATGCAATGCTATCTGTGGCTATTTAATACATCTGTTTTATTTATATATATTAATTAGGCGGCCAATTGGCCGCCTTTTCTATTTTATAGCCCTATCCTATGATATTATATATATTTACATGTGTATATTTACGATTAGAATTTAATTATTTTCTAATTAATTTAGTGGAATAATTTAAAGTATTATTTTATTTAATACAATAACCAAAACCAACTGAATTATGCGGAAATTAACCACAAAACAGATTGCCCCTTTTGTGATCCTTGCGGTGGTAGCCATTGCCACCCTTTTCATTCCAGCGTTGCCAAATTTTGATGATGGCGGTAAACTATACAACGCTGCAGATACTGGCTGGATCATAGTAGCAACCGCATTGGTGTTTCTTATGACACCAGGGTTAGCTTTCTTTTACGGGGGTATGGTACATCGCAAGAATGTGATCTCTACCATGATTAAGAGTGTTGTTGCATCAGGAGTAGTAAGTATACTCTGGGTAACAGTAGGTTTCAGTCTTTGCTTTGGGGAGTCCATTGGAGGCTTCATTGGCAATCCGGGTACATTCGCCTTTTTCCAGGGTGTGGGATCAGGAGCTCCATGGAGCCTGGCCCCTACTATCCCATTAACTTTATTTGCCCTTTTCCAGCTGATGTTTGCTATCATAACACCCGGACTGGTTGTAGGTGCCGTAGCTGAAAGGATCCGATTCACATCTTATATCCTGTTCATCGCCTTGTTCAGTCTTTTGGTATATGCACCAATTGCGCATTGGACATGGCATCCGGAGGGTTTCCTGTTTCAGATGGGAGTATTGGATTTCGCAGGTGGTACAGTTGTACACATCTCAGCCGGATGTGCAGCCTTAGCAGGAGCTTTAGTACTGAAACGCAGACAGTCCCATCTGGAGCAGAAAGAAATTCCACCCGCTAATATTCCTTATGTATTGATCGGCACGGGCCTTCTGTGGTTTGGTTGGTTCGGATTTAATGCAGGTTCTGCCCTTGGTGCAAATTCTCTTGCGGTATCTGCCTTTGCAACAACCAATACTGCTGCAGCAGGAGCAGGTTTAAGCTGGATGTTTTTCGATGTACTCCGTGGCAAAAAACCTTCCGTACTTGGATTTTGTATAGGTGCAGTTGTTGGACTGGTAGCCATTACGCCTGCTGCCGGTTTCGTAACCATCCCTCAAAGTATATTTGTTGGTGTGTTGGCTGCAATTATTTCAAATCTTGCTATCTACTACAAGCAAAAATCAACACTTGATGATACCCTTGATGTTTTCCCCTGCCACGGTATCGGCGGTATGGTAGGTATGCTCATGACAGGAATATTTGCCACTAAAGCGGTTAATGCTGCCGGGAATGATGGACTATTCTATGGTAATCCGGAGTTCTTTTTTACTCAATTAAAAGCACTTGGAATTGTAGTTGCCTACAGTTTCGCAGTTTCATATGGCATTTTCAAATTCATCAATTTCATTCTCCCACTTCGCGTTACTTCTGAAGAAGAGGAATTGGGTCTTGATGAATCTCAGCACAATGAAAAATATATGCAGGGAACTCTTCTGGTTCGCAATAATGGAATCATAGAAGAGGAGCAGCTTTCTGAAATCTAATAGTCCCGGTTAATTAACCAGGCTTCAAAAACCAGAAAAAGGTACAGCGTAATGATAAACTTCTGACACAAGTTCATCGCCGTACCCTTTCCCTTAACACTTAAAATGTTACACAATGTTACAAAAAATATTTGCAACAGGCCTCGTTATGGCCTGTACGTTACCGGCCTTTGCGCAAACCACTGAAACCACAGCTACAACTGCAGCCACAACTTCAACAGAATCTGTGGCTGCCCCACCGGAGGAGAAAAAACCACTGATAACTCTTTCCGGATCAGCTGACGTTTATTATAGATATGATTTTAACAAGCAATCAGGAAATAACAGAACCAGTTTTACCAATACACATAACAGCTTTGCCCTGGGAATGGCAAGCATTAAAGCAGAACATAAAGGCGATAAAGTTGGTGTTGTAATTGACCTGGGGTTTGGTCCGAGGGCTAAAGAATTCTCCTATGCTGATGAAGGTATAATGCAATCAGTTAAGCAGCTTTATGTAAGCTATGCCCCTGCCGACTGGATCAAATTTACCGCTGGAACCTGGGCTACACATGTTGGTTATGAGCTGGTTGATCCCCAACTTAATCGTAACTACAGCATGTCTTATATGTTCACAAACGGACCATTCCATCATACCGGATTGAAAGCCGAATTATCAAGGGGGAAAAGTGGCTTTATGATTGGAATAGCGAATGCTACCGACTACCGGGTTCCACCATCTGATATGATCAATCGTAAATTTTTGCTGGCGCAATACAGCCTTGCTGCAAGCGACAATGTAAAATTCTACCTTAACTATGCAGGCGGGAAAAATCCCGACACCTCAAAAACCAGCCAGTTTGACCTTGTAGCAACGGCAAAGATCAATGATGTTTTCAGTCTGGGCTATAATGGAACAGTCAATACAACACAGGTTTGGGATGGCAGCAAAAATGCTGATGGCAAATCGTGGTGGGGATCTGCCCTTTACATCAATGTTGACCCTAAAGCCTGGTTCGGTCTTACATTACGTACAGAATATTTCAGTGATAAGAACCAATTCAAAATACCAACAGGTATTGATGATGGTGCCTCAGTTTTCGCGACTACACTTTCTGCTAATTTCAAAGCGGGGGGACTAACCATCATACCTGAATTCAGGCTTGACAATGCGAGTGAAGAAGTGTTTATTGACGCTAATTTCAACCCTAAAAAATCAACGGGAAGCTTTCTGCTCGCAGCAGTTTACAGCTTCTGACCTTCGTTTCACATATGGCAAGCAATCGTTGAAAGCCCCCTGTGTCTACAGGGGGCTTTATTATGTTTACATTAAGCCGAATTTCTGCCAGCATTAATGATACCAAAGGAACACCGCATTACAAGCTTTTCATATGCAGCTTTCATATTCTCTGCCGTAGGAGGCATAACTGCACCATCCATTTCCCTCACCTTAGTGATTGCAAATTGCTGAATGGTGGTGAGCGGTAAAACGATCCTTTCCCGCATCTGAACACTCAATTGTTCAACAGGGTAATCGGCCATCAGTTCATTCTTCCCCGATAAATGAAAAACATATTTCCGTGTAAGTTCATATTCTGCATATATCATATGCCATATCTCACCATAGGAAGGATGATCTGCAAGATGGCTTGTAAGCGGAAAATAGCATTTCAACATTGCCATCTCACAGTTATCAATAAGTGTTTTGAAAAAAAGTGAATGCTGGTACATTTCTTTGACCTGTTTCCATTCTCCTCTTTGCTCAGCTTTTTGAAGCGCGGTACCTACACCATAATAACCAGTCACATTCTGCTTTAGCTGGCTCCAGGCCCCAACAAAAGGAATTGCTCGAAGATCTTTTAAATTCAATCTGCTTGCTGTTCCTCTTTTCGCCGGCCTTGAGCCAATATTGGTTTCCGCATAAAATCTAAGGGCACTTGCATGCGAAAGATATTCTACAAAGGATGGGTGTTCTTTGAGTTGGATGTATGCCTCAAATCCATCTTTGGCGAGTTGCTGAAACTGATGTTGTTGTTGCGGTTCTAAGGTAGGACGCTTCTGCGAACGAAGAAAACTGCTGAGGCCTGCATTCAGCATCTGTTCCATGTTATACTGCGCCGCTTCAATTGTACCAAAGTTTGAACTAATGGTTTGTCCCTGCACAGTCAGTTGTATCTCTTTAACTGAAACATCATTTCCCATCGATGCGTAAAACTTATGTGTTTTGCCACCTCCCCGGGCAGGAGGCCCACCCCTTCCATCAAAAAACAATACGTCAATATTATATTTTGCAGAGATACTGGTAAGTGATTGTTTTGCATGCAGGATACTGTAATTGGCCATCAGGTATCCCCCATCCTTCGTTCCATCAGAAAAACCCAGCATGATTGTCTGCCGGTTACCTCTTGCAGAAAGATGATTCCGGTATGTGGAGTTTTGGTAAAGTGTCTCCATTATTTTTCCGGCCCTGTTAAGGTCATCAATTGTTTCAAAAAGCGGTACGATATCAATCGTAAGATTATTTTCCTTCCAGCCCGCAAGAAGAAACAAGCCATACACCTCCATTATACTTTGAGCACTGTTGCATTGGCTGATTATATAACGATAAGCGCCCGCTTCTCCATTCTGTTCCTGAATTTTAGAGATGGCGCGAATTGAATCTATTGTATCCTGATGAATTTTATCTTCGAAAATATATTCAGGTGATAAGGGCTTCATCCCCGCAAGAACATCGAGTTTCTGATCCATTGGCATTTCATCATAACCTTCCGGGAGATGTCCGGATTGTTGTTGAAGATGCTTGTAAACAGCAGTGTGCACGGAACTATCCTGCCGCACATCAAGTGATGCGTAATAAAGTCCGAAAGCATTTACTTTTTGGATCAGGTTATCAACCAGTCCCGCAAACAATCCATTGTGTTGGTATACCAGCGTATCCCTTATCTGCTTCAACTGCCGTATCATATCTTCTGCATCCAGTAATTCCTTCGGCCCTTCACTGAATACTTCATTGTACAGTTGTTTTTCCAGATTTATCAACAACTGATCCGTCTCTTTAAATGTGAGTCTGCGTTTTAGTCTCCTTACGTCCAGGTAATAACATTTAACAATACTGCTTCTCAGGGTAGCAGCTACCTGCAAGGTTGTTTCTGCTGTTACAAAAGGATTTCCATCCCTGTCACCACCCGGCCAAAATCCCATTTGCAACAAGGGCTTGCCCGATTTAAGCCAGGGAGAGAGTTCATTGGAAGTATACGTTAATATTCTTCCTACAGCGGCATAAAATACATTATCCAGGTACCATATCAAACTCATTGCCTCATCAAATGGTGTGGGCTTCTGCTTTTTAAAGAAAGGAGTCTTACCAAGTTGTTGAAGATAAGTATTTACCTGAGTGGTATTATTTTGTTGTAATGCTTTAGAGAGATCATTGATGATTCCCAGAACAGATCCCGGATAAAATTGGGTAGGATGGGCAGTCAAAACCATTCTTACACAGAAATCATCTTCCGTGTTATCTACTGCATCAGGACCTGCCTGTTCGAGAAATCCCTTTAGCTGCTTAAGGGAACCTTGCCCGCCTACATCATTGACCTTGCTGAATGCAGCATCTTCAAGAGCATCAAATAGCACTACCTGCCTTTCAACATATTGAACAAAACGAAATAACAGATCGGTTCTCTCCTGATCGTTCCGATAGGTGGTATGCATTGAAAAAAACTCATCCATGATCTGGACAGGATTCTTCTTCATTTTGTATCCTTCCTCACAAACATGCAATAGCATGGATAATAAAATTCCGGTTTTTTCGATCCGATGAAATGGAAGAGAAGTGAACAGGCTATTATATAGCTGAAATTTAAGCGCCACCTCGCTTTTGAATTGTTGCAGGGCTGCCGGGTCCGTAGTTGGCATGTTTTCGTTGATTTGGTTGATACAATTGGGGCAGCAATCGGGGAATGAATATAAGAAATTAAAAAACTAACGCTTGTTATATATAGTGCTGTTTGTATTTTCGACAGAGAAAAAAACAGTGGTACTTTCAAATACATATATTACTACCTCGTTACTGGTTACCCCGTCAACCAGCACCACTACTATTACAACTATCACAACCCGTTAAGGGTTGTATTTTCCATATCACCTTTTGGGCCATTGGCTGTGTCTCGGGAAGATTTCATTCCCATCAATTTATCAAGAACTATTATCCCACAATTAGTATATGCAGGTTTTAAAATTTGGCGGCACCTCGGTAGGAAGTCCGGAAGCTATTCAAAAAGTAATTGAAATCGTAAAAGAAAAGATTAGCAAAGAACCAGTAATAGTGGTTGTTTCCGCATTCGGAGGCATAACTGATGCGCTTCTTGACTGTGGTTTACAGGCCGCACGTGGACAAGAGCAATACAAAGAGCTGGTAAATCTTATTACAACACGTCACCTTAATGCGGTTAAGGAACTGATCCCTATTCAACAACAAAGCAGCATGCTCAGTGCCGTAAAAAAGTTATGTAATGAAGTGGAGGATCTCTGCAATGGCATTTTTTTACTGGGTGAGATGACCGCACGTACCAGGGATAAGCTTGTTAGTTATGGTGAACTGATCTCATCTCAGGTTATAAATAACGCATTCCTGGCAAAAGGCATATTAACAACATGGTGGGATAGCCGTAAACTGATCAGGACCAATTCTGATTTTGGAAAAGCTACACTGGATACTGAAGCTACGGTAGAAAATTTTTCAGAGGTAATGAAGGAGTTGGCCACAGACCTGGTCATTATGCCAGGTTTTATTGCATCCGATTCTAACGGTATCACTACTACGCTCGGCCGCGGTGGATCAGATTATACTGCTGCCATTGCTGCAGCAGCTATCGGAGCAACATCCCTCGAGATCTGGACGGATGTTAGCGGTATGATGACAGCTGATCCGAGATGGGTTCCCAATGCCAAAGTTATTCCAACAATTTCTTACCAGGAAGCGATGGAACTCTCCCATTTTGGAGCAAAGGTGATATATCCTCCAACCATACAACCTGTGATGAATAAAAGTATTCCGGTCTGGATCAAGAATACTTTTGCCCCATCAGATGCAGGAACCCTTATTCAACAGGATAGCCATCGCAATGGTACGCCAGTAAGAGGGATATCAAGTATAAGTAATCTGGCACTTCTCAGCCTGGAAGGCAGTGGAATGGTGGGTGTACCGGGCTTTTCGCGCAGGTTGTTTGAAGCACTTTCATCGCAGCAAATCAATGTTATATTAATAACCCAGGGTTCATCGGAGCATTCTATATGCGTGGGTGTTGACACATTAACAGCTGATAAGGCAAAACTGGCTGTTGACAAGGCTTTCGCGCCAGAAATCAACCTGCAGCAGGTGGATCCGCTTGTTGTTGAAAAAGAATTATCTATTGTAGCCTTAGTGGGCGAGCAAATGAAAAGCCATCCAGGTATCAGTGGAAAAATGTTTGGTGCACTGGGCAGGAACGGGGTTAATGTAAGAGCCATAGCACAAGGTTCTTCCGAACGTAATATCTCTGCAGTGATAGCAACCCGTGATGTACGAAAAGCAATCAATCTTCTTCATGAAGAATTTTTTGAAACCGTCAATAAGCAGGTTAATTTATTTATAAGCGGTGTTGGAAATGTTGGAAGTAAATTGCTGGCGCAACTTGCCCAGCAGCAACAATATCTTTTACATCACATGCGATTACAGCTCAGGGTAGTTGGATTGGCAAACTCAAAACGTACCCTGATCAATGAAGAAGGGATCGATCTGAATAAATGGAAAGAACTTTTGGCTGCGGCACCAGAATCTACAATTGAAACATTTACTGATGGGATCATTCAACGTAATCTGAGAAATTCTGTTTTCGTTGATATCACCGCAAGCGAGGTTGTTGCGTCGGTATATGGGAAGCTTCTTGATAAAAGCATTGCTGTAGTTGCATGTAATAAGATAGCCTGCTCTTCTCCATTTAAATATTACCGGGAATTAAAGGATAAGGCGCACGATTTCAATACCCAGTTTCTTTTTGAAACCAATGTGGGTGCCGGCCTACCTATTATTGGCACGCTGAATGACCTGCTCAGGAGCGGTGATAGAATAAACAGGATGGAAGCGGTACTCAGTGGAACCCTCAATTTTGTATTCAATCATTACGATGGTAGCAGGCCCTTTGCCGATGTTGTAAGGCAGGCCCAGGAAGAGGGTTATACTGAACCAGATCCAAGACTTGATCTTAGTGGAACAGATGTTATGCGTAAAATTATGATACTTGCCCGCGAAGCCGGTGAAACTCTTGAAATGGATGCGATCCACAACAACAGTTTTCTTCCTGCCTCTTGCATGGAAGGAACGGTTGAAGATTTTTATAAAGAAATGCTTCGCCTTGAAGATCATTTCCGATCAATATATGATGCCGCTGCAGCTAAAGGGTGCAAACTGAAATTTGTGGCAAGCTTTAAAGATGGAAAAGCCGCTGTTGGCCTTCAGGAGATTCCCACCGGACATGATCTTTCAAATCTTTTTGGCAAGGATAATATCGTATTGTTTTATACAGATCGTTACCCTCAGCAACCTCTTGTTATTAAGGGCGCGGGAGCAGGTGCAGATGTAACTGCCTCTGGTGTTTTTGCGGATATTCTCCGGGCCACACTCAACTGAGCACTTATGATTACCATAGAATTTGACAAAATAGATTTTGACAGGAGGCTGAAAGTTGAATGCCCGGCAACAGTAGCAAATATGGTTTGCGGTTTCGACATATTGGGTATGGCGCTTAATGATCCCTGTGATATAGTGGAAATGAACCTTTCAAAAGAACCTGGCATACGAATCTTTCATGCAGATGAGTTTGATCTGCCCACAGATCCGGTAAAAAATGTTGCAGGTGCTGCACTACTTGATCTTTTGCATGCATGCGATAAACAGGTTGGTATTGATATTAGCATTACCAAACAGATTAAACCAGGAAGCGGATTGGGTTCAAGTGCAGCAAGTTCGGCAGGTGCTGTTGTTGCAGCCAATATTTTACTGGGGAAGCCTTTTTCCAATCCCGATCTCGTTCGTTTTGCGATGGCTGGTGAAAAGGTGGCAAGTGGTGTTAAGCATGCAGACAATATCGCTCCATGCATAATGGGAGGCGTTACATTGATACGCTCAATATTTCCACTTGATATTATTCAACTTTCAGCACCAATGCTGTATGTGGCTGTTGTACACCCACAGATAGAAGTAAGGACTTCAGACGCCAGGCAGATTTTGAGAAAAGAGGTGTTACTGAAAGATGCGATCCGTCAGTGGGGAAATATCGCGGGCCTTGTTACAGGGCTCCTTCAGGGCGATTATGATCTTATTGGCAGGTCACTTGAAGATGTTATCATAGAACCTGTTCGTAGCATACTCATACCGGGTTTTGATGATGTTAAAAGGCTGAGTAACGAAGCAGGAGCATTGGGTGGGGGAATCAGTGGATCAGGTCCATCCATCTTTATGTTATGCCGTAACCAGGCAACTGCAGAAAGCATTGCATTGATTATGCAGGAAATTTATGACAAACTGGGAATTGATTGCAAGACCTATGTCACCACGCTGAATGAGCGTGGAGTAAGGGTTGCTTAAATTATTAAATTTTATCGCGGCAATTAAAATAAACATGAACTATTATAGTCTTAATAAACAGTCGCCTATTGCAGATTTCAGGCAGGCTACCATAGATGGACAGGCACCAGATGGGGGACTCTATTTCCCCGAAAAGATTCCTCAACATTCAGCCCAATGGATAAAGGATCTAAATAAATATTCGCGGGCTGAAATTGCATTTAAAGTAATATCACCATTTACCGGAAAAACAATACCAGAAGATATTCTCTGGTCAATAGTTAACGAGACTATTGACTTCCCCATCCCCCTTATTAAAGTGGATAAAGGAATTTATTTATTGGAATTATTTCATGGCCCTACGCTGGCTTTTAAAGACGTGGGTGCCCGGTTCATGAGCAGATGTCTAGGTTATTTTGCGAAAGAAAAAAGCGAAAAAATCACAGTATTGGTGGCTACTTCTGGCGATACGGGCGGGGCGGTTGCCAGCGGTTTTCATAATGTGGATGGTGTTAATGTTGTCATCCTCTACCCTTCCGGGAAAGTTAGTGCTGTTCAGGAAAAGCAGTTAACAACCTTCGGCGGAAATATACAGGCTCTTGAAGTAGAAGGAAAATTCGATGATTGCCAGAAAATGGTCAAAGAAGCCTTTCGTGATAAAGAATTAAAAGAGAAGATTTTTCTTACTTCCGCAAATTCAATCAATGTTGCAAGGTGGTTGCCACAACAATTTTATTACTTCTATGCACTCCAGCAATGGAAGCAAAAGGAAGCTCCTGTATTCAGTGTGCCCAGTGGCAATTTCGGCAATATTTGTGCAGGTATAATGGCCTGGAAAACAGGACTGCCAGTTAAACATTTTATTGCAGCCTGTAACCGCAATGATGTAGTCAGCGATTATCTTCATACCGGTATCTATCAACCGAAAACTGCCGTTCCTACTATTTCAAATGCTATGGACGTAGGAAACCCCAGTAACTTCTCGCGAATCCTTGAACTTTTTCATAATAATACAGACCAGCTCAAGGATATATTCTCTTCCTATACTACAAGTGATGACCGAACCCGTGAAGTAATTCTGGATGTTTACCAAAACGATGATTATTTGCTTGACCCGCATGGTGCTGTAGGATATGACGCTCTCCTGAACTGGCTTTCAATGAATCCCAACGATAGTGGAATTGTATTGGAAACAGCACACCCGATCAAATTTCTTGATACAGTAGAGCCTCTGATACAGGAACAAATAGAGATTCCCGAAAACATCAGGAATACTATGAGTAAACAAAAAGAATCTATGCTTATTGGCAATAATTATGAAGCATTAAGATCCTTCCTTTTAGGAAACTAATCAAAATGGTTTCTGCGGCGTTTTGCTATCGGTTTTAAGATACTGATTGAACCAGTTTATATGCCTTTCATGTCTGTCCTTCAGATAACTGGGAACAGAAATCCCATGAAATTGTTTAGGATAAATGATCAGTCCGGTTGGAACACCAAGCGATTTAAGAGCCTGGTACATTTGTTCTGCACCCGCAACAGGAACATTAAAATCACTTTCACTTGCCATGAATAAAGTAGGTGTTTTTATCTTATCGGCTTTAAGGAAAGGATAAGACAGGGCGAGCCATTTTTCAATATTTTTCCAGGGCGCGCCTAACTCCTTTTCGTATTGAGTAATGTATTGGTCGCTTCCGTACAGGCTAAGTTGCAACGCACTACCTGCACCACTAACAGCGGCTTTGAACCTTGTATCCGTTGCTATTGTGTAATTGGTTGTGATACCCCCATAACTCCATCCTGCGAGGCCCATACGGTTTTCATCTACAATGCCCTGGGCAACCAGGTGATCGGCAACACCAATCACATCCATTACTTCTTTATTTCCCCAATCACCATATATAGACCTGGTATAATCCAGCCCCCTGCCACTACTTCCCCGATAATTAACTGCGGCAACTGCATATCCGGCAGAAGCATACATCATCCTGGTCATATCAAAATCGAAATCATCCTGTGATACCGGCCCACCATGAATGTATATTATCAGTGGTAATTTTTGCGAAGCCTGGTGTTGGGCAGGCGTATACAGAATTCCTGAAACAATTGTTCCATCTTTGCTCTTTGAACGGAACCCCTCTGCTTTAGGTAAAAGAATAGGTGCCAGGAAAGAATCCTGCATATGTGTTAACCGCCTGGTTTTACCTGTTTCAATTGCATAGAGTTCAGGTGGCATCTGCGATGAGCTCATAATTGTAACAATACTATTGTCAACCGGGTTAGTTTCCATCTCATAATAACTCTTCTCGCCAGTCAACAACCTGTTCACTTTACCGGAAGCGATGTCAAAACTTACAACCTGAACTTCCCTGTCATCTTCCATCAACCCGAGAAGTTGTTTACTATCCCTGCTCCAGCGGATATTACGAACGGGTCGGTCAAGGCTGCCTGATAATAGTTTTTTCTGTCCACCTGTAGCAGACACGATAGCTAGCAATGGTTGTCCATACATAGTAAAAGTTTCGTCGCTACTACTTTGTTGATATGCGATCCATTTGCCATCGGGGCTCCATATTGGGCGGTTATCCTCGCCTTCCCAGGTTGTAATCTTCTGCGGAGCGGAATTAGGTGCGGCATCCATGATGAAGATGTCACTATTCTCGTTCTTATCCGGCGTTTCTGACCTGTTACTTGTAAATGCAATCCTTTTGCCATCCGGTGAAAAAACGGGCTGTGTTTCGCTATAAATACCTTTTGTAAGGGTATCCAGTTTTTTTGAAGCGATGTCAAACAAGTAAAGGTGGGTGGAGGTACTATCAAGATATCCGGATCGATCCTGTTTGAAATGATATCGATCTATAACATATGGTTTCCTGATTTTGGTACTGGATGTATCTGCATAACTAAGCTCTTTAATAGAGAACAGCAGCTTTTTACCATCGGGAGCCCAGCTATACTCTTCGATATCCCCTTTTATAGTAGTAAGCTTTTTCGCTTCACCTCCCCGCCTGTCCAAAAGATAAAGCTGGCTATTCTTGTCTTCCCCACGTGTTGCAAGAAAAGATATATACCTGCTGTCGGGGCTCCATTTAGCTGCAGATTCTCCACCTGGGTCAAAGGTGAGTTGAATATGATCTTTACCATCCCAGCCAGACATCCATAAATCAGAATTGAATTTATCCTTTACACTATCAGCCTTACTTATACGATATAGAATCCATTTACCGTCAGGCGAAACCTGAAGGGATGAAGGTGTTTGCAATCGGTATATGTCAGAAGGCTGCAGCGCACGCTTATTTTGAGCATTAACAGCAGATGTTAATAGAGCCGTCAGTAGTACAGAAAAAAGGAAGCTTTTCATTTTGGGATGCAATTGATGATGTGCAATTTAAAGATAAATCTGACCCTTTGATGATGAATCAAAAGACATGATTCAGATTAAGGTATTATGGTTGTGAATAAGTATACGAAGAAAAGGACTAATAATACGATGCCCTGCAATACAGTGGTTCTTCCTGTACTAAGTGAAAGTATGATTACCATAAGAGATAAAATAAACAAAACGGTTGATTTTATATCTATGCCTAATGTGAGGTCAAATCCATAGTAAAGTGAAACTATTGCAACCGCTGGAATGGTAAGTCCAATACTGGCAAGTGCTGATCCGAGTGAAAGGTTAAGACTTGTTTGTAACCTGTTATTGCGAGCGGCGCGAAGAGCTGCCAGACCTTCCGGCATAAGCACTACCATTGCTATTATTATACCCACCAGTGATTGAGGCGCCCCCATGGCAAAAACAGCCTGCTCAATGGCCGGAGCAAGCGCCTTGCCCAGTAATACTACAGCTCCCAGACAGACCAGAAGTAATCCTGCAGACAAAAGTGCTACTTTAACCGATGGGGGATCAGCGTGCTGGTCTTCATCACTATCTGCATCACTAGGCAGGAAATAATCACGATGTCTGATGGTTTGCACCATAACAAAGCTGAGGTATAAAATCAGGGTTATAATGCCGACAAAAATCAATTGTGAATCTGTGTAGACGGGGCCTGGTGAACTGACTGTATAATTTGGCAATACAAGGGTTAGGATTGCAATAGCTGTTAGTGTGGTTAATGAAGCGCTTACTCCCTGCAAACCGAATGTTTGTTCGCCAAACTTTGCACCACCTACCAAAAGGCAAAGTCCAACCATTGCATTCAGAATGATCATAACTGCTGCAAAAACAGTATCACGTGCGAGTATGGCAGCTTCGGGCCCTCCTGCAATCATTAATGATACAATTAGTGCAACTTCAATTACTGTAATAGCAACTGCCAGTACGAGTGTTCCAAAGGGCTCCCCAACACGATGGGCCACAACTTCTGCATGATGTACAGCGGCCAAAACACTCCCAATAAGGACTGCGGCCAGAAATAACTGGAACCATACACTTTGGGATGAATCTTTGAATGCATATAATGCCCACGCGACTATAGGGAATATGATGGTCCAGAGCGGGAGGGGAATTTTAAATTTCATACTCGCATATGGTTGGTAGTTGTAAATATAAAAAAAGCCACCGGTTAAGGTGGCTTTGAATATATGTGCTTTTCCAGGTGGTAAAAGCTATCAATCAAATTTCAGGTCAAGACCCAGACCTCTCAGTTCATGGATCAAAACATTGAAGGATTCAGGAACGCCTGGTCTTGGAATATTATCCCCTTTCACGATTGCTTCATAAGTCTTAGCGCGACCAATGATATCATCAGATTTAAGGGTAAGTAATTCCTGCAGAATGTTGGATGCACCATAAGCTTCAAGTGCCCAAACTTCCATTTCACCAAAACGCTGACCTCCAAACTGAGCCTTACCACCAAGCGGCTGCTGGGTAATGAGACTGTATGGTCCGATTGAACGAGCATGCATTTTATCGTCCACCATGTGGTGCAGCTTGATCATATAGATGATACCAACTGTAGCTTTCTGGTGAAAGCGATCACCGGTTTCACCATCATAAAGGTGAGTGTGACCCATCATTGGGATACCTGCCTGTGTACAGTATTGTTCAACCTCATCTGTAGTAGCACCATCAAATATTGGTGTTGCAAATTTCACTCCCAGTTGCTCACCGCACCATCCTAACACAGTTTCATAAATCTGACCAAGGTTCATACGACTTGGTACACCAAGTGGGTTAAGAACAATATCCACAGGCTCACCGTTCTCTAGGAATGGCATATCCTCGGCGCGTACAATCTTTGCAACGATTCCTTTGTTACCATGGCGACCTGCCATCTTATCACCAACCTTTAACTTACGTTTTACAGCAAGGTAAACCTTGGCAAGTTTCAGCACTCCAGCAGGTAATTCATCTCCGATTGAGATATTGAATTTCTCCCGCTTGTAACGTCCAAGTTCTTCGTTGTATTTAATGCTGAAGTTGTGAAGCAGAATATTGATCTGGCTATCAATTTTTTCATCTCCAGTCCAACCAAGGGGATTAATGTTCAGGAAGTCAAGTCCCGCTAGGTTCTTGGCAGTGAACTTAGCACCCTTACCTATCTGCATTTCACCAAAGTTGTTGCTTACACCTGCGGATGGTTTTTCTTTAAGCAATGTTTGGAGTTTGCTCAATAAAACTTCCTGGAGGTCGGCTTCATTCTTCTCGTGAACTTTTTCAACTTTCTCAAGAGCTGCCTTCTCACGAACTTTTGTGTTCTTATCTTTCTTAGCACGCTGGAAAAGTTTCTTATCGATAACCACACCTTCAACACCGTTCGGAGCTTTCAGTGAAGCATCTTTTGCATCTCCGGCTTTGTCGCCGAAGATTGCACGCAATAACTTCTCTTCAGGTGTAGGATCACTTTCTCCTTTGGGAGTGATCTTACCAATAAGAATATCTCCTTCTTTTACATGGGCACCGATGCGAATGATACCATTCTCATCCAGATCCTTTGTTGCTTCTTCTGAAACGTTTGGAATATCAGGAGTAAGTTCTTCTTCACCTAATTTGGTATCACGCACCTCAAGTTCATATTCAGATATATGAATAGATGTGAACAGGTCTTCACGAACAACTTTCTCGTTGATTACTATGGCATCTTCGAAGTTGTAACCTTTCCATGGCATAAATGCCACTTTGAGGTTTCTTCCAAGGGCTATTTCACCACCCTGAACCGCATAACCTTCAGTTAGGAAATCTCCTTCTTTTACATGCTGGCCTTTTTTAACGGCTGGCTTGAGTGTAATGGATGTCTCCTGGTTTGTTTTCTGGTATTTGGTGAGCTTATAAATGATCAGATCTTCTTCAAAACTAACCAGACGCTGTTCTTCGTTACGATCGTAACGAATATGGATCTCATTACCGTCAACAAACTCAACCACACCATTGCCTTCTGAGATGATCTGAACCCTGGAGTCGCGGGCAGCTTTCGCTTCCAGACCTGTTCCAACAAAAGGAACCTGGGGTTTGATCAATGGAACGGCCTGGCGTTGCATGTTTGATCCCATCAGGGCACGGTTTGCATCATCATGTTCCAGGAAAGGAATAAGTGATGCTGAAAGTCCCACAATCTGGTTTGGAGCAACGTCCATATATTCTACTTCAGTGCGATCCAGAATCGGGAAGTCACCGGTTTCGCGACTCACAACCTTTTCTTCAGCGAATTCTCCCTTTTCAGAAAGTGGAGTATTAGCCTGGGCGATCTTGGCAGTATCTTCTTCTTCCGCACTCAGGAAGGTAAGTTCCTTCATGTTTACCTTGCCATTCTCCACTTTACGATATGGGGTTTCGATAAAGCCCATTTCGTTGATCTTTGCATGAACACAAAGCGTGGAAATAAGACCGATGTTTGGACCTTCCGGTGTTTCAATTGTACACAAGCGTCCATAATGCGAATAGTGAACGTCACGAACTTCGAAACCTGCCCGCTCCCGGCTAAGACCACCTGGTCCGAGCGCTGAAATACGTCGCTTATGCGTGATCTCTGAAAGAGGATTGGTCTGGTCTAGGAACTGTGATAATTGTGATGTTCCGAAGAATGAATTAATAACAGAGGAAAGCGTTCTGGCATTAATGAGGTCTACAGGTGTAAATACTTCATTATCCCGAACATTCATACGCTCACGGATGGTACGTGCCATACGGGCAAGTCCCACACCGAATTGTGCATACAACTGCTCTCCAACTGTACGTACACGACGGTTGCTAAGGTGATCGATATCATCGATTTCAGCTTTGGCGTTCGTAAGACGTACCAGGTATTTAATGATCTCAATGATATCTTCTTTGGTCAGTACTTTATGATCAAGTGGATAATTGAGATTGAGTTTACGGTTGATTTTATAACGTCCAACTTCCCCGAGATCATAACGTTTGTCTGAGAAGAACAACTTATCAATGATACCGCGGGCTGTTTCATCATCAGGCGCATCGGCACCACGTAACTGACGATAGATATGCTGAACCGCTTCAAGCTCGCTATTGGAAGTATCTTTATTTAAAGTATTGTAGATGATCGCATAATCACCCCCTACATCTTCACGTTGCAGGAACACACTCTTAACATCCATATCCACAATCATTTCGATTGCTTCATCATCAAGAATAGTATCACGCTCCAACACCACCTCATTACGCTCAATAGATACTACTTCACCGGTGTCCTCATCAACAAAATCTTCTACCCAGGTTCTGAGAACACGGGCAGCAAGTTTTTTACCCAGATATTTATCAAGCGCTTTTTTCTCACCCTTTACTTCATCCGCCATTCCGAATAGTTCCAGAATGTCCTTATCAGTTTCAAATCCTATTGAACGTAGTAAAGTTGTTACGGGGAACTTCTTTTTCCGATCAATATAGGCATACATCACATTGTTGATGTCGGTAGCAAATTCCATCCAGGCGCCTTTGAAAGGGATAACCCGGGCAGAATAAATTTTAGTACCGTTGGGATGTATCGACTGACCGAAGAATACACCTGGTGAGCGATGCAATTGAGAAACCACTACACGCTCAGCGCCGTTTATAACGAAGGTACCACGCGGAGTCATGTAAGGGATGTTTCCCAGGAATACATCCTGTACGATGGTTTGAAAGTCAACATGCTCTTCGTCATTACAACTCAGGCGAAGTTTTGCTTTCAATGGTACTGCGTAAGTCAGTCCGCGCTCCATACATTCTTCAATGGTATAGCGTGGCGGATCAATGAAATAATCGAGAAACTCCAGCACGAAAATGTTCCTGGTGTCAGTGATAGGGAAATTTTCCTTAAACACCTTGAACAGGCCTTCATTGTTACGTTTGTCAGGAGTGGTCTCTAATTGGAAGAAGTCTTTAAACGATTGAATCTGCACTTCCAGCAGGTCAGGAGCTTCAGCGAGGTGTTTGATCTTACCGAAGTTGATCCTGGTGTTCAGTTTAGTAGAAGACATATGTATTTTAAACCGGTTTTAAAGCTTTTAAAAATCGTCGACAGAATACTCTCGATTGAGCAAATTTAATACTCAGTGCACTGATATATAGGAAGTTACAATAAAATGGCCATTTTGCAGGCTTCCATAATATATAGCTATTCAAT
Organism: Flavihumibacter sp.; assembly: GCA_036675925.1. GTDB lineage: Bacteria > Bacteroidota > Bacteroidia > Chitinophagales > Chitinophagaceae > Flavihumibacter. The sequence continues at coordinate 57,889 of JAKFDZ010000014.1, forward strand.
TTAAAACGGAGGGCAAAGCTACGGATTTTAGGGGAATGAACAAATTTTTGGGTTAGGAAAGGGTAAAATGCCATCCCCCAGTACCCTAAAATAAAAAAGCCGGGAAAAGATCCCGGCCTTTCTGTTATGTGAATACTGATTAGTTGATCTCAACATCAGCACCAGCTTCTTTAAGCTTGTTGGCGATTTCTTCAGCTTCAGCTTTAGAAACACCTTCTTTAACTGCTTTAGGAGCGCCGTCAACCAGTTCCTTAGCTTCTTTAAGTCCGAGACCAGTAAGATCTTTAACGATCTTAACCACATTCAGCTTAGAAGCACCACCGCTCTTCAGAATTACATTGAAAGCAGTTTTCTCTTCTACAGCGGCTGCGCCACCACCACCATCAGCGGCTACTACAACTGCAGCAGCAGCGGGTTCGATACCATACTCAGATTTAAGAAAATCGGCCAGTTCCTGTACTTCTTTTACAGTTAGGCTTACCAGTTGTTCAGCTAATACTTTTACGTCTGCCATTGTTTAAAATTTTTACCGTCTTCACAGCCTGTATGCTCCGACGGCAGTTTTTAAAAAAATTCTAATGATATCCCCTCAGGCAGGGGAATTATTTAAATAATATTATTCAGCCGGAGTTGTAGGTGCTTCTGGTGCCGATGGTGCCTCAGGAGCAGTGTCAGCACTTGCCTCTGGTGCAACATCACCAGCTGGTTCTGCAACAATTTCAGCCTTTTTACCTTTTTCAAGCAATGCAGCGATAACGCGCTGAGCAGGTGCTTGCAAGAGTCCGATAACTTCACCAATAAGTTCATTCTTGGTCTTAATACGGGTAAGAGCTTTCAACTGCTCGTCACCAACATAGATATCACCATTTATGAAAGCTGCCTTAAGCACCGGGCGATCACTCTTGCTTTCAGTACGGAAAGAAGATATTATCAGAGCGGGCTCTTTCGGATTTTCAGAAAATAGTAATGCTGTAACATTGTTGAGTGCTTCATATACTCCTGCATATTTTTCACTATCAATAGATTCCAGCGCTTTCTTAATAAGGGTGTTCTTAGCAACCTTCATTTCAACCTGCTTGTCGTAACATACACGGCGAAGTTTTGTCACCTGTGCAACTGTCAGACTTTCGGTGTCGGTGATATAGAAGTTATTGTATTGAGAGAACTTACCTTTCAGCAGTTCAATCACTTCTGTTTTTTGTTCTTTAGTCATACCGCAAAAATTTATTTCTGCCCCTTAAAGGGAGAAAGTTCTTGAATTAGTGAATGAATGTTTTGGTGTCGATAGTGATACCAGGACTCATGGTGCTTGCCATGCTTACACCCCTCAGGTAGGTACCTTTAGCAGTTGCCGGCTTCAGTTTCAGGATTGCATTGATAAGCTCCTGGCTGTTCTCTGCAATCTTATCAGGACCAAAGCTCACACGACCGATGGAAGCATGAACGATACCCGCCTTATCAACTTTAAAGGCGATCTTACCACCTTTAACTTCGTTCACTGCAGATGCCACATCATTTGTAACAGTACCTGTTTTGGGGTTTGGCATCAGGTTACGTGGACCGAGGATCTTACCAAGCTTACCGATTTTTGGCATTACTGAAGGAGTCGCGATGATAACATCGATATCCGTCCATCCACCTTCAATCTTCTGGATAAATTCATCTAGTCCTACATGATCCGCACCAGCTGCTTTCGCATCATTCTCCTTATCTGGGGTACAAAGAACCAATACACGCTTTGTTCTCCCTGTTCCGTGTGGTAGAGTAACTGTACCACGAACAGCCTGATCGGCTTTCTTTGGATCAACACCCAAACGGATATGCAGGTCAACGGAAGCATCGAATTTTGCGATATTCACTTCCTTCACGAGTGAAGAAGCTTCTTTGAGTGAATAAATCTTATTTGAATCAACCTTAGGGTTAACTTCTTTTCTTTTTTTTGTGATAGCCATTGCTCAAAAGTTTTTGTTAGTCAACAATTAATTTTCCCATGGAGCAACACCATCAACAGTGATACCCATGCTACGTGCTGTACCGGCTACCATTTTCATGGCACTTTCCACGGTGAAGCAATTAAGATCAGGCATTTTATCCTTTGCGATTGCTTCTACCTGGGCCCAGGTTACTTTACCAACTTTTGAACGGTTTGGCTCTTTTGAACCACTCTGCAACTTAGCAGCTTCCAACAACTGTACTGATGCTGGTGGAGTTTTGATAACAAAGTCGAATGACTTGTCAGAGTACACTGTGATCAACACAGGTAGTACTTTTCCCATTTTATCCTGGGTCCTGGCATTAAATTGCTTACAGAACTCCATGATGTTCAGACCTTTAGAACCAAGGGCCGGACCAATGGGGGGTGCAGGGTTGGCTTGACCGCCTTTACACTGCAGCTTTACGAAACCAGTGATTTCTTTTGCCATTTTTTAAATGTTTTTTTGGTGATAGCGTCTGCTTTCGCATTTGCTGAGGCAGACTCCCAAATCCAATTCGAAATAAGAACTAATGATTGGGGGTGCAAAACTAAGACATTAATTCAATTTATCAAAGAAATTCCCTCTCCACATCCCTGCAAAACTTGGATAATCCCCGAAATTAAAAAAACCACTCCTCTTGGAATGGTTTAGGTAATGATATTAAATACTCCTTTAAAAATCAGGAGAGCTTTTCTACCTGCATGTAATTAAGTTCTACAGGAGTAGATCGTCCAAATATCTTAACGGTAACTTTTAATTTCTTCTTCTCATCATTCACCTCTTCGATGATACCATTGAAATCATTAAATGGACCTTCAATTATCTTTATCGTCTCTCCTACTATGAATGGTTCGCTCATGCTCATTCCACCAGCTTCACTCATTTCATCCATTTTACCGAGCATCTTATTCACTTCAGCTTTTCTAAGAGCAATTGGATGCTCTTTACCTAGGAAATGAATGACATTACTGGTATTCTTTATAGTTTCCCGAAGATCATCTCCAAGCTTGCCTTCAACCACTTCAATCATAACGTACCCGGGGTAATAGTTGCGTTCACGCATTACTTTTTTACCGTTTTGTACCTTATAAACTTTTTCTACCGGAAGGAAAACCTGTTTCACCACCTCGCTCCAACCGCCACGGCTGATCTCCTTATCAAGGTATTCCTTGACTTTTCTTTCTTTACCGCTCACCACGCGCAGCACGTACCATTTGGTTTCTTGTTGATTAACGATTTCTTCCATTATGCAAAGAATGAATAGATGAATTTCAGTAATGAATTTGAAGCAAAGTCCATAAGCCAGATTACCAGCGTGATAATGATGGTAGCAACCAGCACGATCATTGTGGATTGTTGCAGCTGGGCCCAGGTTGGCCAGGTTACTTTTTCAACCAGCTCTTTATAAGACTCGCTGAAGTATGTTGTTACTTTATTCATGATACAAGATTACTTGTTATTGGTTTCGATGACAGAAACAAAAGAACTCAACGGGCAGTTGACCCATTGAGCTTTTGCAAAATAATGAATTACTGTCAACTGGCACGGGCAACAGGATTCGAACCCGTATCAAAGGTTTTGGAGACCTCTATTCTACCATTGAACTATGCCCGTAAAAAAGCCACTGGAATTTGCTGTAGCCGTTAGCAAATTTACAACTAAAGGCTGGTCGCTAACACCAGTGGCTGCTATTGAGAAATTTATCAATTACTTCAGGATCTCAGTTACCTGTCCGGCTCCTACTGTACGGCCACCTTCGCGGATAGCGAATTTCAGACCTTTTTCCATAGCGATGGGCTGGATCAGGGTAACCCTTAAGTTGGTATTATCACCAGGCATCACCATTTCAGTTCCCTCAGCAAGAGTACATTCTCCGGTTACATCCGTTGTACGGAAGTAGAACTGAGGACGGTACTTATTGAAGAACGGAGTGTGACGGCCACCTTCTTCCTTGCTCAGTACGTATACTTCACCACGGAATTCAGTGTGCGGAGTGATGGAACCTGGCTTACAGATTACCATACCACGACGGATATCTTTCTTTTCAATACCACGGAGAAGAAGACCAGCATTATCACCAGCTTCACCCTCATCGAGTAGTTTTTTGAACATTTCAACACCTGTAACAGTGGAAGTCATAGCGGTTGGCATAAGACCTACGATCTCAACACCTTCACCAACTTTGATACGACCACGCTCGATACGACCTGTTGCAACAGTACCACGACCAGTAATGGAGAATACATCTTCCACAGACATCAGGAATGGCATATCAACCGGGCGCGGAGGCAGCGGAATATAGCTATCAACGGCTTCCATCAGTTCTTCGATCTTTTTCACCCACTTCTCTTCACCAGCCAGTGCTCCGGTTGCAGATCCCTGGATGATCGGAGTATTGTCACCGTCAAAGCCATATGAGCTAAGGAGGTCACGAATTTCCATTTCAACCAGTTCAAGCAATTCAGCATCGTCAACCAGATCAACTTTATTCATAAAAACAACGATCTGAGGTACACCAACCTGGCGAGCCAGAAGGATGTGCTCTTTCGTTTGAGGCATAGGACCATCTGTAGCAGCCACAACCAGGATAGCACCGTCCATCTGAGCAGCACCTGTAATCATGTTTTTCACATAGTCAGCGTGACCGGGACAGTCAACGTGAGCATAGTGACGGTTTGCTGTCTGATATTCAACGTGTGCAGTGTTGATGGTGATACCACGCTCTTTTTCTTCAGGAGCTCCATCAATTTCATCATACTTCTTCGCTGTCGCTAATCCTTTACTTGCCAGAATGGAAGTAATAGCGGCAGTCAAAGTGGTTTTACCGTGGTCAACGTGGCCAATAGTACCTACGTTAACGTGGGGCTTTTCCCTCTTAAAGGTCTCTTTTGCCATTTTATTTGTTTTTAAGTTGTGGTTTAAAATTGTAAGTCCAAATGACTTATTATAATTTATGTGTCTGCAAAGATACCGATATCCTTACCCATGCCTGACACAATTCAACACATTTTTACCATTATATCCTGTGATCAACAATACTCCCCTGGAGCGGTCAATCAGCCGATTTTCGATCCAAAGAGCCGTTAGTGAGAATCGAACTCACGACCTCTTCCCTACCAAGGAAGTGCTCTACCACTGAGCTACAACGGCACAAACCTGTTTATAGTTAGTGGTTCGTGGTTTAACTACAAACCAATCTGGAGCGGAAGACGAGTCTCGAACTCGCAACCTATAGCTTGGAAGGCTATCGCTCTACCAATTGAGCTACTTCCGCTTATTACCAACAATGAGAAAAGAACCATTTCCCAGTATGTTGTTAAGAACTTAACCCGCATTAGTTTTACCAATTGCGGGTGTTAAGTGGGCAGGAGAGGATTCGAACCTCTGAAGTCGAAAGACAGCGGATTTACAGTCCGCCCCATTTGGCCGCTCTGGAACCTGCCCGATTATTACAAGAGCCACTTGTCGGAATCGAACCAACGACCTACTGATTACAAATCAGTTGCTCTACCAGCTGAGCTAAAGTGGCGATTGATCCCCTTAAAGAACTACCCGTTTTTGTTTCGGGATGGCAAAGGTAACAGAATTATAGAAATACAAAAATTTTGAAATCATTTTTTTTAAAAAAACCACGTAACGCTGGATTGACGAGAATTTGGGACAAAAAAAAAGACCTCCTGAGAGGTCTTTTTCGAGTTTTTATTAAGCGATCAGCTTGTCTTTTTTTCTTTTTATTTGATTAACAATTGAATCCAGTGCGCTGTCAAATGATTCCTCAAATGATTTAGAACTGGCCTTTACAAAGAAATCATGGCGGGGTACGTGTACTCTGATCTCCGCTACCTTGTCTTTAATCTGGTGCACTACATTGTCTAATTTCAAAAAAACATCCACTTTGATGATCCGGTCATGAAAGGTACTTAGTTTCGCCAGTCGGTTAGTTACATAATCAACAAGCTTTGAATCTGCATCAAAGTGAACAGTCTGAATGTTAACGTTCATAGCAATCACGTTTTATCTGTGAACAATAAATAAAGAGCTTACTTGTAAGACCATCCTTTTCAGGCTGAATAATGTCTTGCTATGAAGTTAATATAAGAAGGTCCATTTTCCAAGAAAGGCAGTCATTATATTTTGACTTTCACAACACCTTAATAGAGTTTAAAATTCTAGCATATCATCCCTTTGGGTGAGCCTTTTTATGTATTTCCCTGAGCTTTCCGATAGTAGTATGTGTATATACCTGTGTGGCGGCCAGGCTCGAATGCCCAAGCAGTTCCTTGACAGCATTCAGATCAGCACCATTATTTAATAGATGAGTTGCAAAACTATGCCTCAGTATGTGGGGACTCCTTTTACTAAGTGTTGTAAAATCTTTAAGGTATTCACGCACGATCCTGTAAACATATTGGGCATAAAGTGGGTTTCCCTTCTCTGTAAGAAGGAGGTGCTGTTTGTCAAATTGTTCCCAACGCCCGGCCTTTCCGGCTTCATAAGCAGATATCGATTCCAGTATATCTTTATTTACAGGAATAATGCGCTCTTTATTACCCTTGCCCACTACACGCAGTTGGTTGTTATAATGATCAATCTGACTACTCTTCAGATTAACCAGTTCACTCCTTCGCATACCCGTTTGATAGAGAAGCTTCAATATTAACTCAGTTGTGAGCGCACGCCATCCATCACCAAAAGAATTGCGGGCAAATAATTGCTCTGCCTTATCACTTTCTACATACACAGGAAGTTTTTTCCCAACCTTGGGGGCCGATAAATTAGCTACAGGAGAAATGCGTATAAATCCTTTCTTAAGCAGGTACTTATAAAATGAGCGCAGGGAAGAAAGTTTACGACCTATGGACCGGGCACCCAGGGAATTTTTCCCCTCTTTCAAAGTGGAAAGCCAGGTGCGAACAAAAGAAACACTGGCATCCTTTAAATCATCAGTTTCAAACTCAACCCTGATAAAATCCTTGAACGAACTTATATCATCCTGGTAGGCCCTGATGGTATGATCTGAATAACGCTTTTCAAAGCGCAGATACTGTATAAAATCTAATAAAAGGACATCTTCAGGTATATGCATACAAAAGCGATAGCAGCAAAGCTAATACTTTGCTGCTATCGCATCACACTATAAAGATGTAGTTAATCAGATTTCGATCTTACCGCTGGAGATCTGCTGCTTGTAAACAGCCTTCAACACCTGGGCACGACGCTTAATAGACGGCTTTGTGAATGACTGACGTTCTCTTAGTTGCAACAGAACTTTAGCCTTTTCAAACTTTTTCTTGTACTTCTTGAGCGCCTTGTCAATGTTTTCGCAATCTTTTGAATCGATGATCAGCATGGTAATATACCTCCTTTGGTAATTTTTTGGAGGGCAAAGATAGGAAACAATATAAAAATACCAAATCATTTGTATCTAAATTTCCCTTCTTTTTATACCATTTTGAGTATCCGCAGTGTCCTTTTTATCAATTAACTCCTAATTTGCGAATATGTTTACCGGCATTATTGAAACCATGGGAATGGTGGAAAGCATTGAAAAAGAGGGCAGTAATTCTATATTCTGGCTGAATTCGACCCTTTCCAACACCTTCAAAATTGATCAGAGTGTAGCACATAATGGTGTTTGTCTTACTATTGACCAACTTTCAGAGGATAAGCATCGGGTTACTGCGATTTCAGAAACATTGGAGAAAACTGAACTGGGTTCGTGGAAAGTGGGAGCATTGGTTAATCTCGAACGTTGCCTGGTGATGAATGGTCGGATTGATGGCCATATTGTTCAGGGCCATGTGGACTGCACCGCAACCTGTTTAGAAAAGGTCGATAAGGATGGAAGCTGGGAGTTCCGGTTTCGCATCCCCCCACAATTTTCCGCATTAATCATTGAAAAAGGATCGATTTGCCTGAATGGGATCAGCCTTACCATTTTCAATGTCAGTATAGATGAGTTTTCGGTGGCAATTATACCGTATACATTTACTCACACCAATATTGGAACTATCGAAGTGGGCATGAGGGTGAATATAGAATTTGATATCATAGGAAAATATGCCAATCGGATTGCAGAGTTAAAAACCACCATTAATTAACCTAATACGGCACATGCTTCTTGTTCTTCTGGCCCAACTTATTATTTCGCTTTACAGCGTTTTAACAGGTTTTATTTTCTACCGGCTGGCATTAACAAATGATTCAAAAGAACATCCTTCAATAAGCAGGCCTTTGATAAATCATTTCATTACCGGCCTTGCAATTATTACCTGTTTCGCCCAGTTAGCAAATTTTGGTTTCCCTCTAAATGGTAAAATCTTCATTGCCTATTCATTCTTATTAATTGCAGGGATTCTTATTTTCAGAAGGGACCTACTTCTTTTTTTCTCCCGGGTCCCAAAACCCAGGTTGAATGTGATTAACACCCTATCCTTCCTTGCATTCGGAACTATGGTAGTGGTTCTTGCCAGTGGCCCAACCATTATGGATGATACCGAATCTTATCACATGCAGTTGATCCGTTGGAGTAAAACATATAATACTGTTCCCGGAATCGCGAACCTGCATGAACGGTATGGGTTTCAATCCTCCTGGTTTGCTCTATCTGCGTTTTTTTTCCAGGCTCCCATGGCTTATAATTTTTTTGCGGCATTAAATGGTACAGTATGCATATGGTTAAGCTATTACCTGATTTCAAATGTTTCATATTCCTCTGCAAATAATAAGGCAACTCTTCTGGCATGGGCAAGTTTTCTAATGCTTCTGGCACTCACATTATCCTGGCCTCTACTGAGAGGATCTTCCACTAATTCAAATTATGATCTCATTGCAACAACAGTAATCATTATACTGGTTGCTCAGGAGTTTGAAGCTCGCGCGATGAACTCGCGATCCGGAAATGAAATGGAATGGATCCTGTGGCCTGCTTACCTATTCTCTGTTCGCATAATAAATTATCCGCTGCTCATTCTGTTATTGATAAGTATATTCTATATGCTCCGGCGTAAACAATACAGTCAAATTCTCTGGATAATGATTCCATCCCTGCTATTAGCGGGAGCCATGATTGGAAGAACCTATATAAGCTCAGGCTACCCATTTTTCCCATCAATGGCGTTTGCTTTTTTTGAACCAGACTGGAAAGTGCCGCAGGAACTTGTGCAGGAATTACTGAGATTTATCAAATATTATAACAGGGTTTCAACTGAATATCAAGATCTGGCCAACACAGAGTCCATGGGAATATTTGGCTGGATACCTCGATGGTTTGCATACCTCTCTGGTTTTGATAAAGCTCTGATAATAACATTACCGATTGGATTAATAACAGGCGCATACCTCTTATTCGTAAAACATAAGGGCAATGGGGTGTTTACTTTAAAAACATTATTCCTCGTTATTCTATTTCAAATTCTCTCCTGGTTTCTGGTTGCACCCGATCCCCGTTTCAGTTATGGATCCCTACTTCTTATTGCCATTATTATTCCGATTTATATCCTCAAAAATTCCAGGTTATTTCAGAAAGGAAAAATTCTATCGGGCAGCATGTTTCTTTTAACTGCAGCTGTATTCGTGTATACAGGAAAAAAAATATTGACGGACAAAAATTATTCGCATATGCTGTACCCCATTAAAAATCCGGTTCCTGAATACAGCACTGTAATTGTTGATGGTATTCATGTTGTGATTCCGAAGATACTTGGAGACAAGTGGAATCCCAGATGCTATTGCCTGCCATTGCCCTGTACATATACCCTTCAACAGCAAATTTCACGGCGGGGTAATACTATTGCAGATGGGTTTAAGATCAAAAAGAATTAATTTCCCCATTTATGACACAATCTTTGTACATCTTTAGCTGATGCCGGAAAAAATCATATCCGATAAAGACAAGATAGGCTCTTCAACCCTGCAGGCTATAAGCAATGCAAATAAATTCAACCGCTGGATGTATGAGAATATCAGGCCATACATCAAAGGGAATGTACTTGAAATCGGAAGCGGGATCGGTAATATATCTGAGTATCTGCTTAATGAACATAAGGCAACACTATCGGATATAAACCCTGATTATTGTCACTATCTTCAAAACCGCTTCAAAGGAAATGTTTCATTGGAAGGAATAATGGGGATAGATCTGGTGGATACTGAATTCGATATAAAATACGCAGGTATTACCAAAAAGTATGGAACGGTCGTTCTTTTAAATGTGATTGAACATATCAAAGAACATGATAAGGCCTTAATAAATATCCAAAAATTATTATCATCGGGTGGAAGACTGATTATGCTTGCACCATCTTATGAAGCACTCTACTGCAAAATAGATAAGGGCCTGGGGCATTATAGGCGCTACACCAAAGATACAATGCAACTATTGCTTGAAAACAATGGATTCAATGTTGTTCACAGTCAGTATTTTAATTTCACGGGGATTTTGGGATGGTATGTGTTTGGGAAATTGTTAGGTAAAGAAAAGATCGGTAACGGGGAAATGAAGGTATATGAAACCCTGGTCCCCATTATTAAAATAATTGACCAACTTACCAATAGAGTTGCAGGACTGTCTATTATTCAGGTTGGAATAAAGCAAGAATAAATGTTACAGGTAATAACAGCAATTATTTACATTTCAGTCCTCTGCTGGGTATGGGGACAAATGCTGCTGAACACGATTAACCTTTACCTGAACCATCAAAATTCAACACCTGTTATTGCAGTTGAATTATCCTGCCTCACAGGACTTTCTTTTATAGGCATCGTGCTTCAGGTTCTTTGTTTGTTTATGCCCTTAGGGGGATGGGGAATTCATTTGCTATTTGCCTTGCCGCCATTGTTATTCTATTTCAGAAACAGACACTTATCCTATTTATTTATCAATACTCTTCGTCATAGGTTTTCAGGATTAAATATTGCAGGCTGGGCATTTTTCATAACAGGGAGTTTATTTGTTCTGGCAATACATCCATGGCATGTTATAAATCCGGATACTACAGGCTATCATGCCTCTATCATAGAGTGGACGCTGCAATACGGCACAGTTCCTGGCATTGCAAATCTTAATGGAAGACTTGGACTTAGCAGTAGCTGGTTCATATTGTCGGCATTTTTCAAATTTGATTTTACCGGCACAGGCGTACTTACTTTCATAAATGCTGTTGTTCTGATATGGTGCATATCTTATACTGCCGATGTCTTAAATCAACAAATCCGGAATCAATCAGGATTCATTATCGTCACTATAATATTGATTGCATTCATTTTTGGAATATACACGATGATATACCAGGCAGCCAGCTCAGCTAGCCCGGATTTTATAATCTGCATTTTCTTATGGTCAGCTTTTATCCTTCTGCTTAACACTGATCCAAAAAGAGAATATGCCATGGAAAGTGAAATGGCTTTAGTAATCCTGGCTTTCGCTGTTACTTTAAAAATATCTGCCGCCCCGGCGATACTACTGCTTCCATTAATCTATAAAAAGATTCCCTCTGCTTCATCTTTTAAGAAGATCCTGTTTATATCCATTCCCATAATACTTTCCCTTGGCGCATTCCTTGCACGTAATATTATCATTTCGGGTTACCCGCTTTTTCCTTCAACCATGTTTAACTGGTTTGAGGTGGACTGGAAATTTTCTCCTCAGTTGGCAGAAGAAATGGAAATCTATATAACTGCAATTGCCAGGGCAGGAAGTGTTGAGTGGGAAGGCTATAAAGATATAATGAACCTGAAATTTTCAGAATGGAGCTTGTTATGGTGGAAAGGCTTAATCTTAATAGAAAAGCTTTTTTTTCTTTCTGTTTTGGTTTCCATTTTCTATCTGCTTTTGAATATAAAAAAAATATTTGCATCGAAAACTCTGGGGTGGATAACAATTGTTTGCCTGATAAGCAGTATCCTATGGATGACAAAAGTTCCTGCATTGAGATTTTCGCAGGCCTATCTTTTACCGTTAATCCTGATTTCAGTATGGTTGATGATCGATAGATTTAAATCGATCATTCCTAAAAAATACCCCAACATTGCAGTAATAATACTAATTATCTTTATTGGAGGATACAGTATTTACCGATTTTATACATATTTCGATGCAGTGAATATTGTTCGGCCCTATGGCACCATTAACTCACCAGGCAGTTTTATAAACTGTAATGGGATTTATATTTTCATCCCACAGAACCCAAATGGTTGTGGCTCTAATCCATTACCATGTGCTTACAATAGTTGTGAAACATTTGAACCACGGGGACCGGGTATAGCAGATGGATTCCGATCAAAAAAATGATCAGTAATTATCAGAAATATTTTTGCCTCCTATGGCTTTCTGGAGGGCTATATCCATCAATCTTTCTGCATAGGGGCGTGAAATTTCATTCAGCTTTTCAATGTGAAGCTGCAGTTGATCTTTTGTTCCCTGAGAAGACAGGTGCCGGAGTGCGTTAATAGCCTCATTGGTCTGATCAATTTCTAAGGTGGTCAGGTATTCCTTATTCTTCTCTATAAAATTCAGTGTGGTATCTATAAGTTGAGTTGCTTCTGTTTGTGCTTCTCTTAATGCCCTTGCCTCTATATCATCCTTAGCATTAATTATAGAATCCATCAACATCTTCTCGACATCTGAGTCTGTAAGTCCATATTGAGGTTTAACTTCAATGCTCTGCTCCATACCGCTTCTTAACTCTTTTGCATTTACAAGTAAAATACCATCCGCATTTATAAGGAAACTGATCTCCACTTTAGGTAAACCTGCGGGCATTGCGGGAATACCTTCCAAAATAAACGATGCTAATTTGCGGTTATCTCTTACAAGATCACGTTCACCCTGAAAAACAGAAATAACTATTCCGGATTGGCCATCTTTTTGCGTTGTATAATGACGTGATACGCGTGTTGGAATTTTTGAATTCCGGGGAATCAACACATCCATCAATCCACCCATAGTTTCCACACCCAGTGAGAGAGGCGTAATGTCAAGCAACAACATGCCCTTATTGTTTCCTGCAAGGATATCTGCCTGCACAGCAGCCCCCAGGGCTACTACTTCATCAGGATTAAGTGTATCGTGCAGTGAGAGGCCAAAGAAATTGCTAACTGCTCTTTTAATAAGAGGTGTACGTGTGGAACCTCCCACCATTACAACCTCGTTAATATCCTGCTTTTGCAAACCGGCATCTTTCAAGGCTCTTTCACAGGCATCAAGAGTCTTTGTTATATAGGGTTGAATAAGTTTATTAAACTCAGATACTGCAACCTGCAATTGAATATCTCCTATATGGTCAATGAAAACATCTTTTGCCGATAAATGGATCTTTGCAGTTTCTGCTTTCAGACGAAGGGTTTGCATTAGTTCTTTGTCATTCCGCAGGCGCTCTTCACTTATCTTATGCTCTTTAACCCATTTTCTGACAATAAGCTGGTCGAAATCATCGCCTCCAAGATATGTATCGCCATGAGTGGAAAGAACCTCAAAAATCCCATTATGTATCTTAAGAATACTAATATCGAATGTACCGCCACCCAGATCATAAACTGCGATGGTTTTTTCTTCTTCTTTATTCAATCCTATGCCATATGCGAGACTTGCTGCTGTGGGCTCATTTATTATACGGAGAACATCGAGGCCGGCGAGTTTACCAGCATCCCTGGTAGCCTGGCGCTGGGAATCATTAAAATATGCAGGTACCGTAATTACTGCTTTTGTAACCGGCGTTTTCAATATATGTTCAGCCCTTGACTTAAGTTCTTTTAGAATAAATGATGAAAGCTCAACCGGCGTATAAAATCGGTGTCCAACCTGTACTTTTACAAGGCTCTCAGTGTTATCATCATAAACCTTAAATGCATAAAATGATTCATTTTCACGGATATCATTATACGATTTACCCATAAGCCTTTTGGTGGAATAAATTGTATTTGCCGGATCCCTGATCAGGAGCTTCCTTGCTTCTTCCCCAACAACTATGGAATTATTCTCACCGAAGTGTACAATAGAAGGCACTAATGAGGAACTATTATGCTCCCTTAATGCCACGGGTTGATTACTATCCGGATGAATAATTGCTACCAGGCTATTTGTGGTACCAAGGTCAATGCCAACAATCATCTCTTCCTTCTGCAAACTTCCCGTCGCTATATTAATTCCAATCTTCGCCATAGAAACAACATTTGTGTCGCCGCAAAGATAGCGATTAGCGCATCAGGTACATTTTTCCATAACCACGGTTGAAGAATTGGTCGGTCCGGTCACCTTCAGCCTTGTATTTGTCCATTTTCTTCCCATTGAGGGTAGTTATAACCCTGTAAAGGTAAACGCCATTTGCGAGCCGTTGTCCAAACTGGTCAGTACCATCCCATTTATACTCTGTTATATTCCTGCCTATCCTGATGGGACCCAGTTCAGCACCTGTAATTTCTTTAACGATCTTACCAGTAACCGTGAGAATCTGGATCTTGAAATTTGTAGGCACCTCAGTTCCGGTAAGGGTAAATACAAATGCAGTAGAAGTTGTAAATGGATTCGGATAATTCAACAGATTTGAAATCATTGGTTTACTGATCACCATGAATTCAACTGAGTAATCAATCTTACCTGCAGGATTGTCACTTGCATCTTTACCAGATACAATCAATTCATAAAAATCACCTTCCTCATTGAATACTTCTGTAAATGATGGCCTGAAATCAATAGTAGCAGTATTATCTTCTGTATTCACAGCAGGTGTAAACCTTACAGTATCATTATCGAATCTGAATTGTTTAACAACGCCATTCGGATACTTCACTTTCACAGTCATCAGCGATGTATCATTTAGAAGTCTGAATTTTGACTCGTCCTTCAATTTGATCTGTATATGCGGTCTTGCCGAAACTATGTCTCCACTAAGAATATGCGTTCCATCAAAAGTTACATCCATCAATGGATTGATCTCATCCCCTTTTACAAAAAGATTCCGGAAAATAAAGTTATTAAAATGGTATTGTTCCGGTTGGTGACCATCCGGATTGAAGTCAATGTAAATAGTATTGGCACCAGGGAAATTCTTTGTATCAATACTGTACTGGAACCGAATAGTATCACCACTAATTAATGGTCTCATCAATGCCAGGGGCAGCTCATGGGGAACATTATCCTTATCTGTGATAATCACTTTGACCTTCAGACTGTCAAAAGAAACCTTACTGACATTCTTAAAAGCAATACCAAAACTCACCTGCTCCCCTAATTCAACAGTATCCTTAGTGTTGAAAAACAAATTTGGCGCAACAGCTCCTTCCGGAACGGGATCATAGATCAATCTCCAGTATTGAAGCTGGTATGGAGTGTTATTAGCAGTATCAGTATTCACCATGCGAAGCTTCAGGAAAGGATATAAGCGCGCATCTATTTCTGATATATCCACATTCTTTTCATTAATTCCTATTTCCTTCAATATCGTTTCGCTATTATCGGGTTTCAGTCCTATAATCGAAATCTTCACCTCATCCTTACCTGGTTCTTCCACCTGGCTGCCATTCCAACGAAGTGACTTCCATTGTTTTGCCGGACCAAAAGCCGGGGAGGTTATAATACCGGATGTTTGTGGTGTAGGTGCAACTATACCAAAAGCCAGTTTGTCATAAATACCAGTGGAAAATTTCATCACCGGAGTAAAACCGTTCCTGTCATTCTTTCGGAAGAAAAACACCCAGGCACGTGAACGATTGAAGCTATCAATTTGTGTGAAGCCCTGATCCAGGAGTTTATGATATAATGAATTCCCTGATCCAAATGCGGCGGTATCCGCCCTCCAGACATCTGGATAGGTATTGCCGGTAAATTCAGGGTTATTGTTGTTCCGCACAAGCACATAGGAGCCTTCGGGTATAAGGTCTATGAAATCCATTGCTCTTTTTCTCCAGTCGCGTGTGTGAACCCTATATTCAAAATTATGTGCCCTGCCCACACCACAATTAGAGTTATAACTATTGTAAAGACCAACACCACCTGTTATCTTATTGTCCCACAACTTGAAAGTATTCCGGTCGAAAACATGAAAGATGAGTTCGTCATAAATACATCCTGCCCCGGTAGGTTCTTCATTGTTTACAATGATGGCAAAATCAGCCTGTTCATTTGATGCTGTGGGGTAGGTAGCCTGCCTTATAAAAAGATCATTGTCCCTGTTACCAAATTTCCAGTGACGGGTAACGGTGTCAATAAATATTTGCTCGACGCCAGAATTAAGATGCTGAAAGAAATGCGACTGGGTGAATCCCTCCTGTTGTGTATTTCTGAAAAAGAAGGAGGTTGTATTCCAAAAATATTCCTGTCCGCCAGCAGGAACCAGTGCGGTTCGCCAGTAATATACAGTGCTGTCTGAATATGTAAGTTGTGGGTCAAATTCAAGCAAACCTCCCACAGATGAAAGGGTGATTGTTTTCTTAAGAGGGGAACTAAATAATTCCGTTGTATCAATCTCCATTACATATTGTTTCATTCCACTAAAAGGATCAGCAGTAGATGCAAATAACTTCTGGGCTGGATTTGAAACGATAGCATATTGGTAAGGGAATACTGGTGTCAGTTCATCTTCAAATATGAAGAAATTCTTAGAAACAGCATTATTCCCTTCATCCATCTCCGGTATCTGGGCAATACCATCCAAAACAACGCTGATATTATTCTGTCCCTTATCGGTAAGTGCGTTTACAGGCAGAGTAAATTCTAAAGAATCTGCATACAGTACGGCAGGTCTTTTCTGATCATATACCAGAGTACTGGTTCCATCGGCATTGGTTCTTTTTATCTGCACATGAAGCGAATCCCCTACTGCCTTACCCAGGTTAAAAAACTTAACCTTAAGCTTAAAGTTTTGATCTGAGATGGATATGAAATTTGACTCGAGCTGTATGAGTGATTCTTCAATCACATAATCAGGCTTTTCCTGGAAATTCATGACCAGGGCCGGATCACCATGAAGAGAAATCTGTTCAGTATGTGTACGGGCAAAATAGTTATCTCCATAATAATCGCTCATATCATCAAGCGCATCAACCATCAACCGACCAAGTGTTGCTCCATAATCAGATACACCCATACGCTTATAAAAGGCCTCAAGATATGTGTCAAGAAAGTTCATCAGCCCGAAATGTGTACTGGCAATGAAGGCAATACCACCTTTCTGCCTGGCAAGTGTAAACTTCTCTGTCAGGGTTTGAGTTTCGATTAATCTTTGCGGACTGTAGCGGAAAAAATCGCCGGCATCACAACCATTAACTGAAAAAACCGGGTATTTGCCGGTATTGTTATAGGCATCCGGATTTTCAATACTGAACTCAAGTGTTGTTGAAGAAGAATGACCGAAATAGGTCACCATGCTAAGTCCCTCTTCAAAAAGCTCACGAACACGTTGTGAACCCGATTGATCAACTTCCCCTGAAACATCCTTACATAGAACTTCCACCCGTGCTCCTGCCAGGGTATCTTCAATAATGTTCTTGTACTTGTTTACAAAGTTGCAGAGTGGACCAGCAAGTAGTGAACTACTGGCACCTGTAATATGAAGCATGTTCTTCATCCAAAGCCTTCCATCAACGGTGTTAGGAGCAGAACGTTGGAGCTCTTCATACTCCTTTACCTTTTCGAGGTAATCAGCAAGTTCAGAAGCGCTGATAACCGAGATTCTTCCAATCTCCAATTCCGGTTTTGAACTGGTGATATTACTAGTCGTAAGCATATTATCTGAACCAGGAAAACCAAACGTTGGTACCAGGTTCAGATTGTCCAATTCCGGTTGATCGGTATATACCCCGGTGTTCCAGTCTATATTCCGGTATGCCGTATAGTTGACTCCCTTCCCCAGAAGCAGAACCTTTGAAATACCCTGGCTGAAATTCGCCTTTGCATAGCGAAGAAAATTCCGAATAGAGGAAGGATGCCCTTTAGTACCAAATGCAAACTGATCGGTTAACTCGTGAATGTCATAAACTTTGCCATTATAAGATCCACCAACAGCGCTGCTTCTGTAGGCCCTGTATTCCTCTACGGGGTTGCTGCCAGATGCTCCGTTCGATAATTTGGGATTGCTGATAAAAATATAATTTCCCTGTACGCCTGCATTGGAGTAGTTGACAAATTTTCGTTCTTTCAATGTATTTATTGGTGCGGCATAAGCAGGTGACTGGTTTACCACAACCATTTTACGGGCACGTGAACTTCCATTCAATCGAAAGCGGACAAGACCGGTCTGTTCAATATTTCCGGTATATCGTTCCTGTGTTTCCAGGTCATAAAGAACCGGGGCAATGCCATTACTGTTAAAGTTCCTTATTTCAAAATAATAGCCATCAGTACGAGGCTCCATTTCAAAATAGAACTGCCCTTTGCCATCAAAATCAAACTCCCGGGCATAAGTTAACTCGATGAAAGATAGAACCATTCTGTCGAGGTAGGGATCAGCACCAGCCGGTTTAGGGGGCTGTACATCAGTAACAGCAACAGAAGCTGATCCAGAAGACAGGAGTGATGACTGGAAACTCACTGATCGGATCATGTCGGTATAGAAATCCATCTGCCTCTCCTCCAGTTGAGTATTGTTCAAGGCTACGCGAACTCTTCTGGTTTTCCCTGTATTACCAAATGCACCATATCTTAAAGTGGCATCCGGACCATTGGGAATAGCTCGCAGATTCGGGAAACTGATGGTTCGGGTTTCCCTTTCCCTGAGTTCCCAACTGCTCCAGAATTCACCTCTGTCATATGCAGAAGAGTATACATTCTCACCTGCATTTGCAGACAATCCTGGATTGATCTGTTCTTTGAAATATAAAGCAGCCTTATGATAAAAATAAGCTTCAGGAGGTATTGAATTTCCACTTAAATCATTGGCTACATCTGTAAACCTTTTATTAATTGAAGAAGTTTCAACTGTAAGGAAATAGGCTGCACTATCAGAATGCAAATTATATTTGGTAGTATGCTGGTAAGCCGGATTTCTGTAGAGTTCCCGATCCGATTCGCCATCATTCGCTAATGCCCAGAATTCAATATATCCATTATCGGGTAATTGACCCATGGGAACGGAAGTATAAATAGCAACCTCTTTCCCATTTCTATATAACCGAAAATGTTCAGCAGAAACAGCACCTAATCCATTTGCAGTGAGTGTAGATTTACTGATACGATAAAGACTGTCTTTTCCAACGGAAAATTTATAATAAGTGTTATTGTAATTGATCCATTCGTTATTGAAGGTTTGCGCGAATAATAAGCCGTCAAATGAAAAGACAAGCAACAGCAGGACGCATATTCTCCGGAAACTAATTCTACAATTTTTTTGCATATGCTAATCGCTTACTTTTTTTTATTCTTTTTAACCATGTCAAGCTTTAAAGAGAAGACATGTGTATATAAAGGATTTGACTGATTTGCAAGATTGGTGAATGCATAATCAATCATCACATTCTGTAACCGGAAACCTGCCCCCATTGCTGGTTGGTAGATCCAAACTTTTTTTGTGTAAGTACTATCCTCATCTTCAAGGGCCTTTTGGAAATTACTTATGCCAGCACGTACGAAAAAGACATTCTTTATGGATGCTTCCAAACCCAGTTTTGGATCTACGCTTATTGCGCTCGAACTGATTACTGTATTTCTCCTCCCATCAAATGTGAAATCAAGATTCGCCTCAGCCAGTAAATTCACCGACTTGTTGATCCTGAAATTATAAGAAGCGCCTCCTATTAACTTAGGAGCGGTTAATTCTGTGGATTTAACGGGAATTTCATTCTGGGTAACATAGAAGACTTCCCGCATTTTATCATTTATACTATAAGACCATGCATTGAATGTGGTTGTAACATCACGTGCAACCAATCCCACCTGTAATCTCTTATTGATATATTGTAACCCTGCATCAAAACCAAACCCCCATGAAGTTGCAAAATCACCTGCTTTACGATGGATTACTTTGGCATTAAAACCCATATTAAGCTTCTTATCCGGGCCAAGGTCCTTCAACTGCTGGGCGTAAGAAAACAGAAAAGCATAATCCGCAGAAGAAAATGTTGTGATATTATCAAAATTGATACGGCCATCGGGATCCACAAGGAATACAGTATTGGGGATATCGTCAACTGCAAAACGGAGCACTGAAATGCCGATAGTTCTTTTTCCATCTTTCATGGGGATGGCAACATTAGCAAAATCATATTTTCCGATACCGGCAAAATATTCAGCATGCATGATATTCACCTGAGGTTGGACTTTCACATGAATGAGAGCGGCGGGATTCCAGTATCCGGAAGTTCCATCTGATACTGAGGCAACCTGGGCAGATCCCATGGCAAGCCCCCTTGCACCAGCGCCGATATTGAGGAATTCATTGGAATATTTCCGGAATTGTGCCAGCAGAACTGAGGGCAGAATTATAAACAGCAGGATCAGGCTTTTGATCTTCAATATCATGACTCAACTTTCTGGATAAGCAATAATAACGCTAATGAACAGTAACGACCGGAGGGCAGGAATATTGCCTCTAGCGGGGTTGCTATTATTGCGTTAGTTTTGCTGCAAATTGCAGCGTTTTTATGAATTTAATAGAAGAATTACGGTGGAGGGGCATGTTGCAGGATATTATGCCCGGAACAGAAGAACAGCTAAACAAAGAGATGACCTCAGCTTATATTGGCTTTGACCCCACCGCCGATAGTTTGCATATTGGCAGCCTTGTGCCGATTTTGTTGCTTCGTCACCTGCAACTGGCTGGCCATAAACCCTACGCCCTTGTGGGAGGTGCCACCGGAATGGTGGGCGATCCTTCTTTTAAGGCGGAAGAGAGAAAGATGTTGGATGAAGCCACCCTGCAAAAAAACCAGGCTGGTATTCAGCGCCAACTCGAAAAATATCTTGACTTTGACATCAGCCTCCGCAATAATGCAGAAATAGTGAACAATTATGATTGGTTCAGGAACATAAGTTTCCTTGACTTTATTCGGGACGTCGGCAAACATATTACGGTTAATTACATGATGTCAAAAGACAGTGTGCGTAAAAGAATTGAAGGCGATAGTGGTATCAGCTTTACAGAATTCACTTATCAACTGATACAGGGATACGATTTCTACTGGCTATACCAGCACAAAAACTGCAAGCTTCAAATGGGTGGCAGTGACCAGTGGGGTAATATTACTACCGGTACTGAATTGATCAGAAGAATGTGTGGTGGTGAGGCATTCGCATTTACCTGTCCATTGCTCACCAAAGCCGATGGAGGAAAGTTCGGCAAAACCGAAAAAGGAAATGTTTGGCTGGATCCTTCAAAAACATCCCCCTATCAGTTCTACCAGTTCTGGCTGAATGCATCCGATGAAGATGCCATTAAATGGATACGCATATTTACTTTCCTGCCAAAGGAGGAAATTGAACAAATAATTTTCTCCCACCAGGAAGCGCCACACCAAAGAATACTACAGAAAAAGCTATCTGAAGAGATCACCAGATTTGTACATGGTAATGAAGAATATGAATTTGCTGTGAATGCTTCAGAAATTCTCTTTGGCAATGCAACTACCGAAGTGCTTGCAAGGCTTAATGAAGAGCAACTTCTCCAGGTATTGGAAGGTGTTCCTACCCATGATTATGCGAAATCAACTTTTGATCAGGGTATTGATATTGTGAGTTTCCTCGCTGAAACTGGTATATTTCCAAGTAAAGGCGAAGCCAGGAAAATGGTTCAAAGCGGTGGCATAAGTATCAATAAAATAAAAGTTGAAACTGTGGAGACAAAACTGAGCACAACAAATTTTCTTACAGGTAAATATTTATTGGTACAGAAAGGAAAGAAAAATTATTTTCTGGTCAGGGCTGTATAAGCACTAGATTTTTTTCTTTGTAAATTTTTCGATGGCAGCCACTAGTATATCAAGCTGTTTGGTGGTTGTATAAACATTCGGCGTGATCCGCACGCCTTTAATGTTTTCCCACTCAATTCCAACAGTGTGGATCTTATATTCATTGAATAAGAACTGATCTAATTCAGCAGGTTTGCGATCTTTAACACCAACCAACCCTATCGCACAACCGAAGCCCTCCCTGAGTGAAGTACCCAGTTGTATGCCTGGTAAATCTTTCACTTTATTCATCCAGTAATTTTTCAGGTAATGCAGTCGTTTCTCTTTTCGCTCTGCTCCAATCATCTGGTGAAATTCAATTGCCTTACCGATTGCCTGTTCTATGAAAAATGGCCTGGTTCCCAAATTCTCAAATTTTCGGATATCAGCACTAACTGCATCCGGAGAACCAAAAAGGGGATATAATTTAGCGATCTTATCCTTCTTAACATAAAGCAGTCCACTCCCAATGCACGCACCCAACCATTTGTGAAGACTGGTACCGAAATAATCAGCTCCGAGATCAGGAATGGAAAATTGAAAATGGGCAAAACTGTGAGCCCCATCAACTACAACTTCAATTCCTTTCTGTTTTGCCAAATCGGCGATTTTTCTTAC
This sequence comes from Flavihumibacter sp., assembly GCA_036675925.1. GTDB lineage: Bacteria > Bacteroidota > Bacteroidia > Chitinophagales > Chitinophagaceae > Flavihumibacter. The sequence goes on from JAKFDZ010000014.1 coordinate 80,358, forward strand.
GGGTAAGATCTGTCCATTCCAGTTGATTATATGGGTTAGATGTACAACCGTTGTGCGAGACGTAAATGCCTTCGTGTATTGCTCAGTAAGATATTCATTATCCTCACTTGGCAATTCAAGATTAACCCATACCAACTTTATACCATCCCGAAGTTCGCGTTGCTTCCAGGCATTTATCATATTTGGATAATCCTGTTTGCTAAGTACAACCTCATCACCCGTTTTAAGAGGAAGTCCGAAGATTACTGTTTCAAGCGCTTCGGATGCGTTGCGCTGAATAGCGATCTCATCCTGTTCACATCCCGCCATCAATGCCAGGCTCCGACGCAAAGGCTCACGTCCCTGGTCTAGGATACGCCACATATAATAACTGGGGGCCTCATTACTGAAGTCGTGGTAACGCTTCATGGCATCCTGCACAATTTTTGGGCTGGGACTAACACCACCGTTGTTTAGGTTGATAATAGACGGGGAAGCAGTATAGGCTTGTTGGATTGAATACCAGAAGTCTTCCTCTCCAGCCATCTGAGTTGAATTATACTGTCGGAATTGAGAAAGACTTCTCTCAAGTTGCCTGCTCCATGCAGGTTCAGTAAAAGAGGCCATAAGGGTTCCAAGCCCGATTTTTGATATCCCTGCCAGAAACCCCCTTCTTCCTGAATTTTCCATGGTGCTGATTTTCAATAAATCTAATTCTAAACACCGAATGGGCAAAGTTGATAGCTATGGATGCTGATGTGCGTAACAAAAAGAGATTTTTCAGAGAATTTTTTGGCGGAAAGGACGCTGCCTATTATTTTTGCACTCCCATTTGGGACGGATTGGCCTATAGTATAATGGTAGTACGACAGATTTTGGTTCTGTTTGTCTAGGTTCGAATCCTGGTAGGCCAACAAAAGGACAAATTGATTAATCAGTTTGTCCTTTTTTTATTTTCATACAGCCAACCGGGTTACATCATCCATTACCTCACTTCTCCACTCTTCGTAAAGTTTAGCTTCCTGATGGCAGGCATAATCACAAAGATCTTTCCATTTTGGAGAAAGTTTCTGCAGTTGCGCTTCCATTGAAGCCAGATGCTGTTGCTCTTCTGTTATAATATTATGAACACTGATACTACTTTTTCGAGATCTTAATGCATGCTGGTAAACGGGGTAAAGTTCGTCGGCTCTAACTTCAATGGCATAGGTTACCAACAGGTAGGCAGAATACTTTAGTATATCGCCCCGGAACCCGTGCTCTCTTTTAAGATACCGGCAAACTTGTACATCCAGCCGATGCAGGTAACGCATACTGGTTAATGGTGCTAAAAGGTATTGAGGTTCATAGGTGGGGCATAAACCTTCGCCAAGTTTACGGAGTTGTTTCTTCAGATACCAGGCATGCCTCGATTCTTCGGCCGCATGCTTCAGGATATCTTCCGGAACAAAAACCGGATGCTCACATTGCTTGATCTTTCTTGCCCCGGCATTTTCCAGCATAGATAATGTATTCAACCATCGTGCATGCAGATCAACAGAATCTATTATATTATCTAATTGTTCTATGAAATTGGTAGCCATAATGTAATTATTGTTATCCATGATCATGCAAGATACTGTTGCAACTGGAGCATGCAGATCTGAAGGCTTTCTTTCCAGTTCAAAATGGGCAAACCGAAAACACTGCTGATCTTATTCTTATCAAATACACTGTATGCGGGCCTGGCTGCTGGAGTTGGATATTCTGCAGAGGCAATCGGATTAACTTTGCATTTGCTTCCCGAAAGCTCTTTGATAGCCAATGCAAAATCATACCAACTGATAATGCCATCATTTGAATAATGATAAATTCCCCCAAGGTCTGCCGATTGATCCAAACCGTCAAGTTGCACTATAATTTCCATGATAGCTTTTGCCAGATCAGCGGCATAGGTAGGTGATCCAATCTGATCTGACACCACATTTAATTCCTCACGCTGACTCATGAGGCGCAGCATTGTCTTCACAAAATTATTACCATAAGCAGAATATACCCATGAGGTACGAAGTATTATGCTGTCAGGAGCAAATTCCATTGCGAGCTCCTCGCCTTTTAGCTTAGATGATCCGTATACTCCCAGTGGATGAACTGTATCAGTTTCTTTCAGCGGTTTAGAAGCACTGCCATCAAAAACATAATCGGTTGATATATGAATCAGACGCCCCCCGTTATGATGAAGAGATTTTGCAAGATATCCTACAGCTGTACCATTTATCTGATTTGCTTTCTCTACCTCTGTTTCAGCTTTATCCACAGCTGTATATGCAGCACAATTGATGCAATAATCCGGCTTCATGGAGCTAATATAGGATTCAACAACAGCCTCTTTGTCAATTGGTAAGGTTTCACTGTCCGCAAAAATAAATTGATAGCCGGGATAGAAGGCTGATACCTGCCTTATCTCAGTCCCAAGTTGTCCGCCTGAACCTGTTACCAATATCTTTTTCATGAATGCAAAGTAAAGCAATGATCAACATCTGCAAACACAGGGTAGAGTTTATCCTTTTCTGAAAGTATCATTTTATCGGCGGGAACCTTCCAATCGATACTCATGCCGGGATCGTTAAACAACACACCACCTTCTGATTCTTTATTGTAAAATGCATCACATTTATACATCACTTCGGCAAATGGACTGATCACGGAATATCCGTGAGCAAATCCCCTGGGCACCAATAGCTGTTTTTTATTTTCAGCGGACAATTCGATGGAATAAGCTTTTCCAAACGTTGGTGAATCTTTTCTGCAATCTACCACCACATCAAGTATACTTCCTTCAATTGCACGGATAAGCTTAGTTTGGGCATGTGGAGGTTTTTGAAAATGAAGACCTCTGACCACACCATATACCGATCGTGCCTGGTTGTCCTGCACAAACCGCATTTCCAATCCCTGTTCGGCAAAAACCGATTCATTATATGATTCAAAAAAATAGCCACGGTCATCTCCGAAAACACGGGGCTCATAAATAATTAATCCGGGAAAACCGGTTTCAATGAATGCCATAATTATCGTTGATCGTACTGGGTTTCGTAGTAATGCTTGTAATTGCCGCTGGTAATATGGTTGATCCATTCCTCATTTTGCAGGTACCAGTCTACTGTCTTCTCCAGGCCTTCTTCAAATTGGAGAGAAGGGCTCCAGCCGAGTTCTTTATTTAATTTTGTAGCATCAATTGCGTAACGCAGATCATGGCCAGGGCGATCAGAAACATAGCTGATGAGTTTCGCTGACTCCCCTACCTCTCTTCCCAGTTTGCTATCCATTATCCTGCATAATAGATGAACGAGGTCAATGTTTTTCCACTCATTAAAACCACCCACATTATACTTTTCTCCTTCCTTGCCATTATGAAAAATTACATCTATGGCCCTTGCATGATCCTCCACATATAGCCAATCCCGAACGTTCTCGCCTTTCCCATAAACAGGCAATGGTTTATTGTTCCGGATATTATTTATCATAAGCGGAATAAGCTTTTCCGGAAAATGATGTGAGCCATAATTATTAGAGCAATTACTCATCACCACCGGCAAGTGATAAGTATGAAAATAGGCCATAACAAAATGATCGGAAGATGCTTTAGAGGCAGAGTAGGGTGATCGGGGATCATAAGCGGTTTCTTCGGTGAAAAAACCTTCTTCACCAAGTGAACCATAAACCTCATCGGTACTAACGTGATAGAAACGCTTTCCTTCGAAATTTCCATTCCAGACCTTACGTGCAACATTTAAAAGATTCACAGTGCCAAGAACATTTGTCCTTACGAACTGCAGGGGGTCAAGGATACTTCTGTCTACATGGCTTTCGGCTGCAAGATGTATTACGCCATCAAACTTGTATTGATCAAATAGTTCCTGCATCCTTTGCTCATCAGTGATATCGGCTTTCTCGAAAATATAATTCTCTTTGGCCTCCACATCCTTGAGGTTCTCAAGATTGCCCGCATAAGTAAGGGCATCAAGATTGACTATCAAATAATCAGGGTATTTGTTTACAAATAACCTGACCACATGCGATCCGATAAATCCGGCCCCACCTGTAACCAATATGGTTTTCTTAAAATTATTCATTACAAGCTCCAGTATAAACGTGAATTAATTTTACCGCGGTAAATACCTTTAAGGTCTACAATCACTCCATGCTCCCGCGTGATACCAGCGAAGAAAGCATCATCGTGACTAAGGTATTGTTCATGGGGAACGGTAATGATTACCGCATCATAGTCTTTTCCTCCCGAACGGGCAAGTTGAAGACCATATTCCTCTTTTACCTCCGCATGCTCAGCATAAGGGTCTTCAACATCCACATGAATATTAAACGCTAATAGTTCTTCAACTGTATCTACGATTTTCGAGTTTCTTATATCACTTACATTTTCTTTGAAAGTAACCCCTTTCACCAATACACGTGGATTGTCGGAATTACGCAGAACATACTTAATAATTTTACGGGCAAGATATTTCGCCATATCATCATTAATAAACCTGCTGGCAGCAATAACCCTGCTCTGATAACCGAGAGAAGCCGCCTTATGTGTAAGGTAATAAGGATCTACGCCAATACAATGCCCACCTACCAGACCGGGCTGGAATTTCAGAAAGTTCCACTTTGTACCTGCCGCTTCAATTACTTCATATGTATTGATACCCATCCTGTCAAAAATGAGTGAGAGCTCATTCATGAGGGCGATATTCATATCACGTTGTGTATTCTCAACGATTTTGGAAGCTTCTGCAACTTTGATGGATTGTGCACGATGAACACCGGCATCTACTACCAGCTCATATGTTTTGGCTATTTCATCCAATGCTTCCTCATCTGATCCGGAAACAACTTTCACTACTGTGCGAAGCGTATTTTTTTTATCTCCCGGGTTGATTCTTTCAGGAGAATATCCCAGTTTGAAATCTTCCCCAAACTTAAGGCCCGATAGCTTTTCAAGAATTGGAAGGCAATCTTCTTCTGTACAACCGGGGTAGGTTGTTGATTCATATACCACATAGTCACCTTTTTTTAAAACTGATCCTACAGTAGTAGAAGCTCCGATCAAAGGTTTTAGATCCGGTACATGAAATTTATCAACTGGAGTGGGTACTGCCACCACAAAGAATTTTGCTGTTCTCAACACTTCAAGGTCGTCTGTAAAAATAATATCTCTATCCTTGAATGCGTCGGGACCAACTTCCTTACTCGGGTCTATTCCGTTTCTCATCATTTCAACCCGACGCGGATTGATATCAAAGCCTATCACTGAACATTTTTTCGCAAACTCCAGTGCAAGGGGCAATCCTACATATCCTAATCCAATTACTGCCAGCTTTGAATTCTTATCTAGGAGGTCCTGGTAAATTTTCATTTGTGTAAGCTTTTAAACTCCTTCGGTTGTTTGAAGAGCTCTTCATGGGGAAGAGATTTGAAATAATCATATGTTATACGCACACCATCAGCCCTGTTTACTTTTGGTTGCCAACCCAGTAAGGTTTTTGCTCTTGTAATATCTGGCTGTCGTTGTTTGGGGTCATCAACTGGAAGATCACGGTAAACAATCTTTTGCCTGGTGCCGGTAAGTTTTATTATCTCCTCAGCAAATTCCTTAAGTGATATCTCATCAGGATTGCCGATGTTCACCGGATAGGCATAATCGCTCATCAACAATCTGTAGATACCTTCCACCAAATCATCTACATAACAAAAGGACCTGGTTTGAGAACCATCACCAAACACAGTCAGGTCTTCTCCTCTCAAGGCCTGCCCTATGAAAGCGGGGAGTGCCCTGCCATCATTCAATCGCATTCTTGGTCCGTAAGTATTGAAAATCCTAATGATTCTGGTTTCCACATTATGAAATGTATGGTAGGCCATTGTAATGGATTCCATAAATCGCTTTGCTTCATCATACACACCCCTGGGGCCAACTGGATTTACATTACCCCAGTAATCCTCTGTTTGTGGATGAACAAGTGGATCACCGTACACTTCAGAAGTAGATGCCACTAAGATGCGTGCCTGTTTGGCTTTTGCAAGACCCAGGCAATTATGGGTTCCCAGTGCACCAACCTTCAATGTCTGGATTGGTATCTTGAGATAATCTATTGGACTTGCGGGTGATGCAAAATGCAATATATAATCAAGTTCACCCGGAACATGGATAAACTTACTTACATCATGATTATAAAATTCAAACTGTTCAAGTCTGAATAAATGTTCTATATTTTTCAGGTCTCCGGTGATCAGGTTATCCATGCCAATAACATGAAAGCCCTCCTTAATAAAACGATCGCAAAGGTGAGAGCCAAGAAAGCCAGCTGCTCCGGTGATCAAAACTCTTTTACGTGACATTGTGGAGTTATTTTTTTTGAGACACCGGTTTACGTCCGATGCTTTCATAATGGAATCCTAATTCAGCGATTGCTGAAACGTCAAAAAGATTACGGCCATCGAAGATGATCTTATTCTTAAGGTGTGTAACTATTTTGAGGAAATCGGGCGAACGGAACTCATTCCATTCAGTTGCAATTATCAGGGCATCCGCTCCTTTTAAGGCATCATACTGATTTTCCGCATAACTTATCTTATCCCCAACAACCTGTTTTACATTCTTCATGGCTTCGGGGTCAAATACAGTCACCGTTGCGCCTTGAGCTAACAACTCCTCAATCATATATAATGCAGGTGCTTCACGGATATCGTCGGTATTTGGTTTGAATGCAAGTCCCCATATAGCGAAATGCTTCCCGGAAAGTTCACCATTGAAATAGTTCCGGATCTTAGGCATCAGATGCAGTTTCTGTTTTTCATTTACATCCATCACCGCATTGAGGATCTGAAAATCATAATCTACTTCGCTGGAAGATCTGACCAGTGCCTGCACATCTTTGGGAAAGCAGGAACCACCATACCCAATCCCAGGAAAAAGAAACCTTTTACCAATTCTGTCATCACTGCCAATACCCAGGCGAACCATATCAACATCTGCACCTAACCTCTCACAAAGCTGCGCAACCTCATTCATAAATGAAATCTTGGTAGCAAGAAATGAGTTGGCCGCGTATTTTGTAAGTTCTGCGGATCTTTCATCCATATATATAACGGGATTACCTGAACGAACAAAAGGGGCATACAATTCTCCCATTAGTTTTCTTCCCCGGTCTGAACTGGTACCTATAACAACCCTGTCAGGTTTCATAAAGTCTTCAACCGCAACTCCTTCGCGAAGGAATTCGGGATTGGACACAACGTCAAACTCGCCAGAATAATTTTTTGCCACGGCAGCACGTACCTTTTCGGCTGTACCTACAGGTACTGTACTTTTATCAACCAACACTTTATAGTCAGTAAGGAGCTTGCCAATATCTTCAGCTACTCCAAGAACATACTTTAAATCTGCCGACCCATCTTCACCCGGTGGGGTAGGCAGGGCCAGAAAAACTATCTTTGCATCTTTGATCCCTTCAGCCAGATCAGTGGTAAAGCTGAGCCTCGCCTCCTTCTGGTTACGAAGAAAAAGATTCTCAAGACCTGGTTCATATATGGTGATCTCACCATTGGTCAGCATATCCACTTTACGCTTGTCTATATCCACGCATATAACTTCATTACCTGTTTCCGCGAAACATGTTCCGGTAACGAGTCCAACATATCCGGTTCCTACAACTGCAATTTTCATATTATAAAAGGAGTGATTTAGTTATTTGTTAACGAACTCAAGAACTTTGGAGCTGATATATTCCAGTTGCTCCTGGTCGAGTTCTGTATGCATTGGGAGAGAAATGACCCTTTCCGTCAGCCAGTCGGTCACAGGCAAATTGTATGCCGAGCCCCCAAAAGAAGCGAACATCTCCTGCCGATGAGCCGGTACAGGGTAATAAATCATGGATGGGATATGGTTATCAGCCAGAAATTGATTCAGCGCATTTCGGTCTACCCCTTCCAGCAACAGCGTATATTGATGAAAAACATGCTTGTTGTTAAGAGCCCGGAAAGGAGTGGTGATCTTATTACAGGCAGCAAAAGCCCTGTCATAATGATCTGCTGCCTTGCGTCGGGCATCGATATAAGCATTCAGCCTGGGTAATTTTATATTCAATACCGCTGCCTGAATACTATCGAGGCGACTATTACAACCTACAACATCATGATAATATCGTTTGCTCTGTCCATGATTTGCTATCATCCTCAGTTTAGCGGCAAGCTCATCATCATTCGTACACATTGCTCCGCCATCACCATAACATCCCAGATTCTTAGAAGGAAAAAATGAAGTACAACCAATTGTACCGATTGACCCGGTCTTCTGTTTCCTGCCATCGCTGAAAATATAATCACTTCCAATAGCCTGCGCATTATCCTCTATTACATAGAGATTGTGTTTGCGGGCGATCTCCATAATTGCCTCCATATCAGCTGCCTGTCCATAAAGATGTACGGGTACAATTGCTTTTGTTTTGGGGGTAATGCTTCTTTCCAATGCTACCGGATCAAGGCAGAAAGTTTTAGGATCGACGTCTACAAATACGGGTTTCAGTTTAAGTAAAGCCACCACTTCTGTAGTTGCGATATAAGTAAAAGAAGGTGTAATTACTTCATCTCCGGGTTGCAGATCTAAAGCCATCATGGCAATTTGCAAAGCATCAGTACCGTTAGCACAGGGAATCACATGTTTAACACCAAGGTAGGATGCAAGGGAGCTTCCAAAATCCTGCACTGCCTTCCCGTTAATAAAAGAAACACTATCAAGCACCTCATGAATGGCCGCATCTACTTCTTCTTTAATATGTAGGTATTGCTGCCTTAGGTCAACCATTTGTATCGTCCGCATAATTGCTATCCGCTTTTTAAAATGCGCACAAAAATAGCAAAATATAGGTAGGGTGGAACTTTGAATTTAGATTTGCCATCATTAATACACTGCTTCTGTGAGCTTATTCCTGTATAATATTTTCCTGTTTCTTTATGGAACAGCACTGAAACTTGCTGCTTTTTGGAATCCTAAAGCAAAAAGCTGGGTTACAGGCCGACAGGCTTGGGAAGCGTCCCTCATTTCGGCAATGAGTGCCAGATCTTCCCCTGTATTATGGATGCATTGTGCCTCTCTGGGTGAATTTGAACAAGGGCGCCCGGTTTTAGAATTAATTCGTCAGAAATATCCCGGGTATACCATTTTGATAACCTTTTTCAGTCCATCAGGGTATGAAATCCGTAAAAACTACCAGGGTGCTGATTATGTTTGTTACCTGCCACTGGATGGATCCTCAACTGCCAGAAGGTTCCTGGATATTGTGAAGCCCGAAATTGTTCTATGGGTCCGTTATGAATTCTGGTACCATTTCCTGAACCAACTTTTTAAACGGGGAACCCCTGTAATATTAATTTCAGGATTGTTCCGTTCGTCCCAACCTTTCTTTCAATGGTTTGGAAGATTACATCGCCATATGCTAAGCTGTTTCAGGTATATTTTTGTCCAGAATGCTGAATCCGCTACTCTTTTGAGAAACGTTGGTATTGAGAACGTTGCAATTAGTGGTGATACCCGCTATGATAGGGTATCTGCTATTGCGGAGGCATTTGAGCCCTTACCAGAGATCGCAGCTTTTGTGAACGGTTTACCGGTGGTGGTAGGGGGCAGTACCTGGCCGGAAGATGAAGAAGAACTGGATCATTTCGCTAATACAAATAGTGGTTTACGATTCATCATTGCTCCCCACGAAATTGGTGAACACCACCTGAAAGACATTGAGAAGCTTTTTCACAACACCATCCGTTATTCGAAATGGGTTGAAATATGGAAGGAGTCCGCATTCCGGGAAAACAGTCCACATGTCTTGATTATTGATAATATCGGAATGTTGTCCCGACTATACCATTATGCAACTATAGCCTATGTTGGTGGGGGGTTTGGAGGCGATGGACTTCATAATATCCTGGAAGCTGCTGTTTATGGGCGGCCGGTTATTCATGGACCTCACTATGAGCGTTTTCCGGAAGCAATTGAACTGATCGAGGCTGGGGGCTCCTTTTGGGTTGAAAATGCGCTCGAGCTTGAAGATACGCTCAAGAAACTACTGGCTAACAGTTCCGAGTATGGGATGGCTGCTGTTGCCGCCGAGGAGTTCGTGCGGAAACGAAGAGGGGCAACACATATAATAATTGACTACCTGGAGGTAAACCGTCTCCTTACTAACTGAAGAAAATGCACTACCGGTTCTTTGGTATCATCCCAGGCCAGTTTCAGTTTAAGTTCACGCTCAATCCAGAATTCAGCTTCCTGAAGAATATGAAATGAATTAATTGTTTTAATACTGCGCTCATACATGGTCTCATCGCCGCGGAATAATTCATTTACAAACACAAAACGGTCATTTACCCCTATTGCCTTCTTGAGATCCCGAACCGGTTCCCTTGTCAATACCTCAGATAATTCAAGAGAATGTTGTTTTAATTTATCATTGAGAGATGTGGAATTATGCTGTTGTCCCATTACCTCATTCAATTCCCGGATATCTTTCTGATGCGCGAGGGTTGGAATTTCCTGCATTAGACTATGAAGCCAATCCACTTGTTTTTCTTCCTTTTGGGATTGATCGGGTTCAGAATTTGGTTGGGGGGCTATAGGAAATGATTCTGTAGTCTTTGGCTCATATTGAGAAGTATACATTTGCCGATTGGAAGAAGGCATAACTACTGCTACTTTACTGCTGCCATTGCGGCTAACGGAGGCAGCCACAGGTGGTTGCAATTCTGCCTGGAGAAGCTGGATTGTTGCAAGCAAAGCCTGGTTGTCGGCCTGCTCATCGAGCTGCTCCTGCAACTTATTTATCAGTGCTCTTACTCTTTCCATACGATATGGTACTTTTGGGTTAGTATTGGATTTCATAAAGTTATATAAAAAAACACCTATAAAACCGTTTGTTGTTTGTTAAACTCAAACTGCAAACGCCTGAATCAATTATGTTTATAGAACCAAATCTCAGCGGCGGCCGCAGGGGATGGATAGAAGTGATCTGCGGATCAATGTTCTCTGGTAAGACCGAAGAACTGATACGGCGTTTAAAAAGGGCGAGGATCGCTAACCTGAAGGTTGAAATCTTTAAACCTTCCATAGATGTACGTTATGATGACCAGAATATTGTGTCACATGACGAAAAAATGATACACTCCACCCCTATTGATAACTCCCAGACCATCCTGCTGATGGCCAGCGATGTTGATGTTGTTGGCATTGACGAAGCCCAATTCTTTGATGACCAGCTACCCGAAGTCTGCGACCAGCTTGCCAGGCAGGGTATCAGGGTAATCGTAGCAGGACTCGACATGGATTTTCTCGGCAAACCATTCGGACAAATGCCCTTCCTGCTTGCCAAGGCAGATTATATCACCAAGTTGCATGCCATTTGCGTAAAATGTGGAAACATTGCAAGTTATAGTTACCGGAAAACGCCCGGTTCCAACCAGGTTATGCTGGGTGAAAAGGAATCTTATGAACCCCGTTGCCGTAGTTGCTTTAATGAAAAGGACTAGTTTAAATTTCTGCTTTGAAACATATCATAACATTATTCAGAAAGGACCTGCTGCTGGAAATGCGGCAGCAATATAGCTTTTATGGTATCCTGCTCTATGTTGCAAGTACCATTTTTGTTCTTTATCTGGCAATGGGGCAACCAGAAGATGAAGTTTGGAATGGGCTTTTCTGGATGATCCAGCTTTTCGTATGTGTTAACGCCGTGGCTAAAAGTTTTCTTCAGGAAAGCAGGGGCCGCCTGCTCTATTTTTATTCTATAGCAGGAGCTCGGGATTTTATACTATCAAAGCTGCTTTTCAATGCATTATTAATGGCGGTCTTAAGTATTACCTCCTGGATCCTGTTTAGCCTCCTGCTGGGAAATCCAGTCCAGAACGGATTAAGATTTATGGGTGTGGCTATGTTTGGTGGTTTAGGATTAAGTCTTGTATTCACTTTCCTGTCAGCTATAGCCGCCAGGGCCCAGCAAAATGCTGCTATGATGGCTATCCTGGGATTCCCGCTGATCATCCCCCAGATACTCTTAATGATGAAACTCGCTAATACCGCCTTCAGCCAGGTGATCCAGCAAGGATTATTACAAATTGTACTTCTTTTGGCTGGAATGGACATCCTGGTGATTGCACTTGCGGTTATTTTATTTCCCTTCTTATGGAAGGATTGAAACCCCTTAAATTCCCCTAATTTTGCCCCACTTATTCAAATCTATGCGCCTCTCCTGGTGGAAAATACTTTGTATCCTTTTGCTGCTGACAATCTCAATAGCCGGTTTTCTGGGTGGTGTACCTGCCAAACCCATTCTTAATGAGACCATCCGCAACCTCTATTTTCATGTGCCGATGTGGTTCAGTATGATGATATTCTTCATTATTTCATTGGTCAATTCTGTGCGATATCTTAGAAACGGGGACCTTCGTTATGATACATATTCAGTTGAATATGCCAATATTGGTATCCTGTTTGGCATATTGGGATTGGTTACCGGTATGATCTGGGCAAATTATACATGGGGCAAACCATGGAGTAACGATCCCAAGCAGATTGGAGCGGCCATAGCCCTGTTGATTTATTTCGCTTATATGGTTTTACGTAACTCCCTGGTTGATCCCGATAAACGGGCTAAGATCAGCGCAGTGTATAATATTTTCGCTTTCGCGATGTTATTTCCCACATTGTGGATCATTCCCAGGCTTGTTGAAAGTCTACACCCTGGTGGAATGGGTAATCCCGCCCTGAATACAAACGATATAGACAGCCGGATGAGAACATTGTTCTGGCCGGTTGCAGTTCCCGCCTGGACCTTGCTCGGGGTTTGGATCACCACGCTCAGGATTCGTTTTAAATTATTGGAAGAACAAAAATTAGAACATGCCTAATATTATTTCCCGTATTGGATTGCTTGCCATGCTGGTATTGCTTACAAACGTTGGTTTGGGTCAGGATATGATGAGTGATGAACCTGTTCAAATGGCTGATGGACTCCGCTCAAACGGCAAGATCTATGTTGTTGTAGCGGTAGTTGTTACCATTGTAGCCGGGGTTGTTGTTTACCTGATTAATCTGGACAGAAGAATCTCCCGCCTGGAGAAAGGTGGTAAATGATCGGGTCAACCATTAGGAACTTCATATTGTCGATTGCTTAAACACATATAAAAAACAATTTCTAAAACAAAAATCATGTCTTCACACCAAGAGTACAGCTTTTTTGGAGCAGTAGAGCAGAGTTTTGACAAGGCAGCGGCTTTTACAAACTGGGATCCGGGAATCCTGGAACAGATCAAGCAGTGCAACTCAGTATATCGTATGCACTTCCCCGTTAAGATCGGTGATAAGATCGAAGTGATAAAGGCTTATCGCGTTCAGCATTCTCATCATAAAACACCTTGTAAAGGTGGAATTCGTTTCGCAACATCCGTTAACCTCGATGAGGTGATGGCACTGGCGGCATTGATGACTTACAAATGCGCAATTGTGAATGTTCCCTTCGGAGGGGCCAAAGGAGGAATAACCATCGATCCTAAAAAATATACCCCGTACGAACTGGAAAAAATTACAAGGCGGTATACTCATGAACTGATCAAGAAAAATTTCATTGGTCCGGGTACTGATGTACCTGCACCTGATTATGGTACCGGTGAGAGAGAAATGGCCTGGATTCTTGATACCTACATGAGCCAGAAGCCAGGTGAAGTAGATGCATTGGCCTGTGTAACCGGAAAACCGGTAACGCAGGGAGGGGTACGTGGACGTAGGGAAGCAACTGGTCTCGGTGTGTATTTTGGTATCCGCGAAGTTTGCAATATGGCCGAGGTAATGAAGAAACTGGGACTTGAGCCCGGAGTGGAAGGAAAAACTGTTGTTGTACAGGGGCTTGGAAACGTAGGCTTCCATGCTGCTAAGTATTTCCGTGAAGGTGGAGCTAAAGTTATTGCTATTGCTGAATACGAAGGTGCTATCATGCACCCCGATGGACTTAATGAAAATGATGTATTCCAGCATAGGAAAAAAACAGGTTCCATCCTTAATTACCCGGGCGCTACAAATATCACTAATTCGTCAGATGCACTGGAACTGGAATGTGATATATTAATACCGGCAGCACTCGAAAACGTTATCAATGGTGATAATGCACCACGCGTAAAAGCAAAGATCATCGGTGAAGCCGCGAATGGTCCGCTTACTCCTGAGGCAGATGAGGTATTCACAAAGAAAGGTTCACTTGTTGTACCTGATATGTACCTGAATGCGGGCGGTGTAACCGTATCTTACTTTGAGTGGTTAAAAAACCTTAGCCATGTACGTTATGGCCGTCTGGAAAAGCGTTTTACAGAAAACCAGAATAAGAATATCATAAAAGAAATTGAAGGCCTTACGGGTAAGAAGGTGAATGATACCCAGAAAAGCCTAATTGAACACGGTCCCGATGAAGTTGACCTGGTATATTCCGGTCTCGAGGAAACAATGATCACTGCAACCCGCGAAATAATGGAGCTCTGGTTAAATAATCCGGCTATACCTGATATGCGTACCGCTGCATATGTTGTGGCCATTAATAAGGTAGCTACCAGCTATGCTGAACTTGGAATTTTCCCATAAATAAATTGAGATATCGAACAATTTAAACTACAATAGCTGCCATGTGCAGCTATTGTAGTTTAATGTAAAACTGGCTAGCCCCATGCCGGAAGTTGTTCAAGCATTTCCAGTTTCCCGGATCTCTTTTCAAAAAAATAACTGATAGTTCCATTAGTTATTACCAGATAGGGAACCGGAATGGTAATATTATAGCGGAGAACCTGGTGCAGCACTTCCTCGGTTAAGGGAATTTCCATTGATTTACATTCTACCATTAACCATGGTTTATGATTGTTATCATATACCAGTATATCAAAGCGTTTGATAAGTTCTCCCAGCTTAAGCTCTTTTTCAATAGCTATCAGTGTAGCAGGATAATTCATCTCCTGCAGAAGGTATTGAAGAAAATTTTGCCTCACCCACTCTTCCGGAGTGAATGCTACCCACCTCTTGCGGGTTTCGTCAAAGATCTGGCGTCTGCCACCATTTTCACGCCAGCGAAAAGGAAAGGATGGGTATTGTAAAGATGCCATCCCCCAAAGCTATGATATGAAAATCGTATATTGCCAGACTCTGTAAAATCAGTTTGGACATGAAAACGAAAGAGGAAATAGTTGAGAACTGGCTGCCCCGTTATACAGGCGAGCAACTAGCTAATTTTGGAAAATATATCCTGCTCACCAACTTTAGTAATTATGTGGAATGGTTTGCCAAATGGCATCACGTAGAAGTAGTTGGTGTTGGTAAGCCTATGCAATGTGCTACGGCAGAAGACATCACTATCATCAACTTCGGCATGGGTAGTCCCACCGCCGCAACAGTGATGGACCTATTATCTGCCATTGAGCCCAAAGCAGTTTTGTTTCTTGGTAAATGCGGTGGACTAAAAAAACGTAATAAAGTTGGTGATCTTATACTGCCAATCGCCGCCATCCGGGGAGAAGGAACTTCTAATGATTACTTTCCTCCGGAGGTACCTGCTTTACCCGCCTTCGCGATGCAGAAGGCTGTATCAACTACTATCAGGGACCATGGAGTTGATTACTGGACCGGAACAGTTTATACCACCAACCGCCGGGTCTGGGAACATGATGAAGCTTTTAAAGAATACCTTCAACAGGTAAGGGCATATGCCATTGATATGGAAACTGCTACTATTTTCTCCGTTGGATTCTATAATAAGATCCCAACAGGAGCGCTTTTACTTGTTAGTGATTCACCTATGATTCCGGAAGGCGTAAAAACAGAGGAAAGTGACAAAAATGTTACTGCCGAATTTGTTGAAAGACATATTAGGATAGGAATAGACTCATTAAAGCAACTTATCAATGATGGACTAACGGTAAGGCACCTTCGTTTCTAGGAATTCCGTAAAAGTTTCAGATTTATTATACACATATGAACATAAAAAAAATGATGAACGCTTGTTTGCTTATAGCAGGTTTTTTTTTGTTGGGCATTAGCGGTTGTAAAACCGCGGCTAACAAAACGGCTGCTAGCTATACAGGTAAACTTGTGGTAAGCGAACTTTGTAATCACTATGTTGTAGCATTAGAAACTGGCTCCATTGATAAAAGCAACCTGGCAGAATCGTGGACAGATAATAAAAGGAATACGACATATAAAAATGTTTTTAGCGTTGCAAGCAAATGCAGCTTTGCGAATGCAGGTTTAGCTGAAGGCGATCTATTTAGTTTTGAATTAGCCGATAGTACAGCAACAGAGAATTGTGCTACCTGCATGGCATATTATCCCACACCGGAGCAAAAACTAATGCTCAAAAATATCAAGAAGATCAGCAATCATTAAAGAGATTATTTGCATCCTTTATTAGAGATAAAAAACCTTTCCGTCGCCTTCGGCGATGGCGATGCTCTGAAGATCGCAGTCAGTAATATATCCTTCACTGTTAACCGCGGTGAGATCCTGGCGGTGGTGGGAGAATCGGGCTCGGGTAAGTCTGTAACAGCATTATCAATCCTGCAGCTACTATCCCAAAAAACAACCAGATATCCATCGGGACAAATCCTCTTCAATCATAATAGCACACAAATAGATCTTTTAAAGGCACCGGTTGACACCCTGCAAAAAATTCGTGGAGCTGATATTTCAATGATTTTTCAGGAGCCCATGACATCTCTTAACCCGGTATTTACTTGCGGTGACCAGGTAATTGAGGCCATTCTGCAGCATCAGGATATAGGTCGTGCTGTTGCCCGCGAAAAAGCAAAGGAGCTTTTCACAAAAGTTCGTTTACCGGATCCTGAAGGAATACTTAAACGATTTCCTCACCAGTTAAGTGGAGGTCAGAAACAGAGGGTAATGATAGCTATGGCTATCAGTTGCGATCCCTCGCTGCTTATTGCAGATGAGCCAACCACTGCACTTGATGTTACCGTTCAGAAAAATGTTCTTGAGTTATTGCGAGATTTACAGGAACAGACCGGCATGGGTATGATCTTTATTACTCATGATCTTGGTGTTGTAAAAGATATTGCTCACCGGGTTGTTGTAATGTTTCGGGGGCAGCTGGTGGAAACAGCAAACACAAATAAATTATTCTCCTCTCCCGCTCATCCTTATACGCAGGCACTGCTTGCCTGCCGGCCAATACTGCATAATAAAGGTAGCAGGCTGCCAGTGGTCAGTGATTTTATGAATAATGAGGTTACAATCGAAAAATCAACTTTAACTTCTGTAAAGGTTGCATCCTCACAAACCGTGAAAGCTCAATCAGGAGAAGCTCCCGATCCTCTACTGGAAGTGCGTCAGCTCAGGGTCTGGTTTCCTTCGAGCAAGAATATTTTTGGAAAGCCCCTTTCCTGGGTTAAGGCAGTTAATGATGTAAGCTTTGAAGTACTCCTGGGAGAAACCCTTGGCATTGTGGGCGAATCAGGGTCAGGGAAAACAACCCTGGGTCGTGCCTTGCTCCGCCTTGTACCAGCGAATGGCGGGGAGGTTATCTATCGACCTGCCGGTTTAGACCTCTTAACCCTTGGCAAACATAAACTTGAAATACTGCGAAAGAATATTCAGATCGTTTTCCAGGACCCCTATGCTTCCCTCAATCCGCGTATGAGAATAGGCGACGCGCTACTAGAGGCAATGTCAACCCATGGCATTGAAAGTACTGCTGCCCGACGTAAAGAAAGGGTGGTACAGCTACTTGAAAAAGTAAACCTGGAAGCAGACCATTTTAATAGATATCCCCATGCATTCAGCGGGGGGCAGCGTCAAAGGATCGGGATCGCGAGGGCATTATCGTTGGAGCCTGGTTTTATAGTGTTCGATGAAAGTGTGAGTGCACTGGATGTGAGTGTTCAGGCACAAGTATTGAATCTGATCAATGATCTGAAGTCGGAATTTGGTTTTACAGCCATCTTCATATCACACGATCTGGGTGTGGTCCGCTATATTTCTGACCGGATCATGGTTATGCAGGCGGGCCAAATGGAAGAAATTGGCCCCGCCGAACAGGTTTTCACTAACCCCTCTTCCCCATATACCCGTCGACTTGTGGAAGCTATTCCAGGAGGGAAAAAACATTTCTTGTAGACAAATCCCTTCGAAAATACCCGATTGAACTTCAAACGCAATTCTTCATTATTTTTAATTACCTTTGCACCCGTTTAACATCATGCCGTAACATGATAACAAACCCGGTGCCGTAAGACCGGGCTGTAGACACCCCCAAGAACCACGTTCTCCCGGTTTGTGTCGTGTGGCTGATGGTTGTAATAAACCATTTTATACATGAAGCTATCACAGTTTAAGTTCGATCTCCCCCTCAATCTTATTGCCCAGCACCCTGCGAAAAAAAGAGAAGACAGCCGTATGATGGTTGTTAACCGCAAGACCGGCAATATCGACAACAAGCATTTTCGCGACATCCTCGAGTATTTTGACGACAAAGATGTATTTGTAGTGAACAACACAAAAGTGTTCCCTGCGCGTATGTATGGCCGTAAGGAAAAAACCGGTGCTAAAATCGAGGTATTTCTTTTGCGCGAGTTGAATAAGCCCAACCGCCTATGGGATGTTATCGTTGATCCTGCCCGTAAAATCCGTGTTGGTAACAAACTCTATTTTGGTGAAAATGATGAGATGGTTGCAGAAGTGATAGACAATACCACATCACGCGGACGTACAATTCGTTTTCTCTGGGATGGCACCGATGATGAGTTCCGCCAAATGCTGGAATTCCTGGGTGAAACGCCATTACCGAAATATATCAAGCGTAAGCCTGATGAGGATGATAAAGAGCGCTACCAGACTGTATATGCGAAACACGAAGGCGCCGTTGCAGCCCCCACTGCCGGATTGCATTTTAGCCGGGAGTTGATCAAACGACTGGAGATCAAAGGCATCCGTTTTGCCGAGGTAACCCTTCATACCGGTCTTGGAACTTTCCGTCCAATTGAAGTTGAAGATCTCAGCAAGCATAAGATGGATGCAGAATATTATCGCATTGAGGACACTGCCTGCCAGATCGTTAACAAAGCCAAAACCACTAACCACCGCATCTGTTCTATCGGAACAACCACGATGCGTGCTATAGAGTCTTCTTTTACCGCGGAAAAGCTGCTGAAGCCTTCTGAGGGCTGGACAAACCATTTTATTCATCCTCCATATGAATTCAATATTGCCGATGCCCTTGTTACGAATTTTCACCTGCCAAAGACCAGCCTGCTGATCATGACCTGCGCATTCGCAGGATATGATCTTGCAATGGAAGCATACAAAAAAGCCATCAAGGATAAGTACCGTTTCTTCAGCTATGGAGACGCGATGCTGGTCATCTAGGTGTCTGACACATGTTCGAACAAAATACTGCCCATTCAGGCAGTATTTTTTTTACACCTGTCTGACGCCTGTCGCGACATTCGTCAGACGAATGTTAAAGATTTAAGCATCTTTCCATAAACTTGTGCAGGATAGTTAATTTCATCTCTATGAAACAGATATTGCTCGCAGTTATGATACTGACCCTAATGTTGAAAACGAATGCGCAGGAAGTGCTTCCACTCTATGATGGCGATTCTATCCCAAATAGTAAGCCCTCATCCAATGAGGAGCGTTCTGAACGTGCAGGTGACGGAATCCTCAGGACTTATAAGGTAAGTCGTCCAACCCTTACAGTTTACCTTCCCGCGGCTGATAAAGCCAACGGAACAGCAGTCATTATTTGTCCGGGTGGTGGTTACAGGATGCTTGCGGATGATCATGAAGGAAGCGCGGTTGCAAAGCTTTTTAATGATTGGGGCGTTACCGCATTCGTATTAAAATACCGGATGCCGGATGATGCCACGATGGATGATAAAACCATCGGACCGCTCCAGGATGCGCAACGCGCTATTCAGCTTGTTCGGGAGAAAGCGAAACTGTGGCAATTGAATCCCGGGCAGGTAGGTATAATGGGTTTCAGCGCTGGCGGCCACCTCGCAGCGATGGCCACAGTTCATTATGATGATCCTAAAATAACTAACCCTCTTGGCACTTCATTACGCCCCGATTTTGCTATTCTAGCCTATCCGGTGATCAGCTTTTCTGAAGAATTAGCGCATAAAGGTAGCCGGGAGCAACTTATTGGCAAGGAACCTACTGCTTCTCAACTCCGCTACTATTCTGCAGAAGAGCAGGTTGATAAAAAAACTCCTCCGGTTTTCCTGATGCATGCGCGTGACGATAAGGCTGTTAAAGTTGATAATAGTCTCAGATTCAAGGAGGCCATGGATAAATTCAAGGTCAAAAATGATATTTATCTCTATGATAATGGAGGCCATGGTTTTGGCTTAAAGAATAGCACTTCTGATGTAGAATGGATGAAGTACGTAAAACAATGGATGTTCGGTATGGACCTGATCCTCAAAAAGCGTTAACTATGCGTCTGACATATGTCAGGACATGTGTCAGACGCTTATGAAAAGTATACTACTCTTATTATTATTCCCGGTTTTGGCAATGGCCCAAAACGACCATCAAAATGCAAGTACATATAAACCTGTCAACAAGGAATTATATGATACAATTGCAAAGCTCGACAGCCTGTTTTTTGCCGCCTTCAACGCAAAGGATCTGGAATCGGCCATGAGTTTTTTCTCAGAAGATCTCGAATTTTATCACGATAAAGGGGGATTGGATAATTATAAAGTCACCAGGGAGAAATTAACCCTTCTGTTTAATAATAACCGAAATACCGGACTCCATCGCCAACTGGTTCCGGGAAGTCTAGAAGTATATCCCATTAACAACTACGGAGCTGTTCAAACAAACCTCCATCGCTTTTGCCATAAGGAAAACGGGAAGGATGATTGCGGCACATTCAAGAATATAATGATCTGGCAACTGAAAGATGGTAAATGGAAAGTTACGCGGGTAGTTAGTTATGATCACTAGAAGATGTCCGAACATATGTTCGAACATCTATCAGACATGTGTCAGACACCTAACCTAGACACCTAACCTACAAACCGAACAAACCTGTATTTAGTAATTGAAGCGTCTGCTGCTTATGGGCTGAGGGAATGAGCAGGGAAACATTATGTTTACTGCCTCCATAACTCACCATTCTTACAGGTACAGGCTTCAGCGATTCAAATAGTTTGCTGAGTATATCCTGCGTTTGTGCTATGTCGTTACCAACTATCGAAACAATGGTTTGGTCAAGATCAACTTCCACCGTTCCAAAAGGCTCGAGTTCTTTCACGATCTCTTTCAGGAAACTGGCATTATCAATGGTAACAGAAACAGCCACTTCTGAGGTAGTGATCATATCGATGGGAGTGCGGTATTTTTCAAACACTTCAAATATCTTCCGCAGAAATCCATAAGCCAGTAACATGCGGCTACTCTTGATCTTAATTGCAATGATGCCATCCTTCGCTGCAATCGCTTTCACACCAACTGACCCGGCCTCCTGCATGATTGTTGTTCCTGCCGCCTCAGGCTGCATAGTATTCAGCAGCTTTACCGGAACCTTTTCCTGCTGCGCTGGCCAAATACAGGTGGGATGTAGAATTTTAGCACCGAAGTACGCGAGCTCGGCCGCTTCCTCAAAGCTGAGTTGCTCAATAGGCATTGTCTTATTCACAACACGCGGATCATTATTATGCATGCCATCAATATCTGTCCATATCTCACAAACGCTACAATTGGCTGCAGCTGCAATCAACGAAGCTGTATAATCACTGCCTCCTCTTTTTAAATTATCTACTTCACCCCTTGCATTGCGGCAAATATAGCCTTGGGTGATAAAGAGTTTGGTATCCTCATGTGAACGAAGAATAGGCATTAGTTTCGCTCTAATGGCATTAACCTGGGGCTCATCGTTAGCATCAATACTCATGAAATCCAGCGCAGGAAGGAGCAGATGCTTTATCCCTTTTTCTTCAAGTGAAACTGAAAATAACTTAGTACTCATTAACTCACCCTGCGCAAGTATATCTTTATTAAGTGCTTCATTGAAAGATATTCGGGTGATTATGTTCAGAAATTCAAAATGTTCGGCGATGATGTCACGTGCTTTCTGCCGATATACATCATCAGTAAGAAGTTCATTGATGAATTTCTGATAGTGAATATCCAGCTTTTCGATAATAGCATTAGCGGCATCCTTATCACCTTTGAGCAATGCCTCCCCAATTGAAACAAGGGTATTTGTTGTGCCACTGAGTGCACTTAATACTACGATCTTAGGCTCACTGTCACTAGTAATGAGCTGCGCTACCTGGTGCATGCGTTCCGGCTTGCCCACGGATGTGCCACCGAACTTCATAACTTTCATCTGTTACATGATTTGTGTGGATTGGTTCAGCCGATTAAACCGACTTCACCGAATCCGGTTAAAGATTCTTTATTCCCATCATAGCAAGCGGGGCGAATTTACATCATCAGAATGGAATGGAAAATCTTTGCGCAAGCGTTTGCAGGTCTGCCA
Source organism: Flavihumibacter sp. (assembly GCA_036675925.1). Classification (GTDB taxonomy): domain Bacteria; phylum Bacteroidota; class Bacteroidia; order Chitinophagales; family Chitinophagaceae; genus Flavihumibacter. The sequence continues at coordinate 102,911 of JAKFDZ010000014.1, forward strand.
CCACTACATCCAAAAGGGGGATACCACCCAATTTGCGTTCAGCCTCTAATTTTCTTTCCGGATCACCTGGTACCAAAACAGATTCAGCACCTTCTACCGTTCGGGCAGAATGGAATCTTCGGATCCAGTTATCCATGTCTGCTTTGAAATCTGCTGCAGGACGAAAGGCATCTATCCGCATGGCTCCAAAAAAATGCCCAATTCCTTTTCCGGGCATACCGGTTGGCATTGGAACATAGGCAGGAAATGGAGGCACCCAGGGCCCATAATTAGCGCCACTCAGTACGGCAGAAAATATATCCACGATTGCTCCTAATGCATATCCTTTATGGCTTCCATGCTCGCGGTCACCACCCAAAGGCAGCAATGCGCCGCCCTGCTTTAATGCGTGTGAATCGGTGGTGGACCGGCCTTCTTCATCCTGGATCCAGCCCACGGGTGCAGCTTCCCCTTTTCGCTGTAAGATTTCCAGCTTTCCATTTGCCGCTGTAGTGGTTGCCATGTCTGCAACAAAAGCGGGCTCTTCCCCTCCAGGAATCGCCACACAAATAGGGTTGGTCCCCAGTAATCGTTCCGTTGAAAAAGTTGGTGCTACAAGAGCGCTTGCATTGGTCATGCTAATTCCTATCATATCCTCTTTAAGGGCCATCATGGAATGCCATCCAGCAATACCGAAATGATTACTGTTCTGAACACTAACCCAGCCCGATCCAACATTTTTTGCTTTATTAATTGCTACCTGCATAGCATAGGGAGCCACTACCAAGCCCAGGCCACTGTCGCCATCAACTACAGCAGTTGAGGGTGTTTCATGCAAAATCTTCAGAATGGGCCTGGCATTCACCCTGCCCGCTTCCCAAAGGCGAACGTACCCGCTCAATCGGGCGATACCGTGGGAATCGATTCCACGAAGGTCAGCACTTAACAATACCCTTGTGGCTGTTTGGGCATCTTCAGTTGAGCATCCAATTGCGAGGAAAATATTTTGTGTAAAGTTTGCAAGTTGATCGTAGGAATAATTTGTTTCGGCCATGGCGCAAAGAAACGAAATAAAAAAAGCTCCCGGAGGGAGCTTATAAAAGTTGTAATAATTAGTTCTTAGAAGGGAAGATCATCACCTGGATCACCCATCGCTACCGGAGCCTGCTGCAAACCAGAAGGTTGTTGAATTGGATTACCTGCTGGTCCGGCCTGTTGGTAACCACCGGAAGTTTGTGGTTGAAACCCTCCCTGATTCTCCTGCTTCTGACCTAATAGCTGCACATTTTGAACACGCAGCGAGAGGGAAGCCCCTGTGGATCCATCATTTTTTGCATAGGTCCGAACTTCCGGTGCTCCTTCCACATACACCTGCGTTCCCTTTTTCAGGTAAGGTGCAACTGCAGTGCGATCAGACCAGTACGCGCAATCCACCCAGATGGTGCGCTCCTGCTGGTTACCCTGTGCGTCGCGATACCTTTCGGTATGTGCCACCGTAAAATTCATCACTGTCTTCCCATTCACATTGTTGGTCACGCAATCCCGACCGAGATTACCGATTACCTGAAGTTTGATCATACACTTAAAATTTAGCTACGTAAATAAAAATTATGCAGGCAATATACACCCCTCGTGGCATCTGCCGTACCGTTTTTTAACCCTTGTTGAAAAGTCGCCCAGGGTGGGGATAACCCCTCCTCTGAGTATCCATTAATCCTCTGCCCGGGCCGATCCCGCATCGATCAGGTTACCAAAATAAATACTGTTCATAAACAACCTGGTGCCGCCAAGCCAGTAGGCGCGGAAATTGGGATTTTCGCCAATACTGATGATCCGTCCCGACCCCATTGTCTGCACAATTACCGCCGCCGTATTTTTAATGCCTTCCAGATTTTGCCTGGTCACAAAGCCACTCTGTAAAGGGTTATCGCCATAAATAATTGGCGCTGCAAAGGGATTTTTTGGCTTCTCCATAAATACCTCATTCTGCTTGAATAAGGAGATCTTCGGATCGCTGTAACCATAACCCAAAGGATGTGTCAGATCGAGCTTGCCCTCCAGAATGGCACCACTTAATTGCTGTGCGCGTTCTACATAAGGGCGACTCACATAAGGAAGCACCTTACCTGAATCAACGGCAGGTTTCTGACGCCTTAAACTGAGGTTTACCAATCCAGCCTGTTTGGCCCAACTGATAGCTGTTTCCATCAGGATCAATGTTCCGCCGGCTTTCACCCACGACTGTAATTTTTCCTTATTGAAACTATTATAAGTACCGGCAACAACAACCATCACATTGTACTTATTAAGCTCCGCGCGATCAAAAGTTGCGGCCTCAAGCATCACAGGTGGCATATTGAAACGCTGATCGAGAAGATGCCACACTTCACCCGCATCCAGGGCACTGACCCCGGCACCAACTAACATCGCTACAGAGGGCTTCCGGATGGTCATCATCTTACCACTTCCAAGGTCTGATCCGGAAATTGACAATCCACCATTTATAGCATAAACATCCAAATGATTTTGCATTGATAACTCCTGCATAAGTGCATGCACCTTAGCTGCACCAACTGATTGAGATTGTAATGGAACAAGGATAGTTCCATAATCAAATTTTTTCGGCTGTCCATTAATGGTACTCTCAAATACATTGCCTGCTACTTTTGCCAACACGCCCTGCTGTTGTAATGCATATAGCATGCGTGGGGCATATAATGCATCCCATGAAAATGCATATGCATACTCTGCCCTCCCACCAATCACCAATCCATGCGGATACTTCAACTCTGTAACCTTATCCCCGGTTTCAACAGGCAGCTTTGCCAATTCGGCATAAGGAATACCCATGGCAAGTGGCATGGTCCATGCCGTGATATCATAAAAGATACTGTCTTTGTATTCAAGCGTTTTTTCGAAAAAAGTTTGCACCAGTTTATACTGAGGTTGCGCCGCTGGCACCACATAGGCCTTTCCTTTCTGAAAGCGTTGTGAACCGGAAACCAAATCTGTTTTCAACTCATGGATCTCGATATTATGCTGCATCATCATTTCCATAAAGAGAGCTGTACGTACACCATCATTGCCTCCAAAAACATACGCTTTTGTGCGGGCCGAAGCAGCTTCTGCAGCCATTTGGCTGTAAAAGTCGCGCTGGTATTGAAGTAGTTCAGGCCGCATACTTTTCGCTGCTTCGAGTGTACTTAGAACAGTTGTGAACTGGTTACGGATTGTGAATGGAAAACTAAGCAGGCCATTAGATGTTTCACGCAGATGTCCACGCGAAGATGCCTGTTCAAACAATATCCCGATACAGCCCTGGGCATCCGGATAGGTGCTTCCCTTTCCATAATAAAAATCATCATAGCCTTCACTGGTATAATACAACGAACCGATCTTATCGAGCTGCCTGGCATGAAATTCGGCCACCTTCCGTGTTAGCTGCTGGTTCTTTAATGGCGTTAAAGGATTGACCCTGCTGGGTTCACCGGGTTGGAAGAAAAATGTAGCATCACTGCCCATCTCATGGTGGTCGGTAAGAATATTCGGACGCCAGTGCTGATACCATTTCAGCCGGTTTTTACTTTCCACATGCTGTGCGGGAAGCCAGTCGCGGTTCAGGTCAAACCAGTAATGATTGAACCTGCCGCCGGGCCATACTTCATTGAATTCGCGGGATGCAGGATCGGTAACGGGACTATTACTTTTATGCATATTGGCCCAGGTAGCAAACCGGTTGAGTCCATCTGGATTGAAAGAGGGATCAAGAAGAATAACCACGTCATTTAGCAATGAATCCATTGCTGGCCCTTCTGCCGCAGCCAGATGGTATGCCCCCAGCAGTGCAGCATTGGCACCGCTCGGTTCATTGCCATGAATAGAAAATCCCTGCCATACTACAGCCGGCATCCGGTTGAGGTCAAGGCCACCTTTAAACCGGGGATCTGATAATTTCAGATGTTCAGTACGGATTTCCTCCAGACGCTGGTGGTTAGCCCGCGATGTAATTATAAGCAGCAATTGAGGCCTGGCTTCATAGGTAAGGCCGGTCTGAACCAGCTTCACCCTTTCAGGAGCCGCCGCCGCTACAGCCCGCATATAATTCACCAGCCGGTCATGGGTCACATGCCATTCCCCCACCTTATGCCCAATAATTGATTCGGGAGTAGGCACTTTAGGACTGTAGCTGGTTCCCGCTGGAAGATAATATGAGAGGTCCTGGGATTGTGTGGATAAAATAATAGCAATACTGCAGAACAGGGTAAAAACAATTCTCATGTGCATGGTTTGTGTGTAGGAATGAATTTAGCAAGGATTTTGCTCATAATCCTTAAACGCGCCCATATGAAAAAGATCTTGTTGCCCTGTTTTTTAATGCTGATGGCCCTGGCTACTCATGCGCAATTAAAGGTTAAAGCTGAATGTGACCCTTTTTTCGTCGACATCCTGAATGGCACAGTTAACGCGGTGAAGCCAAATCACACTCCGGGTGAAATTAAACAGAAACTACCCTGCTCCTCAGGTTCAGAAGAAGAAGGAGCAGCTGCTAAATGTGGCGGTTCTATCAGCTTTAAAGGCCAGGATGTTGTGTTCTGTACCCAACGCAACATCATCGAGATAGGCTCCAAATTCAAGGGTAAAATGAGTATTCCCCTCCTTGGTGCCAGCCGAACCAAACTCTTTCCCCTGCTTGGCAGCCCACAACTCAAAGACGATAACTGGGAGGCCTTCCAGACTGCCTATGGCATTCTTATTCTCTATTATACCGCGGGTAAGGTGAACCGTATCCTTATGAGTTCTGAAAATGCCACCACTATCCAGCTCTGCCAATAAAGCATTATACTTGCATATACAAGTATCCGATTGAAATATTCGTACATTTGCACCTCAATTTCAAGTGTATGAGCCGAAAAGGTAAAGTGCTGGTTGCGATGAGTGGTGGAATTGATTCCACCGTCACAGCCCTGATGCTTCATGAGCAGGGTTATGAAGTGGTGGGCATCACTATGAAAACCTGGGATTATGCCACCGCGGGTAGCAGCAAAAAAGAAACAGGCTGCTGTAATCTCGATTCCTTCAATGACGCCCGTATGGCGGCGGTGCAGCATGGGTTTCCACATTTCGTACTGGATATCCGCGAAGAATTCGGTGACTTTGTTATAGAGAATTTTGTAGATGAATATCTTGCCGGGCGCACCCCCAACCCCTGCGTAATGTGTAACACCCATATCAAGTGGAGGGCACTCCTGAAAAGGGCTGATGCACTTGATTGTGAGTTCATCGCCACGGGTCATTATGGCATCATCAAACAGCATTCAAATGGCCGTTGGTTCGTTAGCAAAGGTGTTGATGAAACCAAGGACCAGAGTTATGTTTTATGGGGGTTGGAACAAGACCTGCTAAGCAGAACCATGCTGCCACTGGGCGGATACCGAAAGTCGGAGATCCGTCAAATGGCACACGACTATGGTTATCCCGAACTGGCGAAAAAAGCCGAGAGTTATGAGATCTGTTTCGTTCCCGATAATGACTACCGCGGTTTCCTGAAGAAAAAAGTGGAGGGGCTGGAGGATCGTGTAATGGGTGGCACGTTTGTAGACAAACATGGCAAGATGCTGGGTAAGCACAAAGGTTATCCGTTTTATACCATCGGGCAAAGGAAGGGGCTTGACATTGCACTCGGCAAACCGGTATTTGTAACGGAGATAATACCTGAAAGCAATACAGTAGTGCTGGGTGATGAAGAAGACCTCAACCGTTCTGAGGCTATTGTAAGCCGCATAAATTGGATGAAATATGACGGCATTTCAGAAGGAATGGAGGCTACAACAAAGATCAGATATAAGGATAAAGGAACATTATCTACCTTACATGAACATGAAAATGGTGTTCGAGTGCACTTCTACGAAAATGTAAAAGGAGTGGCACCAGGCCAGAGTGCTGTATTCTATGAGGGGGACGACGTAATTGGCGGTGGTATCATCCAACGGCAACAGTTACCCTTCATTTGATCAACAATAAACCTTATTGAAAATCGTTGATTCGCTATGAGAAAACTGGTAGGATCCATCTTAATACTGGCAGCATTTGGAGGAATAATGTCCTGCGGTAAAGAAACCGATACACCCGATGAAGCACTCCTCACCGATTATTTTAGCCTGGCCCCCGGCAGACAGGTCATTTACCAGCTTGATTCTATCATAAAAGCACCCTTCCAGGACACTTCATTCATTGTGCGATCCTATGAAGCCAGGGATGTGGTGGACGCTGAGATCACTGATAACCTCGGTAGGAAAAGCTGGAGGGTATTCCGTTCATTGAGGCCGCTCGGAAGTACCAGTGAAAGCGCCTGGCAGGTATCTGATACTTATATGATCACTCCTACCCTTTCAGTTGTTGAAGTAATTGAGAATAACCTTCGTTTTCAAAAACTTATAGCCCCCATAAGGGATGGGAAAGAATGGAAGGGAAATAGTTATATCAATGCCGTTCCCGGTGAAGAACTGGCATATCTCTATAACTGGACTTACAGGTACCAGGACATTGACGCTTCCCATACCAGCTTTGGTCAGGTGATACCAAATACCATTACCGTACAGCAGCAGGATGATGAATTGAATTCTGCCGGCCTTGGACCGCTAGATCCTTCACAAAACGGATACAGGGTTTTCAGTAAGGAGATCTATGCAAAAGGGATTGGTCTCGTTTATAAGGAATTGATCTACTGGGATTTCCAGTCCCCCGCTACTACCGGGAATGAATATCCTAACGGGTTAAAGGAAGGAGGCGGTATTCGTATGCAGGTCTTAAGCTGGAAATAATCAAAATTCTAAGAAAATGGGGGGCTGTAAAGGGCTAAAAACTGCTTAATCCATGTGTCAAACATGTATAAAACAAGCTGGAACCCCTTATTTTACTGGGGTTCACACATCAATGAGACAAGGATTAGACAAGGATTAGACAACTATTAGACTATGATTAAGCTAGATTTCCCCATTATGAAAAGGCGAATGCCGGTTTTGGCTGCTGTTCTTTACTGATTATATTGCCTGCCATCTCAAGGTGTGGAATCACAAGGCTATATAGCAGCTTCCCCGAAAGGGAGGTAGCCTCAATAACAAGTTCATGCCCACGGTGCCATGCCGGCCTGTTAATTTCCAATACCAGGTGGCGTGATGAATAGGGTTCGAGGTAAAAATCATTTCTTCCATTAAGCAAGGGTTCATCCGTCTCCTCCTTATTATCGGGCCAGAGAGCCCATCCTGATTTGCGATAATATGCTTTCACTTCAAAGGGATCAAGCATTTCAGTGCTGTAATTGTACAGATCAAGCTGGTAAAAAACCTTATCCTGAAATATATAGGATCCGGCTAATTCAAGTTTAAGTTGTTGTCCGGCCATCAAACCGGGAACCGGTAAGTAATTCCTCCTGATCCTGGATTGTGTAGCAGCCTTATCTGAATGAAAACCTGAAGTTTGACCGTATAAACTATTCATCACATAAAATGACCTGGAAATTTCGCCTGTATATCGTGTAACCAGATTGTAATGACTTCCATCCTCGGTATGTACCTGTAAAATGGTTTGCCTGAACTGTTCCTTTCCAGCCTTCACTAATAATAACTTGTTTCCGGCTGATGCTGTGCACGATATTAGTTCCTCTGAACTCTGCTGCCATGCCAGAACGGGAGATGGAAAAAACAAGGCGCAGGTATGCGTAGTGTTCAATCCAATAAAAGAAAAACTGGGTAAAGGGGCATTATCAGTTACCATATTACTTTAACGAACAAAATCATGGCAGAAAGATATGTACCACCATGATTTTTTTATTGTGAACAGTACCTGATAAAATTATCAACAGGAATAATGCAGTTTTCCACTTTTACCCCTTATCAGGGGTTTTTTCCGGTACTGGTGAACCAACGGTTTACAGAATTGTGCCTGCCTTCAACAACAACTTTATAAAATCCCCCCGGTAAATCTTTTACCGGAATAAGCAGACCTTGTATTTGGGAGGATACTGTACCAACCAGTTTGTAATTATCCTCCCCTCCTTTTTTGAATTCGTTGGTTGCAGTTATATAAACCTTGAGATCTTCCTTTGCTCCCAAAGCTTTCCAACTGATATCAAGCTGATCCTGGAAATAATTAACCCGGAGATCACCAACAGAAAGCTCACCAAGCAGAGGTAATCCATCAAGCTCACGCAAACGGAGTGCTGCAGGTTTGACATTCATGTGCCGGGCAATTGTAGGCATAATATCGGTTATGGATGCCTGGTAGTATCGTGCGTGCGCATTGATAGCTGGTTTATTCAACACTATCCATCCGCTCTTTTGCCGGGGTGTTTGTCCACCATGATCCTTTCCATTATTCTCGCTTCGACCATGATCGGTGGTAATTATGATAAGCCAGTCTTCCCTGAACTGTTTTTGCCTGTATTGAATAGCATCCCATATCCTTCCCACCTGTACATCTAATTTCTTTACTGCATTATAAAAGGCCTCTCCGTCTCCATGCATATGACCCATATCATCTGTGTATTCTAGGTAGACCCATGAAAGGTCGGGCGATTTTTCACGGATGGTTTTTGCGGCCTGCAATGAAACCTCTTCATCAATCAGGTGCATAAAATCACGGTTTGCATCTTGCGGAAAGCGCACTGTATCGAGTTCATACCCGTCTGCAACATGATCAAGAACGAGTGCGCCGGCTTCGGGTAGTTTCTCTCCGATAAGTTTAGTGCGGTTGTCAGTCCAGCTTGAGAACACAGCTGTTCTGCCTTTTGGAAAAGATTCTTTATAGAACCTGAAAATATTCCAGTAATTATAATTCGGTTCCTTTATAGAGTTGCCCCAAACATTATGTTTATTCACCCAGGTTCCTGTAAGTATGCTATTGTAGCTAACTGCAGAAATGGTGGGCGTTTCATTGTAGGTACCTGTTTCGCCACCCACATATGCACGCAGGTAGCTTCCTGCAGCAGCCACTTTGTCGATATTAGGAGTAGGTAGTTTCTCAAGAACATCGGCAGGTATGCCATCAGCGATAATGAAGAGGGCTTTCTTCTTTCCAGTTTGTGCCTGCAGGTTTACCGGCGACAGATACAAAGCCAACAAAAATATACAACTGCTCCGAAATGCTATTATTCTATTCATAATTGATGAGTGGAAAATAATGGATTTTTATTTAAGCAACCACATCTCACCGTTTACATTATCGGCTCCTGCGAACTGACGCTCAATAGCCTCACTTACAGAAGTCCTGTTTAGCTGTAGTTCTGCTTCCGGATACATCCAGCGCTTGGGGATCTTTGCATCATTGAGCACGCCTCCTCCACTTACGTCAAATAGCGGATATCCTGTACGGCGTTGTTCAAAGAACGGCTGCCATCCCCCCTGCATAAATGATGCTATATATTTCTGAACCATAATGTCGCTGATCTCGTTGCCGGCTTGTAATGCTACATTAGGTGATGAAAGATATGCTTCGATGGTGGTATTAGCAATTCCATAAAACATCATATTTGCGCGTATTCCTTCCTTATAAAAGGTCTCTGCACTACCTGTAATCCAACCACGCACAACAGCTTCAGCCAGGATGAATTGCAGTTCAGCGTAACCAAAAGCAACTGATGCTTCATTCACCGGATCAGTATAATACCGTGGATTGATCTTTGATGCTTCGCCAGCAACAACTTTTTCAGTATTCTCGGTGATAGGAGCACTTCCGTTGAGCCCACCATAGGCATTAAAGTCTCCGTCTTCAAGATCGGCATGTATAGGTGCCTTTGCCGCAAAAAGGAATAGTCGTGGGTCTTCCAGATGCCTTAGGGTGTCAACAAAACTCTCAGCCATATAATATGCTGTTTGCATGGAGTTATCATTGTAATGAGGGTACCTGTTGCCCTGGATATCATGGAATACTAGTTGCGCATTGTCAGCATTACTCGTAAACAACGGATAAGCCGAAGGGTCATTTACAATTGCAGCAAAACGTTGCTTAAGGTTGAATGCCGTATTCGACTCTTTTGCCGAGAGATAAGTGAGGACCCGTAGTGTGTAGCTATTGATGAGCTTCCTCCATTTAATAATATTTCCATTATATACAACATCACCCTGCATGGGCTCTTCAATATTTGCCAATTCGCTGTTGGCCTGCTCAAGCAGCTCAAGAGCCTGCAGGAATACAGATTCCTGGCTATCATATTTAGCTGTGTATTGAGCTTCATCGCCTTTCAGCGCTTCACTAAATGGAATATCCCCAAAACTCATGGTAAGCTGGATACCGAAATATGCACGAAAGAATTTTGCGACCGACTGGTATGCTGGCTTCCCAACACGTGCTGCTTCTTTTTCCATTCGCAGTACCTGGCGAAGGCTGCTGTAATCACTGAAGCTACCACGCTGCCAGCCATAATATTGCTGATCAGATACACCATCCGTATATGCCATTTGGCGGCTGGCAAGAGCTGCACCAGTATTTACCTCGTTAAAGGCTAATCGCTCAATAGTAGTAAGCAGGAGATCGGGAGTTGCCTGGGTAGTTCGGTTGGGGTCAACCTGGAAATCTTCATACTTGCTACAGGAGGCGAAGCCAAAAACGGCTATCGCTGAAATTGCTATATATATCTTTTTCATCTTGATCTTATTTTATAATCAGAAACGAACATTCAGGTTTATCCCGATGTTGCGGGTGGAGGGAGTTTGCAGGTTATCGCTTCCCGGATCCGGATCTACATTCTCAAGTTCTGAAACAAGGAAGAGGTTTCTTCCCACTGCTGATACAGAGGCGGATTGTATTTTATTACCCAACCATTTTGTTGGGAGTTGCCATGTTAGTGATACCTCACGTAATTTGAGAAAGCTCTGTGAATAGTAATGGTAGTTGTTATCGATGGCGTTACTGGTGCTGATCATATAATCGATATAATTGACACCTTTAGTATTCGGGGCAAACTTCCTGGTGTCACTGAGTACATTTCCATCTTCATCATAAGTTATTTCGCCGGCTGTCACCACAACACCCTGCCCAATCCAAGAACTGATCCCTTCATTAGCATCATCCCTGTATTGGTTCACGGTACCAGGATGAGTGCCACCCCACCACATTTTCTGGTTGGTAGTAGAATACATCAAACCACCGATCCTTCCATCTACAAGGAATTTGAAGGAGAAATTCTTATAGTTAAAGCTGTTCTCCAATCCATATACCAGGTCGGGATTAGCATCACCAACATACCTTGTGAAATTATCCCATCTGGGGAAGCCATTACTGTTGTAAACCACATTACCGGCACCATCCGTTTCATATTTCCAGTCGAAGATCCGGTCAACTCTTTCCCCTACCCTTATCTTGTTAAGTTGTTCAGCACCACCGTAAATAGCGGTGAGGTAGCGGCGGTAGTTGCTGAGATTGGCATTAATATCCCATCGGAAATTTTTGTTCTTAACCGGGTTTGCATTGATCATCAGCTCAAATCCTTTGCGCTTGTATTCATTTCCATTCTCCAACCTTGATGTGTAACCGCTTGTTTCAGAAACAGGGATGGAAACGATATTGTTATAATCACGACTCTGGTAATAGGTGGCATCAATTCCAAGTCGGCCGTTAAATAGTTTTAGCTCCAATCCCGCTTCCCAGCTATCAGATGTTTGCGGTTTAATATCAGGATTTATCTGAGCGCTGCCATAAGACAATGCGGGTGTATTGTTCCAGCTGGTTCCTTTATCATATGCCTGCAGGAATCCATAGGTATATTCATTGTCATTAAGTGTGCCACTGCTCACCCGCGACCATGAGCCTCTTGCTTTCAGGTAGCTTATTTGTGAAGGAAGGTCGATAAGGTTGGAAAGTATCACTGACCCCGACAGAGAAGGATAAAAATAACTGTTGTTGCCAACCGGGAGGGTGGAGATCTTATCCTGCCTTCCTGTAAGCGTCAGGTAAAAACTATTTCTATAATCAACGTCAACATATCCATAAAGGCTGCTGGTTCTCCTCTCCTCAAGACCGTTAGACCCCTGGATGGGATTGGCGGAGTTGGCAAGGTTATAAAAGCCGGGTACAGTTAGTCCATCTGTACTTGCAGTTTGGTACCGATGGTTACGATAGTAATTGGATGCGCCTACCTGTGCGTTTATATTTATCTCACCAAGGCTTTTGCGATATGCAAGCATGAGATCAGAAATAATATCGAGATAGTTTACAGTTGAAGTGCTGAAATTGCCGCGCGAAATATTGCTATAACCAACATAACTATTAGGCTCTTTATATGACCTGTTGAGTGCATAACCATTAAGGCCATTTCTGAGTTTCAGGCTAAATGATTCAGAGAGATCATAGTTGAGATCAAGGGCACCAAAGTAGTTATCCTTATGATATCCGCGGAGGTATTCATAAGCCTGGAAGTAAGGGTTATTGTACCAGGAAATATTGTAATGGTTCTGCTGGATGCCTTCCTTGCCGGGTACCCAGTAATTGCGCAGCTTTCTAACATCCACATCGGGGCCGGTCCATAGCACAAGGTTGTAGAGATAATTGGTTGGTCCATACCCGGTTTCCGGAAAATTATCGGTGTATTCGCGGTTATAAGTAAAGCGGCTATCGATGCTGAATTTGGAAGTGAGTTTATAATTACCGGCAAGGCTAAAGGATGTGTTGTTGAGGCTTGTATTGGGTACTACGCCATTTTGGTAGATATGTCCTGCAGAAGCCCTGAAACTTCCATTGTCTGAGGCTTTGGTAATGCTGATATTGTTGCTGACAATAAGGCCTGTTTCAAAGAAGTTGCGAACATTATCTTGTCCCCTTGAAAGGAATGGCGTAGGGATTCTTTCACCGGTAACGGGATCAATGGGACTATCAAACTGGGTAGTCTCGAAATATCCGCTGGGAGTGGATGCGTCGCGCTGGTTAAGTTTCGGTCCCCATATCCATCCACCACCTTCTGTTCCACCGCCGCTTCCATCTACAAAGGCATATTTCCCTTTATTACCATTGCCATAGGTGGTTTGCACATCGGGGATACGGATGAACCCGGTTTGAGCAAGTATGGATGAATTGACTTCAATGCTAAGCTGATTGCCTTTACCTCTTTTTGTGCTGATCATGATGGCACCGTTCTGGCCAATGGAGCCATAGAGTGCTGATGCAGCGGGACCTTTAAGTACACTGATATTCTCCACATCATCGGCGTTGATCTTCCACATGTCGGCCGATTGATCAGGAATACCATCGATAACGATCAGGGGTTTACGCCCACGAAGCGAAAGGCCCGCATCCTGGAAAAGGTCGGTGGAGTTATTAATCTGTAAGCCCGCAACACGTCCCGTGAGTGAGTTCACCACGTTAGGCTCACGCGCCTTCACGAGGTTTTCACCCTTTACATCCTGTACGGCATAGCCCAGTCTTGCTTTTTCTTTCTTGATACCAAGAGCAGTAACAACCACTTCCTGCATATCAGAAGATTCAGCCACCATCACGATTTCAAGATTGCCAGCAGCATTCACTTTAATGGTTTGTCGGGCAAAGCCAACGGAACTGAAGATCAGTTCATCACCCACTGCTGCTAAAATTGAAAAGAGTCCGGATTCATCCGAAACAGTAGTTTGACCTGAGGCAGATCGCTGTACGGTAACTCCTGGAATGGCTTTTCCATTTGTTTTGTCTGTAACGGAACCTTTTACCAGGATATCCTGGGCAAGGATGTTGTGAGATAGCATAATAAGGATGCAAAAAGAAAGCACCCGGGTTAAGATGATTCGCATAAGCTATGTGTAGTTTCGAGGCACGAAATTCACATTCCCAGATTATGCAGATGTTAACGCAAGAAGAACTTTACATGAACAAGCAATAAATAAAAACAGGATATGAAAAGAATGAAACCAATAAAATACCCAACTTTATAATACGGATTCATATGGTCAATTTACAAACAGTAAGGAAAATTGCATTGTCACTTGAAGGCACTATTGAAATGCCGCATTTTGAAAAGACCAGTTTCAGGTTGAAAAAAAAGATCTATGCAACCATGGACGAAAAACAGCAGGTGGTAACCATTAAGCTCAATGAAATTGACCAGAGCATTTTTGTTGCAATTGATAAAGGAATGATCTACCGGGTACCAAATAAATGGGGCCTGCAGGGATGGACCATCATTGATCTGAAAAAAGTAAATGTGGAGCTCCTGAAAGAAGCTTTGGGTAAAGCCTGGCAAACCCTGAGAGGTGCTTAACTTTTTTCATTAAAGAATTCATGCATAAACAGCAATTGGTATTTAACTGCCTGTTGCCAGTAAGGCCAATTGTGAACACCCGGCCGCACTATATAATCATGCGGAATATTACGGTATAAAAGTTGGCGGTGCAGGTTTTCATTAACCTCATAAAAAAAGTCACCGGTACCACAATCAATTATGAGCTTTAATGATTTTGGCGGAATAAGGTGCAGCATATTTATCACTGTATGCTTCTCCCACTGTTCTGATTGAAGGGAATATTCACCTAATCTTTTCGCCATATCCCAGTTATGAGGAAAGGGTCGGATATCCACTCCGCCACTCATACTTCCTGCAGCACCAAATACAGACTGGTGGCGTATTGCAAGATAAAGAGCACCATGGCCACCCATGCTAAGTCCGGTGATGGCACGCCCTTTACGATCTTTAATGGTTTTGTATTTAGCATCGATCCATTCAACCAATTCATTCGATATATAGGTTTCGTATTTAAAAGTGGTATCAATTTTACTATCCCAATACCAGCTTCCGAAACCACCATCCGGGCAAACGATCATCATGTTAAACTGATCTGCCAGCTTCTCAAATCCGGGTGCCTTGGTTATCCAGCCGGCGTAATTGTCGCTGTAGCCATGAAGAAGGTAAACAACCGGCAATTCCTTGATGCTGTTATAACTATTTGGACGGATAACAACAGCCTTGATCTCCTTATTCATGGAAGGGCTATAGGTAATAACGGTATCAACAATAGCGCAGTTTCCGGAATTAAATGCAAGGAGAAAGATAATTAACGAGCAAAATAATTTCACGGCTTTGTTTATTTGTTTGTGAACGAATATACTGATGACATTTATAAACGCGACTTTAGCAAGGCGGAAAACATTGTATCAGCCTTTTGGTCATAGCCTTTCAATGTACGCGAGCTGATCAGTTCAAGGTTAAATTTATCTTGAAGGAATTGAACATTTTCTTCGTTCTCATTTCGGAAAACAGAGCAGGTAATATAAAGGAAATAACCGCCGGGCAGAAGTTTAGGAATTGCATTAGAGATGATCTTTTTTTGCAGGGCGCTATATTCATTTATGGAGGAAGCATTAAAATAATATAGTTGTTCTGGATTACGGCTCCAGGTGCCACTACCTGTACAGGGAACATCCGCAATGATCAGATCCTGTAAAGGCAGCAGGTTATATTTCTCGCCGATCTGTTTTGCGGAGCTAAGTGAAAGGTCAGCAACAAAGCCATCGTAGGAGTAAATGCCGGCCTGCTTAAAGCGCTGAAAGAGGTTCTGCAAGATTGAGGAGCGTATATCTGTGACAGTAAAAGTCATTCCCGGCATACGATCAAAGGCAAGCATTGTTTTTCCACCACTTGCTGCACAACAATCCCAAACCACGGCATCCTCTTTACTTAAAATGTCTGTTGCCACGAGGTCAATCATTTCACCTATACGCTGAGAATTGAGATCCTGAACTACCACCTCTTTGTTCAATTCAAAATGATCTTCAACCTTAAAACCGTTTGGCAATCGGAGGGTATTTTCAAATTCGATATTAAAGGGAATGGCAAGTTGTTCCAGTTTCCTTATGATCGATTTTTTATAGCCGGGTCTTATGCGTAGAAACAGATCTGGCTGTACGAGATGCGATGCTGAAAAAGCTTCAGCATCAATGCCTTCGCTTAGCATATCAGTCCATGGAAATATGTTTAACCGAAGGGATGAGAGTTTCTCATTCAGGGGCAGGCTTGCTTTTTCATTATATTCTTCGTGAAGTGCTGCAAGTAAAGGATTTGGTTCATCAGAACAAAGATAGAGAGCCAGAAGTAATCGTTCTTCTGCTACCATATCTCTGCAGGCATGGC
This sequence comes from Flavihumibacter sp., assembly GCA_036675925.1. Classification (GTDB taxonomy): domain Bacteria; phylum Bacteroidota; class Bacteroidia; order Chitinophagales; family Chitinophagaceae; genus Flavihumibacter. Next base: position 118,992 of record JAKFDZ010000014.1, read on the forward strand.
CGAGCCGGAACCAGCAATAACAAAGCTGCGCGATCTGTTTACGATCGCGCGAGCCGTGTTTTTTATTTGTACTGAAATAGTTCTTAAGGAAATGTACAAAAGGCATCTCGCCTTTGTAGGTGTGCAGCAACTGAATAGCTGTATTTAGATGTGCCCTTGCAAACATTATACTTCGAGCAAGGTCTTAACCGGGTCCTTACCAAAGAGAAGTAGTTCAGGAGTTTCCAGCAACTCTTTCACACGAACAAGGAAACCAACGGATTCGCGACCATCAATGATGCGGTGATCATAACTCAGTGCCAGGTACATCATTTGTTTCACCACTACCTGTCCATTTATAGCCATTGGTCTTTCCTGGATCTTATGCATTCCCAGGATAGCTGATTGTGGTATATTGATTATTGGTGTACTCATAAGTGATCCGAAAACACCACCATTGGTGATTGTGAATGTACCTCCGGTCATCTCCTCCATGGTGAGCTTATTGTCGCGCGCTTTTGTTGCAAGCTCCACCACTTTCTTTTCAATGCCTGCCATACTAAGGCTTTCGGCATTACGGATCACAGGAACTACCAGCCCTTTTGGAGCGGAAACTGCAATAGAAATATCACAGAAATCGTGGTAAATGATTGAATCGCCATCGATATATGCATTTACTGCTGGCCATTCCTGCAAGGCATAACAAACTGCCTTTGTAAAGAAACTCATGAATCCAAGATTTACACCGTGGGTTTCTTTGAACTTGTCCTTGTACTTAGAGCGTATTGCCATAACAGGGCCCATATCCACCTCATTAAAAGTGGTGAGCATGGCGGTAGTATTCTTTGCCTCCACCAGCCGGCGTGAAACCGTCTTGCGGAGGTTACTCATCTTCTCGCGCTTTTCATGACGTGTGAACATTTCAGCACCGGGCTTGCGGCCTGGATTATTAAGCGCTTCCATTACATCCTGCTTCATGATCTTACCACCAGAACCACTTGCGCTTACTGATTTGGGATCAACTTTTTTATCAGCGATAATTGCTGCCGCAACAGGACTTGCCTTAATGTCATTCGGAATTGAGGTAACAGGTGCATTGGCTGCAGAAGGCTTTGCACTGGGTTCAGCAGGTTTAGATGCAGGCGCCGTTTCCGCTGATGCAGCCGATGGCACGGCAACATCAGAATTAATTGTAGCAACAACATCTCCTATTTTCAAGGTATCACCTTCTTTGGCAACCGGACTAAGCTGACCAGCTTCTTCTGCATTCAATTCAAAGGTTGCTTTCTCACTTTCCAGTTCACATAATATTTCATCACGTTGTACAAGATCTCCCTCTTTTTTTAACCACTTTACAAGGGTCACTTCAGTGATGGATTCTCCTACTGTAGGAACTTTCATTTCAATAACACCCTTGCCTGCTGCCTTTGCCTGCTCCCCTCCAGCTTTAACAGGAACTTTTTCGGCAGTCTCATTCTTTTGAATGCTGGCGGGTTCTGCAGCCTCAGCTTTGGCTGGTTCAGTTGATCCGGCCGGAGCAGCTGCTGATTCATCAATGGAAGCAACGAGATCGCCAATTTTCAATGTATCGCCTTCCTCAGCCTTTGTTACCAATGTTCCGGCACGTTCGGCATTGAGTTCAAATGTTGCTTTTTCACTCTCAAGTTCTGCAATGACCTCGTCACGTTGAACATAAGAGCCATTAGGCTTTAGCCATTTTACGAGGGTCACTTCAGTGATGGATTCGCCTACTGTAGGAACTTTGATATCGATCATACTTTTCAGTTATTGAACTTGAGCTTATTGTTTATTCTTAATTCTTTAGTCTGCACTAAAAATATGCAGCATCATATTCCAAATGCAGTCTCAATGATCTCTGACTGCTCCTGGGTATGAACCTTCATGTATCCGGTTGCAGTAGAAGCACTTGGCTGACGACTGATTACTCCAAAATTAATATTTGCCAGGTTCATTTTCAGGAAGGATGCAGCACCCATATTGAGTGGTTCTTCCTGCACCCAGAACCAGGTGGCTTTATTATATTTCCTGTAAAGATTATCCAGTTGTTTTTGAGGGAGCGGATATAATTGTTCCACTCTTATGATAGCTACATCTTTTACGCCATCTTTATGCTGCTTTGCTGCCAGGTCAAAATAAACCTTACCACTGCAGAATAATACTTTCTTAACGGAAGCTGCATCTCCAACAAATACATCATCAATCACCTCCTGGAACTGACCGCTCGTAAAGGCTGCCTTTTCAGAATAGGAATCAGGCAAGCGAAGGTTTGCTTTTGGAGAGAAATTGATCATTGGTTTGCGGAAGGGCCATTTGATTTGCCGACGCAACGCATGGAAGAAATTGGCTGCTGTAGTGATATTAGTTATCACCATATTCAGCTCTGCACACATTTGCAGGAAACGCTCGAGACGGGCCGAACTATGCTCGGGTCCCTGACCTTCATAACCGTGGGGTAAAAGCATTACCACACCGTTCATTCGATTCCATTTTTGTTCACCTGCAGCAATGAACTGGTCAATCATGGTTTGGGCACCATTACAGAAATCTCCAAACTGTGCCTCCCAGAGTACAAGGGAATTTGGACTGGCAAAAGCATAGCCGTATTCAAAACCAAGTACACCATATTCACTTAGCAATGAATTGAAAATGCGGAACTGTGCCGTTGTGCCTTCAATACGACTGAGCCTGTTATAAGGTTTATCGGTCACTTCATCGCGTAATACTGCATGCCTGTGACTAAAGGTACCTCTGCGAACATCTTGTCCACTCATACGCACATCATGTCCCTCCAGCAACAGGCTGGCATAGGCCATCAATTCACCCGTTGCCCAGTCAAGTTTTCCTTCCTCCCTGAATAAGCGCACCTTATCCTGGATGATCTTTTCAACTTTCTTAAGGGGTTTAAAATCATCAGGCCATTGCATTATGGCATCAAATAATTTATCGAATGCCTCTACAGTAATTGCTGTACTATCAGGGCTCCTGTCAAAATCTGTTTCAACAGCACGACGCAAGCTTTTCCAGGCCAATTCAGGCTGCTGATATTTATATGGAAGAGGATTCTGTTTTACTTCATCGAGCCGCTCCTGAAGATCAGCCCAGAACTTTTTCTCCATTTCCTGTGCTAATCCGCGGGCATTTTCATTTCCATCTTCCATCAGGAAGTGCGTATACACTTCACGTGGGTTTTGGTGCTTATCGATCAATGCATAGAGTCCGGGCTGGGTGAACTTTGGATCATCACCTTCATTATGACCATGGCGACGATAACAAACCATGTCAATAAAAATATCGGAATTGAATTGTTGGCGATATCGGGTGGCGATCTCTACGCATTTTACTACTGCTTCAGCGTCATCCCCATTAACGTGGAGTACAGGAGCCTGAACTGTTGCAGCAAGGGAAGTACAGTAATCAGAACTGCGTGCGTCATCAAAATCGGTAGTAAATCCAATTTGGTTATTGATAACAAAATGTATGGTGCCACCAGTATAATAACCTTCCAGCTTGCTCATCTGAAGTACCTCATATACGATCCCCTGTCCTGCTATAGAGGCATCTCCATGGATAAGTATCGGTAATATCTGGTCATAATTACTGTTGTAAAGAATGTCTGCCTTCGCACGCGCCAATCCCACAACTACTGGATCAACAGCTTCAAGATGTGAGGGGTTTGGTGCGAGTTTAAGGTGAACTGTTTTACCTTCATCTGTTTTTACATCAGAGCTATACCCCATGTGGTATTTTACATCGCCACTTCCCATGGTCTGGTCCATAACGGCCGTTCCCTCAAATTCACTGAAAATATGCTCATAGGTTTTGCCGAGTATATTGGCAAGGATATTAAGACGACCGCGGTGTGCCATACCGATAACCACTTCCTTAACACCCATTGACCCCGCAGTATTGATGATTGCATCCAGTGCCGCAATAGTTGTTTCACCGCCTTCAAGGGAAAACCTTTTTTGCCCGATGTATTTTGTATGGAGAAACTTCTCGAATATCACTCCCTGGTTTAACTTCTCCAGGATCCGGCGTCTTTTCTCCAGAGGCAGGTCCTTGCTGAACTCCTTCTCCATGGCATTGGTAAGGAAATCCACTTTGGTCTGATCACTGATATATTTGAACTCGATACCAACATGGCTGGCATAAGCATTCTGCAGATGATTCAGAATATTCCGGAGTTCAGTGGTACCGAGCCCCACCCTATGGCCGGCATGAAATTTCCGGTCGAGATCTGCTTCGGTGAAGCCAAAAAAGGCCAGGTCGAGGTTTGCACCCCGGTCGCGGCGCTTGCGAATTGGATTGGTTTTGGCAACCAGGTGCCCCTTGTTGCGATATCCTAGTATCAGCCTGTAAGCGCTGATCTCCTTCTGAATATCAAAATCAGGCGGAAGGCCAGCCAATGCGGTGCTTCCATTATCAGAAGATGGTCTGACAGCTGGCAGATCACCGTTTATGGCAAAATCAAATCCTTCAAAAAACTTACGGTACTCCGGGTCTACACTGCCGGGATCTTTTACAAAATCCTGATACAGAGACTCTATATATGCCGGGGATGAACTTGTGATAAACGAAAAATCCTTCATATGAGAAGCCCTTTTGGGTCTTATTTTGGGTATGCAAATATCGGGGAAAAGATGGAGAAGTTTGCCCAAATCGCATAGCATTACTCAGTCCTGGAGTCAATAGAAAAAAATCAAGGTTTTATTTTGTTGTTCCATCTATGCTCGCTACCTTTGCCGTCCTAAATTTTGAAGAATGGCAAATCATAAGGCTACCAAAAAAGATATGCGTCAGGCTGCCAAGCGTCGTGACAGAAACCGTTACCACGGTAAGACTACACGTAACGCAATCCGCGACCTGAAGGCATTGGATGAAAAGAAAGCAGTTGAAGAGGGCATGCCCAATGTAATAGCTATGATTGACAAGCTGGCCAAGCGTGGAATCATCCACAAGAACAAGGCAAGCAACCTGAAGAGCAAGCTTGCTAAGCGCGTCAATAATATGGCTCCAGCCCAGTAATTGGTATTCTGAACATCTTTCCTTAATAATATTAGGGTACTGTCTTTGACAGTACCTTTTTTTGTTGGGTCGTATGCTGTCGTCTGGGTGGTTCATTACCAAGCATTTATACTAAATTGCCAGACCAATTACTAAAGCATGCGAAAAATTTTATTCCGCCGGAATCTCCTCTTCTACTCAGTTTTTCAGATCATTCTGCTGTTCAACTTCCCCATTGTTTCATACGCGCAGGTACCTCTTACAATTTATGAGGAAACCAATGGGAAGCACACCGCTACATACTTCCAGTTAATTGATTTTTACCAAAAGCTTGATGAACTCTCGCCCAGGGTCCAGATGCAGAGCATGGGAACAACCGATGCAGGATATCCCTTGCACCTGGTATTATTCAGTAATGACGGGAAATTTGATCCGCGACGCTGGCAATCTGGCAACAAGGTGGTGATCCTGATAAATAACGGCATTCATCCCGGTGAACCCGATGGAATTGATGCCAGTATGATGTGGGTTCGTGATCTGGTTACTGGCCGTAAAAGGATTTCGGATAGTGTGGTTTTAGCTTTTATCCCGGTTTATAATATTGGCGGGGCTCTTAACCGAAGTGCATTTTACCGGGTTGACCAGGATGGACCGGCAGAATTCGGCTCCCGAGGAAATGGCCAGAACCTCGACCTTAACAGGGATTTCATAAAGGCCGACTCTCGTAATGCACGGAGTTTCGCTGTAATCTATCAATACCTCAAGCCGGACATATTCATTGATAACCATGTTAGTAATGGTGCTGACTATCAGCATATTATGACATTGATCAGTTCGCAGCATAATAAATTGGGAGGCAGGTTGGGTGAGTTCATGAATAAGCAATTTGAACCATCCATATACCTGATGATGAAAGAAAGGGGTTATGACCTTATACCATATGTAAATGCGTTTGGTGATACCCCTGAAACGGGATGGCCCGAATTTCTGGAAGGCCCCCGCTATAGTAGTGGATACGCAACCCTGTTCAATAGTTTTGCTTTTGTTCCGGAAACCCATATGCTTAAACCCTATCCCCAGCGGGTAGACGCTACTTATGCCCTAATGGAATGCTTTGAACGCTATGCGGCTGCCAATGCGGATACTATCCGGCAAATAAGGAAAAAGGCCCAGGAGGACCAACTCAATCGCAGCCTGTTCCCGGTACAATGGGTACTCGACCGTTCAAGGTTCACTGAGATAAGTTTTAAAGGATATGAGGCAGGCCGTAAACCAAGTGCAGTATCGGGGCTTCCACGGCTTTATTATGACAGGAACAAGCCATTTGATAAGAAAATTAAATTCTATAACCAATATGTGGCCTCGGTAGAAGTTTTGGTCCCCAAGGCCTATATAATTCCGCAAGGTTGGTGGAAAGTAATTGAACGCTTACAGAATAATGGTGTAAAAATGGAGCGACTTCATCGGGATACGATATTGGAGGTGGAAGCATTAATGATAAAAGAAAACAAAGTTTCAACGCGTGCATTTGAGGGGCATTACCTGAATAGTTCGGTTAAGGTTAGCCGAAAGCTGATCAAAAAATCTTTTAGAAGAGGAGACTGGCTGATCCAAACTGCCCAACCCGCAAAAAGGTTTCTCGTGGAAGTGCTTGAACCGGAAGCAATGGATTCTTATTTTACGTGGAACTTCTTTGACCCGATACTATCCCAAAAAGAAGGATTTAGTTCGTATGTTTTTGAAGATACGGCAGAGAAACTGCTGGCAGAAAATCCACAGCTGAAAATGCAATTGGAAGAAAAGAGGACCACCGACACCAGTTTTGCCCGGAATGCCTACCAACAACTGGATTTTATATTCAAAAATTCACCTTATGCGGAGCCTGATCATAATCGTTACCCTGTATTCCGGTTGCTGAACTAACAAGATAATTTTAACAGCCGCCGCCATAGGGAAGGCCTGCAGTTTCGTAATTTTGCGCAATTGCTTCAAGTTATGAAACGAATCCACCACATGATACCATGCCTTTTATTGGGAGTGATGCTTCTTGCAGGGAAAGCTGACCTATACTCACAGATGGCTATTGATGTGGAGCATAATTCCTGGCATCCAATCACTAAAATGCGCGATTCCGGCAAGTTGAAAAAAGGAATTCCAGATGGTGAATGGAAGGGATGGTATGCCAATGGCTCGCAGCGATATCTGAGAACATATAGTCACGATAAATATGAACGCCTTCGTCAGGAAGTGAAAAAGCATCCCCGTTTTATTTTTATCCCCCTTGCGATCGAAGCAAAAAATGATCGCCGCAAACTTGACCTTGCTACTAATGCAAATTATTCCATTGCTTCGGCGCCATTCGAAAAATGTCTTCATGATGGTTTATACATCAACTACTCGGAAGACGGAATGATGCTGGATTCTGGTTATTACAAGTATGGCCTACGGGAAGGCCATTGGGAAGAATGGAATTCCACGGAACAAACACGCCTTTCGGGAGCTTATCGACATGGCAGGAAAACAGGAAGCTGGACAGCTACTGATAAAACAGGAAAAACCAGGTCCATCCTGCAATACAACAGAAAAGGAGAACTGGTTCACCAGAAATTCTATGAATGATAATATTAGCTGGACTTATTGGTTAGTCGACCTTCTTTACATTTCCACTGCCCCTGATATTACTTTTGACAGAAGGGTTTCCTTTGTAACTAACATCACCACTACCCATAACCGAAATATCGAGTGAACGGCTAGCTTCAACACTGGCGTTACCACTTCCTTTTATCTCTATAGATGCCGTCTCTGTTTTAAGATCAATTGCTTCCAGGTTACCACTGCCAGCACTTTCCATTTTAATGCTGCGCGTTTGCCCTGAAACCTTTACGTTTCCACTACCATAGGAATACAATTCGAGATCAGGACATTGTACCTGAACGTTAATATCTCCACTACCTTTTGTTCCCATCTCCATACCAGTGCTATCGGTAATTACAGATTCACTATTGATATTACCGGAACCAAGGGTGTAGACGGATTCGAAATCAGGTGATGTAACTACAATATTAACCTCACGGGTAGGCCTCAGGTTAAATCCTTGTTCGCTGCGGATCACAATTGTTTTCCCTTCAATATTTGTTTCAATATGCTGCAGGATATTATCTTCCCCTTCCAGGAATACCTCATGGCGGGGACCATTTTTAATTACGATATTAAAAGATCCCTTTTGTTCTAGTTTAGAAAATTCACCGGGTGTTCGTGTAGTTGTTGTTGTGTTGCCGTTGCCTTTTACCTTTTTACCAAAATTGTAAACACAGGAAGAAAGGAACAGTGATAAAGCGATCAGAATAAAGTTTACGGTTCTCATTTATGCAGGTTTTGTATTTGATTAGACTACCGGTCGCAAATTAAGTTACAATAAATAAAAAAAATCTGATCTGCCTATAGGTCTGTAACTGGTTTATACCTGGGAACAAGCCACTTCATTACAGTCCATGCTACGAGGTAAGCTATTGAACAGATGGCAAACATAATAGTATAACCGGTTTCAATTTCTCCGAGAGATTTATAATGATCAAAAATGGCCCCGCCCAGTTTAGTAACAAGTACACCACCCAGTCCCCCAGCCATCCCTCCTATTCCAACCACTGAACCAACAGCCTTAGCAGGAAACATATCTGAAACAGTGGTAAAAATATTGGCGCTCCAAGCCTGGTGAGCAGATGCACCAATGCCAATTAGTAATACCGGCATCCAATAGGATACCTGTCCCAGGGGCTGGGCTGCAAGAACCACCAGGGGTATTATGGCAATCAGCAGCATGGCCTTCATTCGCCCATCATAGGGCTCGAAACCTCTTTTAATAAAATACATGGGAAACCACCCACCTCCGATACTACCGAACATGGTCATGCTGTATAGTATGGCCAATGGTAACATGATAGCGGTTCCGGTCATTTGGTATTGATCATTAAGATATGCGGGGAGCCAGAATAAGAAAAACCACCAAACACCATCTGTCATGAACTTACCGAATGCAAATGCCCAGGTCTGCCTGTAGCCCAGAAGTTTGAACCAGGAGATACTGGAATACTTTAACTCAGTTGTTTGAACAGACTGGCCTTCATTAATATAATTACGTTCAGCCTCTGTAAGCCTTTTCTGTTTTTCGGGTTTCTCATAGGCATAAAGCCAGAAAAACAGCCATATAAAACCGAGGGCGCCAATACCCAGGAAAGCAGCTTCCCAACCCCATTTTACTGCAATCCAGGGAACAGTGAGCGGCGCAAGTATTGCCCCCACTGTAGTTCCGGAGTTGAAGATGCCGGTTGTTAGGGAACGTTCTTTCTTTGGAAAATATTCAGCTGTTGCTTTAATGGCAGCAGGAAAATTACCCGCCTCACCAATTCCGAGCAATGCACGGGAAAACATAAATCCTGCAACAGACACAGATACAGCTCCAATTCCCACCCAGGCAATTAAACTTACGATGCTTTGTCCGATCGGAATAGCCAGGGCATGAACCATTGCAGCAAGTGACCATATGATAATGGCCCATGAATAGCCCGACTTAGTTCCTAACCTGTCAATAATTCTTCCTGCAAAAAGCATGGATACTGCATAGGTGAACTGGAACACTGATGCAATATTTGCATAATCGGTATTGCTCCAACCGAATTCTAGTTCCAGTGCAGGCTTAAGCAGACTGAGCACCTGGCGGTCGAGATAATTTATAGTGGTCGCAAAAAAAAGAAGCATGCAGATGGTCCAGCGATACTTACCTATTAAAGCAGGCTGTTCCAGAGGTGCCGTTGACTGCATGTGATGGTTTTTATTATTTAATTTATTCTTAATTCTAGCGCACTATTTTAAGCAGTTCAATCGCTTTATTTGCAAGGCTTCCAATTTCACTAAAGTTGCGATCAACCAATAACTCTTTACTGATCATTTTACTACCTATACCCACTGCGCATGCTCCCGCAGCAAACCACTCACGTAAATTCTTTTCATGTAACTCAACACCTCCCGTTGGCATAAAAAGCAATTCAGGAAATATATCTTTCACTGCAGTTATGAATCCTGGTCCCAGAATATTACCGGGAAATATTTTCACCATTTTCGCTCCTGCATTCACTGCCAGCAAAATTTCAGTTGGAGTCATGCAACCCGGTATCCATAATGTTTCTGAATTAAGTGCCATCTCCCCCACTTCCGTTATCATTGCAGGGGAAATTATATAATCAGCTCCGGCATCCAGAAAATTCAGTGCCTCGCTTTTTGATTTGATAGTTCCAATACCAAGGATCATTCCTGGCCATCTGATTGATCGCTCTCTGGAAAGTGCCTTGAAGTTGTTTAGGGCATGTTCACCACGATTTGTATATTCAATTGTGCGGATGCCACATTTATATAGAATATCTACCACTGAAATGCTTACCTCCTGGTCCTGATCATAGAACAGAGGGAGAAATCCCTGATCGCAAATGAGATTTATAATTGAATTTGACTTCATTTACAAGTGGTTGATTTTTTAAAACTGATTAGGATTTTTGGAACAAATTATTAGCTGTGAGCTTGAAGTTGGCCTGGTTTACCCAATTGCTGACCTTATCAGTGAACCCCGGTAACTTATTCAGATCTGTACCCCACAATGCCAAATCACCGAGTATTGCTTTAACGATTTCATCTTTGTTATCCTTCCAGTGCTTTGCAAAGATGGCTGCATTATCATCATTTATTGGATAATCAACCATTTCCCACTTTCCAGTATACCCATTACCGGTAGATCCGGATCTCATAAACAGAATATGTGCAGCAAATCCACATGCAATCAGGTCAGGTACTTTATTAAACCGTATCATGTATTCCTGCAGTACTGGTAGAACGCGGGTTTTAAGCTTTGAACTGTATTGGAGTGTTATATTGATCCACTTATGATCAATATAAGGATTCCTGAAACGGTCTAGTACCTGATCAGCAAACTCATTGGCTTCTTCGAGGGAGATATCATCACCAATAATGGAGGGGATAATTTCCTGATTCATTATGTCCTGAATTAGTTTGCACATGTGCTCATTTTCCATGGCATCTTTTACCGTTTCTATTCCGTTAAGAACGGCAATACCACAAACAAGTGAGTGGGTAGCATTCAATAGTCTAAGTTTTAATTCGCGGAACTTCCGAATATCGGGGGCAATAATAACGCCTTTGTCAACCTGGCTAAAGCTTAGAATATCTTTCACAATAGCTAAGTCGGCAGCAATTGCCCAGAGACCATACACTTCGGATACAACCAAAAGTTCATCACGGTATCCAAGCAATTGTTCTTCTCCGGCCATGTGTTGACCATCAGGTTTGCCAGGTACAATACGGTCTACCAATGAGTCACAGAAATGATTATGGGCAATCAGCCAATTGATAAATTCATCCTCCATTTGGTTCAATTGTGCCAGTGTGAGAATTATCTCTCTAAGTTTCTTCCCATTCTCAGGAATTAACTCAGTTGGAATGATGACCATGCCTTTATGAGGGTTCCCCTGAAAAAAATGATACCGACGGTAAAGAAAAGCAAGGAGTTTTCCTGGGAATGACTTCGGAGGAGAATTAATTATTTTATCTTCTGCATCCAGCACCAGACCTATTTCGGTAGTATTTGATATTACCAGTTCCATTGCTGGATTCTCAGCACAGGCAAGAACAGCCTCCCAATCTTTTGATGCCGATAATACGCGGCTGATAGAAGCATTGATAATTGTTTTTTCAACATGCATACCATTTTCAATGCCCATCAATTTATGGGTATACAATGAATCCTGGCGCTGAAATGATTCGGTTGACCCCAGGTCGGTAGTTTTGACAACCACAATCCTCCCATTAAAAATTCCACTCTTATTAGCCCTATCTATATAATAATCCGGGAGCGCACGCAATAATACACCTGTCCCGAACTGGAGAACTTTTTCAGGTAATTCAAATATCTCCTTTCTCGGAAGTTCAATCCATTCCGGATTACTTCCCTCCAGCATTGATCTTGAAAGAATCCTTTGCATGATAGTAGATTATATGAAAGCAGTTATCTGTTACAATATCGGAAACAAATCCTAGCAGAGTATTCATATTAGGCAACTCCGGTTCCACAAACCTCAGCCGGAGATATTATCTTTGCGGCACCATGACAGAAAAAATACTCATATTAGATTTTGGTTCTCAATATACACAATTGATAGCCAGGGCTGTGCGTGAAGCGAATGTTTATTGCGAGATCATTCCTTATCATAAACCATTCGAAATAGATCCGTCCCTAAAAGGAATTATTCTCTCGGGTTCACCATTTTCGGTAAATGATGATAATGCTCCGGATGTTGATATCCGTTTCCTGAGTGAAAAGTTACCGGTATTAGGCGTTTGTTATGGTGCACAATTAACGGCAAAAAAGTTTGGCGGAAGGGTTGAGAAGAGTGATAAACGTGAGTATGGCCGGGCCTTTATGAGAACCATTAAAGAAGACGTTATACTTAAAGGAATATCCACGCCATCACAGGTTTGGATGAGTCATGGCGACAGCATCCGCGAACTGCCAGACGGGTTTGAGTTGCTTGCTGATACGGAATCTATTCCCGTTGCTGCATTTAAAAAATCTTCAGGAAGTGAAATTTTATATGCTGTTCAGTTTCACCCTGAAGTATACCATTCCATAGAAGGTAAAAAACTCATTCGCAATTTCCTTGTGGAGATATGCGGATGTTCTCAGGATTGGACGCCTGCACATTTTATAACAGATACGGTGGAGGCTCTTAAGAAACAGATTGGAGACCGCAAAGTGATCATGGCACTGAGTGGCGGGGTTGACAGTACAGTAGCGGCAACCCTTATCCACCGCGCAATTGGAGATAATCTCTATGGTATTTTTGTAGATAATGGCGTATTGAGAAAAGGGGAATATGAGCAGGTACTTAAAACGTACAAAGACAACCTGCATCTTAATGTGAAGGGGATAGATGCAAAGGATACTTTCTATCGGGAACTTGCTGGTAAAACCGATCCTGAAGAAAAAAGGAAAGTGATCGGAAAGCTTTTTATTGATGTGTTCCAGGAAGAAGCCGCTAAAATTGAGGGTATTGGCATGCTTGGACAAGGAACAATTTACCCGGATGTGATAGAAAGTATTTCAGTGCATGGGCCTTCGGTAACCATCAAAAGTCATCATAATGTAGGCGGCCTTCCGGAAAAAATGCATCTGGGATTGGTAGAACCACTGCGTTACCTTTTCAAGGATGAGGTGCGGAGGGTTGGCAGGGAACTGGGTATTCCGGATGAATTACTTGATCGTCACCCTTTTCCCGGTCCGGGGTTGGCAATACGCATTCTTGGTGAGATCACAGAAGAAAAAGTTAAACTCTTGCAGGATGCTGACCATCGATACATCTCAGGGCTCAAAGAACACAACTTATATAAAACAGTATGGCAGGCTGGCGCAATCCTGCTTCCGGTGAAGAGTGTGGGGGTTATGGGAGATGAACGCACCTACGAATATACGGTGGCATTGAGGGCGGTAACTTCCGTTGATGGGATGACTGCCGATTGGGCTCATCTCCCCTATGATTTTCTGGCACACATTTCGAATGATATCATTAACAATGTTCGGGGAATCAACCGGGTAGTATATGATATTAGTAGTAAGCCGCCGGCCACCATCGAATGGGAATAAAAGAACAAACCGTTAGATAATGAGGTTTACCAAATGGATTTTCTTATTGGCAGGAGTTATTTTTACCAGCTTTGCTATCAGTTCAAAAGCTCAGGATTCAGCTATAGTTAGTTTACCGGACACACTGAGAGCGGTTAAGCCCAAAAAGCCTGTTTTAACCATACTATTGCCTCTTTATCTTGATTCAGCTTTTGATGCAAGCGGCCAATACCGCTATGGAAAACAATTCCCCCGCTTTATGCTTCCGGGTTTAGAATTCTATGAAGGTGTTCAACTCGCAATTGATTCACTAAAGAAGGAAGGTGTAGTTTTAGATGTTAATATAGTTGACACCCGATCGAACCAAATTTTAGGAAACATTTTAGCGCAACCTGCCGTTAAGAATGCCGACTTATTACTTGCACATATCAGTTTTAATGAATTGAAACCACTGGCAGAATTTGCAAATGATGAAAAACTTCCTTTTATCAATGTGAATCTGCCCAATGACGGAGGCGTTACCAATAATCCGTATATGGTAATCCTTAATAGCACGTTGCAATCGCATTGTGAGGGTATATATAATTTTCTGCAAAGAAATTACAGCAAGGGGCCAATTGTGGTATTCCGAAAGGCAGGAGCCCAGGAAGATAGGTTAAAGGCCTATTTCAGTGATGTGGAAAAAGCAACTATGGGCACAGCATTGAAGCTCAAATACGTAACCTTGCCTGATGGGTTTACTGAGGCTCAACTTAAAACACATCTGGACAGTAATCGCATAACGATGGCGGTTGCAGGTAGTCTTGATGAAGGATTTGCGCGGCACCTTGCTACTCATCTGGCTGCGCTTAACAAGACCTATCCCGTGCAGGTTATGGGAATGCCCACCTGGGATGGTATAAGAGATCTTGACAAGAAAGAATACAAGGATCTTGAAATATTTTATTCCATTCCGTTCAATCCCGTTCGTACAGATGAGTTGAGCGAATCAATTGGCAAGCATTTCAAAGACAATTTATATTCAAGGCCGAGCGACATGGTGTTCAGGGGGTTTGAGACCATGTACCGTTTTGGCAAACTGCTTGAAGAACAAGGTCCCAATATCAGTTCCAGCCTCGGTGAGAAAAAATTTAAGGTATTTACCGACTTTGATATACAGCCAGTATTGCTTGATAACCAGAAGCAACAACTCGATTATTTCGAAAATAAAAAGCTTTACATTATCAAGAAGCTGAATGGTGCTGTGCAGACTGTGTTCTAACAATTTTACAGGAATCCTGGATCCGTTGCGAACATAAGATCGAACATATATGTGGCGTTGATGTTGTAAATGGCTTAAAGAATTCAATCGCCAGGTAAATGAATCTCATAACTTTCACAGAAGCGGGATTATTTTGCGAAGCAGGTCAATTTTATATTGACCCCTGGAAGCCCGTTGATCGTGCCGTTATCACGCATGCCCATAGTGATCATGCACGATATGGATCCAAGCATTACTTATGCCATACTTATACAAAGCCTTTACTTGAGTTAAGATTGGGGCCGGGTAATTATCAGGCAATTGAGTGGGGGGAAAGAATCAGCATCAATGATGTATATGTTAGTCTGCACCCTGCAGGCCATATTATTGGTTCATCACAGGTAAGAATTGAATACAAGGGAGAAGTATGGGTTTTCAGCGGCGATTACAAGACAGATAATGATGGTATAAGTGCTCAATTTGAGGCCATTCCCTGTCATACTTTTATTACAGAATCCACATTCGGACTTCCAATTTATAAATGGGAAAAGCAGGAAACCATTTATGAAGAAATCCGTAAATGGGTGACACAAAACAGGGAAGATGGATTCAGTTCAGTGTTACTTGCTTATAGCCTGGGAAAAGCACAAAGAGTAATTAGTGCACTGGAGCAAAACCAAAAAATATATGCACACGGCGCTATTTGCAATTCGCAGGAACTATTGATACAGCAGGGCTGGGAACTCCCTTCGGTACAGCGGATTTCTGTTGATACAGAGAAGTCTGCCTTAAAAAATTCTATTGTGATCGCCCCTCCCAGTGCGGATGGCAGTAGCTGGATGAAAAGATTTTCCCCTTATCGTGTGGGTGTTTGCAGTGGTTGGATGCAAGTGCGGGGTAATGTAAGGAGGAGAAATGCTGATGCGGGATTTGTTTTGAGTGATCATGCCGACTGGGACGGATTAATATCAGCCACAACAGCAACAGGGGCAGAAAAAGTATATGTTACACATGGATTTCAATCAGCTTTTTCAAGGTATCTCAATGAAAAAGGCATTGAAGCTTATGAAGTAAAAACGGCTTATGGTCAGGAAGAAGAAGATGAAGGCAAAGAAAACAAAATTGATACACCATGAATGGTATGTCATTATTTGCGTCGCTTGTACAGGTGTTAGGAACTTCCACTAAAACCAATGATAAACTGGATGCATTGGTTAACTATTTTGGTCAGGCATCACCTCACGATAAAATTTGGGTGATCGCCCTGTTTAGCGGCAGACGACCTAAAAGAGCAGTAACGAGCACCCTTCTTGCGGCATGGTGCCGTGAAAAGGCAGACATGTCACAGTGGCTATTTGAAGAATGTTATCATACAGTGGGGGACCTTGCCGAAACAATTGCTTTATTATTACCTGATATTGAGAGAGGTATTAATCCCTACTCCCTCTCCTATTACCTCGAAAAGCTTATTGATCTTTCACAAAATTCTGAGGCTGATAAGAAATCATTCATAGTGGAGAGTTGGGAGCAACTTAACCGCCAGGAGAAGTTCGTATTTAATAAGCTAATTACAGGAGGGTTCCGGATTGGTGTATCGCAGCAGATCATGGTACAGGCTTTAGCTCGAACGGTTTCGCTGGAAACAACTCTTATTGCCCACCGTATCAGTGGCAAATGGGATCCAATGGCCACTTCCTTTGAAGAATTGCTTGGTGGTGATCTGGCGTCAACTGACGATTCCAAGCCTTATCCATTCTTTCTTTCCTATGCGCTTGAGCAATTACCGGAAGAACTGGGTTCGCATGAGGAGTGGCAAGCAGAATGGAAATGGGATGGCATCAGGGGGCAATTAATTAAAAGGAATGATAAGTTCTTTGTCTGGAGCCGGGGGGAAGAACTTATAACTGATAAATTTCCCGAGTATGATGGATTGCTTAATACCCTGCCAAATGGAATTGTTATAGATGGCGAAATAATGCCAAGCCGTGATGGACAACCTTTACCATTCGCATTATTACAAACAAGAATTGGCCGTAAAAATGTTACCAGGAAACAACTACTGGAAGCACCGGTTACTTTTTTTGCTTATGATTTACTTGAAATTGACGGAAATGACATCCGATCTTATTCACTTTCTGACAGGCGAAAACTTTTAGAAACAATTGTAAAAACTATTAATAACCCGGCATTATTAATATCTCGAATTATTGACTTTGATAACTGGAATGATTTAAAAATTCTACGCGATTCATCACGAGTAAACGGAGCGGAAGGATTGATGCTAAAACGCCTGTCATCCACCTACCAGGTTGGGCGTAAACGCGGAGATTGGTGGAAATGGAAGATTGATCCACTGACAATAGACGCTGTGCTGGTATATGCGCAGAAAGGACATGGGCGAAGAAGTAACCTATATACAGATTATACTTTTGCAGTAAAAGACGGAGACAAGCTTGCAACCTTCACCAAGGCTTATTCGGGCTTAACAGATAAGGAATTTTCCCAGGTGGATGCATTTGTAAAAAACAATTCGCTTGAGAAATTTGGTCCCGTGCGAACCGTAAAGCCCTCACTTGTGTTTGAGATTGCGTTTGAAGGTATCGCGGCGTCTGCAAGGCATAAAAGTGGAGTGGCACTTCGCTTTCCACGTATGTTGCGTTGGCGTCACGATAAAAATGTGGATGACATAAACACTCTCGAAGATCTGAAAAGAATGCTTGAGATTTATGGAAAATAAAAGTGGTAAATTGAGCTATGCAAATGAAGTACAGAATCTGTGTAGTAATGATGCTTGCCATTGTTGGCATGGTGAATCTGCTTGGAACTGGAAACCCCGCAAGGGATCCCGAGAAACCTGTTCCAATTCCCGCCTCACCTCAGCGACCCGGTAATCCTGCAAAAGGATATGACTATCTTACCACGGGAGATTATGTGAAGGGGGGTATTCCATATGATTTTTTTCTTCTTGGCAAAGGGAAGGAAAAATACAATTACCTTAAACGCTCAGGCCTGAACGCAAACCTTAGTCATGAATTTACTGCCGTTACAGCGGCTAATGGAGAGAACCTGGTGGCCCCCAATTGTATGCAATGCCATGCACAGGTATTTAATGATAGCCTGATAATGGGCATGGGAAATAGTTTAATGGATTTTTCTTCTGGGGCTGCACAGCAATTAAACCAAAAAAATGTAAATATGCTTGCCATGATGCTCAAAAACGCATCGCCAGCCAAGTATGAAGCAGCAAAACATTTTCTGGAGGTGACCGGAACAATTGGTCCTTATCTCCAGACTGCCACAAGAGGGGTTAATGCGGCTGATCGTCTGGCCGCTGTTCTTGTAGCACACCGTGATCCACTAACATTACAATGGCGCGATTCCGCCATTATGAACATTCCATCTGAAGTAATCCCAAGCGACGTGCCAGCATGGTGGCTCTTAAAGAAAAAGAATGCAATGTTCTATAATGGGTTCGGCAGGGGTGATTTTGGAAGGTTCCTGATGGCATCCAACCTCCTAACGGTGAAGGACAGCGCAGAAGCAGCTTCAGTTGATAGAAAAATCAGTGATGTTCTCGCCTATATATATACGTTGGAACCACCTAAATACCCTGGAAGCATTAATAAACCATTGTCCGAAAAAGGCAGGCTTATCTTCAAAGACAATTGTTCAAAATGCCATGGCAGCTATGGGGAGAAAGAAGAATATCCTAACCTTCTAATACCCCAATCAGTAATAAAAACAGATTCTGCATTATTCAAAGCCAATTATCAGAACCCGCAGTTTGTAAATTGGTTCAATAACAGTTGGTTTGCCATGGGTGACCATCCTGCCCGTCTGGTGCCATTCAATGGTTATATAGCCCCTCCATTGGATGGGGTTTGGGCTACCGCACCATACCTTCATAATGGATCTGTTCCTACTATAAACACCTTATTGAACAGTTCAACCCGACCTAGATATTGGGAAAGAAATTTTTCCAGGCCGGAATATGATTATGAAAATCTAGGGTGGAAATATGAATCAAGGGATTCTGCAACTGGCACAACTATTTATAATACTACACTAAAGGGATATGGCAATTACGGCCATACTTTTGGTGATAAGCTTAGCAAAGATGAGCGATTGGCCGTGATCGAATACCTGAAAACTTTGTAAGAAAATACTTTGGCGTTCCAAAAAACCATAGGATATAAAGTTGTTGAAAAATGGTTGGAGAAGCAGGGACGAAGACCATTTGTATTCCAGTCTGATACATGGGAAGCAATTCACCTTGGCGAAAGCGCCCTGGTTAATGCGCCTACCGGTTATGGCAAAACATTCTCGGTATTCCTGGGCGCTGTTATTCAATTCATAAATGACAATCCAAAGGACTATCAATCAAAATCTTCAAACGGCCTTCAACTTCTATGGATCACTCCGCTTAGGGCCCTTGCCAAAGATATAGGAAGGGCTATGGAAGAAGTAATCGGAGAATTGGGGATCAAGTGGAAAGTGGGTATCCGTAATGGTGATACACCAATTCCGGAAAGACAAAGACAAAAAAAAAATGTACCCGAAGTTCTAATTATTACGCCTGAAAGTTTACACCTGCTGCTTGCTCAAAAAGGCTATGCACTTTTCTTTAAATCCTTAAGAATCATTGCCGTTGATGAATGGCATGAGCTACTTGGAAGCAAACGAGGCGTTCAGGTTGAACTCGCCATCTCCCGCATTATCAAGGTCTGCCAATTATATCAGGATAACCAAAATTCAATATCGAACAATCAATATAAGCACCTTTCGGTCTTCGGCATCTCAGCTACTGTAGGTAATCTTGAACAGGCAAAAAATGTTTTATTATCACCTTTAGAGGTTGAAGGGCGAATTATCCAGGCTAGCCTTCCCAAAAGCACTAAAGTGGAGTCCATCTTTCCTGATGAAATTGAAAAGTATCCCTGGGCGGGTCACCTTGGAATCAAACTGGTTGATAAAATTGTTCCTATAATCCGGAAAAGCACTACAACCCTACTCTTTATTAATACAAGGGGAATGACGGAAATGTGGTACCAGGCATTACTTACTGCGGCTCCGGACCTTGCCGGTGCCATTGCGATCCACCATGGCAGTATTGAACAGGAATTGCGTCAGTGGGTAGAAGACGCCCTGCATACGGGTACACTTAAATGTGTTGTATGTACAGCAAGCCTTGATCTTGGTGTTGATTTTCGACCAGTCGAAACCGTTATACAAGTGGGTTCACCAAAGGGCGTTGCCCGCTTCCTTCAACGGGCCGGTAGAAGTGGACATCAACCAGGTGCAACAAGCAGGATTTATTTTTTACCAACTCATTCCCTAGAACTTGTGGAAGCAGCTGCCTTGCAGGAGGCGATCGATCTGGGAATAGTAGAATCAAGACAGCCAATGTTACTTTGTTTTGATGTATTGATTCAATATTTATGCACAATTGCAGTATCAGATGGATTCAGGCAGGAATTGATTTTTGATGAGGTAAAAACTACATATTGTTTCAGAGAAATGACCCAAGATGAATGGGCACTCATTCTACAATTCATAACCTCGGGTGGTAAAGCACTTCAGCAGTATGATGACTATAAGAAAGTTGAGATCGTTGATGGTATTTATCGCATAACAAGCAGACGTATGGCAATGCGTCATCGCATGCATATAGGTACAATTGTAAGCGATGCGATGCTGAAAGTAAAATTCATGACCGGAGGATATATTGGAGTAATAGAAGAATGGTTCATCAGCCGACTTGATCCAGGTACAACATTTACCCTTGCCGGGCGAAACCTGGAATTGGTGATGATCAAAGACATGACAGTGCTGGTGAAGAAGTCAAATGCTAAAAAAACTATCGTACCGAGTTGGATGGGAGGCCGGATGCCTTTATCAGCGAATCTTGGAAAACTTCTGAGAGAACAATTCAATGAAGCTGGCAAACAAAAGAACAAACGTAAAGAAATAAGTGCTTTAAAACCACTCTTTGATCTACAGTCATCACTCAGCCATATTCCGAAGGACAATGAATTGCTGATTGAACAGATAGAAACTAAGGATGGCTTTCACTTGTTTGTATTCCCTTTCGAAGGCAGGCTGGTTCATGAAGCTATGGCTGCTATCCTTGCCTGGCGGATAAGCCAGATCAGACCCATCAGCTTTTCTTTCGCAATGAATGATTACGGCTTCGAACTTCTAAGCGACCAACCCATTCCGGTTGATGATACTAATGTTTATGATCTGTTTTCACCAGATAACCTCTTCATTGACATCCAACGAAGTGTAAATTCTACGGAAATGGCTAAACGAAAATTCAGGGATATCGCCGTAATTGGTGGCCTTATATTCCAGGGCTACCCGGGTGAACATAAAAAAGCGAGGCACCTGCAATCAAGTGCTTCGCTTCTATTCAAAGTTTTTCAGGAATATGATAGGGACAACCTCCTAATGAGGCAAGCTTATCAGGAAGTGTTTGACCAGCAAATGGAAGAAGCTCGCTTGCGTGAAATGCTTGACCGTATACAATCTTCCAGCATAGTTCTTCAGTTTCCGGAAAAACTGACTCCTTTCTGTTTCCCTATTAAGGTTGACAGTATGCGTGAGAACCTAAGTTCGGAAAAGTTGGAAGACCGTATCCGAAAAATGCAGCTGCATCTGGGTGATTGATTATTTCAGATATTTCAACTGTGTGGTATACAGGATTATAAATAAAAGAGGCAATAATAACATAAAGGAAGCTCCACCCGCAAAACCAACTCCTATAAAAAGCAGGCTCCCGATAATTGGAAGAATTTCACCGATCAGCCACATAAAATACCCGGTCTTTTGAAGTTTTCTCATCTGCAATGCTCCATAAAAACAAAGCCCAATGCCCACAACCATTATAATAAAAAGTGGTATTCTGTTTTCATAGGCGAGACGTGCATTTTCAAGTGCTTCAGGCCCCATCATAGACTTCATAAATTCTGGCACTTTATCCATGTCACCGCTTGCCTGGGCTTCTTCCAATCTATCGAGATTTTTCCGTCCATTAATGAGATTGAGTGATCCGAAAAATAACTCAATAGCGCAGCCGATCATTGTTAATATAGTCAACACGTTCAAAAGGGATGGAAGTTTTTTCTCATCCTTATCAAAGGGGTTTTGTGTACTCATAAAAACAGCTTTGGTTTATAATTCCATTAAAAATAAACCATTTAGCTTTGCATGGCATGCAGGCACCAATATCTTTTTCAATATCTGGCCAACAACTTTGGCTTTCCCCACTTAAGGCTATATTTTGGGAAAACCAAAATACGCTGATCCTATCGGATCTCCATTTCGGAAAAAGCGGACATTTCCGAAAATCTGGTATTGCTATTCCGCAACATGTGTACCGCAACGACCTTCAAAGGCTTTTCGCCCTTGTACAACATTTCCAGCCCTCCTCATTAATTATAGTGGGTGATTTTTTTCACTCCACTCAGAACAAGGAAGCTGAATTATTCGCAAAGTGGCGAAGTGATCATTCTGGTATTGTGTTTAACCTGGTAAGGGGTAACCACGATATATTTCCAGACCGATGGTATGAAACCAATAATATAAAATTATATTCGGGCACGTATCAGCAAGGTCCATTTTGTTTTGTACATGAATGGTCAAAGTGTGATGATGAGGAAAGGAAGGGATATCATTTTTCAGGCCATATACATCCAGGGGTAAGATTCAGGGGAGTTGGCAAGCAATCGCTGAGGCTTCCCTGCTTCTATTTTGAACATGACTATGCGATCTTGCCCGCATTTGGTGATTTTACGGGTCTTGCTATTATTGAACCAAAGAGGGATGCAAATGTTTTTGTTATTGCCGGTAACCAGGTTTTGAACCTCCAATGATAAATCCATATCTGTATATTGCCTATGACCTGGCTTATAATCATCCCCTACCCGAAGGTCATCGCTTTCCCATGCTTAAATATGACCTGGTACCTGAACAACTATTATATGAAGAAATCATAACAAAGGAAAATCTACACCCACCTGTTCCATGCAAAGACGAGATTATCCTCATGACGCATACAGCTGAATACCTTGACAAATTGAAATTGCAACAATTATCACCCAAAGAGCAACGTCATATTGGGTTTCAACAATCTCCTCAGCTTACACAAAGGGAACTGATCATTACACAGGGTACTATTAATTGCTGTCATGCAGCATTGAAGAATGGCATCGCCCTAAATGTTGCAGGAGGAACACATCATGCGTTTGCCGATCATGGTGAGGGATTTTGCCTGTTAAATGATTTTGCAGTGGCTGCCAACTACCTCCTCCACCAGAAACTGGCAGAAAAAATACTAATTCTTGATCTTGATGTTCACCAGGGCAATGGTACTGCAAAAATTTTCAATAAAGATAACAGAGTTTTCACTTTCAGTATGCATGGCCGACACAATTACCCCTTTCATAAGGAGAAATCGGATCTTGATATTGAACTCGAAGATGGCACTGAAACTATCACTTACCTCCATCTGCTTCATCAAAATTTGAATTCGTTGCTGCAAAACTTTAAACCTGATTTTGTTTTTTATCTTTCAGGTGTTGATATACTTTCGACAGATAAATTTGGAAAATTAAAGGTTACTATGGAAGGGTGCAAAGAACGAGACCGATTGGTCTTCAGCCAACTTTGTTCATTTAATATTCCATGTGTTGTTGCAATGGGCGGAGGCTACTCTCCAAATATCACGCATATTGTTGATGCGCACTGCAACACATTTCGCGAAGCAGCAAATTTCTTATGGCAATAATTCAGGATCTCTTTTTCCGAAGATCCTGATAATCCAGGTAATATATGAATTTCAGGGTAAATTCATTTCCATGGTCAAGCCCCATTATATGCGAAAGATTTTTTCCATATCCGGGTCTGCTATAAAGATCATTACTATAATCCGGATCTATCCAATTTTTCCACCCTGCGATGATCCTGCTCCCTAGCCTGAAATCCCACACATAAAATATGTCAAGGTTGAAAATATTCACATTCAGATCGCGCCCTTCAATAAAAGGGCGGTCTGTCCAGTTACCATCTTGGGAAACTGAATGGAAGGAGTGATTAGTTACCTTATTCCAATAATGACGACCTCTTACAGTCATGTTCATGCGTGGAGCAAAATTGTAGATTCCACTCAGTATGGTGGTCACATCAAGATTCTGCCTGAAAGCAATGATAGGTCTTCCATCTGCCTCTTTTTCAAATGCAGAACCAAATTGGCCGTTGTCATTCTGGTATGCATTACTAATCTCCATCGATAATTTATCACTGAACCGATATCTCAGACCCAGGCTGTATTTAAGGAACATATCATTATAAATGTCTTTGCTTTCTGCAAATCCAGCTGACCAATAGCCATACAGACGTTTACGGCTATCGCTGCTACCGCTTAACCCAATATAAGCCCAAGAGGGTCTGCGGAGGAGTTTGTAACCAGAACGCAATTCGAAATAATCGTTGTACCATGTGGGTGTGGCAGTTATCTCAACAGTAAGGTCCCAGAAATTTTTAAACCACCAGAAAGCAGTTGTTTTTATCCTGGCTTCCTGAAAACCAAAAGGTTTAAACAACGATGTATGATTGGCTGTGAAACGATAACGCTGCTGAATGAATTTTTCTGTTGGAGTGAATATATTATAGCTCAGGTTTAAGGCAGTTGTAATTTCATTTGAAGCCGGAAGGAAACCAAGATCATTTGGATCATAGAGATCAGATTCAATGGTGTTGCTTAAAGACCATTGCCACCTGCCGCTTACTTTTCCGAATGAAATAATATTGGCCCAACCTTCACGACCATTTGCTCCGGTGATTTTACTGAAGCGGGGTTTAAAAAGAAAGGAATAGCGATTGTCTGGTGTATAAAGACCAAGATCAATTGCAGAGACATTTGCATCGGGTGATGACCCACTTCGCCATACATTGGTGTTAGTGAAACTTATATAAGATCGGTTTCTTAAAGCTTTATCCAGCACTATGATATTATAATTGGAGAGATGTTCGGTACGGATAATGGAATCATTCCCGGAAATTTCATTACGTATGATTGCGTCAACCGGTTGGGCAACCGCGTTAAATATTCCAATCCCCAGATTATGCTTATTTCTACCCGAAAATTTAATCGCATTAAATAAAGGAGTTATAGCCGGGTTCTTTTTGATTGTGTAATTTTCATCCGCTCCATAAGTCTCAGAGATCATAGCAAAGCGCCCGGGAGTTCTACCCACCCTTCTGCTGTAAAAGATACCAGCCTTATTAAATAATTCTGTACCCTCTGTAAAGAAGGGTCGGTTTTCCTGAAACTGAATATCAAAAGGCGTCAGATTATTGATTTTGTTATCAGAGATGACTTGCCCGAAATCTGGTATCAATGTTGCGTCAAGTGTAAAACTTTCATTAATGCCCCATTTAAGGTCCATGCCGCCACTACGCAACCACTCAACTTGCTTCTCGCCTTTTTCATTTGGGGTATTGGAGCGATAACCACCACTTACATAAGGTGAAAAGCTCAGCCGAAGCGGGGGACTTAGATCGGTTAATCCATCTAAAATTCCAAACTGGTTTACGAAACCGTTTACTGCAGGATTAACAGGATTCCAAAAGCTTGTTTCATTAGCAATTCTGTCAAATCGCAGGAATTGGATTCCCCATGTTTGCATTTTTTCTTTGGAGAACCTGATCGCACTATAAGGAATTCTTATTTCAACTGACCATCCCTCCTTATTAAAGCTAACCCGACTATCCCAAACTGCATCCCAGCTTTTATCTCCGTAATTACCCCAGTCTCCATTAACCAGCGGGGACAAACGAGCATCCGATTGAACATTACGGGAGGTGACTAGAAACTGGAAACCATTTTGCTGATCTTTATAGGTATCGAGGAATACGGCAAAATGGTCAGCATCAGCCCGGTCGTGTTCGTCACGTGCTGTTAATTGTCTACGAACCCGGGAAGGATCATCATAGAGCTGTGCTCCTACATATATAGCCGCGTTATCATAAAGAATCTTAACTGATGTTTTTTTTGCAGCAGGGTTTCCAAATGCAGGTTGATTAAGTATAAAATCACTGGCAACGGGAGCATTGGCCCAGACCTGGTCATCCAGTAAACCATCAAGTTTCGGGCCCTGAACTACCTTTAATGCAATAGTCGTTTTATGTTGCGCCTTTAAAAACAAAGATGAAATCAGTAATAAAAAAAGGGCAATCTGTCGCATTCAAAAGGGATTATTTGTAAAACTACTTTAGAAGCCAATAATATCTATCACCTTTCATCATAAACTTAATCAAATCCCCCTACCACTAAAAAAGGAAACCGGCATAGAAATGCCGGTCTTACTAACCCATAGTACTAAAAACAAAGATTTATAGTTAATTCATTTTTTTCTTAAGAGAGCTTACCTGTTCCTGCAGATTAGTAACAATAGTTGCCAGTTGATCAACATCCCAACGTTGCTGCAGATTGGCCCTGGTAATTACCATTTGTGCCTGCCACACTTCAACAATATCATTTGCATCCACCTGGTATGGCTGATAGACAGGGTTGTCACTTACCAAAGTCAATTTTTGCTTTGACCTGGGATTTTTCATCACCCGTTTATACACAATACCTTCCTGCCTGGAAACAACTATATAGGTATTGCTGGTTTTTACCGCTTCTAGATCCTCCACTTTTTCTCCTACTATAATAGAGCCACTGGGAGTTGGTAACATTGAATCTCCAAGTATCTCAAACGCCCTGTATTGCCCGGGCGCCAGCATTGGCAAAGTGAAAGTATTCAGTTCGTCAATAAACTCGGGGTCAGCAAATCCATTAAGATACCCAGCCGCTGCCTTAACTGGTACAAACTGAATTACAGTAGGCTCTGTAGCCAGTTTCTGAGCCCTTCTTTTTGCGATATAGCTGCCCTTGGTTTCACCCAGGTCTTTAAGGAATAATTCATCAAGGCTAACCTTGAAGAGATCACTTACCAATTCCAGCACTTCGAGCCTTGGCTCGGCCCTCTCTTCCTCGTAGGCGCCTAAGAGGGAGCGTTTGATCTTCAGCCTGGTGGCGAAATCTTCCTGTGTCCATCCGCGAAGTTTGCGTAAGTACTTTAAGTTCTTTCCAGCGTAAGACATGCTAACTGATTTAGCACGAAATTACTAAATTTCTTATCATTACAAAATCTTTTTCAGGATTATTTCCTTCTTACATTCGCGTATGGCCAAGGCGAAAAGAATCAAAGAAGAACCCATCATACTGATAACCAACGATGATGGCATAACTGCCCCAGGCATTATCAACCTTGTAGAGGCAGTTAAAGATTTGGGTAAAGTTGTTGTGGTTGCGCCCGACAAACCACAATCAGGTATGGGACATGCAATAACCATCGGATCACCTCTTCGGTTACATGCATTTCACCAGTTTCCCGGCATAGAGGCTTACCAATGCACAGGAACCCCAGTGGATTGTGTGAAGCTTGCTGTTGATAAAGTGCTGCATAGGAAACCTGATCTATGTTTGTCGGGAATAAATCACGGCGCCAATCATTCTATAAATGTTATATATTCCGGAACAATGTCGGCTGCAATGGAAGCTGGAATAGAAAGCATACCATCAATTGGATTCTCTCTAATGGATTATAGTATTGAGGCCGATTTCACTGCTGCCCGTGTTTATGCGCGTAAGATCACCCAGCAGGTCCTCAGTAAAAAGCAGGACAAGCATATGGTGCTGAATGTGAATATTCCAGCTGTACCTCAAGAGCATATAAAGGGGATTAAAATCTGCAGGCAGGCATACGCTAAATACCAGGAAGATTTCATGGAGCGTCAGGATCCTCATGGCAGAAGGTATTACTGGCTCACAGGTGAATTCATGAATTTTGACAAAGGAAAGGATACAGATGTTTGGGCATTAAACAATAATTATGTTAGTGTTGTTCCCGTACAATTTGATCTTACAAACTACGTTCTTAAGGCCAAACTTGAAAAAAGCTGGAAACACTGATGATAAAACAAGACAATCTAAGGTTGGGTATATTATTGGGATTCCTGGCACCCATTGCAGGCCTTATACTTTATTATTTTTTTGCTTTCTATACCAGACAGGTTGGCTTTCTTGAATTTCTGGGTTATCTCAAACAATACAAAAACCTCCTTACTGCGGTTAGCAGTATTTCCCTTGTGGCCAATGCTATTTTATTTACCGTTTATATCAATAACCGAAAGGATAAGACCGCGAAGGGAATTTTTGTCGCCACATTGATTTATGGGATAGCAGTACTTCTGATCAAGGTTTTGAAGTAGTCGTCACCCCTATCTTTGCTTACATGAAATACTATATCATCGCAGGCGAAGCAAGCGGCGATCTCCATGGCAGTAACCTAATCAGGGAAATGAAACTGAAAGACCCCGGGTCGATATTTCGTGGTTGGGGTGGTGATCTTATGCAAGCTGCCGGCGCAGAACTTGTAAAGCACTACTCAGAACTGGCTTTTATGGGTTTCGTGGAAGTGATAGCTAACCTTCGCACAATTTTGCGAAACCTCGATACCTGCAAAAAGGATATAGCTGCTTTCAACCCAGATGCTATTATTCTGATAGATTATCCAGGTTTCAATTTGCGCATCGCTGAATGGGCAAAACAACAACAATACCGTACTATCTATTATATATCTCCACAGGTATGGGCATGGAAAGAAAACAGGGTGAAGTTAATTCGTAAGACAGTTGACAAAATGCTGGTCATTCTACCATTTGAAAAGGAGTTTTATAAAAAATGGAATTATCCCGTGGAGTATGTGGGTCATCCGCTTGCCGAAGTAGTGGATAATCATATTAAGGCAAATCCCCAGCTACAACCACATAAAGATCTGGTAACATTATTACCTGGAAGCCGTAAACAGGAGATTCTCAAGAAACTGCCTTTGATGCTTGAAGTAACCCGATCATTTCCTGAACATAGGTTTGTAGTAGCAAAAGCGCCAGGACAACCGGATTCATTTTATACGCCTTTACTGGCTGCTTACCCCCAGGTCACCGCTGCCCGTGATGCCACTTACGACCTTCTGATGC
Organism: Flavihumibacter sp.; assembly: GCA_036675925.1. GTDB lineage: Bacteria > Bacteroidota > Bacteroidia > Chitinophagales > Chitinophagaceae > Flavihumibacter. Next base: position 148,007 of record JAKFDZ010000014.1, read on the forward strand.
AAAGCCGCGCTGCACTTGTAACTTCTGGAACTGCTACCCTGGAAACTGCATTATTCAGTGTACCACAAGTTGTATGTTATAAAGGCAACAGGATATCATACCTGATTGCACGAAGGCTGATCCGTGTGAAATATATTTCTTTGGTGAACCTGATAATGGATAGACCAATTGTGAAGGAGCTTATCCAGGATGAAATGAATGTTGCCAATCTTCGTGCTGAACTTGAGAAAGTTCTTTTTGACAATGAATATCGAGACAGGATGGCTGCTGATTACCTGGAGCTGATCAGTAAGTTACAAAAAGGAGGCAGAGCTTCCGAAAAAGCTGCACATAGTATCTTACAGTTCATGAAGGGCGCTGGCTAAGTTATTTTTTCAGAAATAGAAAACGGATAAGCATATAAATAAGTGCTGCCAGAAACATAAGAAGGGAAAGGCGATTGATACCATGCATATATCCTATCCATTTTGATCTTGGTGCATCTGGATCTTTTTTCTTTAAATATAGATATTCCGCAAGCTGTCTGAGAATGCCCATCAGTTTTTTATTGTTAACAAAGCTAGCCGTTTTTTGTTTTCAAGCGCGATTTCTGACCCCATGTTCATATTAGGTGATACATATCACAGTACAGGCGTCTTCATTGTTTCAAATTTGCATTCAAAATAACAGCAATGGAAATAATTGGATATCTGGCAGCATTGGTAATTGGTATATCCTTGGGATTGATTGGAGGTGGGGGTTCAATTCTCACTGTTCCCGTACTGGTATACCTGTTTGGTGTGGACCCTATAACAGCAACAGCTTACTCATTATTTATTGTGGGAGCTACCAGTCTGGTAGGAACATGGCCTAAGCACAGGCAGGGAGAAGTCAATTTTAAAACTGCTTTAATTTTCGGAATCCCATCCATTCTGGCAGTATTCGCCACAAGAAAATTCATTGTGCCTGCCATCCCACATGATATTTTCCGTATAGGTGATTTTTTGGTTACCAAGCCAATTCTCATGATGATCTTATTTGCAGTCTTAATGGTATTTGCTTCTGTCTCAATGATTCGTGAAAAAGGTAAAGCCAAAGAAATTGTGGAAGGCCCTCAGCAATTCAATTATCCGCTAATAATTATTGAAGGAGCAATTGTTGGTACACTTACCGGATTGGTGGGTGCAGGTGGTGGCTTCCTTATTATCCCGGCTCTTGTTTTATTAAGCAAATTACCTATGAAACAAGCGGTGGGTACATCGCTTCTTATTATAGCAGCTAAGTCATTGATTGGCTTTACTGGTGATCTTGGTCATACTATAATGGATTGGAAGCTGCTGCTGTTAGTTACAGCTCTTGCTATTGCAGGAATTTTTCTGGGAAATAGCATGAGCAAAAAAGTATCCCCCGAAAAACTCAAGAAGGGTTTTGGGTGGTTTGTACTGGTAATGGGCATATACATCATTATAAAGGAACTTTTTTTTGGTGGTGGCGGAGGCCATTAAAATTGATGGGAAGAATAAAATAGCACGGTGCAAATGATAATTAATCTATCAAAAATGACAAAAGCACACATAGTTATTTTAATGCTATTAGTGTTAACATTTAAAGAGGCTGCGGCCCAGCAGGCAATTGATCATTCATCTGCAGAATCAGATAGCAGCTCAATTCTACATGCCTTTAAAAGCGGCAGGATTCATGGCCATTTCCGGTATTTTTTTATGGCTACACAAAACAGAGGGTCTCTGCAAGACTATTATGCTAATGCCATTGGTGGAGGCATAAAATATGAAACAGCTCTATTCCATGGATTCCAGTTTGGTGTTGGCGGATTCTTTATTTATAATATCGGATCCTCAAACCTTAGTGTTCCGGATCCAACTACTGGTTCAATGAATCGATATGAATTGGGTTTGTTTGATATAGAAAACCCTGGCAATAAGAATGATATCGACCGGCTTGAGGAGTTATACCTGAAATATAAGATTGGAGAATCAACGATCGTGTTCGGTAAACAATTACCAGATATGCCATTTATAAATATGCAGGATGGAAGGATGCGTCCCACCGAAGTAGAGGGCGCATTAACAACTATCAATGATATAAAAAATACCACTATCACAGCAGCCTGGCTCTATAAGATCTCTCCGAGAAGCACTGTTGAATGGTATTCAGTAGGAGAATCTATTGGTGTTTATCCGCAGGGAATAAGTCCGGATGGAAAACCTTCGTCCTATCGCGGACAACTCGAAAGCAAGGGTGTAGCAGTTTTGGGAATAAAAAGAAAAATTAGTGAAAGCTTTACTGCTGAGGTGTGGAACCAATATGTAGACAACATTTTCAATACATCAATGATACAGTTTGATGTAAATCATCCGATAAAATCTTCCACCAAATTGAATGCTGGTTTGCAGTTGTATCGTCAGGATGCAATAGCCCATGGAGGCAATGAGGATCCTGAGAAGACATATTTCAAAAAGGGATCCAAAAGTTTTGCCTATAGTTTGATGACAGGTTTGAAAAGTAAAAAATGGGATGGCTCTCTCAATTATACTCGCATTACTAAGAGTGGCCGATACCTGATGCCGCGCGAATGGGGGAAGGATCCCTTTTATACATTCCTGCCCAGAGAAAGAAATGAGGGCACAGGCGATCTGGACGCTGTTGTAATTAAGCTGGGATATAATTTCCCAAAGGCGCATCTTCGTTCCACTCTTGGTTATGGGCATTATTATTTACCGGATGCCAGCAATGCAGAGCTTAATAAATATGCTATCCCCTCTTACCGTCAATTGAACGCAACTGTAAAATATGATTTTCAGAAATTATTTGAGGGGATGGATGTGCAATTCATATACGTGGGAAAAATTCTGGCAGGGGAAGACTATGGAAATGAAAAATATGTAATTAATAAGGTAGACCTGTCACATTTCAACCTAATCATCAACTATAATTTTTAGTGCCATGATCAATAAGATAGACCCTGTATGGTTCTCCCGAATAATTCGATTTGGGTTGGGCATTGCCTTCATCGCAATTGCTTTGCAATATGAAGACGCATGGCCCTTATACCTATTTGGCGGTATTTTTATTGTAACGGGATTCTTAAGGCCCCGGCGGTGCATTGATGACAAATGTGAACTGTGACCAATATCACAATAATTAACCGGGCAAAAGATCATTTTTAATTGTATAAGCAGGAAACAGATGAAAACGATTGCATATTCAGGTCTCGAAGCAACTATAATGTTCATATTTATTGTATTGTTGTTATCCGCCTGCACTGACAAAAAACCTTCAAAAGAAATTGAAAAAACGTCGATGAAGGAAATTCCATGGCAGGGATGGAGTAAAGATTTCATCAGTCCCCAGGATAGCCTTGTACGGTATGGATATGAGTTGATCTCTAATACATCACAATATCTGGGACCGAAAGGTTCTGTTGCTCAGATTTCAAATGGCATGAATTGCCAGAACTGCCATATTTCGGGAGGCACAGTTCCATGGGGTAATAATTACAGTGCTGTTGTTTCCACATATCCAAAATTTCGCGACCGTAGTGGTGGTATGGAGACTATTCCAAAACGTATAAATGATTGTTTTGAAAGAAGCCTGAATGGCTGGGCCCTGGATAGTAATAGCTTGGAGATGAAATCAATAGTTGCATATATGCATTGGGTAGGTGATGATATTCCACAGGGCGAAAAACCAACAGGTAGCGGAATTAAAGAATTGGCATTCCTTGATAGAGCCGCTGATCCTAATAAAGGTAGGACTGTGTATATTAATAGTTGCCAGAACTGCCATGGAAATAATGGCGAAGGTCAATTAAATATATCTGGTACCGGATATACCTATCCGCCATTGTGGGGAGCTAACAGTTATAATGAGGGTGCGGGTCTTTATCGTATATCTCGGCTAGCCGGGTTTGTTAAGACTAACATGCCTTTCCTCCTGGCTACTTATAATCATCCTGTTCTTAGTGATGAAGAATCATGGGATGTTGCAGCATATATAAATTCACAACCCAGGCCAGGGAAAGATATCAGCCAGGATTGGCCTGACATTTCTAAAAAACCAATTGATCATCCTTTTGGTCCCTATTCCGATGGATTTAGTGAAGACCAACATAAGTTCGGTCCATTCCAGCCAATAAAGGAAGCGAGAGATAGCAGGAAAAAAACTGCTCTGAAGTAAGCTAATAACTTTTAAAAAACAGCAATGTCAAGATCCCATCCATCAATTTGTGCATGCACTAATTGCAACTCTGGCAGACTTACCCAGAAAGAAAAAGAGTTACACCTGGAAATCTCATCCAATAGCCGACGTGAATTTTTACGAACAGCCGGGATGCTGGGATTGGGAATGGGAGTTGGTGGTGGCCTTGTTACACCAATGGCCGCTGCTGCAAGCAGCACCCCGGAAAGCAATTTAGAAGCGGCCGGGATTTATGCAAACAAAGCGGTTAAAAATGGAAAAGCATCAGTAATTACATTACTTCATACTGCCGACATCCATTCACAGCTTTCAATTCATGATGAATTCTTCATTGAAAATGAAAGGGTGGTTTACAAGAAAAGAGGTGGGTTTGCAACACTTAAGACGATGATCAACAAATTACGTTCAAAGAACCCCTCTGGAACACTTGTAATTGATGGTGGCGATTGCTTCCAGGGAGGAGGAGTTGCGGCACTAACAGAGGGTAAAGCTATTGTTCCACTCATCAATAACATAGGCTATGACATCATGCTTCCAGGCAATTGGGAAGTTGTATATGGAAAGGAAATGATGATGAAAGATATGTTTGCTTATAATGCCGTTAAGGTCTGTGCAAACATGTTTCACAAAACAAATGATACTTATAATGGAGATCTTATCTTTCCTCCCTACTTCATTAAATATATCGGCGGCTCGAAGATTGGGTTCATAGGATACAATGACCCTTTAACACCAAAGCGTCAATCACCGGCATATAGCGATGGAATTCAATTTACATCCCCCGAGTTGAACGTATCAAAGTATATCCGTTTACTTAAAGAGTATGAACATTGTGATATGGTTTTCCTGCTTACACATATGGGACTTGCCCAACAGGTTGGACTAGCCAACATGGTTGAGGTAAAAGGGGTGGATTATATCTTGGGTGCAGATACCCATGAGCGGGTACGTACCCCAATTGAAGGGAAATATACAAAGGTTACAGAGCCGGGTGCATTTGGTTCGTTCCTCGCCAAACTTGATATTGTTCTTGAAAAGGGAGTTGTTAAGGACCAATCTTACCAGTTACTTGATGTTGATCCTGACCGATACAAACCAGATGCGGAAATGGAAAGGCTTGTAGAAAATGCCCGTGCGCCTTTTAAAGCTCAATTGGACAAAGTGATTGGAAAAACAAAAACTCCATTGGTAAGATATTATGTCATTGAAACTCCGATGGATAATTTCATCACCGATGCAATCATGTGGAAATTTAAACCAGATATAGCAATCAGTAATGGTTTCAGATTCTGCCCACCTCTTGTTCCTGATCCGTCAACAGGCGTTGCCGAGATTACAAGGGATTATTTATGGAGTATGTTACCTGTAGATAGCGAGGCAAAAGAAGGTCTGATTACCGGGCGACAGCTATGGGATTGGATGGAAAAGGAACTCCAGAATGCATTCGCAAAAGATCCTGCAAAACGATTTGGAGGCTGGGTGGTTCGTTTTAAAGGTATGGAAGTTAAATTCACAATTGGGAATGAGATGGGGAAAAGAGTCCAATATATAAATGTGGGTGGTGAGCCACTTGATATTAACAAAAACTATCGGATTGTAGCATGTGAACGAGAGGGTGATCCGGATACCACATTATGCCGCATTGAAGGTGTTGCCGGGGCTAAACGGCTGGGCTCTACTCTTCATAACATGATAGAAGAATACCTTGCAGTGCATTCGCCCATTTCACCAAAAATGGAGGGAAGGTGTACAGCAACAGATGCACCGGACTCATTATTAACCCAGTTGATGGGGGTAGGCTATGAATTCAGGTAAAGGCTTTCAACGTCTTTGCTTGAAATAAAATGTAAACAGAAAAAAGATTAGACGGATTATATCATAGGAGGAACGTTGCAGAAAAAGCTCAAATAAATTATACTGTTTTGACCATTCAGTTTCAGTGATTGCTTTGCAATCATTTTCAATGATCTTCTTTAGCTCTTGTTCCACCATTATGGAAAATAGTCTGTCGTTAATATCGAGATTCAATTCAATGCTGGCATAAGCACTAAGAAAATTGATATTGTATGATCCAATGGTTGTGAATTCAGAATCGAAGCAACTGATTTTCCCATGCAAAATATTTGCCTGGTATTCATAGAGGGAAATTTTGTTTCTAAGTAGCCATCGGTAAAGATAACGTTCAGCATTCTTGGCCATAACTATATCCGATTTACCGGCCGCTATAACATGAATTTTCACGCCGCGGGCAGCTGCTCTTGCCAGACTTTTTCGCATCACGCGACCCGGCAGAAAATAACTTGACATGAGATAAACTTCTTTCTCAGCAGAAGAAAGTAACTCAATATAACTTCGCGATATCTCGGTGCGTCTGCGCACCCAGTCTTCTCGCCTGATTCTAACTTTACAATTGCCTTCACTAAAATAATGCTCAGGTTTAAGTTGATATCGAACAGACTTTTTCCTACCCCAACCCGCTTTATTCCAAAGGTCCTGGCAAATCAGGAATAACTTTCCACAAATTTCTCCTTCAACAAATACCGCCCAATCCAGCCAGGCTGTTTCCTGTGGCATATCATTGTACCGGTTACTAATATTGATACCCCCAACCATTGCACTCGCGGCATCCGCAATTATAACCTTATGGTGGAGCCTTCTTCCAAAATAAAAATGCTTTGCCCTGAGAAGTGGTTCGAACCAGCGAAATTTAATTCCAGCTAATTTAATTTCTGCAATACAATTTCTGGACAAACCTTGTGAGGCATAACCATCGAGCAGCATAAAAACTGATACGCCTTTTGCAGAAGCTTCAGTTAATGCATTAAGCACAGATCTTCCGGTTTCATCATCATCGAAAATATACATCTGAAGATGAATTGAATGTTCTGCGGATCGTATCAGATCAATAAGACTTTCAAAATAATTTTTCCCTCCCCGGATCAATTTAACCCGATTATGAAACGTGAATCCTCCAAGCGCATTTTTGGCTTTCATGATTACGTTAATATAGTACTTTTAGGTAGATTCAAATATGTCAATAAGTACAGAAATATGGAAGTTGATTGCAGGCATCGTTATCTTTATTATGGGTATGCGATTTCTGGAAGAGGCCCTGAAACAGATCGCTGGCCGTCCTTTCAAATTATTTCTCAGAAAGCATACAACCAATAAAGTTAAAGGCATCTTAGGCGGTGCGGTTGTTACAGGAATTCTGCAGAGCAGTTCAGTAGTAAATATAATGGTTTTAGCTTTTGTGGGTGCCGGGGTAATAAGTATGCAAAATGCTCTGGCTTTAATGCTGGGATCAAATTTAGGCACAACACTCACAAGTTGGTTAATTGCCACCATTGGCTTCAAAATTAATATCGAATCACTTGCCTTTCCTCTTACAGGTATTGCAGGTTTGGCATGGTCTCTTACCTCCAGTAATTCACGATTTTATCAATGGCTACATTTTCTCCTGGGATTTGGTTTGCTACTTGTAGGGCTGCAGTTCATGAAAGAAGGGGCAACTGAAACAGTGAAACAAGTTGACCTAACCCAGTTTAATCAATACCATGCAATAATATTTTTGCTTTGCGGGGTAATCATTACTTCTTTGGTGCAATCAAGCGGTGCCACGGTTGCACTTGTGCTTTCTGCGATATATACCGGAGGTATAACCCTATATGCGGGGTGCGCAATAGTTCTGGGTGCTGAAATTGGAACTACCATTAAACTACTTATTGCAGCTCAAGGTAAAATGGCAGACAAAAAACGGGTTGCCCTCGGAAATTTTCTTTTCAATACCCTAACCACAATCGTGGTTTTCTTTATGCTCACACCTTTACTATGGTTCATAACTGAAACTATTGGTATAAAAGATAACCTGATAGCACTGGTTTTTTTCCAGAGCACTGTCAATATTATAAGCATTCTCCTCTTTTTCCCTTTGCTTAATATTTTTGGAAATTTTTTAAAGAAAAGGTTTACAGAAAATGAAAAAGAAACGAGGTTTCTCCATCTGGTAAAACCAACAGACCAGGAACTTGCACTTCAGGCAATGGAGAAAGAAGTAATTCACTTTATTTACCATGTTATTGATTTCTTTATAGATGCCCTTGAACTTAAGGAATTATCTGTTGAGGATAACCTTATAAATCATGGTTACAATACAAAGGGGACACTGGATAAATATGCGTTTATTAAAGAGTTGCATGGCGACATTCATGGGTTCTATTTAAAAATGCAGGGAAACAATTCAGATACTGAGAATACATTGAGAACAGAATCATTGATTTCCGCAGTGCGGAATGCAATGTATGGGGCAAAAAGTATGAAGGATGGCTGGCAAGATGCCTTACTGCTCCGGAATTCTTCAAATGAATCCAAATTCAGTTATTATAAGGCCTCTCAGGGGCGTATGAAGGGATTTCTGGAGCCGTTGCTACGAATAATGATAGCTCCAGATGATAAGAGGGCTGAATTGCTAGAGCGTCTGTATTATAGCGTGGCTGAACAGTATACAAATTCTGTAAGGTTATTGTATAAAGAGCATACTTATTCGAATCTTAATGAATCTGAAATAACTACAATTATTAATTATAACAGGGAACTGTACACAGCAAAAAAATCTATCCTTCTGGCAGTAAAAGATTTCCTGTTAGGGTCAGAAGCAGCTGCCCGCTTTAATGATCTTCCGGGGTTCATCCGGTGAAGATCATTTCCTATCCAACATTTTTTGATTACATTGAAGTGAACTATACCGGTATGAAATTGCCCCTCACTACCCAAAGATTTTTTGATGAAGCGGGAGCTATAAGCCGATTTACGGGTCGATTTTTCCATGAGGCGTTCAGGCCTCGATATGAAATTGCGGAATTTATAAATCAATGCTTCATTATAGGTTATCGATCATTACCATTGGTTGGGCTGACAGGTTTTATTATGGGCCTGGTATTGACCATGCAGCTGAGACCCTCCCTGGTAGATTACGGGGTAGAAAGTGAATTACCTGCAATGGTAGGAATTGCAATCATCAGGGAAATAGGCCCTGTACTTACTGCACTCATATTTGCCGGCAAAATTGGAAGTAGTATTGGAGCAGAATTAGGAAGCATGAAGGTAACTGAACAGATCGATGCTATGGAAGTCAGTGGAACTAATCCTTACAAATACCTTGTAGTTACACGTGTTCTGGCAACTACTCTTATGCTACCGTTGTTAGTTTTATTAGGGGATGCAATATCCCTTTATGGCGCATTTATAGGAGTGAATATTAAAACCAATACATCTTTTACTCTTTATTACACACAGGTATTTGACGCCCTGGCTTTCTCGGATGTTATCCCTGCTTTTGTGAAATCCTTTTTTTTTGGATTTGCAGTAGGAATAATTGGATGCTTCAAAGGCTTTAATTCAAGTAAGGGCACAGAAGGGGTGGGTAGAAGTGCAAATAGTGCGGTTGTTGTGTCGAGCTTGATGGTATTTGTCCTTGATCTGCTGGCCGTTCAGGTAACCGATTTATTGGGTTTAAATTAATTCAATGGAAGAACGGAGTTTAAATAAGACCGAAGTGGTAATTAGTATTCGAAAGCTGTATAAGGCATTTGGAGCTAATGCTGTATTAAAAGGCTTCGATCTGGATCTTAACCGAGCGGAAAACCTTGCTGTACTTGGCAAATCCGGGAGTGGCAAATCTGTATTGATTAAATGCATTATTGGACTGCTCAAACCTGATAGTGGAATAATTAATGTTTTCAACGAATCCATTCCCGAAATGGAACAAGATGAACTTGATCATATACGTGCCCGCATTGGATTTCTATTCCAGAGTAATGCCCTTTATGATTCCATGACAGTAAGAGAAAATCTTGCCTTCCCCCTCAGAAGACATTGGATTGAAAAGAACCAGGCAAAAGAACTTGAACTGATCGAGGAAGCTCTGGAAAATGTGGGTCTCGCCCATACGCTCAACATGATGCCTGTTGAGTTATCAGGGGGTATGCGAAAAAGAATAGCCCTGGCCAGAACATTAATTCTGCGCCCAGAGATTATCCTTTATGATGAACCAACTACAGGATTGGATCCCATTACCGGCAAGGAGATTAGCGAATTGATGGTCCACATCCAGGAAAAGTATAAAACCTCTTCCATTATCATCTCACACGATATGAATTGCATCAAAATAACTGCTGACCGGATTACCCTATTAACCGACGGAATCGCATATGCTACAGGTAGCTATGATGATCTGAGAGCTTCGGATGATCCTGTAGTTAAGCAATTCTTTGATTAATTTAGCAATATGGCCGAATCACGAATCAACAATCTTAAACTTGGAATTTTTACAATAGCGGGTATACTGTTCCTTGTGATTTCGCTCTACATGATAGGAAAGGACCAAAACCTTTTTGGCTCTAACATTACCATAAGTACAAGGATGAGGAATGCAGGGGGGCTTGTGAGCGGCAATAATGTTCGGTATTCTGGTATTCAGGTGGGGACGGTGAGTGAGGTGAACCTGCTTTCAGATACAAGTATTGAAATTATAATGTTGATCGACGAGGATGCTGCAAATAAAATCCTGAACACATCTATTGCTTCACTTGGAACGGAAGGTTTGATAGGAAATAGGATCGTTAATCTAACTGCAGGTCAGGGTACAGGCAGGCCCATCAGGGAAGGTGACGTGATAACGGCGAAAAAAACAACAGATACAGACCAGATGCTTGAAACACTTTCTACCACTAACCAGAATGCTGCAGAACTCTCTTCTGAACTCCTGACAGCCGTCAAAAGATTAAATGGAAGTAGTGGCCTTTGGAGAATCATTGAAAATGACACATTGGCTACAGACCTAAAAACCACCTTGCAAAATATCCGGAAAGCTTCTGAGAATACAAATAAACTGACCTCTGATTTGAATGGAATGGTTAACTATATCAAATCAGGAAATGGATCAGCAGGAAAAATATTATTTGATACTACATTGGCCACCCAGTTGGGCGAAGCTCTTTCCAAATTAAACCAAGCAGCCTCCAATGCAGCAGCCCTGACTGAAAAAACTGACCAGCTCCTCACAGGTATAAAACATGATATAGAATCAGGTAATGGGCCTGCGAATGCCATCCTAAAGGATTCCGGAATGGTTGTCAAACTCCACAATACCCTAACCAACGTGGAGAGTAGCACTGCTGCTTTTAATGACAATATGGAAGCGTTAAAACACAATTTCTTATTAAGAGGCTATTTCCGTAAACAAGAAAAGATTAAAGCCAAAGATTCAGCTTTTCGGAAACCAAAATAATGCAGGAGTTAGAGTATGTTAAAATTGAGAAGAATCATGGTCCTCCCTGTTAACTATCAATTGTAATTATTGACGAATTTGGTATCTTAGAAATGCTAATAAATCCATCATATAAACCTATTTATCATGACAAACACTAATAAGTTACTTGCGGCAGTTGCAGCAGGTGTGGCAATCGGAAGCATACTGGGTGTTTTGTTTGCTCCTGACTCAGGCGAACATACCCGCAAAAAGATTGCAGATGGCACTAAAAAGTTGTCAGATGATCTGTTGGATAAGATAAATGAAGGAAAAGATCGCCTTTCAAGTGTACATAATAATATGCGTAACAGGGTAGATTCTTTGAAAGAAAAAGTTGAAGAGTACACTTCTTAACTCCAATTTTAAATTTGATGACCATTTAGTAGAACTAAGTTGCTAAATGGTCATTTTTTTACCTAAGCCATTTCAATTCCCTCTTATCCTCCGAACCAGAGACATTGCCGTTTCCTTATTCCAGCCCGCAAACCTCCCCCGCTGAACAATGATTTCATTGTCTTCAGGATGGGTGAGGTAATAATGAAATACAAATTTTTGCCGGGGATCATGCCAGCCAATAATCTGACCGAACCTGAGATCATTGAAAACCAGACTGTCTCCTCTTTTTTCGACTGTATAGAATTCTTGTGAAAAACGAACCAGGTTTTTAACATCATCGTGATCCGCAATGGAATCTAAATAGTGAGCATTTCTGGGGAAGTATTGAAAATCGATCTTTTTCTGTCGATCAAACACAGAGCGGAATCCTACATGGTAACCACTATCATTGCCTGCTACAACAAACCATAGCCAATTATTCAATGGCGTGGGAGTTGTAAAGTATCTCTTCGCCTGTATATTCTGAGCTGCAAGAATTTGGCGTGTATCTCTGTCAATATTGAGCTTATTCACAATTGCATAACATAGATAGATGGCCGGAATATAAATTCCAAATTTCCACCAGAAACGTCGACGGACACTAAGCATTGGCGTTACCAACATTATAAAAGCGGCAATTCCTGGCCAAATTGAGAAAAATGGATCTGCTACGTAAAGTGTATTAAAAGAAAAACGGTGATGACTGCAAGGTTCAAACCAGGCCGTACCATAATTATTAAATCCGTCTAAAAAAACATGGATAAGCATTTCTGCTATGAAAAATAACATCCATTTCTTTAGAGTGCTGACATTAGGTAGATGGATACGGTCTGCAATGAGTGCAAGAAGCGGTGTCATCAGCACAACAAATAAGAAGGAATGTGTAAAGCCACGATGGGCAAGTAATTCCTCTGAAAGAGGCATCCAAAAACCTGCTATAAAATCGATATCAGGAACACTTTGTGAAACTGCCCCCCAAAACATTGCCTTTTTACCAATAGATTTTCCCCAGAAAGCTTCGCCTATACAGGCGCCTATTGCTATATGCGTTAGTGAATCCATGCTTTACGGGTATGGTAAATTAATATAAATAAATGGCGATGAGCAAAAAAGAAAAGCTTCCAGCCCATCGCCATTGTATAAAAATCTACTTATCTACTTATTTAAGTGTTTCCCTGATTTCGCCACAGGTAAGCATCTTATCTCCAAAATATGGATTGCGTATTTCTTTCTCATTACTAATCCACTGTGCGCCTTTGTCATTAAATGCCATAGGACAGTACTCTACATATAATTCCCCACTATTGAAACCACTGGCCTTCACTTTGGGTATCAAAAGATTGCTTATTGTTGAAAAAGCTACACGCTGCGCCTCTATATCTGATGTTGCTGAAACTTTGGCCGCTTCTTCAGCAATTGCTTTACCATCTGTAAGTTGTAGGGCTCCTTCTTCAATGGCCATTGCAGCTTTCTTAGCTTCTACCACATCACCGTTAACAAGTGCAGTCTTGAGATGAATATAATGTTGGTATACCGCATTTAGTGAAGCATCTTTTAGACTGACAGAAACAGTTGAATCAGGATTAACTGTTGTTATGGCCGCAGTGTCATGTTCGCTATGATCTTCCGTTTTGGTAGCTGCATCCCCGCAAGCAACCAGTGAAACTGATAAAATGGAAAGGATTCCGATTTTGATTGTCATTCTGATCATTTCATTGATTTTTATATGAATTAATAAATATTAATGCTGCATTACCGGATGCCTGCCCTTTTTGAGAATAAACTCGCTGTATAACAGATACGCTCCGCTTACAACTACCCTATCACCCTCCTGAAGCCCCTTTACTATTTCCGTGCCATTAATTCCTTCTTCCCCTACCACCACCTCAACCGGCACAAAAGTATTAGCCTCCTCTTCTTTCCATACATGCGTTGAAGCGCCATCCCGCACAATTGCATTGGAAGGCACGGTAATTAACTCGTTTGATGCTTTTCCGGGTAGAATCACCTGGGCAGATAATCCTGGCTGCCACAACTTATTGGGATTAGCTATAGTGCCCCGAATCCGGATTAACTGTGTTTTTTGATCAATTGCTGGCTCAATGAACTCTACCCGCATTGGCATTTTAGCTCCTGTATTACCCCCCACAATAACCTGAAACATCATACCTTTTTTCACTTTAATAATTTCTGAAGGATAAATATCTGCTTCTATCCAAAGCCAGTCATAATTCTCGATTTGCATAAGTGTAGTTCCCTCACCTACATATTGTCCCTGGGTTACAGAAAGCTCTGAAACTTTTCCACTGACCGGTGAAAAATACGTAAAATATGGTTCGGGTTTACCTGACTTGATGAGTTGCCTGATTTGCGCTTCTGTTTGCTGGTATAACATAAGACGTTGTTCGGCGGCTGCGGCAATATCGTTGAATCGCTTATCATCCTTAAAAGCGACCGACTGCGCACGTGCAAGCAAATACTCCTGTTGTAAACTCATTAACTGCTCGGAATAAATCCGGTAGAGGGGTTGCCCTTTAGTAACGTTTACACCAAGTTCTTTTATATATAGTGTTTCCAAACGACCTGCTATCCGGCTACTGACAACTGCATTACTTTGTGGATCTTTAACCAGCCTGGCATTCAGCATTGTTTGGCTGCCAATTTTGCCCGATCCGATTACCGCAACATGAACATTTGCCAGTGCCTGTTGATTCTTATCTAAAATAAGTTTTGCCTCCTGGTTATTCCTATCAAATAAAACCAGATCCATACCACAGATAGGACAGGTACCTGGCTTGGTTTGTATGATTTGTGGATGCATTGGACAGGTGAAATTATCAGGTGTAGCTTCTGCCTGATTTGCTTTTTGATCGTTACATGCAGATAATATCATCGTAAATTCTAACAACGCAAAAAGCGAAACTTTCAAAAATGATTTTCGTTTCATTAATTGTTATTTTCTATAGAAGGAATAAAGCTTTCACTATCAACCAGAAACCAGGCATTGGATGATATTCTTAATGAACTGACATCGTCCAGTATTTGAACCCATTCATCATCCTTAACTCCTGTCCTTATCTCTTTTGGTAGAAACACATTTCCCTCTTTGTGAAATATGACTTGCCTATCGCCAAGATCCCAAACTGCTTTTCGTGGTAGCCACCAG
Source organism: Flavihumibacter sp. (assembly GCA_036675925.1). Lineage (GTDB taxonomy): Bacteria > Bacteroidota > Bacteroidia > Chitinophagales > Chitinophagaceae > Flavihumibacter. The sequence continues at coordinate 163,054 of JAKFDZ010000014.1, forward strand.
CCATCATTAACGGTAAATGCTATTAATGCAGTCATTATCTGTCCTGGACGAAAATCCTTTCTCTCGAGATAAACACGAACTTCCGAAAAGGATCTCCCATTTAATACAACAGGCTCCACAAATCCAACTTTCACCATATGCGTATTAAGCGAATCAGACAATGCCCAGATCATCATTTTTCTATTCTTATGGATATACGAAGCCAATTGATTATTAAAACTGAAACGGGCGATTAATCCATGATTCTGGTAAATACTGAAAACCGGTTCACCGGCAGTCAGGTACTCCCCCTCTTTAGTTAGGATTGGTGTATTGCGAATAAGATCTGGTGTAATGGAAGAAGCTCCTTCAATATCTACCGCACCATTACCCATTCCTTCCATTCCATTATTTGCCTGCCCCGATGTTAGGACTTCATTTCTTGCGGCTCCAGCAGAATTAGATTCAAGGATATAGCCAGTTGCTGGACTGTAAACGCCTATCCGATATTGCGGTTGTCCTTTATTGATTACCGTATTAATTTGCGAATAAGTCATTCCCAATAGTGAAAGCTTTTCCTTTACACTCTTCACCAATCGATCATCTGACCCCGCCTTTACAAGGTATAATAGTTCACGCTGTGTTGCTACCAAATCAGGCGAGTAAATTTCCATCAGGAGCTCACCCTTCGATACAGGTTGATAATTGAAACGAACCCTCATCCTTTCAATTCGCCCACTTACCCTGCTAGAGAGAGTAATAGTGTTACGGGAATCAAAGTCAATGATACCTGGTACGGTTTCAGTTAAAATCTTAGGCCCTTTTACAGCCGATATCACCGGAATATTAGAAACCACCCTTTCATTCACTGGTTTTAATAGGTGGTCTACTGAAGTATCCACGTTGAATTGATGGCCTTTATCGGCATCAGTCGCAGCTGGTTTTTCATTACAACCTGCTATCGCTAACATCATTATAATGAATAAACCAATGCTATTTATATAATTCTCTTTCATAGTCTACAATCATTTGATAGAGTTTAGCCATCTCGTCTGCAATATTTACCTGCATCATTGATAATGCTTCCCAATCACCAATAAGGGTTGTAAGTGGAAGTTTATTCTCCTGATAGGATAAATAATTCACATCAAAGGCTTTCTGTAATGCTGGCAAAATCTTTACCTCCATCGCATGGATACGAGCCTGCATGGATATTATTTCATATCGCATCCCATAAAGCATTCCTTGTGTTTCCTGCAGCATAGCTGATCGCTCATTCTGCATAGCGTCAATAGTTAGCTGCATAGCTTTGACATCATTCCTGTACATTTTTGATGCCCACGGTGCAATGGGTATACTTACCATAGCCATAAAACTGAATGCATTCGGCATCATTGAAGCACGCGGAGTCATATGATCATAACTTATCCTGAAATCAGGCTTACGTTCTAATTTCATGGATTGAATATTCAACTCCATTGATTGAATTGATACATCCATCTTTTTAATGTCTCCGCGCAAAGAAGATAAAAAAGCAGTATCATGCAGATTGGTTTTAAACTCAGGAAGGCTGGTGGTATCGATAGTGAAAACAAAATCTCCTCTTTCGTTCATGAGGCTATTAAGATATGCCCTGCTTTTATTAATCTCACCCTCCAGCATTGTAAGCATATTCCTGTTCTGTTCAATCTGAGCCTCAGCGCGGAAGATATTTCCCAATAAACTCTGGTTATAAGGATATCGCACCTCTTCTATCTTTTTCATTGTTTCCAGTATCCTTTCATTCTTCTCCAAAATGTCCCGTTTCTTCTCAGCTACCACCCAGTTATAATAAAGTTTCTTGCCCATTGCTTTGAGGTCATTCAATGTAATAACCCTTTCAGCCAGATCAATCTCTCCTTTACTTTGTATGAATGCTTTTTTGGCTCTCTGCTTAACGGGATTGGGAATTCCCTGCTCCAGTTTGATCATAAATGAACCCTTATCCCTATCATCCATTGGTTTTGAATAGGGATACATAAAGGTTCCCGCACCAACCATGGGAGCCATCCACGCAGTAGATGCCTCTGCACTAAACTGATAACTACGGGCCTTCAGATCATATGATTTCAATAATATATTTTTACTATCAATTCTTTCCAATATCTCCCGCAAGCTCAATTTTTGTGAATCCTGAGCAGCACCAATATTTTGAATGCCCATAATCAAAAAAGCCAGATTAATGATTCGTTTCATGGATCTCAATTTTTTTATATTTCCTTAATTCATATTCTTTGGTGATCAGAAAAATAAGGGGGGTAACCAATAGTATATGGGTTGAAGAAGTAAGTACACCTCCTATCATGGGAAGAACAATAGGCTTCATGATATCGGTACCTACTCCGGTTGCCCACAAAATGGGAACCAATCCAAAAAGGGACACACATACTGTCATGAGTTTAGGCCTTAATCGCTTGGCTGCACCCATTACAACATATTCTCGCAGATCGTCCTTTGTGATAGAAGCTGCACTGTTTCCTTTCTTTGCCACTAACTGCTGCATTGCATCATTAAGGTAAATTACCATTACAATGCCCGTTTCAACTGCGATACCAAAAAGTGCTATAAATCCTACCGCAACACCAACAGAAAGATTCACTCCCCACAAATAAATCATATAAGCACCTCCTATAAGAGCAAATGGTACTGTGATAAGACTTAAAAAAGCTTCCCTAAGGGAATGAAAAGCGAAATAAAGCGAGAAGAAAATTATTAGAAGAACAATGGGGGCAATCCATAATAATGTCTGTTGTCCTCTTATTAGATTTTCATATTGCCCACTCCATTCAAGGTAATATCCTTCCGGAAGAATTCCTTTTTCATTATTGAGTTTAGTAATAGCATCTTTTACTGTTCCTCCGAGATCGCGGTCACGCACATTAAACATGACGGCGCCACGTAATAAAGCATTTTCAGAATTAATCATGGGTGGACCATCCTGAAGAGATACATTCGCCACAGACCCAAGTGCCACTTCACCGAAAGCCTTGCTTTGAAGTGGAATTCGCTTAATTCTTTCAATACTGTTTCTGTAATCCTGTGCAAGTCTTACATTAATACTGAATCGTTGGCGTCCTTCAATTGTCTGACCAATTGCACTGCCCCCAAGTGCAGCTTCAACGGTGGAGTTCACATCGTCAATCGTTAAACCAAATCTTGCCATTGATGTCCGGTCGGGTTCAATATGCATATATTTCCCACCAGTAATAGGTTCAACATACAGATCAGTTATGCCAGGAGTTCCTTCAAGCGCGCGTTTAACTTTTTCCGAAACGGATGCGATCGTATCCAGATGCTGCCCAAAAACTTTAATGCCGACATCAGTACGGATTCCGGTTGAAAGCATATTTATGCGATTGATGATAGGTTGGGTCCATCCATTTACAACACCTGGAATCTGAAGCTTCCGATCCAGCTCATTAATAATATCTTTTTTAGTAATCCCTTCCCGCCATTGATCTTTTGGCTTAAGCATAATAATGGTCTCTATCATACTAATAGGGGAATTGTCGGTTGCAGTACTTGCACGACCAGCCTTTCCTAAGACCTTTTCTACTTCAGGTACTGATTTAATTATTTTATCCTGTACCTGTAGAATTCGCTTCGCTTCACCATTGCTGATATCTGGTAAAGTGACTGGCATGAAGAGGATGCTTTGTTCATCAAGTGGCGGGATAAATTCTGTTCCCACCCTCATCATCAGGGGCACAGTTATTAAAAGAGCTACTATGTTGATTGCTATGGTCGTCTTTCTCCATTTTAATACCCATCGGATTATGGGTTCATAAATCCGTTCAAGTAACCGATTCACCGGATTTGCATTATCGGGCCTGAATTTTCCCTTCATGAAAAAGGATATTAGTACCGGTGCAAGAGTAATAACCAACAAAGCATCCACAACCATTATAAAAGTCTTGGTGTATGCCAGAGGGTGAAACATTTTGCCTTCCTGCCCGGTGAGCATGAAAACCGGAAGAAAGGATGTTATGATTATAACTGTAGCGAAGAAGACACCTCTGCTCACCTGTTTGCTCGACTTTTCTATGGTCTGTAAACGTTCCTCTTCGGTGATCCAATTTTTAGATGGCTTGTTGGTCTTTAACCAGTTTGCATATTTTTCTCCCAGGTGTTTATAGGCATTTTCACTCATTATAATCCCATTATCCACAATTACACCAATTGCAAGTGCTATTCCCGTCAGAGACATAATATTGGAGGAGATGCCGAATCCATTCAGAAGAAGAAAACTGGCCGCTATTGTAACGGGTATCTGTATGATAATACTAAGGGCACTACGCCAATGGAAAAGAAAAATAATCACAACAAGTGACACTACTATCATTTCTTCAACGAGTGTTCTCTTAATGGATGAAATCGACTCTTTGATAAGTTCTCCCCGGTCATAAACAATGTCGAATTTCACACCTTTAGGGAGGCCAAGGGAAATCTCCTCCATTTTTACTTTCACACGGTCAATTACCTCCGAAGCGTTTTCTCCATAACGCATAACAACAATTCCACCAACCTTTTCCCCTTCCCCATCCTGATCAAAAATTCCAAGCCTTGATTCTCCCGTCATTTGTACGGTTCCAATATCAGCCACACGAACAGGTATTCCCCCATTATTTGCGATTGGTATATTTTCAATCTCCTCAACCGATTTTAGATAGCCGCTCGTTTTGATGATATATCCGATATCACTCATTTCAAATTTCCTACCACCACTTTCATTATTGTTAGAACGAATTGCAGCGATTACATCTGAAATGGATAATTTGAAATAAAGCAGTTTATTTGGTTGAATTGTAACCTGGTATTGCTTTTGAAATCCACCAAAGGAAGCGATCTCACTAACCCCAGGTACATTTTGTAATGCAAACCTGACATACCAATCCTGAATGGCTCGCTGTTCACCAAGGTCCATACTCTCTGCATCAAGGGTATACCAAAGAATGTGACCAACGCCGGTACCATCCGGCCCGAGCTGCGGACTTATGCCTGGTGGAAGACTCCTGCTGACAGTACTAAGCCTTTCCAAAACTCTTTCACGTGCCCAGTAGATGTCTACATCATCTTCGAAGATCACATAGATAAAACTCATTCCAAACATTGATGATCCCCGTACATACTTAATTTGTGGCAGACCTTGTAAGTTTGTAACCAGTGGATAGGTGATCTGGTCTTCTACCAGCTGGGGCGCACGACCCATCCATTCAGTGAACACTATTACCTGATTCTCTGATAGATCCGGAATAGCATCGATCGGATTTTTCTTTATAGCAAATATTCCGGCAATGAAAAGGCCAAGCGACAATAACAAGACTATATATCTGTTACGCAGGCTCCATTCGATGAGACCATGTACCATAATTGGAAATTAGGGAGATAAAATAGATGGCAGGATTATGCACTACGGCAATATTTATATTGCCGTAAGAAAATTTTATCAAATACGAATGGACCCAATAAAAAGAAAAATTGGATGACTAACCGTTCGGGGTGGCGCATTGGAGTTGGGTATGCGCTTTTCTGCAAAAAATACTTTTTCAGCAATAAAATAAGAGAAATGAACCTCATTAATAATAGGTTCATAAGTGGCAAACAGATTTTCAGCTGCTTTTTTCTGATCCTGTTCCAACTTTACAAAACTTGCTTCATTATCACAACAACCTTTGCTCTCTGAAGAATGAATATCCATACCACATTCAGAGCAGTTATTATTATTCGGTTCAAACAAGCTCCAATCGGCCAGTTTGCCCATGCAGTAATGGAGGTTTAATGCGATTCCTGTGCTTAGGGAAAGGTAAACAAATGCTAGTATGGTAAATAATATTCTCAAGAAGTAATAATATCTCAAAAATAAGTATAAATAGAAGAGTGATATTATATAATTAGGAAATCGGTTTCCAAAATTGTGGCGGCGAAAGCAACAATTCCATTCGCAAGCACAAAAAAAGGGAATGCAATCGCATTCCCTGGATAAAGTGGAGAATACCGGAGTCGAACCGGTGACCTCTTGCATGCCATGCAAGCGCTCTAGCCAGCTGAGCTAATTCCCCAATTTTAAGAACATATCCCCTTTAACAGGGAGTGCAAATATAGAACCCTGTTCGATACCAACAAAAATTTCCCGCCAATAGGCGGGAATAAAATCGGATACAATATAGAAGGGATGTGACCTCTTAAGACTGCTTTATAACTTCAACGTTGATGAGAAGTTTAACTTCATCAGCTACTACAATGCCTCCTGCTTCTGTAACCGCACTCCATGCCAATCCATAATCCTGACGATTGATTTTACCTGTTAATTCAAAACCAGCCACAGTATTTCCATAAAAATCATTCTGTATACCGCCAAACTCAACCGCAAGAGTTACAGGCTTTGTTGTACCTCGAAGGGTTAAATCACCCGTTAGTTGGTAATCATTCCCCGATTTATGCGTAAATGAGGTGGAATGGAATTCTAATTTAGGATGACTTCCTGCATCAAAGAAATCTGCAGATTTAAGGTGTCCATCTCTTTGTTCGTTTCCCGTTGTGATACTATCGATATCAGCTGTAAAGTCAATTTTAGCATCTTTAAAATCATCGGTTTCAGATTCTATTGTTCCTTCAAAACTGGTGAATTTTCCAGTTACGGTAGAAATTACCAGATGCTTTACTTTAAATGCAATTTCAGAGTGAGTGTTATCAATTTTCCAGGTTGCCATAATATTTGAGTTTTAATGATAAAGCAAAATTAATGTTTAAACATTGTTTAGCCAAATATAATGCTGTTAAATATTTTCAAAATGGTATTTATAAAAAAAATCCGGCCAAAGCCGGATTTACTATTTCTTATGCTAAACGCTACATTATTCACCCCAAACTTCTTCCTCACCTTTTAGCCATTTTTTTACAAGCTCGGTGGTCACAGATTTTGGCCTTTCCAGTGGGAAAGAAAGTGCACGGCTCCATATCAGGCTGGCCATTACTCCCAATGCACGGCTAACACCGAACATGACGGTATAAAACTCATATTCTTTGAGTCCAAAATGAATCAGCAGGGCGCCACTATGTGCATCCACATTAGGCCATGGATTTTTAATTTTACCTAGGCTCTGTAAAATTGGAGGCACTGTATCATATATATTCCATACTGTCTGGCATAGGGGATCATCCGGCATATGCTTTTTACCAAATTCCATCTGGGCTGTAAATCGTGGGTCTGTTTTTCGCAAAACAGCATGTCCGTAACCTGGAACTACTTTACCGGAAGAAATGGTTTCCTGCACATAAGTAGCAATCTGCTCTTTAGATGGATTATCGGTGCCTAATTGCTCCTGCATTTCAAATATCCATTTAATTACTTCCTGGTTTGCAAGTCCATGTAATGGACCCGCAAGACCATTCATTCCCGCGGCAAAACTAAGATAAGGATCACTTAGGGCTGAACCCACAAGGTGGGTGGTATGTGCTGATACGTTACCTCCTTCATGATCGGCATGAATTGTCATATATAGACGCATGAGTTCATGAAAGCCTTCATTCTCATAGCCCAGCATATGCGCAAAATTACCTGCCCAGTCAAGCAGACCATTAGGTTGAATATGCTCATTGTTTTTATACTTCCGCCTGTATACATAAGCGGCAATCCTTGGCAACCTTGCAATAAGATCCATGGCATCATCGAAGGCATAATCCCAATAATCTTTCTTGTTCATGCCCTTTGCGTATTCCTTTGCGAAGTTGCTTTCGGTTTGAAGAGCCATTATCCCTACAACAAACATTGTCATGGGGTGAGTACTTAGTGGTAGAGCATCGATGGTATTGAATACATGTGTGGGTACATGTGAGCGTCGCTGCCATTTTGCTGTCATCTCATTTACATCAGCTTCAGTTGGCAATTCACCATACAGCATCAAATGAAAAAGGCCCTCGGGCAAAGGTTCACTTCCATTTTTAGCTTTGGGTAACTTCACCTGCAATTCGGGAATTGAATAACCGCGAAAACGAATTCCTTCCTGGGAGTCAAGAAGAGAAGTTTCAGAAACCAATCCGGTCATTCCACGCATACCCTGGTAGATCTGGGATAAATGCACATCCCCAATCTTTTTGTTACCATGCTCTTTCAGTAGGTCTTTGATTTCGGCTCCTGCCGCATCCGCTTTTGATTTGAATTTCTCTTTGTATGTGTCCATGAAGAACAATTTATATATGTACTATCGTTAGAATTTCCGACTGGCTATAACCAATAAAATTAGCTATTGTCAGTGGTACAACAAAGATTATTTGCTATCAGTTCTGTTGTAAGCCATTAAAATTCAACGTTAATTATTTGGGAGCATTCCGGTACAGCCACCAGGCAACTACAGCGAAGATTATATTTGGAAGCCAGGCAGCCAGTGCTGGCGGAAAACTGCCTTTTGTAGAAAAAACGGTCGAGAACCTATCCATCACTACGAATAATGCCGCGGTAACAATTCCAAATGCCATATGAAGCCCACTACCGCCCCTCGTTTTTCTTGCCGCTACGGCCACTCCCATGATCGCAAGTATGAAAACAGAAACCGGTGTTGCAAAGCGGCGGTATAATTCTACTTTATAGGTATTAAGACCCTCTGTTCCCCGCTGTTCTTCCCGCTGGATGAAAGTATACAACTCAGGTGTTGTAAACTTATCCTTCATGTATTCATCCCGACGTAATTCATCAGGTTTCATATTCAGGTCAACGATGATAAACTGGTGTCGAACTACTGTTTCTTTCAGTCCGTCAATCCTTCTTTCAAATGCATTTTCCGCACGCCATTTACGCGTTGCGGTATCCCATCTGATGTAATCTGAACGCAGATTATAGAACACCTGGTTATCCTTCACCTTTTCCAGAAAGAAACTGCTGGCTGATTTATTGAGCGTGTCATAATATTTCATACCAACAAACGTGTTGGTATCGGCCCTGAAATAAAAATCCCGGCTCCCTCCCTGCCCTGCATAATAAGTGCTGTGCTTATCAATATATGTCTGCTTAAATGAACTATGGATCTCATTCGCTCTCGGAATCACATACGCATTTGCCCAAAGCATTAATAGCGAAAGCAGGGTCGCGCCCATCAGGTAAGGACGTAACATCCTGTTATAAGGAATTCCAGCGGCGAGAATGGCAACCGTTTCAGATCTGCCAGCCAGTTTAGATGTGAAGAATATAACTGATATAAATACTATAAGTGGGAAGATCATTGAAATTATGAAGGGGATAAATCCAAAATAATACTTGGTGATAATCCCGGTAAATGGTAGCCCCGATTTAACAAAATCATCTGTTTTTTCACTGGCATCTATAACCATTGCAATAATGGTGATCGTGAGGATGGTGAACACGAAGGTCACCATGAATTTTTTAAATATATACCAGTCGAGGATCTTCATTTATTTCTCTGTTACCACCATCAAAAGTAGGCGAAATATATGTTGAATTAAGGTTAAGAAGATCAGCATCGGGTTTTAAGTACAGGGATCATCTCATTTTTCCAGCTTTGGAAATCTCCGGCGATAATATGTTCACGCGCTTGTTTTACAAGCCAAAGATAGAAACCCAGATTATGTACACTCGCAATCGTTAATCCAAGTATCTCCTTTGCTTTTACAAGGTGACGTAGATAAGCTTTACTATAATAATTACTGAAATTGCAATCAATGCCATCATCAATAGGTGAAAAATCCTTTTCCCATTTTTTATTATCTATGTTTATTACCCCTTTGCTGGTAAACAACATAGCATTCCGACCATTACGTGTTGGCATAACACAATCAAACATATCCACACCTAAGGAAATATTCTCCAGAATATTCCACGGAGTACCCACACCCATAAGATAGCGGGGCTTATCTTCCGGCAGATTGTCGCAGCAGAGTGCAGTAAGTTCATACATCATCTCTTCTGGTTCGCCCACACTAAGGCCGCCAATAGCATTACCCACTGCTCCTTTCGATGAAATGTATTCGCAGGATGCTTTCCTGAGATCAGCAAAAGTGCTACCCTGTACTATAGGGAAGAGGTTCTGCGAATATCCATACAGGTCAGGTGTTTCAGCCAAACGGTTAACACATCTGCTTAACCATCGATGGGTTAGGTCCATAGATTTCCTGGCATATTCATAATTGCTGGGGTAAGGCGGACATTCATCAAAGGCCATAATGATATCTGCACCAATCACCCGTTGAATATCCATTACGCTTTCGGGGGTGAACATATGTTTTGACCCATCTATATGCGATTGAAATAATGCTCCATCTTCCGTCAGCTTTCGGTTACCAGCCAGCGAAAACACCTGGTAGCCACCGCTATCTGTAAGTATAGGGTGATTCCAGCCATTGAAACGATGTAATCCGCCTGCTGCCTGTAATACCTCCGTTCCAGGCCTGAGGTAAAGATGATAGGTATTACCAAGTATAATTGTTGCCTTAACCTCCTCCCGCAATTGCTGCTGTGATACAGCTTTTACGCTACCTGCTGTACCCACGGGCATGAATATGGGCGTTTGAATACTGCCATGGTCAGTGTTAATGATACCCGCCCGTGCTTTTGACGATGGATCCTGATGCTGTAGACAGAAAGAAAGTGCTGACATGGCCGCAAAGGTAGGGGCTGCGATGGAGTTATCCCCAGTTGTTGATGATTCACATGCCAATAATCTTAACCTAAACGTATTTTTGTAGTCAGCAGACAAAACACCCCAAGCCCAGATGTTTATGGATTTATCGCAGCTTCAGTTTGACTGGCGGCTCACAGCCTTCGTCATTTTTTGTGTCATCAGTTTTATCCAGCTCCTGTATTATTGGGGATTTTTCAGCAGATTGGCGTTTTTCAGGGAAAAACCAAAAGTAATCAACCAGCAACATCCGGTTTCAGTTGTCATCTGTGCCCGGGATGAGGCTGGTAACCTGGCCAGAAACCTTCCCGGAGTCTTGTTCCAAAAATATCCCAGCACACACGAGATCCTTGTCGTTAATCATAATAGTCAGGATGATACCCGCTACCTCCTGGAAGAATTCAGAAAAACATTCAAAGGACTGGAAATAGTTAATCTGGAGCAAGAGGCGAAAGGAATACCAGGAAAAAAATACCCTCTCTCGATGGGAATCAGAGAGGCAAATCATGAAGTGCTTCTATTAACAGACGCAGACTGTGTACCCGCTTCTGAACACTGGCTTTTCAAAATGCAGGACGCCTATGAACCTGGTGTTGATATTGTATTAGGGTATGGGGCCTACCACAAACGCCCAGGCTTATTGAACAGGCTTATACGTTTTGAAACATTTCATACTGCACAACAATACCTTTCATATGCGCTCGCAGGAATGCCTTATATGGGAGTTGGACGAAACTTATCTTATAAAAGAGAACTATTCCTGAAAAATAAAGGTTTTAGTTCCATCAACCACTTACCTGGTGGAGATGATGATCTGTTCATTAACAAAGTTGCAACCGCAAGCAATGTAAAGGTGGTACTTGATCCGGAAGCTTTTACTTTATCTGAAGCAGAAAAGACATTCGGCAATTGGTACCGTCAGAAAACCAGACATTATACTACAGGCAAATACTATCGTCCCATATTCAGGTTTTTACTTGGATTGTATACCATCTCCCAGTTTCTTTATTATCCATTATTTCTTTTAAGCTTATCGGTATACAACTGGCAACTGACACTCGCAGTTTTTGGATTGCGATTTATCAGCCAGGCACTGATAAATTACCGCTCCATGAATAAACTGGGAGAAAAAGATCTATGGGCCTGGTGGTGGCTATATGATATCTGGATGTTCTTTTATTATTGCATCTTTGCAACTGCATTATGGAAAAAACCCCGTCAAAACTGGAGCTGATAGAGAAATATTTTACTGATTTCACTCCCAGGCAAAAAGAACAATTTAATGCTCTGGGGGATTTGTATCTCGATTGGAATAGTAAGATCAATGTAATCTCCAGAAAGGATATAGACCATCTTTATGAAAACCATGTATTGCATTCACTAAGTATTGCTGCAGCATTTTCATTTCCTCCTGGTTCAAAAATTATTGATATTGGCACTGGCGGTGGGTTTCCAGGAATTCCCCTGGCCATTTTTTTTCCCGAGTCCGAATTCCTGCTGGCAGACAGCATCAATAAGAAATTAACGGTGGTAAAAGAGGTAGCAAATGCCATTGGTTTAACTAATATATCGACCCGGCATGGCAGGGTGGAAGACATCCGCGACCGTAAATTTGATTATGCAGTGAGCAGGGCGGTTGCACCCTTAAAAACGCTTTGGCAATGGAGCCGGCCTTTACTCCTGAAACGCCCTTCAGAAGGAGATTATCCTGCCTCGGGACTGATCTGCCTTAAAGGTGGTGACCTTTCTCAGGAAATCTCAGAAAGCGGTGTTAGGCCTCATTTAATTGAAGTGTACAGCCTTTTCCCGGAAGATTTTTTCCGCGAAAAACATGTGGTCTATGTGCACCGGTAACTTTCCACAATTACCACTTTGAGGTATTGCAGAAATCATATATAACCGCACCTTTGTAATATGGCAATTACCGTATGTATTGTAGATGACACCAACGATATAAGGCTCGCCCTTGAAGAGATTGTTCAGCTTTCGGACGAGTTCCATTTGTTGGGAAGTTTTGCTAGTGCTGAAGAGGCAATAAGCAAAATGCCACTGTTGCAGCCCAAAGTAGTATTGATGGATATCAATCTTGGAGGAATGAGTGGTATTGAATGCGTGAGAAGACTGAAGCCCGAAAACCCTGATATTCTTTTCATGATGTGTACCGTATATGAAGAGGATGAAAAGATATTTGAAGCTCTCAGCGCGGGGGCAAGCGGATATATTCTCAAGAAAACCTCCCCCGCCAAATTACTGGAGGCCATTAGGGAACTCAATGAAGGTGGGGCTCCCATGAGTACCCAGATTGCCCGCAAAGTAGTAGCTGCTTTTCAGCATAAACCAGTTACCCCGGAAATAGCAGACATACCAAATACAACATTGGGAACAATTGGGATTCTCTCAAACAGGGAAAGGGAAATTCTCGAACTTCTTGCTAAAGGATTACAATACAAGGAAATATCTGCCCAACTTTTCATTACCGGTGAAACAGTTCGCAAACATGTTTACCATATTTATGAAAAACTGCATGTTAGCAACCGGGTAGAAGCAGTAAACAAGTATTTCGGTCGATAAAATACCCACTTTGTGGTATATACAGGAAAAAAATGCGCTGTATTTTTGGGTGCAACAAGAGAGGGATGCCTCAAATATTGTTAATCATTAACCTTACCTGCTGATTCGCTGCCAGTTTTTGGCTTTTCATAAATGATAATGCCGCTGCATAAACAACGGCATTATCATATTTATGAACCAGGCGATCACCAGTTCAGTTCAAGTGTATTATCTTTTGGATTCACATCAGCCATACGGTCTGAAGGATCGATTTCCACCTTAACGATATCCTGCAGCTTTCTTGAAGTACTTACCTCATAGGTGGGATGCGTCCACTTCCATGCTTCATAAGTCTTGCTGTTCATTTTAGGATCTTCCACCCCTTTTGCACCAAACATAAGGTACATAGGTACATAATGCAGTTCTTTAGAACCATCACGGAATGTAATCATAAGATCTACCGGCATTGGCATCTTACCGCTTCGTTTCAACCTGATACGGGTTTCATTGCCCGTCTCGAACAAACTATCTATTCCATAATCAATTGTTTTGGTGGTATTAACCCAATATTCACGGTACCAGTCCAGTTTCATACCACTCCTTTTTTCTGCCACCCTAATAAAATCATTGACATTGGGATGTTTGAATTTCCAGGTATTGTAATAGTCAAGCAGAATTCGATCGCGTGTTGCTGCACCAACAATATATCCCAATTGTTCAAGAAAAATCTCCCCTTTTGAATATGCAGCGATACTGTAAGCGAAATTGGTTTCATAATGATCTGAATGGGTTGTCATTGGTTCTTCTTTACCACTGCGCACCAATGCAAAATAATTCTGGTATGCTCCGGCATGCGGATTCTGCATTGAATTCTCATCAGCAATTCTCCGGGGCCCTGTGCCCTCTGCCGACCTTGTTATCTTCTCTTCGAAACTGAGATCCCGGTAATATCGATCCACCAGGCTTTCTGCATAAGAAGTGAACCCTTCATCCATCCATGCATAAAGGCTCTCGTTTGTGGCAAGAACCATCTGGTACCAGTTATGCATCCATTCATGGAAAGCTGTTCCCAAACTTGGACCACTAAGTAAAGTTGACATCGGGTATTCCATACCCCCATCTCCCCCGTGTATAAATGAATATTGTTTATAAGGATATTTCCCAAAGTTTTTCTCAATAAAAGGAAGTACCTGAACCGCTGCATCAGCAATCTTCGTCCATGCCTCGTCATTTTTGGTGTCGTTCTCCTTATAATTATAGAGTACATGAATCGTAGGGCCCTGAGGAACGTTTCTCACTATATGCCTGAACTCGGGATCAGCGGCCCACATAAAATCGTGTACTTCAGGCGCAATGAAATGCCAGGTGAGCTTCGAACCCGCAGGTCGTGTTACCCTCGAACCAGGCGCTTCATAACCATACCCTATCTGCTGGGCATTCTGTAAATACCCGGTACCGCCAAGAATATAGTTTCTATCAATAGAAATCTTCACATCAAAATCACCCCAAACGCCATGGAATTCGCGTGCTACATAAGGTGTAGGATGCCATCCCTCAAAATCATACTCGCAAATTTTGGGGTACCATTGGCTCATGCTATAGCGTACACCAGTACTTGGGTTATCCCTGCCGGAGCGACGGATCTGCAAAGGGACCTGGGCTTCAAAGTCCATATTAAAAACCACCTTGGTTTTAGGTAAAATTGGTTTTGAAAGCGTAACCTCCAATATAGTTTCATGCACCTTGAATGACTGAACCACACCATTCATTTTTAGTGAAAGAATCTTCTGGTATCCTATCTCTTCAGGTTTCAGATTCTGTATCCGGTCACGAACCCGTCCATCCCAATCCTGGCGGTTATTTGAATGTACGATCTTACCGAGTTCACGACTGCGGGCATCCATCATACTGTTGGGTTGGAAAGCATTCCAATACAAATGATAGAACACACGGTGAAGGGTATCCGGAGAATTATTAGTGTATTCCAGTTGTTGCTTGCCCGTAAACCGGTTTGTATTTACATCCATATTGATGTCCATCCTATAACGGACACGCTGTTGCCAACCGCTGGTTTGCGCATGTGTTAAACTAAGGCTGCCAACAACAAATAGTAATAACAAAAAATACTTCATTTTCTTGTATGTGTTAGATTGATGCGATTATCGGTAAATTTCAGTAAAAATGCCTAATGCAATAAATAAAAACAGGGTCCAGATCAATCTGAACCCCGTAGCATTAATAATATTTGTTATATCAGAGTGTGAGCTTATCTTTTAATAATCTCCCGTTTGATGCAAAGATAAGGTCTCGCTTATTCAGGTCCGATTTGCGAACAAGCAAACGGTACTCAAGATGATCATCGGGATAAATTAACTGGTAATAACTGTCAATCTCCCAGTCTGCATATTTACTTTTTGAAAGCCCCTCTTCCACTGCCTCCGGAACATCATCTTCGCTTATATCTTTCTGTGAACTTATCCATGTACCGTCATTTTTAAATCCAGCCTCATAACGATCATTATTCATCTGGAAGTATACAACATAATGTGTGAGCTTATCCTTCCATTCAACACTTTCCGCATTGCGATACTTGTATTTGAAGGCATCGGTGACCACTGCCGGAATCTTCCTGATCTGTGCCCATCCTTCTTTGGGAAGGCCTACAAATGAAAGAAATAAAATTGCGATGATCGCTGATCTCATGATTGTTATGGTTTATTCGATGCAAATATCCTATGCATCCTGATAATGAAATCATAAAAATTAAGAATTGACACCTGCAACAACAAGTACTATCTCCCCTTTAACAGTTTTACCACTGAAATAGCCCGCAACTTCCAAAAGCGTCCCCCTTTTATTCTCTTCAAACATTTTGGTTAATTCCCTGCTTACACAGCATTGCCTTTCACCACCAAAATATAAGGCGAGTTCTTCTAATGTTTTTACCAATCTCATGGGGGATTCGTAAAAGACCATGGTCCTCTCTTCTAAGGCCAGCTTCCTTAACATTGTCTGCCTTCCTTTTTTTGGTGGAAGAAACCCTTCAAAGCAAAACCTGTTGATCGGGAGTCCGCTATTTACCAATGCAGGAACAAAAGCGGTTGCCCCAGGCAAACACTCAACCCGGATGTCATGACGAATGCATTCACGGACCAACAGGAAAGCAGGATCAGATATGCCGGGAGTACCCGCATCAGTTAATACAGCCATTTTTTTTCCACCCACCAGTTGATCAACAAGATGCTGCAGAACTTTATGTTCGTTATGCTGATGATACGGACTTAATGGTTTCTGAATATTATAGTGTGTTAATAACCTCGCTGAATTCCGTGTATCCTCAGCCAGGATCAGATCTACCGTACCCAGCACTTCCAAAGCCCTTAGTGTTATATCCTGCAGGTTTCCTATGGGCGACGGAACTAAGTAGAGCATCGGGAAATTTTGTTAGAGCAAGAACAAGGTTCTTACGATCAATTGATGGTGATCTCAAATTGTTCCATTACAGGATTTGCGAGAAGTTTTTTTGCAGCCTGCTCAGCAATAGATCTTGCTTCATCCCCGTTGGCCGCTTCAACCTGGAGTGTAATGTTTTTTCCTATGCGAACATCAGTTATTGCGTTGAGTCCAAGATTTCCCAATCCACCCATAACAGCCTTGCCCTGCGGATCAAGGAGTTCTTTAAGGGGCATTACTTTAACCTGTACAGAGAAAGTCATTCTTTTCGGTTTTTGAGGGCCAAAGATACAATAATGTATGCAAGGAAAATAACGGGCATGGCCGCCCATTTCAATACAATAGCTGAAATTATTGCAATGGCGAGAATAATGAGTTTAGGAATATTGTTTTGTACACTATAGTCTTTAAACTTCAATGCCATGATGGGCAATGTACTTACCATGAGATAACTCAAAACAAGTATTATGGCATAAAGCACCCATCTGTTCGACAGGATATTAATCAATGTTTCACTATTTGTATTCCAATAGATAAGTGGCATTGAGGCAACTACTAATCCGACAGCAGGAACCGGAACGCCTTTAAATCCATATGACTGACTTTCATCAATATTAAATCGGGCGAGACGGTATGCTGCAGCACATGGAATAAGTACTGATGGCAGTAACCAAATAAAACTGGTATCAAGACCATTCTCATCTGCAGCGAAACTTAACCGCAGAAACTGGTATAGGATCAGTCCCGGTGCCACTCCAAAACTCACAACGTCAGCCAATGAATCCAGTTGTTTACCCATTGCACTGCTTGCTTTCAACAGGCGTGCAATGAAACCATCAAAGAAATCAACAACTGCTGCTATAGCAATAAATAGCGATGCAAGCCAGATCTTTTCCGGCATATCAACCATATACTGCCCTGCGGATCCGTTCACCATGGTTATGCCATTTTGAAGAATGACAATTATTGCCATGAAGCCAAAAACAAGGTTTAAAAGGGTAAAGAGATTCGGAAATTGTTTCATGCTTTGATCAGGGTTTACTTAAGCAGTTATTTTTTCATCAGTTTTTCTATCTCTTCAGCAGTAATTGGAATATTTTCGAATAGATCCTTATTACCTGTTCTGGTGATCCAGACATTATTTTCAATACGGACTCCCGTTTGTTCTTCTTCAATATAAATTCCCGGCTCAATCGTAAAGACCATCCCTGCTTTAATTGGTTCTGTTCGCGTACCAAGGTCATGAACATCTATTCCAAGATGATGGGATATTCCATGGTATAGATATTTCCGATATGCCCTGTTTTCAGGATCCTCATTCTTTACAGCATCCTTCGTCAACAAACCTATCTTCAGGAATTGTTTCGTAGCCTCATCTCCAACCTTCTCCGTATAGTCGAGGATGTTTATACCTGGCTTTAATATTGATTTCGCATAATTGTGTAAGGCCAGGCATGCATTGTACACCTCTTTCTGACGTTTTGTAAATTTCCCATTTACAGGTATTGTGCGGGTCAGATCAGCACAATAGCCGCCATATTCTGCCCCAAAATCCATAAGGATAAGCTCACCATCCCTGCATTCCTCACTATTACTTACATAATGAAGTGTCCTGGCTCTGTCACCACTGGCGATTATACTTCCGTAGGCCGGACCCGTGGCTCGGTTTCGGAGGAACTCATGGTAGATCTCCGCTTCGATCTCATATTCCATTACACCCGGCCTGATGAATTTCAACAATCGACGGAAAGCCTTCTCCGTTATATCAACAGCTTGCTGCATTACCACAATTTCCTGGGGCGTCTTTATGGCACGAAGTGCCTTAAGGATACGCGCACTTCTACGATACTGGTGAAGCGGATATCGCTTGCGCATTTCCTCCGCATAACGGTAATCCCTCACAGGCACCAGGTTTGCTTTCCTGTCATTCTCATTCGTATTTAGATAGATAGTCTCCGCCAAATGGATCATTGGTTGCAACAGGGCATCTAAGCTATCAAGCCAAACAATTGTTTTAATGCCCGATATGACAGTGGCTTCCTCCCGGCGGTGGCGCCGCCCATCCCATTTCTCCTTGATCTCGTTTGGCCTCACAAGTACTAAAATCTCCCTGTATTTTGGATCAGGGTTGGCGGGGAATAAAATCAACATTGTATCCTCCTGTTCAATGCCGGTTAGCCAGTATAAATCAGAATTCTGCTTGAACTTGAAGAGCGCATCGCCATTTGTGGGCAGCTCGTCGTTACTATTGAAAATAGCTATGGAATTTGCTTCCATTTCCTTTACAAACCTCTTTCTGTTTTCAATAAATATCTTAGGATCCAGCGGCAAATATTTCATATTCAGACATTTCGGGTGGCTAAAATAACCATGATTTTCGCTATTGCTGAAAAAAAGTGGATATGGACAGATATTGTTAAAAAAACTGACTCATGGAACAAATAAAAAAATAGCTATCATTCAAGCTAACAGTTGTTAGTATGTTGTTTTCAGTTAAAATAGAAGCATTTTGCTGAACATTATTTAAAGAATGGCCTGTTTTTTTAAACAAATTCTATAGTGTTAGATGGACGCATTGTTAGTACACTTAATTTTCAACCCCTAGATTTGCGCTAACAAACGATTGTTCGAATATGTCAGTACCTACCATTATGTTTCCTGTTGACCAACTGGTAAATATTGGTCTCCATGCAGCAGATAATGTGCATTATCAGTTAACCCCGGAAGAATTAGTTCAGGATACACTTCGTTTAGGTGAGGGTGTATTAAATGATACGGGAGCACTGGTGATCAGGACGGGTGAGTTTACCGGCCGCAGTCCAAAAGACAAGTTCATCGTTAAGGACGATCTTACCACCAATACAGTTCATTGGAATGAGTTTAATATAGGAATTGACGAAAAGTATTTCTTCATAATAAAGAAGAAAATCACTGACTACCTGGCAAAATGTCCAGAAATCTGGGTACGCGACGCTTATGCATGTGCGGATAGCCGTTACAGGTTGAATATCCGGATAGTTAATGAAAAACCCTGGATCAACCTCTTTTCATACAATATGTTTCTTCGCCCTGCTGAAGAGGAATTGGAGAACTTCAAACCAGAATGGACGATTTTTTCAGCACCCGACCTTTTGCTTGATCCGGCAGAATGCGGCACACGTCAGCATAATGCTGCTGTAATCTCTTTCCGGCATAAAACAATCCTGATTGCGGGAACCGGGTATACTGGTGAAACCAAGAAAGGGATCTTTAGTGTGCTGAATTATATATTACCACTGGAGCGGAATGTACTTAGTATGCACTGTTCAGCAAATATGGGAAGAGATGGTGAAACCGCACTTTTCTTTGGACTCAGCGGAACTGGCAAAACAACTCTCAGTGCTGATCCGAAAAGAAAGCTCATTGGTGATGATGAACATGGCTGGACGGATGACAATATTTTCAATTTTGAAGGCGGCTGTTATGCAAAATGTATTGGTTTAACCGAAGAGAAAGAGCCTGAAATATATAACGCCATACGACAGGGTGCCCTGCTGGAGAATACCATGTTTTTTGATGGAACAAACCGAATTAATTTTGATGACGGATCTATAACGGAAAACACCCGGGTATCCTATCCTCTGGACTTTATCAGTAATGCACAGGAACCTTCAGTGGGCAATATTCCAACCAATATTTTCTTCCTTACATGCGATGCATATGGAGTTTTGCCCCCTCTTAGCAAACTCACAACAGAGCAGGCCATGTACCAGTTCATATCAGGTTATACTGCAAAAGTTGCAGGAACTGAAGCAGGGGTTACAGAACCAAAATCAACCTTTAGCGCTTGTTTCGGCGCTCCTTTCCTCCCACTTCATCCAGGAAAATATGCTGAAATGCTGGGGGAAAAATTGCGTAAGCATAATGTAAAGGTTTGGCTGGTTAATACCGGATGGACCGGTGGCCCCTATGGTATAGGTCACAGAATGAAACTGTCTTACACCCGCGCAATGATAACAGCAGTGCTGGAAGGTAAAATGGAAACGTCTAAATATGAAACACATCCCGTATTTGGAATGGAAATGCCGCTGCAATGCCCCGGCGTTCCATCAGAGGTGTTGAATCCACGCAATACCTGGCCAGACAGTTCTGCCTATGATTCCAAGTGCAAGGCGCTTGCAAATCAATTTCTGGCAAATTTCGAAAAGTATGCTTCAGGGGTTTCTGCTGAAATTTTAGCAGCCGCTCCTAAAGTTTAGTTTTATAGTTTTCGGTCTCAAACGTTGCTTGCAGTCCGCCCCGTTCACGGGGCGGAATTTTTTTGCCATATTTTAGCATTCACCCACACCACCTGAAAGAGGTGTTTTGCATCTTTGCTCTGGATAAAATTGTTTATTGATGATACTACCCTTCTTAATGATAATATTTGGAAGCATCGGAATTATAAATACCCCGGTGAAGCAGCCTAAATTTTCTGTTCCCTTTAAATCCGGATTTACACTTTCATATACACCACCCAGATCCGAAAAAGAGGCGATCAACTGGCGAAATCGTCGTATCCTTAGCTGGTCCGATTTTAAAGGCGCACCAATTGAAAGCTCAGATAATGCAGCATTAACAAGTACCTCTATTCTAATTAACTATGGCTATGATGAAAATGAACTCAGCTACCAGTTGAAATGCATCTTTTATCCTCATAAATCATGGACCAAAGTAGAGAAGGTATACATCCTGGCCCATGAACAAGGGCATTTCGACATATCACAGTTATATACCCGAAAACTGCATAAAGCTCTCAGCGAGTATAAATTCAGACACGCAACGGTGGAAAAAGATATTCAACTTATCTATCAGCGAATCACCCAGGAGCAGGCCGGTTACCAGCAGTTGTATGATAAGGAAACAAACCATTCAAGACACAGGGACAAACAAGTACTTTGGCAGCAGATCATAGAAGATCAGCTCGACTCACTTAAGCAATATGCCAATTACCCGCAATAGTTTCCTTAGCATATCGGTTCATTCTGAATTATTTGACCAATATCTGTAATAAGCGCCTCCCATTTCAATTAATTCCTGATGACTTCCAGATTCCCTGACCATACCATTTTCTATAAGATGGATTATATCTGCATTAATTATATTTCTAAGGCGGTGAGTGATCATTATTATCGTTGTACCCGAATTCTTTAATTCCTGGAGCAATTGATTGATCCGGCTTTCGCTTAATGAATCAAGATTAGCTGTTGACTCGTCAAGAATCAATATCTCAGGTTTTCTGTACAATGCTCTTGTAATACCGATCCGCTGCTTTTGTCCGCCCGATAAGTTAGTGCCCTTCTCTCCTATTTTGGAATAATAACTATCAGCCATTTTTTCAATAAACTGGTCTGCACCTGTACTCCTGCAGAGTTGGATAATTCTTTCCAGATCAGGTGCCGGATCACCAATGGCAATATTTTCTATGATCGTTCCATTAAACAGATCAATCTGTTGAGGAACAACTCCTATATAATTCCGCAAACTGTTGTGACTGTAATATGTAATGTCAAAATCACCTATGAATATTTTTCCTTCCTTTAAAGGATAGAGATTCAACAGCAATGATATAATGGTGGATTTTCCACATCCACTTTCCCCTACCACAGCAGTGATGCTGGATTTCCTGATCCGGAATCCAAGATTATTAAAAATCATATTGCGGGGGCCATAACTAAAACAAACATTACTGAATACAATGTCACCACCCATTGGGCTACTTAGTTCTAATAATGGTACTCCTGCAATTTGTTCTGCATCCAGATCGATCACTTCAAATAATCTCTCTGCAGCAATTGTCGCATCCTGGATCATTCTACCTGAACCTATTAGTGTAGCAACCGGACCAGTAAAATATCCGATCAGTGAATAAAAACTCAAAAGCTCTCCGGCCGATAATTCCTGCTTCATTACAAACCAGGCTCCAATCCATAGTATAACGATAATCAATAGCCGATTGACAAATTCGGAGCTTGTTCCTATGAAAAGATTATAAAGTCCGGACTTATATCCTGTGTTAATTAATCTGAAAAAACTATCCTCTGTTCGTTCTACCACATAATCACCCAGGTTAAGCCGCTTTACAGTGGAAGCATTATGAAGTCCTTCAACGAAGCATGATTCAAGTTCAGCTGACCTTTCCATTATGCTACGCTGCCATTTTCGATTAGTTTTTGCGGCAATATGATACAATAAAAGATAAACCGGAAGTACTGCCATTACAATCAAAGCAAGCTTCCAATAGTATAGAAACATCAGAACTACAGTAAACGATACAATCAGGACACTTACCATAAGGCTAAGAGCCAATTCATTTATGAAGACCCGGATCTTTATTGCGTCACCCACCCGGCTTAAAATTTCGCCAACCCGCATTGTGTCAAAAAATCGTACAGGAAGACGAAAGAGGTGTTTATAATATCCTGTTACCAATCTTGCATCCAATGCCTGTCCTATTTTTAATCCAATAAGCGATCTGCATAATCCGATCACTACCTGGATAATAATAAGAATAATCATTACAGTACTCATCAAATGCAATAACTCCAAACTGGAATTACCAATAACATCGTCGATGAGTTTCTGTATATAAATGGATGTGGCGAATCCCAGGACTGTATAAACGATGGCTCCCAGCAAAGCCTGTAACATATCAGGATAATGTGGCCTTACCAGTTCCATGAATCTTGAAGAAACAGAGAGTGTTCTGTTCTTTGGTGTAAAGCCTGGCTGTGGAGCAAACATCACTATCACTCCCGACCATTTTGAAAGAAACAGATCAAGGCATTCCGATACAGTTTTCCCGTTTGCGGGATCCATATATTCAACGCCTGATCTCCTTAGCCTATATATCACCACATAGTGCTGCAATCCTGAATTGAGCACCAGATGTGCGATTGCGGGTAATTGAACCAGTGGGAGATTATCTTTATTTGCCCTAACAGCCCTTGCACTCAATCCAAATGCTTCTGCAGCCTCCTTCAATCCCAGTAAACTTGTGCCTTGCTGATCAGTTCCCGCATACTGCCGAATCTGACTAACCGTAATGAAGGTGCCGTAATAATCCAGGATTGAGGCAATACATGCAGCACCGCAATCAGTTATATCACGTTGCCTGATAGCTTTTACCTTTTTCATTACAGAACTAAATAGCATTTACAGGATCGAGCCAGTTATCCAGTTTATCAAAGAGCAATTGCCACAAAGTTCTGCGTGCGATAATAAAGCGAGCCTCCAGACCCAATCCCTTTTTCAGCCTTGCCTTAAACCCATTACTAGAACTGAGTGCCAGCTGGGTAATGGAACAACGAATCCTGAATACCGCACGGTTATCCATGATTGTGTGGTCTTCATCAATTTTCAGGATTCTGCCGGAAACCGTGCCGAATGTTTTGTGGTCATAAGCATCTACACGAAAACTTACAGGTTGGAGATCATATAGAAAGCCCACATCTTCAGTATTAACATAACACTCAGCTATAAGTGTATCTTCTGGTGAAACAGAACAGAAGGTTTCTCCAGCCTGTATTGTATTGCCTTCATACCTTGAATTAACACCCATGATTATTCCGCCTACTGGTGCAGTTATCAGCAGTTTTTTCTTCTCAGCCTTAATTTGCCTTGAACGTGAATCAAGCTCTTGCATCTCCTGGTTTAACTTCTGTTTCTCCTCACTCCATCTCGAAAGCTGTTGGTGCCAGTAACTCCTTGCATTGAATTCTGCCTGTCTTAGATCTTTTAATTTCATTTCATACTCTGACCTGGCTATGATCTTATCCGACAACAAAGCAGAGGCCGTAGTTTCTTCACTTTTCGCATATTGGAGCAATAGATTTTTTTCCTGATAAGCTTGTTGAAAACCTTTTAGCTGTTGCCTGTAGGCGTCACTATTAATTACCACTGAATTGGATAAATACGGCTGCCTGATCAACGTCAATTGTTCCAGGTCTTCCAGCAGTTTCCGCTTTCTTTTCAGCTCTTCGCTGAATTGAGATTCTATAATTGATTCATGATCCCCGTTTAACTGCGCAAGTACTGCTCCCTTTTGTACGCGTTGCCCCTCCTTTACATAAAGGCTGTCAATAAGACCTGAGATCCCCGATTTTACAATTGTCCTTTCCAAAGCAGGTCGAATTTGTCCAGGTGATTTAACTACCACATCCATTTTTAAGAACCTTCCGGATCCTATTAAAAATAGTACCAGGAAAATGGATACTAAATAAAGTATCCTGACGGAACCGGGTAGTCGTCCAGCCAATATCTGCTGCTGCTCAAATACTTTATTTCCCATGATTGTAACCTGTGATTCTGGTGTAAAAGGCCGGACGATATTACCCGCCGGCCTTATTGTTACTTTTTGTCGGAAGTTGAAAGAGATGCCTGGTAGTCCATAGCTGTTTCTGCCAGTGTCACAATAGATTTTACAATTGTTCCACCAATCTGACCTATGGTGTACCAAAAGCCTTCACCTGATTCAGCACCACCATTGATTGTCACCAGCTCATCGGCGGTGAGTTCATTTAAGATTGTACTTTCCATATTTATTTGTTTTATTATTTATTATCAAAATTCCATCCGGCTATAAAGCCCTGAACCAGCTCTTCTGCGGCCACAAATAAATTTGTAGTCACATTTATCAAACTAAGTGATGCTGAAGGGAGCATAAGGTCTCCCCCATTTATATCCATCATTTCAGAGCACTTCAACTCCTCAAATTCCATTTCACATAAACTTACCTGTTCCATACTACTTGAATTTTTTATGATGTATTCTTCTTTTGTCACTGGCCGGCAACGGGCATTACAATACAAATCTTCCCTTTACACGTGTTATAATTAATTACATCACTAAACTAATACATGCTTTAACCTCAGGTAAGCGTGTTATAACGGTAAAATTTCAGGTATAAAAAAATCCGCTCAATGAGCGGATCTCCAACAATAATTTGTATTCTAAAAAAAATTAAAACAGACCATATAATTGCGCATCCACTTTCCGGATGATATCGCCAAGGTCTTCCTCGTTCTCCGCAAATTTATTTTTGTCAACATCAATTACCAGCAATGGCCCTTCTTTATATGTATCAATCCATTTGTTATAGAAATCATTGAGCCGCTTGAGGTAATCAAGCCTGATATTTTCTTCATATTCACGGCCTCTCTTCTGAATTTGTCCAACCAGGGTGGGTACAGATGCCTGGAGGTAAATCATCAGGTCAGGTGGCTGAACCATGGTTTTGAGTGTCTGGAAGAATAGAAAATAATTATCAAAATCACGCTTGCTCATTAACTGCATCTCGTGAAGGTTGGGTGCGAAGATGTGCGCATCCTCATAAATGGTCCGGTCTTGTATAACGGTTTCGGTTCCACGATGAATATCAAGGATCTGATTGATTCTGCTGTTAAGGAAATATATCTGAAGATTGAAGCTCCACCTGGGCATGTCTTCATAGAAGTCGTTGAGGTAGGGATTATGATCTACATCTTCAAACTGGGGAATCCATTTATAATGTTTGCTCAATAACTCGGTAAGAGTAGTCTTACCCGCACCGATGTTTCCGGCAACGGCAATATGCTTAGGTTTTTTTCCTTTGGCCATAATAATTAAGCCTGGCTTAACAGGTTTTTGAATATAGGAAATTAATAGTATTTCAGTCCAATTGCTTCGCGAACCTTCTCCATGGTAGCACCCGCGCTCTTGCGTGCCTTCTCAGCACCAAGTTCCATGATCTGGCGAAGATATTTTTCATCATTGCGAATGCTTTCGGTTCTCTCACGGATAGGGCTGATAAATTGAACCATATCTTCTGCAAGCTGCTTTTTCATATCACCATACCTGATAGATGCCTGGTTGTAATCAGCTGTAAATTTCTCCACCACATCAGTAGCGCTCACCAGTTTCATAAGCAGAAAAATATTCTCGATATAGTCAGGCATACGAGTACCGGGAGCCTCCGGACCCGCATCCGTCTTAGCTTTCATAACCTTTTTGCGGATGAGCTCATCATCATCGGAAAGGAAAATCGTTGCATACTGATTCTCACTCTTACTCATTTTCCCAAGCCCATCAAGGCTGGGCACCTTTACCAGTTCTTCGCCGTAATTGAATGCAAATGCTTCCGGAAAAACTTCACCATATCTATGATTAAACCGGTTTCCATAATTACGGGTCATTTCCAGATGTTGTTCCTGGTCCTTTCCAACGGGTACCAGACTCGCCCTGTGTAAGAGAATATCGGCAGCCATTAATACGGGATATGTCAGAAGCCCGGCATTTACATTTTCGGGATGTTGACGCACCTTATCCTTAAACGTAGTAGTTTTTTCCAATTCGCCTTTATAGGCAAGCATGTTTAGGTACAGATAAAGCTCAGCAGTTTCATGAACATGGCTCTGGCAGTAGAGGGCTACTTTTTCGGGATCCAGTCCGCAGGCAATATTTTCGGCAAGCACCCTGTGAACATTCGCCTTAAGTTCTTTTGTATCGGGATGGGTGGTCAGGGTATGGAGATCTGCCACCATGAAATAGCATTCATATTCATCCTGCATCCGCACATAATTGCGTATCGCTCCAAAATAATTTCCGAGGTGCAGGAAACCGGTACTCCGGATCCCGCTCATCACAACTGCTTTTTTTCCATTTTCCATAGAGCGGCGAAGATAAGAAGCTCCTTCAAAACCCATTCATTTCCATTATTTTTGTTGATAGCTTATGGAACTTACCAAAGAAATGATAGCGCAGCTTGCCAGTTTGGCCAGGCTGGAGTTTAATGAAGAGGAAACACTAAGGATCCAGGATGATCTGGCCCGGATGATATCTTTCGTTGAAAAGCTCGGTGAACTAGACACTACCGGTGTAGAGCCCTTGCTTCACATGACAGAGATCCGAAACAATCTCCGCGACGACCTGCCTAGGGGTTCTATGGACCGCCAGGCAGCACTTTCCATTGCCCCTGATGCAGATCAGCAATATTTTTATGTTCCTAAAGTGATCAAAAAGTAATATGACCCAACCGATAATCCACCTTGAGTCCATCGTAAAGAATTACTATATGGGAAAACAGGCTATCACTGTTTTAAAAGGCCTGTCGTTAGATATCTTCAAAAATGAATATGTAGCCCTGATGGGGCCCTCCGGTTCGGGTAAGAGCACATTGATGAACATCCTCGGATGCCTCGACTCACCTACCGATGGCACTTATATCCTTAACGGAAAGGATGTTAGCACCATGGCTGATGACGACCTTGCAGCCGTCAGAAACCAGGAGATCGGATTCGTTTTCCAGCAATTCAATTTGCTACCCCGACTATCAGCTGCTGAAAATGTAGCCCTTCCACTTGTATATGCGGGTATTGCCAAAAAGCAAAGAAATGAGATCGCTCTGGAGGTTCTCAATAAGGTTGGACTGGCAGACAGGAGCCATCACCGCCCAAATGAACTTAGCGGTGGTCAGTGCCAGCGTGTTGCCATTGCCAGGGCACTGGTAAATAACCCCAGTATTATACTTGCCGATGAGCCCACCGGAAATCTCGACACGAAAACATCCGTGGAGATAATGGATATTTTTGGAAAGATCCAGAGTAGTGGAAACACGGTTGTGCTGGTAACGCATGAAGAAGATATTGCTAATCACGCACACCGGATCGTGAGACTGCGCGATGGCATTATCGAATCTGATAAGCGTAAACACCTTGATGAACACACGCTTGTTCTCTGAGAATTTAAAACTGGCTCAACTTTCCTTCTTTTATTTTGTTGGAATCCCAATCCTAACTCATGGCTTTAAAGATTTATACAAAAACCGGCGATGCCGGCAACACTTCATTGATCGGGGGCACTAAAGTGCCAAAGAGTCATATCAGGATTGAAACCTATGGTACTGTTGATGAACTGAATTCCTATATCGGCTTCTGTAACGACCAGCTTCAGGATGAGGCATCAAGGGCAATGTTGAGGGAAATACAGGATCGTCTATTCACTATTGGCTCCTCACTTGCCTGTGATCCGGATAAGGAACCTAAGATGAAGATGCCTGATCTGCTGGAGACTGATGTAACTCTTTTGGAGAAAGAAATCGATCGGATGAATGATACCCTCACGCCCATGAAATTTTTTATTCTACCAGGGGGGCATATGGCCGTATCATCTCTTCATATTGCGCGATGCATCTGCCGAAGGGCAGAACGGTTATGTGTTCACCTGCAGCAGGAAAAACTGTTTGTGGATCCATTGGTCATCAAATACCTCAACCGGCTAAGCGATTATCTTTTTGTATTATCCAGGTATATTGGTCACCTCCTTTCTGTTGAGGAGATTCCATGGAAGCCAAGACTTCATTAATCTCCATTGACCATCTTGCCATCTTTCATGTGCAGCAGGCGGTCACTCATTTTGGCGAGTTCTTCATTATGGGTAACTATAAGGAATGTCTGGTTGAATTCTGCCCGAAGCCGGAAGAATAATTCATGAAGATCGCGGGCATTTATTGAATCGAGGTTACCGGTGGGCTCATCGGCAAATACTATCCGGGGCTCATTGATCAGCGCACGGGCAACTGCTACTCTTTGCTGCTCACCACCCGACATAGCCTGTGGTTTATTATCTATCCGGTGAGAAAGTCCCAGCGTATTAAGTAGCCGCACAGCCCTTTCCTCCACCTGGTCCTTAGGTCGGTTAGCGATCCAACCCGGAACGCATACATTTTCCAGGGCGGTGAATTCAGGCAGGAGATGGTGAAACTGGAAAACAAAACCTATATACTGATTCCGGAATGCTGCCAATTGCCGGCCGTTTAAGGAAGTGACAGCAGTATTGTTCATATTGATTGAACCCTGGTCGGGCTTATCCAGCGTACCCAGGATATGCAGCAAGGTGCTCTTCCCTGCTCCGGAAGAACCCACTATACTAACGATTTCCCCGGTACTGATATCGATATCCACCCCTTTCAGTACTTCTACGTCGCCGTACCGCTTATGAATATTTCTGGCCTGAAGCATGTGCGATTATATTCTTTTTTTGTCTAAAATGAAAAGGAAGCCGCAATATTAAGCGTTGTTGACCGAAAGGATTTGGAAATTTCATATTAACCCCTACATTTGCCGGAAAATTAAAATAAGTACAGATGTTCTGGACCCTCGAATTAGCATCCTATCTGGAAGACGCTCCATGGCCCGCTACCAAAGACGAGCTGATCGATTACGCCATCCGCAGCGGTGCCCCTATTGAAGTAGTGGAAAACCTGCAGGAACTGGAAGATGAAGGCGAGATCTACGAAGGGATCGACGATATCTGGCCGGATTACCCCTCGCAGGAAGATTTCTTCTTCAATGAAGATGAGTACTAGTTGCAGCGGTAAATGGTGATCAGGATCGGGCGCTTTTTATAGCAAATTTCATTAAAACATAAAATGAGGCTGTCTCAAATATGAGGCAGCCTTTTGCTTTTCCCTGCTTTTTCCTTGCCACAACCCAAATCTATCCTAGGGTTATCCTAGGGTTATCCTAGGGTTATCCTAGGGTTATCCTAGGGTTTATAGCCTGGCAATACCTTAGAATAACCCTGAAATAACCCTAGAATAATAAATCTTTATAACTCAGCTCACAGTTATTTTAAGAAACTAAAAAGCCGCTTCAAAAATTTGAAGCGGCCAATTTATATGATTAATTGTGAGGTTAGTTATTATCCTTCAACCCCCAATTTCTGCATCACCTCTGTACTAACACCTGTGGTAGAATATCCACCATCATGGAAAAGATTCTGCATGGTAACCATCCTGGTAAGGTCTGAGAATAATGTGATACAATAGTTGGCACAATCCTCAGCAGTGGCATTTCCCAGTGGCGCAATAGCATTGGCATAATCATAGAAATCGCCAAAGCCTTTAATACCCGTGCCAGCAGTAGTTTTGGTGGGTGATTGTGAAACGGTATTGATCCGAACCTTCTTTTCAACACCATAATGGTAACCAAAGCTCCGGGCTATAGATTCCAGCATGGCCTTAATATCAGCCATATCGGTATAAAAAGGATAAACACGCTGTGCCGCCATATAAGTGAGGGCTACAACACTTCCCCATTCATTTATAGCATCAAGCTTACGTGCAACACTTAACATCTTATGAAACGACATGGCGGATACATCGATCCCTTTCATGAAATAATCATAATTGGATTCAGTGTAGGGGATATTTTTCCGGATATTGACACTCATCCCAATTGAGTGCAACACAAAATCGATCTTTCCACCCAAAACTTCCTGTGATTGGGTAAAGAGATTGGTCAGTTCTTCCACACTGGTTGCATCAGCCGGGATGATCTGAGAGCCTGTTTTTTCTGCAAGCTTATTTATCTCACCCATCCTCATGGCAATAGGTGCATTGGTGAGAACAAACGTTGCGCCTTCTTCGTGTGCTTTTTCAGCCACTTTCCATGCGATAGAATTTTCATCCAATGCTCCGGTAATGATACCACGCTTTCCTTTCAATAAGTTATAGGCCATATGCAGTTATTTAAGATTGAGGGCCAAAGCTACTATTTCTGGGTTATCCATAGCGATCGCGCCAAAGTAAAATTTCAGTTCAGCATCATCTCGCGGGCATTGTCCATGGCAGCCGTAGAAGGCTTATCACCTCCCAGCATTATGGCAATGGCCCTGATCCTCTCTTCCTTTGCCAGTACCCTGATCCTTGTTCTGACTGCCTTTGCAGCAGTATCTTTATACACCAGTAAATGCTGGTCGGCCTTGCCTGCAATCTGCGGCTGGTGGGTGATACATAGAATCTGACGGGCAGCGGATAGTTCTTTCATAATGAGCGCAACCTGCCGGCTTGCCTCACCTGAAATGCCGGAATCAATTTCATCAAAGATCAGCGTGGGAAGATCCATTTTGCCTGCAACTAATGATTTTATACAAAGCATAAGCCTGCTTAATTCACCACCACTGGCCACTTTTCGTATGGGCGAAAACTGGTTGCTTTTGTTGGCATCGAATAGAAAATCTATTGTATCCGTTCCATGAATACCAGCATCGGCAGTTTCCAGTTGCACCTTTATCCTTGCATTCGGCATTCCAACCCTTGTAAGCAGATCATTAACCTGTTTTTCAAAGGGCTGTATCAGTTTTTTCCGGGCTAGGCTTAATACCTGGGCATGCTGAAACATTTCATCAGCAGCTTGTTGCCTCTCCTTCTCAAGTTGGCTGATTGAATCTCCCAGTTGTTCAACAGCGGAGAGTTTTGCTGAAAGCTCATCCATGATTTCCAGCAGGGATGCGGTGGACTTTACACTATGTTTTTTCAGAAGCCGATAGCCGGTATTCAGTCGCTCGTTGATCTGTTCAATCCTGGCAGCATCATAACCCATTTTATCTTGCAGGCGACCAGCCTCGGAGGCAACATCATCAAGTTCAACGTATACTGCCTGTATTCTTGTTGCCAGTTCACCCAGTTGGGGATGTTGTGAAGTATATGGTTGGAGCTGCTGTAGCAATTGCTTCATTATCTGAACTGTGGGCCTGTCCTGCCCCAGCAGTTGTTCATATACGTTAGAAAGTGCTGCTTTGATACCCTCCGCACTATTCAATAACTGTAACTCTGATTCCAGATTTTCCAACTCATTCTCTTTCAGGGCAGCCTCCTCCAGCTCATTGAAAAGAAACTGATGATAATCCATCTCCTTTGTTTCCCTGGAGCGGCGATCTGTAAGTATTGCAAGCTTATTATTTATTTCCTGCCATCCCTTGTAAGCCTTACGATATTTCTGCAGAACTGCTTCATTACCTGCCATTGCATCAATAACAGCCATCTGGAATCCGGATTCACCCAGTGAAAGGGTATCGAATTGCCGGTGCAGGTCAACAAGCTTACCACTCAACTCCTGCAACTGGTTAAGGGTAACAGGTGTATCATTTACAAAAGCTCTTGATTTTCCACTCACGGCTATCTCCCGGCGAATGACCAATTCAGCATTTACATCCAGGTCATTTTCCTGCAGAAACTTTGTTACTGCGTGTTTTCCAAAAGCATGGAAAACGCCCTCCACAAAACATTTTCTTTCTTTATTTAATACAACATTACTATCCGCTCTTTCACCAAGAATAAGAGACAGGGCTCCCATCAGGATAGATTTACCAGCACCGGTTTCACCAGTGATTATATTCAACCCACCATGAAAAGAAATCACCAGCTCATCGATGATGGCGTAATTCTGTATATGCAACTCCTGTAACATCTGTTATAATGACCGGCAATTTAGGGAATAAATCAGGCAATCTTTTAAGGTGTATTCACGGAGAATACAACTGCATAAAAAAAGCTACCCAAAAGGTAGCTTTTATAATATTTGAACACTAACGTATTACTTCACTTCAACACCATCATTAAGCTCATTGTCAACCAGGATACGTCCGCAGTTTTCACAAACAATGATCTTCTTACGTTGCTTGATCTCGCTCTGGCGCTGGGGAGGAATAGCATTGAAGCAACCACCACAGGCATCACGAAGAACCGGAACAACAGACAGACCATTCCGGTAATTATCCCTGATACGATCATATGAATGAAGAAGCCTCGCATCAACTTTCTCCCTTGCTTCTGCAGCAAGTTTATTGAAGTGCTTTTCCTCAGCTTCAGTAGTAGCGATGATCTTCTCGAGTTCATCTTTCTTATGTTTAAGAACACCTTCTTTTGATGAAAGCGCTTTCTTAGCCTTATCCAGGCCAACTACTTTCTCAGAGATCTCTTCATTAGCATCCTTAATATGTTTCTCTGCCAGCTTAACTTCAAGCTGCTGCATTTCGATTTCCTTATTGATGGCCTCAAACTCACGGCTGTTCTTCACGTTCGTGCTCTGCTTCTCGTACTTCTTGATCAAAGCTTCCGCTTCCTGGATAATTTCTTTCTTCTGATTGATAAATTCATTGATACCATTGATCTCTTCCTCGATACGTGTCTGACGGGCATTCAGTCCCTGGATCTCATCTTCCAGGTCACTCACTTCCATCGGCAATTCTCCTTTCAGGATCTGGAATTCGTCGATCTTAGATTCGATCTTCTGTAACGCTACAAGTGAAACCAGTTTTTCTTCAACCGAAAAGTCTTTAACAGTTGCCATATTTGTTTTTGAGATTATATATAATAATTCACCGGGTTCGTCAACACCCCCGTTTTGAAGACGGCAAAGGTAGGAAATTTTTCCGCCAAAATATCATATATGAGGTCTACTGTGAATTGCTCCGTTTCAAAATGGCCTACATCTGCGATCACCATCTGCCCGTTAGCATCAAAAAATTCATGATACTTCATATCACCGGTTATATATATATCCGCTTTCAATTGTAATGCCCTATTAACCAGGAAACTACCTGCCCCTCCGCAAACGGCGATCCGTCTGATCTTTTT
Organism: Flavihumibacter sp.; assembly: GCA_036675925.1. GTDB lineage: Bacteria > Bacteroidota > Bacteroidia > Chitinophagales > Chitinophagaceae > Flavihumibacter. The sequence goes on from JAKFDZ010000014.1 coordinate 197,116, forward strand.
GTTCCGCAATTCTGTATGCCGCACTACCGGTACACGGAATAACTCCTTCAGCCTCCCAAGGAATTGCAGCTCTTCCATTTCTTCTCCGACTTCCCCCATTATACCTGAACCTACCCTGTCCCATTGATTCTGGAGTTCTACCACGTCAAAAGCCACTTCTTCATAGGGATGGGAAGCTTTCAGCGCCGAAATTACCACCCGCTCCAGGTAGGAAGGGAAGATCACCTCCAGCCGGCTCTCCTTTTCATAATGCCTTCTACCCTGCTGACCTATATATGGATTGGCTCCTTGTCCGGCAAGGAAACTACCCTCACCCTCTGCCTGGAAACTACATTCACTATAATTCCCTATGTGGCCGGCACCTGTAGCAAAAAGAGCATTCCTCACTATATCAATTTTATCGACGGGTACAAAACTGATCAGCTTCCTGAGTAAACCTGTTTTAGGAAGAATGATCTGCCTGTTCCTGAGTTCAAGGAGATCCGCGATCCGGCCATTTACCCCTTCCTTTACATTGTCGAGGTTAGTATGAATGGCATACAGGGCTATATCATTTTTTATGGAAGCTATAACTGCTTTTTCAACATAATTACTTCCCGTTATCTTTTTTAATCCGCCGAAAATAATTGGATGGTGTGAAATCACCAGGTTGCAACCCCTCGCTTTTGCTTCCAACACCACCTCTTCAGTTGCATCCAGCGAAATCAGTATACCAGTGCAATGCCAGGTTGCATCACCTGTAAGCAAGCCGACGTTGTCATAAGACTCCTTTAAAGAAGGAGGCGCAAATTGTTCCAATGTTAGGATGATCTCATGTATCTGCATAGTCCAAAGATAATTGGAGCTGGCTCAATATTTGTTAACTTTAATACCCTGCCCTACCGGATTATTTATTCCCGTTTCACCATTAACCTATCTATCATGAAAAAATTATTATCACTTCTCTTAGTGATGTCACTGTTCTCTTTTACAGTTGGAAACGCAGATCCGATAACCAGTAAGGAGCGCGAACTACTTATTAAGGAATTAAAAGATAGCCATGATTTTTTCCTTAAGGCAACTGATGGACTCAGTGAAGGGCAACTGGTATTTAAAGAAGCTCCCGAGAAATGGAGTATCATGCAATGCATGGAGCATATAGCCTTATCTGAAAAGCTGTTGATCGATATGATAAGGCAATCAATGCAGTCGCCTGCCAATCCTGAAAAAAGGGCCGAGGTGAAGATCACGGATGAAGATCTATTAAAGGCTATTCCTGATCGTTCAAAGAAAGCCACGGCTCCTGAGGTGTTACAACCCAGCGGCAAATTTGCCAATGCGGAGGAGATCAGGGCCAGCTTCAAAAAACTAAGGGCAGAAAATATCAGTTATGCGGAAACTACCCAGGATGACCTGCGAAATCATATTATGCCACATCCTGCTGTTGGAGAGCTGGACAGTTACCAGTGGATGTTACTGCTATCAGCACACTCGCGCAGGCACACACTTCAGATCGAAGAAGTTAAGACCAGCGAGGCATATCCAAAATAGCTAACCAGCCGATATTGGCCAGATTCCTTAGATTGCGACCAGAATCACTAACCTATGAATGTTTCGGCGGCTACCGCATCTTTATATGAGCAGTATGTAAGTGAAATGCAGCAGATTGCGGATATCCGTTATTCAGCGGCGGTTTTACAGTGGGACCAGGAGACTTATATGCCTGCTGGTGGCGCTGATGCGCGCTCCAGGCAGATTGCCACTTTGAGTGAAATCGCTCATAGCCGGTTCATTACCGATTCAATGGGTTCCCTATTAAAATCTCTCTCTGAGCGGGCTGACCTAAATGAGGAGCAGCAAAAAAATATCAGCCTTAGTCTTTACGATTATGAGCAACAGGTAAGACTTCCCGCTTCACATATCCGGGATCTGAGCGAAGCCTCATCTAGGGCCTTTCATAGCTGGATGGATGCGCGCCGGTCTAATGATTTTTCCCTGTTTGAAGGATCACTCGAAACCCTGGTAGCGCTAAAAAAAGTGGAGGCAGATCTACTTGGTTATGAAAACCACCCTTATAACGCCCTCTTAAATGAATATGAAAGGGGCGCAACCACCAGCTTATTGGATTCCGTTTTCTCTAAACTCCAGATACCCTTAAAAGAACTGCTTCATAAGATCCGCCAATGCGAACAGGTAGATGACAGGTTCCTCAAACAATATTATGCTGAGTCTGACCAGTGGCAGTTCAGTCTTGCACTTCTCGAAAGAATGGAATTTGATATGCAATCGGGCAGACAGGACAAGGCGGCCCATCCCTTCACCATAAATTTCAGTAGCAGGGATGTTCGGATCACCACCCGGATAGATGAGCAGGATATTTCAAATATGACCTGGAGTACGATCCATGAATTGGGGCATGCCCATTATGAACAGGGATTGCCTGCCGGACAATATGGGTTGCCGCTGGGTGAGTATGCATCACTGGGCATTCATGAATCACAATCAAGGTTATGGGAAAATAATGTTGGTAGAAGCATGGCATGGTGCGAGCATTTCATGCCCCTGTTCCAGCAGCATTTCCCTTCACAGCTGGGAGAAATCAGCGCTTCGAAATTTTACCGGGCCATAAATAAAGTAACACCTTCCCTGATTCGTACAGAAGCCGATGAACTGACCTATCACTTTCACGTGATCATCCGATATGAACTGGAGAAAGAACTTATTGGAGGTCAACTCAATACAAAAGATATCCCTGATTTCTGGAACCAGAAATACTGGGAGAACCTGGGCATCAGGGTACCGGATAACCGCCAGGGTTGTCTCCAGGATGTTCACTGGAGCCATGGAAGTTTTGGTTATTTTCCCACATATAGCCTTGGCAGCCTTTATGCGGCACAATTCTTTCATGCTGCTAAGGGGGCTATTCCAGACCTTGAAAAGCAGATAAGATCGGGTAATTTCAGGGATTTGTTAACCTGGTTAAACCAAAGCATTCATCGCCATGGCCGCAGATTCAATAGTGAAGAACTCTGCAAACAACTCTGTGGAGAAGGAATAAACATCAATTATTTCATGCAATATTCAACTGATAAATACCGTTTTATATACGGTTTTCAAACTGAGGAGGGTGTATTATGAGAAAACTATTCTGGGTGATCCTGGCCTGTGTGCTGGTAATTTCCTGCAAAAAGGCAATAGAAGAGAAAAAGGAAGACATTGTGCTTGACGCCATGACAAATGGCCAATGGTATGTTTTCTCCTTCAAAAATGGTGATACCGATATAACAACTGATTTTGCACCCTACACTTTTCAGTTTTACCGCGATGGCAAAGTCAGTGGCTTTACAAGCTCAACTGAAGAAAAGGGAACATGGGCTGGTGATCCAAATGCAATGACGATCACTTCCAATTTCCCCACAGCTGCCGATCCGGTTAAGATGCTGAATGCAGTTTGGAAGATCACTAACAACTCCTGGGATTATGTAATAGCAGAAAATTCCGCCGCCGGCGTTACCAGGCTATTACATCTAAAAAAGAAATGATCCCGGAAGGCAGATGAAACCCGATTTAATCCGACTACCTTTTGAAAACAAGTTGCTTACTGATTTAACACAAAACAGCTTGTTGAGAAAGATCCATACTACCTTATTTCTGATCCTGCTCATGGCGGGGTTCAATGTGGCGTACAGCCAGAAACCTGTGCCCAATTTCACAGCCTCAACAACAAGTGGCTGCGCTACGCTTACCGTTAGTTTCAGAGACCAGTCCACAAATAATCCAACCAAATGGTACTGGCAGTTCAGTCACGACCAGGGATTAGTGGCCGACCAGATCTCACAGTCACAGAATCCAACAATCAGTTTTGGTACTCCCGGAAAATATACTGTTACATTGGTTGCAGAAAATGCATCGGGTCCTGAAAGGATCATTAAGGCTGGCTTTATAGATGTATTCCCCTCAGCGAGAATTGGCTTCAATGCCGACAGGAGAATTGCCTGTACACCAGCCACTATTCGCTTTACGGATGGGAGTACCATACCAAACGGTGCAACCATCACGAGCTGGCTTTGGAATTTTGGGGATGGTGGCACAAGCAGCCAGCGGAACCCAACACATACTTATACAAATCTTGGATATTATAATGTTACCCTCACAGTTACCACCTCAAGTGGTTGTACGGTAACTGCATCGGCCGACCGGTTCATCCGGGTAATTGGAGGGGTGAAACCAAACTTTGATTTCAGCCGCTCACAAGACTGCAGTTCTCCTGTGAGTGTGAATTTTATAAACCAGACTGTTGCGCCCGGAGTTTTGCAGCATCAATGGACACTGGGCAACAACACGAGTTCAACGGATAAAAATCCAGTTACGAGCTATAATTCACCGGGAACTTATAATGTTAAACTGGTTACCAGCAGTAGTTACGGTTGCAGGGATAGCATTACCAAACCCATCGTTTTCAACACAACAACAACTGATTTTAATACAGTTGGTTCTGTTTGCGTGGGAAGGGATATCAGCTTTACCAATGCAAGTACTCCCAATCCCGTGTCCTCCCTTTGGGATTTTGGTGATGGTACCAGCTCCAGAGAAATCAATCCATTGAAAACATTCACAACTCCTGGTGTATATACAGTGACGCTTACAAATAATTATGCTGAATGTACAGGAACAGTAACGAAAAATATTACGGTAACATCTTCTCCAACAATTGATTTCACTGCTGATAAAACGGGTGGTTGCCAGGTACCGGTATCCATCAGGTTCACTGATCCTGAAACAAATTCTACCGGTTGGTTATGGGATTTCGGAGACGGGGGAATATCCAATGAAAAAAATCCAACCCATACGTATACAACAGCTGGAAATTACACTGTCACCTTATCATTGATTACAGCAGCCGGATGCCCGGCAACAGTTGTTAAAACAAATTTCATTCGCATTGCCGAACCTGGTCCACTTGTTATAAGCGGTATACCAGCCGGTGGCTGTGTGCCCTTTACCATTAATCCAACTGCGGCATTTGCCGGCGGGAATGATCCAATTACAAGTTATCAATGGAATCTTGGTTCAGGTGGAACCAGTACAAGTGCCACACCTTCCTTCACCTTCTCCACACCCGGAACTTATAATCTTACGCTACGTGTAACCACGGCAAATGGATGTACCAAAGACACAACTATTACTGCCGCCGTTAAGGCAGGTACAAAACCAACAGTGGATTTCAGTATTGATAAAACCACGGGATGTGCCGGTGATGAATATAATTTCACCTCTCTTGCAACGCCGGCGGACGAATGGATCTGGAATTTCGGCGACAACACATCATCTTCAGATGAAAATCCAACCCATAAATATTTAGATACAGGATTATTAACTGTTCAACTGATCGCTTTCAACAATGGCTGTAGTGATACACTTACAAAAGCAGACTTTGTAACCATAGAAGCTCCTGTGGCACTTTTTGAGCCAATCATTGATTGTAACAACAGGCTTAGGGTACAATTTGACAATACATCCATTACAGACGCATCACATGGTGTAACTACCTATTTCTGGGATTTCGGAAACGGACAAACTTCAACTGCTGAAGATCCGGTTATGACCTATTCCGGCTATGGAAAATATACCGTGAAACTTGTTGCAACAGATCCCATATGTAGCTATGAACGTGAAGTGGAACTAAATCTTTTTGAACTGGCAAATGACTTTACTGTTAGCAAAACATCTATATGCCGGGGAGAAAGGTTCCGCCTGAGTTTTACCGGTCTTGATCCTTCGCTGGTGGAATCCTACAGCTGGAGAATTGGATCAGGTGCTGCAGCTGCCGGTTCAAATAATTATGATACCAGTATCAATGTAAATGGCAGTTATGATGTTACGCTCACTATCGTTGATATTTATGGATGCACGCTTACACGAACAAAGACCGGACTGATAAATATTGTTGGTGCAGATGCAGACTTTACTGTAGTAAATGATGGTGGATGCGTTAATAGCCAGATCACAATTACAGATGCTTCAACTCCACCGACAAGCATCACACAGTGGACATACATATTTGGAGATGGAACAGCGGAAACATTTACCAGCTCACCTATCACACATGTATATGCGAACCCGGGCATCTATAATATAAAGCTTACCACCCGCGATAATTTTGGTTGTATTGATACCCTTACAAAAATAGCAGCTGCTACAGTAAGCCAGCCACGTACAAACTTTAGCGCTGCCGATACGGTTTATTGTCCGGAGACACCGCTCCAGTTCAGTGACTCCACCCTGGGTTCAAACCTGACCTACCTTTGGGATTTTGGTGATGGCGGCAGCTCCACACAAAAAGACCCGCTGCACAGTTATGCAAAAAAGGATACTGTTTATACTGTTAAACTTTTGACGGTTGATCGTTTTGGATGCCGTGATTCTGTTACTAAAACAAATTATATCCGGATCGTTTCACCCAAAGCTGCATTCAGTGCGTTTGACACCGCATCCATTTGTCCTCTGCTTGAAGCCAAGTTTATAAGCGAGTCAATAAATTATGACTCGCTATACTGGAATTTCGGTGACGGGAATACTTCAACACTGCCTTCAACCAGTAATTTCTATGAGACCTTTGGACGCTACACGGTAACGCATTATGCCCGGGGAGTAGGTGGATGTGTTGATTCGGCCACCGCAATCGTGAATGTTTATAATCCCTCTTCCACACTTGGCTTTACCTATGGTCCACTGGAAGCATGTAACCAGCTGGAAGTAACTTTCAATATTAACCCTCCACCCGGAACGAGGTTTCACATAAATTTTGGAGATGGTACAAGAGATACATCAGGCGCCACTACCCTAACGCATACCTATACCCGCCCTAATACATATACTCCAACTGTAACATTGTTTGATAACCTCGATTGTATTGCCAATGTTGGTGGAAGGCAACGCATACTTGTAAAAGGTGTATTACCTGTATTTGGAATGGACCAGGATCGCTTCTGTGATACTGGCATGGTAAGATTTACTGACTTCAGTATTGGAAACGATTCAATTACCAGCAGAAACTGGAACTTCGATGATGGCAATACCAGCACGGATACTGATCCTACTCACTTTTTCGCGGCGGCAGGCACCTACTATGTTACCCAAACGGTTACCACTGTAACAGGTTGTTCGGCAACCTATATGGATACTGTGAGGGTATATACAACACCAGTACCATTGATTGTTGGTCCGGCAGAAGTATGTGTCAATGATGCTGTTCCATTCAATGCAACAACGGTAGTTCCTGACTCACTTACTTTCTGGCAATGGAATTATGGCAATGGCCAATCGTCGCAGCAACAAACAGTTCTTGGCAAATTCAGCACTCCCGGTACGGTGAATTTCCAACTGAAAGCTACCAATGAGATAGGATGTACAAATGATACCGCAATGGAGGTTATCGTATGGCCATTACCGGTAATCACCCTTGACCCCGAAGCCACAATAGTGGTGGGAACCGGTCTTAATATGCCGGTAAGTTATAGTCCCAATGTAAACACATGGACATGGACCCCTGATTATAATTTAAGTTGTACCAATTGTGCCGTGCCTTTTGCAAATCCACAATTCACAACCACTTATAATGTTGCGGTCATAGATTCAAATAATTGCAAAGCAACGGCAGGCATAATTGTAAAGGTAATTTGCGTGGACAAGAATTATTTTATTCCCAACACTTTCAGTCCGAATAATGACGGCGTCAATGACAGATTTTATCCCCGTGGTACCGCCATTGATAAGATACAATCCATGCGCATCTTCAATCGCTGGGGAGAACTTGTATTTGAGAGAAGAAACTTTCCTGCCAATTCGCAGTCAGATGGCTGGGATGGAAGAATCAGGGGCAATGTGGCGGCTATGGATGCCTATGTTTATATTATCGAAGTTATCTGTGATAATGGAGAGATTATACCAATTAAAGGAAATGTAACGTTGATCCGATAAGACCATGAAAAATCTTGTAATCCATATTGTTCAATTCCTGCTGATAGCATGCATAACACTTGCAGGCGGAAGTGCATATGCGCAGGATATTCATTTCTCACAGTTTTATGAAGCCCCCCTCCTGAGGAATCCTTCCCTGGCAGGAATCTTCACTGGCGATATAAGGGCTCAACTGGTATATCGCGATCAATGGAACAGCTTTACCAATGCATACAGGAGTGGATCCTTTAACGCTGAGTATAAAATGCCAGTGGGTATTGGTGATGATTTTATTACTGCAGGAGTTCAATTATTATTTGACAGGGCCGGAACAGCTGCACTAACATCCAGCCATTTTTTACCTGCTGTCAATTATCACAAAAGCCTGAGCACAGAAAAAAATATGTACCTGTCGGTTGGGTTCATGGGGGGACTAGTACAACGGCGGATAGACCGATCGAAGATTACAACTGATAACCAGTTTGTGGGAGGCGCCTATAATCCGGCAGTAGCTGATGGAGAGTCTTTTGCCAATGCAAACTTCAGTTATCTTGATGGAAGTGTTGGAGCCAGTTTCAATACCAGCTTTGGCCCTGAAATGAAGAATAATCTATTTGTGGGGCTGGCATATCATCATCTGAACAAACCTCGTAACTCTTTCTACAGGAATGCAACAGAAGCATTGTATCCAAAATGGGTGGCATCCGGCGGTGTAAGATTCGATGTAAATGAGCAGGCATTCTTTAACCTACAGGCAGATTATTCAAAGCAGGGGCCCGCAAGCGAAACAATTGGTGGAGCCATGTATGGTTATAGAATTGGTGATCCTGCAAATCCTGATTATACAATTTATTTCGGGGGATTTCTACGCCTCAAGGATGCCCTGATTCCAGCTGTAAAGATAGACTATGATCCCTTCTCCATTGGTGTAAGTTATGATGTGAACGTATCACAACTAAAAACTGCAAGCCAGGGACGGGGTGGCTTTGAATTATCGGTCACCTATATCGGATTTGTGAACCGATATAATTCTTCAAAATTCAAGATCTTCTGTCCCCGTTTCTGATCAGGAAAATTTTCTTAACTATTTTTTGCCCGGCTTGTTATGATGCAAAGAAATAGTTTCCAATGAAAATAAGTAAAGGACAAAAAGCGCCGGAGTTCAGTTTGTTTGATTCCGGAAAAAATAAGGTGAGCCTGGCTGACCAGAAAGGTAAGAATATAGTATTGTTATTTTTCCCGCTCGCTTTTACAAGCGTGTGCACCACGGAACTTTGTAATGTTCGTGATAATATTGCCTACTACAATAATACCAACGCTCAGGTGTATGGCATAAGTGTTGATTCCGTTTATTCATTAGCAAAATATAAAGAAGAACAAAAACTGAATTTCCCGTTACTGAGTGATTTCAACAAGGAAGTATCTGCGGCATATGACTCCCTGATGGAAACATTTGCTTTTGAAATGAAAGGGGTATCAAAAAGATCTGCTTTTGTAATTGATAAGGAGGGCGTAATACAATATGCCGAGATCCTGGATAATGTAGGTGAACTGCCCGATTTTAAGGCAATCCACCAGACACTTGATAATTTAAACTAATATTCTGTTAGAATTTTCATAAGGGTCGGGATATTTACCGGCCTTTCTTTAATTTCAGGTGTGGATTGTAACTTTGAAGAAAATAGAATATCTTGTTTAAGCGTTATAACCATACAAATACGCCAATGAGGATAATATTTACACTATCCATTTTATTGTTTTTGTACACAGGAGGGGTTGCACAATCCCGCCTGCCGGTTAATAATACACCGGCTATACGCTTTTATCCTAACCCCGCCATCAGCCAGATAACATTTGATTTCCCTCGCCAATTCGAACGCAATTACACCTTCCAGATATATAATTTTCTTGGCAAGAAAGTATTTGAGCAAAAGAATATAACTCCTAAAACTACGGTTGAATTAACCCAGTATTATCGGGGGGTCTATATATTCCAGTTGCGCGATAAAACCGGTAAAGTTGTAGAATCCGGTCGCTTCCAGGTTTCCCGCTAACGCAACATCTTCCCTCCTGCTAAGCTATTATTAAAGTACCTGAACTATCAGGAATTTCAGGTAATGCGTGTTTTCCAATCCCCATACAATTGGATGATCACTGGCTTGGGTCTGGTATACAACCTGCCTTAATGTTCTTTTAGCATCATTAGCCGCCATCTGAATGATTTCCAAAAACAGCTCTGGCTGAATCAGGTTTGTACAGGAGGTGGTTACCAAAAATCCCCCTGGTTTAACCAGTTTCATTCCCCTCAGATTGATCTCTTTATACCCGGTAATGGCCTTTTGAATGTTTTCCCTGCTCTTGGTGAATGCGGGGGGATCAAGCATCACCACATCATATTGATGCCCATCCTTGCTCCATTGTTTTAATACATCAAATGCATTGACCGCCTGAAAGCTACACCTGTCAGAATAGCCATTAAGAGAGGCATTGGCATTGGCCTGCTCTACTGCCGAAGGCGAAATATCGAGTCCCACCACTGATTTTGCCCCATAATGCGCCGCGTGGATCTCAAATGTGCCAGTATAGGTAAAGGCTCCCAAAACATCCGCATCCTTAACAATATGGCGGATGGCACGACGGTTATCCTGCTGGTCGAGGAAGTAGCCTGTTTTCTGGCCATTTTCAATATCTACCCTGAACTTCAGGCCATTTTCGTTTATGATGATGGTGGTATCAAAAGGTTCAGATAAAAACCCTTTTAACTGAGGAAGGCCCTCTAACTCCCTAACCGGTACATCATTTCTTTCATAGATTCCCTTAGGTGAAAAGATGGTATTCAGCGCCTTCACAATGGCTGGCTTCCAGATATCCATTCCCAATGCCAGCGTCTGTAAAACAAAATAATCATTGAATTTATCGATGATAAGTGCCGGGAGGAAATCAGCTTCCCCAAAAATTAGACGGCAGTTTTCTGTATAACCAATTTGCTGACGATATTTCCATGCTGATCGAATCCTTTCCAGGAAAAAGTTTTCGTCAATCTGTTCGTTTTTATTTCGGGTTAACAGTCTTACAATTATCTGGGATTTAGGGTTTGCATAACCCCTGCCGATGAATCTCCCATCATGTGTGAGCATCTCCACGATATCACCCCCATCCAATGGTCCCTCTACCTTACCTACTTCATTGCCGAATACCCAGGGGTGGCCATTCTCAACACGCCTGCTAACCTTCTTTTTAAGAAAAACTTTTGTCATGCCGGCAAAGGTAAGGTGTTGACCGCCTGGGAGAGAAGACAAAATGTCCCTAAATAAAGCTCTGGCAAAAAAATTGCCCCTTATACAATCATCTTAAATGAAGCTGAACCAGTACTAAAAAAGCCGACTTTCCGTCAAAAATGGCAAAATGTACTAGGTTTGCTGCCAATTTGTTCAATTATGGAAGAGAAAGATTTAAAAGAAACAACCGACTTTGATATCAACGCGGATAGTGATGTACCCGGCACCAGCCATTTGAATGAACCGGTTAAAGAATCAGGTGATCTGGAAAAGCTGGAGATGGAATTGTCTGATATGAAAGACAAGTATCTCAGGCAGGTGGCTGAATTTGACAACTTCAGAAAGCGCACCGCCAAGGAAAGGCTGGAGCTTATCCAGACTGCCGGAAAGGAAGTGATCGGACAGTTGCTGGAAGTGCTGGATGATGCTGACCGTGCTCAGAAGCAATTGGAATCCAATGCTGATATTGCCTCTTTCAAAGATGGCAGCATATTGATATTCAATAAGTTAAGGAATATCCTCCAATCCCGGGGATTGAAACAAATGGAAAGTATCGGGACCGATTTTGATGCCGATAAGCATGAAGCCATAACCGAGATTCCGGCACCCCAAGAAGGTCTTAAGGGAAAAGTTCTGGACGAAGTGGAAAAAGGCTATCTGTTGAATGAAAAGATCATCCGTTTTGCCAAAGTGGTGGTAGGCAAGTAACAAGCACAAGTATAACAATCTGATGTCAACGAAAAGAGATTATTACGAAATACTGGGGGTAGAGAAAACAGCATCGGCAGATGAAATAAAGAAGGCCTACCGTAAAGTAGCCATGCAGTTTCACCCCGATAGAAATCCGGGTGATAAGGCTGCGGAAGAGAAATTCAAGGAGGCTGCGGAAGCCTATGAAATATTGAGTGATGCAGATAAGAGATCACAGTATGATCGCTATGGTCACGCGGGAGTAGGTAACGGCGCCAGGGGTTTTGGAGGCCAGGGCAATATGAACATGGATGATATCTTCAGCCAATTCGGAGATATTTTCGGCGATGATATATTCGGCTCCTTCTTTGGAGGTGCCGCTGGCGGCGGAAGAGCAAGGGGCGGTGGAAGAGCCCGTGGTGTTCGCGGAAGCAACCTTCGGGTAAAACTGAAGTTGAACTTTGAAGAAATAGCCAAGGGTGTTTCTAAAAGCATCAAGGTAAAAAAATATGTGGTTTGCAATACCTGTTCAGGATCAGGTGCAAAAGATAAGGGCAGCGTTCAGACCTGTTCTACCTGTTCCGGAAGCGGCCAGGTCAGGAAGGTTACCAATACATTCCTGGGTCAGATGCAAACGGTTACTACCTGCCCAACCTGTAATGGAGAGGGCACCACCATTACCGCCAAATGCGGAAGCTGTAAAGGTGAAGGCAGAACCTATGGCGAAGAAACAGTAACCATCGATATTCCTGCCGGCGTACAGGAAGGCATGCAACTAAATGTAAGCGGAAGAGGTAATGCCGGAGAAAGGGGTGGGATGGCAGGCGACCTTATCGTTCTTATTGAGGAAGAACAGCATAAAGAGCTTCAGCGCGATGGGTTGAATGTGGCTTTTGACCTTCATATATCCATTCCTGATGCCGTTTTTGGTGTCCAGATTGAAGTTCCAACCATTGATGGAAGGGCTAAGATCAAAGTGCCGGCAGGTACCCAAAGTGGTAAGATCTTCAGATTGAAGGGAAAGGGATTTCCTGCCGTAAACAGTTACGAGAAGGGTGACCAGCTTATACATATTAATGTATGGACTCCTCAGCACCTTAGCGCCGAAGAGAAGTCTATCATGGAAAAATTGCAGCATTCGGGCAACTTTAAACCTAACCCCGATAAGAATGAAAGAAGTTTCTTTGAAAAAGTAAGGGAAATATTCTCCTGATAAAATAGAGCCGCTTTTGAAAATAGCGGCTTTTTTTATTATATTTCGTTCAGGTTAGCAATTCATAAAAATATGTAATCCTGGCTTCCATGACTGAAACCGGCTTTTTGGCCCTAAAAGAAAAGATCATTGCCCGACTATCAGAAGGGCTTGATAAGAGGCTTACCTATCATAACCTGGCTCATACATTAGATGTATTGGAACAGGCTGAAAGAATTGCAATTGAAGAAAAAATATCCGACCCGAAAGCTCTGTTGCTTGTAAAGCTTGCCGCTTTGTATCATGACACGGGGTTTCTTGATACCTATAAAGGACATGAAGAAAGATCCTGTGAAATTATGCTGCACGACCTTGGAGGTAATTCGCTAACAACAGGAGATCTGGACAGAATTAGTGGGATGATCATGGCAACCAAGATACCGCAAAATCCTGCCAACCTGATGGAAGAGGTTATCTGCGATGCAGACCTGGATTACCTTGGACGAGATGATTTTCCGCCTATCAGCAATAACCTGAAAAAAGAATTTCTTGTTTTTGGTGTTATTAAAGAAGAAAAAGATTGGGATCCATTGCAAATAGGTTTTTTTGAAAAGCATCATTATTTCACAGCCAGTTCACGAATGATCCGACAACCCCGGAAAATGGATTTTCTGAAAAGTCTGAAGGCTTCAGGAAAATAACAGAAACCACTAAATCCCTACCGGCTTATGCGTACCAACCGATTTTGGTTGAATGTCCTTAATGTGCACACCAGTGAATGGTGGATCGTCAAAAAATTATTCTGGCTCCAGTTCTTTCAGGGTGCCGGCATCTCCTTTTTCTTTACGGCCGAATTCGCGCGCTTCCTCGAAAGATTTCCGGTTTATGAACTGCCCTGGGTGATGGTACTCTCTTCTGTACTTCTCTGGTTAACCGGATTGATCTACAGCTACTATGAGCATAAGCTGAATTTTGCACGCTTCAATGAAGGGATCATCATCTTTATGGCCGCCAGTATGTTGCTGGTAAGGGTGGGATCAAATGTTTTTACCGGCGACTGGTTTTACTATTTCAGTCTGGCCTGGTTCTATGTACTATATCTATTAAACAATCTCGAATTCTGGGGAATAGCCTCCCGCTTATTTGATATCAGGCAGAGTAAGCGATTGTTCGGTGTTATCAGTTCGGGCGATATCCCGGCAAAGTTCATAGGATATACCCTGGCCCTGATCTTTGTTCCTTATACCGGAACCCTCAACCTCCTGCTACTGGGTGTGGTCAGTATGCTTGTATCAATCCCTTTTTTCCGTAGTATCTCTAAATCAGAGCATCGGCATTTTGCACATGCACATCCAAAGCAAAGGGTGCATCATTCATCCAACACTATACAAACTTTAATGCAGAGTTTCGTAAGCTCTGTTATGATCAGGCGTATAGCCCTTATATCCATGCTGGCATCAGCCTGTATCATCCTGGTAAACTATGGACTCTATGCCAACGTTAAAGATGCCTACAGTGATGATGTTGAACTGGCTAAGTTCATAGCTATGTTCATGGCGGGACTAAGGATCATTGCCCTGATCACGAAAACGATCTTCACCAGCAGGTTAACAGAAGCGATAGGCGTGAGATCATCTCTTTTTATTACCCCTGTTATTCTGATACTGCTCACTCTCATGAACCTATTTGCCAACTGGATGAGCTCCGACGAAAAACAGATCTTTTATCTTTTCGGTGCAACTTCTATTGCCATCGATGTATTACGAACATCCATAAATTCTCCAGTTCTGTTAACTATCATGCAACCCCTCCCCACGCATGAAAGATTAAGGGCGCACAATATCATTAAAGGTATCATGGATCCCTTCGCCACATTGTTTTGCGGCATCATATTGCTAGTGTTTTTCAAAATGCAGCAGGAGGTAAACCTGATCACCATCTGCTATACGCTGATTGTGCTTGCAGTTCTCTGGATCATCGGAATAAAATGGGTTAATAAGGAATATCTGAATATGCTGATCAGCACCATTTCCAGCAGATTTTTCAGCCAGGAAGAATTTTCGCTGAATGATCCGGAAATGCTCCAAAAGATTAAGGATAAAATTACCAATGGCTCTGACCAGGAAGTACTTAGTATACTGAATATGGTAGCCAGCAAACAGAATCCCATTTCAGAAGAATTGCTGGGCTATTTTCTCTCCCACCCATCAGAGGCGGTTAAGCTTGAAACTGTAAAGCTTATCGGATTGAAGCAGATTGTGCCCTTACAGCACCAGTTAGAAACATTATTGCAAGAAACTACAAATGAAACGGTAAAGCTGGAAGTAGTGAATGCTATCTGCAGTATAGCGGAAGACCACCAGACCATTTCACCATATCTACATAACCAGGATGGTGCAGTCAGGAAGGCAGCCCTAACAGGCATGCTCACCAACAAGAATAAGGCTATCCATTCAGAAGCTGAGGAGGAGTTGGAAAGGTTACTTACAAGTAATGAAAGAATGGAGATCGATTCGGGACTGCAGATCTTATACACTACAAGAAATGTATATGACCATCCCGCGCATGCGGCATTGATCAGGGGAAAAGAATTACCCGAACTGGCAGCAGTAGCGATACGCGCCATTGGAACAGCAGCAACTGATGAATCGCTGCAAGCTTTGCTATCACATTTACCAAAACATGAAAAACCGGTTATCGCCGCTTTGCTCAGAGCAGGTCCGAAGGCAGTAGGGCATATTGAAGATTATATAGATAAACACCGTCCCGGTTTTTCCCTTAGCGAGCAGTTGGTAACTGTTCTTGGCAAGATCGGCAATACGGAATCCAAGCTCCTGTTAAGTAAATACCTGGCGCAGGAATCACTTTTATTGCCTGTTATTATCAAGGCGCTATACCGAAGTAAATTCAAAGCCACCAATGAATCAAGGCAAACAATGGAAGATCTCGCCCGTGCCTATACCCGCTATGGGGCAGAACTGCTTCATATGCAACTTGCCCTCAACCGGAAACATATTCCATCTGAATTGTTATCCAATGCCATAAAAATTGAACTGCATGAAATCAGGGAGTTACTCCTTTGTTTGTTCGGATGTATGTATGACAGGGAAAAGATCAATAAGGTCAGGAACAGCTTTCTTTCCAATCAAAAAGAATCAATTGCAAATGCAATGGAATTGATTGAAGTGACCGTAAAGAAAGACATCGCCAGATATTTCAATATACTTTTTGAAAACACCGGCATACAGGAAAGATGCAATGCCCTCCGCCAGCTGTTTACAGAAAAAGAATACACGAATATTGACCAGATAATGGGCAGGATACTCACGGAGAGGCCTATCCGTTACCAGGATTGGACCAAGGCCTGTTCATTATATATATCGCGTAAATATGGAATCCGCGTTGATCACCTGCTATTCAGGAAGTACATTGATTCTGAGAGCCAGCTATTACAGGAAACAGCGCGGTATGCGCTCGCTTAAACAAATGCTATTATGATTACATCCACTGATAGATTATTATTAATAGAAAAAGTTCTTATCCTTAAGGCGCTGTCTATTTTCAGTGAAACGCCGGAAAACATCCTGGCCGACCTCGCGCCACTCATGCAGGAGGAAGAGTTTGAAAAAGATACCGTCATTTTTGAGGAGGGAGAGATCGGTGATTGCATGTTCATTATCCACCGTGGACAGGTGAAGATTCATAAGGGGATCACAACACTTGCGATACTTGATGAAAAAGAAGTATTCGGAGAGCTATCCCTCCTGGATGCAGAAACCCGCTCGGCAAGTGCAACGGCCTATGCGGACTGCACTTTATTCCGGATAGACCAGGAGCCTTTTTATGAGCTGCTGGATACCCGTCCGGAAGTGGCCAGGGGCTTCATTAAAATACTTTGTCAGCGCCTCCGTGCCCAGAATGAAAAGTCCATTTTATCGAATAGTTGAAATATTACTTATGTCAACCATTGATTATAACCATTAAAATACTTAACTTTCAAGATCGAACCCCCACCCTAATCCATTCCTATCAATACGTACAATCTATTTACCCGCTTTTTATTGACGGATCGAACCTGGTATTAAAAATTTGCTCACGATTGTTGCAAGACGCCTAACTGCAATGGCACCCTGATTCCCGGAACCGACGCCGACTATCATCTGGTGCCCATTAAGGTTGTGTGCCTTGACAATCTTAATGAACCTAACAATGAAAAAGCCTTTCCTCAGGGTACGTAATTTTGCCTTTCTTTTATTATTCATTTCAGTTTCTTCTGTTGCAGTGGCCCAAACACAAACACTGAACCGGAATCAATTTGTTATGTTCGGAGTGGAAAGTGTGCAGATAAGCACTTCCAATACCATTTCCGGAGGCGCTGTTGGCAGTACAAAAATGGTGAAGTCCACCGGTAATGTATTATTTACGGGTAGCCTTCACAGTGATGGAAGCATTGAACTGGCAAATGGAAACGTAGTGAATGGTGTTGTTACGGCAGCCAACAAAACCGGTGCCTCAGGTAATATACTGCAAACAGGATCAGGTGCCTCCTTCGGAGGAAATGTGGTGGTAAATGGAGACATATTCATCAGTGCAGGAACTATCAGCGGAACCGTGTACCAGCCTGCGGGCGCTGCTTACAGCGGACCCTCAACTGAGCCACAACTATTAACAGACCAGTTGCCTGTATTACCTGCACTTCCTGCCTTTATACAATTTAGCGGAGGCCCAGGAAATATAACCAATAACAGAACGCTTGAACCCGATGACCCAAATGGATATGGCAATATCAACCTGTCTGGTAACAGAACCATTAGGTTTAATGGCCCTGGGGTATATAAGATCAAATCAATAAATCTTACCAATACCAACCGATTCATTTTTGATTTTAATGGATCAACTACAGGAAAGTTCATTATCCAGGTAGAAGGAAATATGCTTCTAGGTAAGGTGGCTACAAGTTTTGAAGAAGGTCCGGCGGGTTCAACAAACGCAACTGCTGCCACAAGAATATATACCGAAGTGCATGGTTCGGGTGATGCAAGCGGAAACAGCTTTCTTATAGCAAACGGATCAAGTTCAACACAATCACGCTGGCTTGGTACTGTTTGGGCGCCGAATGGTTCTATCACAATAGGATCAGGAACTGGCAATACTGATCTGACTGGAGCACTTTGGAGTGGTAAAAATGTGATGATCAATAGCGGAGTAAATGTGGTGCATTCACCGCTGGTGAGTAATTGTGAAAATGCAACTGTTGATGCGGGGTCAGATGCCAATATTGCATGTGATCAGCTATCCATTCAATTAACGGGAAGCTCTACTAATATTCCCAATCCATCCTATAGTTGGAGCACACCCACTGGTAATATAATAACTGATCCAAACCAGGCAACTATCACCGTTACTACAGCGGGAACCTATACATTGACGGTAAGCAATGACGAGTGTAGTTTCACAGATGATGTAAGAGTAACATCATGTGTTAATGATGCAGTTGATGAGAACCCTTTCAAAGTGTTTACGATCGTTAATGCCAATCTCACACAACTGGTTGCGGATCCTACTTATGGTGAGGGACAGGGTATTTTCCAGTTCGATCCCAATAATAGTGGGCGTGTATTAATTGACGCCATTCTTCAGTCTGACAACATAAGCGCTGCAACAGCTCACCTTGTCAATAATGGTTTTGACCAGACGGAGATTTCGAATAATCCATCCTTCTACAGGATCACCGGATTCTATGAGATCAGCAAATTGCTTGAACTGAACGGACACCCTGAATTCTTCAAAGAGGTTCGTCAAACGGTTGCACCATTTGGTCTTGCAGTTGGTGATGGCGGACTGTATAAAACAGGCGGTGATAGTAGTATGGGTGCCAGGTCGGCCCGAGCAGGATATACCATCACTGGTGCAAAATTCAAAAACCAGGCAGGTGCCGAACAGGATATTAAGATCGGGGTATTATCGGATAGTTATAACATGCTCGATCGGGTAATAAATAAGACCAGTTACCTGGGAACGCCCGTTGCAGCTGATATAGCGGAGGGTGATCTTCCTGCAGGTAATATGCCTGGTGGTGGAGTTGAGCTACCTGATGGTGATTTCCCATTCCCCTTCCAAACATCTGATGAAGGCAGGGCGATGTTGCAAATCATTCATGAAGTTGCGCCTGGTGCAAAACTCGCATTCAGAACAGGATTTGTTTCTGAAAGCGATATGGCAGAAGGAATACGCCGGTTGAAAGAAATCAACTGTAATATTATTGTTGATGACATCACCCATGCAACGGCACCTTTTTACAGGGAAGGGCTCATAAGCAAGGCCATTAAAGAAGTTACATCCCAGGGGGTATTGTATTTCACATCCGCTGGTAACTTTGGCAGTAAATCCTATGAGGGAAAATTCTCTCCATCGGCCATTCCGGATGGCGGAGTCATACCATTAACAGGAGGTCAGCCACTACAAAAACTCTTCCTTAAAGGAAGAGGAGTAAGTGATTATATGCTCATACTTCAGTGGGATGATGATTTCTATTCTGCCGGTGAAGTAGATGGAGCAGACTATGACCTTGATGTTTATCTGACCGATTATACAGGTAAGAATATCCTCGGCTATAACAGGGTCAATACCGGTTCCGATCCATTGGAAATTTTTCCTTTCAGGGTATCCGATGCAACTACTGCATATCTTAAGATCGTGAAGGCCAGTGGTCCGGATGCAGGTGCTGATGTAAGTTTTAAATATATCCTCTTCAGGGGCAACGTAGAAATAGACGGCAACCCGAATGCTACTACTATTATTGGTCATGCCAATATACCGGAAGCATTTTCAGTGGGTGCGGTTCAATATAATCTTACTCCAGCCTATGGTGTTACCAATGTTCAGGTTGAACCGTTCTCATCATGGGGAGGTCCTATCAATGGCATTACTACCAACAAACCTGATTTTGTTGCGCCTGATGGTGTTAATACCAGTGTAAGCCTGGGTAACCGTCCATTGTTGGATAAAGACGGCCAGCCATTTGTAGATCCTGAAGCGCCATTGAATGCTGATGGCACTCCACGATATAACAGTTTCTTTGGAACCTCCGCTGCCGCTCCACATGCTGCTGCACTATCTGCACTGTTGCTGGAAACCAGACATAAGTTCAATCCAAGTCGCCCGGCCTTTAATTACAATGAGGTAAGGGAAGTGTTTCAATCAACAGCACTTGACTTTACCAATGATGGAAGTGATTATGATGTTAAGAGCGGAAATGGCATGTTAGATGCATACCAGGCTTTACTAACCGAAGCCAATCCAAAACCTGTTATAACAGAAGTTGTTTCATTAACATCATCTACCACCCCTGACCAGAAGGTTGAGATAACTGTTTTGGTAGAAGGCAACTACCTGGTGGAAGGTTCACAACTGGAGATTGATGGCGTGAAGTATCCAACAACAGTTGATCTTGTAAACAAGACATTAACTGCAATTGTGGATCCTTTTGAGGGTAACCCCGAAGTGCGGGTTTGCAATCCATCAATAAGTGAAACAGGAGCTGATGGACAGTGTTCCAATGTTATCAACCTGCTTGATGCAGCAAGAACGCAGATCACCGTCAGGGCCAAATCATATACCAAAAAGTTTGGTGCACCTATACCCGGACCTTTTGAATATGAGCTTTTAATCGGCGATGACGAAAATCCCGTGGATCTTAGTCAACCACTTCCTGGTGGACTCACATTGCGTGATCTTGGTTTAGCTAAACCCGGGCCTAATGTGGGAGATCCTGATGTAAGCACGGTAATATTGACCACAACTGCAACAGCCTTAAGCCCATCCGGTACGCCTGTTTCTATACAGGTTAATATTGAGGGATTTGAGAATGGCGTTCCATTAGACCTGGTCAAAAAATATGATTATAAAATTGTAAATGGTATTCTTGGAATTGAGAAACTGAAGGTTAAGATTCAACCTGAAGACCAGGTGATAACTTATGGTGAAGACCTTAAGCCCGTTCAGTTTAAATACAGCACAGAGGTAGATGTTGATCAATCTATAATTGAGAATATCAGGGCTGAACATAATCTCTATATGGCCAATGGTTATGCGCTTGCAAAAGAACTTGACCTTACAAATCTCAGCAACCTTGCCACCCTTTCAACCGTCAGATTCGAAAATGGCGTGGTAAGGGCTAATGGCGTAGTGAGAGCAAATGGCGTGGTTAGAGCGAATATTGTTGCGGAGTCATTTTATGAATACCTGAACCGTATTGCAAATGGAGTTGTGAGAGCCAACGGCATACCATATGAGAATGGTGTGGTTAGAGCAAATACCACTAATGGTGTGGTTAGAGCAAATGCTATTGTAAATGCTGATGCAATTATAAATGGTTTTGTGATAGTAGATAACGTGCCGGTATCGGGCAGCGGCATCACACCAAATGGTGTAACAAGGGCCAATGGTGTTGTAAGGGCCAATTATATCAATTTCACTACCGACGCAAACGGGGTGGTAAGAGCCAATGTAGTTATAGACAATGCAGCTTATCCTTTCGCCAATATAAGTCTGGCACCTGATCTTAACGGTGTTGTCAGGGCAAACGTTGTGCCTGACCTTAACTCGCAAATCGAAAATGGTGTGGTAAGGGCAAATGGTGAACCCGTTGTAAACAGTGCGCTATTTGATGGAATATCAAATTCAGGTGTTGTTGTGATTCTCGATGAATCAGATATTGCACGTGGCTATGTTGAAGGGTATATATCCATCAACACGATTACCGGTCTTACAGTTACCAATAATGAAAACCCGCACAGTATCATTCCGGGTGCTTACCTGCCGGTTGCCAGCGGAAACTATATCATTGAATATGAGCCGGGTGATCTTACTGTCAACAAAGCACCTTTAACAGTTACAGCGGAGAACAAGGACATACAGTATGGTAATGAAGTCACCCTTACTTCAACAGTATCTGGTTATGTGAAGAATCAGGAAACAGATATTGATGATGACATCTCCATTTTTGGTGAAGCAGGAATAACCCATGAAGTGCGGAAAGCGGATAATACGATTGTTACAGGCCCGATTTATCCTGTTGGCAGTTACAGCATCAGGTCAGTATTTAACGACCCAGCCAACTATGAAGTAACAAGTATAAATGGAACGCTCAATGTGGGTAAAAAAGACCTGATTGTAACGATGGGTTCACCGGTTTACTATTTCACAGAAGGTCAGCCAGTTCCAGTTTTCAGTTCAACTACTGATCCGGCAGGTGTGGTGTCAAATGATCTTTACACCATAAGAAACAGCAGTAATGCAATTGTATCTGCCAATAATTTAACAGCGGGAGTTTATTCTGTATTCCGCAATATCAACAGTACAAACCTGGTGGACTTTAGTAGTTATAATATAATAGGAACGCCATCTGCCTTGTATGTGAATCCAAGTGGAGGAAACACCAAAGCAATCAGGCCTGTTCTGGTTTGTATCGAGCCACTTGAGAATCCGATTGATGGTTTAACTTTCAGGGCCCGATATGCCTATGAGAACCTCAACAAAACAATCATCTATGTGCCGTTGGGTGAAGAAAACCAGATCATTCTTTCTCCAGGTGCAGAAAAAAGCGGTAATCCACCTGAGCTCTTCCTGCCTGGAACGCATGAATTCTATATCCTGTTCAATGGCACCAAGATAACCTGGCTTATCAGTTCTGTTGAGAAGAATAAGAAATCATCTTCATCCAGTGAGGCTAGTTCCACTTCCAACAAGTGTAACAGTAATGGTCCGATCACACTTGCTGCCAGTTCAAGGGCTGTGCCGGTTGAAGTAACCGGAGGGGCATCAATATTCCCCAACCCTGCAAGTTCACAACTGATGATAGTGGGCGATTTCAGCAAGGTTACCGAAAGGGATGTAATAGTACTGGATGTGCTGGGTCGCCAAGTGAGACCCGCATCAATACGGAAACAGTCATCACAGCGAATGATATTTGATATTGGGAATCTATCCAATAGTCAATATTTCATTCGGATAAATGGATCCTCAGGCGGTCAGGTGTTCAAATTCATTAAACAATAAGCACCAAACTATCCTGATATAAGAAAGAATGGAGGATTACCTCCATTCTTTCTTTGTTTTATTTCCATTTATAAGTAATTTAAGCATTATATAAAATGGAAAGAATGGGTAGGTTCAGAACTGTATTTGTGGTGTGTGGGCTGATGGTAATGCTAAATGCCCATTTTGTGGCCCTTGCACAGGATAGCCGGACTGACAGCCTCGTCCAACTCCTCAGCAGATCAAAGGAAGATTCCAATAAAGTCAATCTCCTGAACCAGATTTCTGCAGCTGACATTCAATCACCTTCCGCCCTCGATTATGCTCGACAAGCTGTTACCCTTTCTGATAAGATTAAATACAATAAGGGAAAGGCACTAGCATACAAAAACATCGGTCTCCATCACTTCATAAAGAGTGATTTTATTCGTGCTGATGAAAACTGGAGGCAGGCACAAAAACTTTATGCGCAGATAAGGGATGAAGCGGGGCTTGCCAATATCCTGAATAACCTTGGCTCAATTCAATATAACCTGGGTAATCTTTCGAGTGCGATTGAGTTTTTCTTTAAATCGCTGGAAGCTTCCCAAAAAGCCAGCGATACACTAAGAACAGTAACCGCACTTAATAATGTTGGTCTTATTTATATGACCAAACCCAATACACATGATCTCGCCATTGACTACCTGAATAAAGCATTGAAATTAGGGGAACTCATAAAGGACAGTGCCAATATGGGGCTTTCCTATGTTAACCTGGGAGAGGTCTATTACGAACAAAAGAATGACTCTGCCGCATTATACAATTGTTTCAGAGCCAAGGAACTATTGCATCCCAATGACGAGATACTTCCTTATTTGCTGAATAATATCGGGAAGATTTATTCCAGAAAAGGACAGAACGACCTGGCATTAAAATACCATGAAGAAGCATTTGCAAAAGCCACTGAAATCGGATCTAAATTATTTATGGCACAGGCTTCACTTTCTATGGCAAACCTTTACAAGAAGCAAGACCAGCTGGGCAAATCGATGCTTTATTTTTCAAAGGCAAGTGATCTTGCGCTGGAAATAAAAGCCGGACCGGAATTACAAAGAGCATACCGTGGACTTTCAGAAGCATATTATGCAACTGACGATTATCAAAATGCATATCGATACAGCAACCTGTCAGCCAAACTCGCAGATTCACTTTATAAATATGCAGCAGATAGCATGCAGTTAAAATATGAGGTGGGTATAAAGGAAAAACAAATCGATCTGTTGACAAAAGATAAAGATCTAAAAGACCTGGAATTAAAAAGGCAGAAAATTGCTAAGAACGGGCTTATAGCCGGACTGGGATTGGTATTCCTTATCATTGGAATACTATACCGTGATTACCGCACTAAAGTAAAAACAAACAAACTTCTTGACCACCAGAAGGCTGAGATCGAGGGCCTTTTGCTGAATATTCTTCCCGCGGAAGTTGCCACTGAACTACAACAGGAAGGCAATGCCACACCAAAATATTTTGAGCAGGCCTCCGTTCTTTTTACTGACTTTAAAGGGTTCACACGAATGGCTGATGCCCTTTCACCACAGGAAGTTGTAGCTGCACTCAATGAATGTTTCATGGCATTTGATGATATCATAGAGCGCAACAATCTGGAAAAGATAAAAACCATCGGAGACTCCTATATGTGCGCTGGGGGTATACCACGTGCCGACCCTAACCATGTAATGAATATTGTTAGGGCAAGTTTTGAGATCCTGGAATTCATGCGTGGATGGAATAAGGTGAGAGCCGAAAAAGGACTCAGCTCATGGGAACTTCGCATAGGTATACATGTGGGTCCCGTTGTTGCCGGTGTGGTGGGTAAAAAGAAGTATGCCTACGATATATGGGGCAGTACCGTGAACATTGCCAGCAGGATGGAAAGTGCCGGAGAAATAGGACAGGTAAATATTTCAGAGACATTATATGAACTGATCAAGGATCAATACGACTGCAGTTACCGTGGTAAGATATCAGCGAAAAATATTGGTGATATCGACATGTATTTTGTTAACCACCTGAAAACAGAAGTAGAGGAAGTGGAACTAACGAAATATGCTTCTTAACCTGGTTGGGGGTTTTCCTTTATAATAGATTTTTTTTGCCTTCTCCAGTAACAACAGGAACTCCTGCTGAAGGAAGTCGCCCTGGGTTGCCACCGGCACCACAATATTCTGCACATCATTCCAACTCGCCTGTTTGGTGAATTTGGATTCTTTAAGCAACGATCCGAATAAAGCCACACCTGTTGCCAGCCTGTATTCTGCCGGCAACTGATCAAATGCTGTTTCCATTGAATTAACCTTGCTCCTTATTTCATTATGAACACTGTCTTTAGGCTTTTTATAGGTCAGCGATATGTCTGCAAGTTCCAATGCATCTGCTTTGGCTGTGGCAGCAGGTACTAATTCAAAAATGGCCATTAAAGTATGCCCTGAGCCTAACTCCCCTCCTTCCAGCACACTGGTTGTATCAGACACAGCAGAATATTTGTTATCAAACCCAAGTAAGCGATATTCAGCCACCTGTGATGGATTAAATCGTACGTGTAATAATGCATCATCGGCTACAGCATACATGGTTTGCGTTAGCTCCCTTACCAATACTTTCTCTGCTTCCTTTTCATCATCGAGATATGAAAAATTACCATTCCCCTTCTTTGCAAGCACTTCAAGTTTCGAATCTTTATAATTACCCATCCCCACGCCAAGGCAGGTAAGGTAAATGCCCAGCTGACGCTGTTGTGTTATCAGTCGCTCAAGATCTTCTTCACTTGTTTGTCCAACATTGAAATCACCGTCAGTGGCTAGTATCACCCTATTATTACCCTTGGGAATATATTGGCTTTGAGCTACCCGGTAAGCAGCACGAATTCCTGACTCACCGGCAGTTGCACCACCGGGTTCTAATCCCTCAATTGCTTTATGGATCTTTTCTTTTTCAGCACCGGAGGTAGGATTCAACCATACGCCAACACTTCCGCCATACACTACTATAGATACGGTATCAATAGCGCGGAGATTATCGACCATTAGCTTGAAGGCGGATTTCAATAATGGAAGCCTGTTGGGCATATCCATGGATCCCGAAATATCAATAAGGAATACAAGGTTGCTGGGGGCAACATTTTCCAGATCAAGTTTTTTTGCAGAAGCTTTTATCAACAGCAATTTATTGGTGACTTGCCATGGACAGGCAGTGAGTTTGGCATCAAGATGAAAAACATCCTCACCACTGGGTGCAACATGATTAAGGTTGAAGTAATTGAGCATCTCCTCAATCCTTACAGCATCGTGCGGAACAGTACTTCCCATATTCAGGAAGCGACGGATATTGCTATAGGATGCCTTATCGGTATTGATGGCGAAGTCTGTATGCGGGAAGCGGTTTGCATCGGTGAAATTATTCTCCACCAGGCTACTGTAGGTTTCACCGCCCACATTGAAGCGCGTTCCATCCTTTGAATGAAGGTCGCGGGTTACAGACATCAACCTCTTCTCCTGCTTTTTTGCCTGTTTGGAAATCAGCTTCATCACGAAGTTATTTTCCTTCCTGCTGTCAAGCATAACCGTCATTGGTTGATAGCCTTCGAGACTAAGTGTTGCAGAATCTTTGAGAATGGTGGAGGTGATACCAAAGCCGCCATAGGTGCCTGAATAGTAAAGATATCCAGTGGCATGAAGCATCATCTTGACGTTGGCTAATGCTTTGCCTGCATCATCCTTTATTTCACCCCGGTAATAGAATTGGGCGCTGGTGGAAATAGAGGTAAGTACCAGTAATATGGCAAGTACAGTTTTCAGGGTCTTTATTTCTGGGGGAAAGGTACATCATTCCAAACGCATTGTCAAGGGGGTAGGCTTACACCTAGTGCTCCTTCAACTGGTAGATCTCAGGTATGTTGCGACCCAGACCATCATAATCGAGCCCATATCCCAATACAAATTTATTGGGGATGCTGAAGCCGAGATACTTTATATGTGTAGGATACTCAGTAGCATCGGGCTTATGAAGTAAGACGGCTAACTCAAGTGAGGCTGGTTGCTGGTGATTAAGCTGTGGAAGAAATTCACTCAACGTTTTACCCGTATCAACTATATCCTCAACAATAATCACATGCCTGTCGTGAATGTCAATATCAAGACCTATTGCTGTAACTACCTGCCCGGTTGATTTAGTTCCCTTGTAAGAAGCCAGTTTGATAAAACAGATCTCAGCATCAATACTTATTGCCTTGAACAGATCAGAGGCGAACATAAAAGAACCATTCAAAATCGGTATGAACAATGGCCTCTTGCTTTTATAATCACGATTGATCTCAGCTGCCAGTCTCTGTACCTGGCCATTGATCTCTTCTGCAGTCAGGTATGGCTCAAACGTCTTATCATTAACCCTGATATCTGTCATTTCAATTTGTGTAAATGATTAATTCCTGTCCTGTTCTCAGACTCACACCAACGAGCTTATTCCATTCGCGGATCTGCTCCTGGCTCACACCATATCTTTTGCTGATGCCATATAATGTTTCCTTACTTCTAACAACATGGGTTGTTCGCTTTGCAGTTGTAATAGTTGCTGCTGCTGAAGTTTCTGTCGCATTTGAAACCTGCGCTGCTATTGCCGGCTGCTCCTGCAAAGTCCTGGCTGCGCCTGCCAGTAGTGGCCGGGCCGGGGCTTTCTCGCGCAGATAAATCTTCTCTCCCCCGGCAGGCTCAGAACCTGCCAGCAGATGGTTCAGCTCAAGAATATTTTCATAGCGTATTCCTTCCTGCTGTGATATGTCGTAGATCGTTTCCCCCGGTTTCAGTATCCTGAAAATATTAGCCCCGGTTCTACGCTTGCGCTGGAGAAACACCAATTGATCCATTGCCAGAATATTTCCCTCACCAGGTGTCATGTCATTGAAATCAAGCAATCGGGAAAGCGTGAGATCATGTTCATTTGCAACTGCCAGTAATGATGTGCCTGCTTTCACAAATACAACTTTGGTATCATTGATCTCAAATACCCCGGAAGGATAAACAATGGATGGTGCGTCGGCAACTGTTGTTGTTTCGGCCGGTGGTCTTATACCCGTTAACAATCCCGAGGGTGCGGGCATCTTTCCCATGGCTATCAGGCTGTACTGCTGCAGGTCATAGGTTTCGATCAGCTTTATCAGTAATTGCGAATATTTGATATTGGTTGCATACCCGGCTTGTTTCAGTCCATAGGCCCAGCCTTTATAATCGGCAGGATCAAGGCGGAAAAGAAAAGAATATCGTTGGTTACTTTTTAGAAAATTGGAGTGATCACGATATGATTCAATCGCGGCAGTATAACTGCGGAAGCACTCGCCACTGGCATCATCATCATGGTATACTTTTTCGCCCTGCCAGGAACTCTTACACTTGATTCCGAAATGGTTATTGGATTTCTGTACCAGTTCACTTCTCCCCGCTTCGGTCTCATGTATTCCCTGTGCAAGTTTAATAGCCGCTGGAACACCGGTTCTTTGCATCTCATCAATGGCAACCTGCCGGTAGGTATTGATATAATCTAGTACAGCCGGATTGGTTTGCGCCAATCCAATGGTAAAAGTGAAAAAAACCAACCCTGTTAACAATACTGTGCGGATCATGTAATATTTTTTTTCTGCAACAATAATAGTCCATCCCTGATTGTAACCATCACCCGCTCAACTCGTGCATCGGCCGCTACATGCTCATTAAAAGCCTGCACTGCTTTAGCATTTTTTCCACTGGGTGGGTTTTCAAGTACCTGTCCATGAAACAGGACATTATCGGCGATGATCAATCCGCCATTGCGTAATTGCGGAACAACCAATTCATAATAATCAATATAGCCCGTCTTTTCGGCATCTATGAAAACCAGGTCCCAGGGGCGGTCTAAAACCGGAATGATTTCCGTGCCCAACCCTTCATGTAAAATTATCTGACCGGCATAGGGCGACAAGTTAAAATTTCTCCTCGCAACAGTTGCCTCTTCATTTCTTAATTCAATGGTATGTAACTCACCTCCGGGCACAAGTCCCTCTGCAAGACAGAGCGCACTATAACCTGTGAAACTGCCTATCTCCAGAATATATTTCGGTTGCACCAACCTGCTAAGCATTGCCAGCAACCTGCCCTGCAGGTGTCCACTCAGCATATGCGCCTGCGGATGGGTACTATTTGTTTCTTCCGCTATATTTTTCAACAACTCCGGCTCGGGCGAACTGAACTTCTCAGCATAGGCATTCGCCTGTGGGTTGACCAGGTCTAATGAATCCATTATGGCAAAAATAAGGCTTCCTACCTATTTATAATCCCTTAGAAGTTCGGCTGAAGCGGATGTTTACTATAGAAATGTAAAACATGCTCAGCAACTTCATCTGCGGTATCCGCAACTTTCAGCAGTTCCAGGTCATCTCCTGAAATATATGCCTCCTTCAGCATCGTATGCTGCAACCATTCCATAAGTCCGGCCCAATAATCCCTTCCCACTAAAATCAGGGGCACCTGCAACATCTTACCGGTCTGGATCAGTGTGGCAACTTCAAAGAACTCATCCATGGTTCCAAATCCACCGGGCATCATCACAAAGCCTTGCGAATACTTGGTAAACATGGTTTTGCGAACAAAGAAATATTCAAAATTGAGATTGGCGTCGCGATCAATATAGGGATTGGCATGCTGCTCAAAGGGCAGTTCAATATTCAATCCCACCGATTTACCACCGCCCAGCTGGGCGCCTTTGTTGGCGGCTTCCATGATACCCGGTCCGCCACCCGAAATGATACCAAATCCCTCCCCGGCAAGCTTCTGGGAGATGTCTACCGTTAATTCATAAGATGCATGGCCCGGTTGGGTGCGGGCAGATCCAAAGATGGATATACAGGGACCTAATTTGGCCAACGCTTCAAATCCATCTACAAACTCCGCCATTATTTTGAAGATCTGCCAGCTAGAATGTGCTTTTGATTCACTCCACCGCCTTTGCTTGTTCATCCTTATCGTGTCATTCATTTTCTTCTTTTTAAGGTTTGGAGACAACAATGCCACCCATTCAGAACATGGATGGCATCGTAGTTATACAATATTAAGAACGTATATTTTCTTTAGATAGTTTGTAACCCGGTTGATTTTTTTGAAATCATTAACAGCCCCAGGAAGGTGATCAAACCATTGATCAGCAGCAGCTCTATACCGATCTGGTAACCACCCAGATAGTCTGCGGCAAACTTACTGATCAGGTAACTGATAAAGGGAGATAGCAGGCAGATAATGGTAACGATAAAATTGTCCGGGAAGGTCCTTTTGGTGAGTAACCCAAAAGCGAAAAGTCCGAGTAATGGCCCATAGGTATAGCCTGCTAGATCAAGGATGATTCCGATGATCGATTTGTTATCGATCCACTTAAAGATGAAGATGCAGATCATGAAGATCACGGAAAATGTGAGGTGTACGGTCATGCGTATACGCTTCTGCTGTTTCTCGGTGAGATTCGGGTTTCTCCTGATGCCAAGTATATCAATACAGAAACTGGAGGTTAATGCAGTGAGTGCTCCATCTGCACTTGGGAACAAGGCTGATATCAGTGCAATGATGAAGATGATCCCTATGGCCGGTGGAAGATAGCTGAGCGCGATGGTTGGAAACAGATCATCCCCCTTTACATCCATTCCCTTATTGGCAGCATAGATATAGAGTAACCCACCCAGCAGAAGGAATAAGAAATTCACAAATACGATCACCACACTAAAGGTCATGATGTTTTTCTGCGAGTCTTTTAGTGTCTTTACACTGATATTCTTTTGCATCATTTCCTGGTCGAGACCGGTCATGGCAATCGTGATGAATGCACCGCCTATCACCTGTTTGAGGAAAAATCCTTTACTGTTAATATCGGTGTTCATCATATCGGTATATCCTTTGGCAGAGAGCGCCTGCATTGCTTCTCCCAGTCCATATCCCAGGCTGTTCATGATATAGATCACACATACCACAAGTCCAAGTAACATGAAGCTTGTTTGTAATGTATCAGTATACACGATTGTCTTTACCCCGCCTTCAAATGTATAAAGCAGAATCATCAGCAAAATCACAAAGGCCGTTACCACAAACGGTACGCCGAGGTTATCGAGGATGAAAAGCTGCATCACGTTGATCACCAGGTATAGCCTTGCTGTTGCGCCGATCGTTCTTGATATGATGAAAAATAAAGCCCCGGTTTTATAGGCAGTGAAGCCGAATCTTTGTTGCAGGTAATGATAGATGGATGTGAGGTTCAGCCTGTAATACAAGGGTAGCAGCACATAGGCGATAACGATGTATCCAAGGAAATATCCCGCCACTACCTGCATGTACATGAATGCATTGGTTGAAACTGTACCGGGAACAGAAACAAAAGTTACACCACTCAGCGAGGTGCCGATCATGCCAAATGCAACCAGCATCCAGTTGGAACTTTTGTTGCCGATAAAAAAGCTTTCGTTATTGGCGTTCCGGGATGTATACCAGGCCACCACAAGCAATAAAACAAAATACGCGATTACAAAAGAGAACAACAAGGTTGGCGACATGCACTAAGATTTTTCTGAAATAAGCTACAAATTAACCGTTAATACAATTACTTTAGTACAATTAATCTATGAATATAAAAGCCATAGCAGTTTTTTGCGGGTCGCAGGCAGGATCCAACCCTTTGTTCAAACAGCATACAGCAGAACTCGGTAAACTGCTGGCCATGCTAAATATCAGGCTGGTATACGGTGGTGGTAAAAAAGGATTGATGGGTGCCATCGCTGATTCTGTTCTCAAGCATGGAGGTGAAGTGATGGGTGTTATTCCGAAAGTTCTGACCGAATGGGAACAACAACATGAATCGCTTACCGATCTCGCCATTGTACCGGATATGCACAGTCGAAAAAAGATGATGTATGAAATGAGTGATGCTGCCATCATCCTCCCCGGCGGATTCGGCACCATGGATGAACTATTCGAAATGCTAACCTGGAACCAACTCAAGATCCACGACAAAAAGATATATATCCTCAACAGTGCCGGATACTATAATTCGCTGATCCAGTTCCTTCGCCATGCTGAAAAGGAGAATTTCCTCTACGAGCCGGTGGAAGAAAGGATCATCATCTGCAATAACCCGGTTGAGCTTTTTAATAAGATTCAATAAAAAAGTATTACCCGTCTGACGTATGTCCTGACATGCGTCAGACGGGTAACCTCAGCGGCCGATATTAAAGCCAATGCTATAGAATACTCGGTTGCCGTAGGGTGTACCGGGATTAGAATTGCTGGACGCCTTGTATAGCAGATCATATTGCGCGGAGATGATCATATTCACAGCCCCGCCAACAGGAAGTACAGCACCAGCCCCTGCAAGCAAAGAAGGAAGGATCTTTCCATTAAGCGAGTATTCAACATCGGTAGGATAATACTTGTATTTACCCCAGATATAATTCATTTCGGGCTGCAATTGAACAAAGCCCTGACGGATGGGATAAAACCGGCCGAAAATATTCATGCCTGCCACACCATAACTTTCACGCGAAATTGTTTCACCATTATAGCGATCACGAAATTGTGAATACTGTGCATTGATACCAATGCCGGCTGCGAAATAATTATTGAAGCGATAACCCACCTGCGGAGAGATATTGATAAGTGTATAATTGCCGAAACTCAATCCGAAATTTCCGCCAAAGAACAACCTGCTCTTATCAAAACCTTTCTTCTCTGTTTCAGCTTCTTTTTCTACAGCAGTACTATCCTGGGCATTGACGCCAGTACACAATGCAGCAAACAGCAGTAAGCAAATAATTTTCTTCATAGTTTCTGAATTAAGCCGATAAACTAGTTACCCTGCCAGGTGCACAAACAGGTTCACCCTGTAAAACTCGGATAATTCAGGCAATCAATGAAAAAAGGCATGGGAAATGGGTGCCGGACCTAAAATACCGGGCAGAGACTCTGGCGCTGGTTTCCCTGGAACTCATCGAAAAAGCCATGTTTGATGAGAGAGAATTCAATGGCACCCCTCGAACCATTATAAGCCGACAAAGATGAAGTGGTCACATCATAGCTGAAGCTCATCCGGAAATTATTCCATTGAAATCCTACCAGCGGAATAATGGATTCACCCGCTCGATAGTAAAGTCCGCCGATCAACTGCGTGGTACCATCGCCGCTAAGATTGTAGTTGGCGGAAGCACCTCCCACCAGCTCGGATGCTGAAGCCTGTGTGGTGTAATAGGCCATAGGGTTCACGATAACAAGATCATTCACCTTATAACTGGCATTTACAAATCCGATATAACGTGGCGAGAGCCTGTTATCGAATCCGTCTTCTGCAAAAAATGTTTCTTTCGGACGGTTGAGGTGATGCACCGAGAAGCCGGCATTCACATATAATTTGTCGCTGGGAAAATAAGCATAGTTCATACCCACCTGCAGGTCAACATAGCTTGTGCTGGTGGAGTTAAATACCACATTGGTGGGAATTCCAGCATCAAAAAATCCTGTCGATTGGTTGAACTGGTCAGGAAATTTTAGCCGGGTGGGATCAATGCGTTTATTGGCATAGCCCACGTTGAATCCGGCAGATAGCAGGCTCGAATAACCAAGCATCTGGTGATAGGCTACAGAGCCGTAAAATTTTGTTGAAGTAAGATTACCACTGCCGGCAACATCACGAAGTAAAACGCCTCCAAGACCCAGCCACCCTGTTTCAATACGATTTCTGAATACCTGCGCATCCCCGAAAACACTGATGGTCTTATAGGGCACCGACATTATATTTACCCACTGGCTGCGATAGTTTGCGCCTATACGGTAGTCCGCATCAGGAATGAAACCTGTATTGGCCGGATTGGTGGTCAGTGGTGAATTGAACCACTGAGAAAACCTCAGGTCCTGCGCATCCGCAACAACTGTGCAGCCTGTAATTACCAGGCAGATCATCCATAACCTTTTCATTGGCATCCTCTTGCTAATCATCGTCATTTCATTAATGGTTACCGGATCAGGGTGATATCCCCTTTTTTGGTTGCCTTAGTGCCATCGGTGAATTCAACATCCAGCACATAGGCATATACATCCATTGGTTGCAGCACGCCATTGAAGCGGCCGTCCCATCCAATCTTCAAACTATTTGATTCAAATACCTTCTGCCCGAAACGGTTGAATATGATGAATTTCATCCGACCGATCGCATAACCACGAACCACTATCTGGTTATTCGGGGCCGGACCCAATGGTGTAAATGCATTGGGGATATCAATCCGTGGAATAACAAGGGCCTCTACCGGCAGGCAGATGGTGTCAGCACATCCTGTTTGGTTAAATGCCACCAGACAGGCATCAAATATTCCTGTTCTGTTATACTGGTGGTCAATAGGCGCCCTGCTGGCGGTCCTTAAGCTATCACCATCTCCAAACTGCCAGAGGAAATCAATAGCATCGGCTGATGATGTATTGGTGAAGGTGGTAGGCGTATTCTCAATTGGCGTAACCGGAGAATGTGTGAAACCAGCCACCGGAGCGGATTGTACGATCACATTCCTGAAAGCCGAATCAGAAATATTACAGGTGTTGGGATCGGTCACCACCAGCTTCACGCGGAAGGTACCCGGGTTAAGAAATTCCTTCACCGGCTCTTTATCCGTTGATGTTGTACCATCCCCGAAATCCCAGAAATATGTTTGTCCAGCTATTGAAGTATTGACAATTGGTGCTGTGTATGGAGCACAACCATCGGGCATTTCAAAGCTTGCAACAACCAGTGGGGCCAGGTTAAATTCTTTCATCAATGAGTCGCCGCCATTACAGAATATAGTATCCCGCAACAGCAGCCTTACCTGGTAAGTGCCGGCAGAAATATAGTTATGATTAACAGGTGCGGTACCTGCAATTACTCTTGTTCCATCACCAAAATCCCAGAGGAAACTGGTATCCGTAAACGCTTTTCCAGGAGAAGGCACAGAGAGATTATCGAACCTGAAAGAAAGTGATTCGCAGGGTTGCAATTTGGTTGCGGTAAAATCGAGCAGGGCCTCATCGGCACGAACCCTTATTGTAAGGAAAGATGTATCACGGATATTACAGCTAGTTGAATCGATCGCGATCAATCTCACCCTGAAATCGCCCACCGAAGTATAGGTATGCTCCACTTCAACTGAGGTGGTGGCAGTATCAACAGATCCATCTCCGAAATTCCAGATATAACTCTGCGCATTCTGAACGGTGTCAATCAATTTAACAGTAAGGGGAACACATCCCGAAGTATCATAAACGCCATTGATATAGGAAGACACACCCGATCCAACGCCTGCAAAATTGAAGGCGATCTTCAGGGCGGCAAGGTTACACTCAGCACCATTGCCGGTTCCATTAGCTCCTGAAAATCCATTGGAGCAACACCAGGCTCCTCCTGAAACAGGGAAGCGTGGACGCGGACTTCCTATAGCGCTGCTATAACAGTTGGCACACATTGCCTGGTAGATAATTCCATTCTGGTCGAACCGACTGGTACCGCCATCCACATGCTCTGAGAAGTTACCGTCCTGTCCAAAGAAGGTGGCATACATCAGTTCAGTAGCATCTCGCTTTATCACTATAAAATAGAAGTCGTTATTATCTGTTGTGCGCTTAAGGGCATCGGGCGTTACTTCCATCCCGATGGTACCTGCCATGGGGAAATCAGCGAGGTTGGTTCCGCCCCAGCCACTCACATATATATTTTCACAACGATCAACCAGGAATGCCACCGGCGAAATATTGGGTAGCGCTGAAGTGGTACCATAGGTAGTAGTATAGACCCATTCAGAGAGATCGATCTTCAATTTGCCTATGAACTGCTTGGCTCCTGCCCTGCCATAAGGTGCATTTATAATATTCCAGTTACCATAGGTAACGCCCATCACATAAGGATCGCCATCGCGATCAAATTCAAAGCCCAAAACTGCATCTGTTGCAGCGGTTCCAATAAAGGTTGACTTCTTTAATACAGACCCGTCGGAAGAAAATATGGCGATGAAACCATCAGAGCGATAACCCCCGAATGTTTGTCCCAGCGTTCCTGATTTATCACCTGGAAAATTACTACTCATAGTTGCACCAGCGATCCAGATATCACCGCCATTGGGATTGATACCAACCACATACGCGGCATCCAGACTATCTCCACCAAAATAGGTACACATGGTGAGGTCAGATAGGTCGCCTCTTGCTTTGATAAGAACCGCATCCTGCTTTCCTCTCAGTGAGCGGAAAGGTGCATTGGCAGTTGTATAGAAATTGTCGGATTGCGTACAGGAGGCGAGATAAATATTACCACTGTTATCAAGCATTACTTCGCTGCGGGCATCATCACCATAAAAATTCAAAAGGCCTCTTGGATTTTCGCGGTGACTGTCGGCGGTATTAAAACCATCGTCACCACTACCACCAATGCGCAGAGAACCAACCAGTGCTGTACCTGCTGCATTCAGTTTTGTAAGAACGATATCATATCCCGACAGTGTACCACCACCTGCTGGTCCAAGCGAACGAAAGGCGGGGTAGTCAGAAGAACTTGTTCTGCCACCGATGATCAGGTTTCCCTGTCCATCTACAATCAGACTATGTGGCTGGTCGCTGGAGGTACCACCTAAATAAGTTGCATATACCCGTTGTGTTCCCGTGGCATCAAATTTCATGATGCCCATATTGAAGGGATTGGTATCGGTGGTAGCGGTAAAGCTTTGCTGGAAGGCACCTGGTGACACAGGGAAGCCGGTCCCGAAAACGATACCACCGCTATACAATGAACCATCACCACCATAGGTAGCGGTATAACCCCAGTTATCAGCACGGCTTCCGGTGAAGGTGGCGAAGATGAGGGTGGGATCAATGATCAGGGTGTTCTTACTATCATAATCGCCGAGGGCAAACCTCACGGTGTTGTTGCGGAGCTGGTATCGAGCTTCAATGGTAGTTCGTCCCTTTGCCGTATTCTGGTAAGTGAAAGGAGGCATTTCCCTTACTTCACCCACACTTGTTTTAATAACGAGCTCGCCCTTGCTTGTGCTGAGACCCGTGGCGCCGTCGTAACGCATAACAATAGCCGAAGGATCACCACCCGGATGAACGATGAATTCATATTTCGTCATACCCTCATCAGTGAAATAACGCATATCAATATTCGGGTATACATTCCGGTAAGTAACGGTATTGAATATGCGGCAATTACCTGCCCAGGCAGATGGATCATTACCGATAAAATAGTTGTTGTAGGAAGGCAATGGCTTGGAGCCTTCAACCACCATAGCGGGATTCATCCCTTCCAATACCATGCGGTATGCATGGGATCGGATCCTGATGGTGCCTTTGGGTAATTCGGAAGGTGCTGCTGTCTTATTTTTTGCGCTTGCCTTGTTATCTCCACCGCCACCTCCTGCGCCACCACCCGAGCCTTTAGCACCATCATGGGCATGGCCATGGGTAAGCGCGGCGAGGTTAGCAAGATCGTCAGGGTGGTGCTGCACAACAGTGAACCCGGTACGTTGTAAAAAGAACGCACCATTGCCGAGATCACCCATGAACGTAACAGATTTATCCCATTGCCCTTTGTTTTCAACGAACTCAATATTGTTCGTATTCTTTTGGGCGAGGGCCGAGGTGGTACATAGGGCGGCCAGAAAAAATATGTGGAGATACTTTACCAAGGTCTATTGAATTTACATCAAATAATCGAATTAAACCAGCGCTTCTAATCTACGAGATCTTGCTCCATGCCAGTTTTCCTTTCTGCATCTGAAGGTAGCCTTTCAGCCTTTGATGTAAGGGCAGGTCAAGGGTCGGATCCGTTTCTATCAGCAACTGTGCACGCTGTTTTGCAGCGTCGAGCCAGCTTTTATCCTGCAAAATATCAGCCAGTTTAAAATTCAGTAATCCGCTCTGCCGGGTTCCTTCAATATCACCCGGGCCGCGGAGTTCCAGATCTTTTTCAGCAATCAGAAAACCATCATTCGTTGAACACATTGTCTTCAACCGTTCACGGGCATCATTGGTTATTTTGGGGCCTGTTAATAATATGCAAAAACTTTTATCAGCACCCCTTCCTACCCTTCCACGAAGCTGGTGTAACTGAGATAATCCGAACTTCTCAGCACTCTCAATCACCATCACCGTTGCATTCGGAACATTCACCCCAACTTCAATCACTGTTGTTGACACCATTATGTGAGTATCATTCTGAACAAAGCGTTGCATGTTGGTTTCCTTCACATCGGGAGCCTGCCGGCCATGCACCATACTGATCCAGAATTTGGGTTCAGGAAAAAATGCTTTTACATTTTCATAACCCCGCATCAGGTTTTCGAGGTCAAGCTTTTCGGATTCTTCAATTAATGGAAAAATAATATATGCCTGCCGGCCCTTGTCGATTTCCGCCCTGATGAAATCCATCACGCTTGCCCTTGCATGCTCATAACGATGAACAGTGGTAATAGGTTGCCTGCCGGGTGGTAATTCATCTATTACGCTATAATCAAGATCACCATAGGCTGTCATGGCAAGCGTTCTTGGGATAGGCGTTGCCGTCATCACAAGTATATGTGGGGGGATTGCTGCCTTTTTCCAGAGTTTTGCCCGCTGTGCCACACCAAAACGATGCTGCTCATCAATGATGGCCAGTCCAAGGGAATGAAATTTAACCTTATCCTCCAGTATGGCGTGGGTGCCAATTATAAAATGTATTTCGCCTTCATCAAGTTCTTTTAGTATACGTCGTCTTTCTGCTGCTTTGGTTGATCCCGTTAGCAAGGCTACCTTCACCGGCATATCCTTCAGCAGCTCACTAATGCCATGATAATGCTGGGTGGCAAGGATCTCGGTGGGCGCCATCAGGCTGCTCTGAAATCCATTATCGGCCGCCAGCAGCATACTCAATAATGCCACCATGGTTTTTCCACTGCCTACATCTCCCTGCAGCAGGCGGTTCATCTGTTTGCCCTGGGCCATATCGTGCCTGATCTCCTTAAGCACTCTTTTTTGAGCACCCGTTAATTCAAAGGGAAGATGGTTATGATAAAATGTATTGAAAAGCTGCCCCACCTGGGCAAACACCACGCCTTTTGAATAGCGGTGCCTTTGCAGCCTGATCAGCGCCAGCCTGAGCTGTGCAATAAATAGTTCTTCAAAAACGAGTCGCTCACGGGCCTGCTTATACGCTGATTCGGAACTGGGAAAATGTATCTGGCTATAGGCTTCAAACCGCGAGGGAAAATTAAATTCCTTCAGGTATGATGCAGGAAGGTTCTCGGGCAGGTCGGCCTCTTTAAGTGCGGCAAGAAGAGAGTAGGTCAGTTTCCCGAGCTGCCTTCCCCCCAGGTTTTTTGCTTTTAACTTTTCTGTGCTTGGATATACCGGTTCAAGAAAGGCCTTTCCTCCTGTGCGCGAAGGATCCCAGGGCTCCATCTCCGGATGCGTGATCTGCGGAACACCATTGAAGAAGCCTGCCCTTCCAAAAACAAGATATGCCTTCCCTACCTGTAATCCCTTCTGTATCCAGTGAATACCCTGGAACCATACCAGGTCCATCTCACCACTGGCATCGCGGATCTTTGCCACCAGGCGCTTTGCGCGGTTCTCTCCTATTACTGCAGTACTGATAATAGTGCCTGCAACCTGTACATATTCTGATGCCGGATGTACCGAGCTGATGGGGTTCACAATCGTTTTATCAATATGCCGAAGGGGAAAATGATCAAGCAGGTCCTTGAAGGTGAAAATATTGAGTTCCTTTTTGAGGATGTCGGCACGCAGGGGACCCACACCTTTCAGGTATTCAATGGAGCTCGATAATATGGTGGCATCAAAACTGATACGGAATGGTTGGTTTGATGCAAAAATAAGTGGCTGGAAACTATTCTTCGTGATTTGCTGTACTGGTATATGATTTGGGTGTATGCAGGAATTCTTTCCTTGAGCGCTGCATGCTGAACACGGCGCGCAGCATCGAGACGATCAACAGCGGTAGTGCCAGCAGGGCGCGGATAGTGGCAGATGAAAAGAACCGGGATGGCATGGCCATGCAAAGGGTCAGTACAAAAAACAGTAGCAGACTTAGCCACCACCCTGCAATAGGAAACATAAAATGTTTGCCGGTAGCATAGCGTAATATTAGTAATACTATAATGCCAGTGAATACGACCATGTAGAGCGAGCGGGGGAGCAAAAGATTTTGCACCAGCTTATTTACATATTGCCGGTTAATTTTAATTCCCTTCATATCAGGTTCAAGGAAACGCCGGAGGTGATACCATTGCGCTTCCAGCCATCTTACCCTTTGCTTCTGGAAAACATCATGGCTGGCAACTTTCTCATCAAGCACCCAGGCATCCGGAATATAATGCATGCGTATGCCACGCTTTAAAAGCTGCATATCAATTTCACGGTCCTCACCCGGATTATCCAGTATACCCGGATAATCAAATATGGATCTGATCAGCCCTATCTCAAATGCCATCCCTGAGCCGCAGGGTGCAGCTGAAAAACCAAGTGCCTGCGGACCCAGCCTGAACAGATGGTTATTGATCTCCTCGCTGATGGCATCGAGCCTGGCAACAGGATTCTGTTCATTTTTTGCAGTGCGATGACATTGTATGGCGAGATGACCCGCCTGGTAATAATCATTCACCAGGTTAAGACAGTCGGGTTTCATGATATTGTCGGCATCCAATATCATCACCAGTGAATACTTATCATCAGGAAGAACAGACAAGGCCGCGTGGATTGATCTTGCCTTCATACCTGCCGCAACTTCCAGCACCGTTGCTCCCATCTGCCTGAGTTTAGCGATGGTGGAATGCTTCAGCGAATCTGCTATTACTATAACGTCAAAAAGCCCTTCATGATAATCATGATTGAGGGCTTCTGACACAGTATGTTCAATAACATGGTCGTCTTTAAAAACCGGTATGAGGATGGCTATCCTCGCAAATCGAGATGCCGGTGGCGGGAGGTTTTCCCTGTATAGCATTCCTGCAATAGCAATCACCAGCAGGTAGGATATACTGCAAAATAAATATATGAACAGGATTAGTCCCGCGATGTGAAGAAAGGTTAGCAATTTGCTCAGACATTGGCTTTCTGGATAAGCGCTGGTGGTGTGTTAGCAATGATCCAGAGATCAAAAAAGAAATTTTGCTTTTTAGAATACGTTATATCCAGGTTGATTCTTTCCTGAACACACATGAAATGTCGGTCTTTTTTACGGATCTGCCAAAGTCCGGTCATTCCGGCCGGTGCCAAAAAGCGCTCACTCCATTCATCGGTGGTGAGCATGGCTGCTTCATAAAGTGGCAGGGGACGGTTACC
Source organism: Flavihumibacter sp. (assembly GCA_036675925.1). GTDB lineage: Bacteria > Bacteroidota > Bacteroidia > Chitinophagales > Chitinophagaceae > Flavihumibacter. The sequence goes on from JAKFDZ010000014.1 coordinate 238,644, forward strand.
TACTATCGACATATCACCCAGCAACACATTAAATAATTGTGGTAATTCATCCAGACTTGAGTTCCTCAGGAATTTACCAATGCGGGTAACCCTCGGATCATCCGTAACCTTGAAAAACACTTTTCCCTTTTCTTCATTGAATACGTTGAGATGCCTGAGCTGGTCGAGCTGTGATTCAGCACCACACTTCATTGTACGGAATTTGAAGAAATTGAAGATCCGGTATCCTTTGCCTGCTCTTTTGGAGATATACAATACGGGTCCTTTGCTTTCCAGCTTGATGGCAATTGCTATCAGAAGCATAACGGGAAAGGTTATCGCTATTGCGAGTAAGGCAATGCTGATATCGAAGATCCTTCTTCCTGTAGGACCCATTCCGGTGAAGGAATCAGCATAATTGTAAACCGGCTTTTTAGCCTGTTGGGCAATACGGCGGGCTTTAACTTTCTGCAGGAAGCTGATACGATGAAGCAATTTTGCATCGGCCTTACGGGTATCGGTGATATCATCAAAAAGATGCATCAGCAGGGATGGGTCCCCGTAATCGCGACTGGTATCACTGCTATCCATGATAACAGGTATAGCGCGGAACCTTTCAATGGAGGCGAGGTATTTAGATAATACTTCAACTTCACCGAGCGCGGTGCTGCTGTCGATAATAAAAGCTGCAGGAACAATTTTCTGCCCGCTTTCAAGCCTTTGCAGGATGGTAATGCCTTTGTTGATGGTTTCGGCAGCATAGCCACCATCGAAGAGATTCACCAGGTAATCGATACGGCGGGTATTTCTGCCGATGTAAAAGAATTCACGGGAGTGAATCTTCACAACAGGAGCTGTTTCCGGTTCGCGGAAAACAGAATACCTTTTGTAGGTAGCAGTTTGTGGTGATGGATGTGTTAAGTGTAAAGTTTGTTCCATTCAGGTACTAGTTTTCTGTTAGGTAATAGTCAGACTACTTTGAGGCTTACTGGCCCCCTGGCCGACGGTACGTGTAACAGGCTTTCCAACTTTTGGAGGAGATCGATCGGATTAAAGGGCTTTTTGAACCATGCATCAATACCATATTCATCGCATGCGGAAATGATCTCTTCTTCCGGTAATGCTGATATGACTATAATAGGTATGTGCTTGTAAAGCCCGCTGGTCTTGAAGTATTCAACAAGCTCCCAATTCTCAAGGTCGGGGAGACTGGAATCCATTATGATAGCATCAGGAAAGGTTGACCTCGACATCCACTGCATGGCATCGCCAGCACCGGAGGCGGTCAGGGTAGAATACCTATCCTGTAAAACTGTCTGCAATAAAAACCTGATAGCATTACTACCGGTGATCACGAGTATCTTTCTTCTCATCATTGAATAATTAAGCGGTTAAACTCAATCTTTCAATAGGAATGCAATTGGAACGGTTACGATTTCATAAGGTATTCGACGCCATTGAAACTTTCATTTCAATTTGTAATGAGCCAGCAATACTTGTAATCAGATACCGTTTTCAGGCGAGTTCTTAGGATTCGTGGAATAGCAAGCGAGATTATAGCGGATTTGAATAGGACTATTGTGAGGTAAAATTAGCACTCTTTTCGGTTAATCAAAATCTTTTGCCACAATTATTTATGCACCATTGTGAATCTCTCACAATAGCTTTACCCAGCCTGGTTTTCCTTAACGGGAAGGTTCAAACGTTTTGACTTTTCCCAGGTGGCAGAATGTTTTCCGGAGAGGTACATGATCCCACCCAAAATGGCTGACCAATGCATGAAAACAAAATAGTATATGGCGCTGACGATGGGCCATTTTTTATTAATAAGTGCCCCCAGCCAGCCAGCCGTGGCCGCTAAATAAAATAGGAATTGCATCCAGAAGCTGAAGGAATAAAAACCACCCATGTCCTGTATAACCAGCACCAGGTTGGAAACCAGTAAAAGTATCAGGCAGAGAGGTGTGATGGTCCACCGAAGTACGCGGTGACTGATATACTGAAATAATAGCATGGGTTTGTCCGGGGCCGCCTGCAGCATTTTAAGCCTGGTCATCGACTGGTAGCCGCCTGCAGCTATACGAACTTTTCTTTTCTGCTCCTCTGCCAGCGATACCGATCCTGTTTCGGTGGCGGTTGCCCCGGGTTCATAGGCAATGCGATAGCCTTTGAGGCAGATCCTTAGCGATAACATGAAATCATCGAGGATGGTATCTGGTTCAAAGGGCTGAAACAACGCTGTGCGAAAAGCAAAAAGCTCCCCTGCCGCCCCTACGAGTGTCTGCACCGCGGCATCCTGCTCTTTTAACCATGATTCATAGACCCAGTAAAGTCCCTCCCCGCCTGCACTCACCCCATCGACAGAAGTAGAAGAGATGCGCTTTTCACCGGAAGCCCCTCCCACCCTGCTGTCGGCAAAATGGGCCACCAGTAAACGAAGACTAGCAGGGTCAACCATTGCATTAGCATCGGTACAAACGGTAATGCTTCCCTCCACCCTTTGCATCGCCCGGTTTATGGCCATGGCCTTTCCTTCCCTGGCTGCCTGGTGCATGCCCGTCACCTGCGGGAAGGCATGAACAATTATATCGCTGCCATCATCCGAGCCATCCGTGATCACGATCACCTGTAAGAGTTCCTTAGGATAATTCAACTGGAGGGTATTCCTGATCTTGGGCCCCAGTATATCCGCTTCATTATAAGCCGGGATGAGAATGGTAACGGTAGGGAGATCTTCCTCTTTCAGGGACATGGGAGCAGGCCTGTTTCGGATACGCGCCAGCATCGCCATCACTATGCCATACCCGATATAGGTGTAGAGCACAACCAGCAGGCTGAACCAGTATACTATAAGCATCACCGTTGCCATCCTGCAATAATACCCAATTAAAGTACAATCCGGATATTTGCAGCTTTCAACGCATGCATTATCCTGTCTACCTCCGCACAATAGAATATGAACCCTATTCCACGGAAATCTTTATGCCCGATGAAGAGGAGGTAAAGAAAATATATGAGCGGGAGAAATCACTTCATCCGGATATTGATTTTCCTTTCTGGACAAGACTATGGCCCTCTGCCATTGCGCTCTCCATATTTCTCCGCGAAAATGAGGGATTGATTAAGGGGAAGAAGGTTTTGGAACTCGGGGCAGGACTGGGATTACCATCTGTTGTTGCTGCAACAAAAGCCCAGTCTGTTACCAGCAGTGATCATATTGATGCGGCTGTGGAAACAATGGCCAAAAGCTTTTCACATCATGGGTTTAAAAATGCAAATAGTGTGCGGATAGACGTTAGGGGTATACCGGAAGAGTTGCAGGGGGATCTGCTGTTATTAAGCGATATCAATTATGATCCGCAATTATTTCCTGATCTGATGAAACTGGTGAAGCGATTCCTTAAAAATGGAAGCACCATCATCCTCAGTACACCACAAAGAATAATGGGCAGCGCTTTCATTGAATCATTAATGCCTTACATGAAATCGCATCAGTTGTTTGAGATAAAAGAAACGAAGGATATCGCCAGGATTTCAGTTTTTGTTTTTGCGGATCAGTTCTAGTAATCCGAATATGGTGCAGCGTGCATCAGGATGATATCGGCCTTTGATACATTTTTTTGGTACTCTGCCATGGTAGAGATCCTTTTCCACTCGGGTGAAGCGCCAAACGCTTTCCAGTGCTCATTGCGTTGTTCCATATTATTGAAACTAGTCATGTAGATCAGGTTAGGCATTCTGCTTCCGGCAATTACATCACCATAAAATATTGCATTGAAATCAAGTCTTTTAAACAGATCAATTTCGCCTCCCTCATTGAACATATGCACTTTATTGCGATACCTTTCTTCGGTGCTTGATTCATAGCTTCTCAATTCATAAACCTTTTCGGCAACAGTGCCACTAAGCACCGGAAGAGTAAGCGATGGAGCGAGTGCAAAAGATTGCATAAAGATATTCTCCATGCGCGTGTAAGGCGCTTTATCGTATGGCGCCGCATGGAAGGCAGCCGCATCTCTACTGTAATCTTTATCCTTCAGGATTGCCAGCCTCCACTCTGTTGCATCCTTCCAGTTTTTGAAGGGAAGCAACACATATAACTGTTTGGTTTTTGCCGTATCATTAGCAATGGGTTTGAAGGCCCCGATCTTCTGCACACCTCTTTTGTGTAATACAGGCAGCAAGGCTTTCTCCATATATGAATCAAGTGTAGCCTCCTGTTCTTTATCCTGGAAATGATAAACTACCAGTTGGTAGATGGTACCGGAGGAGCGCTGGCTGTAAAGATTTATTGAGCAAAGCAGGATGGCGAAAATCAGCAATGGCAATCGTAACATGTTCGTTTGTTTGTGTGCGTTATCAGAGTGGTTTTTGTTCTACAACCCAGTTGTCGGTTCTGAATGGAATAAGGGGCAAACCAGCTTCATTAAATACATTACCAATAAGCGTATTGCCGAATCCATACCTGGCATGAACAGGTTTCGGCACTTCTTTAGCCGTGAGTATCAACTTCCCTTTTTCCCATTTTGCTTTAGCAGGATACCAGGCTTCGCTTTCGCCGGAGATATAAAATCCGTTTGCTTCCTTCCCATTGAATTTTAGCTCTGCTGCATCTGTGAAGGTAAGCTCTAATCGGTTCTTGACCGTGACGTGATTTTGGTAAGCCGGACTTTTATAACTGATCCCCGTCTTCCCATAATTCTCTGCAAGCGCCCAATTTGCGAGCCTGTCTCCCACGGGCTTCTTCCGGGATGGATGAATATCTTTTACATCATCTACCAGGTCGGTAACCACCACCATTCCAGTACGGGGATGACTCATGAGTTTTGTTTGCTGCTCCTGGAGTAGCGCACCAATATTCGTTTGTCCATAGTTGAAAGGTGCGATCTGCACATAATAGAAAGGCAGTTCTTTTTTCCACGCGTTACGCCAGGAATCTATCAGTGAAACCATCAACTGTTTGTAGGATGCATTGGTTTCTGTATTGCTTTCACCCTGGTACCAGATGGCACCGGCAATATTGAAATGTGTAACCGGGTAGATCATTCCGTTAAAAGCTTTGGCGGCGGCTGATGGCCACCAGGCAAAGGTTTTCAATTTGGAGGCAGCTTCGCGGAGGGTTGCATCCTTTACAATATACGCTTCAGGCATCCATGTTTCAGCAGGCGTTCCGCCCCAGCTTGCATTGATGAGTCCGATGGGAACATTCAGCTCTTCCTGCAGTTTGCGGCCAAAAAAATAACCGACTGAACTGAATGATTTTATCGTGGTGGAATCAGCGCTGACCCAGTTTGCCCTTACATCCTCCTGCGGAAAGTCGGCACCTGTTCTTGGAATATGGAAGAGCCTGATGTTTGTATTTTTTGCTGTCGGAAAAACTGCGGCCTGGTCTGATGTTCCATTGAAATAATTCCACTCCATATTTGATTGTCCCGAGCATATCCAAACCTCCCCGATCATTACATCAGTGAGGTTGATGGTATTCCGGCTTTTGATCTCAATGCTGTAGGGACCACCGGCGGCGGGTGTTTTTACCCTAAGTTTCCAGGTAGCGAGGTTTGTGGCGAGGGTTGAATCAGTGGTGGAGTTCCAGCTGGTTTTTACATATACCTTCTCACCGGGACCGGCCCATCCCCAAAGGGCAACCGAATCATTCTGTTGCAATACCATGCCGGAGGATATCAGGGCTGGTAAACGAAGCTGCGCCGCGAGGGGCAGACCTGCAAATAATAGCAGGAGGACTAAAAAAAGGGAAGCAGGCGATTTCATACTCCTAAAGTAAAAAATTCCTGCCTCCCTTACTGGTACTAAATTACCCGAAACTGATTATAACTTATTAATTACAACCGCTTCTACCATCTGGCTTTTACGGGTTACCTCAAAAGTTTCGGTAGTGCTTCCTTTTTTAGAAGCAACGGTAACCTTGATCTGGATGGGTTCGATGCTGTAATTATCGAACTGGAATTTCTTCGCATACTTACTGTCAGAGGAGGTCTCAGTGTACAGGGTATTTCCATCGAGGTCGCGGATGATAATGGTCAGATCTTCTTCGCTGGCGTTATCGAAACTAAGTTCGAGTACGGGCGACTGGTAGTTGCTGCCAACATACTTGATCTCAACGGGTACTGATTTCTTTGTTCTTTTCTCCGTGTTGGCCATTGCGCTGGATGAACCAACTGCAAGTGTTGCGAAAACTGCGATTGCTGAAAGAATGTTTCTCAGGTGTGTGTTTGTGTTCTTCATAATAAAAAGTTTATCTGTTAGTGTGTTTAAAAAAATCTTGCATGGAGGCAATCGATATGAAGAAGCAATCGGGATGGAGAAGCAATCGTGAAGGGGAAGCAATGTTGAGGAAAGATGCCAGGCAAATGGCCCTTTAAGCTGGATGCTGATACAAACTTAGACTAAGATTTTCCGGCCTGCAACCCAACTTTTTGCAGATTAACTGAAGACAAAACCCTTAAAGAATTTTAAAAACCCTGTACCAGCGGGCGTTTCACAGGAAAAGCCAAATGATGTTCAACCCTCGTTTTACCCGTCTGACACATGTCCTGACATGTGTCAGACGGGTAAAGATTTCTTAACTTGACCGCATGATCCGATCGGGAATAAATAAGAAAATAAAAAAAGCCGGCGCGGCGGCGGCCCTTCTTTCTGTTGAAATGGTTATCATCATAAGCCTTTTTTTTGTTTCGTTATATGCATTCATCTACATGGTGAGGCGGGTGTTTTATTTGCAGAACAATAGTTTCGATCAATCCATTTTTGACTATCTCGGCAATCATGTTAGTGATTTCAATAACCAGGTAATGGTGTTCTTTAGTTATTTCGGCGGGCACTATTTTCTTATTCCCGCTAACCTTTCGCTTATTGTATATTTTCTGTTTGTAAGAAAGCATAAATGGTTCTCCATAAAAGTGCCGGCCATTGCCTTGAGCAGTCTGGCCCTGATGTTTCTGCTGAAACATTTTTTCGGTCGCGCCAGGCCCCTCATTCCATTGCTGGCAGAGGCAAGGGGATTGAGTTTTCCCAGCGGGCATGCCCTGAATTCGGTTACCTTCTATGGCTTGCTGATATACCTGATCTGGAAAACTGTTCCCAATCCCTTCCTGAAATGGACACTAGCTATCTTTTTGATTGCCCTCATCCTGATGATAGGCTTTAGCAGGATCTACCTTCGCGTGCATTATACCAGCGATGTATTGGCGGGATTCAGTATGGGACTTATCTGGCTGGTAGTATCGCTGATGTTGCTCAAACGAATTGAAGTGTACAGCAGCAGGGAACTCGACCCAACAGTACAGGGAAATAAATAGTACCGGGGGTTGGCATCCGGATTGCAATAGCGGGGCATGAAGAAGATCATTACCCTATCTCTTGCCTTACTAATGCTGGCCGTTAAATCTTTCAGCCAGGAGGATACTGTTGTAGTGAATACGCCTGTTGAGAACAAGGGTTATAAGGTGGAAGACACCCCGGTTTACATCATCAAACCAGCCATTGATTACCCCCTTACCGCCATCGGAACCGGGTGGACCCTCTACGCCTTCACCCAGATCTATAGTAAGGATAAATCAACCGAAGCACAGATCAATGCATTAAGGAAAGATGATATAGGTAAGATCAATCGCTGGGCCATCAGGCCTTACTCTGAAAAAGCCGACAAGGATAGTTATATCCCTTTTTATGCGTCGATGCCGATGCCCATCTTATTCCTGCTTGATAAAAAAATGCGCCGCGATTTCTGGAAGCTGAATCTACTTTTCCTCGAGACAATGTCAATGACCGGGATAATGTATACAGGAAGTGTTTACCTGAATGACCAATACCGGCCTTATGCCTATCATGAAGACACGCCCATGGATTTTCGCCGTCGCGGTGGTGCAAAAAATTCTTTCTATGCCGGGCATGTTGCCTTAGTAGCAACTTCAACTTTTTTCATGGCCAAGACCTATGCCGATTATCACCCTGAGTCTAAACTGAAATACGTTTTCTATGGAGTGGCGGGAGCCGCTACCGGCCTCACAGCTTATGGTCGTTACAGAGGGGGATTGCATTTCCCTACCGAAATACTTTTAGGAATGGCACAGGGTACAATAACCGGCATACTCGTACCTCATTTTCACAAGAATAAACTGCTGAAAAAAGGAGACCTGAAAATTGTTCCTTTCTCTGGCGAGAGCCACGGACTTGCTGCCATCTACAAGTTCTGATAGATCCGACGCAATTCGCTGAAGCCCGAAACACGGTGATCCACAACCGCTTTGGGAAACTGGTCTGATTTGTCGATTAATACCGTTTCGATCCCGAGTTCCTGCGCGGCTCTGATCTCTGATTTTGGATCATCACCAATTACAACCACTTCGGCAATAGGATAACCGTGTCGCTCAATAATATCAGCAAATACATCACGCTTGGTGCGGGATGAGTTGGAAGGATCAACAATATGGATCTCAAGAAAATCCTGCTCAATCTGCATCCCTCTTATCTTGCTCCACTGCAGCTTGCTGAAGCCTGTTGTAACAAGGAACCTATCCCCCTCCAATAAAAGTATCTCACCGTAATCGGGGAAGGGATGGATGATATCATCATAACTCATGTTATTAAGCAGATCAAATCCGGCCTGGGTGAGGTTTTCACTGAAACCAAATTCCTTTGCCACCAACTGGTAAGGTCTTCTTTGCAGCTCATGTTTTATTCCCTCAATATTACCGTCGTGCTCCGTGCTGTTCTCTATCAACGCAAAGAGATCAGCAAACAATATTTTACTGATTGAGGACACCGCGTAGATGGTATTATCCAGGTCATAGATGAAAGCTTTCTTCATAATTATTATTGCAGGTGGTCATAAACGATTCGCGAAACGGTGGAGAGAATTTCTGTGGCTACCGACTGATCGGGAATGCCTTTGGATAATAGCACGATAACATATTTTCTTCCATCGGGTAGGAATACAATTCCTGAATCATGGCATACCGCCGTTATATTTCCGCTCTTGGTGGCGGCTTTCACATCGGCAGGAAGCTTAGCGAGAATGATGTCACGAAAATACTGGTCCATCAATACCTTAATCATTCCTTCACTTGATTTTTTATCAACCGCCGTTCCGTTGGCAATAGCTTCCATGATCAGCATGTGGTCATAGGCAGTTGTTGTATTGTTGAGTCCTTTTGCAAAGGCCTTTCCATCTTCCACACCACGCAATACCTGGATCTTAGAGGCGCCAAGTTTTCGCATGCTTACATTTACATTTGGTGCTTTCACCAGGTCGATGATAAGATTGGTGGCGAGATTAGAACTTTTGGTGATCATCCTGTAAAGCAGGTCTGATATTGGAAGTCGCGCTCCGATTTTTGAATAGAGATCTTTCTCACTATCATCGGTTGAATCAAGTGAATAAAGGCTTCCGTCAACAATACTCTCAAAACTATTTTTCACCAGCATAGAATCTGACAGTGAAAATTTCCCTTCCTTAGCCTGTTTGTAAGCTTCCACCAACACGGGCGTTTTCATGGTACTGGCAGCATGAAATTCAAGTTGATCATTGTAGAGAAATGTTTGACCACTTGAAAGATCTTTCACCGCCACGGCAAATAAAGCCTGTGGTTGTTTGTTAAATTCCGTAACTATTTTCTGTTTCAGATCAGTGGTATCAATGGGAGAAAGCGCCATACATGCAAATGTTAATAAAGCTGTCATGGTAGTCAATTTACCCTGTGGAAAGGAATTTTCCAAGAAATAGACTATCTTCACGCAAATGACATTTGAGTATCTCAGCATCTCGTAATGGAAGTCCGCTAATCAATCGCATTTCTTTACCTCTCGCTTTTGTCCTCAGACTCTTTTTATTAAAAGTTAAGTAATGAACATCTATGTTTCCAATTTGGGCTTCGGCGTACAGTCAGAAGACCTGAAAAAAATTTTCACTCCTTACGGAGAAGTTTCTTCTATTAACATTATCATGGACAAAGTAACCAATCGCAGTCGCGGTTTCGGTTTCGTTGACATGCCTGACCAACAATCAGCAGAAAATGCCATGCGTGAGCTAGAAGGCAAAATGCTTGATGGCAGGGCTATTAAAATGAATGAAGCAAGACCAAGAGAGCAGCGCTAATAAATAACGCTTCCACCACTCCGCAGTGTGGGAAAAACATCGTCCCGTCTCGTTATCTTCCATATGGAAGTTGTAACGACACGGGACTTTTTTTGTGCTAACTTAGAAACACAAAAATCTTTATCATGGGCTCACGTCGTGATTTTCTGCAAAACCTCACCATCTCTGCTATGGGAATTCCTTTTCTGCCATTGAAAGACAGTTCCTCCGCTTTCATACCTGAAGAAAATTCGGGAGCAGCTAAGGCCGAAACAAATCCAGCCGCAAAAGTTGAAGAAGACGATCCCCATGCACCTGTACTTAGAGTTGCTCTTATGGGCCTCGGCAGTTACGCCTCCCGGGTAGCTGATGCCATGCAGCAATGTAAAAAGGCGAAGATAACCGGACTCATCAGCGGAACCCCTTCCAAGATCCAGGAATGGAAGAAGAAGTATTCGGTGCCCGACAAGAATTGCTATAACTATGAAAATTTCGACCAGCTAAAGAATAATCCTGATATAGACGCTGTATATGTTATCACCCCCAATGCATTGCATAAGGAGCAGGTAATAAGAGTAGCCGCAGCGGGCAAGCATGCCATCTGTGAAAAGCCGATGGCCATCAATGCCAAAGAGGGCGAAGAAATGATCGCTGCCTGCAAAAAAGCGAATGTGAAATTACTGGTAGGCTACCGCATGCATTTTGAGGCCAATACGCTTGAGATCATCCGCCTGCGGAATGCAGGCGAATTTGGTAAGCCGCTGTTCTTCCAGGGACTCAGTGGTTTCAAGATCGGCAATCCCAACCAATGGCGAATGAAGAAAGAATTATCGGGTGGAGGCGCCATGATGGATATCGGGATCTACTCCATCAATGGGGCGAGGTACATGATCGGTGAAGAACCCATCTGGGTTACGGCACAGGAAACCAAGACCGATCCGGCAATGTTTACAGAAGGTTTAGATGAAACGATAATATTCCAACTCGGCTTCCCGGGTGGAGCCGTTGCGTCCTGCCTCTCTACCTATACCATGAATTATCTGGATCGATTTTTCCTGAATGGAGAAAAGGGATATGCAGAGATGAATCCATCCACGGGATATGGACCCATCAAGGCACGAACCAATAAGGGCGAACTTAATTTCACGCATATCACTCACCAGACAACACAGATGGATGAGATGGCTGCCATCATCCTCGAAGGCAAAAAGCCTATCGTTCCGGTTGATGGAGAAGAGGGATTAAAAGACCTTAAAATTATCGATGCCATTTATGCGGCAGTGAAGAGTGGAACTAAAATTCCACTTGCTTTATGAACTGATGAATAATCAGCTTTCTTTAACTGCCAACATCCTTTCCATCAGGGTGCCATAGCATTTGCGCCAGGCATTGCCAACTTCTTCCGACCAATCCTGTCCGAGGCCCTGCTGCAAGGTCCAGAGTAAGGCATTTCCAACCATCCTGTAGTGCCCGGGACGAACTTTATAACGGATATGCCTGTTTGCTAATTCCTCAATTTCGGTATCAATAGCGTCGAGTTTATCCAACCGTTCGATCAGGAAATTTAGCATCATCACCAGCTTTTTATACTGTTCATCCAATTGCGCAGGAAAGAGTTGCCGCAAGGATGGGTTCTCATAAAACAGCTTTGAATAAAATGTATCCCCTACTACCGAAGCGTCTATCTGTCGGATCATTTTCCAGGTGCTCTTCACCAGGTTAATTTCTTCCTGCGTCATAGAATAATAATTGTTATAGCTACAAAGCTGCAATGCTTGCAAGGCTTAAACAAGAAAATCTGAATGAAGTGTATGGATTAGCGATCTAACCATTTTTTAAAGGTGGGCGCCTTCTCCCTGCTCATATCAATTTCGAACTTATTGTTGGGTGCTTTAAGTTTAAGAACCAGTTTTGAATTTTCCACCGGCTTCACGGCATGAACCGCATCCACATTGATGATAAACTGCCTGTTGGCGCGATAAAATCTTGCGGGGTCCAGCAGGTCCTCCACTTCATCGAGGGTGGTGATATCAAGGAGATAACGCTCTCCTGTGTGCAAATAAATATAGTTCAATGACTCACGGGTAAAGCAGGCGATATCATTTGTATTCACGGGGATCCACTGGCTGCCAAGGCTGGCAATGAACTTTTCCTTGTAACGCTTTTCGCCATTGCCGTTGATCAGGTTCACCAGTTGGGAAAGATCACCCGGCAGCGGATGTTGTGCAGCAATGATCTGCTTGCATTTCTGTATCGCTTTCAGCAGTTCATCATCATCAACCGGCTTCAGCAGGTAGTCGACACCATTCACTTTAAAGGCCCTGATCGCAAATTCATCATAGGCTGTGGTGAATACAATAGGGCAGTCGAGTTTGAACTGTTCGAGCAACTCGAAGCTTACACCATCAGATAATTGTATATCCATGAATATCATATCAGGCGTAGCATTGTTGAGAAACCATCGCTTTGCCACTTTAAGGCTGGGCAGTATTGCCACTACATCAATAGAATCATCCAGGCTTTTTATCTTATTCTGGAGAACCTTTGCAATGATGTCTTCATCTTCAATGATAATGGCTGTCATGATAAAAAGTTTAGGTGATCAGTGGGATGGATACCTTATAGGCTGTTGTTGATTCTTCTGTAATTATTTGCCGATCGCTCAGGAACTGGTAGAGCGAACCCAGACTCTTCATTCCATGCTGGTTGGAGGTTTCCACTACATTTTTCTTCTGCAGGTTGTTCTTCACCACCAGGTATTCATTTTCCACATAGAGCTCAATAACCAGCGGCGATCCCTCATCAATGATATTATGCTTGATGGCATTCTCCACCAGGTTCTGAAGGGTTACCGGTGCAATTTTCCGATCCATCATTTCATCTGGTACATTGATCTTTATGACCAGTCCATTCCGGAAGCGGGTGTTCTGCAGATCGGCATACACTTTTACAAAATCAAGTTCCTCACGCAGGGCCACCAGTTCCTTGTCATCATTCTTCAGGATATAGCGATATAGTTTCGACATCCGCGAAAGAAAACTGCCGGCAAGTTTCTGGTCTGTTTCAATTAGTCCGGATAAGGAGGTGAGCGAGTTGAATAAGAAATGCGGATTCAGTTGCTGTTTCAGGCTTTCGAACATCACCTTAGTTTTCTCCTTTTCCAGCAACTGTGCTTTTTTCTCCAGCTCAAATACCAATGCCTGTTGCCTTATGCGGTAGCGGTATATCAGGTATAAGCCAAGGAAACCCAGACTGATCAGTATTATCCAGAAGATGGGTGTATTATAAAATACCCTCCCAATTTTTATGGTGAAGGAACGTGGTTGTTGCTGCCAGTGATCGGCACTGTTAGAAGCCATATAGCTGAACTTATAACTGCCACCCGGGATCTTTGTATAACTGGCGATATTTTGTTGGGTATAATTCCATTCGTCGTCTACCCCTTCCAGTTTATACGCGTACCAGGTGCGTGAGGGATCACGGAAGTTGATGGCATTCATTTCGATGGAGAAGAAGTTCTCATCGGGAGCAAGTTCTATCACTGCATCATAACGGTTCAGGTCAACCGAAAGTTCCTTACCAAACAAGCTGAAGGAGGCTGCATAAAAAGCCATCTCGCGGTTCTGTTCACAATACTGAAGCGGATCAAAATAAATATAGCCATTCTGGGTGGGCATGATAAAATGCCCCGAGCGGGTGGTGTAAGAAAAATGTTCAGGAAACTCAATGGAAGGCAGTCCATCCTGCTGCGTGAAGAGGGTGAAATATTTCCGGCTGCTGTCGAGCAACTGCAATCCTTTCCTGGTACCGATCCAGAGCCTGTTAAGAGAATCCACTGCCAGCGGACCGGTGGTATTACTTGCCAGTCCATTGGTGCTGTTGAAATTGGTGATGGTCCAGTGCGCCGGATCTATTCCTGATACACCGCTATAGCTGCTGACCCAGATGATGCCGTTTTTATCTTCCCTTATATCCACGATAATATTCCCTGCAATGGAGCCCGCTTTATTACCGGCTGTGAAAATACGGGTGGTATTATTGGAAGGATCGTAAACACCCAATCCCTCGCCATTGAAACCCAGCCAGTACCTGCCTTTTGAATCATGGAACACCTTCCGGCCGCCCTTTCCGGCGAAGGCTTTCAGGGGGGATGGATCTTCTCTTATGCTGGAGAATTTTTGTGAGGTGGTATCATAATAATAAAATCCATCCCCATCACGCGAGGAGAACCATATCCTTCCCTCACGGTCAGTATCAACCGAAAAATAAAAATGCTCGGGAATGCCATCTTTATTGCGCAGGAATTCCATTATGCCTGTACGGTTATTGTACCTGTTTATTCCACGGCCGGTGGCGATCCAGATATTATTGAGGTGATCGGTATAGAGTCCGCGGATCGAATTATAATGAATAACCTGTGCACGCTGGTCGCGGTTATTCCACTCCGTATATTTTTTTGTGCGCGGGTCAAATCTTACTACCCCATCGATGGTGCCGAACCAGAGTTTGCCCTGCTGGTCTTCGGTGGTAACCCTTGCCACACGACGGTTCAGGATATCAATATCAGTAAGAAAAGGAGGAATGATGGTAAAGAAATTTGCCTGCGGATCAAAATAATTCACGCCCCTGTTTCCCCCTACCCATACCATGCCATCGCGATCGCAGAAAATGCTGCTATGCAGGTTGGTGGAGATGGAAAATGGTTGGAGGGGATCATGTTTATAGGCCGACCATTTTTCTGTGCGAGTATCAAAACGAAGCAGTCCATCCAACTGGGTGCTGATCCAGATATTACCGGCACGATCTTTCTCCAGACCGGTAACGTTGATTATAGTATTACCACCGGCGGAGAAAACCGAATCAAAAGACTGGCTGGAGAGGAAGTCGGGCGATATCCGCCATACCTTTCTCTGCCTTCCGGTAACCACCCAGAACCATCCCTTTTCATCAACGGCAACACTGAATAGTCCCTGCCCCTGCAGCGAAGGAAGGTTCACGATATCAACAGATCGCTGCGCCGGGTCAAAGCATAGCAACCCCTTTCTGGTAGCTAGATAGAGCTTGTTCTGCTGTTTTACCATATCCATTACCGGTAGTCGTAATAAACTGTCGGCATTATCGCGGAAAAAATGAACGGAATTGGTATTGGGCTTAAGGTTTACCAATCCCTTTCTGCTTGCCAGGTATACTTCATTTTTATTGAAGGGGATGATCCTTGACACGATAACGCCTTCAAGTGATTTCACGGGGTGGAAGCGGCCTGTTGAACGCTCAAAGGAAACCAGTCCCATTTCAAAACCAATAAAGAAATGCCCACTACTGTCGGCGCCCATGCTTTCAACGATACTTGCGGGGATGGAATAAGGATCGCCGGTTTTATGGCTATAGGTTTTCACCGTGGTACCATCATAACGGTTAAGGGCACCCTGTGATGCGATCCAGATATATCCCTCACTATCCTGGCTCACGATGGGAACGCTTCCATCATTGAGGCCCTCTGCCACGGTAAGCTTGCGGAAATAAGGATCCTGTGCCCTAACGGTAATGGCCAGGGAAAGGAGTAATACGGTGATGGTCAGCTGACAATGGGGCATCAGTCTCTAAAGATAAATCTCCTGCGCAGGAAAGGAAATAAAAGGAACCAATCCTGTTATTTTTCAACTGGGGTGTAGCCAGATCAAAATGAGCCGTAAAGTTCTGGAGCTGTCTAACCCCCCGCGTGCTAGTCCAAAGCCTTTGAATTACTCACAAAAGAAACCTGCTTACTATCGGGGCTCCAGCTAGGTGTATTAATGGTTCCCTGTCCGCCGAAGAGATAGGCGATCACTCTTGGCGCCCCACCTGATACCGGCATCAGCCTCAACAGTACCCTTTTGTAAAAAGGGTGGTCGGTGGCAGAAACCGTATTGGGAAAAGACAGGAACACGATCCACTTATTATCGGGAGAAGGATGCGCGAACCAGTTATTGTATTCATCAAAGGTGAGCTGCTCGCTTCCGCTGCCATCGGGCTTCATGCGCCATAGTTGCATATTGCCGGATACGGTGCTGTTATAATAGATCCATTTGCCATCGGGCGCGTATTCCGGTCCATCTGCCAGTCCTTTTTTGAGATGGGTCAGCTGTACTTCTTTTCCCCCCTTCAATGGAATGCGATAGATATTATAGGCCTCTGATGATTGAAGTCGCTGAGCAGTATATACCAGTTGTTTTCCATCGGGGCTCCAGCCATGGAGGTAGGAAGGTGTACTGTCGGTAACGAGCGTTGGCTCGCCGCCGGTGATGGGCAGGTAATAGATGGTGCTGCCACCACCGCTCATGCCATCCCGATGCGAGGAGATGGCCAGCCATTTGCCATCGGGAGAGATCACATGATCATTATTGTTGCGGGTAGCGTTGCCCGTGTTGAGCTTTTCCGGACTACCGCCTGCCACTGGGATAGTATAAATTGCCCCGCCCTGGTTATACAGTAATCGTTTACCATCCTTCATCCAGTTGGGCGCTTCAAACCGGCCCTTGTCTTCATGGATGATCCTGCGGATGCCGCTGGCAATATCGATGGTTTCGAGGCGGCTGCCGAGGATGCCATCGCGGTAGCCATTATAATTATCGGGAACAGTTTTCTCTATGCGAACATTCCAGGCGATGGCTTCTTCTTTTACTTCGGGGTTATGGCTGGAGAGAAAAATTCCTGCCAGTGCTGAATCCGGCATATCGATCTCATCTGTTCTGCCCACTTCCTGCAACGGCTCACCGGGATTGGCTACGCGCATGATAAAAGTTTTTCCCACCCGTTCCAGCTGAATGATTTCGGTGGCCGTTTTTTTGGTGAAGATCTCATCCTGCGGATCGCGCATATGGGCACCGCGCATCCTTCGCCATTGAAGCGCCACCATTCCATCGCCATGAACCGTGGCGGTCATATGCGCAGCATCTTCGCCCTCCCCTGCCCTTACCATCCAGCCGGTTTTGCGGTGGGGGTCAACGCCTTGTCCAACCAGCTTGAAATTGGCCGTGAGGATGAAATCGCCGCTGATCTTCCGGAAAGCATAATGAAACTCATCCCTCCCAAACCATATATTATAGCCACCTGCGGTAAGCTGGTAAGACTGGTCGGCCTCACGGTACTGCATACTGCCTTTAATGGCAGGATTACCGATATCCTTATGGGTTGTGAAAACGGAGGAGGGAGATTGGGCTGAGAGAGACAGGCAGAAGAGGTAAGAGGTAAGATGTAAGATGTAAGATTTCATGTGGGGCGATTTCTCTGTTTGAAATTGATCATCTGAATATAAGGAATAAAACAGGTAAGAGGTAAGCGGTAAGAAGTAAGATTTAGGGAAAAGGGAATAGAACGGTTCATTTTGGAAATGGCACACCTGGTTATGGTTAAGCTGCAGAATGGCGGGATAAATTTTCGGTGGCGATGAAGCGCGGAGATATTTGCCCTACCATTTACCATTAAACTTTATTTAATCATGAAGCAGTTATTACTTTTCGTTTTTTTCTCATTCACAATCACCCTGGCAATTGCCCAGGTGCCATTAACGATGAACTACCAGGCAGTAGTGAGAACAGCAGATGGCAATCCGGTTGCCAGTAAGTCGATCAAGGTAAAGATCAGTCTCAACACGAAGGAGAACGGCGTGGAAACCCCGTTCTATTCTGAAGTAAGGGTGGTTACCACCAATGCACTTGGATTGTTCCAGGTAGTCATTGCATCACCGGGCTATGAATCTGTAACCGGAAATATTGTACCCCTGTTGACAAAGGACAATAAGCAAAGGACGATCCGCCTGGAAGTTGACCTTGACAATAGTGGTGCTTTCATAAACATGGGCAGCCAGGACATGGCCACGGTTCCCTATGCGTTTCAAAGTTACACATCGTTTTCAGCCAAATACCTGGAAGGCGCCGTGCAGGCTTTCGCCATTGAAACCACCACCAGCAAATCATACAGTATTATTGGAGATAACACCATTACCTACACCCATGATTTCATGGATGATGAAAACCTGGCAGATCCGGCTACCGGCGAATTCACTGTAAAGGAGTCAGGGTTATATTACCTGAGTTTCACGGGTAATGTCACTTCTACAGCAGCGGGACTAAACTCAGCAGCACTTGGATTTAAGACGGCACAATATTATGTTGCTCCCTTCACCAATCCGATGTCATTTATAGCTGATGATAAAAAAAGAATAATCACCTATAGCAGGGTTGTGAAGTTAAATGCGGGCGACAAAGTTCAAGTTTACATGCGCAAAGAAACCGGGCCTGATCCCATCACCATAGAAGATGCCGTCTTCAACGGGTACAGGATCAGATAAACCATGGTCTCCAATAAAATCATCATCATGAAAAAGAGATCATTAGCCTTAATAATAATGCTCCAGTCATTGAGCATAACAATGATGGCGCAGAGCGTGAGTATACGCACAATGAATTCAGGAGGAGGAACTTTAGTATCCGGTAACCTGCTGGTAGAAACGACACTGGGAGAGTTTGTTGGCAGCAGCTTTAGCAACAGCACACATCTTGTTACGCAGGGATTTTTGCAGCCATACCGGATTGCCATCCCACCCACAAGCACCTATATTTCAAAGATCCAGTTTGCGGCGAAAAGAGTGAACAGCAGCCAGGTGAAACTCGATTGGAAAACAGATAAAGAACTCAATAGTGTCGGCTTCCAGATTGAACGTAAACTGGCAGATGGTGTATTCACCAAGGTGGGTTACATGGCTTCTGCAGCACCAGGCGGCAATAGCAACCTGCCGCTCAGCTATACCAGTCTGGATGCCAATGCCTACCCAGGTAAATCATACTACCAGCTAAAACAGGAATACAAAGATGGCAGCTTCAGCTATTCGGTTGTGCGTGCCATTAATGGATCCAAGATCAAGCAAACTATTCTAAGCGCATGGCCGGTTCCTTCTAACGGCGACCTAAGCATAATGGCAGAAGGCATCACACAGGATATGCTGGAGGTGTACAGCTTTAGCGGTGCGTTGGTAAAGAAATATAGTATTACGGAGTTCCAGGTGGTTAAGATAACGGGCCTTGCGCCGGGAGCCTATGTGGTGCGTTTAATGAAAGAGCCTGACGTAATGCAGAAAATCATAGTTCAATAGGTAAGAGGTAAGATATCAGGTAAGAGGTAAGAGGTAAGATATCAGGTAAGAGGTAAGATGTAAGAGGTAAGATTTGGAAGGTTTGGTTGTTGAAAAAAGAAGCCGGGAAGATTTATTCTCCCGGCTTTATGTTTTGTTTAGTGAATTATACAACTGCTTTTAACCCTTTTTGCCTGCACTATGCTGGCGTATATAGTCCTTAATAGCAGTATGGTAAACTGTTTTACCCTTCTTCACTTTATAGGCGGCTTTCTTTGCCGGATTCCGGATGATGCCCTGGGCATATCGGACAGCTTTAGAGAATAGCGATTTATACCTGAGTTGCTCTTTAGAGGGAACAACATTTGACATATCAGGGTATTTCGACATGAAGGTTTTATCGCCCCTTGTACGATATACAATTTGTTTGCCCACCTGGCCTTTCATGCCGAGCGTTAATGTGCCATGTGCTCTTCCCATAATTTTTTTCTTTAAGATAAGTAATTAAAGGCATTTTCAAGGAATTCTCTCCATATTATCTTACGTTTATCCTACGTTTATCTTACGTCTTCTACCTGACTCCAAAGGGATTATCCCGGCATTAAAAAGGCATCAAGGGTTTATTGTGCTGTGATTACCAGCTTTCTGCTTTTTTAGAAATAAAGTATCTTGATGTGTACCAAAAAAATATATCTATGGGAAAGTTTGCCACCAAGACCGGAAATGACGGTCAGTTTTACTTCAATCTGAAAGCCGATAACGGCCAGGTTATTCTCACCAGCGAAGGGTATACTACAAGCACTGCCCGTGATAACGGAATTGACTCAGTGAAGAAAAATGCAACGGATGAGAGCCGTTATGAGAAGCTAACATCAGGCAATGGAAAGTTTTATTTCAACCTGAAAGCTGCCAATGGACAGGTGATCGGGAAAAGCCAGATGTACGAATCAGCCGCAAACCGCGACAATGGTATTGATTCAGTAAAAACGAATGCACCCGGTGCAGGGGTTTCGGAAGAATAAAATTTATATACAATAAATTAAAACTGCCCGAAGAGTCCGGGCAGTTTTAATTTAAATAATGATCACTAAAATCCTGTTTCCATGGAGCTGTTGATGATCGCATCAAATTCAGTCTGGCTGATATATTGCGGTGTATAACTGCCCCCAACCTTAAGAATATTACTGTAGAAGGCCCTCAGGTGATTTCTGCTACCTTTCGTAAGCATTGAATACACCAGTTCGATATCCTGGTTATCAACTATTTCCATTGCATTCTGCAGATCGAAGATGTCGAGGTCCTCAATAGTTGCACCTACTATATAGGCATCAAGAACGCTCCATTTTCCCTTTGCCACCAACTCGTTGTAGAGCGTCTGTAAGGCTGCATTATTAAATACGCCGATAGGATTAGAGCCAACGGGATCGGGTATTTCATACTTATTAAGAAGGATCAGCACAGCCTCCATATGGGTTTGCTCACTGGAAGAAATATTATTGAAAATCCTAGATCCCCATTTGTTGTAAAGGGTGATATACACATCGCGGGCAAGTTTTTCTTCTTCACGCATAAAGACAAGGCTGGTTCGCTCTTCCGGGCTTATTGGCTGATTGGGAAGGTTGTTGACCTGCAACTGGAGATTGGCCACATTGATGACGGCGTTATCGTCGTTTGAAGGGCTATCGTCATCGTCCTTATTACAGAAAGAAAAGGAAAAAACAAGTGCGACTAGCAGCGTTGAGATGGCTGCATGTTTCCATATATTTTTCATGATGAAGTATTTTATCGTAGTTGCTATAAAGTTACTCCACCAAAAATCCCTGTTGTGTAAGAACTGTTACACAACAATAAGAAGACTGTTAATTTACATGATAAAGTTGAACAGATAACCGGAAATGATGATACAAACTGTAACTACTGCCAAGAATATCATCAGCATTTTAGTTGTCATAACTTTTTTAAGCAAAAGAGCTTCAGGTATGGAGAGTGCAACCACTGCCATGGAGAAAGCAATGACTGTTCCCAGCGGTATTCCCTTTTCGACCAATACCTGCATGATAGGCAAAATACCCGCTGTATTACTATACATGGGAACACCAACTAATACAGCAATCGGAACGGCAAATGGATTTTCCTTACTTATGTATTCCTCAAAAAAACCGGTTGGAATATAGCCATGCATTAATCCCCCAACGGCAATACCAATCAATATATACACTGCAACGCCTTTTACAATACCTGCAGCTTCTTTAATAACTGCCGGTAATCGTTGAACAAAAGTCAAAGGATTTTCGCCATCACCTTCTACGGCAACCTGTTTCTGTTTGAGTAATGCCTTCACCCAATCGGTAAGTAACCCCTCCAGCTTCATTTTACTCAGAATGAAACCGGCAATCATTGATAATATGATTCCGCTAATCACATAGATGAGGGTAATCCTTAGCCCGAAGATGCCAAAGAAAATGGCTACTGTAACTGCATCAACCAATGGAGAAGAGATCAAAAAGGCCAGTGTAACTCCCAACGGAATGCCACCTTTAACAAAGCCTACAAATAAGGGAACTGAAGAGCAGGAGCAAAACGGGGTAATGGTGCCGAAGAAGGAGGCCACAAAATAATCGAGGCCAAACCATTTTCGTCTGGTCAAAAAATTTCGCACCTTATCAATAGGAAAATAGGAGTTGATGATACCCATTAAAAAAGTAACGCCGGCCAGCAGTATGAAGATCTTGATGGTATCGTAAACAAAAAAATTAAGCGCATCGCCTAACTTTGTTTGCTCTGCAATACCAAAAACATTATAGATAAGCCAGTCGGCGAATGATTGGGCCCAGGTGAACATTGCTATTGGGATAATAATTCCTTTATCTCCTTAACATCTGCAACACGACCACGAACTTTGGAGACCTCGTCTATCATCAATACAGGAGTAGCTAGTACATTGTACTGCATCATTGTTTCAAGGTCTTCAATTTTTGTAACGTCGGCTTCGATGCCCAATTGCTTTACCGCTTCCAAAGCATTGTTGTAAGTCGTCTTGCACTTTGGACAGCCGGGACCCAATACTTTTATACTCTTTTTCATGATTGGCATTTCTTTCACCATAAAAGTACGATTGGCCTATCCCTTGCTATGTGACTTGCATTACCTAAAGCGATGAGAGAGGTCATACATTCCGCGGGCGCCACTTATATAAAAAGACAATCGTGATGATAACCGAGACAAGTCCGGGAACACTTGCTTCCAGGCCGAAGTTGCCACCTGTTAACCAGACCGGGGCGTCGTTGAGAACCGGCTTTAGAAAACTTGCCTGCTGGTTTCCGCTAACGCCAAAACCAAGCAATATGCCCTGCACCCAATTGGCCATAAAGTGAATACCGATAGGCAGGGCCAGACTTCTGGTTTTAATAAAAGCAAGTCCGAATAATATGGAAGCGAGGAAGATATTGATGCTGGCAAGCACTTTAATAGTTCCTGCCATGCCCGGATTATCCAGATGAGCCAGCATGAATAATCCGGAAATAATTAATTGCGCCGGCCATTCCCCTAAAGCAGCAATAAGTCTTTGAAAAATAAAGCCCCTGAAAAGCAGTTCTTCTGAAACCGCATAGGCTGTAAACAAAACGGTGATTGGAAGGATGGCTGACAGGTCCAGTGGGTTTGCAATCCATCTTACTCCTGCCAGCAATAAAATCAAAGCGGGAACCAACATGAGGGCGGCACCGATCAGCAAACCTTTTGAAAGCGATCGGATCCAATTGATATTAAACGTACCAAAGAGTTCATCTAATGGTTGCCGGATAATAGCCTGGCAAACAATGGAAACGACAGTAATGATGATGACCTGGTAGAAAATACTAAGCTCAAAGGCATAGTGCTGAGAAAGTAGTACGAGCGGAATGGTGATAGCTGCTAAGATCAGAAAGAAAAGGGCGACCCACCATAGGTTTCGGAGCTTCCCGTCATTATTCGGTATAACAAACTGTGCCATTTCCTAAACAGTTGATTTTATAAATTACGGTATTCTACACCGTTATAACAACATTTCCTTTTTTATGTCCGCCATCAACATAGCGATGGGCTTCGGCAAGCTCTTCAAGGGGATAGGTTCTATCGATAACAGGTTTTAGTTGTCCGGCTTCAATAAGGCCAGTGAGATAGTTCAGGTTCTCAACTGTATCTATTGCTACTCCACCAATAACTTTCTTACTGCTCGTTAGTGAAACCCCAAGGCCTCTCAGAATGGGAGGCAGTGACATATGGACCACCCTGATATAGTTTCCATTCTTATTCAGCGAATTTACAGAACCCGAAAACGGGCTCATGCCAACCGCGTCAAAAACAATATCGTAGCGCTTGCCATTCTTACTAAAATCTTCTTTGGTGTAATCGATAACTATATCTGCTCCCAACGATTTTACCAGCGATGCATTGGCCGTACTGCAAACGGCTGTCACTTCAGCACCCATAATTTTGGCAAGCTGCACAGCAGCGGTACCAACGGATCCGGAAGCACCGTAGATCAATATTTTCTGTGAGGCTTGTAATTTCGCCTTTCTCAAAAAATGAAGGGCAGTATTGGCGCCGAAGGGAATGGCGGCGGCTTCCAGGTAGGAAAGGTTTGCGGGCTTTAAGGCGATCACACCATCTTCCGGTAAACATTTATACTCGGCATAGGTGCCAAATGTTTTGATGGATAATCCATAGACCTGGTCGCCCGGCTTAAACCTTGTAACATCTTTTCCGGTGGCTTCCACTTCACCCGCCAGGATTATACCCATCAGTTTGATCCGGGGCTTGAATAATCCAAGCATAAACCTGACGAGAAAGGGATCGGCCTTTCGCATACGAACATCCCCCGAATTAACAGCCGTGGCATAGATCCTGATCAAAACCTCATTATCTTTTGGAACAGGCTTTTCGATTTCTGTGAGCCTTAGTACATCGGGAGGACCGTATACATCATTAACGACTGCTTTCATGATATGTTCATTTAAAGATTGAAGCAATCTATTGATTATTCAAACGCCGATGCGTCCTTACTACAGCAACGGTAAATCAGTTAACAGGGAAATAATAATCAAAAAGCCTTAAGGCTCTCGTTTAGTTGTTTATTGAAAGGCTGTTTATAAAAACGTTTGCCGGTAGCTTTGTACAGCGCGTTGGCAAGTGCGCCGAAAGTTGGTGGAAAAGCAGGCTCGCCCATACCGGTTGGATCGATATCATTCTTTACAAAATGAACATCAATAGCTTTAGGTGCTTCATTATGCCTGATCATCCTGTAGCGGTTGAAATTATTCCTGTCGGGCACGCCATCCTTAAAAGTCAGCTCGCCATACAGCGCATTTCCAATAGCATCCACCACTGCACCCTCGGTGAGATTGGTGGCGGCATCAGGATTAATAACAGTACCGCAATCAACAGCACAGCACACTCTTTTAACCACGGGCTTTCCATTTTCAATAGTAAGGTCCAGCACCTGGGCTACATATGAATTGTGACAGAAATAAGCGGATACACCTCTATGTTGATTGGCAGTAGAATCATTCCAGCCACTCTTTTCACGAACCAGTTTCAGCACGCCTGCATAACGATTGGGATCGTAGTCATGCTTCTCTCCTACTGGTTTCCTTATAACGTTATCTAACAGTTGTAGACGGAATTCAATTGGATCTTTACCAGCAGCCTCTGCCACTTCATCGAGGAAGGATTGCTCTGCGGCCGCAATGAAATTTGATCTTGGCGCGCGGAAAGAACCTGTAGTAATATTTGAATTGATAGTGAACTCTTCGGCCAGATAATTCTCAACGGCGCCAGCAGGAAAACGATTCTCCTCAAGGGGACTTTCAGGAACACCGCCGGCTTTCACATGAAATGCTACCAGGTTATTATCTGCGTCTAATGCAGCACGATACATCGCAGTATAGGTGGGACGATAAATTCCTGAGGTCATATCATCTTCGCGGGAGTAAATAAGTTTAACCGGCGCCTTTAGTTTTTGTGAAATAAGCGCTGCCTCTACCAGCCAATGTGCATAGGATCTTCTTCCATAGCCACCGCCGAGGCGCGTCATCTGTATATCGATCTTTTCAACAGGCATGCCTAAACGAGCAGACAAAGCCTTCTCCGTCATCTCGGGTTTCTGGAGCGGACCGATCAGTTCAGCTTTATCGTCAGTTACATCAACAAAGAAATTCATTGGCTCCATACAATTATGTGCCAGGAAAGGTGCGTTGTATGTGCGTTCAATAATTTTTGCAGCATGTTTAAATGCTTCCTCCGGATTGCCGTCTTTGCGTGCAATATGTGCTGGCTTTTTCAGCAATTCAGCCATGGTGGATGCATGCCTGGTGGTACCCTCGAGACCGGCAGGGATGGTGACTGTTTCTTTTCTATCAAAAGCATTCCTGCTGAACTTGTGATCAGCGATAGGCTGCCATTGGATTTTCAATGCTTTCTTAGCCTTCATTACTTCCCAGGTGCTGTTACCAACAATGGCAACCACTTCGTTGAAGGAGCAGGTATCGAAGAAAGATCTTTCATAATCGTCGTTGAATATTTTGATGGGAAAAATATCCTTTATACCGGGCATTGATCTAGCGGCATCGTCAGTAATCGATTTGAACGTCATTCCAAATGCAGGGGGATGAACGATCATGGCGATGAGCATTCCATCGCGAATTATATCAGAACCGAAGAGCGGTTTGCCGGTAACGATCTTTTCGCCATCAACATTTTTCTGTGAGCTGCCGATGATCTTAAAATCTTTATGGTCTTTGAGTTTAACTTCTTTCGGCATCGGGATCTTTGCTGCAGCAGATGCCATTGATCCATAGGTAGCAGTTTTCCCGGTTGCTTTATGATAGAGGTTTCCGTTTTCGGTAGTGATCTCCTCAGGGGAAACATTCCATGCCTGTGCAGCAGCTTCGCGCAACATATGGCGCGCAGATGCTCCGGCTGTTCTCAGCGTTTTCCATCCTTGCCTGATAGCCTGGCTACCGCCAATCGTCTGGCGGGAATAGAGTTTGGTGTTCAGGGGTGCCTGTTCAACCACAACTGATTTCCAATCTACGTCGAGTTCCTCTGCGATGATCATTGGCATGGAGGTCTTCACATTCTGTCCGCCTTCCGGATTGGGAGAAAAGATAGTGACGATACCTTCCGGTGAGATCTTCAGGAAGCCGTTGAGCTCGGCAAAATTGCTGGCAACAGCATTGGCTTCGGTGGCAGGCGCGGCAAGGGATGAGAGCCAGCTGAAGCTGATCATCAATCCCCCGCCTGCCAGGGCAGAAGACTTCAGGAAGTTCCTTCTGCTTATGGAAGATCTATTTACAGTCATCCATTAATTTACCAATAATTCATCATTTGAGCAATTCCACGTAAGCATCTGTATCATAGTCATCCATTCCGGTATTTTTCATTATCAGTTCGCCGTTCTCATTAAAGATAAATGTGGCGGGGATCCCATTGACATTGAACATTTCCGGAAGATTGCCAGCAGGAGCATACACAGGTAGTTTCATTTTTTTTGCTTGTGCAAACTGTGTAGCCAGGTCAAATGACTCATCAAGCGACAACATAATAAAGACAGTTTTCTGCTTATCAACTTTACTGTAGAGTTTTTCAATGGATGGGATCTCAGCCCGGCAAGGTGGGCACCAGGTAGCCCAAAGATTCACAAAAACCTTCTTCCCTTTTAAGTCGGCCAGGTTAATTGTACTACCATCTGAATGTATCATATTGAATGAAGGCAATGTTGATGGTGTAACAGAGCTTACATTTACAATTGGAGGTTCCTGAACGCCCTGCTCTTCTACTACAGGCTCTTTGGCAATATCAGTACAGGCCGCAAATGAAATAAGTGTTAAAGAAATGAATATGATATATGAAGTTTTCATTTTTCTAATTAAATGATTATAGATTTTTTGGGTGATGCATGTTTATAATTGCTCTTCTAACTGCTTTATAAATGCATCAGTATTATAGTTAGCCAATCCCTCTTTTTTAAGGATTACATTACCCTCTTTGTTTAATATTACTGTTGTAGGTAAAGTGCCACTATAGATTTCTTTGGGTACAACACCTGTAGATTTGGAAAGTGGCATAGTATAACTATTCTTTTGAAGATATTTTATGGCTTTCGCTTTGTCATCATCTTCGTTCATAAACAAAAAAACAATCCGCTCATCGTCTTTGAACCTGGAGTAGAGTGCTTCCAATGAAGGCATTTCCGCCACACAGGGTGGGCACCAGGTGGCCCAGAAATTAATGAACACCACTTTCCCCTTCAGGTCTTCTAAGGAAGCTGGATTACCTGCCGCGTCTGTATATGCAAAGGATGTTTTTGCTGGATTACTAGTAATCCCCTCCTTCTTTATTTCTGCTTTGAACAATCCTATTGAAACAAGTTGTTTCAGCATCCAGGATTTTGCTCCCGGATTAAAGATTATAAGGAGTAGAAAACCTACCAGTAAAATATCTACCAGATGCTTTCTTACTCCAGCATAAATATTTTGAATAGTCATATTGATGAATTTAGGCAGACCCTGCCATTTTCGCATTAAAGCTCACAGTTATTATAAGTAAAATAAAAAAGAGGGAGAAAAAAATCAAATAAGCAACCGGAGATGTTGCAGAAA
This sequence comes from Flavihumibacter sp., assembly GCA_036675925.1. Taxonomy (GTDB): domain Bacteria; phylum Bacteroidota; class Bacteroidia; order Chitinophagales; family Chitinophagaceae; genus Flavihumibacter. The sequence goes on from JAKFDZ010000014.1 coordinate 266,464, forward strand.
TAGAGGGATGCTTCTATAGAGAGTATTTGCAGATCTAAGGCTGCCCGGATTTAATCCGGTTAAGAAATAATTTAAAGCAAATCCTGCTTCTGCGATAATACTTGAAGGATGATAAGGAAGAGGTAATTTATCCTGTTTTGACAAATCCTGCTTTGCAAGAACTGTATTGTGTGCAGTTATAGAGCAATTACCAGCAATGCTGTTATCAGCAGAGGATCGCTGGTTTAAATTAGTTTGACTTGATTTTGTGGCAGTTGTTGAAATGGAAACAAAATTATTCTGCAGCAAGCGTTTTACCGGGCAGGAAACCACCAGTATTAAAACCGCCAGGGCAACTGATAATGCAGAAAATATTTTATTGACGCCAATATTCATCCATGCAAAAGTAGTTTGTTAGGGGACAAAAAGGTTGTAACCTAAGACAATCAAACGTTAATTAACGCATTCATTAAACTCTTCCCCCTTTATTTTATAGTAGGGTATAGAAATATTGCAGAATAACAATCAATTCAACCTCGTCTTCAAATAACTTATGACTTTTTTCCGCAGCTCATCTGTATCAAACATCTCACCATAATGTGGTGCATCTTTTACAATTACCAGTTCGTTTTGAACACCTGCCACCGTTAGCCATGAACTCAATAACTGTGATTGCTTTGGTAAAACCATATCATCTTTTTCGCCATGGATGATCAGGAAGGGAGGATCGCTTTTATCGACATAGGTTACAGGACTTGCAGCCTTTGCTAAATCGGGACGGGATAAAGGTGTGGCGCCGATCAGGATACTTTCGGGAGACTTAGGATCGTCGCTTCCCGGAAACAATATCAATTCAGCCGGACCATAAAAATCAACAACTGCCTTGAAGGTGAATGATCTGTTTGTTCCCGGCATGAAGAATCCTTCAATATTATTGTTCTTCGATAAGCCCATCAATGATGCAAGATGTCCTCCTGCAGAAAAGCCCATAACAGCAATCCTGTTTTTATCGATGCCATACTTGTCGGCATTATCCACCAGGAATGAAACAGCCCGATTGCAGTCCTGTATCTGCGCCGGGAAAATGGCATCAGAAGCAAATCTATAATCGATTGATGCAAGCGCAAATCCGCTATTTACAATTTCAGCAACGGTCTTTCGCATATAGCCCATGTCGGCATATTTATCATTTACCAGCCATGCACCGCCGTGAACGAAAATCACCAGAGGCAATTTCCCCTTTGGGTTGGGAGGCAAATAAATATCTAAAAGTTGTTTTGGTAAGTGGTTGGTATTGTAAGGAATATTGCCATGCAATACAGTGCCTTTGGGGAAGAATTCAATAACCTTATTAGTTTGCGTAAATCCATTTACTCCCAATAGTATGAGGGAAAATAAGAAAAGGCTTTTAACACTGTTCATGGTGATAATCATTTCAATGTTTACAAAAAAAATCCGTAAGCGAACTGCTTACGGATTGTATGGTTTTATGAATTTAATTAGCCTCTCTTAACACCTTCCATTATGAAAGGTTGCTGGTAATGACGTTTACCACTGGCCTTATAAAGCGCATTAGCCAATGCACCCATTACCGGCGGAAAAGGTGGTTCACCCAAACCTGTTGGATCAACATCGCTCTGCACAAAGTGAACATCAATTTCTCTTGGTGCTTCGCGATGGCGAATCAGTCGGTATTGATGGTAGTTATTCTGATCGGGCGTACCATTGGTAAATGTTAGTCCGCTGTACATGGCATGACCAATTCCATCAACCGATCCACCTTCAACGAGGTTGATAGCCGCAACGGGATTCACGACGATACCGCAATCCACCGCGCAATGTACTTTTTGTACCCGCGGCTTATCATTTTCCATCACAAGATCAATTACATGGGCTACATAACTATCGTGGCAGAAATAGGCAGACACACCACGGAATACATTTGGTGTATCAACACCCCAGTTGGATTTGGTTTTAACCAACTCCAGCACACCGGCATATCGCTTAGGCTCGTAGTCATTCTTTTCTCCAACCGGATTCTTAATGGCCCTGTCTAACAGATCTAGCCTGAACTGGATCGGATCTTTTCCTGCAGCTTCGGCTACCTCGTCTATAAAGGACTGTTCAGCACCTGCAATGAAATTAGAACGTGGAGCACGGAATGCACCAACACTAATATTGGAAGGGGCCGACCACTCTTCCGCAATATAGTTTTCAACTGCACCTGCAGGAAAACGGTCAGCGAATAACGGGCTCTCGGGAATACCACCTGCCTTCACGTGAAAGGCGATCAGGTTATTATCGGCATCCAGTGCTGCACGATACAAAGCATGGTATGCCGGACGGTAAACACCATTAGACATATCATCTTCGCGCGTATAAATTAATTTAACAGGAGCATTTACTTTTTGTGAAATAACAGCGGCTTCAACGAGGAAGTGACCATACAGGCGACGACCAAATCCACCACCCTGTCTTGTCATCTGGATATCAACTTTCTCCAGTGGCAATCCAAGCCTGGCGGCAACACTCTTCTCCATGAATTCTGGTGTCTGGATAGGACCAACCAGTTCGGCTTTGTCGGCAGTTACATGGGCAAAGAAGTTCATGGGCTCCATGGTATTGTGAGCAAGGAAAGGCGCCGAATAAGAACGTTCGATAACCTTGGCAGCTTTACTGAAAGCGGCATCAGGATTGCCATCTTTGCGGACAACTTTTCCCGGCTTTGCAGCATATTCATTCATGAGCAGCGCATGGCGGGTAGAGTTTTCGAGTCCGCCGGGTACTTTGATACTCACCTTATCACCCGAAAAAGAAGAGGAGCTGATATCATGATCCTTGAATTGCTCCCACTCAAGCTTTAATGCTTTACGGGCATTCATTACTTCCCAGGTAGTATTTCCAACAACAACAACGAGGTCATTAAAGGCATCCACATCACACCACTGTCTTGCATAGTCATCTTTGTAGGTATTGATGGTGAAGATGTCTTTAATACCGGGCATGGACCGCGCCTGTGAGTCATCAACACTTTTCAATTTCATGCCAAAGCCGGGAGGCTGAACCATCATAGCGATCAGCATACCTTCTTTCTTATAGTCCAGCCCGTATAGAGGCTTACCGGTAACAATGCTCTTACCATCCACATTATTTTTGGAGGTACCGATAATCTTAAAGTCTTTGTTGTTTTTCAGTTCCACTTCTTTAGGAACGGTAATGCTGGCTGCAGCCGATGCCATTTCGCCATAACTGGCAGATTTGCCACTGCCTTTATGATAAAGCATGCTTGCCTCGGTGGTTACTTCATCCAGCGGAACATTCCATGATTTGGCAGCTGCCTCACGCAACATTCTCCTGGCGGTAGCTCCTGCCATTCGAAGGCTTTTCCATCCCTGGCGGATACTCTGGCTTCCCCCTGCCAACTGGCGGGTGAATACATTTGTATTGAGCGGCGCCTGTTCAACTATCACATTTTTCCAATCCACATCCAGCTCTTCTGCAACGAGCATTGGCATAGATGTTTTTACATTCTGTCCAATCTCGGGATTGGGGCTCATGATTGTCACCAGTCCGTTCTCCCCGATCTTGAGGTAACCATTCAGCTCAAACCATTCCTTGGGTAGGGAGAGGGCTTCTTTAGGAGTAGGATTGCATCCCCCCAACCAACTGAAGCTTAATAATAAGCCTCCTCCTGCAAGTGCAGATGACTTCAGGAAAGACCTTCTGCCGATTCCAGTTTTTATTGTTGTCATGATCTTAAGCGTTAATGGTTTTAGAAGCTGTTTTGATTGCTGCCTTGATGCGGGTATAGGTACCACAGCGGCAGATATTTCCACTCATCGTGTTCTCGATCTGCTCATCGGTTGGAGTGGGATTCTCTTTCAGCAGGGCGGCAGCGCTCATGATTTGTCCTGCCTGGCAATAGCCGCACTGGGGCACGTCATGTTCGAGCCATGCAGTCTGTACGGGATGGTCACCGTTTTCTGATAGTCCCTCAATGGTAGTTACTTCCTGGTCGCCCACCGCAGAGATCGGCAGTATGCAGGAGCGTGTAGCCTTCCCATTCAGGTGAATGGTGCAGGCGCCGCATTGAGCCATGCCACAGCCAAATTTGGTTCCTACCAGGTTGAGGTGATCGCGCAATACCCATAACAATGGCGTACTCGGATCAACATTTAATTCTTGCTTTTTTCCGTTAACAGTCAGGTTGAATGTTGCCATGAGATTGGGGAGTTTATCTGAGAAGATAAGTACATTTAAAGGTAATAATTATTTAGGCAGAATGGCCGGCAATTAATGTTCTGTTAAATCTTTTTAGTGTTTAATGATATGGGTGTCGCGGACACTGCTAAACGTCAACGCCAACAGCTTCCATCCACTGTTTTCCCTCTTAAAGACCTCAGTAACTGTAAATTGGGTTGAAACTTCATTGCCCCTCACAACTGCCAGCAGCGTAATGCGGCTCCAGGCGATGGCGGTATTGTCAAACATTTCAACTGCCACATCGTGCACATCAGCCTTTTTATACCAGATGCTTCCGGTTTTGATGATCTCCAGTTCCTCGTCCTTTTTCCAGGTGCCACTCATATGCACAAATTTGGATTCATCATGGAATAATGGGGCCAGCTTGTCTACGTTCTTATCGGCCATCCACTGCCATTTCTCTTTGGAGAGATTGATGATTTCCTGCTCGGCCTGGGTGGGGGCAGCGTTACTGGTTGACTGCGCCGAGGTAAATTGGATTGCTATCGTAAAAAAGCAAAGTAGAAGGAATGACTGCTTCATATGATTTTTTATCCCAAATCTAATTGCAATCACCAACCTCCACCAACCTTAATTACGGAATTACCTACCAGAATTACTGTTTATAGCCTGATCTTAATGCCGCCGTTCACTACAAAGCCTTCCAGGGGTGCATAGATATCGCGGAAGACGGGATTGGTGATTGCACCCGTGTAGATGGTATCAAACCTGGTTTGGCGGGTATTGGTGAAATTCTCGAAGTTTATAAAGAGGGAAAACTTCTCCCAAACCTTTTCCCCCATCAGTCCCATTATCCAGTATGATTTACCAAGGGCACCGTCGCTGAGGCGCTGGGGACTGAAATAATAAGCTTCCAACCCGATCTTCAGTCTCTCATCCTTCTCAAACATCAGCACATTATTTAGTCTATGCCTTGCCGTGAGCGGAAACCATTCTTTACTGCCATCAAAATGTGTATTCACATCTGCATATGTATAGCCCACGAATAGTTTAAAATCGCCGTAGGTAAGTCGAAGGTTGGTTTCCATTCCCTTTGTATCTATATAACCATCGGCATTCACGAACTCCGAATCAGCACCATTGTTGCTGAGGACAAGGGGCTTGTTGAGACGGGTATAAAAAAAGAGCTGGTTGATGGTAAATCCGATTTCGCCGATGGTGGTGCGATAGTTCAGATCAATGTTGCTTCCAACAGAGCGTTCATTGTTGGTGGTGGAGGTATTGATGGGAAGAATATTCTGAAACTGGATACGTTCTGATTCTTCATTGAACACGGTTGGTGTTTTATAGCCGAACCCTCCACCAATACGCGCTGTGAGCTGGGGCGTGAAGCGCAGCATGGCAGAGACCCTTGGAAGGAGTTCAAATCCATACTCCTTCACATAATCACCGCGGAGACCGGTTTCCAGGGTCAGGAAATTATTGGGTGCCCACTGGTTCTGGACAAAGATGCCGTAGGTATTGTAGTGATAATTGCGAAGCGGATCAGCAGACTGCTGCTCCTCTTCAAAATCATCCGTGAGGAAATTAGCGCCAATGATCCAATCTGCTTTCTCCCGTTCATGGGTAAACGTAAATTCAGAAAAGCTGGATTTTTGCAGTCCCTTGAACTGGTAGGAAGGAACTTGAAGCTGCCGGTCAAAGTAGCTATAGCTGTTTTTAAAATTCAGGGTAGATTTATCGGTGAGCCGGTGGGTGATTGCCAGTTGTGTGGTAAAGCGGTCTGTATTATTCTCTTCAAAATAGCCTTCGGTTCCACGCTTGATATAATCCACTGAGCCTCCGAGCCTGTCTTCCGTGATATAACTAAAGCCGGCATTGGCGGTGGTTTTATTGCCATAAAAAAACAGCCTAGGATTGATGGTATATCGTTGAAACTTAGGGATAGCCGTGAGGCCGATGTCAGCCGGATCAAAGGGACTACCGCTATTCCTCGATCCGAAAACGGTTAATCCCAGCTTACCATATTTCTCACTGTAGAATCCGCTGAGATCGAGTCCCCCGGCAGAAGTGGCATTGGCGAGGAAGCTGATCTCCCTTTCATCGGTTGGAACTTTTGAAACAAGGTTTACCAGTCCGGCGATAGCCCCTGCACCAAAGAGTGTGGAGGCGGATCCTTTAATAACTTCTACCTGTCGAAGATCAAGCGGTGCGATCTGCATGATGCTCAATCCCCCGGAGAAGCCGGCATAGAGTGGGAAGCCATCTTTCAGGATCTGGGTATAGCGACCATCTAATCCCTGAATACGAATGCTGGCGTTAGCAGAGGCAGGTGAAGTTACCTGTGTCTGGATGCCTGTTGTTTCATTCAAAAGCATCTGCAGGTTTCCCGGCCGCATATTTCCTTTCTCTGCGAGTTCTTCTCCGCTAAGCACTTCAATACGGGTAGGGATATTCGCTATTGTTCTGCTAAGTCTTGTAGCAGTAACATATACTTCTTCTTCATGATGCTCCTCTCCTTCTTCAAGGAAAACGATAAATGGTTCAGTTGATGGTTGGGGCACAGTCAGCATTATCTTCTGTTCTTCAAAACCTATGAAGGTCACCGTTACAGAGAAGCTGCCCTTTGGAACATTTGTAAAGATGGCCAGTCCACTGCTGTCAGCAACCACTGTTCGGTTTAGAGAATCAATGGTAACAGTTGCTCCTGCCAGTGCATTTTTCTCATCTGCATTTTTAACGAGTATTGATACTGTATGCAGACTGTTTTGGGCGAATAGGCATGAGCAACCAGAAAGTAAAATAATGAACAGAGGAAGTAATCTTTTCATCAGGAGCAATATATTAATCTTGCGAAGATAAAGATGCTTAAGCGCGCTTATTCAAGAACAATTTCTTGCTTGCCTGTTTTCAGTTTTGATAGCAATAAGCCTCCGATAACCAGGATTACACCTGTAATAGTATAGGTGCTTATTTCATCACTCATCCACCATGCGGCAAATACATAACCAAACAATGGGCATAAAAACAACCATAGTCCGGCTCTTACAGCATTTGTTTGTAATAGCCATAACCAAAGCTGTACGGCTATGATAGAGACTGGAATAGCCAACCACGCGACCGACCACCAGAAGGTGCCGGTGAAATGATTGGAGCTATCCTCATAATAAAATAAAGTTGCTGGCAGTAAAAACAAGCCACCTAAAAATGTTTGCCAGCCATTGATGGTAAATAAGGAAAGATCATTCCACTTCAGGGAGGAAAAATAAATGGCCCCTAGAGAGTAACAGAGCATACTAAAAAGCAATAGCAGTAAACCCCCTGTTGTTATTTCAGCCCCGGCAAATAAAGGCCATGCAGCAGTAAGAACGCCGGCTGTACATACAATAAGGGCAGCAATAACGGCCCATGTCAATCTTTTCCTTAAAAGTATCACGGAAAAAAAGCTGATGAACACGGGGTTGGTAGCAATGGCCAGTGAACCAATACCTGCAGTGAGAGTTTTCATTGCAATAACATAACAGCCCAAATAAATGGTGATATTAAGCAGCCCATAGATTGCGATCTGTTTCCATTCTTTGCCTGCTGGTAGTCTATGAGCTTTGATAACGTGCGCTATAATGAGCATGATAAGAGCGGCCAATCCAAAGCGCATTTCTGCGATCACCAGGGGTTGTGCAACCCTAAGACCAATTTTAATTGCTGTTGCCGCAGATGCCCAAAATGCCGCGAACAATATGCCTGCAACCAGCCATTTTATTCTCACATTAGTATTTAGGGGCATCTACTTTCTTTATATATCAATATTTTTATCTTCCTGGCCAGGCAGGTAATGTTCATGTGTTTTAACCGGCGCTGATTTTCGCTTGTTCATCTTCATTTGAAAAACATCTACAAGCAGAGCAAATGCCATTGAGAAATAAATGTATCCTTTGGGAATATGAACTTCTAATCCTTCCGCGATCAGTGAAACGCCTATCAACAATAAGAAACTCAAAGCGAGCATTTTAAAAGCAGGGTGATTGTTCACGAACTTGCTTATCGGTTCTGACGCAAAAAGCATAACGCCAACACTTACCACCACGGCTGTATACATTATCCACAGCTCATCTACCATACCTACAGCAGTTATAATACTATCAACTGAAAACACGAGGTCAAGAATCAGGATCTGTCCAATTGCACTGCCAAATGTAGTGACCTTGATGTTTTTAGAGGTATCGCCATCCTCCCCTTCCATCTTATGATAGATTTCAGATGCGCTTTTGTACAACAGGAAGATACCCCCGGCAATCAGGATCAGGTCCTTACCGGATATATTGTTTGAAAGGATGGTGAAAAGATTTCCCTCCAACTTCAGAATGAAAGAAATGATCGTTAACAGCAAAAGACGCATAAGCATTGCCAGCAAGAGTCCAAGTCGTCTTCCCTTCTTTTGCTGATGTGCCGGTAACCGGTCGGTTACAATGGAAATAAAAATAATGTTGTCTATCCCTAAAACTACTTCCAGGAGTATTAATGTTACCAGGGCAATTATTAATTCCATTGCAAATTATTTCGTCAGTTTTTAAAATTTTTACCGGGCAAAGCTATGCCTAAATTAGTTAAGCATATAATGACAACTATTTGAACACAGTATCAAAAAAAGCCTGCATCTCTTCTGCGTACCTAATTCCATACTTCGCAAATGTCGTTCTGGTTGCTGCATCGGGCTTCCAATCAAAGAATGCATGACCAGCATCATCAACCTGGATATATTCCACTCTTTGTCCGGCTGCCTTCAAAACATCCACGTAAGACTGAACAACTGCATGCGTTACAAGATCATCCTTTTTACCACGAACAATGAAGTGGGGAATTGCTCTCTGGGTAGCGTTTGGTACATGCTTAACAGGTGATACGGCATCATAGTATTCATCGCTGGTCTGTTCAATGAACATTTTGAAATGACGCGCATCAGAAGGTCCATAGCTTGGCGCTACTGCTTTGATGGCATCTGTAATTTCTTTACGCACCTGCTCAACAGATTTTCCTTTTGGCATATAGCTGGGCAGAAACTCGTAAACCCCGTCACGGGTACCGAAACCACCATCACCAATCAATGGAGAGAGCAGTGCCGCTGATTCAGACAAATGACCTCCGGCACTGTCGCCGGTAACAGCTATTCGCTTAGGATCACCGCCATACCTCGCTGCATTTTCCTGTATATGCGCAATGGCGCCGAATACATCTTCAATAAGGTTGTGCATGTAGTTGGGTTTTTCATCACCATCCAGTTTGTTGACCCAACGATAGTCGATACTGAATACCACATACTTCCCTCCTTTAGCTAATTCGCGGGCCAGTCCCCTCATGATATCTTCATTGTTTGAAGACCAGCCGCCTCCATGCACTATTACAATGCAGGGAAGATTGCGTGCACCCTTTGGTGAAAACACATCGTACTTCAGGGCTTTATTTCCCGGCTTAGCATAAACCACATCCTGTGTAACATTTAAATTCTCCACAAGCGCTTTCTCAACAAAGGTTGCGCCGATCGACATATCCTTATCAACCCTGATGGTCATGGGAGAAGAAAAACTTTCGTAACTGGTTGTGCCCCACATCCCGCCTTTCACTGTATAGTAAATAGCATCAAGGCTGAATTTAGGTGAGGGCTTAGCGATTACAGTCAATACAGTTCCGGCTTTAACCCTGGTACCATCTGCAATTGGAGGTTGAATTGTATAAGAACCGTTCTCTGCAGGCACCTGTGTTACTGTAAATGTTTCAGTGCCGGTTGCCTGAGCGTTAAGATCCGTGTTCAGAAAAATCATGGACAGGGTTATGTGTAATAACGGTGCCAACAGTTTAAGACGGGAATACATAGTTGTTAATAATTTCTCGGATTATAAAAATAAGCCTTCTTTTATACACTTAGAAAACCACCATCGAAGGCAATATCATTAAAAGCTGTACTTTAATTGTTTCACTGACCGAAATAGAAATAATGAAGACAATAGTTTGCCTCGAACCCAGGAAGTTCGAATACCAGCAAAAACCGGAACCTGAAAGCGAAGCGAACAAAGCTATCATTAAAATAAAACGGATAGGTGTATGTGGCACTGATTTGCATGCATATGAGGGCACACAACCTTTTCTAAGCTATCCGATAATACTTGGACACGAGTTGGCAGGAGAATTGGTTTCGGCCGATAATGCTCCGGGGTTTCGTACAGGGGAAATAGTATCACTGATCCCTTACTTCAGCTGTGGCAACTGCGTGGCTTGCAGGGCTGGCAAACAAAATTGTTGTGAAAGCATCAGGGTATGTGGTGTGCACATAGATGGTGGTATGGCAGAATATATCTCCGTTCCATCGGCATCGTTGTTACAGAGTGATGGACTTTCACTGGATGCGATGGCGCTGGTTGAACCATTGGCTATTGGTGCACATGCTGTACGCCGTGCTGACATAAAGCCAGGTGAATTTGTTTTGGTAATTGGTGCTGGTCCAATTGGCATTGGCACAATGGAGTTCGCGCGGATAGCGGGAGCTAAAGTGATTGCATTAGACACGAATGATCACCGTCTGCAATTCTGCCGTCATCAACTTAAGGTTGATTACACTATTAATGCACGCGATTCGGATGTGTTCAATATTCTCCAGGAAATTACCAGAAAAGATATGCCTCCTGTAGTGATAGATGCTACAGGTAATTTACAAGCTATAAACAAAGGTTTTCAATATATGTCACATGGAGGGCGTTACGTTCTGATAGGTTTGCAACGTGAACATATTTCATTTAGCCATCCTGAATTCCATAAGCGTGAAGGTACTCTTATGAGTAGTCGCAATGCAACGAGAGAGGATTTTGAACATGTTATTGACTCCATGAAAAAGCAGCTCGTGGATCCGGAGACCTACATTACACATCGGGTAAGTTTTGAGGATGCAGGGAAACATTTTGAAACCTGGCTGAATCCGGCCTCGGGCATTATCAAAGCGATGATTGAGGTTAGATCATAATATTTAAAAAAGGGATAAATGAAATTACTTTCTTTATGTGTTCTGTTATCCATCACCGTCACGGCTACAGCACAAGAAAAGATACCGCTCAGGCTTTGGTATAAAACTCCCTCCGGAAATACCTGGGAAAATGCATTGCCAATTGGTAACGGCAGACTTGGGGCAATGGTCTATGGAAATCCGGAAGAAGAGATCATCCAGCTAAATGAACACACATTATGGAGTGGAAGTCCAAACCGGAATGATAATCCGGAAGCTTTAGCGATGCTCCCGAAGATAAGACAACTCATATTTGATGGACGTTATAAGGAAGCGGAGGATCTGATTGGCAAAGCGATCATTACAAAAAACTCTCACGGTCAGATGTTTCTGCCGGTTGGAAATCTTAAGCTGGCTTTCAAAGGTCATGAAAGATGCACAAATTACTATCGTGATCTTGACATCGAAAGAGCAGTGGCGCAAGTATCCTACACGGTAGATGATGTTAATTACAAACGTGAAATGATCGCGTCTCTTTCAGATAGCGTTGCCGCTGTGCGATTAACCGCAAGCAAACCAGGAAAGATTTCATTTATTGCGAATTTTTCTACACCCCAGCCAAATGCCAGTGTTATCACCAGCTCATCAAACGAAATAATTGTTGCAGGATCTACCATTGATCATGAAGGGGTTGAGGGAAAAATTCACTTTACAGCAATTTCGCGAATCAAATCAGAAGGAGGGAGCGTTACGGTGAATGATAGCGCCCTGATTGTGAACAAAGCAAATGCGGTTACTATTTATATTTCAGTTGCAACAAATTTTAAATCTTACCAGGATCTAAGCGGTAACGATCAAATGCTTGCAAAGAATAGGCTGGATCATGCATATTCCCAATCCTTTGATGTGCTGGTGAAAAAACATGTTGCTGCATATCAAAAATATTTTAACCGTGTAACACTCGATCTCGGCATAACAGATCTGGCGAAATTGCCCACAGATGAGCGATTGAAAAACTTCCGTCATTCCAACGACCCTCAGCTGGCAGCTCTTTATTTTCAATTCGGTCGCTACCTGCTGATCTCATCTTCACAACCGGGGGGACAGCCAGCAAATCTTCAGGGAATCTGGAATGGCTCCATGCGTCCACCGTGGGATAGCAAGTATACCATCAACATTAATGCACAAATGAATTACTGGCCAGCGGAGAAAACCAATCTTGCAGAACTTCATGAACCATTTTTGAAGATGGTTGAAGAATTGTCGGGAACAGGCCAGAAAACTGCGCGTGGCATGTATGGTGCGCGTGGATGGGTAGCGCATCACAACACAGATATCTGGCGCACAACCGGTGCAGTAGACGGCCCTTTGTGGGGCTGCTGGAACGGGAGCGCAGGATGGATGAGTCAGCATTTGTGGGAGCATTTTCTCTACAGCGGAAGCAAACAGTATTTGCAATCAATATATCCCATCCTGAAAGGTGCAGCTTTATTTTATGTTGACTTTTTAGTGAAGCATCCGAATCATGATTGGCTTGTTGTAAACCCTGGCATGTCACCAGAAAATGCACCAAAAGCACACGAAGAAACATCTATTGCTGCAGGCACAACGATGGATAATCAGATCGTCTTTGACATATTCAGCACCACTATCAGGGCAGCAGAGATGTTAAACAGTGACAGGTCATTTGCAGACACACTATTAGCGCTGAGAAGAAAACTCGCGCCCATGCAAATCGGGCAACACGGGCAATTACAGGAATGGCTGGAAGATATCGATGATCCAAAGGATCAGCACCGCCACATCTCGCATTTATACGGCTTGTTCCCTTCCAACCAGATATCAGCTTATCGCACACCTCAACTGCATTCAGCAGCGTCAACAACACTTATACACCGTGGTGATATATCAACAGGTTGGAGCATGGGCTGGAAAGTAAACTGGTGGGCGCGTATGCTTGATGGAAACCATGCCTACAAATTGATTCAGGATCAGCTCACACCAGTGGGGACCAATCCAGGCGGGGGAGGCACGTACAACAATCTTTTTGATGCGCATCCGCCTTTTCAGATCGATGGCAATTTCGGATGCACATCCGGTATCGCAGAAATGCTTATGCAAAGTTCAGATGGCAGTTTGCATTTGCTTCCTGCCCTTCCTGATAAATGGCCGGCCGGAACTATTACTGGTTTGCGCGCAAGAGGAGGATTTGAAATAGTGAGCATGGAATGGGAAGCCGGTAAAATTGCAAAAGTTATAATCAAGTCGAGGCTCGGTGGCGATCTTCGTTTACGCGTACCTAATGCAATGAAGAATGGCAATGGAGATCTTCTTAAGCCTTCCTCAGGCAATAACACCAACCCGTTCTTTTATGTTGACGAAACACCTGAACCGATCATTTCATCAAAAGCGAATATTCAGCTTCTGAAGATCAGGGAAACCTTTGAATATGACATCTCTACTACAGCTGGAAAAGTATATACGTTGATGGCGAAGTGAATGTGCGGGGGTGTAAGGATCTTTAAACAAGAAAAAGCATTGACAAAAGTCAATGCTTTTAACTGGATTTCAACATTTCCAATTATTGGTTTACCATTTAGGATTCTGTACAAGATTTGAATTGGCATTAAGCTCCACCAGCGGAATAGGGAATATCTCCGATTTCCCCGGCTGGTATACTGCTGCATAACCGGGAATTTTATCAGCAACCACCCGCTCAAATGCCTGCTCAAGTGTGCCCCATCGTTTGAGGTCAAAATAGCGCAGTCCCTCAAAAGCCAACTCTACCCTTCTTTCATGCCGAACTATATTCCTTAAATCATCCTGGCTTAAGCCCTCCCCTTCCACAGCTTCTATAGCCGGCATATTTGAACGCCCCCTAACCTGGTTAATTAATTCATAGGCAGCGTCTAATTGATTCAGCTCAATAAAGGCTTCAGCACGCATTAATAAAACATCCGCAAAGCGAAGTATTATAAAATCCTGTCCCCCCGGACTAAACACAGAAATACCTGTAGTAGAAGCGCTGTTCCTGATATACTTCTTAAGACCATATTTAGTAGCAGTGTTTCCAGTGAATACCCTGTTAAGATCTACCAGGAAAATATCATTGCGGAAATAAACGGAAGCTATCAACCTTGGATCTCTGTTCTCTTTTGGCGCAGTAGCATTATACAATGGTGATGATGAAATTGGAAGTCCATCTGTACAATAGTAATCGTTAACCATATTCGGCATTGGCTGGTTATCGATTTTAGGAGCCGGCAAAAAGGTAGATGAAAATGTTTCACCATTAGAAGATACATCCTGGAAAAATCTTACTGAGAATATTATTTCATTTGAAAACTCTCCCGCCTCGGTAAATAATTGTGCATAATTAGGGTGAAGTGAATAGCCTAAGGCTATGATTGCGTCTGTGGCATCTAATACATCCTGGTATTCTTTATTGTATAATTGAAACCTTGCGAGCAAGCCCAATGCAGCGCCTTTGGTTGCATAGCCATATTGTGCAGCAGTATAAGATTCAGGAAGCATGTCAATGGATTTCTTCAGATCGATTACTATTTGTTGTGAAACTTCCTGGTATGAATTCTTAGCAACATAGGCCTCCTCTATTTTCTGACTTTTCAAAATAAGAGGAACATCCTGGTAGTAAACGGCAAGGTTCATGTAAAATAATGATCGTAAGAAAAGTGCCTGTCCCATTAATGCCTGCTTACTGGAATCAGAAATTCCATCTGCAGGAAGATTCTCGATATTTTCAAGGGCAACATTTGCTCTCGCGATACCTTTATAACAGGAAGTCCATAAAGCTGAAAACATTGCGTTTGAAGGATCAATATTTGCAATCATGAAATTACCCGGTCCTTCAAACTTAAAACTGTTATAGGCGTTGTCACCAAAAGTGTCATACATGGGAAGTCCCGCTGTTCCATTCAGATTACCGCTATACATCACCCTATCCTGCAATACATCATAGATACCATTAATACCCAGAATGGCATCCTGTTCGCTTTTCCAGAAACTGGCATCACCTATTTGTGTCAGAGAGTTCTTGTCAAGAAATTCTTTTGAGCACCCGGTCAAAGCCATTACCAATACTATTATTACTATATTTTTCATGCTGCTTAAAATTTGAGATTTAGACCAAACGTGTACACTTTATACAATGGAGTCAACTGATCGGTGTTTCCACTTCTTGCCCTTTCCGGATCGAAATTTTCCATCTTAGTGAAAGTCAGAAGGTTTTGAGCACCTGCATATACCCTGAACTTTGATATGCCGAATCTTTGCGTGAAAGAAACCGGAAGGGAATATCCTATCTCAATATTTCTCATTCGCAGGTAAGAAGCATCCTGTATATAGAAGGTAGAAATAACACTATTATTAACGCCACCAATTCTTGGTAAAGTAGTGGATGGATTCTCAGGCGTCCAGCGGTTTATCCAATAGGAAAGCGCATTATTCCTGTCGCCATCAAAGGGCAATTGACCATTGTCATTCAGAATACGATCCAGTCCACTCAGTCCTTCAAAAAGAACATTAAAATCAAAACCTTCATAACTCAGATTAGCATTAAAATTATAGATCATCTCGGGATATGGATTTCCAATTACCGTTCTGTCGAAAGCATTGATTATTCCATCTGGTTTTCCACCGGGACCGGACAAATCTTCATACTGAAAATCACCGGGAGAGGTTAAATTACTTCCAAACTGTTTTGGTGCATTTGCCACCTCCTCCGCAGTTTGAAAAATACCAACCACCTTATATCCATAATATGCATTGAAAGGAACACCGATCCGGATAATGGTTTCACCGTCGATCGTCTCAAGGCCTCTGTCGCCCAGGCCAGTAACTTCATTATCCTCAAATTTGCTTAAGCTACCACCAAAGCTATAGTTGAGCTTCCCAACCCTGTCGCGGTAATTCAACGCCAATTCAATTCCGCTGTTGATCATGCTTGCTGCGTTCTGGGCGGCAAGGTTTGTTACACCTATCGTGTTTGGAATGGGGAAATTGCCATATAACACATCGGAACTAAGCCTTTTAAAATAATCCGCTGTAAGCGATAGTTTGTTCCGAAACAAGCCTGCATCCAAACCTATATCATACTGTTCAACCGTTTCCCAGGTAATAGTTGGGTTGGCGAGCCTAGTAATGGCAACTGCACCCACAACTGTGCTTGTTCCCAAAAAATAATCCAGATTAGTATTATAGGTTTGATCATAGATGTAGTTGCCGATATTATCATTACCGGTAATTCCCCAGCTACCTCTTAACTTAAGATCTGAGATCCAGCTTATATTCCGCATGAATGACTCTTCGCTAACCCTCCATCCTGCTGATGCTGAAGGGAAGTTTGCATAGCGTTTTGTGGGCCCGAATTTAGAGGAGCCATCCCTTCTTACATTCAGTTCAAAGAGGTATTTGCTATTGTAGATATAATTCAATCTTGCAAAGAAGGATTGAAGGGATTCTTCTGATGCTGCACCGGATACTTTTGGATTCAGAACACCACCTCCATCAAATTCCTGTATGGCATTGGAAGGAAATCCTTCCAATGATCCTGTAAATCCATCGTTTCGGTTATAGATAACCGAATGACCCAACAGAACGGTAAGGTCATGCTTATCATTAAAGCTTTTATTATACCGTAATATATTCTCATTCAGAAGCCGGTAATCAAAGCTGGTACCATTTGACAGTGTATTCACCAGGTTTTGTGCAACCAGGTTGCCATCTGAATCATAGAGATTGGCAAATGGATTAAAACTTGAAACATTACCATAGCTCAGGTTTATGCTTCCGCTTGTTTCAAAAGACAGGTCTTTATAAAAATCAACCTTCACACCAAAACGTTCGGCAATATTTATATCATTACTCTTGTAGTCGCCAAGGAAACCTCTCCTGATAGCATGTGTTATGGGGAAACTGGCATTTACATTCTGATAGGATCCATCCACCACAGCATATTCTCCATTAGAATAATATACAGGAACAGTTGGAGTGGATCGTTGAAACTGGTTGATGATCCCTGTTTCGCCAGTTATAGCTCCCGGTCCACCAAAAGGGCCTTTGAACTTTGTCCAGAAAGTATTTGTGACATTGGATATCGTTAACCAATCTTTTACCTTGGAATTAATATTTAGACTCAGATTAAATCTTTCAGATTTAAACTTCCCTTTTACTACCGCTTCCTGGTTAAGATATCCAAGTGAAACCCTGTAAGTGGTTTTCTCATTTCCCCCGGAAAATGCCAGGTAGTGATTCTGAATAGGTGCCTTCCTTAAAATTTCATTGGCCCAATTGGTATTTGAATATTTATCTGGATCAGATCCGTCAATGATGGCCTGTATGTTTTCTTCAGAATAGCGTAAAGGTGCGTTTGCTCCATTTGCATTAATGTCGCGTTCATTTTTCAATCTTGCATAATTAACGGCATCCAGGTACTTCGGTACAACTGTTACTTGCTGGGAACCAACATATGCATTATACACAACGCTCATTGCGCCACTTTTCCCTTTTTTAGTTGTTACAACTATTACCCCGTTTGCACCTCTGGCACCATAGATGGCACTTGCAGATGCATCTTTCAATACGGAGATACTTTCGATATCAGATGGTGCCAGGTTATTAAATGCATCAAGGCCACTATACTGAATATTATCTATTACAACTAAAGGTGTTGTTGCCCCAAAAGTTCCCACACCCCTGATGATTACATTGGATCCATCGGCTCCGGGTAATCCGCTGCCTTGTGTAAGCTGAACTCCTGAAAACTTTCCATACATGAGTTGTCCTGAATTGGTAACAGGCTGGTTAACGGCATCATCAAATTTGATGGTTTGGGTTGATCCCGTTTGATTGATTTTTTTCTGCACACCATAACCAACCACCACTACATCCTGCATGGATGCAGCTTCAGGTTCCAGTTTGATGGAAATAGCAGAAGATCCATCCCATCTGAGGGTATAAGTTTTAAATCCCACGTTACTAAAGACCAGTACTGGCTTAGTGCCGGATGCACTTAAGCTGAAAACACCATCCTGGTCGGTTGTGGTTCCTCGTTCTGAACCCTGCTCTACCACTGATACTCCGGCAACAGGATTGTTATCGCCAGCATTTACAACAGTACCTTTTACAGTAACGGTTTGTGAAAATGCCGGTAAGCCTGTCAGGAATAGAAAGCAGCATAAGGCAAACAGAGAGAATAGTTTTCTTTGTAGCACAAGCATCGTTTCGGTTTTAGTTTTAGTTGATGTAGAAATACAATAACTAAGTAACCAACATTATTTTATTTTGATGGAGGGCTGGCGCTTCAAAAAAGCGGTGTATTCAGATCAAACAAATGCAACTGAAAAATGGTCAGGGGAGGGAATTAGCTGAAGGATCAAAGCCCGGATTTTTATTGGGCATTTTTGCACCTGTTTTCCTGATCCAGTGGAGAAGTTTTCGCTGTAACCGGCTTACAGTTTTCTTGTTTGTTTCAGCAATATTTTTAGTTTCAGCGATATCGTTCAACAGATCATAAAGTTCCACACTATCGTCTTCAAAATTTAAAATGAGTTTATAATTTCCCTCCATTATTACAGCGCCCGGTTTGCCGCCCTGGTTGCTGTAATGCGGATAGAACCAGTATAAGGTCCTGTTATTTGATGATGGCTCATTTGTAAGCAATTCAAAAATATCATCCCCGTCAATTTGTTTGTGTTTCGAATATTTTTCATTCAGAGCCCTTGCAATAGTCGGAAAAATATCTGCGGTTGTTACCGGGATATCTGAGACTGTACCTGACATTATTTGCCCTTTCCAATACATGATAAGTGGAACTCTAATGCCACCTTCATACAACCATCCCTTGCCGGCACGGAAAGGTCCATTTACGGTTGGACTTCCTTCGGCGGTACTTAATCCCCCATTATCCGAAGTGAAGATGACCATGGTATTGTCATCGATACCCGCCTCTTTAAGCTTCTCTAAGAGTTTTCCTATGTTGGTATCCATATTTTCAATCATGGCGGCATAAACAGGATTATCCTGCACAAGTCTTCTTCTCCAGCCGTTTTCATATTTCATCCATTCTTCGTCTTTGGCAAAACGCTCATTGTTCTGAACATTCAATTTATTTTTCTTCGCCTCATATTTTTCAATCAATGCCTTCGGAGCCTGCAGTGGGTTATGCACTGCGTATAAGGAATACAGTAAGAAGAAAGGGGATTGCTTATTGTTATCAATAAAATCAAGACATTCATTTGTCAACCTGTCTGTCAGGTATTCGCCTTTGGGACCATCACTTAACTTTGGATTTGCATAGGGTGTAAAAAAACCACCGGTACTGTCATTGATCCTGCCCGTGGGTGAGCCCTTGCTCCAGCCTCCTTTGTTAGTCTGAAACCCATGGTAATCGGGCCAGTATTTCTGTTCTTCACCAAGATGCCATTTACCGGCAAAGAAAGTTTTATAGCCGCTCAATAGGGCGAGCTCACTGATGGTTGTTTCTTCAAGTGCTAACTGGTAAGCGGTAGGCTGTGCAATCAATTTCTCGAAAGGTTTCGCCTTACCATCTTCCTGCCGGCCACGGATCCAGTCGGTAACACCAGTATTTACAGGGTATTTACCAGTTAAAATACTTGCCCGTGTTGGACTGCAAACCGGGGAGGTAGCGTAGCCTTTTGTGAAACGGATCCCTTTTGCTGCCAGCTTGTCAAGATTAGGTGTTTCGTAAAAACTACTCCCGTAAGAACCCAGGTCGGCCCAACCGAGATCATCTGCTAATATGACAATAATATTTGGAGGTTGGTTTTTGCTTTGTGCATTTAGCGTAAAACAAATGAGCAGCAAACAAAAGGAGGCAACAAGATATTTTGACATTACTGGAGCTTGTGTATATTATTTCTTACCAACAACATCTTTCACACATCTGAATCCGGTATGTTCAAGGCCGGTATCGGGACTGCTTTTCATTCGCCTTGCCACCCTGTAGCCACTGCAATAACTATCATTGCAGAGAAAGCTGCCGCCACGTAATACTTTTTTGGGGGTATAGGGATCCTGGGGATCAAAACTCTTTTGTGGTCCGGCAGGATTTATGCTTGCCTTACCTGCAAGCGAACTGTAGTAATTATAATCATACCAATCACTGCACCACTCCCATACATTTCCGGCCATATCAAAGAGGCCATACCTGTTGCAGTTAAATGTTTTTACCGGAGCATGTTTAATGAACCCGTCACGCTTCTCATTTAAATAAGGGAAACTACCTTCCCAGCTATTGGCTTTAGGTGTAGCAGTGTTTACATGTTCATTGCCCCATGGATAGATATTGTTGATGAGTGCCCCCCTTGCAGCATATTCCCACTCCGATTCAGTTGGCAATCTTTTACCGGCCCATTTACAATAGGCCATTGCATCATACCAGCTAACATGAACAACAGGGTAATTCATCTTATCATTGATGGTACTGTTAGGGCCTTCAGGATGCTTCCAATCGGCTCCGGCCATCCAATTCCACCATTGTGTATAATCATTCAGATCAACGGGTGCTGATGTTTGCTTAAATACTAGCGATGCGGCGATCATCAAACTATCTGGTGGCCTGGGAGTACCGGGTGGTAAGGTCTTTTCCAATTCTTCCCAGGTAGGTTTACGTTCTGCGGTGGTTATGTAACCTGTTGCATCCACAAACTTTTTAAACTCAGCATTGGTAACCTCGGTAATATCCATATAAAATGAATCAACAATCACTTTATGTTTTGGGTATTCATCAGCAGATGCCTGCTCATTATCACCCCCCATATCAAAACTGCCGGCAGGTATTAAAACCATACCAGCATAAGAAGTATCCGGGTTAGTTGCTGAAATAGAATCACCCGGTATACTGCCGAACCGGGAAGGCACTTGCATACAGGAATGAATTGAATCTGACGACGTTTCAACATTACTGCCGGTACTTGCGCTTCCGCAACTGAGCATAGAACTAAGGAAAGCAAGGTTTAATAAAAGTGCAGCTATTGACTTAATTAATTTCATGTGTATGGATTACCATTAGCTGTAAAGGTCTGCACTTTTCTTAGTTTATTGTTGCTTTATGAGATCCAGTTTTTGTTTCATTTCCTTTACCCGATCGGGGTACTGAGTTGCGAGGTTATTGGTTTCACCCGGGTCGTCTGCCAGGTTATACAACTGTGGCTCCGGAAGGTTCCCTAATTCTGTATTGGTATCCTTATTGATTTTGGGCCCTTTTGATGGCTCAATGTATTTCCAGTTGCCTATGAGCAGTGAGAGCGTGGAATTAATAGATTGTTCAACCAGGAACTCACGTGACCGATTGCTTTGATTAAGTAATACCGGCAAATGATTTTTGCTGTCAGGTGCCTGGGAGGCTTCCACAGGAACACCGGCCAACTCAGCCAGGGATGCATATAAATCTACCTGGCTGAATAATGCATCATTGCTTAGGCCTCCTTTTATCTTACCATTCCATTTTACAATAAATGGTACTCTTGTGCCTGCCTCAAAGGCGCTGTACTTTCCCCCACGGTAAATACCGCCCGGTTTGTGCTTCCCTAATTTTTCAACAGCTTCATCTCTGTAGCCATCATCAATTACCTGTCCATTATCACTGGTAAAAATGATCAGGGTATTTTCTGATAATCCGTTCTTTGCCAGGATCTCCTCAATCTGTCCTACTGTCCAGTCTAATTGAAGCAGCACATCTCCTCTTGGTCCCATCCCGCTTTTCCCCACAAAACGCTCATGTGCAACCCGTGGCACATGTATGTCGTGCGTGGAGAAATATAAAAAGAAAGGATTTGATTTGTTCTTGGTGATATATGCTTTCGCCTTTTTTACCAGAACGTCGGCAAAGTCTTCATCTTTCCATAATGCACTCTTACCTCCTGTCATATATCCAATACGGCTGATACCATTTACGATTGTCATATCATGGCCGTGAGAAGGATGCATTTTTAGCAGTTCAGGATTTTTCTTACCAGTGGGTGCATTGGGATCCAATGGGCCGGTATAGCTGACCTTTATGGGATCATTTTTATCGAGATTAACTACATGATGATTCTCCACAAAAACACAGGGAACACGATCGCCGGTGGCGGGAATTAAAAAAGAATAATTGAACCCAATCTCAATAGGACCGGGTGTGATTTTCCCATTCCAGTCGGCACCCTTTTCATCCCCAAGTCCAAGATGCCACTTGCCAATAACGGCCGTATTGTATCCGGCTTTTTGAAGCATACCAGGTAGTGTTGTTGTATTAACAGGAATAATCAATGATGCATCGCCGGGAGCAATTCCGGTTCCTGCCTTACGCCAGGCATACTTACCTGTAAGCAAAGAAAACCGTGAAGGGGTACAGGTTGCAGAAGTTGCATGAGCATTTGTAAACTTCACACCGGTAGCAGCCAGCCGGTCAATATTTGGAGTGGCAATGGCCGAAGTGCCGTAAGAACTAATATCACCATAACCAAGATCGTCGGTGTAGATGAGTACAATATTTGGCTTAGGCTTTTGGCCAGTCTGTGCATGGATTGAAGTAACATTTGCCGAAACAATGAGTAATAGCAAAAACCGGGAGATTATTATTCTCATAATTGATTTTTATATGGCTCCCCGAGCCCTTTGAAAGCATACCGGCTAAATTATTATAACAAGATCACCTGTACATATCAAAAAAGGGGTGCAAACGTGGCAATGTCTGTTATTTCTTATACTCTGAGGGAGATATCCCAAACTGTTCCTGAAAACGTTTTCTAAAATACTTGATATCGTTGAAACCAGCCTCGAATGCTGTTTCAGTAACTGAATAATTTCCACTTTCCAATAATTTGACGGCATAGTTTAACCGGGCGGTCCTTATAAATTCATTACCCGACATTCCTGTTACGGCTTTTAGTTTCCTGTAAAAAGTTGAGCGGCTCATGTATAAGAGGTTCGCAAGTTCATCTGTATTAAACTCACTGTTGGAAATATTCTCTTCCACCAACTTCATAAGCTTGTTTAAAAATTCTTCTTCAAAAGTTTTTATTTCAAAGTTCCCTGAGCCAAGAAATACTTTCTTAGCATATAATTCCTTTAAGGTATTCCTCAAGTTGATCAGGTTATGAATATGCACCAGCAGTAACTGAGAGTTAAACGGTTTGGGCAAATAAACATCAGCACCTTCACGAATACCTTGTACATGATGTGCCATATCTGATAAGGCAGTCAGTAGGATTATAGGAATATGTGAAGTGTCTTTATTTGATTTTAATCTACGGCATAATTCAATGCCATCTATTTCGGGCATCATGATATCGCTGACTATGAGATCCGGAATAGTTTCCAATGCTTTTTCAAGTCCCTCTTTTCCGTTCATTGCCGTTATGACTTTAAACGAAGGCGATAGGATCTCGTAGATGTACTGCTGAATATCAGATTCATCTTCAACAACCAGGATAATAGGAAGTTCCTGCTCCTGGTTAAGGGGGTCATTTTCTTCAGGCATAAGTACAGAATTTAAAATTGAATCACTATTTTGGTTGGCTATCTGGAATGGCTCGTAGGTAGTACTAATGGTACTATCCAAATGTATAGAGGGTAAGGTGATGGTAAACAGGCTTCCCTTTATTCCGTTGCTTTCCGCTATAATAGATCCGCCATGTAATTCGATCAGTTCCTTTACGAACGAAAGACCAATACCGGTTCCTGAAATTGTTGTACCATCCTCTTCCCTGCCACGGTAAAACCGGTCGAATATGCGATCTATTTCATTCGCAGGAATACCCCTGCCGGTATCCTGTACCGTTATCTCACAACCCTGGTCGCTGTTTCTACCTAAACGAACGTTGATCTGTCCACCATTAGGCGTGTATTTAAATGCATTGGATAGTACATTATAAATAATGACTTCAAGTTTATTATGATCGAATGTAAAAGAGCTATACTTTTCATGCGATTGAAAATTGTATTCAATGTTTCTTCGATTGGCTTCATCAATAAACAGCAGGTAAATGTCTTTACAAAAAGAAACTATCTCGCCGGGTTGTAAGGAGAGTTTTAAGCTTCCCGCCTCTGCTTTTTGAAAATCCAGTAGCTGGTTAACCATCCTCAACATTCGCCTGGATTGCTTCTGAATGAGCCGCAGACTTTTCTCAACCGGAAACTCCATTTTTCTTGTCTGCAGCAGGTCATCCAGCGGTCCCATTATAAGGGTTAATGGTGTACGGAATTCGTGGGATATATTGGTAAACAATCGTTCTTTGAAATCGGCCAGCTTGTTTTCCTGCTGCCGTTCAAGTTTGCTGAGTGATAATTGATTTTTCAGTGCAACCTGCCGCAAACCAAGATAGCGTGTTAACCAAAGAAGAAAGATGAACACTGCTATATAAATACTATAAGCCCACCAGGTTCTCCAGGGAGGTGGAAGAATCTTTATGGTCAACTGGTGGGGAGAAGGATTCCATATTTTATCACTGTTCGTTGCTTTTACGAGTAAATGATAGGTACCAGGTTTCAGGTTTGTAAATGTTGCCATCCTGTTTTTACCGGCATACACCCATTCATCGTTAAACCCTTCCAGTTTATAGACATATTCATTCTTGTCTGGTGCGTGGTAATCGAGTGCGGCAAATTCAACAGAGAATATATTTTCCTTATAATTAAGGGTTATGGTTTCTGTTTCATAAAAAGGCTTATTCAGAATGGAACTATCCGTTCCTCCTATTCCGAATTCATATGGCTGGTTATTGATCGATAAGTTTGTAAAATATACAGGAGGATAAAACTGGTTGATCTTTATACTATCCGGGAAAAAATAGGTGAGCCCTTCCAGGCCGCCAAAAAACAATCTGCCATAGGAATCTCTGTAGGAGGCATTTTCTGAAAACACAACGGATTGAACGCCGTCTCTTTTATCAAAAACGGTAAAAGAATTTTTAGTCTGGTTAAACCTAATAATTCCTTTATTGGTACTTGCCCAGATATCGCCCGAGCTGTCTGGAATAACTGCATGTACATAATCACTTGGCAGGCCTTCGCGCGTGGTATATTTCACCACATTCAATGTGTTCATTTCTACACCAGAGATCTTGTTTAAACCGTATTGAGTACCTGCCCAGATATTACCAAACTTATCTTCCGATAAACATAGGATGGTATTATTGCTGAGTGAATTATTGTTACCATTATCCTGGGAGAATACCTGGAACTGATCTGTTTCAGGATGATAAAGATGAAGACCTTTATAGGTTCCAACCCAAAGTCTTTCTTTAGAATCCACCAGCAGGCAACTGATCCTTTCATTTTGTAGGGCTCCTTTTACATCATAAGCAGGAAGGTAATTTCTGAATACCGGCTGGTTCCTGTTATCATAGCCTGAAATATAGCTTAGACCATACTCCTGCGTTCCAATCCAGATTCTGCCTGAAGCATCCTTTATAATTGCATTTATTTTCCTCCCGCTGATGGACGAGGAGTCTTTGGGTCGGGGTACAAAAATATCATAACTCACTACGCTGGTAGGCGTATTAACCATCCGGATCAATCCTTTGTTTGTGCCAACCCATAAGTAATTGCCGTCCTCCATAAATGTTCGGCTTTCGTAGGGAAGGGCACCCAGATTTGAAAAATTTTCAGCATTGATATCTACCCTGGAGAAGGATTTCCAGTCAGTCGAATATTGAATTCCGCCACCTTTGGTTCCCAGCCAAAGTTTATTATACTTATCTACGTAAACCGAAAGTACATGGGAACTTTCAAGGTTAGAACTACCCTGGTTTACGGAGCCGATATTGATAAACTTTTTCTGATTCAGGTCAAACTTAAATGCACCTGTGCCATCAGTTCCAACCCACAACAGCCCTGAAGGATCTTCCTGCAGAGTTAAGATGATCTGGTTATCGTTGGTGTATAATCCCGGAATAGTTAATTGTATCTTTTCAAACATTCCGGTGCTCCGGTCAAAGCGGTTCAATCCCCCACCCCATGTTCCTACCCATAAAGTTCCTTTTGAATCAAGTAAAATCCGGTAAGTGTTGTTTGAACTTAAAGATGTTGCATTGTTCTTTTGATGCCGGTAATTTTTATACTGCTTTGTAAGAAGATCAAACTGAAATAATCCATTATCCCAGGTTCCTAACCATAAACAGTTATTTGCTTTATCATTGACTATAGAAGCTATGTTTAATGCCGGAATTCCAAAATTATAAGATTGATCATTAACGAGATTTTTATTTACGTGCTTTAAGCCACTGTTGGTGGCCAGCCAATAGCCATTATTGCCATCGGACTGTATATCAAAAGTTTTCCATACACTATTCAGAATATGAAACTGGCCTGTTGTTTTGTTGAAGTATTGAAAACCTCTCCATGTGCCGATGAATAATTTTTCACTGTCGGTATCTAAAATGGAAAGAATATAGTCAGCGTTAAAATCTTTGGGGTTCTGGTTGTTATTAATGTAGTTGGTTATTTTCCCTGTTTTAAGATCATAGCCGCTCAGTCCACCGGATTTTGTTCCGATCCAGATATTATTGTTTTTGCCATTCTGAAGAACTTCAATAGACTGGCTTAACAGGTTACTCCCTCTACCAAAATCATTTTTGAGCAGTTTCATTTGATAGCCATCAAAGAGTTGTAGTCCCCCTCTTGTTCCAAACCAAATAAAACCATTTTTATCCTGGATGATAGCAGTTACTTCATTATTTACCAGTTCGTCAGAAATATTTATAAAAGAGTTGCCCCGTTGAGTATAAGACTTTGAAGTAATACCAACCAGCAGAAGCAGGCAGATGTATTTTTTTAATTGGGGCAGCAATTCATTTGCGAATTAATCCGTAAATATTCTTCTTACAATTTATACAAATTACATAATTGATGGAGCTATTTAAACAAGCCATCAGACAGGCCTATAATAAGATCATCAATGATATGAACAAGAGTACAAGTAAAACATACACAATTGCGAGCTCTTTGTTCAGGCGCTTATCATTTTTCCTGATTTTCTGATTTTTCTTTTCCGAAAGCATAAGGTTATTTTATAATATTTTCTGTAGCTAATCGATAGAGCGGTATTCATTAAGTTCAGCCGGGTTGCGGACCCTGACCTTCTGATTATTCATCAGATCATCATGGATCATGAGTGTTATCGTATCCCATATGGCTCCTTCTGTCCAGACAGGTTTCCTTTTATCTTTTTCCCAATTATTAAGCTTTTTTTTGAGCAGGGAAAATATTTCAGGTTTTAGCTGTTGCAAATCATTCGACTCTCCCGGATCCTCACTAAGATCGTACAGGCGCTCACCAGCACCATTTATGCGTATCAGTTTATATTGGTTAAAACGGATGGCGGCGGCACCATCTTTACGCCATACCAACTCCTGGTGCGGGTTCTCTTTCTTTATTCCTGCAAGAAATGGTAATAGGCTAGTACCATCTAAGCCCAATGCTGGGTGAATCCGAATTCCAGCGGCTTCAAGGGCTGTTGGAAATATATCCAGCGAAGAACTGAGACCATGATACTGCAGGCCGACATTAAATTGTTTGGGCCAGGAAATAAAAAAAGGAACCCGGTGACCAGCTTCGTATTTATTGCCTTTAAAACCTTTCAGGGGTAAATTGCTCGAAAGATTGTCATGTGCACCACCGTTATCACTCAGAAAGAAGATCATGGTATTCTCAAACAGTCCTTGGTTTTTTAATTCCTCCATCATTTTTCCGATCGCCCTGTCTAAAGAAAATGTCATAGCTGCCAATTTCTGGCGGGGGTGATTAGTAAATTTTTCCATATCCTCTTCACTAGCCTCCATTGGGGTATGAACTGCATTGGGAGCCCAATACATGAAGAAGGGGTGATCCTTGTTTTCCCGGATATAGTCCACCGCCTTATCACCCAGCCGGTCAGTAAGATAGCCTTCAAAGGGTACCTGGTTCCGGTTTTCCAGTAGTCCGTTTTTCGACCCCACCCGGTCATCTTTCTGAGGTCGGTAAAAATAACTTCTGCCTCCACTTAAAAATCCATAATAATATTGAAACCCTTTCTGCAGCGGATGCTGAGCTGGTTTAAATCCAAGATGCCATTTTCCAAATGCGGCTGTTCTATAACCTTGTTGTTGTAAAAGCTTTGGAAGAATAGTCTGCGATGTATCCATTCCAGGATACCCCTCACCTTCATTGCATTCGTAACCGAATCGTTGTTGATATTTTCCTGTCAGCAAACCAGCTCTTGAGGGACTGCAAACAGAAGCAGAAACATGCGCATCCTTAAATCTTATACCTCCTGCTGCCAATTTATCAATATTGGGTGTTTGCAAATCCTTTGATCCCATAAAACCAAAATCAGCATAACCGGCATCATCAACAAGAATAATAATGATATTCGGTTTTGAAGCTGTGGGAGAAAATGTGAAACCTGTTATTGAATGGAGGCCGCCCGAAACGAGGAGGAAAATAACAGAAATTCGCAATAAATAATATGAAGGCCTTGCACGTATAAAATTGATAAATTGTTTCATTCCAGATAATATTTACAAATCCTGCTATTGCTGCTTAAGTTTTTTATGGCTGTTATACTGCGCTTCCTGGTTTAATCCATAAAATGCTGGGGGAATAGTTGCAGCCTCCCATTTCTTTCTTTCTTTTTCCATTCGCCTGATCAATTGATTGCTTTTTTCAGCGAGGTTAATTTCTTCGCTGATATCTTTTTTAAGGTGGTACACAAAGAGACTTGAATCCCGTATAATCACTTCTTTAAAGCCCGAAGCATGCACCACAGCATAATTCTTTTGATCAAACTGCCGCCAGAATAAATATTCATGAGGAGATCCCTTTTTTAAGCCTTGCAGGTATGGTAACAAGTTTACCCCATCTAATGAATTTTTTGGTGAAGGCAGTCCCTTGATATTGGCGGCAACAGTAGCAAAAATGTCAAGGGAAATGATAGATTCATGATATTCAGACCCGGGCTTTATTTTCCGGGGCCATTGAATGGCGAAAGGAACCCTGATTCCTCCTTCATAAAGGGAACCCTTACTTCCCCGAAGTGAACCATTATTACTACTATTGTCATTTTCAGGTCCACCGTTATCAGACAGGAAAATGACAATGGTATTCTCATCAAGATTTAATTCCTGCAATTTGTTCAATAGTAAGCCAACTCCGTCGTCAACGGCACTAACCATTGCAGCATATGTTCTTCGCTTGGGATCCTGAATATTCAGGAAGCGGTTGAGATATTTTTCTGTAGCCTGCAAAGGGGCATGTGGTGCATTGTAAGCGAGATAAAGAAAAAAAGGTTGATGCTTATTTCGTTCAACGAAAGAAACAGCCTCTCTTGATAAAGCATCTGTAAGGTATTCTGACTCTTCTACCACTTTGCCATTTCGGACAAGTTTGGTACGGTAACTTTCTGCTTCATTCTTTGCACTATCCTGGTTAGCAATATTGTAGTCAGCAGGAAAATACCGATGACCTCCACCAATAAATCCAAAGAATTCGTTGAAGCCCCGATTCCATGGACGATACTTCTCATGAGCACCCAAATGCCACTTACCAATACCCATAGTATTGTAACCACCTTTTCCCAAAAGTTCCGGCAACATTTGTTCATTCAATGAAAGTCCAATTTCAGGGTCCAGGGGTTTATACAATGGATTGCGACTATAACCAAAGCGATCCTGGTAACGACCTGTTAATAAGCCAGCCCTGCTGGGTGCGCAAACAGCATAGCTTACATATGCATTCCGGAAAACAACACCAGCTTTTGCAATTCTATCAATATTGGGGGTTGGGATATCTGTACAACCATTAAAACCTACATCAGCATAACCCTGGTCATCAGTCAGGATAATAATTACATTGGGCCTGCTTTCATCTATGACGCTATCAACTTCTGGTTTTTTAAATGCTATATTAACTGCAAAAAGAAGAATGCAGGAGAACCAGAATCTGCATTTTTTTATTCTATTTATATCCACTGTTCTTGTTTTTATTTTTTTGATCGTTCCTGTCATTAAATTCAATTGCGCCAATATCGGGTTGGCCCTTAATAGGATTTCCAAGGATATCGTGTTTAACCTGTAAACCCGTTCGAATACCAATACTGTCGTTAGGAATGGCGCGAATGTTAATCCCCTTATCTAGTAATACTTTCTTATTGGTGGGAGAATAATCAACCAGCTGGTATCCGCCTTTGTTTTTAAAAACCGGATCGGCTAATATGGGGGAACTGTCCTGCAAAGGAAAATCAGCAGGCCAGTTATCTGGACGCAAATAGATATTGTTTGTAAATACTACGTTAGGCACACCATCCGGATCGACTTCCATTTTTTTCTGGTCGCCTGCAACAATTTTTGCTGCCGCTTCGAAATAAAATATATTATTGGCTATAAGAACGCCATCAGAACTACTGCTCACAGCAATTTTGGGTACAATACCGGCAGAAACATAAATTGTATTATTATAGAAATAACTATTGTAGGGGCCTTCATTCTTTTTTGCATTACCCTGGTAACCACTAAGCCAGAATATTTTTCCTTCCTGGAATGCACCATTTTTTCCCTTGACCCGATATCCATCGTTTATACTGATATTATAGCGGTAGGCACAGTTAAAATTATTGCCCAATATTTCACAGAAGCCACCCGCATTATTGGCGCTAAGGTTATACTGCACTACCACATCATTGCAATTGAAATCAATATGAACACCCGCCGAGTCACCCGGACCGTTTGCATTTTCAAAACGATTGTGTTCAATGAGGATGTTACTGCAACTCCATGTCCATAACCCACTTCCTCTACTCCAATTACGGCTATCTGAAACAGAACCGGAATGATCAATATTATTATGGTGAATATGCCCATCGGTTACGCCAGATAGTTGCATTCCAGGCCCACCAGTTTGATATATTTTACAATCTGCAACTTCCATATTCTTGATTCCATCCGTTGTTGCAGTAAATTTTAAGCCGGTATGACTAACACTAAATATTTCTGATTTAAAAACCTGGATGTTAGTTAATCTGCCCTTACTAGTATTATTAATAAAACGGATCCCCCAGCCATAACTCTGTGTACCATTAGCAGATCTTATCTCGTCTGCGGAACGCATAAATCCAGGGGGATTATAATAAATATCATGGACTACAACATCATTGATATGTATACTTTCATATGGTTGGTCTTTTGTTACTTCAACAAGAATGCCGCACCTCATCTCTGCTGTCTTTGATGAAATTTTACTTTTATAAGGTATCAGGGCTGTGATTTCAATATTGTGAATGTTAATAAAAGAGGAATTCTGAATGAGTATTGCATTCAGATCATTGCCTGCATCTAAAACAGGTTTTAATGAACTCCCTTTGTACGGATAACTGCTTATAACCACCGGATGATATAAGCTTCCTTTAAGATCAATTAGTGACAGCATGCCGGCAAATCGTTGACCAGATGCAAATAATACAGAGTCTCCGGCTTGCAACTGAATAGCTTTTAAAGGCATCACTGATTTCCAGGCACGGTTTGTACTGGTTCCATTGTATATATCATTACCTGCAGTTGCGTTGATATAATAATTGGTTGCTTTCAAAGAATGACTCATCCCGAAAAGAAGAAAAAGGAAAACTATTTGCCTTAGTGCTATTGAAGAAATATTCATTCTTAAAACTAAATGCAACTGTCAGTTATACCCGAAAGCAGGCTTTCAAAAAAGGGGGGTATTCTATTCAATTATTGTTCAAATCTTTGATAGCCTTGCCCACTAAAAATGAAACATGGTATTATCTAATCAGTTGCTTCATTAAAAGATCAAGACAAAACAACCCGTTTAATGATCTGTATGTTTCCCCTCCTGTAATAGCAGATAAATAGATTTGAGAAATCAGAAACTAACTAAAAAATTACCTGCCATGTACAAATTTTTTACTCCTAAATGGTTATACTTTTTACAAATGCTTGTATGCTGTATGATCTTTACCGCAGCTTATTCGCAAACGGAAACTGAAAATCCCTGTGATACAACAAGCCGATACATATACTGGACGGGAGAAGAGAACAATGATTTTTTTAATGAAAAAAACTGGAGGATTACTGTAGAAATTCCAACTGGCAGCTATTCAACCAGTGGCGAACCGGTGAAGCCAAATTGTTTGCCTGGAGATAACTCATTTTTATACGTTATCTGTCCGAATAAACCCGACCTGGAAAAAGATCGCCACCCCAAAAACGGTACAATAGATCCCGGTGTTCCCATCCGCTATAATTTACTCATGGAAAACGCCAGCGTTTCCATTAGTGGCCCCATTTCACTTGCCTGTTCTCAAAAAGGGATCACACTGATAAATTCACAGCTTAACGTAACACAGGGAACGATTACCCAGGGAGTTATTTCTTTACTCAGTGAGAGTACAGTACACTTGCATGAGGGTGATTATTCTTCACATCTTTCACTTAACTTTTTGGATGCTGCCTCATGGGTATATTTTCACCAGGCAAATCCTGATGAATTGAGGTTACAATTGGGCCGTGTTTTAATTAATAATGTAACTGGCGTAATAGATAACAATTTCCGCATCAACCAGTATTATCAGCAAGGGGCTGTTATCAGGCCGATTTCAAATTCATTCTTCCCGTTAGAAATTTTCAATACAACAGGCCAGCAGGGAGCATCGGCTGCATTAGGGGAGAATATTATTTATAGTGGTGCAGGCATACCGGAAGGAATGGATAATGCAGCACGTTCATTCAAGTTGAAAAGAGGATATATGGCCACATTTGCCATAAACACAAATGGAACCGGCAAGAGCAAAGTATTTATTGCTTCAGAAGCTGACCTGGAGGTAAATGAATTGGATATTGCCTTGCAGGGAAATATCAGTTTCATCAGGGTGGTTCCCTGGAACTGGGTGATCAAAAAGGGTACTGGTGGTTTCTATGACCAATTAGATGCCGGGTGGTTCTATAACTGGGGACTCGCCAATAATCCACTACCAAATTACGATTATGTACCTATGGCCTGGGGGGCAGGAGGCGCTTTACCAGCTTCTATCAGCCAGATAATCCAGAAGAAAAAAACAACCCATGTATTGGGCTTCAATGAGTCTGACAATTGCAACGACCAGTCGGGTAAATTCAATAATTTATGTGAACCCGCAGTTGCGGTGGCATATTTTGAAAACCTTATGGGGCTGGGTCTAAGGCTTGGATCACCTGCGCCAAGGGAAAACGGACCAACAACATGGTTGCTGGAATTTGCAAGGATCGCCAAAGAACGAGATGTAAGATTTGACTTTGTGGCCGTACATTGGTACGACTGGGGTAGCAGTCCGGCCACTACACCTAATGCAGATCCACAGCAAATTTTCAATCGCTTCAAAGCATACCTTGAGAATGTATACAGAATCTATAAGCTTCCAATCTGGATCACAGAATTTAATGCCAACCCTAACCGTGGCAACGCTATACAGGAAGCATTCCTTCGTTTGGCGCTTCCCTACCTGGAGAGCCTTGAATATGTTGAACGTTATGCCTATTTCCAGCCCAATTCAGCCTTTGCATCTAATCCGGTAACATCGGCCAATTACCTTGACGCAAATGGCGCCTTAACCAATATCGGAGAATTATATAAGAATCATGTATCCCGTCCTTCTATTCCGGAGGCAACTTATATAAGTCCCAATAATTTAGAAGCGCTTGATCAGCCTTATGTTTCGAAACCGGTAAACAGCCTGGTGTTTGAAGCGGAGTGCGGATCATACATCGGGAACCAGTGGAAGGTATCAGAATCTGCAGATGCTTCCAATGGTTTGTATGTTCGGGGCGATAACAATCTTGCCGGCATCACCTCTTTAGCCAAACAGGTGCATTTTGAATTTGAATTAGAGGAAGCAGGCACATACCGGGCATGGATCCGATCAGCTTCCACGGGTGGTGCCGGTGCTATTCGAATAAAAATTGATGATAAGGAAATAGAGCAGATTTCGCCTTTCACCAGCAGTTCTTTTATGTGGTTCCAGGTACCGCGTTTTTATGATCTTGGTGAAGGGAAACACCGGCTTACTATAGAATACCCAAATTCCAACATCCTGTTAGACCAAATCGCGCTGATCAATGGTTCTGTAAATCTTGATGAGTATAAAAAAGAAACTGGCTATTGTTCACCATCAACATTGAAATGGGGATTGGAGACAACAGACCTCATTGGAATTCATGAAGCGGAAATAGCAACGAAAGGAAATTACTGGAGTACTGAAACTTCAGTTAACGCAAGGGGTGGTGCATACTTAGCGAGTGAAGAAAATATAGTTTCTGAAGAAATTCCTGTTGGTACCGAAAAAATCATTTCGTTCAACATATCGGTAGAAAAATCAGATGAATATGATATCTGGGCAAAGATCCAGGCAACCGATCCATCCGCTACTGGTTTATGGATTTCAGTTGATGATGAGCCTTTCAGACAATGGAGCCATCTAGGTAACACAACATACGAATGGTATTGGAAAAAATTCCATTTCAGTTATGTCAGTGAAGACAGAAGCCTGACATTTTTTCTTTCGGCAGGGCAGCACCGGGTAAAAATTGCTATTGCAAGTGGAAAGGTTTTTGTAGACCGCCTGGCAATTGTCACCAATGGAAAGTTGCCGGAAACAATTGATCCAAATGTATTGCAGTTGGAAGAAAAACTTGTGTTTGAAGCAGAAGATGCAACGATA
Source organism: Flavihumibacter sp. (assembly GCA_036675925.1). Classification (GTDB taxonomy): domain Bacteria; phylum Bacteroidota; class Bacteroidia; order Chitinophagales; family Chitinophagaceae; genus Flavihumibacter. Next base: position 301,335 of record JAKFDZ010000014.1, read on the forward strand.
CTTGGTGCTGCCAATGTTGTAAACTGTGCCAGTTCTTCAAATGGTAAACAGGTGAATTTATTTAATGTTAATACTAATGGCGTTCGGTTCGATCAGATTGTGGCAGAGGCTGCAGGCGCTTACAAATTAAAGGTATCCTATATGAGTGCTGCACTCAGAACATTCAAGGTTGCGGTGAATGGCCTGGTACTCGGCAGGCAAAATCCTCCTGTGTCGGGTGAATGGTGTTTTAATCAGGGAAGTCCGGCTGTTCATGAAGTTGATGTAAATCTTAAACGCGGGATCAATATAATTGATATAACTCCTTTCAGTGGTGATGCACCTTTTATTGATAAAATTCTACTGGAAAAAGCTGAACTGAACGGGCTGTCGTTGGAAGCTGAGACGGCAGAACTTATCGGAAACAATAATGTGGTGAACTGTGCGACTGCCTCTAATGGGGCCTTAGTAAATATGGGATTGAATGTGGCAAATGGAATTCGTTTCAATGATTTATTATCTGAAGAAACCAGAAATTATTCTGTGGACATTCATTATATCACTAAAGTTAATCGCAGTATGCGGATAACTGTGAATGGTGAGCCATTTACGACCCAATCATTCTTAGCCTCAGGCAATTGGTGTTTTGAAGGTGGTGGTACAAAAGTTCAAACTATGGAAATTGCTTTGTCGCAGGGAACTAACAGCATAGAGTTCAGGCCAACGGGTAGTGATGCACCCTTCATAGATAAGATCGTATTAAGGGAAACGGATCCCTTGCAAAACAACATTGAAAACTTAGACCACACAACTACTGGGTCGTTTGATGTTGTGCCGGAGCAGGAAAAGAATACTTCGATAAATTTATATCCAAACCCTGCTAAAGAGGGCACACCAATTACCCTGTCCTTCACTGGCACTGCTAATTCAAAAGGATCGATGTACCTGCAAATCACTGATATGTCAGGAAGGGTAGTATTCTCTCAAACGCTGTGGCAGAATGGTAGTGGCCAGGTGAAACTTGGAAATAGTCTTCGGAAAGGAATGTATATTTTAACTATAATAAAGGGAACGAATAAAACCAGTAAAAAAATTATTGTTCAGTAGATGTACAAAATAGAATTGCAAAAGGCTCCGTGTTAATAACCGGAGCCTTTTTATTCAGAACCTGCTATTTTCCGATACAGAACTTGCTGAATATATAATCCAGCAGATCTTCATTACTCACTTCGCCGGTGATTTCTCCAACGTAGTGAAGGCAGCGGCGGATATCGAGCGCCAGTAAATCGCCAGGGATCTTGTTGTCCAAACCGGAGCGTATATCCTGGAGTGAGGATAACATTTGCTGAAGGCTATGAAAATGACGGGCATTGGTAACGATGGTATCTTCTGTATTCACCTTACCCTGCAACACCATATCCACCAGTCGTTCTTTCAACACTTCAATATGAAGCAGTTGTTTGGCGGAGATGAAAAATATAGGCGCTGCCTGGGCATATCGTTCACGCATAAGCGATTCATCACCTTTGTCAACCTGGTTGCCTACAAGAAGGAACTGAAATCCATTCTGTTCAAAGGCAGACTTATTTTGTAATAGTTCTTCCAACGGCATGGTGTTGGCGTCAAAAAGATAAAGCACCACATCTGCCTGTCTCATTTTCTCAAGGCTTCTCTCCACTCCTATGCTTTCGATCTGGTCATCGGTGTGTTCACGGATACCCGCGGTATCTATGAAGCGGAAAAGTATACCATCAATATTGATGATCTCTTCAATGGTATCTCTTGTAGTACCGGCAATTTCACTGACGATAGCGCGGTTTTCATTGAGCAGTGTATTAAGTAGCGTACTCTTTCCTGCATTAGGTTTACCAACTATGGCAACACTCACCCCGTTCTTGATCACATTGCCAAGCTGAAAGGAATGTGCAAGCTTTCCTACTCTATCAATAGCAGCGGATACAAGTGTATGCAATTGTGTTCTGTCGGCAAATTCAACATCTTCCTGTGAGAAATCCAGTTCAAGTTCTATCAATGCCGAAAAGGTAATAAGTTGTTCACGGAGGGCTCTCAGATCAGAAGAGAATCCCCCTCTTATATTATTCAGCGCATTGCGCTGGGAGGCTGCTGTATTGGATGATATGAGGTCGGCCACTGCCTCTGCCTGTGCGAGATCGAGTTTGCCATGAAGGAAGGCCCGTTGGGTGAATTCACCGGGTCTTGCAAGCCGGGCTCCCTTTCGGATGCAGGCATCAATGATCTGCTGCAACACATAAGGTGAGCCATGACCTGATATCTCCACAACATTTTCACCAGTATAGGAGCGCGGAGCTTTAAAAAGGGTCAGCACCACTTCATCAATGGCATTACCATCCTCCTTCAGCAATCCCACATGTGCCGTATGGGTTGGTTGCTCCAGCAAATTTTTGGAGGGGAAGAGATGGTCAGCAATTTCAATTGCGAGGGTTCCGCTAAGGCGGATGACGCCGATTGCGCCCAGGCCTGGAGGCGTAGCAAGGGCAACGATGGTATCATCCCATTGCGGGGTGGTATATTTCATAGGGCAAAGTTAGTAACTCATCTCCACGATCTCCTTAACCTGGTCTGGCCCCAGGTCTTTATGCTCACCTAGCTTCGTCCAACCACGCTCGGTAAATCTGTTGGCAATTATATTTGACGTGTCTTCAAAGCTGCTGGTATATTTTGATAGTTTGGTTTCAATGCCCAGTGAATGAAAGAATGCTTCTGTTTTTTCAATTGCTTCCATTGCCTTTTCTTCAGTAGTTCCTTCACTAACATTCCAGATCCTTTCGGCATACTGGGCCAGTTTATCTTTCTTGCGATCGAAATTGTAAAGGAAATGTCCGGGTGTTATAATTGCAAGAGTTCTCGCATGGTCGATGCCATAAAGGGCTGTAAGCTCATGGCCCATTGCATGAACGGCCCAATCAGTAGGTACGCCTTTCTGGATTAGTCCATTCAGGGCCATGGTGCAGCTCCACATGAAATTTGATGCAGCAATATAATCAGCGGGGTCCTTCATGATACGTGGGGCGATCTCTACTAGGGTTTGGAGGATACTTTCTGCGATCCTATCCTGCAGGAGTGCCCCGGCAGGATAGGTCATATATTGTTCCAGCACATGCGAATAGGCATCCATGATACCATTGGCAATCTGACGTGTTGGAATAGAACGAACCACTTCGGGATCCATGATAGAGAAAACAGGAAATAGTCCCGGCCCACCCATAGATAATTTTTCTTTTGTTTCGGCGCGGGAGATAACGGCACCCGAATTCATTTCAGAGCCAGTGGCAGGAAGGGTCAGTACAGTACCGAAGGGCATGCCTTTTTCGGTACGTATTGATTTTGCGAGTATATCCCATGGTTCTTTACCTTCATAGAGTGCTGCCGAGGAGAGGAATTTAACTCCATCGATCACGGACCCTCCACCAACAGCGAGAAGGAAGTTGATCTCTTTACTGCGGATAATTTCCAGTGCCTGTAGTAAGATCTTGTATTCGGGGTTGGCAGGAATGCCGCCAAATTCAATGAGCTCATGGTTACTTAGTGCCTGCATAACCTGGTCATAGACACCATTAGATTTGATGCTGCCCCCACCATAGAGGAGCATAACTTTTGAACCTGCTGGTATTTCAGTAGATAGCTTAGCAATCTGACCTTTACCAAAGATTATTTTTGTGGGGTTTTTGAATTCGAAATTGAGCATGAGTGGGAAATTTTGAGGAAAGGGAATAGGCAATAGGCAATAGTGAATAGAAAATTGGAAATTAAAAAAAATCCTCCTGCGGGGCAGGAGGATTCAAACAATTATACCGGGACTATTATTCCACTTCGAGGCGGAAGGTGATAGGCTGCTTCTTGTAAGATTTCACCTGGCGACCGTTCTGAACGGCGGGGGTCCACTTACCAGATTTTTTGATAACACGGGCAGCTTCATCACGGAGTTCTTCTGGTCCGCTGATAGCTTCTACATTACTAACCATACCCTCTTTATCAACGATGAACTGAACAACAACGGTACCCTGAACTTCATTATCGATAGCGTCCTGCGGGTAACGGAGGCTCTTATTCAGGTAACGCTGCCATGCACTGGTACCACCTGGGTATTCAGATTCGATCTCAACCTTTGTAAAGGTTTTGTCCCAATCTTCTTCCACTTTTTTGGGGGCTTCCACAACACCCTTTCCTTCATCAGAAGCAGGTGGTGCAACGATACCTTCGTCTTTGATACCTTCCTGGTTGATGGTACCTATCTTGGTTTCCTCCAGCTTTTCAACTTCTGGTGGTTTTTCATCTTCTTTAACTTCCTCATCCTTTACGATTTTGGGAGGAGTGAATTTTGCCATTTCCACTTTTGGCGGTTCCGGTTTTGGCGGAGGCGGTGGTGGTGGTGGCTCATTCTTTGGCTCTTCTGTTTTCACTTCCTCGAGTTGAACGTCCTGGACGATCATCTCGGTTTTATCGTCATTGTTCTTGAATGAACTGGCGAGGAAGCTTCCAAGAAATGCCAAAGCGAGGAGCAAGGCAGTACCAACCAGTGCATATGTCATGCGCTTGGAATAGGTCTTACGCAAGTCATAAGCGCCATATTCTTTGTTCCGGCCATCGAAGACGATGTCCAGCACATCAGCACTTAAAATTTTATTTACGTCCATTGTTCGCTTTTTTGAATAAGATGCATTTGTTTAGCTTTTCCACAAACCTGTTTACTGCGGATTAGCGCCTTCAGTAGCTGCGATCATCATCTGCTCTGCTTCTGCAATATCAACCAGTGCATAGCGCTTTACATCATTGATGGTCATTTCATCGAGCATGTCAACAGTATTCTTATAGGTGGATTCCTTATTTGGCTTGATCACCACTACAAAGTCTTTCGGATCAGTGGACTTCTTCTTGGTAAGAATAACGTCACGGACTCCTTTGAAATTGGTGCTCTTAAAGTTTGATCCATCTGGTGCAAGCATTCCTTCGTAATAATAAATATTATCGTTTCCTGCCAACATGATGGTAAGTGCACCCGATTCCTTGGCTTTGTTCTGTTCTTCAGGCTTTTCCGTATCCTTGGGCAGGAACAGGCGCATTGCTGTTGGCTGACTCATGGAAGTGGTGAAGATGAAGAAAGTGATCAGCAGGAAACCAAGATCCACCATGGGGGTAAGGTCAACGCGGGTGGATTGCTTTTTCGATTTTTTGACGCCGGGCCCTTTTTTATGTTTATCCCCGCCCGAGGTATCCATTTCTGCCATATGGTAATGTTTTTATGTTAAAAATGATTACTCTTCGGTTGTTTCCGCCGCAGCATTTCTATTCATGTTTCTCTTATACAATTCGGTTCCTTCAGGAACGCCTTCAGGGTTTGTAACCATCTGGAATTTCATTTCGTCGTTCTTCTTGAAGGCATCGATAACACCTTTAAAAGCCGGGTATTTTGAAGCATTATCACCCTTAACGAGCAGGTTCATTTTGATACCCTGGAAGCCGGTTTTGATAGCGCGCATCCAGTCAACCATTTCGTTATTGATTGTATCCAGAACAGGTATACCAGGAAGGTTCATCTTAGGCCAGTTGTCCTTTGGCTGGCTGGCCAGGGATTTCAATTGGCTGATGGGTACGCCGAAGAAAGGACCTTTGGAAAGCGCGGTTAGTTCAGCATCTGACAAACCCAGTGTGCGGTTTGTATTCAGTGCTTCAAGAACTTCCTTGGTGGGTGCATCTTCAGAGAAGGAAACAAAAACTTTTCCGTCTTTGTCGATGGTAACCAGCGCAACATCCTTCTGCGGTGCAATTTTGGAAGCAACAGAACTTGGAGTCTGTACCGCAAGTGTTTCTGATGGCTTGAACTTGGTTGTCAGGATGAAAAATGACAACAAGAGGAATGCCACATCACACATCGCGGTCATATCAATATTCGTACTCTTCCGTGGGAGTTTTGCTTTTGGCATGACTTGTTAATTGATCAGTTCACATTTAGATTCAGTGAAAGCAGCATTCCATAAAATTCTTCCGACTTTTTTTTACTGCTCTCTTACTCTCCTATACCTTATTGCCTATTCACTTATTTGTAAAGTGAAGCAAAGCTTTGGGTAAGGGTGAATCCTGATTCATCAATACCGTATGTGATACCGTCGATCTTAGTTGTAAATACGTTATACATGATGATGGCCAGGGCAGAAGTACCGATACCAAGGGCTGTGTTGTACAGGGCTTCAGAGATACCGCGTGATAGTTCACGTGCAGCATCACCACCACCTTCATCACCGAGCTTGGAGAAGGAACGGATCATACCCAATACCGTACCGAACAATCCGAGGAGTGTTGCAACAGAAGCAATGGTAGAAAGGAACACGAGGTTCTTCTCAAGCATTGGCAGTTCCAGTGCTGTTGCTTCTTCCACTTCTTTCTGGATAGAAACAACTTTCTGCTCTGTATCGAGTTCAGTGTTGGTGATCATTTCTTTATACTTGCGCAATCCGGCTTTCATTACATTACCTACAGAACCTTTTTGCTTATCACACTCTGCGAGTGCTGCATCAACATTCTTGTTAGCAAGATGATACTGAACCTTGCGGATGAACTCATCATTGTTACCGGTACCGGTAGCTTTGGAGATGGTCATCATTCTTTCAATTGCGAAAACCAATACGATCAGGAAGTTAGCAATCAGGATCGGCACTACGATACCGCCTTCATAAACGCCATGGAATGCACCGATAGGTCCAACATGATTAGGCCAGAATCCACCAGCGGGATCAGGATTGGTAAAACCACTAGCAGCACCCATACCAAATCTCCAGATTATATATCCTCCGATGATACATAAAACAGGGGCAATCCAGGAAATGACATTGCTTCTCTTTTTAGCCTGAACAGAAGTGGCCGCTCTCGCAGTTGCAGTAGGTTTAGTCTCTGCCATAAATGTTTGTTTTTAGTTTTTTTGTAAACAGGTAATAATTGTTCTTGAATTGACCCAAAGCGTATTGGGGACACAAGTCTAAATAAAAAAAGAATAAAAAAATCAAATTAGCACAATAAATATCCAAATACGGTACAAAATAAAAAAAAAATGATTGTACCAACAATGATCGATCATTTCTGCTGATTTTCTGTTAAGGGTATGTCTTACATTTATTGATTCAACCTAAATTTAAACAGAGATCGCTATGTTATCAACCCCGTTTCTTAAAAGGGTAATGCCACTTGCCATTCTTGCCGTATTGACACATGCAGCCGGATATGGCCAGCAAAGGCCCTCACAGACAAGGGATGCCGCAGCAAATCCGGCTGCAGTACCACCTGTACCCCCCGCAAAATCTACCGGTCCGAAGCCTTACAAGGATGTCATCACTGCCAAGGCGGTAACTGATGATGGCCTCTTCACAGTACACAAGGTAGATGATAAGTATTACTTTGAGATACCTGAATCTGCATTGGGTCGGGAGATCCTGGTAGTGAACCGCCTTTCGAAGGCAGCAGCCGGTATGCGGAATTTCTTTTTTGGCTATGCCGGTGATATTATCGGTGAAAATGTAATAACATTTGATAAAGGTCCAAACAACAAAGTTTATATCCGCAGCATTTCTTATGATGAGATGTCGAGGGATTCAACCCAGCCCATGTACCGTGCTGTGGCCAATTCAAATATCCAGCCTATCGTTCAGGCCTTTGATATTGCAGCGTTTGGCAAGGATTCAAACGGCGTGGTAATTGAGATTACCTCTTTCCTTAACAGCGATAATGAGGTGCTGAATTTTGAAAGTAACCGCAAACGAACATTCCGGGTAGGGTCACAGCAATCAGACAAATCCTACATTGACAATATTCGTTCTTTCCCCATGAACACCGAGATCAAAACGGTGAAAACCTATAGCCGCGCTGCTGCGCCAACTGGTGCTGCGCCAACAGTTCCCGGAGCACCGCAGCCTTCTGGTGGTGCTTTCACGGTTGAGATAAACAGCTCCATGGTGATGCTTCCATCTTCACCCATGAGAGCGCGTCACTATGATGAGCGTATTGGATTTTTCACCAGGCAATATGTTGATTTTGATCTCAATCCACAAGGTGTTGAGAATGTGCGCATGGTAACCCGGTGGCGCCTTGAGCCAAAAGATGAAGATATTGCCCGCTACAAAAGAGGTGAACTGGTAGAGCCGAAGAAACCCATTATATTTTATATTGATCCGGCCACCCCAAAGAAATGGGTTCCATATCTTATCAAGGGTGTGAACGACTGGCAGGAAGCTTTTGAGAAAGCCGGTTTCAAGAATGCCATCATGGCTAAAGAAGCGCCTGTAAATGATCCTGAGTGGAGCCTGGAAGATGCGCGCTATTCTGCCATCGTGTATAAGCCTTCAGACGTTCCCAATGCAAGCGGCCCTCATGTGCATGACCCGCGCACCGGGGAGATCCTTGAAAGTCATATCAACTGGTACCATAACGTGATGGAGCTTCTTCGTAACTGGTATTTCGTGCAGGCATCTCCAAATGATGCACGCGCACGCAAACCAAAATTTGATGATGAACTGATGGGAGAACTCATCAGGTTTGTATCATCGCATGAAGTTGGACATACCCTTGGCCTCCGCCATAATTTCGGATCATCCTCTTCCGTGCCTGTTGAAAAACTTCGTGATAAAAAATGGCTGGAAGAAAATGGACATACGCCTTCTATAATGGATTATGCCCGCTTCAATTATGTTGCCCAGCCGGAAGACAATGTAGGTGATAAAGGTATCTTTCCGCGAATTGGTGATTATGACAAATGGGCTATTGAGTGGGGATATAAATGGATACCTGAAGCCACCAGTCCTGAGGCAGAAATTCCTATCCTGAATGCCCTCACCATGGAGAAGTTGAAGAACAAGAGGTTGTGGTTTGGAAGGGAGACCAATCCCGATGACCCTCGCTCTCAGAACGAGGACCTGGGTGATAATGCCATGAAGGCAAGCACCTATGGAATCAAAAATCTCCAGCGGATCATCCCCAATATTTCTGAGTGGTCAAAAGAACCAAACGAAAATTATGCATCCCTCAATAAACTTTATAATGAAGTAGTGACCCAGTATGGCCGTTATGTAGGTCATGTGAGTAAGAATATTGGCGGAGTAACAGAAACGCCAAAAACAGTAGAGCAGCCTGGTGCGGTATATGAATTTGTGAGCCGTGAAACCCAGAAGGAAGCCATGGATTTCCTCAACAGGCAGGTATTTACAACACCTACATGGTTACTGGACCCGCAGGTGTTTGCCAAAACCGGCAATACCCCCACAAGCGTTGTAAGCCGCCTCCAGGACGCTGCGCTGGGCAGGATACTCAGTGCATCAACCCTGAACAAATTGCTCAATGCTGAGGTTGTAATGGGCGCTAAAACCTATACACTTCAGGATCTGCTGGGCGATCTGCGCCGGAATGTGTTCAGTGAGCTTAGTGCACGAAAGCCGATCGACATGTATCGCCGCAATCTCCAGAAGAACCTGGTGGAGCGTATGCTGACCCTGATCAAGCCATCTACAGTACCGGCTATTTCAGTTGGTGGAGTAGCGCTCAACTTTGCACCTGCAGTGAATAAGAACAGTGATGTCATCTCCTTTGTAAGAGGTACACTGCGTACCCTTCAAACTGATATCCGCACTGCCACGCCGGCCTACCAGGATCTCGCAAGCAAGTATCACTTGCAGGACCTGAATGATCGCATCACTGATGCCTTAACCGTGAAATAGATTCATATCTGCCTGAAATAAAAATGGGGAAACTATAATGTTTCCCCATTTCATTTATTATCCACCCCAATATTATCTCTTCTCAATCTATTGCCTACTGCCTATTCCCTTCCATCCCTCCACCCCTCCATCTCTCCAACTCACTCATACCTCAACGCTTCGATCGGATTCAACCTGCTGGCTTTATAGGCTGGATAAGATCCCGCTGCAAGTCCAACTATAGTACATATTAGTACGCCCATGAAAACCCAGAGCCATGGCACCACGAATCCTGTATCCATCAGCATACTGACAATATTACCAAGCAGAACTCCCAGCACGATACCGAAGAAAGCGCCAAGCAGACTTATCAGTATTGCCTCCAGAAGGAACTGCCATCTCACATTGCTCTGTCGTCCGCCGATTGCTTTAATGAGCCCCACTTCCTTGGTTCTTTCCGTAACTGCCACCAGCATGATATTCATGAGGCCTATAGCTGCACCCATAAGTGTAATGAACCCAATGACAACGGCCGAAGCTGTGAGCCACCCAATTTGTTTGAGTGCCATTTCCACAAATGCATCGCTTTTATCGATTAGGAAATTACTTTCCTCTTTTACTCCGTTTTTGCGGATCACCCTGAATATTCCTTCCGCCTCACCTATGGCGGTTTCTATGTTGGCGATATCCTGCGTTTTTACGCCAATGTTAAAAGTGTTGGAAGCGGATCCGGCAAAAAAACGTACCACGCTCAAATAAGGTATGATGATGATATTATCACGACTCATTCCAAAAGTTGATCCTCTTGATTTGAGCGTGCCCACTACCCTGAATGGAATATTATTTACCCTTAGAATTTTGTCTACCGGTCGTTCAGGATCATTACTCCCAAAAAGTTTATCGTAAATGTCTTTCCCGATAATGCAGACATTCCGACCCGAACTGATATCGATCTCACTCATATTTCTACCACCTTCAATATCATATCCATTGAGTTCAACAAAGTGTTCATCCCCTCCTGTTACCCTTACAGTAGGGTTAGTTTTTTTACCTGCATAGGAAGCGGTAAAATTATTTCCTGCCCCCAGCGAGATGCCCACTTTAGCGGGGTAATCATAGCGATCTTTAAAAAGCTCAGCCTGCTCGCGGGTAATGGGTTGGTTAGTATTTGATTTTTTAAGTCTCCGCCCATTCTTCTCTTCTTTCTTCAGCTCACCCCTGTCGAACCGGAACATAGCCCGGTAACGGATGGAAAAACCACTGGCACCCATGCTGGAAAAGCTTTCCATGAATTTCTGCGAGATGGCCTGGATGGCGGTGTTGATACCTATCAGTGCCGCTATACCAAGTGCGATGATCGCAACAGTGATGCTGGTGCGAAGAGCATTGCCGCGGATGGTCCGGTAAGCGAGGGATAAGGTGTCAAGAATATTCATGTAAGAGGTAAGAGGTAAGATTTAAGATTTAAGGTTTAAAAATACAGATATTGGAGCACAAGATTGGGGAAGATTCCAAGGATGATAACAGCAGCTGCCATGCCGGCGAGCAGCCAGCGGAAAACAGGCGTTACTGGTTCAGTTTCGGCCTGTCCGGTTTTGAAATACATCGACTGAATTACCCTGAAATAATAATACACACTGATGGCGGCACAGAGTATGGCGAAGATGACCAACCAAAGGTGTGAGCCACTCTTAACGGCGGAAGCAAGCATGAAATATTTGGCGAAGAATCCGATTGTCAGTGGAATCCCTGCAAGGGATAGAAGGAAGATCGTTGTAGTTGCTGCCAGTACCGGCTCTGTTCTTGCAAGTCCATTAAAGCCTTCAAAGGTATAATCCTTCATCTTGATAAGAACGGCAAAAATGCCAATGGTAGCAAGGCTATAACCGAGGGTATAGAGGATGATACCTTCCCTTGAAAAATCGTTCTGGCTAAACACGCCAAAAAGCATGAAGCCGGCTTGTGCAATGGAAGAATAGGCAAGCATCCTTTTGACGCTTTGCTGGAAAATGGCGGTAATATTTCCGATAAAAAGTGTTGCTGCTGTAACAATGGCAATGATGAGCTGCCAATCATATCCGGAACCAACGAATGACATATCAAACAATCTTACCAACGCAATAAAAACACCTGCCTTCACTATGGTTGCCATAAAAGATGTGAACACCGTTGGGGCTCCATCATATACATCGGGAGTCCAGAAATGGAAGGGTGCAGCAGATACTTTGAAGAGCATACTGATAAGTACAAGCAGCAATCCAGAATAAAACCATGCATTCCTGCCAGCATTTATGCTTGAATGCATTTGTTCCATGCTGAAGCTTGCCTTTGCACCGTAAACAAGGGCAATACCAAGTAACATTATGCCCGTTGAAAAAGATCCCATCAGGAAATATTTCAGCGAGGCTTCATTACTTTTAAGATTACGCTTATCGCTTCCTGTTAGAATGTAAAGCGGGATGGAAATTATCTCAATACCCAGGAAAAGCAAGAGGAGTGAATTGAAAGAAGATACTATTGCGATACCACATGATATAAAGAATATAAGCGCAAAATATTCAGCTGCATTAATGCCAACATTGGTAATATCTTTTGCTGATACGAGGAAAAAAAGCAGTGTTGCAGAGAAAGCAATAGAATTAAAAAGAAGGCCGAATTTAGAGAATACAAGCATGTTATGTGTATTCACATCAAAGAGCAAGAATCCTCCCTGTTCGGCAATATTTGCAAGCAGCAGCAAAGCCATGCCGGCAGTTGCTATATTACGAATGGCGGTTTTGCTGGTCAGGAATATGCCACTGAACATCAGTATCACTCCAAGTATTGCGGAAAGAATTATTGCATTCATACTATTCTGGTCGTTCTCAGGTTATTTTAAATTCATCCTTCCTAGGATATCTGCCGATACTTCACTGGTAAGAGATAATAAGGGTTTCGGGAACACGCCAATCAGGATGATTCCCACTACAATTATTGCAAGGCTCAATTTTACATTGAATGAAATATCGGTGGCTTTTGATGTAAGTTCATTTGTTTCACCGTAGAAAACCCGCTGTATCATACGTAATGTGTAAACGGCACTAAGAATGATCGTTATCAATGCGGCAATGGTATAAGCCAGCCCGAACTTAGTGGCGGTTGAACCCAGCACGCCGTTAAACATCATGAATTCACCTATGAAGGCATTTGTGAGCGGCATGGCAATATTGGCGAGTGCAACGATCACCAGCAGGATGGTGAGGACAGGTGCTTTTTGTGCCAGTCCGCCAAGCTCGCTGATCTTGCGCGTTCCGAATTTTTGTTCGATCACATTTACGACGATCCACATTCCAAGAATATTGATACCATGGTTGAACATCTGGATCATCGCCCCCTGGATACCGCTATAGCTGGGTGCAAAAATGGCAAGGATCATCAGCCCGATATGCGCGATGGAAGAATAAGCTACCAAACGTTTTAAGTCATCCTGCCTCATTGCAATAAAGGAGGCGTAGAGCATTCCTATAACTGCTAATGTGGCAAAATTATCACCCCAGAGAAAAGTTGCAGATGGAACAATTGGTGCCAGCCAGCGCAGCAATCCGAATACGCCCATTTTGGCCATGATAGCGCTTAGTATCATGGTTACGGCGGTGGGGGATTGCTCATAGGTATCGGGCTGCCATGTATGGAAAGGGAATAATGGCATCTTGATAGCAAACGCTATGGCAAGCATCAGGAATATTCCCAGTTCCTGACCTGAAGTCATTTTAAGATTCAGGAAATCACTCCAGGCAAAAGAACTGCCGGCTTTAAAATAAAGCATTATCAGTCCTATCAGCATGAAGAGAGAGCCAATGAATGTATAGATGAAAAATTTAATTGTAACCTGAATACGTCTTTCGCCGCCCCAGCGAGAGCAGAGAAAGTACAGTGGTATAAGAGCCAGTTCCCAGAAAAAATAAAACAGCAAAGCATCTAATGCCATGAATACGCCCAGCAGACCAGCCTGTGAAAGCAGCACCAATCCATAGAATCGGTTACTGTCAACATACTGGTTGTTCCATGTTGAATAAATAATAATGGGAAAGCTAAGTGTAGTCAGGAGGCATAATAGCTGGCTCATTCCATCGAGTGCAAAATGAAAACGGCTGTTAATGCCGCCCAGCCAGGGTTGGTCATAAGTCATTTGAGCCGCATCAATATAACCACTCATCCCTGCCAGCATCAGTGCCAGTGAGAGAAGTGTCGCTAATAGCGCTATGGACTTGGCCGTTGCTTCCTGCTTTACCGCAAACAATGCTGCTCCGGTAATCAGGGGGATCAAAATCAGTAGAACTGGTACCATTATATGAATCTGGTTTCTTTCTTTGGATGAATTATTTTTTCAGGAATACCTGTAAGGCAAAGAGGACGATCATACCGATCACCATCAACAGTACATAACTTCCGACCTGCCCACTTTGCAATAACCTGATCTGCCGGCTTGCATACTGCACGCTTCTTCCCACACCATTCACAACCCAGTCGATTCCGAAATTGTCAAACTTACCCAGCATCTTTCCGAAAGCATTCACGGGGCGAATAATGAGGGCTTCATAGATCTCATCAACATACCATTTATTCTCAAGTATCCTTGCAAATCCGGTATTCTCTTCAGCTGTTTTCTCGTATCTCTTATACTTACCTACAGCCCAGAAAATAACCACTGCAATAACGGCCATCAATCCAAACATCAATAAGAGTTCTGTGGTATGGTCTGGGTGGTGAGGTACAGAAATTCTATTCGATTCGGCGAAGACGGGTTCAAGGAATTTGGCAAGTGAGTGTGAATCATGCATCAGTACTTCAGGAATCCCAACAAGTCCACCAGCAAAACTGAGAACAGCCAATATGACCAATGGTATTGTCATTGCAGGAGGTGACTCATGCAGATGATGCTCCTGTTCGCTTGTTCCCCTGAATTTGCCGAGGAATGTCATTGCATATAGTCTGAACATATAGAATGCAGTCATGAGTGCACCGATAGCAGCGAGTGCCCAAACAATGGGGTTCTTCATGAAAGCGGCAGCCAGGATCTCATCTTTTGAAAAGAAGCCCGAGAAAGGAATGATACCAGCGATGGCCAGGCATCCTACCAGGAATGTAAGGTGGGTTGTCTTCAGTTTTTTAGATAGTCCCCCCATATTGCGAATATCCTGTTCATGGTGCATGGCGTGTATAACCGAACCTGCTCCAAGGAATAAAAGTGCTTTGAAAAATGCGTGTGTCATCACATGGAAAACAGCGCCTGTATAGGCGCCTACGCCCAGTGCGATGAACATATAACCCAACTGGCTAACGGTGGAGTATGCCAGCACTTTCTTTATATCATTTTGTTTGAGCGCAATGGTTGCAGCCAGCAGTGCAGTGGCCAATCCAACAACCATAACGACCGTTTGGGTAGTTGGTGCCATTGTGTAGAGGATATTGCTCCGCGCAATCATGTAGATACCGGCGGTTACCATGGTAGCGGCATGGATCAATGCAGAAACCGGGGTTGGTCCGGCCATTGCATCAGGCAACCATGTATATAAAGGAATCTGTGCACTCTTTCCTGTAGCACCTATAAAAAGAAGCATGGTGATGGCGGTAAGATCGAGCGAGCTAAGTGAATCAACTTTACTGAATACCTCGCTGAAATTTACGGTACCAATGCGACCAATCAGCCAGAAAACGGCGAGCAGAAATCCAAGATCGCCGATCCTGTTCATGACAAAGGCTTTGCGGGCCGCATTTGAGTAGTCGATGTTTTTGAACCAGTATCCGATCAGGAGGTAAGAGCAGAGGCCCACGCCTTCCCATCCAATGAACATGATCACGTAATTTGATCCCAGCACGAGCAGCAGCATTGAAAAGACGAAAAGGTTGAGATAAGCGAAATACCTCGCGAAATGACTGCTGTTCTCTTCGTGCATGTAAGCAACAGAGTAGACATGGATCAGGAATCCAATGCCGGTAATGATGAGCAGGAAGAGACTGCTAAGCTGGTCGACCTGGAAAGCGAAAGGGATACTTACATCTTCAAAAGAAATAAAATCGAATAGGGTTACTATAACGGGACCATCAATTCCCGCCTTAACATCCAGAAAGATCAGGACGCTGACGATAAATGATGCCAGTATTGATCCTGAACCGATGATGCCGGTAAGGGATTTTGACAAGCTGTTCCGCAATAAGCCGTTGAGCAGAAATCCCACCAGGGGAAACAGGGGAACCAGCCAAACATATTCAATGATATTCTTCATATTAGTTTTTCAATCTGTTCAGGAAATTCACATCAACCGAATGTGTATTGCGGTACATCATAACGATAATGGCTAGCCCAACTGTTACTTCGGCCGCAGCCACCACCATGATAAAGAAAACAAATAGTTGCGCATCGGTTCCATTGTTGGCAAGAGCTGGTGCCGCGCTACCCATTTCGGCGAGGTGCATTTTTGAAAAAGCAACAAGCAGGAGGTTAACCGCATTTAGCATGAGTTCAATACACATGAAGATGATGATGGCATTCCTGCGCGTCAGCACCCCAATCACTCCTATGCAGAAGAGGGCCAGGGCTACGAATATGTATAAGTTGATGGGCATGTTGGGATATTTTTTTTATGCGTCAAGGGCTTAATTTTTTGAGTGATGGAGCGATGGAGGGGTGGAGGCTTTGATGGTTCCATCCATCCCTCCATCGCTCCATCACTCCCCTATCATTCCTTCTTCCCCAATACCACGGCACCAACCATGGCACTAAGGAACAGCACACTGCTGATCTCAAAAGGAACGACATATTCATTGAATAAAACTTTACCCAGGTGTTGGATCAATCCGGTTTCGCCATAAGTTGTCATGGCAGTGGCGGCCCTGCTATCTGCATCACGGATAGCAGCCACCATTACAAGCAGGAAACATCCTCCTGCAATAATCCCCGCAAAGCGTAGCCACTTGTTCTTCTGTGGTTCTGTTTCAGCATTCAGGTTCATCAGCATGATCACAAAGAGAAAAAGGACCATGATGGCACCTGCATATACTATCAGGTTAACGATGGCAAGGAACTGCGCATTCAATAAAATGTAATGACCCGATAATGCAAAGAATGTTACGATAAGTGACAATACGCTGTAAACCGGATTCCTGCTCGTAATAACCATCAGCGAACTGCCGATGGCAAGTACTGTCAGAAACCAGAAAAGTATTTGTGTGATATTCATGTTCTTTATTAGCAGTTACTTTTTATCCTTTCTTTCCTTCCCGTTTAGCCCTTGATCCAAGTGCCTGTTGATATAATTCTGGCTCCTTTTTTGGATCAGGAATCAGCAAATCATTCTTTCCATAAATGAATGTTTCGCGTTTATAGTTGGAAGGGGCAAAGGTTTCACTGAGATAGATTGCATCTTTGGGGCAGGCTTCTTCACATAGTCCGCAGAAGATGCAGCGTAGCATATTGATCTCATACTTAGCTGCATATTTTTCTTCACGGTATAGATGTTCTTCTCCCTCCTTTCTTTCCGCTGCTTCCATAGTGATGGCTTCAGCGGGGCAGGCAACAGCACAAAGTCCGCAGGCTGTACAATTCTCACGGCCTTCCTCATCCCGGTTAAGAATATGCAATCCCCTGAAAACCGGACTGAAGGGTCGTTTTTCTTCAGGGTATTGTACCGTCACTTTCTTAGAGAAAAAGTGTTTCAGGGTAATACCCATACCCTTGGCAATGGCGGGCAGGTACATCTTCTCCATCATCGTCATTGGACGACGATCAACTGGTTTAGCTCTATTAGTTAGTGTGGGCATTAGCAAAAATATTTCAATCCGGTTTTCTCTCCAAGTAAAACAAAATCAGAAAGGCCAACCGTTTTCTTTTATCAATACGATCAATCCTGTTATCACCATGTTGAATAAGGCCAGCGGTATCAATGATTTCCAGCCCAGCTTCATCAACTGGTCGTAGCGGAACCTTGGAATTGTCCACCTGACCCACATGAAGAAAAACAGGAAGAAACCAACTTTCGCGAAAAGTGAAATGGTTTGCAGCAGGGCCATCAGGTTGGTACCGATGCTTTCAGTTAAGGCCGCATCATTTACAAAAGGAATGTCATAACCACCAAAATAAAGCGTTGCCATAAGCGCACTGCTGATGAACATATTCACATATTCGGCGAAAAGATAAAATCCGAGTTTCATGGAAGAATATTCCTGGTGATATCCCTGGTTCAGTTCACTCTCTGCTTCCGGAAGGTCGAAAGGTGTACGGTTACATTCTGCAAAGGCACAAACCAGGAAAATCATGAAGCCCAGTGGCTGGTAAAAAATATTCCACCACCCAGTAGATTGTTGTTCAACGATGGTCTTAAGACTTAATGATCCTGTTAGCATGAGAAGGGCGATAATCGCCAGGCCCATTGCAAGTTCATAAGAAATCATCTGGGATGCACCGCGTAATGCGGCCAGCAGCGAGAATTTATTATTGGAGGCCCAACCTCCTATCATGATACCATAAACACCCATGCTCACCACACCAAACACATAGAGGATACCAATATTTATATCCGCGATCTGCAGGGGGATAGTACGTCCAAATAGTTCGATCTCCCTGCCCCAGGGTATAACAGCGCTTGTAAGCATGGCCATTGTCATGGCTACAGCGGGACCAAGAATAAAAAGAAATTTGTTTGAGGAATTTGGTATCACGTCTTCCTTCATGAACAACTTGATACCGTCGGCGAAGGGCTGGAAGATACCGCCGGGACCCGCGCGGTTAGGACCATAACGATCCTGAATATATCCTGCTACCTTACGCTCTCCGAAAGTTGTGTACAAGGCTACCAGCAGTGAAATAACGATGATCACCGCTATGAGAACAAATTTCTCCAGTATAAAGGCCAGGTCAATTGCCAGTGTAACCATAATTTATTTATTCAGATTCTTGAAATCTTCGCTATGAGCGGGTCCATCTATCTTTGATAATTCTATTTCGGGGCGGTTAACCTCACTAACCTTATGGATATCGAGCAATAGTTTTGGTCCACGCCCTCCCATCACTTCCGGCAACAGGTCTCTTTGTGGTTTCGCTCCAACATAATGGCCTTGTGAAATCACGGAATGCCGGTTCACTTTTGTTGGTCCCTCGATGATCCAGTCTTTTATATCTTTCTTCTCAAAGCGGCAATCATTACAGATCCACCCTGGTCTACCATCACTAGCATCTTTCACTTCACCCCATTCATCCTTACGCGCTGTAACCCTGAATACTTCATCTCCTCTCATCCATAGTTGCGCTTCTCCTGAGCATTTGGGACAATTACGATGAGCATCTACCGGCTTGGTGAACCAAACCCTGTTCTTGAATCGGAAGGTTCTGTCGGTGAGAGCACCTACCGGACAAACATCGATCACATTACCTATAAAATCATTATGAAGTGCCTTCTCTATATAGGTAGCAATTTCAGAATGATCACCCCTGTCAAGTACGCCATGAACACGTTTTTCAGTGAGCTGGTCGGCAACATAAACGCAGCGATAACAAAGTATGCAGCGGGTCATGTGCAACTGGATATATTCACCAAGGTCGTGTTTTTTGAATGTCCGCTTCTGGTATTCGAAACGGGTGCCTTCTTTTCCATGCTCATAGCTAAGATCCTGGAGGTGGCATTCGCCGGCCTGGTCGCAGATGGGACAATCAAGCGGATGATTAAGCAGCAGGAATTCAGTAACGCCAGCACGAGCATCCAGTACGCGATCGCTGGTGATATTCTTTACGATCATTCCATCCATTACGTTGGTGCGACAACTTGCAACCAATTTAGGCATAGGGCGTGGATCGGCGGTGGAACCGGCGGCAACTTCAACCAGGCAGGTGCGGCATTTACCACCGCTGTTTTTCAGCTTGCTGTAATAGCACATTGCTGGCGGAGTAACATCACCACCAATCATACGGGCAGCATTCAGAATGGAAGTGCCGGGTTCAACATCAATGGTGATGTTGTCGATCGTTACCTTGAATAATTTTTTCTCTTCAGACATATGTTGGTGCTCAAATCTTTAAAAGGCATTAAGCAAAAGTCAGTAGGCAATATATATCAGGAAACCGGCACATGAATAGGATCGGCATAATGGGCCAGTCCATAATTACGTGTCAGGCATTCCTGGGGATTATTCACATGCCATTCAAATTCATCTCTGAAATGCCTGATGGCTGCTGCAACCGGCCATGCGGCTGCATCACCCAGCGGGCAGATGGTATTTCCTTCAATCTTGCGCTGGATATCCCAGAGCAGATCGATATCGCTCATCTTTCCTTTACCCATTTCAATACTCTTCAATATTTTTTCCATCCAGCCGGTGCCTTCCCTGCAGGGAGAACACTGACCACAACTTTCATGGCGATAGAATCTTGCGAGTGTGTAGGTATTTTTTACCACGCACTGGTCTTCATCCAGCACTATAAAACCGCCCGAGCCCATCATCGACCCTGTGGCAAAACCACCATCGCTGAGGCTTTCGTAATTCATATACCTTGTTTCACCTTTTGCTGTTTTCAATAATAGGTTAGCAGGCAGAATAGGAACGGAAGATCCACCGGGTATGCAGGCTTTAAGCCTTTTACCTTTAGGTATGCCGCCGCAATATTCATCACTGTAAATAAATTCTTCAACAGATATGGTCATATCTATCTCATATACCCCAGGCTTATTGATATTGCCACAGGCAGAAATAAGTTTAGTACCCGTTGATTTACCCACCCCGATTTTCGCATACTCCTCTCCTCCCATGTTAATGATGGGAACTACTGCAGCGAGGGTTTCTACATTATTCACCACAGTTGGACGGTCCCATACCCCTTTAACGGCGGGGAACGGTGGTTTGATGCGTGGGTTTCCTCTTTTGCCTTCCAGCGATTCAATAAGTGCTGTTTCTTCGCCGCATATATAGGCGCCGGCTCCTCGCTGTACATAGATCTCGCAATCAAAACCGGTTCCCAGTATATTCTTCCCAAGCCATCCATTGGCTTTTGCTTCTCCTATGGCCTGTTCTAGAATATCAACGATCCAGGCATACTCTCCACGTATATATATATAGGTAGCATTGGAGCCCAGCGCAAAGGAGGATACTATCAGGCCTTCGATAAGCAGATGGGGGATGAATTCCATCAGGTAGCGATCCTTAAAAGTTCCGGGTTCAGATTCATCTGCATTGCATACAAGGTGACGGGGTATGCCTTCCGGCTTTGCCAGGAAACTCCATTTCATACCGGCAGGGAAACCGGCTCCACCTCTTCCGCGAAGTCCGCTTTTCTTCACTTCCTCAGTAACCGCATCAGGACTCATTGTTCTAAAAGCCTTTTCCACACTGCGATAGCCGCCTTCACGACGGTAAACATCGTAACTGCGTATGCCTTCAACATCGGCCTTTTCTAAAAGTAACTTTATACCCATACAATAATTTTGTTGAACAGTGCTCTGTTAAATCAATTAAGCTGGCCGGCGTTTTTGCGGCATTCTTCTATGATCTGGTCAACTTTCTCTTTTGTGAGGTGTTCACGGTAATGTTTACCAAGTTGCATCATCGGCGCATAACCACATGCTCCAAGGCATTCAACTGTTTTAAGGGTGAATAATCCGTCGGCTGTTGTTTCACCAACACTGATGCCTAGTCGCTGTTTGATATGCTCCAAAATATCATCGCTGCCATTGATCATGCAGGGACCAGTTTGGCATACTTCAAAAAGGAATTTACCAACTGGTTTCAGGTTATACATAGAATAGAAGGTGGCAACTTCATACACTTCAATGGGTTCCAGTTGAAGTAGTGAAGCCACATAGTCCATTGTTTCGGCACTAAGCCATCCATATTCTTCCTGCGCCAGGTGCAAAACTGGAATCAATGCGCTCTTCTGCTTTCCCTGGGGATAGCGGGCAATGATCTCCTGCACTTTAGTCAATTTCTCTTCTGAAAACTTTATCATAACTATTTCAATACAAGTTGGATAAATTCTAAGCATCCATTTCTCCGGCAATAAGGTTCAGGCTACTCATCGTTATTACCGCATCGGCCAGCAATGCCCCCTTCGTGAGTTCAGAATATGCCTGGTAATAAATAAAACAAGGCCGTCTGAAATGCAGCCTGAATGGCGCTCGCCCTCCATCACTGATAAGGTAGAAGCCAAGTTCACCGTTTCCTCCTTCTACTGCCTGGTAAACTTCACCTGCCGGCATATCAATTTCACCCATAATGATTTTAAAATGCCAGATAAGTGCTTCCATCTTCGTATATACATCCTCTTTCTCGGGAAGATAATATTCGGGAACGTCAGCATGGAATACTTCTGCA
This sequence comes from Flavihumibacter sp., assembly GCA_036675925.1. GTDB lineage: Bacteria > Bacteroidota > Bacteroidia > Chitinophagales > Chitinophagaceae > Flavihumibacter. Next base: position 323,366 of record JAKFDZ010000014.1, read on the forward strand.
TCCGCACCTTTGAACTCCTGCACTTTGCGGTAGGCCTGTTCTATGATCCGGATACTCTGCCACATTTCCTGGTTACGAACCATAAATCGATCATAGTTGTCGCCAGTTGTTCCAACAGGAATATCAAATTCAAAATCTTCGTATGAGCTATATGGTGTAGCAACACGAACATCATAGTCAACGCCGGTAGCGCGGAGGTTGGGACCGGTGAAACCATAATTAAGCGCCCGCTCAGCAGAAATGCCACCTGTACCCATGGTGCGTTCCATGAAGATTCGGTTGCGGTTGAAAAGATTTTCGAATTCTTTCAGTGTAACCGGGTATTCCTTTAAAAACCTTTCGAGTTTTTCAAATGCAGCCGGAGTGAAATTCCTTTCAAATCCTCCGATGCGGCCAATATTGGTTGTAAGCCTGCTTCCACAGACCTCTTCAAAAATTTCATAGATAAGTTCGCGATACTGCATCACATAAAGGAATCCACTAAAGGCACCACTATCCACACCAACTATCGAGTTACAGATAAGGTGGTCGGCAATGCGTGAGAGTTCCATTATTATCACCCTTAGGTAATCAACCCGTTTAGGAGTAGTTACGCCAAGCAATTTTTCACAGGTGAGATGCCATCCCATATTATTAATGGGCGAAGAACAATAGTTCAACCGGTCGGTAAGCGGTGTGATCTGGTAAAGGGGGCGACGCTCAGCTATCTTTTCAAAAGCACGGTGGATATAGCCAACAGTTTGCTCTGCTGAAACGATCCTTTCCCCATCCACTTCCAGGATATTCTGAAAAACACCATGGGTTGCGGGGTGTGTTGGTCCCAGGTTCAGCGTGGTAGTCTGTTTCCCGATTGATCCTTCCGGAAGCTTAACGTGTTGTTCTTGTTGTATGAGTTCAGACATTACTGCCTATTTGTTTAAGTTTTGTTGTTGCTGATTATTATACTACTGATCCTCCCCTGCCGAACATCTCATCATCTTTATCAAGGCGGGCCCTGTCTTCCAGTGGGTATTCCTTTCGCATAGGGAAATAGTCCATCTCATCTACATTAAGTATCCTTTTAAGATTGGGGTGACCCAGGAAGTTAACGCCATAAAAATCATATGTTTCACGCTCCTGCCAATTTGCTGATTGATAAAGACTGGTTGCTGTAAAAACATCCGGTTCATTTATATCAGTAAATATCTTCATCCTTATGCGAATATTATCCACCATATTATGAAGATGGTAAACAACTGCCAATTCCCGACCTTTCTGATCAGGATAATGAACGGCGCAAACATCGGTAAGGAAACGAAAGTTCAGATCTGGTTCATCATAAAGGAACTGCATAACCTTCAGATTAAGATCCTTTGGAACTTCAAAACTGAACATTCCATAGGGTTCTTCCATATTGGTAACCGCGTCGCCAAATTTTTCAACTAGGCGTTTTTGGATGATCTCATTAGTCAAAACCGTCGACATGTATAACTTTTAAGATTATAATACCTCTTACTTCTTACCTCTTACTTCTTACCTGTTATTCGATTCCATAACTATTCAAAAGTGCCTTATACCTGTCACTATTTCTTCTGCGAAGGCTTTCCTGGCCTACAAGGTCCTGGCATTTCATCAAGCCATCAATAATAGCTTCAGGCCGGGGTGGACAACCGGGTACGTATACATCTACCGGTATTATCTGATCGATACCCTGCAACACACTATAGGTATCGAATATTCCCCCCGACGATGCGCATGCACCTACGGCAATTACCCAGCGTGGTTCCGACATCTGCAGGTAAACCTGTTTTACAATGGGTCCCATTTTTTTGGCGATAGTACCCATTACCATCAGCAAGTCGCACTGGCGGGGAGTATGCGCCATTCTTTCTGAACCAAAACGCCCAATATCATAATGGGATGCACTGGTTGCCATGAACTCGATGCCGCAGCAGGAAGTTGCAAATGGCATTGGCCAGAGTGAATTCTTTCTTCCCCAGCCCACTACTTCGCTGAGTTTTGTAGCAAAAAAACCTTCGCCTTCGAGACCCGAAGGCATTTCATCAGTGATAAGTATTTTACCACCTTCATTCTTTACATTATATTGAACAGGACGTGCCATAATAAATTGCTTTTATATTAATCCTCCCACTGCAGTGCGCCTTTCTTAATTATATAATAAAAGCCGCATACGAAAAATCCAACAAACATAAGGACTGCCAAAAAACCATTCCAACCCAGTTCACGGAAATTAACGGCATAGGGATAGAAGAATATTACTTCAACATCAAACAGAACAAAAAGGATCGCGACAAGGAAATATTTGATGGCCACGGGCTGGCGGGCATTTCCCACAGAGTGAATACCACTTTCATACGTCTCAAGTTTCTCTGCCGTTTTACGGTTGGGGCCCAGGAAAGGTGATATTCCGAGTGTAAGGGCAACAAAACCAGCAGCGCAAAGTACTTGTAGAGCAATGGGAAGGTAATTAACTGCGGAACTGGCTGAAACCGCATTCTGTAAAAAGAAAAGATTCATGCCTTTGTATTGTTGTAGCCGCAAAAATACGTTAGCCACCCGAATAAAAGTGCAACACTGAAAATAAGTTAAGCCCGTTCACAGGCAAGTTGATGATGTAAAAGAAATCCCCGCCAGTGGCGGGGATCGTTAAACATATTGTATTAAAATAATTCGCTATTTAGCAGCCGTTTTCTTTTGCGGCGATTTATTCAGAATATCACGAATCCTGATGGCATCGGCATTGCCCGGGTCAACTTCAAGAACCTTATCTACATAGCGGAGTGCTGCTGCTTTATCTTTCTTAATATCATTATGGTATTGAACAAGGTAGAAATAAGAGGAGACTGCCTGTCCTTTATACTTTACTGAATCGAGACTGCGGGCCATTTCAGCGAGTTTCTCATAGTGAGGAACTGCTAATCCCTGCTCCATTGTTGTATCCATTGCCTGGTTACTCCTTGCACGCCAGAGGTAACCAAATATCTCGTTAGGATATTTCTCAGTGTATTGAGTAAACAATGAATCGGCCGACTTATAATTACCTGCCTGGTAATTCGCAAAGCCCCAGTTATAAAGATCCACGTTATTCGGGGTCTTTTTGGTCTGGTATAATTGTCCCAGGAATTGTGCTTCTGCAGCCCTGTTACCTTTTGATTTGGCAAATGCTGCTGCATTCTCCAGTAATTCAAGCTTGCTTTCATAAGCAGTATCCATTGCGATTGCCTTTTCATAACTGGCAAAAGCTTCAGTTTCGTTACCTGGAAATTTACTCAGCATCTTCGCGCGGAATTCATAGTCTTTAGGAACGAAATCTTCTGCTTTTTGCTTTGCAAAATATTGCTCGAGATAATCCTTTGCATTAACTGAATCTTTCAGTTCATCATAAGAGTAGGCTGCAAGTTTGTAGTAGCGTGGATCTGCTTTATCACCCAACTGACTGATGAAACCTTTCGATGCATTAATGGCTCCCATGAAATCTCTCGATGCATAAAGAATGGATGCTTTATCATAATCATTCTTCGGATCCGGATCTGAAATGGTTAGATACTTATCATAGTAGGTTTTAGCCTTATTGATATCACGATCATACCAGTAAACATAAAGGTCGTATACCGATGGAGCGTAATTGGGATCAAGGGCGATAGCCTCTTCATAAGCCGGAAGAAAAGATTCCGGATTTTTTTGGGTCAGGTAGATCCTGGCAATACGATGTTTAGCAGCCGCCAATGTTGGATCAATGGCAAGCGCCTTCTGGTAAGCTGTAACAGCGTTGCCACCATCTACCAGTACACGGTAAGCATCACCGATCTGTAACCAGGTTTCCGCATCTTTAAATTTCTTGTCCTGAGTGTAGGGCGTAAGCTTGGTGATTACATAATTGGCATCACCATCTTTTGAATCTACGTTAGCATTACCGATGGCATTCAACACTGGGCCATCTTTCCCTTTACTGATTGATATGGCGGTTTCAAAATGCTGACGTGCGATATCTTTCTTGCCTTCCGACAACTCAATGTGACCCATCCCAGCAAGTAAAAGGGGTGCATTACCGTTTGTTTCCAAAGCTTTCGCGTAAACTGCTTTGGCACCGGGTACATCCTTCATCTCAATGAGCGTTTGTCCCAGCCAATAGATGGCATTGAGATCATTTGGATTAGCGGCGAGAACTTTCTCAAAATTTTCTTTTGCGCTCTTGTACCGCTCGTAATAAAAGAATTTCTTTCCCTGGTCAACACTCTGCGCGAACAGGGAACTTCCACACATTACTGCGGCTATTACCAGGCTGTAAAAGGATTTCTTCATTTTCGTTTGCTGTTTTTTGTCGAGTTGTTAAATATTTTGTCCACTTTAGTTATTCATCGATCCCTGCATTTCTTAATTCGAATTGCATTCTTGCCGGCCAGAGATAAGCTCTTCTGAAAATCAACTGGCCTCTTTCATAGATGAGGAAATTAGCGAATCCGCTTCCTAATCCTTCATAATTTTCCTTTAAAATATAATGCAATCCCCGTACCAAAGGATAGCGAAGCGTAGCAATATTTGCCTGATAAGGCTTTACATATGTCTCTTCCGGACAAACCAAACAGCGTAGTGACGCAATGGTAACTTTATCCTGAAAGCTAAGCTGTGTGGCATCTTCAGGGTTTCCAATCCAGTTAACACCAACAAATCCAACAGCATCTTTATGCTGTGCTACATAATCAATAACACCCTGACTGGAGGTTGCCGCGGTCACTGCTTTGCCAAGCGCCTGGCCTGCTAATAATGAGTCGAGCGCGTATCGTACAGTACTGGTGGCCGTGAGACCATCCATCACAGGCCTCAGTTTAAATCCACTGGTTCCTTTTAACAATGATTTTACATCAGTCATGTCAAATATAGAATCCTTCGATTGTTTATTTACAACCAATGCAACCGCATCATAGGCGATCTTTGCCTGCAGGGGTATAAATCGTAAAGTGTCTTTTAACCTCTGTTCTTCTACCGGAAGCAACTGCCTTGTAACAATCACCATACGAACACTGTCAACCAGAAGGTCTTTCAGGCATTCAGCTTCAGGCTTGTAATGGGCAATTATATGGGCATCCGGATAAGAAGATTCGAAGACTTTGATCTGGGAATCAATAACGGGTTTGAATGATTCATCAACACTTATATGGATGGTACCACTGGTAAGAGTGTCATTACGGTATACTGCTTTCCGGCCATTATTACAATGGCTGAACACCAGTATAGATAAGGCAGCGATCGTTATTCGTATCAAACGCCTATGCATAAACGTTTTCATTGTTATTATTCGGAATAATAATTCTTTTGGTATCCCCTGTAGATGCGCCAACCTCCATAAACAATACATAGGAAAGAGAAAAAATACTTGAAAATCGGCTCCATATCAAAGCTAAATCCAAGTTTTTCTGAAAAAAGAAAGAAAATTCCAAAAAGCAGGATCAGGCCTCCCATTCCATAATCGAGAATGGAACGCATCAGGCTGTATTGCTTTCTTCTATTATCCTGTGAGTCTGAAGCCATAATAAAGCGGGTTCATTTATCCGGGAGAGGCAAGTTAGGAAAAATAATAATCAACTGCTGAGATGCCTCCTGAAATGGAATCCATAAAACAATCTACCTTATTTTTGCGGGCATGAAGATTCTGATGGTCTGCCTGGGCAATATTTGCAGAAGCCCGCTGGCGGAGGGTATATTGAAGCAAAAGGCCAGTGAGGCGGGGTTGAACTGGACTGTTGATAGTGCGGGAACCAACGGCTATCATGTTGGCGAAGCCCCTCATCTCCTATCTCAAAAAGTAGCAAGGCTGAATGGGATAGATATCAGTGGTCAAAAGGCCAGAAGGTTCAGGGCTTCAGATTTCCAGCATTATGATTTGATCTATGCAATGGCCTCAGATGTTATGGATGAAATTAAGCATATTGCCCGGCATGAATTTGACCCTACCAGGGCAGACCTGTTATTAAATGTTCTGGAACCATCCTGCAATAAGGATGTGCCTGATCCATGGTATGGCACTGAACCCGGATACCATTCTGTTTTTGCCCTTATTGAGAGCGCCTGTGAAGAAATTATAAGAACAGCAGTAAAAAAGAAAACTATAAACCAACAAATTTCAAACCCCAATCCCTAATGTCCAAGCCCTCCCTTCCTTCCGGAACCCGCGATTTTGGAGCGGAAACCGTCCGTAAAAGGAATTATATCTTCAATACAATAAGGCAGGTTTTTGAAACATATGGTTTCCAGCCTTTGGAAACTCCGGCCATGGAAAATCTTGATACACTGATGGGAAAGTACGGTGAGGAGGGGGATAAGCTGATTTTCAAGATCCTTAATAATGGACTGAATGATCCCAAAAACGCCGATCGCTCAAGGGCAGCATTCGATCAGGTTATGTTGGGAAAAAACGATAAGAACCTTACGGAAAGGGCTTTACGATATGATCTTACCATTCCTTTTGCCCGGTATGTGGCCATGAATTATGGGCAACTCACCCTTCCCTTCAAGAGGTACCAGATACAGCCGGTATGGCGGGCGGACCGGCCACAGAAAGGTCGTTATCGCGAATTTTACCAATGTGATGCTGATGTGGTGGGTAGTAATTCACTGATGAATGAGGTGGAACTCACTGCCATATATGCCACCGTTTTCCAACGTCTTGGAATAAAAGTGGAGATCAGGCTCAATAACCGAAAGATCCTGGCGGCACTGGCGGAGCATTGTGGAGGCTCTGATAAGATGGTTGATATCACTACAGCCATTGACAAGCTCGATAAGATAGGCCTTGAGAAGGTGAACCAGGAGCTTGCTGAGCGGGGCCTAAGCCAGGAACAGATCAATAGCATAAGCAAATACCTTGCGGTAAAAGGAAGCAATGCAGAAAAACTTAAACAGGTTGAGGAACTGCTGGGCCAGTATAATGAAGCAAAAGAGGGAATCAGGGAGTTGGAATTTGTACTGGGTTATCACCAACCTGACACTGGAAATCGGGAATCAGCATCTATAATACTCGATTTCACCCTTGCACGTGGACTTAATTATTACACCGGTATCATTTACGAAATCAAGGCGCAGGGAGTACAGATGGGAAGTATTGGGGGAGGTGGCAGATATGATGATCTGACAGGATTATTTGGAGTACCAAATGTTCCTGGTGTGGGTATCAGTTTTGGTGTTGACCGTATTTATGATGTGATGGATGAACTGGGTTTATTTCCTGCAGGAGTTCATAATGGAACACAAGTACTATTCTTTAACCTCGGCGAGATGGAAAGTCGCCGTGCATATACACTCATGCAAGAGCTCCGGAACAAGGGCATACGCTGTGAAATCTACCCTGAGTCGGCAAAATTCGACAAACAGTTTAAGTATGCAGACAAAAAATCAATTCCCTTTATCGTGATCCTTGGCAGCAAGGAGCTTGAAGAAGGGAATTGCGTTGTAAAGGATCTCGGCCGGAGTATTCAGGAAACAATTACTCAGTCGGCGCTTTCGAGCTTTGCTTTTGAATGATTTGTGCTGGCTACTGTATGAAGAGATGGCTGTAACCGAACTTTCCAGGTAAAACCTGTACCATTTTTATCTTTTTCACCGTCCAGAATATAACCCATCGCTTCAATATGGATAGCTATAACCTGCCTGGTAGTATCATTTCTTTTAAAGCTGGCCGTACCACTGAAACTGGTGATTTCGAAATTATCACCTTCCGTATGAACCAATGGAGAAGAACCGGCTTCTGAGTTCATAGTTAGCGTTGAAAGGCTATCCCCCACTACTTCTACATGAGGAACAACACTACCCACCGGGAAGGAGTATTTACCGATAAAGTCAATATGTGCCGGCACTGGCTTTTTGGTACTGTCCTGCTGAGCATGCAGGCTTGAAAAGGAGGCGATTAAAATGAAGCATAGGAGCAATTTAATTTTCATACAACAAGTGTTTTCTACAATTTAGGGATTTGGCTAATATTATTTTATGCAACTATACAAAAGGCCTTCCAAAATGATGGAAGGCCTCTTGAAATCTTCACTTGCCGCATTTGACGGTTTTGACCGATTTATTGAAAAGATCCAGCCGTTTTGGACCTACATCAGAAAAACCCACAACAAATCCGTCCTTTAATGTACGGCGCCAGTGTGTGCCTTCAGCACTTGTTCCTGCACCTTCACCACCCATCCTGGCTAATAGTGAGGTCATTACATCGGCACTCTTTTCGATGGTAGGCACCGGGTTAGTGGAGATCTCTTTACAGGCAATAAAAAAAGAGGCGCCATCGGGATAGTTGAAGGTGCGGACCATGTACCCCTCCTCTAGCTTTTGATGGTTTTCAGACAAATAACCATCCGGAACTTTCACAATAAGCCGGCGTTCTTTGGAACCTTCATCATAATCGTGCTCAAGCCGGTGCGATTGGGCAACCAGGCTGCAGGAGCTTCCACCGGCCAATGTGGCAAACAAAAGGCAGGTGAAAAGGGATGTTCTTGTAAACATAGTATAAGGCATTTGGTGTACCATCAAGTTATGAACTGTCTCAGGCAGCATAAAGTGAAATATGGATAAGTGTAACCTACTAGATAATTAATCTGTGTTAAAGTTTTCTCAATGCCCGAAAGAGGCTAGTATCTTTGCGCCATGGTAACAATGGGGAAGAAGAATATCAGGCAATTATCGAAGGAGGAGCTTGAGAGTTATTTTGAACAGCTTGGCGAGAAAAAATTCCGGGCCAGGCAAGTGTACGAATGGCTCTGGGCGAAGCATGTCAGGAGTTTTGAAGACATGACCAACCTAAGCAAAGAGCTAAGGGCAAGGCTAGCAGAACATTTCAGCCTACCGGCTCTCACCCATGATGTTACCCAGCACAGTGGTGACGGAACAGTTAAAAGCCGGTTTCGCACTTTCGACAGCCATCTTGTTGAAGGGGTACTTATTCCAACCGATGATCGTAAAACTGCCTGTGTATCTTCCCAGATTGGCTGTTCACTCAGCTGTAAATTCTGTGCGACAGGCTATATGGATCGCAAGCGTAATCTTGAATTTGATGAAATCTTTGACGAAGTGGTTCTTATCAATGAACAGAGCGAAAAAGTATATGGCAAGAAACTGACTAACATAGTCTTCATGGGAATGGGCGAACCATTACTAAATTACAAGAATGTATTAAAAGCCATTGAGATGATCAGCTCTCCGGAAGGATTGGGAATTAGTGCACGTCGCATTACTGTTTCCACTGCCGGTGTTGCCAAAATGATCAGGCAATTAGGGGATGACAAAGTGAGGTTCAAACTAGCTCTATCCCTGCATGCCGCCAATGATGCAAAGCGTCATGAGATCATGCCTATCAATGACACAAATAATATACGTTCGCTCATTGATGCATTAAATTATTTCTACCAGCAAACCGGAAATGAAATCACCTTTGAATATATACTTTTCAAAGATTTCAATGACTCTATCCAGGATGCTGATGAACTGGTAAAACTTTACCGACAGGTACCAGCCGATCTCATAAATATAATTGAATACAATCCTATTGAACTGGCATCGTTTGAAAAGCCCGATGAAGAGAAGACCATGGAATTTATGCGGTATCTCGAGAAGCACCGGGTTAATGTTCGTTTGCGCCGGAGCCGGGGAAAAGACATCGATGCCGCTTGTGGCCAGTTAGCAAATAAAGGCTGAAGGCATTAACATTACCTTTTAACAAAAGCATTAAACCTGTAACAGTTCCTGGGGTCTATGTATCAAATGCATAGCATATGAAAAGAATACTGACAGTTTTAGTGATGGGAATGAGCATGCAGATGGCCATAGCCCAGGACAGCGGTCGTGAAGGCATGCACCATCACAAAGGTGAAGGTGGCCGCATGAAAGGAATTGAGTTAACGGAAGCCCAGAAAGTTAAAATGGAAGCTTTGCGAAAAGAGCACAAGGCGGAAATGATGGCTATCCTGACCCCTGAACAGCGTCAGCAGCTTGAGAAGCAAAAGGCCGAGCGCTCTATGAAAAGGCATAAAATGTCTGGAACCAGGATGGAGAATATGAAGAACCAGCTTAACCTTAGTGCAGAACAAAGCGCCAAAATGGAGCAACTTAATAAGGATTTCAAATCCAGGGCCAACCTCATAAAAGCCAATGAAACGCTGGCAAAGGAAGAGCAACGTAAGCAAATGAAGGCGCTGGCAGAGGAGCATCGCAGCAATATGAAAGCAATTCTTAGCCCCGAACAGCAGGAAATAATGAAAAGGGTGAGGAAAGAAAAAGGTCCGAAAAAAACAGTCAAATAATTACGATACACCCTATGCGCCTGGTTCACCGGTAGTTTATTAGGTGAATGGTGGCGACTCCGAACGCTCGTAAACCTACAAAAAGGCAGCTTTAACAGCTGTCTTTTGTATTTTTACAGCCATCCCTGTTGAAAAACAGTAAATACAAAAATATGAAGCAACCCAAAGGGTTCGAGAAATTCGCGAACAAAAAGAAAGCGGGTACCGTGAAGGAACAGTACCGCAAAGAAAGAAGGGAAGAGAAAAACGAGCGATCATCTGCCATCGACCAGCGTTTTGATGAAAAGCGTAAAGAGCGTTCGAATCAGGCAGAAACCCCAAAGGGCCATTTTCCCCGAAATGCGCCTGCTCCGGCAACCAAATCAGGTTTCAAAAAATCTTCGGCTCAGGCAGAAAGACCAGCGCGTTACGCTACATCTTCTGATAAACCTGTGCGGCAAGTTGCTCCGGCATCAGGAAGGTCATCCACAAAAAGGACCGCCATACCTCTGGAAAAAAATATAGCAACTGATAATACAAGTTATCGGGATCGTGACCCTAACCTTCAATCAGCAGGCGCACAGATGCCACTTAATAAATATATTGCCCATTGTGGTATATGTGCGCGAAGAGATGCTGCTGCCCTGGTGAAAGAAGGTGGTGTAACCGTAAATGGCAAACCAGTTACAGAGCCGGGTTTTAAGGTGACAGATAAAGATGAGATCAAGCTCAATGGAAAGAGAATAACTATTTCAAAGAATCTTGTTTATATCTTATTGAACAAGCCTAAAGATTATATCACCACAACTGAAGATCCTCAAGGCCGTAAGACTGTACTTGATCTAATAAAGACTGCTACAACTGAGCGGGTTTATCCTATTGGGCGACTCGACCGCAACACAAGCGGTGTGTTACTTTTTACCAATGATGGCGATCTTGCCCAAACCCTCTCCCATCCAAAGCATGAGGTTAAAAAGATTTATGAGGTAACCTTAGACAGGCCGCTTACTAAACATGATTTTGATACAATAGCAAATGGCATTACCCTTGAAGATGGTTTCGTAACGCCGGATGCTATGGGTTATGCTGATCCAAAGGATAAAACCGTGATTGGTATTGAGATACATAGTGGAAGGAACAGAATCGTCCGCAGGATCTTTGAGCATATGAAATATGATGTTCGTGGCCTCGACAGGGTTATGTATGCAGGTCTTACTAAGAAGAACGTAACCCGCGGTAAGTGGCGATTCCTCAATGAAAGAGAAGTACGCCTGCTTAAGCATTTCAACAAAAGTGCGAAAAAATAATTGACCCCTCAAGGAAGGAATCGAATGAAACATAAACTGGAGATACTATCCGAAACGGATGATTATGTGGCAATCAATAAACCAGCGGGACTATTATCAATTCCCGACCGAGAGCAATCAGAGCCATCCCTGAAAGATATCCTCATTGCACGCTATGGTTCAATTCTGACCGTGCATCGTCTTGATAAGGAAACCAGTGGTGTGATTGTGTTTGCAAAGAATGAAACTACACATCGTTATTTATCACAACAGTTTGAATCACGAGCCACCGAAAAGTTTTATAATGGCCTTGTACTTGGAAGGGTATATGAAGAAGAGGGTATCATTGATGAACCTATTGGCGAACATCCGGCTAAGAAAGGTCTGATGACTGTTGTGAGGAAAGGCAAGCCATCAATTACGGCTTTCCGTCTGCTGGATGCTTTCTCACAATACAGTTGGTTGGAATTCAAGATTCTTACAGGGCGTACTCACCAGATCAGGGTTCACATGAAACATATGGGCCACCCAATAGTATGTGACCCATTATATGGTGATGGCAAACCAGTTATGCTCTCCTCGATAAAGAAGAAATATAAGTTAGGTAAAGATGTATTGGAAGAGAAACCTTTGCTGAACCGGCTTGCCCTTCATGCACGAGAACTCCGCTTCTCAGATATGGGTGGCAATACAGTATCACTAGAGGCACCTGTGCCCAAAGATCTTCGGGCTGTACTTCAGCAATTGGGAAAACTCACTTAAGGTGTCTGACACATGTTCGGCACTTGTTCGAACATGTTCCGAACATGTGTCAGACACTTAACTACTTGCCCTTAACCAGTTCCATTTTCTCAGGATTCCATAGCATAGCCTTATCCTGATGATAACTATCATTGCATAATAATGCAGGGGCTGCGGCGCGGTATCCGAATACAGCATCTTCTACCACTTTTCCGTTCTTCCTGATTGCTTCAAAGAAATTTACGAAATGGTCATATGGGCCACCCTCATATCCCTTTTCTGCTTTAAAGGTATATTCTTCAGGCGGGAGTATACGCTTACGACCTGTGACGGGTGTACCTGCTTTTTTCATTTGTTCGATAAAGAAAGGATCATACGATTCAACGGCTTTATTTCTTTTAAGGGTCACATCATCCCAGGTTATATCCATGGAACCTTCGCTTCCTACCAGTTTTAAAAAGGTAGTGCCGCTGGTTCCATCAACAAAATTGCATCGGAGAGAAAGGTTGAATGCGGGATGTGCTTTAGCCTGTGGATAGTCAAAAGTGCCAAGCAATACATCGGGTACTTCGCGACCATCCTTCCAATAACGCAAACCACCAGACGAATATATTTTTTCGGGGCCAAATGAATCAGTAATAAAGTGCAGGCTGGAAAACAAGTGCACAAACAGATCTCCTGACATGCCGGTACCATAATCGGTGTAATTACGCCAGCGGAAAAAGCGGGTCTTATCGAATGGCCTTTTTGTTGTATTGCTGATAAAGGTTTCCCAGTCGACTGTTTCAGGAGATGCGTCTGCCGGAATTGGATATTGCCAGGCACCGGTTGGAGAATGTCTTGCCCAGAAACCTTCGGCATAATTCAATTCACCAATAGCACCATCTTTCAATAATTCTTTAGCCTTTTCATTACCCAGTGATGACACCCCCTGGCTTCCAACCTGGAAAATTTTCCCTGTTTCCTTCTGGGCTTTAATTACAGCCGGCCCTTCGCCAATAGAATGTACCATTGGTTTTTCGCAGTAAACATGTTTACCGGCACGCATCGCATCAATAGAAATCTGCTGGTGCCAATGGTCGGGAGTGGCAATGATAACCGCATCGATATCTTTCCTGCTGAGCAATTCCTTATAGCTGCGGGTTGTGAAAAGATCGGCACCCCAGCGGGTTTTTGCTTCTGCGAGTCTGCCATTGTACAGGTCACATACACCAACGATCTTGGTACCAGGTACTCGTAGTGCAGTTATTGCGTCCTGCACACCCATTATGCCAGCACCAATCAGTGCAATATTTATAGTATCATTGGCTGCATATCCATTACGGTGAAGAATATTAAAAAATGCAGGTTCTCTTTCTGTTGCCAGCACCGCCTGACCGGTAGCAAGGGCAGCAGTTGCTGTAGCAAAATTCCGGATGAATTTCCTCCGGGAGGCATCTCTTTTGTTTGACATGCTGATAATTTTTTAGGGTTAATTCAATTCCTTGATCTCAATTTTTTTCCATCTAACCTTTATGCCACCACCATCGTGGATCTGCAATGCAATAAATCCGTTACCGGCACCTATCTTTTCGTCTTTAATATTGACCATTTTATATCCATTCAACCAGGTGGTCACTTCATCATTTACAACAAGGATGCGCATTTGATTCCATCCTTTTGCATCCAGAAATTTTTCGGCTACAGGTGTAGGTTTGATTAACCATCCCCTTCCGTATGATTCATAGATACCCCCTGTGTGATGATCGGGTGGAGCCACTTCAACCTGCCATCCGTTGATTTTTGTACCATCAATACTTGAACGGATGAAAACGCCACTGTTCCCATTTGCTTCGAGTTTGAACTGAAGCCGCAATTCAAAATTTTTGTATTGCTTGTCGGTAGAAAGGTATCCATACTGTTTTTCGGGACCACTTTCACACACCAGGTTTCCATCCTCTACGTACCATTTTTCGGTACCATGGATATTCCACCCGCTTAGGTCTTTTCCATTAAATAAAGATTTGAATTTTTGTGCCGTCGCAACTGTTGAAATGAAGAGTACGAGCAGCAATAAAGCTGATTTTTTCATGGCAATAAATATTAATTGAAACTACAGAGGAAACCCCAGATATGTTACCTGATTTTTGTCATATATTTCCATCATTCCGGCTTAGCGGCTTTTTCAACTGCCTCTTTTTTTTCTGAAGGATCGGCCTGGGGCTCTTCCTGAATATTCTTCAAAACAGGTTTGTATTCGAAATGACTCACAATTGCAAAATGGTCTGATCCATTTTTAGGCAGCCGTTCCATATTTATTAATCCAAAATCAGCCGAGCAGAAAATATAATCCAGCGGAAAACTGATGAACCAGCTTTTAGCTGAAAAAGTACTGTAGAAACCACGTCCCCGCCTGGGATCAAGCAGTCCGCTTGTTTTGCGGAATAATTCAGTTACATAACTCCAGGCCACATCATTGAGGTCACCCATCACCATTACCGGTAGTCTTTCCTTTTCTGCCATAAGCGCCACCTTCATCAGTTCTTTGTCTTTTGCGGTTGATCGATCATCTTCACCTGGTACGGGTGGCTTAGGGTGAAGACCCCAGATCTTGACACGCTGGCCAGAAGGTAATCTCGCAATTGTTTCAACGGATGGCACATCAGGATCTACCAGGTAATTTATTTTTCCCCCCTCCAGCGGTATTTTACTATAGAATAATAATCCGTAGGTATTGTCCAATGGCATTTTAAGGGCATAAGGATATTCTTTATCCAATTTTTTATCCATTGCCTCCTGCCATTTGAGATCAGTTTCAAGGAGAAAAATGATATCTGGCTCATGCTCATTTAGTTGTTTATAAAGTCGATCAAACTCCCTGTTTTCCTGCAACACATTTGCACAAATTACTTTCAATTGGTTGGCCTTGTTAGTGGAGACGATATCTTTCATTTCCTTCTCAGCAAAAGGCCAGTAAGGCCAAATCCGGTATGCGAGGTAAATGATGGAAAGAGCCAGTAAAATCGTTGTGGATAGGTGGAACCAGTTGCGGTAATTTCCAAACCAGAGCATGGCGCCAAAGAAAGGGAGCAGGAGGAGGAATTTTTGGTACCTGGGATATTCAAAGACGCGAAAGATCCAGTAGTCATCCCTTACAAAGGGTAACACTACGGCAATTATAAGTATCCATGATATGACAAGTAACACTCTCAACAGGAGTGGAAGATAATAAATCTGACCAATCGGTTATACCTATTGTTTAGGCTTTGAATCCAGTGGTGCACCTACTGCAATATCGCAACGATGACCGGGTTGCCCATGTTTTGGATTCATTCCTGCAGCAGTAGGTTTAGAATCGGTAGTTCCGGGAGCTATAGATGGTGTAAAGTTTGTGTTTGCAACGGTATCATTTCCAAGGGCAGCCAGAGGGGCGGGTAACGAGTTTGCAACCTGGGTGGTTGTTGTAGCAGCGGGGGTGGATTTCGCAGCACTGTTTAACGGGGCTCCTACAGCAATATCACAACGGTGACCTGGCTCTCCGTGCTTAGGATTCATGCCGGTGGCGGTTGTTGAATTTGTATTAAGTTTTATTGGACTGGGATTTATTTGTGTAGTTGTAACAGCAGGTGAACTATTTTTATTTGTTGAAGGGGACGAATTAAGTGGTGCCCCTACTGCAATATCGCAGCGATGGCCAGGCTCTCCGTGTTTTGGATTAAGTGCCGAGCCTGATGAAGCTGTAACAGGAACCTGCTGGCCGATAGTCGGTGCATTCAGGGAAACTGTTGAAGACGCCTGGGTTCCGTTTAGGTTGGCGGCAGGAGTAGCAAAAGACCTCAGGTTTGGAGCAATTACACCGGGCAAAGCAGGTAATGCACTAGTGGTGGAGCCGGTTCCGGGAAGTGGTTCACCTACGCCGATATCACAGCGATGGCCGGGCTGACCATGGGCAGGGTTTCGTTTAGCGGTGGCAACCGGACCTAATGCAGGCACAGCTGCATCAGATGATGGGGTTATTCCCGCAGTGGTAGCAGGAAGGGCCGGAATTGATGAATAAGTTGAACTGCTACTATCAGGAATGGATTGATCACAAGCCATAAAAAACAATGCGATCAGTGTGGTGGTACAGAGGGAAACCTTTTTCATACAAGAGGTTTAGGACTGACAAATTACAATAAATTATATGGAAAAGGAAATCCAGCCTCAAATTAGTTACCCGGGCACATTTTCAACTATTCCCCTTTGTAAACATTTCCCTCTTTCATAACAAAACGCACCCTCCCCATGGATCTGACATCTTTTGATGGGTCACCATCTACAGCGATGATATCCGCAAGCTTTCCTTTTTCAATGGCCCCTAACTGGTTGGCCATCCCCAGTAATTCAGCTGCTGAAAGGGTTGCTGAACGAATGGCTTCCAATACCGGCATTCCAGCTTCATTCATGTAAACAAATTCCAGCCAGTTTTTTCCATGTGCGTAAACCCCTGCATCCGTACCGAATGCGATCTTAACCCCTGATTCATAAGCTTTGGCAAAAGTTGATTGGATCTGCGGGCCCGTTGCCAGTGCTTTCGGAGTTACAATATCTGTATAATAGCCGGGAATCTTGGCACTATCCCCAACCGATTTACCCGCGGTAATTGTTGGAACATACCAGGTTCCAAATTCTTTCATCAGGGCAATTCCTTCATCATCCATAAACGTTCCATGTTCAATAGAATTTACTCCCCCCCTGATAGCGCGTTTGATGCCTTCCGCACCATGCGCATGTGCCGCCACCATATAGCCATAATCTTTTGCGGCAGTTACAATGGCCTTTACTTCTTCCACGGTAAACTGCGCATTTGCACCATCTTTCGCCTGGCTCAAAACTCCGCCAGTTGCTGTGATCTTAATGAGATCAGACCCGTCTTTGTAGCGTTGGCGAACGGCCTGGTAGGCATCTGATGCGCCGTTAATTACACCTTCCAGCGGACCCGGATTGCCCATTAGGTCTTTCCGGTAACCATTTGTGGGGTCAGCATGTCCGCCTGTTGTAGCGATAGATTTTCCTGCCGTGAATATCCTTGGCCCTTTTACCTTTCCTGCTGCAATGGCATTGCGTAGTGAAATATTAACTCCTGAGCCTCCCAGATCACGAACTGATGTGAAACCTGACATCAATGTTATCTCCGCATATTGAAGTGATTCAAAAGCTATATCAACAGGGTTCTTGATAAATCTGTCAGCTGTTGCTCCTTTTCTTGTTTCACTCTCCATGTGCACGTGCATATCTATCAGGCCCGGCATCACAGTAAATTTCCTAAGATCAATGACCTTATCTGATGCAGTACCTTTGGAATAACCCGTAACAACATCCGAAACCTTTTTTCCCTCTACTACTATGGTCATCGAGGTGAGTATTTTTCCGGAATTAACATCAATCAATTGCCCGCAATGAAGCAAAGTCTTTTGGGCTTGCAGACCATTTAGTACAAATAAAAGTAGCAGAAGCAGGGAGTATTTTCTCATAACAGCAATTGGTTTCTTGTAATACGTAACTTACAAAAAAATACCCGGTGCCATGCATCCGGGTATTTTAAAATTGTAGATGACCATTTAGAATCAGTCCAGATCCGGCTGAGGAGTATAACGCAGATAAGGCTTTACCACCTTAACGCCCTTTGGAAATTTCCGGATTGCATCTTCAGTACTAACTGCAGGTACAACTATTACATCATCGCCGGCCTTCCAGTCAGCAGGCGTAGCAACGCTATAATCGGCAGTAAGCTGCAGGGAATCTATTACCCTTAATACTTCATAAAAATTCCTTCCTGTTGATGCCGGATAGGTTATTGATAGTTTGAGTTTCTTATCCGGTCCAATTACAAACAATGAACGAACGGTGGCAGTTGCTGATGCATTCGGGTGTATCATATCATACAGCTCTGCTACTTTTTTATCTTCGTCAGCAATGATGGGAAAATCAACCGTACAATGCTGTGTTTCATTGATGTCATTGCGCCAACCAAAATGCTTATCAATCGGATCAACACTAACTGCCATCACCTTCACATTGCGTTTTGCAAACTCCTCTTTGAGTTGTGCGGTGCGTCCCAGTTCAGTAGTACAAACAGGGGTATAATCGGCAGGATGCGAAAAAAGTACGCCCCAGCCATCGCCCAGGAATTCATAAAAATCAATTTCTCCTTCTGTAGTTACGGCTTTAAAATTGGGCACCGTATCGCCTAATCGTAAACTCATATGATAATTTTTAAAACTTGATGGGATGCTAATTTAACAAAAACCTACTGATTTTATAGGTTTCTGTTTTTTAGTCCCCCTGCTTTATTGATGCTTTCTTTACCGAATTGATTCTTAACCGAATCAATTGCCTTGTATAGATCTGATTTCCGGTCAATGTCCTGGAAAAGATTGGTTTGCTTTGCTTCAGCAGTAAGTTCGCTTAACCGCACCCCTAAAAGCCTGACTGCGCAACCTTTGCGGTAAAGCTGCCTAAATAAAGCCCTGGCCTGTGGAATTAGTTCGTCATCATAAAAGGTATAAGGGATAGTTGTTTGTCGGGAGGTTGTTTCAAAATCAGGGTAGCGGATCTTAACGGCAATGCATCCTGCGAGTTTATTTTCCTGACGAAGTTCATAGGCGATCTTTTCCGTCATCCTGACAAGTTCTGACTCCAGAAAGGATAGATCGGTAATATCCGTTTCATAGGTATTCTCCGTAGACACAGATTTTGCTTCCTGGTATGGATTCACCGCTCCCGAATGCCGTCCATGAGCCTTGTTCCAAAGTTCTGGTCCCAATTTTCCCAGCTGACGGAGCAGCATATCGGGATTGGCTAAACGCAATTCACGGATTGTCTCAATCCCTAATTGAAGAAGGTCACGATTTGTTTGATCACCCACACCAGGAATTTTGCTGACTTTCATCGGGTCAAGAAACTCTACTTCTTTTCCTGGTTCAATGAAAAGATAGCCATTTGGCTTGGCTGCGTCAGTTGCGATTTTGGCTATCATTTTGTTGGCTCCCATACCGAATGAGATAGGAAGTCCGGTTGTTCTTATGATTTGCTCCCGCAATTGCAGTGTCCATTCGAGCGGCCGGAAAAATTTCTCCATACCAGTGAGGTCAATATAAAACTCATCGATCGATGCCTTTTCAAATAGCGGGGCGGCGGAGCCAATAATGTCAGTAACGATTCGTGAATACCGGCTGTATTCACCCCTTGTTCCACTTACCACCTTAAGGTGTGGGCACATGCGGAGAGCGGTCTTCATCGGCATCGCAGAATGCACCCCATACTTTCTTGCTTCATAACTGCAAGCTGCCACAACTGATCTGTCACTGGTTCCACCTACCGCCAGGGGCAGCCCTTTCAGTGAAGGATCATTAAGACACTCTACAGATACAAAAAATGCATCAAGGTCGAAATGAGCAATCAGTCGTACTGGGGATGGCATAATCAAATGTAAGGGTGTGAAATGAAAAAAGTTATTTTGCAACCGATTTCATTAAATCTGACCAAAAGTGAAACAGTTGAACGATCCTATTGAGATCATGCGGCGACAACTTACAGGACTCCATCCTGTAGGTGAAGAGGCTTGGGAAGAATTCAGCTCAATATGGGTACCGGTTACCTTTAAACGAAAATCAGTGATCACGGCTGCAGGTGAAGTGGAGAAATACCTATATTTTGTAACCGATGGTGTACAGCGTGGTTTCCACCTGCATGAACAGAAAGAAGCGACAATCGTTTTTACCTATCCCTATTCCTTTTCAGGAATTATTGATTCCTTCCTTCTTCAGAAACCATCCCGATATTTCCTTGAAACACTAACAATGAGCAGCTTCCTGCGAGCACCGTATTCACTTGTAGAGAAGTGCCGTCAACAACATCCTGCTATTGCTGAACTGATGTATAGAACGCTGACGCATACAGTGTCAGGAATTCTGGAAAGACAGATTGAACTGATGGTTTATTCAGCCGAAGAAAAATTCCGCACCCTATTAAATCGCAGCCCGCATATTTTACAGATCGTGCCTCATAAATACCTGGCATCCTATTTAGGACTCGACGCTACTACATTTAGTAAATTGCTGGCTACAATCAGGATCTGAAAATCTTGGTCTACACCAAGAATCAGCTTAAAAGGACATTTTAGTTTTGGTTTCAAATAGAAGTATATGAAACATTTGAATAGCAGTAACCTGATTAATGCGCTAAAGGAGGACTCGGTTTTGTTGCTTGAACAAATAGAGCAGATTGGAAGTCACACTCCCATCGAATTACTTGAATCCAATGACGGCCCGGGCAGGTGGAACACTTTACAGGTATTGGAACACCTAAATAGTTATTACCGGTATTATATCCCGAAGATGACGGAGCTCGTTGAAAAATCGGTGACAGAGCCTGCTGTATTCTTTAAGACTGGCATTTTAGGTGGTTATTTTACCAGATCAATGATGCCAAAAGATGGAGTAGTTAAGAACAAAATGAAGGCAATGAAAGGGCATTCACCCAATACGCAATTGAATAGTGAAAATGTGATCAGTGAATTTCTGCAATGGCAGAGAAGATTGATATTACTGTTGGGCAGGGCTGAAAAAATTGACCTGAATGCAGTCAGGGTTCCCATTTCCATAGCCCCCTACCTTAAGTTAAAATTGGGTGACATGCTCATGTTTATAGTTGCCCATAACAAGAGGCATTGGGTGCAGATTGAAAAACTACTGGAGAGGTATCCAGCCCATCAATCCATATAAATATCCAATAGCCCATCCGGTATATCAAGTACCACTTCTTTCTTTTTCTGATCAACTTTGAGGAGAGTATCAGCATGCACAGGAATAAGGGCTTCCCTGCCATTCAGATCGATCCGGCAGAGCACCTGGTGGGGTTGTTCAATGACTTCAAGTATCTCACCTATATTTTTCCCATCAGAAATAATATGAAATCCAAGTAATGAAATTGGAGATGATCTGGATGCATAGCGATGGAAATCTTCTTCCGGAAGCCAAACTTCTTTCTGTGTAAGTTTCTGTGCAGCTTCACGGGTGAGCACACCATCCAATTTCAGATATATCTCCGATTCATTTTTCGCTTTTGCCTCAATTATGAAATAAGGCAGGAATTCTCCTTTTCGCAATTCCAGGAAAATGATCTCAAGTCCTTTGAGGGCCGTTTTTTTGCCCAGGGCATGTTTCAGCACAAGTTCACCCTGAATACCATGAGTGGCTACTATTTTACCGATATTATTGTAGTGCATAAGGATTTCATAAAAAAGTCCCGATGCAGGGCACCGGGACTTTTATTTAGAGCTTTTTTGTCAATTACTCAGCAGCACCACCTTCCTGACGAGGTTGGGGTCTTCTGTTGGTAGTTGGATAACGGCGCACCTGGCGCTGTTGCCTATGCTCGTCGCTACGCTTCTTCAACTGAGCTTCATGTTCTTTGTGCCATACTTCAAATTTCTGCATAGCCGTAACATCATCGAACAAGCCCAGTTTCACGCCACGCAGCAGGTGCTTAAGGTACAATACACCTTTGAAAGACAGGATCCGGCGAACGGTATCAGTTGGTTCTGCACCCTTGTGCAGCCAATCGAGCGCGCGCTGGCGATCTAACTGAATTGACGCTGGAACTGTCAGGGGGTTGTAAGTACCGATCTTCTGGATGAATTTACCATCCCTCGGTGCACGTGCGTCCGCCACTACTATGAAGTAGAATGGTCTTTTCTTGGAGCCGTGACGCTGCAATCTCATTTTAACTGGCATCGTAAATAAAAATTTAAATGCGTGAACAAATAGGGTTAACGTTGATAAGGACTGCAAAAGTAGCAATCCGGAGCTTATCTGCAAACTAAAATATTATTACCAAATGATGATATTTACCTGCGGCCCAATCCGCCTAAACCGGGCATCTTTCCACCCATTGGCATCTTATTCATCATTTTCATCATATCTTTCATCTGCTCGAACTGCTTCATGAATGCGTTCACATCAGCAATATCCTTGCCACTCCCTTTGGCGATCCGTTTCCGTCTGCTTGGGTCGATGGTATCCGGATTTGCCCGCTCAAAAGGAGTCATTGAATTGATCATAGCTTCAATTCCCTTGAATGCATCATCACTGATATCGATATCTTTTATAGCCTTACCTACACCCGGTATCATCCCAAGAAGGTCCTTGATATTTCCCATTTTCTTGATCTGCTCGAGCTGTTGCTTAAAGTCTTCAAAGTCGAACTGGTTTTTACGGATCTTTTTCTCCAGCTTTTTTGCCTGCTCTTCATCAAACTGGGCCTGCGCGCGCTCAACCAGGGTTGTAATGTCGCCCATTCCAAGGATTCGCTGAGCCATCCTTTCCGGATAGAAAACATCCAGTGTATCCAGTTTTTCACCACTGCTTACAAATTTGATTGGCTTATTAACCGTGTACTTAATGGATAATGCCGCACCACCCCGGGTGTCACCATCCAGCTTCGTAAGCACAACGCCGGAAAAATCAAGCCTTTCATTGAATGCTTTTGCGGTATTTACCGCATCCTGCCCGGTCATTGAATCCACAACAAAAAGGATCTCGTTGGGATTTATGGCCTTTTTAATATTGGCCACTTCGGTCATCATGGTTTCATCAATGGCGAGTCGACCCGCTGTATCAATGATTACTACATTCTTATTAAGGCTTCGCGCCCGAGCCACAGCTTTTGTGGCAATATCAACTGCATCTTTATTGTCGGGATCACTGAATACTTCTACGCCCACCTGACCTCCCAGAACCTGCAACTGGTCAATGGCCGCAGGTCGATAAATATCCGCTGCAACCAACATCGGGTTCAGTCCCTTTTTGTTTTTGAGATAGCTGGCCAGTTTACCACTGAATGTTGTTTTACCAGAACCTTGTAACCCCGCTATGAGAATCACTGCAGGGTTACCTTTGCTGTTAAATTCACTCTCTGTTCCACCCATTAGTTCAACCAACTCGTCTTTTACGATCTTGACCATCAACTGGCCGGGACTAACTGCTGTAAGCACTTTTTCGCCCATAGCTTTTTCGCGGATCCTGTCCGTGAATTCTTTGGCGATCTTATAATTGACGTCAGCATCAACCAGGGCACGACGGATATCCTTAACCGTAGCTGCCACGTTAAGCTCAGTTATTCGACCCTCTCCTTTTATCTGTTTAAAGGCCGATTCGAGCCTCTCACTTAATGATTCAAACATACCGGGTGTTTTATTCCAATTTGTAGCAAAAAAATAAGGTGAACAAAATGTTCACCTTAAAATGGATTGCAAATATACTTTAAGCAATTTGATTACACACCGAGGTATGTCCGCAACTGTTTGGACCTTGAATTGGTTTGGAGTTTGGTGATGGCCTTATCCTTGATCTGCCTTACTCTCTCTCTTGTGAGATTAAATTTTTCTCCAATATCTTCGAGGCTCATTGGATGATCTACCCCGATTCCAAAAAAGTAGCAGATAACTTCTTTCTGGCGCTCCGTTAGCACCTGCATACTGCGATCTATTTCCTGTTTAAGGCTTTCATCGTGTTCAATATTTTTGTCGGTGCGCTCAGCATTCGGATTCTCCATGGTATCCATCATAGTATTATCTTCCCCATCAGAAAGGGGTGTATCCATGCTTACATGCCTTGCTGAAATGCCCAGCGAAGCAGAAACCTCTTCGGTTTCCAGTTCCAGATATTCAGCCAGTTCTTCAGGAGATGGCTCGCGTTCATATTCCTGCTCCAGCATCTGGTATGCCTTCTGGATGCGGTTGGTAAGCCCTACTTTATTCAATGGCAATCGAACAATACGACTTTGCTCCGCAAGTGCCTGCAGAATACTCTGGCGAATCCACCAGACTGCGTATGATATGAACTTGAATCCCCTGGTTTCATCAAAACGTTGTGCCGCTTTGATCAACCCGAGATTACCCTCATTAATGAGATCGGGAAGTGATAGTCCCTGATTCTGATATTGTTTTGAAACCGATACAACAAATCGAAGGTTTGCCCGGGTCAGCCGATCCAGCGCGCGCTGGTCGCCCTGACGGATAAGATGGGCCAGCCGGACTTCCTCTTCCGGACCGATAAGTTCTACTTTCCCGATCTCCTGAAGATACTTCTCCAGGCTCTGGGATTCCCGGTTGGTGATAGATTTAGTGATCTTGAGTTGACGCATACTCATAGGTGGTGGTTTGAGGTTTATTTTCTAAGGTTTGTGGTTCGGTATTGCTAAAACGAATAAATGAGTAAAATCTTGCATAAGCCTGTGTCACCCATTCCGGTCAACTCGTTACAGCAATTTAACATTAGCCAACGCCTTTTCCAAAAAAAGCTTGTGTAAAACGCTGCATTTCAGTGTTTTTACGGGGTTTTTGTGCAGTTTCAAGGCCAGCTCCCTTTAACAAAAAATACTTCAGGTATTATTTTGCAGCGTCATATTATTTTCTATTATTGCATTGATTGTAATCCCTTAAGACAGATATTGATTGGAGAATGAGTAAGAAACTAAAGTATACGCTGGAATATCCCGTGAGGTGTTCACCTTCTATTCTATATGAATTTTTGAGCACTCCGGCCGGCTTGCAGGAATGGTTTGCTGATAAAGTTGATGAAAGAGACCAGGTGTTCAGTTTTTCATGGAATGGGTCGATAGATAAAGCAGAAGTTCTGGAAAGTGAAGAAAATAGTTTTATCCGTTTTCACTGGCTCCACGCACCTAAAGAAGAGTTTTTTGAATTCAGAATTGAGAAATCAGAAGTTACCAACCAAACCATTTTGGTGATAAATGATTTTGCAGATAAGAAAGAAATCAAAGACCAGAGCCAGTTGTGGGGCTACCAGGTTAAAGACCTCTTCCATCGTCTCGGAAACTAATCTTTCAGTAAATCCATCCAACTACTGAACCCTTTCAGCAGGAATGAAGGAGCTAGTTCATAATTGGCTACTGGTAATACCAGTGCCAGTTTGACGTATTCATTAATTTCTGCAATCCGGGTGAATTCCGTTGGTTGCAATTCTGCGAGTAACCTGTAATTATCACTCCCAAAATGATGCTCCCACGGTGATGGATGAACGCATAAATGAGTTCCTTGTGGAGCTCTTTCTATATTTTTTACCACTTTATCTTTGAATTTCCCCGACACTTGTATTGTCACAGAGAAGAAATTGCCCCACCAGAATAAATGACGAATAGCAAGCGTAGCTCCCGGATCGAAAACACGGGGAAAGTCGAGCATTACCCAGGGTAATTCACGGTACTGTTCTCCCCGTGAAATTTTTGGAGATTGTTTGCTGACTTCGGGAGGCAGTCTCATTTTATTATCATTTATATAGTCTGTCTCATACCTGCTTATTGCCCCGAACATTTCGATGATCGATTTAATAGCACTGTTCTTCGTTAAAATGATGTCAGGATCCTGAACCATTTCCCTTTCCTTTGGGGAAAGCTGTATTTTTACCGCATCCATTGAATAAAGTTATCCAAAAACATTCCGCAACGCTGTGATAAAAAAACTCGATAAACTTATCCTCAAAGCCTTTATTGGGCCTTTTATCGCTACTTTTTTCATTACTGTATTTGTGCTTGTACTTCAGTTTTTCTGGCTTTACATTGATGATTTTGTTGGCAAGGGTCTTGATCTGTTTACTATAGGCCAGGCCATCGTTTATGTAGGGGCTACTGTTGTTCCACTGGCACTTCCCCTGGCCGTGTTATTATCATCCATCATGACCTTCGGTAACCTGGGAGAAACGTTTGAATTGGTAGCGATTAAGTCTGCCGGCATTCCTCTGCTGCGGTTTATGCGGCCAATCATGTTTGTGAGTTTACTACTTTGTGGAGTTGCGTTCATGTTCAATAATTATCTTCTACCGGTATCCAATCTTAAACTAAACCGGCTTAAATATGATATAATAAATAAAAAGCCTGCCTTTGACCTAAGGGAAGGTGCGTTTTATACAAACATTCCGGGTTATGCAATTAAGGTGGGAAAAAAAGAAGCAGATGATTCAACCTTAAGGGATATCATCATTTTTGAGAAGGACTATAATCTGCAGGACAATATTATCATCGCAAGGAAAGGGATCATGAAGGTTTCAGATGATAAGCGATTTCTTGAATTCAAACTTATGGATGGGTGGCGTAATACGGAAAGAGGTTCCAGAATGTCAACCAACACTGAGTATATAAGGCTTGGGTTTAAGGAGTTCAAAAAAGTGTTCGACCTCAGCAGTCTTCAACTCACTAAAACGGAAGACAGCTTATTCCGTGATAATTATCAAATGTTAAGTGTGCGCCAGCTAGACAAAGCAATTGACTCATTGGAAACCATTCATGATTTCTTCCGAAAAAAGATGATGACTGAACTTTCTTCGTCGATCCCCTTCTTACTTCATCTGGATACTGGCTATCGGAAACCAACAACCGAGGTTGCGGTTAAGTCGAGTAAAGATATAATTGCTGACACCATGCTCCCTGGAGTTAATGAAAGAGTGATATCTCAGCTCTCTGTAATCAAAAGCACGCTGGAGATCAATAAAAGTGAATATGAGAATCGCTCAAAAAGTCTTCGGTTACACAAGATGGTATGGCATGAAAAATTCACCATGTCACTCGCCTGTTTTGTATTATTCCTTATAGGGGCCCCACTTGGTTCCATTATTCGGAAGGGTGGTATTGGAACGCCACTGGTTTTCGCAGTGATCTTCTTTGTGATATTTTTCCTCCTCAATAATTTCGGTAAAAAATTTGTGAAAGAAGCCGTGCTTGCGCCGGGATGGGGTATGTGGATGGCAACATATATCCTATTACCCATTGGTGTTTTTCTTGTATATAAGGCAATGCACGATTCGCAATTGTTCAACAAAGAGTTTTATTTCAGGACCTTCCGTAAGATAAGGCCCTGGTTTGAACGGATAAAAAATAGTCGCGGTGCTCCTGAACCGCAGTAACTTTAAAAAAACCGGTAGTATGAAATCAAATCCACAATCAAGGCGTGCATTCCTTTTAAATGGTACCAAAGCATCGCTGGCATTCAGTATTGGAAGTACGGTAATTGGGAGCAGCCTTTTGTCCTCCTGCAAAACGGCTTCCAAGAACATTTCCAATCCATTCGTTACAGGTTTTGAACAAAAGCCATTGCCGTACGATTACAAAACTCTTGAGCCATACATCGACGCGCAAACTATGGAGATTCATTATACCAAACATGCGGCAGCCTATGCAAAGAATCTGAATGATGCAGCGATCGCCGAAGGAATTGACCGTTCCAAACCCCTGGAGCAGATTTTTGGAGGTATATCGAGGATGTCAGAGAAACTACGAAATAATGCCGGTGGTCATTATAACCATGAGTTGTTCTGGCAAAGTATGCGTGCTTCCAGGTCAGATAATAAACCTGGCGGAAGCCTGGCATCTGCATTGGAAAGTAAATTTGGTTCCTTTGCCAATTTTAAATCAGTGTTCTCAGAAGCCGGAAAGAATCGTTTTGGCAGCGGCTGGGCATGGCTGGTACTTATGGGCGATAAGCAGCTCATCGTAACATCCACCCCTAACCAGGATAATCCCCTGATGGATGTGGCAGGTACAAGAGGTATTCCTTTGCTTGGACTCGATGTATGGGAGCATGCCTATTACCTGAAATATCAGAACAAACGTGCTGATTATATTGACAACTGGTGGAATGTTGTGAATTGGGAATACATCCAGAAACGCTTTGATATGGCCATGAAATAATGGAGACGCAGAAAGAGAATTTCAGGGTACAGCAATGGGTGGTATTGGTAGCCGTTATATTATTTGGCCTTAAGATCGCCGCCTATTTTCTGACCCGCTCGGTTTCAATTCTCACAGATGCACTTGAAAGTACTGTGAATGTGATCTCCGGTTTCATCGGGCTATACAGTCTATATGTTGCTTCCAAGCCCCGTGACATGGATCATCCCTACGGTCATGGAAAAGCTGAATTTATTTCAGCAGCAGTTGAAGGAACATTGATTATGATTGCCGGGCTCATCATAATTTATGAGTCAATAAATAATTTCATACACCCACACCAACTTAAGCAGCTTGATACCGGTATGATACTGGTTGCAATTGCTGGAGTGGTGAATTATATAATGGGATATATAGCCATAAGGCGTGGCCGAAAAAACAATTCACTGGCGCTCATGGCAAGCGGCAGGCATCTTCAATCAGATACATATTCTACCATCGGCATACTGATTGGTGTTGCATTAATATGGTTCACCGGTAAACAGTTGATAGATAATATTGTGGCTATGATCTTTGCCTTTATCATCATCTTTACCGGATACCGGATCTTGCGTGAATCTCTTGCTGGTATTATGGATGAGGCTGACGAGGAGTTGCTGGGAAAGATGGTGGACTCCCTCAATAAAGAACGGCGGATACAGTGGATAGACCTCCATAATTTGAGGGTCATCAAGTATGGAAGTATTCTTCATGTTGACTGCCACCTTACTGTTCCATGGTACCTAAATGTACGGGAAGCTCATGTAGAGGTGGAAGCACTGAGCAAGCGAATAAGAGAAGAATTCGGCGACACGATAGAACTCTTTGTCCATTCTGACGGATGCCTTGAATTTTCCTGCCCGATCTGTGCAAAAACCGATTGCACAGTTAGGAAACATCCCTTTGAAAAAAGAATTGAGTGGACTATAGAGAACATATTATCAGATGAAAAACATAAGCTTCCCGACACATCGGATGCTTTGAATAAATCCACCTAAATTAGTGGCGATAAACAGATGATCATGAATGCATGGAAAGAATACCAGGACCAGCATAAAGACAGGTTTCTGAACGAATTACTCGAATTATTAAGAATTCCCAGTGTTAGTGCCCGAAGTGAGCACAAAGCTGATATGGTCAAATGCGCCGAAGCTGTTCGGAACAGCCTCATTGCTGCCGGGGCAACCAAAACGTCTATTTATGAAACCCCGGGGCACCCTATTGTATACGGTGAGTTGATAACTGACCCGGCTAAGCCCACTGTACTGGTATATGGTCATTATGATGTTCAGCCGCCAGATCCTCTTGAGCTCTGGAACAGCGGCCCCTTTGAGCCTGTAATAAAAGATGGGAAGATCTATGCAAGAGGAGCCTGTGACGATAAGGGCCAGTTCTATATGCATGTAAAAGCAATGGAAACAATGGTGGCGGGTGGCGAGATGCCAACCAATATTAAGTTTCTGATTGAAGGTGAAGAAGAAGTTGGATCCCCTAACCTGGCTGATTTTGTGAAAGCCAATAAAGGTCTGCTTGATGCGGATGTTATCCTGATCAGTGATACAGCCATGATCAGTATGGATACACCTTCCATTGATATTGGCGTGCGTGGATTATCATATATAGAAGTTGAAGTAACCGGTGCAAACCGCGATCTGCATAGTGGAGTTTATGGAGGAGCGGTAGCTAACCCAATAACCATCCTGGCCCAGATGATAGCTTCTCTGCATGATGAAAATAATCATGTTACTATTCCCGGTTTTTATGATGACGTGGTGGATGCAACTCCGGAAGAAAGGGAACTGATGGCGAAAGCCCCCTTTAATGAGGAAGATTTCAAAAAAGACCTGGGAGTGAATGCGCTATGGGGTGAAAAAGGATATACCACTAATGAGCGCACAGGCATACGCCCCACCCTGGAACTCAATGGAATATGGGGTGGCTATACAGGGGAAGGCGCAAAAACCGTACTGCCCTCAAAGGCATATGCAAAAATCTCCTGCAGGTTGGTGCCTGACCAGCAGAGTGACAAGATCACTAAATTGCTGATCGATCACCTTTATTCCATCGCTCCGGATAATGTAAGCGTAAAGGCCTCCCTGCACCATGGCGGTGAACCATACATGACACCAATAGATTCGGATGGCTATAAAGCGGCCGCTATGGCCATAGAAGCCACTTTCGGCAAAAAGCCAATACCTGTTCGGGGAGGTGGAAGCATTCCAATCTGCGCACTTTTCGAAAAAGAATTGGGTCTCAAGATCGTATTTATGGGATTTGGACTGGATAGCGATAATTTGCATTCTCCCAATGAAAAATATGACCTCGTCAACTACTATAAGGGCATAGAGACCATACCCTATTTCCATACCTACTTCGCAGAATTGCTGGAACATTAAAAACTGATAAAGTCAATCATTCAGTAATTAAATGGAAAAGATCAGACTCGACAAATATCTTTGGTCCATCCGCCTTTTCAAGACGCGGAGTATAGCATCGGAGGCTATTGATAAGGGGAGGGTAAAAATGGGCGGAGTTGCGGTGAAGGCATCCAGGGCCGTAGCTATCGGTGATGAATATGAGGTCAGGACCGAGGCCCGCAAATGGGTAATCAGGGTGGCTGACCTCCTCAGCAAACGAGTACAATACAGCGAGGCCATTAAATACTACGAAGACATTACTCCTGAGGAAGAACTGGAAAGAATCAGCTTCCAGGCAGCCAGCTTTCATACCGGAAAGCGGCTGAGCAAAGTAGGCAGGCCCACCAAGAAAGATCGGCGCGATATGGACAATTTTACCACAGAAGACTGATATACCTAATATACCTGATTTTCTTCCCATCAGCCCCGGTACAGAGTTACCCCTAAGGCTGATAAAAGTCAACCCATGACACTCTTCAAGTCATGATTTATGGCTTCCCATAAAGATATTTTTGTGACGTTGATAAGATCATGTAAACATCCGGCTACAGGAAATCCACAGCTTAATGCAGGCATTTTATCCAGCTGATTTTCGGGTACCGGAAACTGAACTGATCATCAATCTAAGCAGGAATAAGGAAACAATAAACTGAGCGAAATCAGATGTATTTATCTATTAATTGGAAAGTTATGACCATTCAGATAGCTGAAACCCGGCACCTTAAGGAAGTACAGCAGGATTTTAATAACTGCTTTCCTTTCCTGAAGATCGAATTCTTCCGGAAACAGCATGGTGTTGAAAAACCTTCACCCGCGCAGAGGATGTTTGCTCATACCCTGAAGATTGGAGATGTGCGTATTACCAAGGAGGAGGGTGAGCTGGAGGTGGAACCTGCAATGACCGTTGCTGAACTTGAACAGAATTTATGGAAGCGGTTTGGTTTGGCGGTGCAGGTATTCCGTAAGTCTGGCAATCTCTGGCTGGAAACAACTATGACAGACAAATGGACACTTCGCCAACAAAATGATCATGGCCGTGAAATAAGCAGTCCAAACAATACTAACCCTAAACCTGCTGCAGCTGAGGATTTCGAATTGCAGCGTGGGGAAGACTAATAACGGTCAATTATATATCAGGTGACTCAGTATAATAGGTTACTGAGTTTGGCAAGATCAGTAATGCGGATCTTGCCTTCTTTTATTTCAATAAGTTTCTCCGATTTAAAATCGCTCAGCGTCCGGATAAGTGATTCAGTGGCTGTACCTACATATTGGGCTATATCCTCCCGGGAGATGTCGATGGGCACGGGCTCTGCTCCGGCGTTAAATTTATGCTGGATATCTACCAGTGCCTTGGCCACCCGCTTGCGGAGTGAGTCATATGCAAGGTGAAGAAGGCGGTCTTCCTTGTCTTTAACATTCCCGGTTATGAGCTTTATGAATTTGCCGGCAATGGTCATATCATTGAATACAGCCTGCAGGAAATCCTCGCGTGGAATCATTGCCAGTTCTGCTTCTTCAAGCACTTCCGCGGTATCTTCATAAGTGCTGTTCTCGAGTAAAGCAACATAACCTATATAATCACCCGTACTATATAGATTGGTTATATATTCTTTACCATCCTCATGGAGGCGGTATGCCTTCACCTTACCGGATTTTAAATAGTACAGATATTTAGGTCTTTTACCCTCACTGTACACTTGCTGTCTTTTTGAAAGAAATTCTGTCTCATATTGTTCCGGATCCATATGCATGAATCCCGATTCCTTGAGATCCTGCATAAGTTCATTCATCCCCTTTTCGGTACCTGCATATTTATGTTGAAGTATATCCTGCTTCTTCAGGCGGATCTCTATTGCATTAAGTAATTCTATATCATCGAAAGGCTTTGTAATAAAATCGTCGGCTCCCATTTCCATTCCTTTCCTGAAATCACTTCTCTCCACTTTGGCAGTAAGAAAGATGAATGGCACATGCTCGGTTTCGGGGTTCTTTCGCAGCAGATGTAGTACTCCGTAACCATCAAGCTCGGGCATCATAATATCGCAAACTACCAGATCAGGTTTCTCAACAAGGGCGAGTTCCACTCCTTTTTTGCCATTCTCCGCTGTAAAGGCATGGTATCCCCCCAAAGTCAGTATTTCAGCAATATTTTCACGGATCTCATTGTGGTCGTCGATGATCAGAATACGTTTCATCCGGAGTTTTTAAAATTGAAAAAGTTGCAAAATGTTTGATTTGCAGCCTCAAATAAACGAAAATGCGGTGATTGAGAAAAATCAGTTCCTTCCCTGAATCTAATCACTACCACTGAAAACGCTTAGATTTAGTTTAGCGCAAAATATTTTGGGTGCCTACAGCTGTAAATAAAATGACCGCCTGTTATCACTGCGGAGAGGATTGTATTGATGGTTTTATTCTTCATGAAGAACAATCATTCTGTTGTGAAGGTTGCAAAACCGTATACCAACTTCTAAACCACAATGGGCTCTGCGATTACTATGACCTTAACGCCAACCCTGGCCAGAGCCTTCGGAAGCCGGTTAGAAAAGACAAATTCTCTTTCCTTGAAGACGATAAGATCCAGCAACAACTAATAAGCTTCAGGAATGAAGAACAGACCCATATTAATTTTTACCTTCCACATATTCACTGCAGTTCCTGCCTTTACCTCCTTGAAAACCTTCATAAGCTTAACAGGGCTGTAGTACGAACAACCGTAAATTTTTCACGCAAAGAAGTTGATATCATTTTTAATCATGGCCATACCAGCCTCCGTGAAGTGGCTGAACTGCTCACCAATATTGGATATGAACCTTATATTTCACTTAACCAGCTGAAGGATAAAAAACCGCGGTTGCCAAGAACGATGATCTATCAACTTGGTGTTGCGGGCTTCTGTTTTGTGAATATCATGCTGATGAGTTTCCCGGAATACCTGGGACTTGAATCTGCTGAGAAGCACCTGCAATACGCCTTCCGGTATCTTAACCTTATTCTTGCTTTACCCGTACTCCTCTTCAGTGCCCAACCTTTTTACGAATCAGCCTGGAAGAGCCTGCAGCACCGGTTTCTGAATATTGACGCGCCAATTGTTCTCGCTATATGGGTAACCTTTTTCCGAAGCATTTTTGAAGTACTTACCGATACCGGCAGTGGTTATTTCGATTCTTTTGCCGGAATTGTTTTCTTCATGCTCATTGGTCGCGTATTACAGGATAAAACTTACCAGCAATTATCTTTTGAACGCGACTATACCGCATATTTTCCAATAGCTATTACCGTGCTCAGAGAGGATAAAGAACTTCCAACCGCGCTGCCCGATATTAAAGCCGGTGATACACTACTTATCCATAATGAAGAACTGGTTCCTGCAGATGGTATTTTAACCCGTGGAAAAGCTTTTATCGATTATAGCTTTGTGACTGGCGAATCATTACCCGTTCTTAAGGAAATGGGTGAGATCATTTATGCTGGGGGCAAACAAACGGGTGGCAATATGGAACTACTTGTTGTAAAAGAGGTATCCCAAAGTTACCTTACACGGTTGTGGAACCAGGGAGAAGATAAATCAACTGAAGAAAAGGGAATTTCTTTTGTACATATGCTAAGCAGGTATTTCACTTATATAGTACTTACCATCGCAGGCATCAGCGCTATTTACTGGAGCATTTTTGACAGCAGCCGCATCTGGCCGGCAGTTACAGCAATATTGATCATAGCTTGTCCATGTGCCCTTCTCCTGTCTAACAGTTTCACCAATGGAAATATCCTTAGAATCCTGGGGAGAAATAAGCTTTACCTGCGCAATGCCCAGGCCATTGAGGAAATGGCGACCATTGACCATATAGTTTTTGACAAAACCGGAACACTTACCACTACCCAGCAACATGATATTGCATATGAAGGAGAACCTCTTTCTAAAGCTGATCGGGACGCAGTGTCAGCGCTTGCCTCTCAATCGGGGCATCCACTCAGCAAAGCCCTGGTAAAGGAATTAGGCAGAAACCAGCTTACAGTTCAGGGATTTCGCGACCATACCGGTAAGGGCATTGAGGGCATGGTGAATGGTGTTTTATATTCGCTAGGCTCCTATGCTTATTTAACGGCACAAGAAGGCAGCTCTGAAGGAACCAGGGTTTATGTGGCAAAGGGAAAAAGAATAAGTGGCTATTTCAGCTTCCGCAATCATTACCGCGATACGGTGAATGAGTTGCTCCGTGACCTGCGTACTGAACTTAAAATTTCTGTTATTTCAGGAGATAATCCAGGCGAAAGACAGGCATTAGAAAAACTTGCAGGCCGGAACACTACCATTCTATTCAACCAGAAACCTCATGATAAACTTGCCTATATCCAACATCTTCAGAGCCGGGGTAAGAAAGTCATGATGGTAGGCGATGGTCTCAATGATGCCATCGCTATGCGTGAAAGCAACCTGGGAATAGCCTTAGCAGAAGATACCAACAGCTTCACTCCTGCAAGTGATGGCATTATGGAGTCAATGCAACTTGGTAAACTTCATCGCTTCATCAAACTGAGCAGGGCCAACAGGATGATCGTTATGGCGAGCTTTGTTATGAGCATTGTTTATAATATAATAGGGCTTTCCTTCGCGGTTCAGGGTGATCTAAGCCCGCTGGTTGCAGCTATCCTTATGCCTGCCAGCTCTCTAAGTATCATTGCACTCACTTTCAGCGCTACCAATCTCACCGCCAGGTGGCTTAAACTATGACGGTGAGTAAAATCACCTGATTTTGTGAGTATGATCATAATTCTCACTATGCGCTGAAGATACTTTTACAAAAATTTACCAGGCATGGGTGTAATCATATTGCTTCTAATTGCAAGTATCGCTGTTGCGGCGATATTCCTGCTCGGATTTATATGGAGCGTCAAAGACGGTCAGTATGAAGATGAGTTTTCGCCTCCGGTCAGAATGCTATTCGATGATAAACCCGGCAATGATAGTCCAGAAAAATAACCTGATAAACAGTCCCTCTTATGCAGATTGAAAAGTTCAGTTACGACAACAAGATCGTTAAATGGTTCGCCTTTGCCACCATGTTATGGGGCATTGTGGGAATGCTGGCAGGCCTCTGGGCCTCCATCTCATTATTTTATCCAGGCATCAACCTCAACTATGCTCCTACCACTTTTGGCAGAATGAGACCTGTTCACACCAATGCGGTAATATTTGCCTTTGTAGGGAATGGCATATTCATGGGAGTATATTACTCTCTTCAACGTCTATGTAAAGCCAGGATGTATAGTGATCTCTTAAGTAAAATACATTTCTGGGGCTGGCAGGGTATAATTTTAGTAGGGGCACTCACCCTCTGGGCAGGTTTTACTACCGGCAAAGAATATGCGGAACTTGAGTGGCCGGTTGATATTGCCATTACCCTTGTATGGGTGATTTTTGGAATCAACATGTTTGGCACCATTCTGAAGCGTCGTGAGAGTCATCTTTATGTTGCCATTTGGTTCTACATTGCCACCTGGGTAACCGTGGCGATGTTACACATCGTTAATAGCTTTGAGATCCCGGTTACTCTTTTCAAAAGCTATAGCTGGTATGCAGGTGTTCAGGATGCTTTGGTGCAATGGTGGTATGGTCATAATGCAGTTGCGTTCTTCCTGACCACCCCTTACCTCGGACTGATGTATTACTTCCTGCCAAAAGCGGCTAACAGGCCTGTTTATTCATACAGACTTTCCATCATTCACTTCTGGGCCCTGATCTTCATGTATATCTGGGCTGGTCCGCACCACCTTCTTTATACTGCATTACCTGACTGGGCACAATCTCTCGGAGTGGTATTCTCTGTTATGTTGATTGCACCTTCCTGGGGTGGTATGCTGAATGGATTGTTCACACTTCGTGGTGCATGGGACAAGGTGAGGGAAGAACCGGTATTGAAGTTCCTTGTAGTTGCTGTTACCTGTTATGGTATGGCCACATTTGAAGGACCCATGCTTAGCCTTAAGAATGTAAATGCCATTGCCCACTTTACTGACTGGATAATTGCACACGTGCATGTTGGTGCATTGGGCTGGAATGGCTTCCTGACATTTGGTGTATTATACTGGTTAATCCCCCGCATGTACAATACACCGCTTTATTCCAAGAAACTGGCTGGCACCCATTTCTGGATTGGTACAATAGGAATTGTACTGTATGCAATTCCACTTTACTGGGCTGGGTTTACCCAGAGTATGATGTGGAAAAATTTTACAGAAGAAGGTCAACTGAAATTCCAGTTTTTGGAAACTGTAACTAACATCATCCCCATGTACATCACGAGGAGCATAGGTGGTACGCTTTATCTGGCCGGTGCTATTGTGATGGTGTATAACCTTTATAAAACAATGAAGGCAGGAAGCTTTGTGGCCAATGAAGAAGTAGAAGCCGCGCCTTTGCCAAAAGTTATTGCTACCCATGGCAAGGAGCACTGGCATCGTTGGATTGAGAAAAGACCTATCCAGATGCTTGTATTCAGTTTTATTGCTGTTGCAATTGGAGGCGTGCTTGAATTTGTTCCTGCTTTTCTGATAAAGAGCAACGTGCCCACTATCTCAAGTGTAAAACCTTATACACCTCTTGAGCTTCATGGCAGAGATATATACATTAGGGAAGGATGCTATACCTGTCATTCCCAAATGATACGGCCATTCCGCGATGAAGTGGCACGTTATGGCGAATACTCAAAAGCGGGAGAGTTTGTTTATGATCATCCGTTCCAATGGGGCTCAAAGCGCACTGGACCCGACCTGGCTCGTCAGGGTGGTAAGTACCCCGATAGCTGGCATTACAACCATATGCTCGATCCCCAATCAATGAGCCCCGGATCTATTATGCCATCCTACACCTGGTTGTTTGATGACAAGATAGACACAGCCAGAACACCTGCTATGATCAGAGCCATGCAAACCCTTGGCGTTCCTTATGAAGAAGGCTATGCCCGTAAGGCAAACAAGGATCTCATGAACCAGGCCAATGGCATTCGAATAAACCTCAAAATGGAAAAAATTGAAACAGCAAAAGATGCAGAGATCGTGGCATTAATAGCATACCTGCAGAGGCTTGGAAAAGATATTAAAGGAGCACAGGTGGCTGAGAAATAATCATAAATAATTACAACATGAAATTCATCAACTATCTCGAATCTATATCTGGCATCAGCATATTTGGACTGAGTTCACTATTGATATTCAGTGTAATATTCCTGCTGGTACTGATCTGGACTATTAAGGCTGACAAAAAACTGATTGAAGAAATCAGCAATATACCCTTAGACAAGAACAACTAGACAAACTCTTAAAACAACCGGTATGTTTTTTAGCAATAAAGCAATGGTGATGTTGCAACGCACTGGCAAATCAGGAATAATGCTGATGGCATTGCTGACAGCATCGCAAACTCTTTGGGCAAAAGGTGCAACGGGACCAAAGGCGGAGAACAGCCTTGAAAATCCGCTGGCATTAACTCTTCTGATTATAATCGGTGCACTGGCACTGGTAAATGTACTGCTTGCATGGGTAGTAAATGGTGCAGCAGATGTTTTCATTTCAAAGTACAGACAGTCGCGGGCAGGTGGATCAGGAGCTGCGATATTGATCATTTTCCTGACCCTTTTTTCAGGTGAGTCTATGGCACAGGAGGCGGCAGCAGCAGCAACTGTACCAACAAGCGTTGGCGGCCTTGACAAACTTACATTCGGCTTCATGGTGGGTATAATATTTATGGAGCTGATCAGTATTCTATACATGTTATACAACCTTCAGTTATTGCTCCGGAGAGAAAAGGTTGTAACAGAAGAAGAAAAAGTGGCCAAAGCAAAAGCCAAAGCTGCCAAAGGCAACTGGTGGACCAAACTTAACAGCTTCAAGCCACTTGAAAAAGAATCTGATATAGATCTTGGTCATGATTATGATGGAATCAGGGAACTGGACAATAACCTGCCACCATGGTGGCTTTATGGATTCTATGCCTGTATCCTTTTTTCCGTGATCTATCTCTGGAGATTCCATGTTACGCATAGTGCTCCATCAACAATACAGGAATATGAGATTGAAGTGGCCAGGGCGGAAAAGCAACAAGAGGAGTTTCTGAAAAAATCAGCGAATAAGGTTGATGAAAATACCGTGGTGATGCTTGACGCTGGCGCAATAGCAGCAGGTAAAGCCTCTTATATTACCAACTGTGCAGCATGTCACGGACAGGCGGGAGAAGGCACTGTAGGCCCCAATCTTACAGATGATTACTGGTTACACGGTGGCAGGATCAATGATATCTTTAAGACAA
This sequence comes from Flavihumibacter sp., assembly GCA_036675925.1. Classification (GTDB taxonomy): domain Bacteria; phylum Bacteroidota; class Bacteroidia; order Chitinophagales; family Chitinophagaceae; genus Flavihumibacter. The sequence goes on from JAKFDZ010000014.1 coordinate 362,127, forward strand.
TTAAATATGGTGTTCCGGAAAAAGGAATGCGTGCATGGCAGGAAGACTTCAGTCCTATGCAAATAGCCCAGCTTTCCAGCTATATAAAATCTATCAAAGGATCGAACCCGGCAAATGCAAAAGCACAACAGGGTGACCTTTATATGGAAGCGCCCGCTACAGATTCAACAGCAGCCCCGGTTAAAGATTCAGCAGCAGTGACCAAAACGACTCAGTAAATAAAAAGGAATGTCAACAACGGAAAAGGAAATACGGGATGAAAGCAGTTTTCGTGACAGGATTGCAACGGTGGATGCCAGAGGCAAACGCAAATGGGTGTTTGCACAAAAACCTAAAGGCCGTTTTACAAATTACAGAACCTATGTAAGCTGGTTTTTCTTTATTGTTTTCATCGCCCTTCCATTCATTAAATATAATGGAAGACCACTTTTCCTTTTCAACATTCCCGAGGCCAAATTTATCATATTCGGCAAGGTGTTCTGGCCTCAGGATTTTTTCATATTTGGATTAACGATGGTTGCATTTGTGATATTCATTGTATTATTCACAGCAGCCTTCGGAAGACTTTTTTGCGGGTGGATTTGTCCCCAAACAATATTCATGGAGATGGTGTTCCGCAAAATAGAGTATGCCATCGAAGGAGATGCCACAGAGCAGAAACTACTTTCCAAATCGGCCTGGAATACCAATAAGATCATCAAAAAATCAACCAAACACCTGGTATTTTTCCTGATGTCTTTTCTCATTGCCAATTTTTTTCTTTCCTATATAATTGGTGTGGATGCATTATGGACTATCATAACCGGACCCGTTTCTGAACATCTGGGGGGTCTTGCATCCATCATGATATTCTCAGCAGTTTTTTATGCCGTATATGCTTTCTTCCGTGAACAGGCATGCACGGTTGTTTGTCCATACGGAAGGCTCCAGGGCGTGTTGCTTGACAGAAATTCCCTGATTGTTGCCTATGACTACAAAAGAGGAGAACCAAGGGGGAAAGTCAAAGAAAAAGAATCCCTCCATCTGGGTGATTGTATTGATTGCTTACAATGTGTAAAGGTTTGTCCCACGGGTATCGATATCCGTAATGGTACTCAACTCGAGTGCGTGAATTGCACTGCGTGCATTGATGCCTGTGACAACATAATGGACAAAGTAGGGAGGCCCCGGGGATTGATACGTTATGCTTCAGAAAATGGAATTGAAAACCGGGAGACACTTAAATATACTACCCGAATGAAGCTTTACACAGCTTTATTGCTGGTATTGCTGGTAATCTTAACTACACTACTGGTGACCCGTAAAGATGTGGATGCAACCATCATGAGAACGCCGGGAATGCTTTACCAGGAAAGGGGAAACGATAGTATAAGTAATCTTTACAACATAAAAGTTGTAAATAAAACGATGGCAGATATTCCTTTAACAGTGAGGCTGGAGAGAGCGGATGGAAAAGTTGAGATAATTGGAGGTGGTCCCGTGATTGTTAAACAGGAAGGCCAGGGTTCGGGATCATTTTTTATAGTACTTCCACGAAAGGCGATATTTGATAGGAAAACATTGATACCACTTGGACTTTACGAAGGTGAAAAGAAGATCGCAGTATTAAAAACAAATTTCCTGGGGCCTGTGGCTCCATAAATTATAAGAACATGAATTTCGGACATAAAATACTATTGACTTTTATCGCATTTGCATTATTGATGGGAACATTGGTATACATGAGTCTTCAAACCGAATTTGAATTGGTATCCAAGGATTATTACAAAGAAGAGTTGGCATACCAGGATGTAATAGATGCCACCGACAATGCAAAATCACTGGAAACAAGCGTTTCTATAAGACAAGAGGATGACAGCATTATCTTACACATGCCGGAAGAAATGAAGGGTCAATACCTGATTGGCGAAGTATATTTCTATTGTGCTGCTGATTCAAAGAGAGATCGTAAGATAGCCCTCCAGGCAGATAGAGAAGGATTGCAGCGATTTGCGATAGGTAAAGATGTACTGCCTGCAGCGTATCGTGTTAGAGTGAACTGGAATGCTGATGGAAAACAATTTTATAATGACAGTTACCTTCAGGTACAATAATGAATATTGAAATAATTATAGCCGGATTAAGCCTGGGGCTGATAAGCAGCTTTCACTGTGTTGGGATGTGTGGACCCATTGCTTTTGCCTTACCAGTTCAGCATCTTAGCAACATAAGCAGGTATTTGGCTATAATAAATTATCATCTTGGAAGGGTACTAACCTATTCAATTCTTGGTGCCATTTTCGGTATAATGGGAAGGCAAATTTATCTTGCCGGATTCCAGCAGTGGTTCTCGATTCTGTTGGGTGTAGCTGTTCTTTTTTTATTGATAGGATATGGAAGGTCAAGGACGCGTATTCAACCTTCGATCTTCAAAAAACTACAATATAGAATTCAGGAGTGGATGGCATTGCTATTAAAAGATAGCAGACCGGGAGCCTTCCTTTTACTGGGTATGGCAAATGGCTTATTACCCTGCGGCATGGTATACCTGGCAATAGCAGGTGCATTAAGCAGCAGTGAAATTACGGATGGGATATTTTTCATGGCTGCATTTGGTTCGGGTACTCTCCCGGCAATGTTAGCGTTGAGCATGTTTGGTCACCTCGCAAGCATAACCATGCGTAATAATATTCGCAAGCTAACACCCTACGTGATCGCCACGATGGGTATCTTACTCATACTTCGCGGTTTGAACCTTGGAATACCTTTTATAAGCCCTGTGCTGGAAGCTTCCCGGCCCGAATCAGCGGTATGCCACTGATTAAAACAATCCCAGCGTTTCTTTCTCCCTGTCTGCATAACCCCATTCTTCCCCGTCTTCCAACTCCCTTACCGGTACTGAATCATCTTTTAAGACGGTAAATACCAGCCAAAAAACAACCACTGGTGAAAAGGTAAAGAGGATGGTTACCAGCCCTGATCCGGCATCCAGTACGTACAAAATAACATACACCAAAAGGTATAAGGTCGCGATTATTGCAACTATAATACTTCTGTTCATATAAAGGAAATGCAAATAACCTGCCAGCACTGTATTAATTCAGGCGGTTACAGGGGAGTTTGACAGTGACAGTAGTACCCACATTCAGTTCACTATCAAACGAGATCTCTCCCTGGAGGAGATCAATATATCTTTTAACAATATGGAGGCCCAGGCCGGTGCCCTGAATATTGAATGCATTTTTAGCACGGAAGAAACTATCAAAAAGATATTCCTGATCCTCCTTAGCAATGCCGATACCCTCATCCTTAACTTTGATAACAACATCCGAATCAGCCCTGAAAATAGAAACCCTGATTCGTTTTTCTACCTCCGAAAACTTTAACGCGTTGCTAAAAAGATTAATTAGCACATGTTTTAAAAGGCGCTTATCTGTTGCGCAAAGAGGAGATCCTTCCAAATTTGTTTCAAATACCTGCCCTTTTTTCATTACTGTTTTTAACTCCTCTTCCACTTCAAAAACCAATTCATGAATATTGAATTGGGAAATCTGTGTTTCAACCTTGCCTTCTTCCAGTTTGCCGAATGAAAGGAAATCTTCTAAAAGGTCATTGAGGTGGTGCACGGCATCCTTGATCCGGAAAACATGTTTATCCCGCTGTGGCTGTTCCGTTTGTTGCTGGTATCTGCTTATGAGTGTAGCCGATGATAAAATGGTACTAAGTGGCGTCCGAAACTCGTGAGAGGCCATCGATACAAACCTGCTTTTAATTTCATTGAGCTCCTTTTCCTTGTTAAGCGCTTCCTCCAATTCAATTTGGGATCGTTCCAGTTCCTGCAAAGCTTCCTTAAGAATAAGGGTTCTTTCCTCTACTTTGGTTTCAAGATCAGAATTTAGTTTTCGAACATCATTGGTAACTTTTTCCAATTGTTCTTTCTGCAGCAGTAGTTTACGTTCGGCTTCTTTACGTTGGGTAATATCGATAATAAAAGCAATAACATACTGATCTTTCTTATCGCTGAAATGGCTTAGGCTTACCTCAACCGGAAACTCGGAAGCATCCTTTCGACGTGCAAACAGATCCCTCCCCTGCCCCATTCTGCGATTGCTTGGTTTATCATAAAACTGGTTGCGATAATTATGGTGGTTAGGCTGGAAACGCATGGGGATCAGGATCTCAATAGCTTGCCCCAGAAGCTCAGATTTATGATAGTTGAAAAGTCTTTCTGCTTCCGGATTAACCAGAATGATCTCTCCCTTTCCATTTGTCAGGATTATACCTTCAGTTGCATGTTCAAAAAGTGCTGTAACCTGTCGTTCTTCCTTTTCAAGACTACGGTAAAGTTTTTTAAGGTAGATGACCAACATCATTGTCATGATGATGACTATCGCCGAAAAAAGTCTTTGCAGCAAAACCTGGCTTAAACTAATAGTTGAATCCTGATAGAAAAAGGATATGACAGTAAAAGCGAGGCCGGTAAATCCGAAAATCCTTGTGTAGAGATCGTCTTTCAGGAAAATAGTCAATAAGATGGCAATTATATATCCACCATCAAAAAAACTATAATCCGGTTGCTGATACTGCATTACAGCCGTTGCCATAATAACGGCAAAACTAAAAAGTATGATCGGCAGTGGGTTCTCTTTGAACATACCGGAAAGATACTAAGTAACCCAATACTTACATCAGTCAGCTGGTACAAGAACCGGTGCCCCTACACTTGCAGGTGGTGTAATATCATTAGGTTCTGAAGATGAGGAAGGCTGTGGAGCATTCTGGAAGAGATTCAACTGGCCTCCACTAACGGTTGTTGCATTACGAATACGGATTGACACACGCGGCAGCGAATTTGATGACCCATCTGTGCGACGGGAAACAGTTAACACATCAAAGGCAACAATTCCGAGATTGGCACCCATCAGATTTACCTGGAGAGGTGAATAATTGGTACTGATCTCACTATCATATACAACGGCAATCACAGTCTTACCTTCCAGCATTTTCAGGCCTGTGGCGCGTAAAGGCGTAACATCCCTGATTTCATCCAGCAAAACTTCCGGATCATCATTACCAGAACCCAGGCCGGAACCAGCCTGTAAAAAATTACGTGCTCCATTCGAAGTTGGGCCGGCGCTTTTCCAGCTCTCGGGTATAGTACGCAGTGCATGCCAACCTTCATCACCAACATCGCCGGTATAGAGTGTTATGGTTTTACCTACATTATCCTGAAAATATTTCAATGGTTGGCGGAGCCCTGGTTTAGCTAATTGATCATTCACAGCTTCAGCGGAAAAATTGTTGGGAGGATTTCCATTATCTATGCTCTCCTCATCGATGACAAGGAATACCGGAGCCCCTTCGTTTGTTGTTACTTCACCAGAGGGGTTTTCAACATCCTCATTCTCATCCTTTGAACAGGATAACAAAGAAAATACCAGAACAGTATAAAATAACTTAGATACTAATCTGTATGGGATTGGAAATAACATGGCTGGTTGGTTATGGTGAATTTCATGGAGAACAAAAACCAATCCATTTGGGTTATTTCCGATTATTCTAACCTTTTTTTAATGGTTGTGCAACAAAAAAAGCCATCAATTAACTATACATCAAACAATATTCTACCGGTTAATAGCATACCGTAATGAAACAAGGCCGGTTTCATATGTATGCGAATCAAGGAGATCAAGTTTGATCCTTTCACTTATTCCCTGGAATAAAGGCTTTCCTTTCCCAAGTAAAATGGGATGCACAGATAACCATAATTCATGAACAAGCCCTAATTGCATCAGTGAACTTGTTAGTGAGGCGCCTCCATATAACCAGATATCTTTACCAGGCTGCCGTAAGATATTTTTCACTTCCGCCTCAATATTTCCCGATATTAAAACGCTTTCATCATCCAGTGATTCTAACGTATTGGAAAAGACATATTGCTTTAGTTTGGGCATCCCCCCCGCATCAGGCATTGATTTCACAAGGTCATAAGTTAGGCGACCTATAAAAACAGCATCTACACGATTGAAAAAATCTTTAAGACCATAATCCTGGTCTGTAAAACACCAGTCGTACTCCCCATGGGGACCTTCAATTAATCCATCCAGTGAAACTGCAAGGCCGAGAATCACTTTACGTTGGTTTCCAAAGCTCATATGTAAAAGTGGATAAGGTTTTCCCAATCCATCCTTTTCAGACCTCCCTGTTATTACAAAACCCATATGCTTATAAAATGCAACTGCACGTTCATTCTGTTCATTTACATCCACAGAATTGGCATGTTGTTCATTCACTGCAAAAAGAAGCAATGCTTTTCCCAACCCTTTTGCCATAACCCGGGGATCCACAAATAACATTTCAATTTTATTAGCGGCTATGCCGGTAAATCCAAGAATGGTTTCTTCCGGATCAGTAATAACAAATAAATCAACAAGGTCAAGGTATTCATCCCTGATAAGGGGCCGGAAGTAAATAATATCAGCCTCTGAGAGAAAATGATGCGTTGCTCTTACTGATGCTTCCCATATATCGAGGATAGCATGATAATCGGTTGGCCTTGCTTTTCTTATAAGATGGTTCATATGCATAAAATTAGTAACAATCAGCCGGTGTTAAAAGTCAATATTGAAAAACTTAAGGTACTTTTAGTAATCAGATCGAGATACCAATCAAGCCGGAATTATGTCACCCTGGAGACAACTAATAATCAGTTCAGTTACAGTAATTTTTTTATGCTCAGCCTGTAAGGATAAACAGGAAAAAACCAGCCCCATAATCGAAAGTATCACGGAATCGGTTTATGCTTCCGGTACAATTAAAAGCAGGAACCAGTATGAAGTTTATTCTACCGTTAGCGGCATTATAAAAGAAATAATGGTTGAGGAGGGGGATACCATTCGTAAAGGAACACCACTAATTGTACTGTCCAATGATGCTGCAGAACTGAGTACCGAAAATGCAAGGCTGGCAGCCGAGTATTCTGCTGCTTCCAATAAGACTGACCGACTGGAAGAATTAAAAGCGGGGATAGAGATTGCAGAGCGTAAATACAAAAACGATTCTACTTTGTATGAGCGCCAGAAAAATCTGTGGTCGGAAGGTATAGGAACTAAAAATGAATTGGATCAAAGAGAACTGGCTTCCCAAACATCAAAAAAAAATTATGAAATAGCTGTCAGGCGATACAATGAAGTAAAAAAAGAAATAGAGTTTATTGCCAAACAATCCAGGAAGAATCTACAGATCAATACTTCATTGCAGAAAGACTTCACTATTCGAAGTGAGGTGGATGGAATGGTATTTTCAATCCTCAGGGAAAAAGGAGAAATAGTATCACCGCAGATGCCTGTTGCTGTTATTGGCAATGCAACTGATTTCCTTCTGGAACTTGAGGTGGATGAATATGATATCGCAAGAATAAAGCCTGGTCAAAAAACGTTGATAAGCCTTGATAGTTACAAGGGGATGGTGTTTGAAGGTTATATTACTAAAATCAATCCCATTATGAATGAGCGGTCGGGTACATTCACAGTGGAAGCGGTGTTTACTAAAATGCCAGGCCGGCTTTATCCAAACCTATCCACTGAAACCAATATCATTATACAAACCCGTGAAAGAACAATGACCATACCCCGAAATTACCTGATGGAAAATGACCAGGTAATGCTTGAAGATAAATCAATAAAAAAAGTAGTTACCGGCTTAAAAGATTACCGGAAAGCTGAGATTATCAGCGGACTTGATACAACCGATATCATACTATTACCATCAAAATGAATGCAAAGCTCATCATAGATATTGCACTATCGTTATTGATGGCCCGGTGGAAACAAACACTGGTGGCGGCCATAGGCGTCACTTTCAGTATAACGATGTTTATAACGCTCCTGGGTTTCATGAATGGCTTAAACGATATGCTGGATGGACTCATTCTTAACAGAACTGCACATGTAAGGCTATTTACAGAAATTAAACCCAAAGCAGACCAACCTGTTTATGAACATCCCGAGTTTAAAGATAATCACAACATTCTTCATTCGATAAGGTCAGGTAATAGCAGGGAGTCTATCTATAATAGCGGTGCCATAATAAAAACATTGCAGCAGGATAACCGGGTAATTGGTATCGCTCCAAAACTAAAAGCACAGGTATTTTTCAATGAGGGTAATATCGATATTACCGGTGTTATAGATGGTATAGATGTGGAAGCAGAAGCAGCACTATTTTTTTTCAATGATTATGTGGTAAAGGGAAATGCTGCTGATATCAGGAATCTGGCCAATACTATAATACTGGGAAAAGGCTTAGCAGAAAAACTTCTTGTGGATATAGGAGATGTTGTTCAAATTACAACTGCACAGGGTGAAAGTTTCAGGCTAAAAGTTGCTGGATATTTCCAATCAGGTCTTCAGGATCTGGATAAGGTTCAGAGTTATGCTTCCATACAAACTGTTCAGAAGTTGCTGGGAAAGCCTGCCGACTATATAACAGATATTCAATTAAAGGTGAGGGATATCGATGATGCACCTGCCATGGCAAAAGAGTTCGCGAAAACATTCAAAATCGATTCAGAAGATATACAGTCAGCGAATGCCCAGTTTGAAACAGGATCCTCGGTAAGGTCGCTGATATCATACGCTGTTGGGATAACGCTGCTGATTGTGGCTGGTTTTGGAATATATAATATTCTCAACATGATGATCTATGAAAAAATGGATTCTATAGCAATTATGAAAGCCACCGGATTTTCCGGTAAAGACGTGAACAGGATCTTTATGGTTATAGCATTAAGCATAGGATTTTTCGGAGGACTTACGGGCCTGGTTTTTGGATTTCTAATCTCATCCATCATTGACCAGATACCATTCAATACCGCAGCACTGCCAACAATAAAAACATACCCAATTAACTATGATGTTATTTACTATGTAATTGGTTTCAGCTTTTCTATGTTCACCACATTTCTGGCGGGCTATTTTCCTGCAAGAAAAGCAAGTAAGGTAGATCCGGTGATAATTATCAGAGGAAAATAATATGAGCAACACAATTCTTGAAGCCCGTCATATTTCCAAAGTTTTTACTGACCCTGTTCAGATGAATGTGCTGAATGATATTTCATTTTCCGTAGGTAAGGGCGAATTCGTATCTGTTGTTGGAAAGTCGGGTTGCGGAAAATCTACGCTTCTCTATATTCTCTCTACAATGGATACCGATTACGAAGGTGAATTATGGATCGATGATCAAAAAGTAACTGGCCAGAGAGAACAACAACTTGCTGCAATAAGAAATGAAAAAATTGGTTTCGTTTTTCAGTTTCACTATTTATTGAATGAGTTTACCGTACTGGAAAACATAACACTTCCGGGGCGAAAATTGGGCAAGTTAACAACGCCGGTTCTGGAAGAAAGGGCCATCAAACTTCTCCGCACCCTGGGCATAGAGCATCTCTATAATAAAAAAGCTAACCGGATCTCAGGTGGGGAAAAACAAAGGGTTGCTATTGCCCGGGCGCTGATCAATGAGCCTCAAATAATTATGGGTGATGAGCCCACTGGTAATCTGGATAAAAAAAACAGTGAAATTGTTTTTGAAATTTTTCAGCAACTCTCCCAGGAATTCAACCAGAGTCTTTTGATCGTTACACATGATCCGGAATTCGCCGCACGCACATCCCGGGTAATTGAGATGGAGGATGGAAAGATCATCCGGCAGTAAATCTGTCATCTCATTATTATTGTAACATACTTTCAATTTCTTCCAGATCATAATCAGGACATCCTCCTTCTCGTGTAGCAATTAATGATCCCAGTGCACAGGCATAACTAAGCGCCTGGTCAGCATGCCAACCATGAATGCTTTTTGTGAGATAGGCAGCAAGGAATGAATCGCCGCTTCCAACGGTATCAGCAACCCTCACTTTATATCCGGGATGTTCATAAAAAACTCCGTTTGTGTTTACTATCGCACCATTTGCACCTCTTGTAACAATAAGAGTGGGAATCCAGAATTTTTCCTGCAGTAATAAAATGCGCTCCTGTATGCTATCAATTGGTCCATACCACTCACTGATAAGGTTTAATTCATCTTCATTCATCTTCACAATATCTGCCACGGACAATAATTCTTCCACGGTTTTAGTATTAAAATGGGGTGGACGAAGATTTATGTCGAGTACTTTATTAGTTGCCCTTTCAATTAATTTGAAGAGCGTATTATATGATTGCCTGTTCCTTGCAGCCAGGCTCCCAAACACAAAATGATCTGCTTTTCCAATCAGTCCTTCCATTGAATCGAGCCATTGTATATTATCCCATGCAACAGGTGCACAAATTTCATACGACATCTCTCCCCTTTCATTTGGGGTGGCATTCACAATACCTGTAGGCAGTGAATCATCTCTCTGGATAAAATCAGTATTCAGGCCTTTTTCCTGGAAAATTTTTAATAGCTCAGTACCTCTGTCATCTGAGCCCACACGGGAAATCATGGCGGGACTATTACCTAATTTTTTCAGGTGATAGGCTACATTCATTGGAGCGCCTCCAGGCTTACTTCCGGTTGGCAAAAGATCCCACAAAACTTCGCCATAGCATACCACGTTAAAAGCTGCAGACATATTTTTCAGTTTGAAAGATTTTATCAATGCATAATGATAGTATGTTCCAACTGTTCTAATGATCTGCCTTTAGTTTCAGGCATTAGTTTCCATACGAATACCAGTTGCAGCACCATCATCAAAGCAAAGAAAAGGAATGTAGTTCCTCCGCCAAGGTAAGAGGTCAGCATGGGGAATGAAAAAGCTATTATGGCTGCCATCACCCAATGGGTAAGGCTGCCAAGTGTTTGGCCCTTCGCACGCACCTGGTTTGGAAATATCTCAGAAATAAAAACCCATATAACAGCTCCCTGGGAAAAAGCAAAAAAAGCAATGTAAACCAATAATAAAACTGTTACCATCAGGCCCCCGAAATCATTCATGAAAAAGGCACGTGAAACCAATCCAAGGGTGATGATCAAACCCACTGAACCAATTAACATTAGGGTTCGCCTCCCGAACCGATCAATAAAATTCATGGCAAGCAGTGTAAAGATGAAATTGACCAACCCTATTCCTACACTTGAAAGAAGAGAGGATTCCTTCTCTAATCCAGTCATCTCAAAAATCCGTGGTGCATAATAAATTATTGCGTTTATACCAGACACCTGGTTAAAGATCGCGAAAGTGACGGCCAGGAAAACAGGGAACCTGTGTTTGGGTGAAAACAGTTCGGCCCCCTGAACAGTCTGGTCCCTCATCATGTCAGCTTTTATTTCCTCCACCTCTGCTTCATATCCGGAAGGGTTTATGATCTTAAGTACTTTCGTGGCTTCTTCTATTTTACCTTTCTTAACGATAAGCCAACGAGGGCTTTCGGGCACCAGTCTTAACAATACCAGGAATAACAATGAAGGGATAACCTGAACCCCAAGCATCCATCTCCATGATGAATCACCACCCTGCCCAATCAGATAATTAGACAGATAGGACACCAGAATTCCAAATACGATATTGAACTGGAATAAAGCCACGAGTTTGCCGCGTGATTTGGGAGGTGAAATTTCTGATATATAAATTGGAGCTGTTACGGAAGAGGCCCCAACCCCTATCCCTCCAAGGAACCGGAAGATCATAAATACAAACCAATTGGTAGCCAGCGCAGTACCCAGGGCTGAAAATAAATACAGAATTGCAATTAATATGAGTGTATTCTTACGCCCCAGTTTTTCTGAAGGGATGCTACCGATCAAAGCACCCAGAATGGTCCCTATCAGAGCAATGGAAATAGTGAGACCATGTTGCGTATCGCTAAGCTGCCAGTATTCCTGGATTGATTGTTCAGCACCTGATATGACTGCAGTATCAAAACCAAACAAGAATCCGCCAAGCGCAACGATAATACTCCAGAGGAACACTTTATTTCTCATATAGCAATTAGTTGATGAAAGTGATAATGCATTTAAATTAAGTATAATATCCTGAAACCACCATGAAAGATCAGCCCCTATCTTTGCAACATGCGTATAGATATCATTTCCGTTGTTCCTGAACTTCTGGAAAGTCCACTGGGTCATTCCATCATGAAACGTGCACAGAACAAAGGTTTGCTTGAAGTACAGGTCCATCATCTGCGCAAATGGGCTGTTAACGAATATGGACAGGTTGACGATTACCAGTATGGGGGTGGTGCGGGTATGGTAATGATGTGCGAACCTTTGGCAAAAGCAATTGATGAGCTTTCCCTTGATAGGAAATATGATGCTGTTATCTATATGACACCTGACGGTGAAAGATTCGAACAGCGAACTGCCAACAGACTCTCTCTACTTGGAAACCTCATAATAATTTGTGGTCATTATAAAGGTATTGACCAGCGGATCAGGGATGAGTATGTAACAATGGAAATTTCCATCGGGGACTATGTTCTAAGCGGCGGTGAACTTGCAGCAGCCGTAGTGACCGATGCTGTTGCACGCCTGTTGCCTGGAGTGCTCAATGATGAAACTTCTGCATTGACAGATTCTTTCCAGGATGATTTACTTGCCCCTCCCGTTTATACGAGGCCGGCCGACTTCAGGGGGCTGAAAGTGCCTGAAATATTGCTTAGTGGCGACCTCCGTAAAGTGGAAGAATGGCGATTCGAGCAGGCGCTCCAACGAACACGTGAAAGAAGGCCGGATATGCTGGGGGAATAATTTATCTTATATTATTTCTTTTAGCATTGAAGGATTTTTCTCCTGTACCTGTAAAACCAATTCCCCGAATAAAGTATTGGCCCAGGCAAACCATTTCCGGGTGAACCGGGAAGGATCATCTTTATGGAAGGCTTCATGCATAAAGCCAGTACCCGAATGCGTAGTCTTCAGAAAATGAAGACTTTGTTTTATTTCCGCAGGATCTTTAGAAGTCAGTCCGCGCATGATGATTGCAATTGGCCATATAGTATACATTCCACCGTGTGGACCACCAATCCCTTCAGCTGCTTTGCCTTTGAAGAAGAATGGGTTATCAGTTGATAAGATATAGCGCCGGGTATTGTCATATATATTGTCTGTTGCAGATACTGCTCCGAGGTATGGAAGTGAAAGTAAACTGGGAACATTTGCATCATCCATCAGGTGATAACTTCCATATCCATTCACTTCAAACGCATACACCTTACCGTATGCGGGATGCTCAGTAACAGAATATTTCTTTAATGCCGTTTCCACCTCATCGGCTAACTGGCTGCATTCATTGGACAGCTTATTATCCTTGTAAATCTTATCCACTATTTCTGCCGCCTGCCTTAGTGATACTACAGCAAAGAAATTTGCAGGTACAAGGAAAGGGAAAAGTGTTGAATCATCACTTGGTCTGAAAATGGAGCAAATAAGGCCCACAGGATTTACCGGATATCCATAACCGCTTAAAGGCACTCCATCAGTAGCCCATGCTGTATTTCGCTGGAAAGTATAGGGACCATTTCCATTCTTGCGTTGCTGCTCTTTAAATGTTTGTAGTGTAAGAACAATAGATTGTTTCCATGCCGCGTCAAAAACCGATATATCTCCCGTTAGTTTCCAATACCGGTGGGCAAGGCGAATGGGATAACATAGACTGTCGATCTCCCATTTCCTTTCATGGATGCCGGGTTTCATGGTGGTAATATCTGACTTCCATTCACTAACCTTATTCAGATCCTTATAAAATGCATTGGCGTAGGGATCTAATAGAATACTATTCTTTTGCCTGTTAATGACACCAGCAATTAGTTGTTTAAGCTTATCATCTTTGTTTACCAGCGATAAGTATGGCCAAACCTGCGCAGTGCTGTCCCGCAACCACATGGCATCAATATCACCAGTAATAACATACGTGTCAGGAATGCCATTAACCATTTCAAAATCAACTGTAGTATCAAGCGTATTTGGAAAACAATTTTCAAAAAGCCAGGCCAGTTCAGGATCAGCAATTTGTTTTTTCATGCTGATTATAGTATCCTCAACGGCCTTACTGCTGAATTTCCTTTCAGCCAGCGGCGGTCTGTTTGATTCAAATCCTGCTGAATATATACCTAAGCCTGTAGCCTGGCTAAGCATGAAACCCGATGCAAATACTCCTGTCTTTTTTATAAAACTCCTTCTGGATGGCATGGCTATTGATTGTGTACAATTTTACGGTAATTTTATTTTAAATAGATGCAGGAAATGTCGTTACGCCAGTTTATCGCTTCCCGGATTCTCTTAAGGTCGTTTGATATCATTAAGGATAATGCGGTTTTAAAGTGGAAGGAGTTCGCTTCAATATTTGGACTGGAAGATGACCTCTATTACAACCCACGTCATAAGAAGATCACCAGGCCTGTTACAGCAATACTAATAGGTGCAGGTCACCGGGGATCAAACTATGCCTCCTATTCAAAAAAATTTCCAGATGAACTTAAAATTGTAGGTGTTGCCGATATAAATCCTGAAAAAAGAAAAAAAACGGCAAAGGCTTATAATATTCCGGAGCACATGGTATTTAATGACTGGAGCACAGTATTTAAAGTAGAGAAGCTTGCTGATGCGGTCATCATTGCTACCCCGGATAATCTTCATACCGCACCCTGTCTGGCAGCACTGGATGCCGGCTATGATGTACTTCTCGAAAAACCAATTGCTCCTTCAGAAGAAGAATGCAGGGAGATTTTGCATAAAGCACAGGAAACAAATCGCATTGTAGGTGTTTGTCATGTTTTACGTTATTCACCATATTTCAGGGAACTCAAAACAATCCTGGATGCGGGACTTATAGGTGACATTATCAGTATACATCATATGGAGCCGATAGAACATGTTCATATGAGTCATTCTTATGTTAGAGGAAAATGGCGAAACAGTAAAAAAGCCACACCAATTATTCTTGCCAAATCCTGTCATGATACTGATATCATTCGGTGGCTCGTGGGAAGTGAAGCCCATGATGTGCATTGTTTCGGTAATTTAAGATGGTTCAAAACGGCCAATGCACCCGAAGGGAGCACGGAAAGATGTACGGATGGATGCAAGGTGGAAAACAGTTGCGCTTATTCTGCATTACAAATTTATTATAGAGACAGAAAACGGCTCTATGTCTTTGATTTACCGGAGGACAGGAGTGAGTGGGACAATTCAATTCTTGAGCAATTGAAAACAACTGATTATGGCCGATGCGTGTTTAAAATGGATAATGATCAGCCTGATCACCTGACAGTGAATATTCTATTTGAGAATGGCGTGACTGCCGCATTCTCCATGGAGGCCCATGTATCATATGAGGGAAGGAGAACCCGGATTATGGGTTCCAAAGGAGATATCATTGGTGACATGGAAACCTTTGTAATGACTGATTTTAAAACTAAAAAGCAAGTCACCTGGTCTTTAAAAACGGATCCACACGGCGGTGGTGATCATTTGTTAGTAAAGGATTGGGTCCAGGCAATTTCCCAGCAGGATAAAACCTTATTAAGTTCTTCCATTGAAGCATCAGTAGAAAGTCACCTTATGGCTTTTGCTGCTGAAAGAAGTCGCCTGAACCGTACCATTGAAGATATTCGTATTTAAAATTTTAAGCGGGCACTTTTCTTCCTTTTTCCCTTTCCCATAAACGATGTTTTGCTATTGCATTTATGAATGCTTTTGCATTGCCGTTTGTAATCACCGCCTCATCCTCTTTTACTGAAGTTGCGTCCAGGAATGTAACTGCATCCTCCGCGGTGGCTATCGCTTTACAATGACGATACGCTTCATTTACAAAATGAACAGCATCAGCATCAGCAGATAATTTTTCCACTGATCCTTTGCCACCGGGAATGTAGACAGCATCAAATACCACAGAAGCAGTAGTAAAGAAACTCATGTCAACCGCAATATCACCTTTAGTAGACTTAACAGTTCCCAACCTTGGTGCAATAAGTTTAACCCCGGCTCCACCTGCTAGCAGGTTATTGCGCATGTTATCTATGGAAGCTGCATCAACACCGTCTGCAACAAGAAATGCTATCTGTCTTGATTTAATTGTATTTTTTATAGTATTCGCCATGCTCAAAGCATCTGAACTTTCGAGACTGCTTTTAACTTTTGTAGGCTGGAATTTCTTTGGATCGCCATCTGCAGGAATGCTATGATTCATAGGCATTTCAGGTGTTTTGGGAACAGCTATACCCAATCCTTCTGCCACCTTTGCTGCAAGTGTACGATCAACCTGCGTAAGTAATCCAACCATTCTTTCCCTGATTGCTGGCCGCTCAACCTTACCCAGTTCAAATCGAAAGGCGTCTATGATGTGATTTTTTTCCGGCTCGCTCTGGCTGTTATAGAAAAGGGTAGCCTGGCTGAAATGATCGAAGAAACTTTTGCTTCTTGCCCGCACTTTTCTTGCATCAATTCTTTCGTTATATGAAACAAAACCTCCTTCTGCCGCCTTTGCCTGGAAAGGACAACCGCTACCAATACTGTTGGGATGATAACTCACTTCGCCTTTATTTATCATTTGCCGCATATGTCCATCCCGCTGATTATTGTGAAGTGGGGCAACGGGCCTGTTGATAGGTATTTCGTGAAAATTAGGACTACCAAGGCGGGAAAGTTGCGTATCAGTATAAGAGAATAATCTGCCCTGAAGTAAAGGATCATTAGTGAAATCAATTCCTGGTACAAGGTGCCCAGGATGAAATGCCACCTGTTCAGTTTCTGCAAAGAAATTATCCGGGTTCCTGTTAAGCGTCATTTTACCAATTCTTTTCACAGGTACTAGCTCTTCGGGAATAATTTTCGTTGGATCAAGAAGGTCAAATTCAAACTTATGCTCATCTTTTTCGGGAACGATCTGAACCCCTAGTTCCCATTCAGGAAAAGGACCCTTTTCAATTGCTTCCCAGAGATCACGCCTATGAAAATCAGGATCTTTACCAGATATTTTTTGGGCTTCATCCCATGCCACACTATGTACGCCTAATAATGGTTTCCAATGAAATTTTACGAAGAATGCCTGGTTAGCGGAGTTTATAAACCGGAATGTATGAACACCAAATCCTTCCATCATCCTATAACTTCTTGGAATAGCCCTGTCGCTCATTGCCCACATGATCATATGCATGCTTTCGGGCATTAGCGAAATAAAATCCCAGAAAGTATCGTGTGCAGCTGCAGCCTGGGGCATTTCATTATGTGGCTCAGGTTTTACAGCATGCACCAGGTCAGGAAACTTCATCGCATCCTGGATAAAAAAAACAGGCATATTATTACCTACGAGATCATAGTTTCCTTCTTGTGTATAAAACTTTACAGCAAAGCCACGTGCATCACGGGCGAGGTCAGTAGATCCCCGTGAGCCTGCTACAGTACTGAAACGAACAAACACAGGCGTAATGGAACCCTTCTGCTGGAGAAATCCGGCGCTGGTATACTGACTCATTGATTCATACAGCTCAAAAATTCCATGAGCCGCTGAGCCCCGGGCATGAACGATTCTTTCCGGTATGCGCTCATGATCGAAATGGGTAATTTTTTCCCTAAGAATAAAGTCTTCCAAAAGCGTTGCCCCACGCTCTCCTGCTTTTAAGGAATTCTGGTTATCGTTAATTTTCAATCCCTGGTTGGTACTCAGGAATTCATCCAGTCCTGATTCCTTATGCTCTTCGAGTTGCTGAAGTTTGACATTGACGGGCGTCTTACCAACTGATTTTTTCTTTGCCATGGCAGTTTGATTGAATCGTTTAAAATGGTGGGATACAGATCAATCAAAAAAAGCATGCCATTCAAAGGATATCAGAATCCTGATTTAATATAGCTCCACCCCTCTTCCTGCCTGAGTATTATCTCACCGATACCCATTTTTACAAAGCCTGCCTCCGGTATTATTTCTGATTTACTAATTTTCTTTTCGCGGAGAGTATTTTCGCAACCTACAAAGTCGATGCCCATTGATTTGAACTTACGGATATTCTCAAGTTGGGTAGTTTTGCCTGCCATTAGCAATTGAATCCCGTTTCCGTGTGCAACCACTTTCACCTGAACACTATCACCCCAGCCCGCTTTAAGGTTTTTCAGGTTGTTCATCAAACCTTTCCAGGCCAGTGTATCATTGCTGGAAAGCTGGATCACAACCCTGTGTTTTACAGCCTGCGCATTTTTTGTCTTTGGTTCTGTTACCTGGGCCTGCAATCCGCTGGCAGTCAAAAACAACAAAAGAACAAAAGTGGATATATATTTATGCATATAGTTGATTTAGCTTAATTGGAATTATTCAGCAGGTGTTTTCTTCTCTTCTTTCCGGAACATTGAGAAAAGCAAAGCTCCCATCATGGCAAAATAAAGTGTACTGTTCAATGGTTTTGACGTGATGGCACAAGTTCCGGTAACACAACCGATATTTACATAGTAAAGGTAACCTGCAATTCCACCAACTATTGCGCCAACAACCGGAAGCCAATATTTTTTTCCCATATTCATCATAAATATTATCTATATATTAGTCTACAAAGTTCTGTGCTTACAAGGTAGCTTTATGTGATAATAGTTACCTAGAAAACAGCCGTTAAATATGCGGCATACTTTTTTTATGAACATTTTTAAATTTAAACTATGCGCTGGACTGGTAGACGCGAAAGCGGAAATGTAGAAGACCGCAGGGGTATGGGTGGACCGATTGCTATTGGCGGAGGTATCCTTGGAGTAATCGTTTTGTTGGTTAATATGTTCCTGGGTGGTGATGTGGATGTTTCACAACTCCCAATACCCGGACAGCAACAGACACAACCCATGAGTGAGGAGCAAAAGGCGGCTGATGACACAAAAGCGCAATTTGTTCGGGTTGTGCTGGCAGAAACTGAAGATGTTTGGAACCAGATTTTTTCTCAGGCAGGTTCTCAATACCAGGAGCCAACATTAGTATTATTCAGCGGAGGCACACAATCAGGTTGCGGCTCGGCTACTTCAGCAAGCGGACCATTCTATTGCCCTGGTGATAACAAACTTTATATAGACCTTTCTTTTTATGACGAGTTACAGCAGCGATTCGGTGCACCAGGTGATTTTGCTATGGCCTATGTGGTTTCGCATGAAGTTGGACATCATGTCCAAACTTTGCTGGGTACAACGGAGAAACTTGCCCAACTTAGAGGGCGCGTTAGCCAGGAGGAATACAACAAATTTTCTGTGATGTTTGAACTCCAGGCCGATTTCCTGGCAGGTGTTTGGGCGCATCATACAAAAAATAAACAGCTACTTGAAGAAGGTGATTTTGAAGAAGCTATGAATGCTGCAAATGCTATTGGTGATGATCGGCTTCAGAAAGAAGGACAGGGCTATACCGTACCTGAATCTTTTACCCACGGCACTTCACAACAAAGAATGTATTGGTTCAAAAAAGGCTATGAAACAGGTGATGTTTCACAGGGAAATACATTCAATGATCCTCGCCTCCGCTAGATGATAGGCTCTGCTAACTGAAAAAAATAATCAGCGTTGATCCGGCGATCATAATGATCGCACCAAATAATTTTCGGCCGATTGCTGTTTCCTGAAAAATACTATAGCCAAGGAAAATACTGACTATGGTGGAAAGTTGAAACAATGCCAGGCCATAGGCCACAGGCATATTAGCCAGTACATAGTTTGTAGTCAATTGCATGATACCCATGCATAGTATAAGCAGGCCAAAATTACCCCCATCGCTTAGGGTAAGTGTGCGCCATGAACCAGATAATGACACCCTATTTATTCCCAGCATTACCAAAGAGAATACTGTTCCAAAAACACACCATGAAATAAATGCGATAACCGAATTGGATTCTATAATGACATTTTTAATAAATACTGCTTCGATTGCAGTTAGTACCATTGCCCACAGTCTGTATTGAATATCCTTTCGTTTTAGAAGCGCCCAGCTGAATCGTTCTTCGAGTGTATCCAGAACAAAATAGCTTCCACCTATTATCAGCAACATGCCCGCAAGCCCCCATATACCAGGAATTTCCTTTAATATGATAATTCCAACAATCAATCCCACTACAGATTTATAGGCATTAACCGGGCCGAGTACAGAGAGGTCACCACTTTCCAATGCCTTCACCAGGAACCCATTTCCGATAGCGCCGGCAATTCCTCCCAGCAAAGAGTAAATCCAGAATGTAACAGATAAACTTCCTAAATCTATTCCTCTTATAAAAAACAGGCTTATAAAAGCAAGTAGCAGGTAGGTTATAAAATTTACTACGAGCGGATGCTTCTCATTTTGTGTGAGCTTTTTCTGAAAAACGTTGCCAAGGGGATTAGAAATGATCCTGGCAATAACGGCTATGGTTGTAATTAGCATCATCCCAGCGCCACATCGAGAATCATCATGACCACAAAGCCGCCGATGAACCCCAGCACTGCAACGTCGGTATATTTATCACGTTGTGTTTCCGGAATTACTTCTTCCACAACAACATAGATCATTGCGCCTGCTGCAAATGCAAGCGCATAGGGCAATACGGGTTCCATATGAATAACTGCATACGCTCCCAGCACACCTGCAACAGGTTCAACAATTGCAGATAGTTGTCCATACCAGAAACTCTTAAACCGACCCACACCATGCCTGCGCAATGGCATAGAAACTGCTAGTCCTTCAGGAAAATTCTGAAGTCCGATGCCGATAGCAAGTGCTATTGCGGCTGCGGTTGTATGTTCCCCCACTCCCAGTGAAGCGGCCCCAAACAAAACACCTACTGCAAGACCTTCGGGAATATTATGAAGTGTTATTGCAAGCAACAATAAGGTGGTCTTATGCCATTTCGTTTTCATACCCTCCGACTCGTCATCGCCAAAATTTATATGCAGGTGGGGCATGAATTTATCAAGACTGAAAATAAAAAGCGCTCCTGCAAGAAATCCAACTGCTGCGGGCATCCAGGGAAAATCAGGATATAATTTCTCTGAGTGTTCTATACTGGGTGCCAGCAGTGACCAGAAGCTGGCGGCTACCATAACACCACCGGTAAAGCCAAGCATGGCATCAAAAACACTTCGACGGACGGTGGAAAAGAAAAATACGAGAGAGGCTCCCGCTGCTGTCACTAACCAGGTGAAAGTAGTGGCAATAAGTGCTGCTTTCACCGGACCGATCTCAGATAAAAACTTTTCTAGCTGCTCCATTAAGGATAAAAATACTTAATCTTTGGTTCCCTTACACATGCCTGTTGATTTTGAATCATTCTCCGGGATGATATTGTCGCTCCACCGCCTTCAAAACATCCTCTTTATAAAACAATACATCGCGAAACGTTCCAGTACTATATAATGTCGCCTGGTCTTTAAAATGTTTTGATGCCGGATCACCGCTCTGTCCGCCTGCCAACAGGGCTTTCGCTTTAACCTTTGTCCCGAATTCCACAGCACAAACAAAACTGTTTCCATGAACCCCATATCTTTTATTGGTGCCCGGAAAAGTTCTGCTGGTATAAGAAGGTAACATACCCCAGGTACCAGAAGCAAAGCCTACCGGTATACTGGGCTTGTCATCTTTGTAATCGGGCTG
The DNA here is from genome assembly GCA_036675925.1 of Flavihumibacter sp. Lineage (GTDB taxonomy): Bacteria > Bacteroidota > Bacteroidia > Chitinophagales > Chitinophagaceae > Flavihumibacter. The sequence continues at coordinate 383,668 of JAKFDZ010000014.1, forward strand.
GAGTGAGCCTGTCAACCTTTGAAAGCGGTTGATTTCACCCCAGGGGAGTTGCCATCTACCAAAACGGGACTCTAAATCCAGAACTGTCCGCAATAGGGGCTGCAGTAATTCCTGCGGTTTTGCAGAGGCCACAAAATGATATGTCTTCTCTACCTGGTCAAGTTCTTCATCATCTACAATTTTTGTCTGGAGAATAATTGGCAATAATTTTTGTCCCCATTCAACAGCCAGGGTAGTTGCAATGGAGGCCTCATTACTTTTATAATCCCAGCTTTTGAGGACAGCAATTGGTCCGGCAAGCCATGCAAACAGCGTATCATTTGGTTGAATATTATGCTCAAAGGCCTTAACTACAGCAGGAACTAAAACTTCAAAGGCAGAGAGTCTTGTATCATAACCTGCAGCAATGACTTTATCAAGCGTGAATTTTTTCTCATCTGATAATACCCTAACGGCATTGATACCACGAAAATTTTCACCATCCGGTGCCATGTAAACCGGGTAACTGCCTGGGGTGGGACTATCATCTCCGGCCACGCGGAAAGGAGTTGAATTACAATTCTGGAGCCAACCGTTGCGTGGATTAATAACGTGGAGCGTTTGGTTGATATCATGAAATCCTCTCCACTCTGTTGCTTTGGTAGAACCGTCCACTGGTTTCGTCCAGTTATATGCTGTATCACGCTTGGGGATACGATTCCCATGCCAGTAACCTATATTGCCATCGGCATCAGCATATACAGTATTGTTGGAAATATTTCCTTTTAATGCAAGAGTACTTTCAAATTCCTTTAAACCCTTTGCCTTGGTCCTTTTCCAACACTGAATTAAACCGTTCAAGAGGCGATTATCTGCTTTCATGCTGAGATATTCACCATTGCGTACTGCCATAAGTGGACCATGATGCGTAAACTTTGCCTGAATAGTTGTAGTGATCATACTATCTGAAGACCTATAGCTGAGCCTGATCGGCTTTTGACGAACAGGCAATTTTTTCCCATCATATTGGTAATACCATTTGTTATGCTGGATTTCAATTTTTTCAATATAACTATCTGCAGCATCAACATAACTGGAACTGTGCATCCAGCCGCATTTTTCATTGAAACCCTGGTAAATAAAAAACTGCCCCCAGGTAACTGCACCGTAGGCATTCAAACCTTCTTCACTAACCATATGTACTTCGGGTCTGAAATAAAAACTAACATGGGGATTGATATAAAGAATAGCATTTTTCGAAGCAGAAATTTCCGGACCAATAGCAAAACCATTTGAGCCAGTGGGTAGAGGTTCAATGAATGAGGTAGTACTTGTGAGTGATGATTGCCCACTATAAAACTCCTTCAATTCACTCATCCGTATATCTGCAGTGCTGATTGCCCCAATACTACCATCTGTCCACAGCATTGGATACCAGGGCTGAAAACGCTGAAGCAAAGCCGGTTTTACGGAAGGATTTTTATAGAGATAATAATTGATGCCATCGGCAAAAGCATTACACAGATTCTTAAGCCACGCAGGTGCCCTTTGATAATCTTTGATAGCCTCAGCAGAATCAATTACCAAACGAATGAGCAGATCATTGTAAAGATCATCTTTACCATTTACTTCTGAAAGGCGACCCAATTTCTCAATATAGTTTGCCTCAACTCTGCTAAAATCATCTTCGCATTGCGCATAAAGCAAACCGAAAACAGCATCAGCATCTGTTTTACCATAAATGTGTGGAATGCCCCAGTTGTCGCGAATGATATTGATCCGCTTTGCCTGTTTCTCCCAACTGCTTATCTCTTTAGCAGAAAAGGACTGTGCTATCAGGTTAATGGGCAGGAGAAAAAAGAATACAATTAATCGCATAAATTTTTTATTAGCTAATCGTTAAAGATCAGTATAGATTGTAGATTACAAATTATCATCATTATAAAGTGCAGCAGCGCCCAGAAGAGCACTGTTACTAAGGGCAGATATATCAACTTTTAATTCCAATATAGTTTTTTTATAGGCGAACGTTTTGATCTGCTCCCACATACTGTTTTTAAAGTAAGGCCATGCCTTACTAACCGACCCACCAAGAACAATTCTATCTGTATCAAGTGTATATAAAATGGTCTTAATAGCGTTTCCAAGATGCTTTCCAAATACATTATACATTTCCAGAGCAGAATCATCACCCTCAACCGCAAGTTTAAAAACGGTTAACCCATCAACATCATAAACATGCTGGAAAAACTGTCCGCTTGCATAGTACTCAATATTATGTTCCAGGTAATCGATCATACCGAATTCACCTGCCCCACAATGTTTGCCGGAATACAACTTTCCATTTATGATAATACCCGCTCCCAGACCGGTTCCTATTGACAGACCCACCATAGAGCCCTGCCGTTTATCAGTACCGAACTGAAACTCACCTAATGCAAAACAATTTGCATCATTATTAATTCTAACGGCTATCCGGTACCTGTCTTCCATTAATTTTTGTAAGGGTATTTCTTTCAGGCAGGGAATATTTACAACATCAAACACCAATCCTTTGGAAGCATCTACAAGTCCGGGCACCCCAATACCTATAGATTGAATTTTATCATTATAAAATCGGTCAGTAACAGTGAACAGCTGCTCTAAAACCTCCTGTTCCGAGCCACTTGCTTTTGTGGGCTCACTATACAGATCAAGAAGTTGATACCCTGCAACTAATCCCACGCGGATATTTGTACCGCCGAGATCAATACCAATATGCTGGGTGGGTGGCATCAATTTGTTCTGTGTTGATGGGTAAGTAAGGATGCAGCTTCCTTATCAAGATAAATACGAATGGATGGATGTTGAAGAATCAAGCTGGCAGGCAGTTGTGGTGATACCGGCCCCTCCAGTATGCTTTTAACTACAGCAGCCTTTTTTAGCCCATTTACAAGGAGGAAAATATTCTTTGATTCCAAAATTGTGCCTATCCCGAGCGTGAGACCACCATCCAGCTCTTTGGCTTCACTGAAATATTTCTGTCCAGTTTGAACAGTTAAAGGATCGAGTGCAACCACCCGACATCGTGAATCAGGAGGCGAACCAGGCTCATTCATGCCCACATGACCATTCAATCCCAATCCCAGAATAGTTAGATCAATGCCGCCATGATCAATGATAAAATTTTCTGTAACCATACATTCATTAATCGGGTCAGCCGCACGGCCATCAAAGAAACAGATCTTAGCGGCATCGATTTTAAGAGGATCAAACAACTGGCGATTTAAATGGTATCTGCAACTACCCTCGTCGTTTCCATTCATTCCCAACCACTCATCCAGTCCAACGAAATTCCATTGATCAATTTTCAACGAGTTATTATTAACCTGCGAAATGAGTGAGGCATACATTCCTGCCGGACTATCACCGGATGCCACGCAAATCAGCGGTTGTGGGCGAAATGACATGCATTCAGCAAGGTGCGTTGCTGCAAGATCTGCCTGCTGTTGGTAGTTATCTGATATATAAACCTGCATCTTACTTATTTAATATTTTGAGGATGATGCCAGAGATCAATTGGTCTTTCTACTTTCGGACTAAAGGGAAGCATTATTTTCCTTCCCTCTGCAGCTGAAGCATAGGCAGCGTTAATGATCTCTAATACTGCCCTGCCATCCTCCCCTGTTACAAGAGGTTCTTTATTTTGTTGGATGCATTCAATAAAATGTTTCAGTTCATGCGGGTATCCCTGGTTGAAAACTTCTTCAAAAATGGTAAAGCTCCATCCGATGGTGGTATCTGCTTTTTCCATAGCATAGCCATATCCATTTTTGGAATAGGACACAGCAGCATTCCCCATGAAAAGATCTGCATACACCACGCCTCCGGTGCCATAAACCTCACAGCGATCATCCATCCCTCCATGCTTGGCCCAACTATTCTCAGCAACGCCAATAACTCCATTTTCAAACTCAATGATAACAACAGAGTTGTCTTCACAATCAGTTTTATCTTTATGGTAAACAGTTGCCATGGTAGCATACACACTAACAGCACGGACATTGTTTAACATCCAGCGAAACCATGCAATAGCATGGCAGCCCATATCCATAAGAACCCCGCCACCTGAAAGCTTCTTATCATAAAACCAGGCTGAATGCGGACCAGAATGTTTCTCACCCTGTTTAAGCATATAAATATCTCCCACCCCACCTTCCTTCACCATTTGCCTTACTCTTTCATATTTGGGAGCAAAGCAAAGCTCTTCTGCATACATGAGTTTTACACCGGCTGCCACGCAGGCAGCAATCATCGCATCAGCCTCTTCAAGCGTTAACGCCAGGGGTTTTTCTATGATAATATGCTTACCAGCCGCAGCAGCTTTGATTGTTACACTGGCATGCAAAAAATTAGGAAGGCAGATATCAATCACTTCACATCCCGATTCAGAGAGGATAGCATCAATATCATCATACCATGCTGGAATATTATGTTTTTCTGCAAAGGCTTTTGCTTTTCCTGCGTCACGGGCATACACTGCAACTACTTCTGCTTCCGGTATGAACCGATGATAACTCTCAAAATGAATTTCAGATATAAAACCTGCTCCAAGGATGGCAACCTTCGTTTTCAGCATTTTTTTTCTTTTAAATATCCGTAAAAATGCAATGAAAAGTGATTTCGCTTGAAGTATCCAGGGATTTTTCCAATATCACTCAACGGTATGACGTCAGTCATTTTCTATTAACTCTAGCAATAATATATTTAAAAAAAAATGAAACACAGGATACTGCTACTGGTTTTGGCAGGCCTTTCTACCCTGTTTCTACAATGTAGTAAAGATGGAGATAGTACCACTCCTCCCACACCTTCCAAACTCACCATTTCAAATCTTAACTATAATCCCAAAACAATAGTCTACAATAGCAGTGCCACTACATTTATTGTTAATGGCTATTTCAGTTATGCTAATGCCCAGGGTGGAGTTTATAAACTTCGTTTAACATCTTCCGCGGGAACTGACGTCACGCAAATCATTCAGGACAATGTTGGGGCATCATCCGGAACCATTACTGGTGCATTTGAATTTCAATGGCCTGCAACTTTAGGCACTATAAATTTTGAGGTGTGGGTGATCGATGCAAAAGGTAACGCTTCGAACAAACTGTCAGGATCTATTCAATTGATCATTGACGATAGTGCGGTGAAATGGAGGTATATCGCAATTGAAACACCATCCATGTTACAGGATGTTGCCTGGCTTGATGAACAGTTTATAGCCGTGGGCAACGCAGGAGGAATAATGACTTCACCCAATGGCAGCCAATGGACTTTTCGAAATACCGGTATCAATAATTTGCTACGTGGAATAGCCTGGTCGGGCACAACATATGTAGCAGTGGGAGAAAACAGTGCCATTCTTAGCTCACCGGATGGAGAAACCTGGACCAACCATTCCGTTGATTCAATACCTGATGTGAACCTTACTGATATAGTATGGACAGGTACTGCCTTTGTTGCAGTTGGAGGAAGTACCAGTAAATATTCTGGCAATATCCTGAATTCAACCGATGGAAAAACCTGGACTATAAACCCTTTCTCCATTACAAAAGGTTTTCTTACCGGCGTAGCCAATTCCGGTTCTTTAATGGTTCCTATTGGAAAGGCAGACGGCCATCCGATAATGGTAACTTCTCCCGATGGAATTAACTGGACGCCCAAAACAATACCCGCAGCAGGAGATGCAACGCTATATGATGTAAATTGGAATGGCAGTCAATGGCTGGTATCAGGCAGTGGGTTTGTGCTCACCTCGCCCGATGGGAATGTGTGGACATATAAATTGCTTGCTGGAAATCCTAACCTGAGCAAGGTCATTCATACAGGCAATAAATATGTAGCGGCGGGTGGAGGTATTTATACTTCCAATGATGGCAATAACTGGACACTTACTTATACAGGCGATTCTTATTATCCCTTTCTTTCAATAGCATGGTCAGGTAATAATTATGTTGCCGTTGGATTATTATATGCAATTGCAGTTTCACCTTAAATCACATAACTATTTCAACATGACCCTTCTCCCCTCCCGGGCACTTTTTTTAGCAGCTTCCAGGATTTCCATTACAATCATATTATTCTCAAGTGATGATGGATCAAAAGCAGGGATGCGAATGTTTCCCCTTACTACTCCTGCTAAATAAGCGAACGGGTCATCAAAGGGGGCAGCCAATGAAGGAAGAGCAGATCTTCTTTCAATGGTATCTGTTTTGAACCGAAATCGCAGATCAGCCTTGTTATCTGAAAACACATAACCTGTTTCTCCATAAACTTCCATGTCTTTCCTGCTGAAGGGCCAGTTCCAGGATGCCTGTATCACCGCCTGCATGCCTGGATATTGTACCAGGATAGTGGCATCATCATCAACCTTAGGATAAATATGCGGCTTGAACTGGCGGGTGATGGCCATTATTGATTCAGGACGCTGCCCGGCCATTAGCCAGGTAACAAGGTTAGCGCCATAACATCCAAAATCCATCAGCGCTCCCCCACCATTGGCAACCGGATCGGTAAGCCAGTGGAGAAACTCCTTGTTAACGCCGATCTCCATTGGCCCCTCATGCCCATCATGCACCACCATTTTCCTAATCCTCCCGATTGTGCTGTCTTTTGTTACCAGCTCAAATGTTTTGTGATTGGTGGCATACCAGGTTGTTTCATAGTTCGTAAGCAGGTGGATCTTGTGTTTCTCAGCAAGCTCTTTCATCTGCAAAGCATGGTCAAGACTCACGGCAAGAGGCTTCTCCACCATAACATGCACGCCGGCCGGGGCACAGGTCTGAACAACAGCGAGATGTTCCTCAATGGAACCAAAGGCAGCAACAGCCTCAGGCTTTGTTTTTTGCAACATTTCTGGTAGCGAATTATAAACCAGTGCCATATCCATTTTATACTGCTTGAGATAACGTTTCGCGAGATCATGGTTTGATTCGGCAATACCAACTATCTCAACCTCACCTCGCGCGGCGCTTCCCAGCAACCAATGAACATGGGTATGTGTAAGGCCGGCAATACCAATTCTAAGAGGCTTCCCTTTTTGGGCAAAAACTGGCTGGACAAACAGTAGCAATAAAGCAATTCTTATGATTCTAAACATGACAGATTGAATTAGAACAAATAATGATAGAAAGATAAATCCAAAAAACAAATGGTAGTTAGTTTTTTCAAGGTTATGACCGATATTATAAATAATAGTCAAAATAAAACGCATCCATTTGGTTAGTTTTTAAGAATTTTGCATTTCTATTATAAAATATACAAAATGAGCAATAGCCCCAGTACACTGTTCGATAAAGTGTGGGATTCGCATGTGGTGCGTAAGATCCAGGATGGCCCCGATGTGTTTTTCATCGATCGCCATTTCATTCATGAGGTAACAAGTCCGGTTGCATTCCTTGGACTTGAAACGCGTGGACTAAAAGTAATGTTCCCTGAGAAAACTTTTGCCACGGCCGACCACAATACTCCAACCATCAACCAACACCTTCCGGTTCAGGATCCATTGTCTGCCATACAATTAAAGGCACTTGAAACCAATTCTGCAAAATACGGTATATCGCATTGGGGACTGGGGAATCCAAAGAATGGGATCGTGCACGTTGTAGGTCCGGAGAACGGCATCACTTTACCGGGCATGACCATCGTCTGTGGTGATTCACACACTTCAACGCATGGGGCATTTGGCGCTATTGCATTTGGGATAGGAACCTCAGAGGTGGAGATGGTTCTTTCCTCCCAGTGTATCATGCAGCCCAAGCCAAAGAAAATGCGGATCAATGTGAATGGTACCCTGAACAAAGGCGTTACCCCAAAAGATGTGATCCTCTATATTATTTCAAAACTTTCAGCCGCCGGGGCAACAGGTTATTTCGTGGAATATGCGGGGGAAGTTTTTGAAAACATGAGCATGGAAGGAAGGATGACCGTGTGCAATATGAGCATTGAGATGGGTGCTCGGGGTGGAATGATTGCTCCTGATGAAACAACCTTTAATTATATAAAAGGAAGGGAGAAAGCCCCTAAAGGAGAAGCATGGGAGAGGGATCTGGCCTATTGGAAAACCCTTAAAACAGATGAAGGCGCAAGCTTCGACATCGAATACTCCTATGATGCTTCGGATATTGAACCGATGATCACCTTTGGTACTAATCCAGGTATGGGAATAGGTATCTCCCAGCATATACCTGTATCAGCCGAAACGGGTAGTGGAAAATCAAGCTATGAGAAATCGCTTAACTACATGGGATTCCATGAAGATGATGCCATGCTGGGTAAGAAAGTGGATTATGTTTTTATTGGTAGTTGTACCAATGGACGCATTGAAGACTTCAGAGCTTTTGCTTCCATAATTAAAGGCAGGAAGAAAGCTGATAATGTTACAGCCTGGATAGTTCCTGGATCGCATATTGTGGAACAGCAAATTAAAGATGAAGGAATACTTGATATTTTAACCGAAGCCGGGTTCCAGCTCCGCCAGCCCGGATGCAGCGCATGCCTTGCCATGAATGATGACAAGATACCTGCCGGCAAATATGCAGTGAGCACCAGTAACCGGAATTTCGAGGGAAGGCAGGGACCTGGTGCACGTACCATGCTTGCCAGTCCACTTGTTGCAGCAGCGGCAGCAGTAACTGGTGTTGTAACTGATCCGAGGGAATTACTTTAATGCATCAAACATCTAATTAAACTTATGGCTTACGATAAATTCACGATACTTACCAGCTCTGCGGTACCCATGCCCATAGAGAATGTTGATACTGACCAGATCATACCGGCCCGCTTCCTTAAAGCAACTGAAAGAAAAGGTTTTGGAGATAACCTGTTCCGCGACTGGCGATACAATCCTGACAATACCCCAAAGCAGGATTTTATCCTCAATAACCCGATCTATTCGGGAAAGATTCTGGTAGCTGGGAAAAATTTTGGTAGTGGCAGCAGCCGCGAACATGCAGCCTGGGCCATTTACGATTATGGCTTCCGTTGTGTTGTGTCAAGTTTTTTTGCAGACATATTCAAGGGCAATGCCTTGAATATTGGCATCCTGCCTGTTCAGGTAAGTCCGGAATTCCTCGACAGGATATTTAACGCAATAGAAGCTGATCCCCATACAGAACTTGAAATAAACCTGCCACAACAAAGCATAACCATTTTAGCAACCGGAGAATCAGAATCCTTTGATATCAATGGTTACAAAAAAGACAACATGACCAATGGTTATGACGACATTGATTACCTGCAGGCAATGAAGGAAGAGATCCAGGCTTTTGCTTCAAAAAGTTTATACTAAAATAGTAATCCGCAAGAGCATAATGCCCCAGTCAAGAAGAATGATCGAAATAATGGATACCACCCTTCGCGATGGTGAACAAACCAGCGGGGTATCTTTTTCTGCTTCAGAAAAACTGACCATTGCACAGTTACTATTAACTGAAGTAAAGGTGGATCGTATTGAAATTGCGTCGGCCCGTGTATCGGAAGGAGAATTTGATGCTGTTAAGAAAATAACCAAGTGGGCAAAAGCCAAAGGACTACTTAATAAGGTTGAAGTGCTCACATTTGTGGATGGTGATGTATCAGTACAATGGATGATCAGGGCCGGTGCAAAAGTGATGAACCTGCTTACAAAGGGATCACTCAACCACCTGACCCATCAACTCAGGAAAAAGCCGGAGGAGCACTTTGCGGATGTTGCAGGAGTTCTTGCACTTGCCAAAAAGAAAGGTCTGGAAGCTAATGTTTACCTGGAAGACTGGAGCAATGGAATGAGGCATTCGCGTGACTATGTTTTTCAATACCTCGATTTCCTGGTTACCCAGCCGGTAAAGAGAATTATGCTTCCCGATACACTCGGCGTACTCACGCCTGCAGAAGTATTTGATTATGTATCAGAGATAGTAAACCGTTACCCAGGAATCCATTTTGATTTTCATGCCCATAATGATTATGACCTGGGTACTGCCAATGTACTTGAAGGTGTGAAAGCTGGTGCCCATGGACTTCACCTAACCATTAACGGTATGGGTGAAAGAGCAGGTAATGCACCACTAGCCAGTGCAATAGCTGTAATTAATGATTTCATGCCAAAAGTTAAAACAGGGGTTGTTGAAAAATCCCTGTACACGGTAAGCAAGTTGGTAGAAGCTTTTTCCGGCTTTCGTATTCCGGTGAACAAACCAGTGGTGGGAGAAAATGTTTTTACACAAACAGCCGGCATTCATGCTGATGGCGACAAAAAGAATAAGCTCTACTTCAGTGATCTGATGCCGGAGCGTTTTGGAAGGCAGCGCAAATATGCACTTGGCAAAACCAGCGGCAAAGCAAATATTGAAAATAACCTTGCTCAACTGGGAATAGAATTATCCGACCATGATCTTAAAAAAGTTACCCAACGTATCATTGAACTGGGTGATCGAAAAGAGGTTGTAACTCAGGCAGATCTGCCCTATATAATATCTGATGTACTCGATAGCAACACCATCGAAGAGAAAGTGCGGATAGAAAATTATGTACTGACGCATGCAAAAAACCTCAACCCATCCGTAACGCTTCAGATTTGCATGAATGGCGAATTCTTCGAAGAACAGGCGCAGGGTGATGGCCAGTACGATGCCTTTATGAACGCACTGAAAAAAGTATATAAACAGAAAAAAATAGAACTGCCCCTGCTAACGGATTACGCAGTTCGTATTCCACCGGGGGGAAAGAGTGATGCTTTGTGTGAGACCATCATCACCTGGCGGGAGCATAATAATAAAGAATTTAAGACAAGAGGGCTCGACAGTGACCAAACAGTTTCGGCCATAAAGGCTACCCAGAAAATGCTGAATATCATTCAGCATCCCTAAATTTCAGAATAACCATTTCATTAATTATTAAGCATGGCAACAAAACATATTTTGATCGTACCCGGCGATGGTATCGGACAGGAAGTAACAGCAGTAGGCAAAAAGGTACTTGATAGAATAGCAGAAAAATTTGGTCACACATTTACTTACGATGAGGCGCTTATTGGTCATGTGGCCATTGAAGCCACGGGCAATCCTTTACCGGATGAATCACTTGAAAAAATGCGCAACTCAGATGCTGTATTATTTGGCGCAGTAGGCCATCCCAAATATGATAATGACCCATCTGCTAAAGTGAGACCGGAACAGGGTTTATTAAAAATGCGTAAGGAACTGGGACTCTATGCCAATCTGCGTCCTATCAAATTATTTGATGAATTACTGGATGCTTCCAGTATTAAACCCGAAATACTGAAAGGTGCTGATATCCTTTTCTTCCGCGAGCTAACAGGTGATATTTATTTCGGTGAGAAAGGTCGCAAAAACAATGGCGACACTGCCTTTGATGTTGCAGAATATAGTCGCTATGAAGTGGAACGCATTGCACGAAAGGCTTTTGAAGCTGCCCGCACCAGAAGGAAAAAACTATGTTCGGTAGATAAGGCGAATGTTCTGGAGACCTCAAGACTATGGCGCGAAGTTATTCAGCAGGTTGCTCCTGAATATCCTGATGTAGAAGTAGAACACCAGTTTGTTGATGCAACTGCCATGTTATTAATAAAAGATCCCCGTCGTTTTGACGTTGTTGTAACTGCAAATCTTTTTGGTGATATACTCACCGATGAAGCTTCACAGATAGCCGGATCAATGGGTATGCTTGCAAGTGCTTCCATTGGTGATGGAACAGGAGTTTATGAACCCATACATGGCTCAGCCCATGATATCACGGGGAAAGGTCTCGCAAATCCTTTAGCTTCAATTCTATCTGCAGCCTTGTTGCTGGATATATCTTTTGGTATGAAAACAGAATCCGAAACAGTTATCAACGCAGTTGATAAGGTACTCAAAGAAGGATTCCGCACCCGTGATATTGCTGATGCAAAAACGGAATCCAATATGATTCTCGGAACCGATGCAATGGGAGAAGCAGTATTGAAATTCATCTAATCAGGTCTTGTACAATCATCCAGCAAATATAAAATGGATGTATAGTTTTTTTTGACGGCCTCAGATAAAGCAATCTCACAGGTTTTACCACTGGAGTAATAACCATCATATACATTTTCGCTAACCTCCGCTGCTTCTTCGGCAGTAGCGGAGGCCGTTAGCTCAGGAAATAGAAAGCCCCTGTCACCCGCCATTCCACAACATCCTGCATTCAGGGGAATAACCACTTCATCAGCACACTGTTTCGCAATATCTCTCAATACGGCATTCAATCCCATTTTCTCTAAAGAACAAACAGGATGTAATACAACGGATTTTTTCTTTCGGCGAATTGTAGCCCCTGGAAGAACCATGTCACGTATATATTCCACACTATCCAATATCCTGAGAGCACTGAATTTTTCTTTGTTAGGGGTTGAAAGAATTGAGTATGACTGATACAATGTTTGGGTACATGAACTAATATCCAATACAACAGGCAATGTTCCGGAATCAGTCCATGCATAAAGCTTTTCAATAGTTTCATTTGCCGTTTTTACATAGGCATCATTATATCCTTTAGAGGAAAATATTTGTCCGCAGCAGGTTCCCTGAATATCATCAGGAATAACCACTTCGATACCTGCATTAGTAGAGGCAGCAATAAATACATCGATAATATTTTTCCCCGGATCAGATGCATCACCCATCACCCTGTTGATGCAGGCGGGAAAATAGAGAACTTTCAATTTGCCTGAAACTTCATGAAGAGTGGGTTTATAAATCCCTGGTCGTCGCTTTGATGGTGCACCTTGTAGCTGATTATTCCATAGTGGAATTGCTGGTATCAGTTTGCGCAACAAAAGTGTTAAGCGGCGCATAGTTTGATCACCAAATATGGAATTGATAAATGAACCTGTCCGAAGGCCATAATAAACCGCCTTTTCAATCAACCTGAAATTTCGGGCAACAAAAGCCGCCATATTCTTTTGAAGTGGAAGATGATTCTCGCTGCGTAGTCGCTTTACCAGTGAACCGGTATTGATATCAACAGGGCATGCAGTAGCACAAAGGCCATCCACTGCACAGGTGTCAAGACCATCATATTGATATTGTTCCAATAACAGGTTGTGCCTGCTATGATTGCCACTTGCTGTCAGCCTGCGGAGCTCCCTGCGCACCACAATACGCTGCCGGGGAGTTAAAGTGATATTTCTACTTGGACACCGGTGTTCGCAAAAGCCACATTCAATGCATTTATCAACTTCTTCTTCAACCCGTGGAAGATCTTTCAGGTTTTTAATATGCGCCGTTAGGTCAGTATTAATTATTACACCCGGGTTAAGCAGATCAGAAGGGTCAATAACCTGTTTAAGCTCCTTCATGATGGCATACAATTCGCCCCCCCACTCTGCTTCAACAAAGGGGGCCATATTTCTGCCAGTACCATGTTCCGCTTTGAGTGCTCCATCGTACCTGTTCACTACAAGCGTTACAACATCCCGGATAAAAAGATCATAACGTCTGATCTCATCCCTTGTATCGAAAGCCTGTGTAACAACGAAATGGATATTCCCATCCTTCGCATGCCCAAATATTATTGCATCCTGATATCCATGCATTTTGAAAAGCTGCTGAAGGTCTGCAATAGCATTACCGAGCTTCTCAACCGGAAATGCAATATCCTCCAGAATGACCGTTGTGCCACTGGCACGAACTGCTCCTATTGCCGGAAACATTCCTTTCCTGATTTTCCAGAGAAAAGCCTGCTCATTTTTGTCAGTTGTAAACAGCGCTGGAAATAATAAGCTGAGTTCCGGTGAAAGTCGGTTGAATGCATCCATCTGCTCCTGAAGCTGCTCCTTTTTATAAGCCTGGAATTCCACCAATAGGGCAGCAGCCGGTGCAGGTAATGTCCTAACTATTTCCGGAACACCTTCTAAACTATCCACAGACCTTAAGGCCGACCGATCCATCAGTTCAACTGCTTCCGCGCCCAGCATTTTCAGTGGAAGGATAGCATCACAAGCCCGATAAATATCAGTAAAATATAACATCGCTGTTGCTTTCTCCGGGTAATCAGGCACTGTGTCCAATACAGCTTCAGAAATGAATCCGAGTGTGCCCTCCCCGCCTATTAACAGGTGCGCAAGAATATCAAGAGGATCCGAAAAATCTACAAAGGCGTTTAGAGAATAACCAACCGTATTTTTTGTTTTGTATTTCCTCCGGATCTTGTCAAACAATGCTGGATCTGCATGAATACGTTCTCTTAATTCAAACAGCTTATCATAAATATCAGCACACTCATATTTGAAACGACTATAGTCATCTTTATTCTCAGTGGAGAACATCATCCCATTTGGGAGAATGAATCTTATATAGCGGGTTGTATGATAGGAGTTCTTGCTAACACCACAGCACATACCACTGGCATTATTGGAAAGAATACCTCCAATCATGGCAGAACTTATGCTTGCGGGGTCGGGACCAATTTTTTTTCCCAGTGCCTTCAGTTTTGCATTTACCATGGCGCCAATAGCACCCGGTTGCACCCGAACACCATCCCCATTTAAATCCTCCATCTTTATTCCATTCCAGTGCTGACTGATATCAACAAGAATGCCATCTGTAATGGATTGTCCCGACAGGCTGGTACCTGCTGCCCTGAATGTTAAGGGGATATTATGTTGTTTTGAAAATGCAAAAAGGGCTTTAATTTCTTCTTCAGATACAGGTTGCACCACTGCCTTTGGGAGCAGATAATAAAATCCCGCATCGGGCGCATAAGAAACCAGGTCTATAAGTCTCGATTTAACCCTTGACTCCGGAATTATAACTTCAAGAGCCTTCCCCGTTTCGGTTTTATCATGCTTCTTCATCAATATGAAACTAAATTTTTTGACCAGGCACCATAATTGTTCTAATATAATATACCCTGAAATTACTAATTAGATTAGCTTTCGATAGCTTTTAACCCTTGCTCCATCATTGCTCCATCATTGCTCTATCGGAGCTCTATAATTGCACCATCCGCAACTGCTAATTATTTTATCAAAAAAGGTATACACCCGCAGTAATATACAACTGCTGATAGCTGTTTCCAAATACGTGTCGTCCTCGCTTAATCATGGGTGTGAACACTTAATACGTTGTGGTCAACAGCATGGATTTCGATGCCGGAAATAAATTGTGTAATTTTTCATGATAAATACCATTTATGGATATCAAAGATCTTCGCCTTGCAGTACTGATTGATGCAGATAATGTGCCTTCTGCACATGTAAAGGAAATGTTCGAAGAAATTGCCAAATATGGTACGCCAACATTTAAAAGAATATATGCTGACTGGACTAAACCGCATGTATCGGGATGGAAAAATGTATTACTGGAAAATGCGATCACACCCGTTCAGCAATACAGCTATTCCACGGGAAAAAATTCAAGCGACAGTGCCCTGATAATTGATGCTATGGACATTTTATACACAGGCAAAGTAGATGGATTCTGCATTGTTTCTAGTGATAGTGATTTTACCCGGCTGGCTACCAGGTTGCGGGAAGCAGGAATGGCAGTAATAGGGATTGGCGAAAAGAAAACACTTACGCCTTTTATTTCTGCATGTGATAAGTTTATATACATGGAGATACTAAAGGGAAGTTCAAAAGATCAGTCGCCCGAGAAAAGCAAAAAACATGTAGCGAAAGAAAAGGTAAACATTGATGAACCCATTAATAAAATAGACCATAAACTGATAAGGATTCTCACAGACAGTATTTCTGATATTGCTGATGAAACCGGCTGGGCCTTCCTGGGCGAATTGGGCAGTATGCTGATTAAGAAAATGCCGGATTTTGATTCCCGGAACTATGGATTTGATAAATTACTCCCTTTGATCAAGAGCCTTGATACCCGCTTTGAAATTGATGAAAGGGAAACGGGAAGAAAAAATATCCGTCATATTTATGTTAAGGTAAAATAATCGGCCGCACTCTTATGAAGATCCTTAATATTATTTTCACCATAGTTTTCCTCCTGTTTGCAGCACTTCAATGGAATGATCCGGATCCTTTGATATGGATCCCGATTTACCTCTATGCTGCAGTATTAACCTTCCTCGCTGCACGCCGGAAATACTATCCCCGACTCTATTTGCTGGGAATAGGTATTTACCTCATATATGCATTATATCTTTTCTTTGAACAGAATGGAGTGTTGTCATGGGCAACTGAACATGATGCTGAAAACCTTGTAGAAACGATGCAGGCTTCAAAACCCTGGATCGAGTCGACCCGTGAATTTGGCGGTCTGCTCTTTGTAATTATTGCATTGCTTATTAATTACCGGGCACAAAAAAAGGGCCCTGTTTAAAGAGGGCCCTCTCAGTTAATTTCTTAACTCATTCCTTTAATCCGATCACGGGAAGTGATTTTTCCCTAACCATTTTATTGAATGCTTCCAGATCAACAGTCTTAATTTTTTTCAATTTGTTCAATGCTTCATCACTAAGTTTGGCCAATTCAGCATAAACATCACGACTCTGTTTGCTGGGTGCCATATTACCACTGTTAGCTGCATCAAATACACCCGACAACTTATCATTCAGCCTGATGGGGAAGTTCAGTACATCCTGGAAACTTTTAGCCTTCGTCTGGTATAAAGTTTCTTCAATAGACGTGAGTTGCTTTCCAATGGTATCAGCCATTGACTTCACTTCTTTCGGAACATCTTTTCCCTGGCGCCCGATGAAATCTGTGAGCTGACTCCGCAGTGAACGAATATCTTTTATCGCCTTCTGCACTTCGTTGAATTTGTCCTGAACCTCTTTCAGGAAGTTGAACTGGGCTTCGTAATCGGAAGCAGTGATCTTATAATTCGGATCCGCCTTTACAACAAAAGGAACTTCAACAGAATCAGATCCCACTTTAACCCTGGCAAAATAATTTCCTGGCGGGGCTACGATATTACCTGGTAATCCATTCCAGAGAATCATCCCATCAATTTTCTCACTTGCGGGGTATTGAAGGTTCCAGACAAATCGATTCATCCCCTTGCTGATATCAAGCTTGTCTTCTTTGGCACCAGTTGCAAATGTCTTTATGATTTTTTTATTTCTGTCAAGAATCGTTATAGCTGCCTTTGTGCTGTCTGTAACATTACTTACATAATAATTGATAACAGCACCGGCGGGTGGATTATCACCTGCATTCTTTGGAATTCCACCCCTGAAGCCGCCGGAAGATTGTATACGCCAAACAGGGTTCACGGGCAAAACATGCATTGCCTTTTTTATTAACGCTGCATCATATTGCTGAACAGTTGTTAGGTCATCCAGCACCCAGAATGCCCTGCCCTGGGTGGCAACAACAAGATCGTTATCCTTGATCGTGAGATCTGTAATAGGAACAACGGGCAGGTTTAACTGAAAAGGACGCCAGTTCATTCCATCATCATAACTGATATACATGCCATATTCCGTACCTGCATAAAGCAAACCATCTCTTTTCGGATCTGCCCGCATCACCCTTGTAAAATGCATCCTGTTAATTCCGTTGGTGATCAGTTTCCAACTCTTGCCATAATCCTCTGTCTTATAAATGTATGGCGCGAAATCATCAAGTTTATATCTGGTGCCCGTGATGTAAGCAGTACCCTTTTTGGTGGGATGTGTTTCAATGGCATTCCACATTATCCACTTCGGCGCACCTGTTGGAGTTACATTATCCCAGTTCTTACCACCATCTTTACTTACATGGATAAGACCATCATCCGAACCTGTCCATAACAGGTCTTTTTCAAGAGCGCTTTCTGCTGCAGTAAAAATTGTACAGTAGTATTCAACAGAAGTATTGTCTTTAGTAATGGGTCCGCCGCTGGGGCCCTGCTTGCTCTTGTCATTAGTTGTTAGGTCGGGCGATATCTGTTCCCAGCTCGCGCCTTCATTCTCAGTAACAAATAATGCGTTACCGGCACAATAGAGACGTTTTGGATTATGTGGTGAAAAGAATATAGGGAAGTTCCATTGAAAGCGATATTTCAAAACATCGGCGCCTGCTCCCATCGGATTGTCGGGCCAAACGGTGATAGCCCTGTTCTCCCCTGTACGATGATCTAACCTCGACAGGTAACCGCCGTAGTTTCCACCATAAACAATATCGGGGTTGAGCGGATCAGCCACAACATATCCACTTTCTGCCCCTGCTGTTTCTTCCCAGTCCTTATCAGTGATGGCAGCACCATAAGTGCGGCTCTTGATCCGAAGGGTTGAATTATCCTGTTGCGCACCTAATATGCGGTAAGGGAAACTATTGTCGGTGCTTACCCGATAAATTTGTGAGGTAGGTTGGTTCATGTAAGTGCTCCAGTTTGTACCACCATCATAACTTACCTGGGCACCACCATCATCGGCAACGATCATGCGATTTCCATCTTCAGGATCAATCCACAGATCATGGTGGTCACTATGGGGAGTTCTCACACTCTGGAAAGTCTTACCTCCATCCCTGCTGCGCATGAAGCCAACATTTGGCGCATAAACGAGGTTTTCATTCTTTGGATCCACATAAACTTTAGTGTAATACCATGCCCTCTGACGAATATTATTATCACTGCTTTGTAAGGTCCAGCTAACACCCGCATCATTACTCACATATAATCCACCATCTGCATTCTCAAAGATGGCATATACTTTATCGGGATTAGAAGGGGCAACTGCCACGCCAACAATACCCCATACACCTTTAGGCAATCCTTTTGATGCAGTAATATTCTGCCAGGTTTCTCCGCCATCAACTGATTTCCATAATCCGCTGCCTTCGCCTCCACTTTCCAGACTGTAAGGTGTTCTGATAAGCCGCCATGTTCCGGCATAAAATACCTGCGGATTTCCTGGTTCCATCACCAGGTCTGATGCACCAGTTTGGTTGTTAACATATAATGTCCGCTTCCAGGTTTTGCCACCATCCGTTGTTTTGTAAACGCCTCTTTCCTCATTTGGCCCAAACAGATGACCCATTACCGCGGCCCAAACTATATCGGGGTTACGGGGATGTATCACCAGCCTGATGATATGGCGGCCATCTTTCAGGCCAATATTACGCCAACTCCTGCCCCCATCATCACTACGCCAAACGCCTCCCAGACCTTCTGCCACATTACCACGCATGGTGTTTTCACCTTCACCAACATAAATCACATTCTCATCAGATGGAGCAACCGCCACCGCACCAATTGTTCCACCGAAATACTTGTCGGAGATGTTCTTCCAGTTGCTGCCACCATCTGTGGTCTTCCATACTCCCCCACCTGTTGCACCCATAAAAAATGTTTGCTTATTGGTGTAGGAACCCGCCACCGCAGCGGAGCGCCCACCACGCCAGGGGCCAATAAGCCGGTACTTTGTCTGGGAGAAAATCGTTTCATCTGCAGCTTGTGCATTGTCAGGACTTTTCTGCTGCTTTTTCTGGCCAAAGGAAGCCATTGCCAGCAATAGAAAGCTACCAATCAGTAATGATCTCATATGTGTTGTAATTGTTAGTTCCCTTTTGAGTAGAACCCAATTTACGATAAAAACAAACTGCCGGCCCAAAGGACCGGCAGTTATCTACCGCATATCTTCAACCGCAGAATGCTCAGCTCCCCGTTTTATCTTTCAACGGATCGGATGTTTTCACCCCCTCCTTAGAAAGCGCCAGCCGGACTTTATCCGCATACTGACGGCTGATCTTGGCATGTTCTGACCGGGCTGTGGAAAGCTGTCCTTTCAAAACATTTATACGTTCCAGCTGAAGGTTACTGGGCCTCGACTCCTGGCCTGCAACAGCACCATATACTTCACTTATCCTTTCTCTTAATTGTTCTTCATCCGCAAAAATAGACTTCTGCTTTGTTGCTAATAAAGTAGCTCTTAATGTTTCCAGAGAACTTGTATAATCGCGGAGTAATTTCTTAACCTTATCACTCTTCACTTTTTCGCCATTTTTCTTCAACAACTGCTGTTCTTCATTAATGTTTGTAATGAGTGCGTTGATATCAGCCTGCATGTTATAGAGATCCATAGCTGCGGAATGGCGTGCTTCAAGATCTTCCTTGCTGAAATTCTTATTGCCCTCATCATGAACTACAACCATCTTATCGGTATACTCTTTCTCCCCTACTTTCAATTTCAGCGTATACTCACCAGGCATCACCATAGGTGCTACAAATGCTCCATAATCCATTTTTGCTCCACCTGCGGCAGGCTTAATGGGAGTCATCCGCATATTCCAGTAAACTTTATTTATGCCCTTGCGCTTTGAACCTGGTACCGTTTGTACCAGCTTGCCCGCTGCATCATAAATATCAAGTTTTACATCGCCAGTCATAACGCGCTCTTTGAGATAATACTGCACAGCAGGTAAACTTGCTGGATTTCCTGCCGTCCATCCACCCGTTGGAGGAAAACCTCCATCGCCAAATTTACCGGAACTCAGCGGCACGGGTTTGTTGGAAAATAGATGCACTTCCTTCTCCAATATATTTGCAGTTAACCCGCGCATAGGAGATATATCATCAACAATTATCACTCCGCGGCCATGGGTTCCAATCACCAGGTCATTGGTTACCGGGTGGATGGCAATATCGCGAACAAGCGAATAGTCTGGTATCCGGTTCTTCATCCTGAACCAGCTTCCTCCACCATCTACACTTACGAATAATCCCATTTCTGTACCAAGAAACAATAGTTCAGGATTCACCAGGTCTTCTTTTATCTTATGTGCAAACCCGGTGAACTCCTCACTAGTAAACATCTTCCAGGTTTTCCCCATATCGTCCGAACGCGCAGCCCATGTTTTATGATCACCATACATATGGTTGTCAAATGTGGCATAGATAACATTCCTGTTAAACCTTCCGGGTTCCACACTGCTTACCCAGGTTTGAGAGGGAATGCCTGCAGCTGCAATATTGGCCGACACATTGGTCCAGTTTTTTCCGCCGTCTGTTGTATACTGCAGGTTACCATCATCTGTTCCAACCCATATTAGATTTTCATCGAGGGGAGATTCTGCAATGGCGAAAATAGTGGTGTGATTTTCTGCTGATGTATTGTCGGCACTTAATCCGCCACTGTTCTCCTGTTCCTGTTTTTTCTTGTCATTGGTTGTAAGATCAGGGGAAATGCGTGTCCAGTTAGTTCCTTTATCCGTGCTTTTAAAAAGAAACTGTGCTCCACAATAAAGGTTTTTCGGATTGTTCTGTCCGATATGTATGGGCGTGTTCCAGTTCCATCTGAGTTTAGCATCATTTGAACCAGCCTGCGGCTTTATGGTAACGCTTTTTAAGGTTTTAAGATTTACCCTTCCCATATTTCCGCCCTGGTATTCGGCATAAGCAATATCAGGATCGAGCGGGTCGGGTATGGTCCAGAATCCATCACCACCATATATTGCCTTCCAGTCTCCATTTTGCACTCCCCCCGGCGCCGCCGAAGGGGCAACCCAGCTACCATTATCCTGCAATCCACCATATATTCTATACGGCTGCTGGTTGTCCACGGCTACATGGTAAAATTGACCCACCGGCAGATTACTCGCAAAAATCCAGGTAGCACCCCTGTCCATACTAATATATACTCCTCCATCAGTTCCGAGGTACATCTGGTTGGTATAGTTTGGGTTTATCCAAAGGGCATGGTGATCGGAATGCACCCAGCCGCCTTCATTACTCGCATCAGCGAAGGAATATCCGCCATCATCTGAGTAAGAGAAAGAAAAAGCCGGACGGTAAACGCGTTTGTGATCTTTTGGATCAACTACAAGTGTGCTGAAATAAAATGGCCTTGATACCACGTTCAGGGTAGCACTTTGTTCTTTCCAGTTCTCTCCTCCATCGGCTGAAATATAGAGCTTGGTTTCTTTTGCTTCAACAATTGCGAGCAGGTTTTGCGGCGCACTCGGAGCAAGGGCAAGTGCCACCCTTCCAAATGGTTTGGCGGGCAGGCCTTTTGTCAGCTCCTTCCAGGTTTTTCCACCATCAATACTTTTATACACTCCACTTCCACTACCTCCCGAATTAAAGAGATAAGGTAGCCTCCTGAATTCCCAGGTAGTGGCATATACGGTATTTGGATTTTGCGGATCAACAGAAACATCAGCACAACCGGCCTTCTCTGATATATACAATACCTTGTCCCAGCTTTTTCCGCCATCTGATGATTTATACAAACCGCGGTGTTTGCTTTCACTCCAAAGCGGACCCGGCGCTGCTACATAAATATTATTGGAGTTGGAGGGATCAATAACCACTTTAGAAATATGTTCGGTACTATCGAGGCCAACGCGCGACCAGTTATCTCCGCCATCAGTGGTCTTGTATAATCCAACGCCAATGGAAACACTGTTACGCATATTGCTTTCGCCCGTTCCAACAAAAACAGTACGTGGATTTTTCTGATCGATGGCGATCGCTCCTATGCTCTGGCAATACTTATCAAATACGGGCTTAAAAGATGCGCCGGCATTGGTAGTTTTCCAAACACCTCCCCCGGCTGTTCCTACATAAATAGTTTTACTGTCGGCGTTTACTCCTTCAATGGCGGTAATACGTCCACTCATGGTTCCAGGACCCATCCAGCGGGCTTCCATGGTACCAAAGGTGGCAGAACTTACTTTAGTTTGTGCATGAAGGTTAGTTGCTGTAATAGCAACAACTGCAAGGAGAAGAATTCTTTGCATAGCGGTATAGGTTTGGTTAAATGAACAAGCCCGGATAGTGGTCCGGGCTTGAAGCAATATCATCAGAAATTAGTTCGAAGGTTTGAAGGTAGAATCAGCAACGGGCTTGTTGATCTCTACTTTAGTGATGGTCATATCTGCCATCATACCTGGGCCCATTGGCAATGAAATTGACATCGGTATAACAATACCTTCAGGCAATTTTTTATAATTGCTGAATGCAGTTGTCATCTCCACTTCCTGTCCGTTCACATTATTCTTACTAATGGCCTTAATGAGATAGTAAGAAGCAGGATCAAGAAAGTAGGTTTCTTCCTTACCGCTCTTATGCGTGATCTTGAGCTTATGACACTCTGTTCCGTCCACATCTTCTTTACCAAGATATTCTACATTGTGTCCCTTATCCTTGTAATCAACGAGAGCACCCTGTGTATCATACTGATCTGCTCCTTTCTTAACCATTTCTTCAGTCATTGGTTCGGCCTGTGCCTGTCCCTGGAAAGGCATATAGCTCCATCCACCTGTTGGAGTCATGATCTGGTATCCTGTCATCCCCATAACAGATATGTCCTGGCGACTTCCTTTACCATGCACAACGGTTGCGGTAACCAACACATCAGCACCCTGAACAGACATATTACCTTCCGTTATAACAGAGCTAACTTTTTTCCAATTCTCTTTACCTCCAATGGCATCAAGATATTTATTGACCACCTCATCAGCTGTTTGCGCGTAGGAGGTGAAAGCCCCCAGAACAGCAGTGATACCTAATAGCGCCAGTTTCATCGTTTTCATGTGATGTGCTTTTGTAGTTTTCACAAATGTATAAGTATTTATACCTATTAGTATCCCGTCCATCCAATTCATTACACCGATTTACCGATTTTTTATATAATTAATGGTGATTGGGTAAATTGCGATGATAAACAAGGCTTTATGGAAAATATCATCCAGGGTAATATTGTTGACATCCCGGCCCGTAATATATTTTTCGGGGAATTACACCTGGAGGGAAGCCGGATCGGGCAGGTAAAAAAGCTCTCGGATGGTATCAATACTGCCGCACCCTTTGTTTGTCCAGGTTTCATAGATGCCCATGTACATATTGAAAGCTCCATGCTGGTTCCCTCTTCTTTTGGCCGCCTTGCCGTTGTACATGGAACGGTGGCTTCCATCTCCGACCCGCATGAGATCGCTAATGTTTGTGGCATTGAAGGAGTGCTTTTTATGATCAGGAATGGCGAGAAATCACCTTTCAAATTCCATTTTGGCGCACCCTCCTGCGTGCCCGCCACGCAGTTTGAAACCGCAGGAGCCACGCTGGATGCTGCTGCCGTAGCGCAATTGCTCGACCGTGATGATATTTATTACTTAAGTGAGATGATGAACTTCCCCGGCGTTTTAGCAGGCGATCGCGAAGTGATGGCGAAAATTGATGCTGCCCGGAAGCGAGCAAAGCCCGTAGACGGTCATGCGCCGGGCTTAAGAGGTGAAGAATCGGCCCGATATATTGCCGCCGGAATAAGTACCGACCACGAATGTTTCACGCCCGACGAGGCCCGTGAAAAACTGGTACATGGAATGCATATCCTTATCCGCGAAGGCAGCGCAGCAAAAAATTTCGAAGCGCTGATCGGCTTGCTGAATGAATTCCCCGACCATATCATGTTTTGTACTGATGACAAGCATCCAGATAGCCTGGTAAACGGACATATCGACCAGCTTTGCGCCCGTGCCATTGACCATGAAGTGGATGTTTTCCATGTTTTACAGGCTGCCTGCATCAACCCCGTGCTGCATTATAATATGAATGTGGGACTATTGCGGGAAGGTGATCCGGCAGACTTTATACTCCTGAATGACCTTGAGAATTTTGATGTACTTGAAACATGGATCGAAGGACAAATGGTAGCCAAACATGGCAAGTCCTTACTGGAACACATAGCCGAAGAACCAATCAATCATTTTGATTGCAAACCCCGCGTTGTGGAGGATCTTTTTATTGCTGCCGATAAAGACCCGATGCCGGCTATCGAAGCTATGGACGGACAATTAATTACAAAAACCCTTCCCCTTACAGCCGATGATCTTATTGTGGAGAATGGTGGATATGTTTCCAATATTAAGAAAGACCTCCTGAAACTGGTTGTGGTAAACCGTTATCAGGAGGCACCCGCTGCAGCCTGCTTCATAAAACATTTTGGTCTGAAACAAGGCGCTATTGCCTCCTCCGTTGCACATGATTCGCACAATATAATTGCGGTGGGGGTGGATGATGCATCTATATGCGAGGCAATAAACCTGGTTATAGCCGAACGTGGTGGTATCAGTTGCGTTAGCGGAAGCAAATCCATGGTGTTGCCATTACCGGTAGCCGGACTAATGAGTACCGACGATGGCTATGAAGTTGCGGCAGCATATACCAGGATAGACCTCATGGCAAAAGACCTGGGATCATTGCTGGGCGCACCTTTCATGACATTATCTTTTATGGCCCTGTTGGTGATTCCCGAACTCAAGCTGAGCGATAAAGGTTTGTTCAATGGTATGGAATTTAGTTTTATTGAGTGATAGTCAAACATTTTCACCGACTGTCATCCCCATTTCACCGACTTCTGACCGCAATTCCCCTAAACGCCCTTGCCAGCGCTGCGCCCTTAACCTAGTTTTGGTTAAAACTTATAACAATGGATACGCAGGAAACAAATAAACCTTATTCAGCTGGCAATGATTGGTCCCCATCACGCCAGAACAGATCCAATGCAGCAATAGTCGGCATCTTCCTCGTGCTGGTTGGCATATTGTTGATAGCAGGGAAAATGGGAGCGCCCATCCCGGATTATATATTTACCTGGCCCATGCTGCTTATTGGAATCGGATTGGTTGTGGGCATACAAACCAGGTTCCGTTCCATCGGATGGCTGATACCAATTCTCATAGGAAGCTTTTTTCTTCTCGATGATGTCTTCCCCCAATTCATTCCGCGGGATTTTTTCTTGCCGGCAGCGTTGATAGTAGTGGGTATCCTGTTCATTTTTGGTCGTTCTGGTAAAAACATGTTCTGCAGCAAACCCAACCAGCAAACGAGCACAGGAGAGAACGTTACCGGCAACAGTAATTTTGAAGGCGCTGCAGAATCAGATGATCTGAGTGACCGGCTGAATGAATCGGTAATATTTGGCAATGTGCGCAAGAATGTTATTTCCAAACACTTTACAGGAGGTGAAGTATCTGCTGTTTTTGCCGGTGCCGAGATCAATTTATTGCATGGCGATCTTGCACCGGGTGCCAAACTGGAACTGAATGCGGTATTTGGTGGAATCAAACTGATCGTACCCTCCCACTGGCAGATAAAGCTGCAATCAAATGCGGTTCTTGGTGGTGTGGAAGATAAGCGGCCGCGCCATACAATTTATTCTGATAAGATACTCATTCTCGAAGCGAATGCCGTTTTTGGTGGTATCGAAATCCAGAGCTACTAACCTATTCATTAACCATAACTTCAACCAAAACCTTAACTATGAACTGGTATATTGCCATGGTGGTGTATGAGATCATATGTGGTAACGGAAACCATTGCCCGCAATTTGATGAACAGGTAAGATTGATCAGGGCAACAGATCATTCAGATGCCCTTAAGATCGCTAACGAGCTCGGGGAGCAGGAAGCATTTAGTTTTACCGATCAGAACCAACGACTGGTGCAATGGAAATTTCTTGCAGTAACAGAATTGCTGCCACTAAAAGAGATGGCCCATGGTGCAGAGATATTCAATCATATCATTGAGATCGACCATCCGGATGGATACCGTGAAAAGATCCTGAACAGATCAAATGCCATCCTTCAAACCCAAACCGATGCCATCCATTCCTTTTAACAATACTTCGCTCAGGGTCATAACAGGCATTCTTATTTTCATGTTATGGCAAATGAACTTTATTGCTCTCCTGCAAATGGGATTCGGCTTACAGGTGAGCCTTACCGACTCTCTTGTGAATGTGCTCATGCTCAGCCTGGCAAGTATGACTATTGTCCAGACCTTTCGTTATTATCATCCAAATCCCTCCCAATTCTGGATCATACTCCTGGTAGGCCTTGTATTTTCCATCCTCTTCAATATTGCAGCCAAGCTGGTGTTGCAGGCGATTCTTAAAGATAACGCTGAATACATCCGGTTCCTTAATCAGAGTACTTTCCTGCGAGGCACTTTTGCCCTGCTTATGGTTGAATGGATGATAATCCTTAACCTTCTTTGGAATATGCTGAAGCAGGAAATTAAACAGCGAAACATGCTTGAAGAAACCATGGTGCTGGCACGTGAGGCTGAGTTATACAAATTGCGACAACAACTCCAACCACATTTTCTTTTTAATAGTCTTAACAGCATCAATGCGCTTGTAGGCAGCAAGCCGGAGGAAGCGAGAAAAATGATAGAGCAGCTATCCACTTTTTTGCGATCTACCATTAACAGTAAGGAAGATGACCTGGTGCCACTTACTGAAGAGATGGAACAGATCGATAGATACCTTGAAATAGAAAAGCTGAGATTCGGCCATCGCTTAAATACCAATATCAGCATTGGTGAAAACTGTGACAAGGCCCTTCTTCCCCCATTATTGCTACAACCCGTTGTAGAAAATGCCATTAAATTCGGATTATACGACACCCTTGAGGATGTTACCATTAAAATAGAAACTGAATGCAGGGAAGGATTTCTCCAGGTAATTGTTTCAAATCCATTTGATCCTTCATCAACTGGATCGAGGAAAGGCACAGGCTTTGGCTTAACTGCAGTGCAGCGAAGGCTTTACCTCCTCTTTGGCAGACAGGATCTACTGCTTGTGCATCCGGAAGGGAACAACTATATCACTACTATCAAAATTCCGCAGACCAATGTATAAAGCCATTTTAATTGATGATGAACCACTCGCGTCTATGATCGTGAAAGAATTTCTGGAACAGTATCCTGAAATTGAGGTGATACAGGTTTGCCAGAATGGATTTGAGGGATTAAAGGCCATACAGCAATCAAATCCCCACCTGGTATTTCTTGATATCCAGATGCCCAAGATCAATGGCTTTGAAATGCTGGAATTAATTGACCAGCCACCATCCATTATATTCACCACCGCCTTCGATGAATATGCCATACGGGCTTTTGAACAGAATGCCGTTGACTATTTACTGAAGCCTTTCACCCTTGAACGGTTTAAAAAAGCTGTAGATAAATTTTTGCAACAACAATCGAAGCAAACAGATGAGAAGGAAAAAAAACAAACACCTGAACATACCCAGGCATTACTGGAAACTGCAAGTCTCTCCCCACAGCAAATAGACAGGATCGTAATAAGGGACAATAATAATATCCGAATAATTCCTGTGGAGGAAATACAATATGTTGAAGCGGCCGATGATTATGTACGCATTGTTACACAGGCAGGCAGTTGGCTGAAGAACCGCACCATGGCTGCTATGGAAAAACAACTACCTGCTGACAGGTTTGTTCGCATTCACAGATCCTGCATAGTGAACATCCGTGAGATCACACGGTTACACCCACACGAAAAAGAAAGCTGGATGGCCATTCTCAGGAACGGCAAACAACTTCCCGTCAGTAAAACGGGTTATCCAAAACTTAAGGAACAACTGGGGATCTGATAATCATCAGGGCGCCATGATCACCTGGCTTGTTATAGCAGGAACATCAAGTGTAACTTTCAGTTTACCATCCTGGACTTCGTATTTATAGGTGATCCTTTTCCCTCTGCGGCGAGCATTATGCGTGAGTACAAGGGGTGCGATAAGTTCCAGTTTCTCAACAAACTTTTCCTCCAGTTCCCTGATACCATTACGCGCAGCCTGAAGCTCATGGATGTACTTAGACAACTGATCTACTTCTTCGAGAAATGCCCTGTCACCAATAATGTCTACGGAGCTGTTATAACTGGCTTTTTTTAGCTGAATATCTGCTTCAAGTTGCTTTTTTTCAGCTTCTGTGCTGGCATATTCTTCCAACAGGCCAAGATAGCGGTTGGATAATTCTTCAAAGGTTTGGAATTCCATGGGACGTGATTTTCCGAAAAATATAAAAACATTCCGGAAAATGCAAGCCGTCCCTCACTGTAACACTCAGGCATCCGTTCCCAACCAGAGTGCACCGCCTATGCTATCACGACTGGCACCTGTTACGGATGCCAGCACATTGTACTCTTCGCGCCAGCGTAAAACGCCGATCAGTGCCATTATTACCGCTTCCTTGTATTCTACCAGCTGACGATCAGGCACTACAATTTTTAATTCGAGAGGATCGAGATGTGCTGCTATCCTGCTAACAAGAAAATCATTCAATGCCCCGCCTCCTGTCACCAATAATTGTTGCCCCCCGGTCACCATTCCTTCTTTTGCAGCAATATGACTAATGCTATCAGCAACCTGGTGTGCAATATGTTCACAATAGGTATTGAGTGCATCTGCAAGTGGGAGGCCGGCAAATTCCACCAGTGGATAAACCACATCGGTACCAAAATCATTGGCAAGCGATTTCGGGTAGGCCATACCGTAGTAGTCCAAAAGGTTAAGTCGCGAAAGAAGGGCCTCATCAATATTACCCGTGGCAGCTATCTTTCCACCCTCGTCCATCTGCATCCCATGCGGTTGAACCAGTAGATTCAATACCCGGTTGGCAGAGCAAACATCAAAAGCATAATATTTATTTTCTTTCCTGAAGGAGAGGTTAGCGATCCCCCCCAGGTTCAATAGAAATCCATAGTCGCCAAGTAATAATTTCTCGCCAATGGGCACAATCGGGGCACCCTGACCACCAAGTGCTACATCGAGTGCGCGTAGATCGGAGATAACGGGAAGCGCCGTTTCGGCTGCAATAGCAGCACCGTCACCGATCTGTCCGGTCATTCCCCTTAAGGGAAGATGGAAGGTGGTATGGCCATGCGAGGCGATCATATCCACTTTATGTTCAAGCCCGAACCGGGCAATAAAATCATTAACAGCTTTCCCAATATAGTGACCGTAATCTGCATGGAGCAGCATATAATCCAGGGCTGAAAGATTGATAGCCTTACGCAGTTTTTCCGCCCATTCCGGTGTATAGGGATGGGTTTCGGAATGTTGGATATCCATTGACCAGTTGCCTCCGGCGGCATGTAAATGAACATAGGCAATGTCCAATCCATCAAGCGAACTGCCACTCATTAAACCTATTGCTTTATAGACCATGGGAAAAAATGTTTTAGAATTACCTGCCTGAACTTTAGATTTGTTATAGCGGCTGCAAATTACAACGATTGCCGCCTGCAAAAAAACAGGAAAATCATGGTGGTCAATCTAAGCAAGCAATACTCCCTTTTGTGCGATTGGGTCAGTGAAATCAGGAATGTTGAGATCCAGGGCGACCGTATGCGGTTTAGAAGAAACCTTGAGCGGATCGGTGAAGTTGCCGCTTATGAGATCAGCAAATTTATGGCCCATGAATTGGTTGATACACAAACCCCGTTAGGTATCTCCAATTGTAAACTACTAAAGGAGCAACCTGTACTAGCCACTATTCTCCGGGCCGGATTACCACTACACCAGGGACTTCTCAACTATTTTGACAAGGCAGACAATGCTTTTATATCAGCATACCGGAAACATAACCCCGACGGGAGTTTTGATATAAGCATGGAATATGTTTCCTGTCCCGACCTTGAAGATCGCATTCTCATTATTGCTGATCCCATGCTCGCAACAGGTGCGTCACTTGTTAAGACCATTCAGTTTCTGCGCGATGAAGGAAAGCCGCGGGAGGTTCATATTGTTGCTGCAATTGCCTGTACCGTGGGGATAGAATATGTTCATCGCCTTGAGCCAAATGTCCGCATCTGGTGCGGTGCAATTGATGATGAACTTACCGCTAAAGGATATATTGTACCCGGCCTTGGAGATGCCGGAGACCTTGCTTATGGAGTAAAACAACAGCAATAGTCACAAATTTTAACCCCACCCAATATTAAAATTTGTATTTTACCGGACCTATTTATGAGAACCCTGCCAATAATACTATTGCTTTTGGGATTTGGCCTTCCTGCCCTTTCACAGGATCCGCATTTCTCACAATTTTTTGCTTCCCCGCTTACGCTTAACCCGGCTTATACCGGAAAGTTCAACGGCCAACTTCGTGTTGCCGGTAACTATCGCGATCAATGGCCTGCCATAAGCAAAGCATTCGTCACTTCTACCATATCATTAGATGCACCTGTTATGTCAGGAAAATTGCCTGATTTCGATACATGGGGCGTTGGAGGGATGGCCATGAGTGACCGAACAGCAAATGGAATACTTAACAGTAACTATTTTGCCCTCTCTACAGCATATCATAAATCACTCGATGAAAATGGACTACACCAGTTGGGTGTTGGCTTCCAGGGAGTTTATACCAGCAAACGACTGGATGGATCAGAATTGAATTTTGAGAATGAACTTGCCCTTGATGGCACCTGGACCAATCCCAGCGGCGAGGCAGTTGATGGCAGCAGAATTAGTGTAAGTTATCTTGATTTCAATGCCGGGGTTTTATACAGCGGATCAACCAATGGGGATGATAATTTTTATATCGGTGCTTCTGTTTACCACCTGAACAGACCTAAAGAAAACTTCACCAATGGAAATTATACCCTGCAACCAAGGGTAAGTGTTCATGGTGGGGGTTACCTACCGGTGGGACAAGCAACCACGCTCCACCTATCGGGTTTACATTCACGACAGGCAGGGGCCAATGAAACAGTGGTTGGTGGTGCCGTTGCATATAATCTGATCGACGACTTCGAAAGACCCACACAATTTTATGCCGGTGCCTGGTATCGTTTTAGTGACTCATTCATCCCATATGTTGGATTTGAATTTGCAGATATCAGGTTGGGTGTAACGTATGACGTAAATACTTCAGCGCTAAAAACCGCATCCATGCGACGTGGAGGCATAGAGGTGAGCCTGATATATATCAAAAAGCCCAGTACTGGCGGCAAGGATATACCCTGTCCTAAATTTTAATGTTCAGCACATTTTATTTTTTTCCTGAAACTGCTTTACTCCCGGCAAGGTAGAACCGGTAAGGCAGTTCAGCATCCTCGGCGGCATAATCAACCCCGATCCTCGCACTCACGATAATTTCAGCAGGCGTATAGCCATCATCATAGATGGCAATCGAATCCTGCAAAATGGTACCTGTATGAGAAGTGCTGATACCAAGGGCCTTAGAGAGTTTACCGGGTCCACGCCCAAGTGTATGCGCTGGTTGAGCGCCCTCCTGTATATGCAATCGCTCCTGCATAATATCCACCCCTTCCAATGGTTCAATCGCCCTTATCAACACTGCATGAGGAATATTGATGGTATTGGTAACAACATTAAATAAATGATGGATACCATAACAGAGATACACATAGGCGGTTCCTCCTTCCCTGAACATAATGTCTGTTCGGTTGGTTCTTCTGCCGCTATATGCATGTGAGGCCTTATCCACAATACCATTGTATGCTTCCGTTTCAACAATGCGCCCGCTTGTGCGTTGTCCGTTGAAAGAGGTTAGAAGTATTTTACCTATCAATTCACGCGCAATCTGTACCACATCGCTGCGCTCAAAAAAAGAGAGCGGTAATTTTGTCATCATTTATGCGTTGGTCTAGGGTCAAAGTAATAAATTTAGGCGCACAAACTAATACCGGTTGCTTAAAGAGATCATCATCGCCATTGAATCATACTTCAAGGCCCACCAGTTTATACGCCAGCATAATCTCTGGAAATGGATAATCATTCCAGGCATCCTTTATATGATCCTGTTCATGGCTGGCATGTATTTCTTCCTGAGCTCAAGCAATTCAGCTGTAAACTACCTCAGTAACCTGATCGGAATTGACACCTGGCTCCAGGAACAGAAAAACCCCTTTCTCAATTTTCTTTTTGTAATGGGGAATATCATGGTTCGTTTACTCCTGGTATTCTTTTATTTTTCATTTTTCAAGTTTGCCTTCCTGATAATCGGTTCACCGCTTTTCGCCTACCTGAGTGAGAAAACAGAATCAATACTGGAAGGCCGTGATTTCCCTTTCAGCCTTCCTCAACTGATGAAAGATATCATCCGCGGTATCCGGCTGGCTTTACGAAACCTGCTCTGGCAAACTGTTTACACCATCTCTATTCTGATACTTTCATTTATACCAGTTCTGGGATGGGTTAGCCCGATGTTATCCTTATTCACCGAATGCTATTATTATGGTTTTTCGATGATGGATTATAGTTGCGAAAGAAGAAAAATGTCGCCGCAGGAAAGTGTCCGCTTCATTAGTGACCATAAGGGATTGGCAATAGGAAACGGACTTATGTTCTACCTTATGCATGCAGTACCAATATTGGGATGGATACTTGCTCCCACCTATGCGGTAGTGGCCGCCACCCTGAGCCTCCGTCAACTAGAAAATAAATGATCATGGCAAGTAGTGCCCTTGGATCGGTTTATATGATCCCCTCCTTTCTTGATGAAAATAATCTGCAAACGATCCCTCCCTATGTGCTTGACGCAGTGAAACAATGCCAGATATTTTTCGTGGAGAATGAACGCAGCGCGAGGAGATATCTCAAAATGTTATGGCGTGAAATGATAATAGACCAGTATGAATGGTTTACCATACATAAGGCAGAAGAAGAGGTTAGGAGCCAGTTCAGACAACAGTTACAAAGGGGAAAGACGATCGGTATCATTAGTGAGGCCGGATGCCCTGGTATTGCTGATCCGGGACAGTTACTGGTAGCCACCGCGCAGGAAATGGGCGCAATTATTAAGCCCCTCGTTGGGCCAAGTTCTATATTGCTTGCCCTGATGGCAAGTGGTATGAACGGACAACAGTTCAAATTCAATGGTTATCTCCCCATTGATGGCGCTGCCCGCAATAAAATATTGAAAGAACTGGAGGCTGAGTCGGTACGAAACAACTGTACACAGATTTTTATAGAAACACCTTATCGTAATAACCAGTTGGTTGAGGCAATTTTAAAAGAGTGCCGGCCCCACTCACGATTATGCATAGCTGTAGATATTACTGGTCCTGAAGAATGGATCATTACAAGAAGCATATATGATTGGCAAAAAAATAAGCCGGACATCCACAAACGTCCGGCCATATTCCTTTTGCAGGGATGATACCCAATTTTATTCCGTTCACTGTTTGGGTGATATCTGCTTGTCGCCCGGATCACCTTTCATAGAGAGAATACTGTCCACAACATATTTGGTATTACCACGCCAGGGTAGTGCGCCAAGATATTCTTTGTAATGCAGTTCAAATTCTTTCCCGCTATTGGTCATCAATTCTTCTGCAATTCTCTTGTCGCCCACAGAGAACTCAAACTCATAGGATTGTATACTTCCAGCCATTCCTCCCTTAAATCCACTCTGGATGAGCTTTCCTTCATATGTCTTGAAAATATATCCTTTGCGTACCACGTAGTTCAGTTCTCCTGATTTTACGCCTTCTCCGAAAACCCAGAAATAACGCCAGTAAAAAATGCCCCCGCCGATCAATAAAATTGCGACGATGATGATAGTCAGAAATCTTCCCATAGTTAGTTTTTTTCAGACATGAAAATAATCATAATCCGTATTTGTCGATCATATAAATAAGAAGGGCCATATTCAGTGAACCCAGGTCAAGTTCACGCTTATTAACATTCTCGAAAACATCATTACGCGCATGATGGAGATCGAAATATCTTGAGCCATCAGGACTCAGTCCCGCAACCGGCGTTCCGAGCTGACGATTTAGGGGACCGATATCAGCACCGCCGCCGCCATTCCTGAATTCATATACGCCATAGGGAACAAACAATGGTAGCCACTGGCGAATTGCCGCGAGCCTTTTCCAATCAAGTGTAAAGCCAAAGCTACGCGGCGTAAATCCACCTGCATCGCTTTCCAGTGCAAATACATGTTCTTCGTTCTTTGCCTTTGCATCAGCAGCATATTTATTCCCGCCCCTTAAACCATTCTCTTCATTGGCAAAAAGCACTACCCTGATAGTATGACGAGGCTTATAGCCCATAGCCTTCAAAGCACGCAATACCTCAATTGAATGAACACAACCCGTACCATCATCATGGGCGCCTTCAGCAGGATCCCAGCTGTCCAGATGCCCACCAACAGTAATATATTTTTCTGGATACACGGAGCCTGTAAGCTCACCGATCACATTATGCGCTTTGGTATCAGGCAACATCCTGGCATCGCTTCGATAATAAATACTGACAGGTTTACCCGATGCCAGCAGACCAATCAGTTTATCGCCATCTTTCAACCCTACAGCTGCTGCCGGAATTTTTGGGTAGGCAGAATCATAGGATGTTGTACCGGTATGCGGATGGTTATCATTTGCGCTGGCAGTTACCGACCTGATCATTATTGCAGCCGCACCATATTTTGCAGCTTCGCTTGGGCCCCTCCTGCGATAAGAGCCTGACTCGCCATACGACTGTCCCACCGCAAGATTCTTTGGATTGAAAATATTATTGAAAACAACCATCTTTCCTTTTACTTCATCCTTTCTTTTTTCAAGTTCACTGAAATCGTTGATCAATATGGCCGGAAGTGTTAGTCCCTTTGCAACGGTACCCACTGAATTGCCCAATGCCAGTACATCCAGTTTCACCTTCTGCTGCTTACCTTTTTCATCTGCATAGGTATACCATGATTCTTCCGCTTTTCCACGCTCCCAGTGAGGCACCATACATTCCTGTTGCCATACTTTATCAGCACCCGCAGCCTTCAGGGCCTTCTCCGCCCATGCTTCCGCTTTATACATACCGGGAGAGCCGGCAAGCCTTGCACCAACATTTTTGCACAGGTCGCGTAGACTTTCATAGGCAGCAGAAGAACTAAGTACATCATCGGCCATTTTACGAAAGAATACCGAATCTGCTTCTCTTGATGCGGCATCAAAAGAAGGCTCTGCATTGCCCGACGACGCCGATTGCGCCAGCGCAGCTCCTGAAAATACTCCGGCCTGCAGAATGAATACCATTACCAACCAAACAATTCCTTTCATGTTGATGTTTTTTTAAAATTAGGCAAACATTTTAATCCTGTACCTTCATAAACAATTTTTTGAATTATGCGCATCGGAATCGTATGTTATCCCACCTTCGGAGGCAGTGGTGTACTTGCAACAGAATTGGGCAAAGCGCTCGCAGAAAAAGATCACCAGGTACACTTCATTACCTATCAGCAACCAGTACGGTTAAACGAATTCAATGCGAATATTTTTTATCATGAAGTGAGGGTGCCTACCTATCCGCTTTTTGATTATCCACCGTATGAAACAGCATTAGCCAGCACCATGGTGGATGTTATCATTAACAATCACCTCGACCTTTTGCATGTTCACTATGCCATCCCACATGCATCAGCTGCGTATATGGCGAAACAGATCCTCCTGAAAACAGGAAAAACGATCCCTGTTATTACAACCCTCCATGGCACAGATATAACACTGGTAGGAAGAGATAAAACCTATGCTCCCGTGGTAACTTTTTCCATCAATGAAAGTGATGCCATCACCGCTGTGTCAGATAACCTGCGGGAAGAAACCTTTAAGTGGTTTCGTATAGAAAAAGATATTGAGGTGATCCACAACTTCGTGGATGTATCGAGGTTTCGTAAAAAGGGAATTGATGCTTTCAGGAAAGTAATCGCCCCAAATGGTGAGCGCATCCTGATGCATGCATCCAATTTTCGTAAAATAAAAAGAATAGAGGATGTTGTACGCATCTTCGCCAATGTAGTTAAAGAGGTGCCAAGTAAACTTCTATTTGTTGGGGATGGACCCGAACGGGGAGCCGCAGAAAGCTTAAGCCGCGACCTTGGCATTTGCGATGATATTCGTTTTGTGGGAAAACAGGAGCAGATAGAAGAGATCCTCGCTATCGCTGATCTTTTCCTGCTCACTTCTGAATATGAGAGCTTTGGTCTCGCAGCGCTGGAAGCAATGGCAGCCGGGGTTCCGGTTATCAGCTCCAATGCAGGTGGCCTGCCCGAAATTAATATCCATGGCGAAACCGGTTTCCTTAGTGATGTGGGAGATGTTGCCGCGATGAGTAAGCATGCCATTGATCTCTTAAGCGACGATGTGATGCTGGAACGCTTTAAAACAAATGCAATGGCGCAGAGCGACCGCTTTGATATCCACCATATTGTTCCCATTTACGAAAAACTATATAATCGCTTCCTCTGAAAGAATAGTACGAATGCCCTTTAGTTCAATGGTGTTGATCACAACCTTACTGTTGTGTTTCAATTCCATTCCGGGTTTATTTGCCCAAACATTAGAGCCTTTAGTTATTGAATATTTCAAATTAGAGAATGGACTAAAGGTGGTTCTTGTGAAAACTGATAATCCTTCACCTGTTACAGTGAACCTCTCTTACAATATTGGCTTTCGCCTCGAGCAAAGAGGGGAAGCTGGATTTGCCCATCTTGCCGAACATGTCTGGATAGCATCCAATAAAATCAGAAAAGGATTTGTCAATGCATCTACGCGCTATGACCATACCAGTTTTTATGCGATGCTTCCACCCGATAGGCTGAGAAAATATTTGAAGCAGGAAGCCCGTCGTATGCAGCAACCTGGTGTACGCCAAAAGAAACTAACTTCTCAAAAGTATGCCTTGGATGATGAACATAAACTCACTGTCACAAACCATCCTTATGGCGGTTTCCCCTGGCAGTGTATGCCAGGGATTGCATTTGAAAACTGGCAGAATGCACACGATTACTTCGGAGACCCACAGCTGATCTCAAACGCATCGGTGGAGGATATACAAAGTTTTCTTAACCGCTATTATATCCCCAACAATGCTGCGCTGGTTATAATGGGGAATTTCAATACCGCCAGTACAAGATCATGGATCAGAAAATATTTTGGTTTGATCCCGCAAATGCCCCTTCCACAGAAACCTGATATTTCGGAACCTATCCAGGTTAAGGAAAAAACGGCAGTCATAACGGATAGGCTTATACGTCGACCTGCCATCTCTGTGGCCTATAAAATTCCGGAAAGGACTTCACCTTCTTATTTTGCAATGGGGCTTATTGACCAGATGCTTGTAAAGGGAAAGGATAGCAGGTTATATCAATTGCTGGTGGAACAAAAAAAATACACCGATAGAGTAAACGGTGGGATCAATTATCTGGGCAATATGTTTACCCACAACGGACCCATGCTATGGATGACCGATATGGTGTATGATCCATCAGTACACAAGGATTCTTTGATAGCAACAATTGATCAGGCCATCGGAAGCATTGAACGGGAATTAAATGATTCGTTGTTACACCGGGCAAAATTGGGAATAAAGGAGTCTTTTAAACAAATGAGAGAAGAAAGAAACGGACTTGCAGTTACCGAGATGCTAGCCTGTTTTGCATTGTTCGATGATGACCCTGCGCAATACAATACAATTGAAACATCCTTCAACATAGTGGATGCTTCAATCATAAAGCAGACCCTCGCAAATTGGCTAAAACCTTCCAAAAGAACCGTATTGGTCCTTACTCCTAAAAATGCTGATTAGGGATAACCTTTTATTACTATCTAAGCCAGGTTTCAGGGTTCAGGTTTATGTTCTTATCATTTGTTATAAGAAATTCAAGCTCTCCCCTGCCTGCATCCTTCTCATCAAGGCGGCCAATTGACTGGCCTGTCTTGATCTGCTGTCCCTTGCTTACCGAAACGGAAGAGAGATTACTATAAGTGGTGAAATACTTTCCATGGCGTAGAATAACCCCCTGAACTGGGCCTACTGAAATCACATAAGAAACCTCTCCATCGAAAACTGCTTTTATGGTACTGCCCGCATCGGCTTCAATTGTTATACCTGGATTATCATAATCGACCGTTAGTCCCTCATATCGATTTCTGCCAAATTTCATCGCTATCCTTCCTGCATTCACAGGCCAGGGCAAACTTCCTTTATTCTTTTCGAAATTATCAGACACGAGCTTAACCTCATCACGGTTGTCGAAAACGCTAAGGGGTTTTGTTGCAGCTGGTTTCTCAGCAGGTTTTTCAACCGGAGTCACGGGCTTTGCAACTACTGTTCCCGATTTGGCTGCTTCATCTGCTTCTTTCTTAGCGGTTGCGGCAGCAGCCTTACGTGCCGCATCTTCTTTAGCCTTTCTCTCTTTTTCAATAGCAGCTACACGTTTTCTTTCTGCATCCACTTCACGCCTGATAGCGGCCCTGAGAGCGTTTTTCAGGGCATTATCCTGCTTACGCTTCGCGGCCATGTCTTTGAGCAATTCCTTTTCCTGTCCCTTGATCTTACTCACTACCGCATCTTTCTCCTTTCTCTCATCCTGCAGTACCTTGAATTGTTTATTCTGCTCTTCCAATGCAGAACTTTTCTGCTGTTTGCTCTGGTTGAGGTTGGCGATCTTCTGCTCAAGTTGTACTTGCGTGTTCTTAATATTTACAGCCTGCTGTTCACGATAGGCACGGTATGATTTGAGATAGGCTACGCGTTTCAATGCATCATTAAAACTGCCTGCAGAAAATATGAAATTTACAAAATCATAATTGCTCCGATTCTTATAAGCATAAACAACGCTCTTTTCATACTGAAGTCGTAGGGTGTCTAATTCACTGCGGAGCTTCACAATATCACGCCAGTGCGAATTGATATTGCCCTGGATTAGATTGATCTGTTGATTCACATTTCGGATCTGTGCCTCACGCAACCTTATTTTCTTTTGTACAATATTCAGTGCAGAGAGGCTCTGTCGCTTGTACTTTTTTGTTTCATCCAATTGCTTTCGCAGGGCATCGATCTCGCGCTGGATCTCAGCCTGCCTTTTCTTCAGATCCGCACTGCTTTGGCTCTGGGCATAGGCACCACAAATGGAAACCATTACAATGAAGAGGAGAAGGATTTTTTTTATCATGCAGATTCAATTGATGACGGAATGTTTCAAATATAAAACCCTTAGGTTTTACTGAACGCTATAATTTTTCGGAACTGCGAAAGGATAGTTTAAACTTTCGTTAAAGATGAACTGTTTGAACTCCATCTGAACTTCGAGCCTGTTCTTTTCAGCAAGCACAATCTTTCTTACCGTGGCAAATGGATTTCCTTCTGTAGGTGCATATCCACTATAATTCAATTCACTTGTGCGGCTCCTTTTCGGATTGATATCATCCAGTTTTACATGTTCAAGCAGGAAATTTTCTTTATTGATGGTCATGAGGTTCTTAAAGAAATTTCCAACACTGGTAAGGGTGATCGATGATCCGCTGTTCTTGTAAGAAACAATATTACTGTCAAGAAATACCGGATTCCCGATGATAAGATCCTGCATCGTATTGAAATCAAATGGCAACTGTGCGATCTCTTCCAGGTACTCAACCGATCTGTATTGCACTACCTTATCTTTTTTATTCAGCAATTTCACACTATCGGGTGTGATCATAAGCCTGAATGCTTCATAACTGAAAACGGTTGCGTTGATACTTAGCCAGATCACGCTATCTTTTTTCATCCGCACAAAAACGGTGAGCTCGGGCCCCTTGCCATCCTTGTCCCAGTACTCCACCTTCATCTTTCCTGAAAATGTATTGAAGTCCACGGTATTCTTCTCCACCGAACGAAAAACCTCATTGATATAGCGAACCGAATCGGCATGGGCATCAGCCAAAACAGTTGAGGCAGTATCTTTTTTACTAATGACAGTGTTGATCTTTTTTGTTGTACGGCATGCTGCTGACATTAATAAAACCAGTGCCGTTACCATATATACAATACTCTTCATGCGCTATGATTTTCCTGTATGACCAAATCCACCTGAATCGCGGGTAGTTGTTGTCAGTGAGTCAACCTGCTCCCATTCCACACGTTCCACTTTCTGCACTACCATCTGTGCGATCCGGTCGCCGGGATATATGACTTGCGTTTCCTGCGAAAGATTGATCAGGATGACTTTTATTTCTCCACGATAATCCGCATCTATAGTGCCGGGACTATTCAAACAGGTGATGCCCTGCTTAATTGCCAATCCGCTGCGGGGTCTTATCTGCGCTTCATAGCCCTCCGGAATCTCAATAAACAAACCGGTGGGCACCAGGGTTCTCTGCAACGGTTCAATTGTCAATACTTCTTTCAGCTCTGCCCTGAGGTCCATCCCGGATGAACCTGATGTGGCATAAGCGGGCAAGGGATGTGATGATTCATTAACGATTCTGATAAGCATATTTCCTGTGTTATTGATCTCCATTCTTAACAAGCAATACAGTAGCATAGGCAACCAATCCTTCTTCGCGCCCAACAAACCCCATGGTTTCGGTGGTGGTTGCTTTTATCGAAATATCTTCCTGCCCGATGTGCAGGATGGAGGCAATGGTCTCCCGCATCTGTAATGAATATTTCATGATCTTAGGGGCTTCCAGGCAGAGTGAGCTATCAATATTCACAATGGAATAACCTCGTTCACGAATTAGTCCAAAGCATTTCTCCAGGAGAATTTTGCTATCGATATCCTTGTAAGCAGGGTCAGTATTAGGAAAATGCATGCCTATATCACCAAGGCTCAGCGCCCCGAGCATACCGTCACAAATGGCATGCAGCAGCACATCGGCATCACTGTGGCCTAAAGATCCTTTATGGTGAGGAATCTTTATACCGCCGATCACGAGTTCGCGGCCTTCCGCCAACTGATGAAAGTCAATTCCAAATCCGATTCTGTACATAGTTTTTTTTTAACCCGTTTTTTTACCCCATCTGACGCCTGTCCTGACAGGCGTCAGATGGGGTAAAATTAAAATGCAAACGTCCCGCAAAGATGCAGGACGTTTGTCTATTTTCATCGTTAAACTTATTCTTCAGAGAGGCCGCCACCGGCTGCATCGCCGCTGAGGTCAAAGATCAGACTGAACCGGAGCGTGTTGGAAAGCGGGTTCTGGTTCACCCCACTACCCGATGGTACAATATACGAGAGGTTGAGGCCAAATACATTATAACGTATACCGGCACCCACGGTGAAGTATTTCCTGTTACCTTTTGTTTTATCCTCATAAAAATATCCTGCACGTAAAGCAAACTGCTCCTGGTACCAATATTCAATACCTGTTGATACAGTAAACTCCCTGAGTTCTTCGCCACCGCCACCCGGCGCATCACCGAAAGAGCTGAACCAACTGCTCACCACCGACTTCTGACGATAATCAACCAGTCCGGCTGAATCCCCCACTGAAGGCGGAGTTGGAACCATGAGTTTATTGAGATCGAGTGCAAAAGTCATTTTGTTGCTTTCATCAAATACTTTGGTGTAAGCACCTCCCAGACCAAGGTTGGCGGGAATAAAATCTTTCTGCGTGGCATCCGTGGTATAACCAATTTTGGAACCCAGGTTCGTCAGCGTGGCACCTGCACTCCAGCCGCTTCCGGCTTCATCCTGGCCATTGTAATAAAAGCTAAGGTCACCGGCAACCGCGTTGCCCGCCTTATAGGTTGTTCCATTTACATTCTGTCCGCCAGCCAGGTTAGAATAGATATAGCGAAGGGCAATACCCATACCGATCTGGTCAGAAAGTTTACGTGAATAACCCAGGTCAATTCCAAACTCCCTTGGGCGGAAAGAACCAAATTCATTACCGAGATTATCCGTGAACTGTATATTACCCAGGTTGAAATATCGCATGGAAGTAGATACCGCCTGGAGGTCATCGATCTTTCTGTAGGCACTCAAGGATGCCATATATACATCATTCAAACCGAGGCGCTTCAACCATGGCGTATAGGTTAGCGACACCTGCATATCGCTTGTATTGAACGGCGTTTTAGCAAGGTTCCAGAATGGACTGTTTACATCGGCATTGGTTGCAATACCTGTTTCACCCATCCCTCCTGCACGCGCATCGGGCGATATTCTCAAAAAAGGAACGGCGGTTGTAACTACGTTGATTGGTTCGGTCTGCGAAAAGGCCTCAGATACAGTGACCCCGGCCAGTGCCAGCGCCATCGATAAGTGTAGAAGCTTTTGTTTCATGTGATTGTTCTTTCTTTTAGTGATACACATGAAACGCCCGGGGAATGCCCGTAGACAAAAAGGTATTTACCCTCTGATCGGTTCAGGGATGCCTGGTCGTTTCAATAAAATCTTAGGGTAAATTTTTCTCTATAAGCGGCTAAAGTAATAATTATATTTACCATATCAAAACCGGAGCAGCTTACTTACTGCCACGGCCTCTTTTCCGTTAGCTGTCCTCACACGAAGCCGACATACATAAATGCCCGGCGCAAGCCGTTTTCCCTGTTGATCTGCTCCGTTCCAGTCCATGTAGGAACGATTTGCACTGACAATTATTGTACCGTTTATTTTTTTCAGAAGCTGTCCATTAATGGAGAAAATATCCATTTCTGCCTGTAAAGAGCCATTTTGCCGATTTG
The DNA here is from genome assembly GCA_036675925.1 of Flavihumibacter sp. Lineage (GTDB taxonomy): Bacteria > Bacteroidota > Bacteroidia > Chitinophagales > Chitinophagaceae > Flavihumibacter. Next base: position 426,812 of record JAKFDZ010000014.1, read on the forward strand.
TATTTATAACAAAGCGCACAGCCCCTGAAGATGGATTAGGCCATATTCCCAGCGCCTCAACCAACAGTTCATCCCTTACCTTAAAAATGATTGTTTTCTCCGAACTATTATTGAGCAGGTCCCATGCCTTGATCCTGAGGCTATAACTGCCCTCAGGCAATTCTGGTAAACGGTAAAACAGGTTGCCCGATTTATAAGTATCCGTGTCGGCCTCAAAAAACCTGTTGAGTATGATTTCTGATGCCGGATCATTATTTATGATAAGGGAGATATCATGTCCTATCCCATTACCCATCACATTGATACCTGAACTGTCTGCCAGTGAAACCATCAATAAGGACGATGCCCCCACGGTTGCTCCATCTCTAAAACTGCTGTCATTCAGCCAAATCCTGATTGCCGGACCTTCCTGATCTGAAGGAGGTATCACCGAACCTGCTATCACCATATCGGAGTACGATCCCCTTGCATCTTCCCCCTCACTCATTGCATAATAACCGATACGCACAGAACCAATAGGATAATTGATATCCTTCGGAACCAGGAAGCTGAAGCTGAATTTTCCATTAATAACAGTGGCCCTACCCCTGAAAATAGAGCGATCCTGCACCTCAAATGTTTGTACCGGACTCCCGGGATCGTTACCCAGCGTTTTGATTTCATAGGGCCTGTCGAGCACCTGGGGAAAAACAGTTCCGTTGAAACCATCCAGCACCTGTCCATTTCCATCACTGATAATTCCTTCCACTTTTACTTCCTGAAGGGCTTTAAGGGTATCGGCCCCTGAGCCCACCGCCTTCCCGTTTACATGGGTCGTTATTACCTGGTGGCGGGGGAAGGCCAGTGTCATGGCCGGATCTCCCAAAAGCAGAAATTTCCTGTTATTAAATATATCACCTGAGGTTTGGTAGGTTTTATTCTTGGCGGCCATCACCGCCTGGCCCAGAGATCTGAAATACCCGCCGGGCTGAGGTTCCAGGGCTGCCTGCAGATAATTCCGATTCATGATCCTGTTGCTGAAGGCGAAGACCAGTCGCGTTGTTGTCATCAATGCAATGGCACCGCCCACCGGCTTGAGGAGCAGGTATTCACCAAGAGAATTGATAGCCGGGTTGTCGAAGGGAGCAAAATCACAGGTAGCCGTTATAAACAAAGGCAGCTTCCCACCCTGCTCCCAGCCATCCACAATATCCCTTTCCAAAACAACCTCTTCTGCCAGTCGCCTGAAACCACCATGACCACTATAATTCCAGATCAATACCCCCTTCTGCATCCTTTCCGCCAGCTCCTGGTTCACCGCGGGATACCTGCTTCCACCCGCATCACTCTGCTGGGGAAAGGCATCGAGATAAACCTTCTGTTGCAGTATGCCCGGGTTGGTAGCAAGCGCTACACCGGCAATGTCTTCGGCATCCTGCAGGTGGAGATTATTGTCTTCGTCATCGGCGATCAGTAAGAGCTCATTTCGCCATTCGCCCATAAATGCAGGATCATGATAGGCTATGATCTTATCATTATAATGATTAGCCGATTGCAGGTCAGAAACCGGGATGCGGCCAATTGAGAGGTCTAATAAATTGGTGATCAGTCCGGAGTTTATATCCTCATGGTCGTCGAGAAACCCGAAATAATCATCACTCACATAGCTGGAGAGCGGATCGAGTGAGAAGCTGCTCTGGTAAGATGGCACCCCATTGCGGCCACCCTGCTTGCCTTTAAAATCATAGTTAGCATCTCCAAACAACAGCAGGTATCGGGGTGAGCGACTTGTATCGGCTCCAGCCCTGTCATAGAACATCTTCATGAAATTCCTAATTGCTGTTGGACTGGGTTGCCCCGCCCCAAACTCATGATATACTGCCTCTGTATTCACCACCAGGCAGTTCAGGCCATCATGCTGCCGATGCCAGTTGGCAAGCCTGTTGGCTGCAATCTCCAATTGGGGTGGGGCGATGATCACCATTTCGGGAAAAACTTCCCCATGCAGGTCCTGGTTTGATACAGGGCCCTTTAATACAGGATCCATTGCATCAACAAATGCAATATATTCTTCCGGCCTCTCATGCAGGTCATTAAAAAAGAGGCTATCATTAAGCCGGGTAAGCGGAATTTCTTCAGGCTCAAGTGCAAGACTAACTTTCCAAACCCGGGTATCGGCAGGGGCGGATAGTGAATACCGGGCGATCTTGCCTATGCCTGTTCCTGTCCAGCTTCTGAAATCCAACTGTCGCCCAGCCACAAGTTTTAGTTCACAGGTGGCCAGCACCGAAAAATGATCGAGCCAGCCGATGGCGGAAGAATTGGCCGACTGGAACTGGTAAACCATCTCGAGGCCATTTCCTGCATTGTTGGGCAATATTATAGAGCCGCCCTGGCGGTTTTCCCTGGCAAACAGATCGAGGTTGGAAGAGGATACTGCTGCCACGGTTTGAGTGAACAGGTTTTGACCTCCCAGCGTTAGGGCAAAGCTGGAAGAACTACCCACTGCACGGGCGGCTACCTGCGACATAACATGAACTTCTGACCCGGCCACCGCAGAAGGAATTGGAATGTTGAAACGGGCGCTGGTGATACCATCAGCCAGGAAACGCTCACCAAACCATTGCTGTCCGCTACTCAGCAGGTTAAAAGAATCTTTCTCATAATGATAGCGGTATTGGTAGCTATTAAGCTGGTGGTCAGCAGATTGTGGCAAGAGCGGCGAATTGATCCGTTTCCCGTTGCCACCGGTTGTGAGGTAAACATAGGCGGTATCACTATATATATTGGTTCTGCGATTGAATGTTCTCAAAACCGTATCCCGCCCCCATGGATGAGGGCCTTCCGCATAAAAAAGAAGATGGTCTGCCGCATCGAAGCTGCCATCCCCCCCATCATTCACCAGGATAGCCATCTCCTGGAGGTCATCAGCATAATCGCTTTTATTAGCTTCTCCGGCAAGCTGGATCCTGTTACCATAGAGCCTGATTTCGCGGGATGGAAGGGGGATATTGAATCCCATCTGAACAATCTGACCCGCGTTCAGCCGGTAAACCCCTGTTCCAGGAATTCCAAGCTGGAACCATTTGCCGGAAGCAAGGACGGAATGGGCCGAATAGCTCCTTTGCGCCTGAACCGCACCGGCAGCCAGCAAGAGCAGGAATAATAAGAGATTTCGGAGGCCGGGAATCATAGACCTGTAAAAGTAGGATAATATGCAAGCGTTTTAAGATTTTGGCAAGAGTATTGATTATCTAAACTGACTATATTCGCAGTCAGCTTTTAACATACCACACAATAAACGGGACAGGCACCCGTTATTAGTGTCTAAAACCCAGCTTAAATGGCTATCAAAATGAACTGGAAAACCTTAACAATCCTTGTATCCTGCGCCGCAATGGTGGCGTCTTGTAAGAACAGCAAGCTGTTCAGCAAGAAAAAAGAAAAATCCGATGTAACCGGTTGGAATTATAATGATAAAGACCAGGGCGGTTACCAGGTCTCCAAAGAAAAAGAACAACGGACTGGTCCCGGACTCGTTTTCGTTCAGGGTGGTACCTTCACGATGGGTGCAACTGAGGAAGATGTTATGGGCGACTGGAATAACGCGCCACGTCGTGTTACCGTTAACTCCTTCTATATTGATAAAAGCGAAGTAGCAAACGTTCATTACCGTGAATACCTGTATTGGATCAATACAGTATTTGATGGCGATGAATACCAGGCTGTTCGTAATGCCGCTTTACCCGATACACTGGTATGGCGTTCTGAGCTGGCTTATAATGAACCCCTCGTGGAATATTATTTCCGCCACCCATCTTATAACTACTATCCTGTAGTAGGTGTAACCTGGAGGCAGGCAAATGATTTCTGCCTCTGGAGAACAGACAGGGTGAATGAGCTGGAACTTATGAAAAGAGGTTTCATCAACGAAAAATCACTGAAGAATATCAGTGGTATCGGTGAAGAGAATTTCAATACAAAATCTTACCTGATGGGTGAGTACCAGGCAACTCCAGGTGCTGCTGCCCGTTCAAAGAAGAATACACTTAAAAACCCTAACGGTACCCCACGTACGCAGGTTACTTTCGAAGATGGTATTCTGCTTCCAGGTTATCGTCTTCCAACAGAAGCTGAGTGGGAATATGCTGCTCTCGGTTATGTAAACCAGAATCCACAGGTTTCCAAGAAAGAAGGAAAGCGTGGTGAGGAACTTATCACCAATAAGCAGGTTTATAGCTGGAGCAATAACGTAAATGGACTTCGCGATACACGTCGTGGTAGCTGGCAGGGTACATTCCTTGCAAACTTCAAGCGTGGATCAGGAGATAACATGGGTGTTGCAGGTGGATTGAATGACCGCGCCGTTTATACTGCACCGGTACAATCTTTCTACCCCAATGGTTTCGGTCTCTACAATATGAGTGGTAACGTGAATGAGTGGACTGGTGATGTTTACCGCCCGCTTTCACTGACCGACTTTGATGATGTATCTCCATACCGTGGTAATAAGTTTGAAACTGTTGCTATGGATAGCGTTGAGAACAAGCCAACAAGAGATAGCCTGGGTCGTATCAAGTATCGCCTGATGACTGATGAAGAGAGCAAGAACCGTCGTAACTACCAGAAAGCTGATGTAATCAACTACCTTGATGGTGATTCAATTCTGCAGGGTGTTAGTTATGGATATGGTGTTACTACCCTTATCAGTGACAAGAGCCGCGTGATTAAAGGCGGTAGCTGGAACGACAGAGCTTATTGGTTAAGCCCCGGTACACGTCGCTTCATGGAAGAAGATGTTGCCAGCAGCACAGTAGGTTTCCGTTGCGCAATGGATCGCGTTGGTAGTCCGGAAGGTAACGGCCGCAAGACCGGTATCAATTACAAACCAAGAAGACAAAATAGCCGTAAGCGCTAATATAGGTTGATAGCCTGACAAGAAAACCCGCCTCAATGGCGGGTTTTCTTATTAGTATCATTCATCTCTCCCATTATCTTTGTGACCATGACCATAGCACAACTCTACGAGATCTACAAACAGCACACCTCCGTGCAAACCGACACCCGTAAGCTGAAAAATGGCGATCTTTTTTTTGCCCTGAAAGGTGATAATTTCAATGGCAATGCCTTTGCTGCAAAAGCACTTGAAGCAGGTGCTGCCTACGCTATCATTGATGAGCCTGAATATGCTATCAATGATAGGATGATCGTGGTAAATGATACATTGCAGGCATTACAGCAACTGGCCCTTCATCACAGGCGGCAGTTCAAAATACCCTTCATCGCCATTACCGGAAGTAATGGGAAAACAACTACCAAGGAACTGATTCACGCTGTGCTCTCTACAACCTATCGTACATACACAACCGAAGGAAACCTGAATAACCATATCGGCATCCCCCTTACTCTTTTAAAGGTGGGATCTGATGCTGAAATGGCAGTGGTTGAAATGGGTGCCAACCACCAGAAGGAGATAGAATCCTATTGCCAGTACACTGAACCTACACATGGACTCATCACTAATCTTGGTAAAGCGCATTTAGAAGGCTTTGGCGGAGTGGAAGGGATCCGTAAAGGCAAGGGCGAGCTGTTTGATTATCTCAAAAGATTCGGTGGAACAGCCCTGGTGATGAATGATGATCACTGGCTGGTGGAAATGAGCCAAGGCATCAACCCGGTTATAACTTACGGTAGAGAAGAAGCTGATGTTGTAGGTCAGGTTATTCACCCCGATACACTGGATGATGAAGAAGATGCATTTTTACATGTGAATATTATCAAGGGAGCGGGAACAGGAGTTATAAGGACCAACCTGGTAGGTGATTACAATATTTACAATGTGCTGGTGGCGGTTACAATAGGAAAATTATTCCGTGTGAGTGATGAAATTATCCGCGATGC
>JAKFDZ010000015.1:0-366254 GCA_036675925.1 Flavihumibacter sp.
TCAATTTGTAAAAAAACCTATCTTCTTCCAAAAAGTATTTGTGTTTGTCAACTTTCGATTTGTAATAAATCGCAACTACGCTCCAACTGTGGTCCTGTAATAACTACTTTCAATTTGTAAAAAGTATCAAACCCTAACCAACAATAACTCTGCGTTATCTACTTTCAATTTGTAAAAAGTATCAAACCCTATCCAACAATAACTCTGCGTTATCTACTTTCACTTTGTAATAATTGTCAAACCCGAACCAACAATAACTCTGCGTTATCTACTTTCAATTTGTAAAAAGTATCAAACCCGAACCGTCAATAAGGCTGCCGTATCTACTTTCCTTTTGTAAGAAATCGCAAACACTCACCAACAGTTGTCCTGCCTTATCTACTTTCAATTTGTAAAAAAACGCAATCACCCGAAAACATAATCCTGTTCAGTGCTACTTGCGATTTGTAAGCATTAATTCAAATACCCTAACTTTAATCCGAGCCCAAACGATATGACGAAACTGCTCGCCAATAATAAAAAGTGGATGCTGCTTGCATTGCTCGCCATCCTCATCGCCAGTGCCGGCTTCATAAGCTTCGGTAGCAACAATGAAGTTGATTATAGCGCCGATGTAAAACCCATCCTCAATAAAAAATGCATTTCCTGTCACGGCGGCGTGCAGGCAAAATCCGGCTTCAGCCTTCTCTTCCGCGAAGACGCACTAGCGAAAACAGAATCGGGAAAACCCGCCATCGTTCCGGGTGATCCCTCCGCCAGTGAAATGATCCGTCGAATCACCCACGACGACCCGGAAGAAAGAATGCCCTACCAACACGAACCTCTTTCAAAAGAAGAGATCCGCATCCTCAAAAACTGGATCAAACAAGGCGCCAAATGGGGCGATCACTGGGCTTATCTGCCCGTTCAAAAACAAATTGTGCCGGAAGCTCCGGAATTTGGTGAAACCGACCCAACCCCTCTCAACGGAATCGCCCACACCCCCGCAAGCGAGATCGACGCATTCATTCGTGCCAAACTCGAAGAACAAGACCTCAAACCCTCCGCCCCGGCCGATAAACCAACCATCCTGCGGCGCGTGAGCCTCGACCTCATCGGCATATATCCCGAAGCCCATATCAGCAAGAAATTCCTGCAAAGCGACGGCAGCCAGCAAGCCTACCAGGCACTGGTTGACAGTCTACTCGCATCGCCCCGCTTCGGCGAAAGATGGGCATCCGTATGGCTCGACCTCGCCCGTTACGCCGACACAAAAGGTTATGAATCCGACGGCCATCGCGATATATGGCCATACCGCGACTGGGTGATCCGCGCCTTTAACAACGACATGCCTTATGATCAATTTCTTACCGAGCAAATGGCGGGCGACCTGCTTCCATCACCTACCAAAGACCAATATATCGCAACCGCCTTCCATCGCAACTCCATGACCAACGATGAAGGCGGAACCGATAACGAAGAATTCCGCATCGCCGCAGTAATGGATCGCGTCAACACAACCTGGGAAGCAACCATGGGAACCACCTTCAGTTGCGTTCAATGCCATAGCCATCCCTATGATCCCTTCCGCCACGATGAGTACTATAAATTCGTCGCCTATTTCAACAATACCCGCGATGAAGACGTGCCGGGAGAATATCCATGGCTAAGGCAACTGGAGACCAAACAGGAAGAGCAGTTAGAAAATATTTTAGCGTGGATAAAGTCAAGTGAAAAGGCAGTAGGGAATAGAAAGAATTCCGCAGGTGCGAAAGGACCTCAAACAGACGCTGATGCAGACGCCGCAGCCGTCGAAAGAATGCTCCGCTTCTACCAACCCGCCATCAACTCCACAACAGCAGAATGTATAAAGAACGCCGTCATCGGCGGCAACAACTATGCCCTGCTCGTGCGCAATAACGCCATCGCAAAATTCAAAAGCGTTGACCTCAGCAACGCCGAAACCATGACCTGGCAGTTTTACTCCAATAAAAAGGGCGGCGTCTTAACCGTTAGAATCGATTCAGCCAGCGGCCCCATAGTAGTAAGGGGAAATGTGCCGGCTAATGAGAAATGGCAGTTCGCGGAATTTGCGGTCGCGCTGAAGAATGGAGAGATGGAGGGATGGAGGGATGGAAGGAAACTTGGCGTGCACGATATCTATGTCTCTTACGACAACCCGAGCCTCCCCAAAACATTCAACGACGGGCCAGACTTCGCCATAGTCTTCAATTGGATCGCCTTCACCCCGGCATTCCCGGGAAAAGGCAGGGAAGGATATGAGTCCAACAAGAAGCTCTACCGCGAGTTGCTCACCGCCTATGTTCCCGGCACCCCCATACTGCTCGAGAACCCCGCTAACCTGCATCGCACCACCAACCTCTTCGAACGCGGAAACCGTATGACTCCCGGCAAGGAGGTTCAACCCGCAGTACCTAATTCCCTCCAGATAAAAGGACTCGAAAATCTTCCACCCAACCGCCTCGGCATGGCAAAATGGATGACCGACAAACGCCATCCCCTCGTATCGCGAACCATCGTGAACCGGCTCTGGGAGCAGCTCTTCGGCAGCGGAATAGTGGAAACACTGGAAGACATGGGAACCCAGGGTATCGCACCCACCCACCGCGAACTGCTCGACCACCTCTCCTGGAAACTCATGCACCAATACAACTGGAGCCTCAAAAGCATGCTCAGGGAAATGGTGATGAGCGCCACCTACCGCCAGCAATCCCGCTTCGAGAAAACAGAAGCCGGAAACAAAACCGAAAGCCCCAAAGACCCTTTCAATAAATTCTATTCCCGCGGACCACGCACCCGACTAAGCGCAGAACAGATCCGCGACCAGCATCTATTTGTAAGCGGACTCATCGATACCACCATGTTCGGCAAAGGCGTCATGCCATGGCAGCCCGACGGTATCTGGCTGAGTCCATATAACGGTGCCCGTTGGGAGAAAAGCAGCGGTGGCGACCAATACCGCCGCGCCATCTACACCTACTGGAAAAGAACATCACCCTACCCCAGTCTGATCAGTTTCGACGCCGCACAGCGGGTGGTCTGCAATGCAAGACGCATCCCCACCAATACACCGCTGCAGGCACTGGTGACGCTGAACGACAGCGCCTATGTGGATATGAGCCGGCATTTCGCGCGCCGCATGCAGTCGGAGGGCGGAAGCATCCAACAGCAGATCGGCAACGGTTACCAATGGCTCACCTTCAAGCCACTGCCTGCAGAGAAAGCAAAACTAATGATGGACCTATATGATAAATCACTCCGCGTATTCCGTGCCGACCCGCAGGCTACCTGCGAAATGGTAGGGATCGACGACGAGTTCAACAACCCGTCAGCCGCCGCCTTAGTAGTGGTTGCCGGCGCCATGATGAACCTCGACGAAGTGATCATGAAGAACTAATGCCCGGCGTCTGACATACGTCAGACGGCTCCGCAGAGCGCAGTTCCAAACTATAGGCGTCTTGACGTGTGTCAGACGCCTGAAAACGAAAAACGAAAAACGAAAAACCGCAAATGACGCATAAACACGACCACGCCCAGCGCCTCCTCAAAGAGGCAGAAGCAGCCGAACTGCGAAACCACACCCGTCGGCATTTCCTCAAGGAAAGCGCCATGGGACTGGGGTCCCTCGCCATCGGCTCCCTCCTCGGCACCTGGGGATGTGGAAACGCCGGCCGCGGCACCAACCCCCACGGACAGGTAGCGTTCGACCCGGCACACCCGCTGCTGCCGAAGAGCCCGCCATTTCTGGGAAAAGCCCGCAGCGTCATCTATCTCCATATGGCCGGAGCTCCCTCGCAACTGGAGCTGTTCGACTTCAAACCCGAACTCGCAAAAATGGATGGACAGGATTGTCCCCCCAGTCTGCTGGCAGGCAAACAATTCGCTTTCATCCGTGGTGTCCCCAAAATGCTTGGTCCGCAGGCTAAATTTGCACAGCATGGCGAAAGCCGCGCCTGGATCAGCGAGCACCTGCCGCATTTTTCCACCGTAGCCGATGAGGTCAGCTTCCTCAAAGCCGTTACCACCGACCAGTTCAACCATGCCCCCGCGCAGTTGCTGATGCATACCGGCAGTCCGCGCCTCGGCCGCCCTTCCATGGGTAGCTGGGTCACCTACGGACTCGGAACGGAAAACCAGAACCTCCCCGGCTTCGTGGTCCTTACCTCCGGCGGCAGCTTCCCCGACGCGGGAAAAAGCGTTTGGGGCAGTGGCTTCCTCCCCAGCGTTTACCAGGGCGTCCAGTGCCGAAGCGAAGGCGATCCCGTACTCTTTATCAACGACCCCGCCGGTATGAACCGCGACCTCCGCAAAGCATCCATCGACGCCATCAACGCCGCCAACCTGCAGGAATACAACGAATACAATGATCCAGAGATCCTGAGCCGCATATCCCAGTACGAAATGGCATACCGCATGCAGATCAGCGCCCCGGAAGTGATGAATATCAATAACGAACCCGAATATATCCACGAGATGTACGGCACACAGCCGGGCAAGAGCTGCTTCGCCAATAATGCCCTGCTGGCGCGGAAACTGGTGGAGAAAGGAGTGCGCTACGTTCAGTTGTTCGACTGGGGCTGGGATGCCCATGGCGATAATGCCGGCAATGCCCTCAACCTCGGTATCATCAACAAATACCGGAGTGTTGACAAGGCCATGACGGCCCTGCTGCTCGATCTCAAGCAACGCGGACTCCTCGAGGAAACCCTCGTGGTATGGGGCGGCGAATTTGGTCGCACCCCCATGATGGAAAACCGGAACGGAGCCCAGAACCCTTTCAAAGGACGCGATCACCATACCGAAGCATTCACCATCTGGATGGCCGGCGGCGGAATCAAAAAAGGCTATACCCACGGCGAAACCGACGAGATCGGCTACAGCGCCGTCAGCGGCAAAGTGGAAGCCTACGATATCCAGGCCACCATCCTCCACCAGCTCGGCTTCAACCACGAAGAATTCACCTACCCCTTCCAGGGCCGCCCCTTCCGCTTAACGGACGTCGGCGGCAAGGTGATCACCGATGTGGTGTCTTGACACGTTTTCCGTCGCCCCCGGCGACGAAAACTTGTCAGACACCTTGCCTCCAAAGCCGCTGTTGTCAGACACCTGGAAAACAGGTAAGAGGTAAGATTTAAGATGTAAGAATTATAAAGACTAATATGAACCGACGCAACTTCCTAAAAAACACCACCCTCGCCACCGCCGGCGTCTGGACCGTCAAAGACAGTTTTCTAACCCCCTTGTCCGCCAAATCCAAACTCATCATCCTCGCCACCAACTGGGGATTCACGGGAACCATGGATGCCTTCTGCGCCGCCGCAAAAAAAGAAGGCTATGACGGCATCGAAGTATGGTGGCCGGGAGAGGCAAAGCAGCAGCAGGAGATCGCCGAAGCCGTACAGAAACATGGCCTCTCGGCCGGATTTTTATGCGGGGGATGGCAGACTAACGTGGAAGAACACCTGAAAACATTCACCGACAGCGTAGCAAGTGCAACCGAACATAAAGACATCAAACCGATCTATGTCAATTGCCACGCCGGCCGCGATCATTTTAGCTACAACAGCAATCGCCGCTTCATCGATTTCGCACTGGAGCGCTCCGCAAAAACCGGTATTCCCATCTACCAGGAAACCCACCGCGGACGGATTCTTTTTGCCGCCAATATCGCCCGCGACTATATGGAGAAGCATCCGCAGATGGAGCTGACCCTCGATATTTCACACTGGTGTAATGTGCATGAAAGCATGCTGGGCGACCAGGAAGAGACCATCTCCATGGCGCTGGATAAAAGTTCGCATGTGCATGCACGTGTGGGGCATCCCGAAGGTCCGCAGGTAAATGATCCCCGCGCCAAAGAATGGGTACATGTGGTGGAACAGCATTTCAAATGGTGGGACAAGATCGTGGAGCGCAGGAAAAAGGCCGGACAGAACATTACCTTTCTCACCGAATTCGGGCCGCCTACCTATATGCCCGTGATGCCGCATACCCAGCAGCCCGTGGCCGACCAATGGGCCATCAACGTACACATGATGAACGAGATCCGTAAACGCTATCAATAATATGCTGGAATTCATTGGCCGTTTTCATCCGCTGCTGGTGCACCTGCCCATCGGGATCTTATTGCTTGCCTGTTTTTTTGACCTGCTGGCCATGCGTCCGGCACATGCACAGCTACGTTCTGTTGTTCCACTGATGTTGTTGATCGGTTTTATAAGCGCCCTGCTTTCCAGTATAAGCGGTTTCCTACTTTCGGGCACAGCAGATTATGATGAGGACCTCGTGCTCTACCATCAGTGGCTTGGGATAGGCACCACCGTTATGGCTGGTATTCTCTTTAGTCTCCACAAAAAAGGAAGCAGTTCCACCCGCTGGGGAAGTATGCTATTGGTATTACTGATCACCATAACGGGGCATTTTGGTGGAACACTGACCCATGGCGAAGGTTATCTCACCGAGGGGTTGGGTGGAGAAGTTGAGACCGGCCCTGTGCTCGATTCAGTACCCAATATACAGCAGGTGGCAGTCTATAACGGACTGGTACAGCCGATATTCGAAGCCCGCTGTGTAGGCTGCCATGGCGATTCAAAACAGAAGGGTGGTCTCCGCCTCGATGGGGAGGAATGGATCCTCGAAGGGGGAGAAGATGGCCCCATATTAACCGACCTGAAGGACGGAGAAAACAGTGAGGGCGAAATGATAAAAAGATTGCTGCTTCCCCTGGAGGCGAAAAAGCATATGCCTCCCAAAGCAAAAAGTCAACTTACCCCCGAAGAGATCTCCCTCTTGCATTGGTGGGTAAGGAGCGGAGCTCCCTTCAATAAAAAAGTAGGGGAGATGGAGCAGGATGGCAAGATGAAAACAGTTTTAGCCGCTTTAGAAACGGGAAAATCTGCAGGTGGCCCCGAAGCCTTAGTTTCAGACCTGTTGCCTTCCGTGCCCGTGGCGCCGGCGCCAGCTACAGCAGTTGAACGTCTTCGCGATGCAGGCGTAATGGTACTGCCCCTTGCACAGAACAGCAATTATCTCTCCGTTAGTTTTCTTTCAGCACAGCGGACCGATGATTCCATTTTCCAGATCCTGCAGGATTTGAAGCCGCAATTGGTCTGGCTGAAACTCGATGATATGAAGCTAAGTCCTCAAGCCATTAAAAGCCTTTCCACCCTGGTGAATCTCCGCAAGCTTTCGCTGAGCGGCAGTAGTATCAGTGATGCAGATCTTAGCGCTCTGCAGGAGCTAAAGCAGCTTCGCTCCCTTAATCTTTCCGCGACGGCCATTACGGTGGCGGGACTTCAATCCATAAAAGCTTTGACGCATCTCCGCGAACTCTATCTTTATAAAACAGGTATAAAAGGCACCGATTGGCCGGTGCTGCAGCAGACTTTTCCAAAAGTAAAAATAGATACAGGCAATTACCGCCTACCAATGCTGCCGGGTGATACGAGTGAGGTGAAACTGAACTAGAAGACAAATCTTTATGGGGTTAAGAACTTATGTAGCAATTGGTTATTCGCAAGGATTTTGTTCATTTCATCTATGCCTCTTTTGTTCAAGTGATTTGAGTTGTAAAAGAATTGAATGTTATTAATTATAGATTCCTGGTTTGTATCGATAAATGGAATTCCACTTTCCTTGCACATCTGTGCCGTCTGGTTGAAAGTGGAAGAATCATAAATTACTCTATATACTGGCGTTTGAATACATAATAGTTTAATCCCTTTCGACATACAATACTGGTTTATCCCGGAAAGCTCAGTTTTTAAAGCAGGTATGTCAGCTGGTTTAAAAAAGAATTTCATATTTTCTTTGGAAGGAGGGTAATATAATGTATCCCATTGCTCATTATGTAATTCAAATCCGAACTTTTCATAAGGAGTAGATCCTGGTTTTAATTTAAGGATATCCCATAATAAATTGTATCTGAAGATGGACAATAATGGTATATATTTCTCAGCCTGGTTGAATTGAAAATAGTCAACTATCGGTTTGTTTTCTTCATTTGGCAAAAATGCATATCTGGCAAAAGCATCCTTATGTACATTATTGGTGTTATTATGTACTGATCCTTTATAAATAAATGGGTCAATATTTAATATAATATACCTGGGAGGCTGGTTGTGTTCCAGATAATGATTGAGTCTCGTTTTTACCATGGATAATTCAGAATGACCATCAACTCCGATATTTACACTTTTCAGATTAAATGTAGAATCAAAAAAAAGTGGATCATAATGCGCCCATGTTCTTGAACTTCCTAGAAATAATAAATCGGCATTTATACTTTTTGTCAGGTCTAAATTGTCGTGTCCTGTAAGCGTTTTTCCTTCAATTCGAAAAGAAATTATGCATTGTAGAATAATTGCAATGAATATTGTTCCAAGTACAAATAAAACTATGTATTTAAGAAATAAACGCATTACTCAAAATTGAAAATATATGAACTGTTTTTCACTTGCAGAACTTGCATAAAAGCATGTTATAAAGAAAAGGATGTAATAAAATGCCCAACGCAAAAATTTTCTGTCCGGACGTTTAAATGCCTGTAGCGCATGTTGATGTTCTCTGCCTATCCATTCCACAATGAAAAAGAATATCGTAAGAATAAATAAGGGGCCTGTTAGTCCAATGCCGGAAAAGTACGGCAACTGAAAAAGGGTGGGTGAGAAAATTTCAGAAATAATACTAATTGCATGACTTAAATTCTCAGCTCGGAAGAAAATCCAGGCGAAAATTGTTAGTGCAAAAGTTAATATCATTTGTAATATCTCCCGGAGCGATGGGAAGATTTTTCCTTGTGCTACTATATTCAAATTAGTCCTATTAGTTTTCTTTAATATTGATGGGATTATAAACAATGCATTTAAAAATCCCCAAACAATAAATGTCCAATTGGCACCATGCCAAAAACCACTTACAATAAATATTATAAAAGTATTTCTGACGCGCATCCAGTTTCCGCCTTTGCTTCCACCTAAGGGTATATATAAATAATCCCTAAACCATGTAGATAAGCTGATGTGCCAGCGTCTCCAAAACTCTGCGATGTCTCGCGAGAAGTATGGAAAAGCAAAATTTCGTAACAGGTCAAATCCAAAAAGACGTGCGGTTCCCAGGGCAATGTCGGAATAACCTGAAAAGTCACCATAAATCTGGATGGTGAAAAATAACGCTCCTAATAATAGCGTGCTTCCAGAAAGAGATTCTGAATTATTAAATATTTGGTCCGCGTAAATTGCGCAGTTGTCAGCAATTACAATCTTTTTAAATAGACCCCATAATATTTGTTTTAATCCATCTACAGCAAGTAGGTGATTGAATACCCTTTCTTTTTTTATTTGAGGCAGCAGATGTGTGGCTCTTTCAATGGGTCCAGCCACTAATAATGGGAAGAAACTTACAAAGAGAGAATAGTCAATAAAATTTTTCTCTGGTTCTATTCTACCCTTATATATGTCTATGACATAAGATAACCCATGAAATGTGTAGAATGATATTCCAATCGGCAGGATGACGTTTAGAGTACTAGTGTTGAGTTTAATACCTGCCAGTACAAGTGCATCCGTAAGTGACTCTATGAAGAAATTGTAATATTTGAATAGACCCAGGAATCCAAGATTAACTATTATACTCAGCCACAACCAAAATTTTTTCTTTGTCTTTTCATCAGATTCGTAAATTTTTAATCCTGTGTAATAATCAAGAAAAATGGAAAAGGTCAGTAAAAACAGAAATCTATAATCCCAGGCACCATAAAAATATAAACTGGCAATTAGCAGTAATGAATTTTGGATTTTCAGTTTTTTACCAGCAATTCCCCAATAAAGTATAAATACAATAGGTAAGAAAAGGGCAAAATGTAAAGAATTGAATAACATTAAGTGCGTGTCTTTTAGGTAATAAGGCGCGCTAAGGTAATCTCGAATGTATTAATTCTACACCCGAACGTATATTTTTTTCTTGTCCATCCACCAGGCGATAGCCCAGAGGAAAATAACGAATGTTACCGCGTAAATAAGTGATCCGGTTTCCGGTTTTTCGCTGATGGGCTTGCAGACATATTCATAAAACCAGCCCAGCGGACTGGTAAATTTTGGCTCCCCTTCCGCATTAGTACCATTAGGGATGCGGATCAAAGCAAGCGATTTTGGAATCAATCCACTCAGTACATATATAAAGAGTGGGTTTTTACCGAATACATCAAAAAACCTGCTCCATCCACCTTTCCAACCCCGATATTCAATAAGCTGAATAAGAGTCGCCAGCACAATAGTGGCCAATCCGCAGGTATAAAGCGTATAAGAGCTTGTCCATATTTTCTTATTGATCGGAAATGTAAGTCCCCAAGCCATTCCCGCCAACCAAAGAACCACCCCAGCCACAAACAAGTTTGCAACCAAGCCTCCGGTGTCTCCCCTCGCGGTGTCTGACGTATTAGATCCCTTAATTCCACTCAAAGATTCGTCAGACACCTTACCTCCCAAGCCCAGCCCCTTCATCCTAATATAATCCCCCACCAAAAATCCAAAGATCACCTGGGCAATAGAGGGTATAGTACTCGCGAGCCCTTCCGGGTCAAAAGCCACTCCCTCTCCTTTATACAGATGATTTTCACCCAGCAAGGCCCGGTCGAGGTGGGTACCCCAAAACCCTTCCAGGCTATATTGGTCGGCAGGGTCACCCGCCATAGCCGTTATCACCCAATAACCCAGCAACAACAGTGCTGCCATAAAGAATGCTCCTCTTGTTTTAAAGAAGAATATGATCAGGGCTGCGAAGGTATAGGCAAGTGCGATTCGCTGAAGAACCCCAAAAATCCTCAGGTCGTGGAATGATTTACCCACTAATTGCCCATCATCCCATCTGACAAACGGAAACCAGTTCAGAAGCAGCCCGATCAGGAATATCAAGACACCCCTTTTGACAATTTTGGCAACCGCCGCAGCCTGTCCCATTTTTTCCAGCTTGGGAAGCACAAAGGCGATAGCATTACCCACTGCAAAAAGAAAAAAGGGAAAAACCAGGTCAGTAGGCGTACATCCATGCCATGGAGCATGTTTCAGGGGACCGAATATGGCGCTCCAGGTGCCAGGGTTATTTACGAGGATCATAAAAGCCACGGTAGCCCCGCGAAAAACATCGAGGGAGTAGAATCGTTGGTTCACTGTAGTTTTTTTTAAGATAATTACTTAAAAGGCTAATGTTAAATAGAATTCTATCCCTAATCAAGAATATTTTATAGTAAGAAGGGGTTAAAGATATAGAATGTGTAAGTCAAATCTTACACAACTCATTTAATACTAAATACTTAATAAATAAGTGAAAAAATTAAGTTTAAACTTATGTATTTTATAATGGATAACGAAATGCAAAGCATTAAAAGGACATGTTTCTAAAAATGATGTTTTGGATTTGGGAAGGGCATTTCCCTGAAAAAAATATATAAAGGAATAGTTTTGAATCTTCCAAAATGTATTCCAGCTCGCGGGGTAGGCTAGGAACTCTAGGATATAAAGACTCATAATTTATTAATGTTTGTTGATATTGAATTGATTATGAAGCAAATTTTATTGTTATTCCCTAATTAAAGTACGTGAAGGCTTATATTTGCGCCGATAAGGAATATAAAAGTTGGGCTTTATCGTGAATCGAATTTAGTGGGATGTTTAACAAATGGTTAATCTATATTATTTCAAAATATGTATTGAAAGGCATAGAAGATAAAGATCTATTCTTCCATGCCTTTACTAATTAGGATATTGATTGTCAATATTATGACGTTGCCTTTGGCATGATTGTGGCTTAGGCCTGCCGGCAACAAGGAAAGTCTTATCAGTAGCACAATTTGTGACTGAGGTGGCGAAGCTCTGCAATTGAAGAATTTAATGTAAAGCTAATGAGCAAGATGGATATAAAAAACTGGTATGCAATATATACAAAACCCAGGTGGGAAAAAAAGGTTCATGAGATGTTGCACCAGAAAGGAATCGTAAGCTACTGCCCATTAAATAAAGTTAAAAAGAAATGGAGTGATAGGTATAAAATCATCGAAGAACCTCTCTTCAAAAGTTACCTGTTTGTAAATATTAATGACCACCAAAAATCAGAAGTTCGATTTATAAATGGTGTAGTAAATTTTGTTTATTGGTTGGGCCAACCAGCAAAATTAAGAGACGAAGAAATTGCCCGCATTAAGCGATTTTTGGGTGAGTACAATAATATTAGTGTTGTTCAATTAAGTGAACCTAAGCCTGGAGATAAAGTAATTATTGTCAGTGGAGCCTTTATGGAAAATGAAGGGACAATAATTTCAACAGAAAAAAAAAGAGTGGAAGTTCGTATTGAAAGTTTAGGGTGTAAACTTGTAGCTTATTTGGAAAAAGAAAATATTAGTATAAAATCTTAATATATTTCAGGGAGTAACATGAAAATAATTAAATCTAACCAATTAAAATGCTGAAAAATCTGATTAAGGGTGCAGCTTACATAACTGCACTTTTTTTATTAGTAGGTTGTGGAGCAAGCAAGGAAGCACATGAATTACGACTCATATTGCAGGGAGCAGATTCGCTTAATAACATTCCAGTGCAGCTGCCTGAATTACAAATACAGAAAGGTGACCTGCTAACAATCATGGTATTTAGTGATAATAAGGAAGCAACAGAAATTTACAATCAACCGCAAGCAACTGGATCTTCCGCTATTGTTTCGGGTGCATCTGGAGGAAATATAGCAGGATCCGGTAGGGGCTACTTAGTAGATGTAAATGGAAATATTTATTTCCACTCCTTGGGTACTATTCCTGCTGCTGGAACTACCAAAAGACAATTAGCTGAATATATAACAGAGAACCTCAAGTTATTTCTTCAAAACCCATATGTTGTTGTACGGTTTATGAGTGCTAAAGTGACTGTTATGGGGGAAGTAAACCGGCCCGGTCAATTAGATCTTCCTGATCAACGGTTGTCATTGTTGGATGCAATTGCCTTATCGGGTGATATGACAACATTTGCTAGACGCGATAATGTCCTGCTTATACGTGAAGCAGATGGGGTGAGAAAGGTTCAAAGGTTTGATTTGAGGCAATCAAATGTCTACAATTCAAAAGATTTTTACCTTAAACAAAATGATCTAATTTATATAGAGCCAAACCGACGTAAACCTACAGGAAACGAACAAGTTCTTGTACGAAATATTTCAATTGGTACAGGAGTACTATCTGCCTTTGCTTTACTCATCACATTAATTACCCGTTAAAATGGAAGAAGCCATAGAATACGGTTCCATTAAAAAGAATAATATCTCGCCTAGGGAACTAATCTTTCGGTATATCAAATATTTGCCTTGGGTAATTCTCGCAGCAATTATTTCATTGGTTTTGGCTTGGAGTAATTTACGATATACCGCAAAAACTTACCGCTCTACAGGTCGGATGATCCTAAAGTCCGAAACGCCAATGGGAGGGGGAGATGATCGATTTACAGATATGTTCTCCTTAAGTGGTGGTGTAAATTTGAACAATGAAATGGTAATGTTGAAATCATCTTCATTTGTACAAAGGGTTGTTCAACGTTTGAATCTTCAAACCCAGTATGTGGGTGTTGGCAACGTAAGATCTACAATGCTCTACAACTCTAGTCCCGTGAGACTGGAAGTTGTTTCAAGAAAAGATTCTGGATCTGTGGGTTTTTCCATAATGATAATAGACCAAACTAAATACTTACTTAACCAAGAGGAGTCTCCAAGAATATTTGGGCAACCAATTGAGAATGGCCAGGGTGTCTTTAAAATGCATTTTACTGGCAGCATGCCAAATGAGGGCGAGAGAAATTTTCAGATTTTTTGGTACCCATTGGATATTGCTGCTGAGATTTTAGTAGGTGGAATAGATATTCAGCAAACAAATGAAATGACAAATATTTTGGATGTTTCTTATTTGTCAACCGATCGCGCATTGGCAGCTGATTTTGTTAATGCTATTATGGATGAATACGCCACCTCAACCGTTGAAGACAAATACCAGATTGCTAACAACACCATAAATTTCATCGATGAACGGCTTGATTCTTTGCAATCTGAACTATCCGGAGTAGAAACCTCATTACAGCGATTTAAAGAAAAGAATGATGGAATGGAGCTTGAAATGCAGACTCAGTTTTTTACCAGTACGATGAAGGATTTGGAGAAAAGCAACAATGATTTGGAGGTTAAGAAAAGAATCATTAATTGGTTGAAAGCTTATGTGGAAAGTGAGCAAAATAACAATAATACCGTTCCGGTAAATTTGGAAATAAATGAACCAGCCCTTGCTGCCACGATTGCAGCTTATAACCAAGCGCAATTGGAGCGTGTAAGCTTGCTGAAGACCACAACAAGCCAAAATCCAATAGTTCTTGATGTAACTGCACGTATAGAAAAATTGAGAAGCAATATGATAGAAGCTATGCATAATGTTCGCACTTCTTATGATATTGCAATTAAAGAAAACGATAAAATATACCGACTTTCACAATCTAAGGCTATTAGCGTTCCTGGAAAGGCCCGCAATCTTTTAAACATTGAAAGGCAGCAAAAAATCAAGGAGGAATTGTACCTCCTCTTATTATCAAAGAAGGAGGAGGTAGCCATTAGTTCAGCTGGCCTATTACCTAACTCTGCAGTTTTAGAGAAAGCAACTGATCGTGCTCAATTGGTGGCTCCATTGCCAAAATCAGTATATATTAAATTCCTTTTAATTGGATTGGCTATTCCAATAGCCCTTATTGCTTTAATAGAATTATTAAATGATAAGATAATGACCAGGGCTGATATTGAGAATAATATGAGCGCTCCAATTGCTGGAGAGATCAGCCGATCATCAGATCCTAGTCCATTACTGGTAACTCAGCAAAACCGTAGTTACATAACAGAGCAGTTTCGTGCCATAAGGGCCAATATGGCCTACCTGGCAAGTCATACAAAAAAGCCAGTAATTCTTATCACTTCTTCCATGAGCGGAGAAGGCAAATCCTTTATAAGCACAAATATTGCAGCTGCCTATGCTTTATCAGGTAAGAAAACACTTTTAATGGAGTTTGATATTCGTAAGCCCAAAGTAGCTTCAAACCTTGGCTTAACAGTTCGTAAAGGTATTTCAAGTTACCTCGTTGCAGATGAGGATTTGGATGATTTGGTCCTTGCTGTTCCAGGTAACCCGGATTTATTTGTCCTACCCTGCGGGGTATTGCCACCTAATCCGTCAGAGCTGCTTTTATTGCCTGGAATGAATGATTTATTCACCTGGGCGCGTAAGAATTACGAAATAATTGTCATTGATTCAGCACCTGTTGGTTTAGTAAGCGATGCGATAAGCTTGGGTAAATATGCAGACGTAACACTATACTTGGTGCGGCAGGGTTATACGCTTAAAAAAATGATTGATTTTATAGAAAATATCCACCAGTTGAAACGTCTCCCACAAATTGCTTTGGTTATTAATGATGTGAAAGCTGGAGCGGGTTATGGGTACGGATATGGTTATGGATATGGTTATGGTTATGGTTACGGCTATGGCAATAAACAGGATCAATATTTTGAAATGGAGAAAAAACAGCCTTGGTGGAAATTCTGGGCATAAATTAAAATGATATTAATTTTTTTAAAATAAATGAATACTGAAGTCATTCCAAATTATAAGTGGGATATAGTAATTGAACCAAAGGCAAATTTATTTGCTCTGAATCTGAAAGATGTATGGAAATACAGGGATCTTATGTTTTTATTTGTTAAGCGTGA
This sequence comes from Flavihumibacter sp., assembly GCA_036675925.1. Lineage (GTDB taxonomy): Bacteria > Bacteroidota > Bacteroidia > Chitinophagales > Chitinophagaceae > Flavihumibacter. The sequence goes on from JAKFDZ010000015.1 coordinate 15,775, forward strand.
TTTTATCGCTCAGTATAAGCAAACAATATTGGGACCTCTCTGGCATTTGATACAACCGGTTCTTACAACTTTGATGTTTTTGCTAATATTTGGTCGAATTGCAAGGATTTCAACCGATGGTATTGAGCCAATATTGTTTTATATGAGTGGTATAACTCTTTGGAACTATTTTGCTTCCTGCTTGACTAATACATCAGGAACTTTTGTTAATAATGCTTCAATCTTTGGTAAGGTTTATTTTCCGAGGCTCGTGCTTCCACTTTCTGTGATTATATCAAACTTAATAAAGTTGGGGATTCAATTTTTGTTACTTCTTTTAGCGATGATTTATTTTCATTTTAATGGATATTTGTTTAATATATCAGTTTATTGGCTGTTAATTCCTTTTCTAATCTTAATGATTGCTGGCATTGCCTTTGGACTTGGATTAATTATTTCATCACTTACGACGAAGTATCGTGATTTTTCTGTTTTATTAACATTTGCTGTTCAATTAGGTATGTATGCCACCCCTATTGCTTACCCCTTATCATTTCTGCAGGATAAATCTTATAAATGGATAATTGAATTAAACCCATTAAGTGGAATAATAGAAGCGTTCCGCTTTTCATTATTTGGTAGAGGAACATTTGATGTAAATACTTTATTGTACAGTGGCTTGTTTATGTTAATAGTTATGATTGTAGGTGTAGTTGTCTTTAATAGAGTTGAAAAGAATTTCATGGATACAGTTTAATCCGTGTGAGCTGAATAATTTGGATAATATGAGAGAAATTGTAATCAAAGTCGAAAACATAAGTAAGCAGTATCGCCTGGGAAAAATAGGTACAGGATCGTTTGCACATGATTTTAACAGATGGATTTATAAGTTATGGGGGAAGGGAGATCCTTATTTAAAAATTGGAGAAATAAATGACCGAACTATTAAAAGTGAAAGCGATTATGTGTGGAGTTTGCGAGATGTGTCATTCGATATTCAACAGGGGGATGCAGTTGGTATAATTGGTAAAAATGGAGCAGGGAAAAGTACATTATTGAAAATTTTAAGTCAAATTACCACTCCAACTTCTGGAAAAATAAAGATAAAAGGTAGAGTTGCAAGCTTATTAGAGGTCGGGACGGGTTTTCATCCTGAACTAACAGGGCGTGAGAATATTTTTTTGAATGGAGCAATTTTAGGAATGACTAAAAAAGAGATTGCAAGAAAATTTGATGAAATTGTTGATTTTGCCGGAGTTGAAAGATATATAGATACGCCTGTTAAGAGATATAGTAGTGGTATGTATGTAAGGCTGGCTTTCGGAGTTGCGGCTCATCTAGAACCAGAAATATTAATTGTAGATGAAGTTCTTGCCGTTGGAGATGCCGAGTTTCAAAAAAAGGCTCTTGGTAAAATGCAAGATGTATCAAAAAGTGAAGGACGAACAGTATTGTTTGTTTCGCATAATATGGCCGCAGTAAAGAATCTTTGCCAAAAAGGAATTTTGCTTAAAAATGGCCAGGTTAAAAGCTCAGGGAATATAGACAAAGTCATTGGGGAGTATTTACGTTCTGAAAGTTCTCAAAATATATTCCTTGGTGAACGAGTTGATCGTTTTGGTAATCACAAATTTTATTTTTCGCAGATCGAATTCTTAGATAATGATAATAATTTAGTCGAAACAACTCTCACAGGTGATTACTTAAAAGTTCGACTATACTATAAAGCAGATAAGGATATTGATATTAACAAGATGATAATTGGCGTTAATTTTCGTGATGAATATGAAAATGACGTTCTTTCTTTTATATCAGACGAAATGGGCTCTCGTTTTTCAGATAATGTTAATAATATAATTCATCTTGAAATCCCTTCATTATTGCTAAGAGGTTCAATTTATGCTTTAAGACTATTTGCTTCCTACAGGAATACTGATCCCGAAAATATATGTGATAGCATTGAGAATGCAGCGTATTTAAAAGTTGAATCAATTGATTTTTGGAATACAGGGAAAGCATTACGTTATAAGAAGGAGGCAATTATAAATGCAAGATATTTTTAATAATCGAATTAAATAGGATGAAAGTATTAGTAACGGGCGCTGATGGTTTTATTGGCTCACATTTGACTGAAATGTTGTTACATAGGGGTTTCGAGGTCAAAGCTCTTTCTTATTATAACTCATTTAATTATTGGGGGTGGTTGGATAATATTTCACATCCTAATCTTGAGGTTATTACTGGTGACGTTAGAGATCCTCATTTTTGTAAGCAAATAACCAAAGAAATAGATATTGTATACCATTTGGCAGCGTTAATTGCTATACCATATTCCTATGTAGCACCTGATAGTTATGTTGATACCAATATAAGAGGGACTCTAAATATATGTCAGGCAGCGATGGATAATGATGTTGGGAGGATATTAATTACCTCTACAAGTGAGGTTTATGGAACCGCCTTGTATGTGCCTATTGATGAAAAGCATCCCAAACAAGCACAATCCCCATATTCAGCTTCTAAAATTGGTGCTGATGCTATGGCAATGAGCTTTTATAATTCTTTCAAATTACCACTAACTGTTGTCAGACCTTTTAATACATATGGGCCCAGGCAATCTTCAAGAGCTATTATCCCTACAATAATTACTCAAATAGCATCTGGAATTAGGGAAATTAAATTGGGGGATTTACGGCCAACACGAGATTTTAATTATGTAAAAGATACGTGTAGAGGATTTATGCAAATTGCTGAGTGCAATCAAGCAATTGGTAAGGAAATTAATATTTCATCCAACTTTGAAATTTCCATGGAGGATACGTTAAATACCATTAAAAAATTGATGAATTCAGATGTTTTATTTGTGACAGACCATCAACGTATAAGACCTGATAATTCTGAGGTATTTAGACTTTGGGGAGATAACACATTGATTAATTCCCTAACTGGATTTATGCCTGAGTATAACATTGAATCTGGACTCATAGAAACGATTGATTGGTTTCTTAGTTCAGAAAATCTTTCAAAATATAAAGCTGGTATTTACAATGTATAGAATCCCTCTTTTTAAACTGAATTTCGACGAGAAAGAAGAAAATGCTGTATTAGAAACACTAAGGTCGAAATGGATATCCATGGGACCAAAGTGTGAAGAATTGGAACATCTGTTTAGAAAAATGTTTATAGTTGATTATGCAGTTTCCCTTTCGAATTGTACAGATGCATTGCATCTTGCCTGCCAAGCGTTAGATGTGGGCGTAAATGATGAGGTTATTTGCCCTTCCTTAACATTTGCTGCGTCGGTTAATTCGATAAGATATGTTGGAGCTACCCCTGTTTTTTGTGACGTTACCTCAACTGAGAACTTTAATATTGATCCTAAAAAAATTGAATTACTTATCACAAAAAAAACTAAAGCTATTATTGTAGTTCATATGGCAGGCTTCCCATGTGATATGGATGCTATTATGGGTCTAGCAAAAAAATATAGCTTGAAAGTTATTGAGGATGCTTGTCATGGTCCTCTTTCGGAGTATAAAGGTAAAAAATTGGGTACAATTGGTGATATCGGGTGTTTTAGTTTTTTTTCCAATAAAAATATTAGTACTGGGGAAGGCGGAATGTTAATTACTAACAATGTTGATGTTTATAATAAAGTTCGCCTCTTAAGATCTCATGGAATGACTACAATGTCATATCAACGCGCGTCTGGTCATGCCACCACGTATGATGTAGTAGAATTAGGTTACAATTATAGGATGGATGATATTCGTGCTTCCATTGGGATAGTGCAGATGCATAAATTATACGATGATCTAAGAAAAAGGATATTGGTTAGAAAAATGTATGAGGGAAGGCTTAAAGGTGTAGAAGGGATAGAAGTACCATTTAAAAACAATTTGGAATTTGTTTCCAACTATATAATGCCAATTGTATTAAAGGATAGCACTCCTGAAAAAAGAGACTATGTACGTGAAAAATTGCAAGATATGGGTATTCAGACCAGCGTCCATTATCCAGCTGTTCATCGGTTTTCAATTTATAAGGAATATTCTGTCCATTTACCAATTACTGAATATATCTCAGATAATGAAATTACGCTTCCCATGTTTTCAAGTTTAGGAGAAGATGAAATTGATTACATTGTTATATCCTTAAAAAAAATATTAAACTAGTTCATGGACATAATTTTAGTCGGAGGATTCTCTGAAATTGTAGAATTGTGTGAATTGGCTGGTCATAATATTGTTGGAATATTCGATAGTATTCATACTGAAGAATTATATGGATACCAAATATTGGGTGATGATAATGCAGCATTTCGCCAGGTCGCCAAGTTCAGTAAATACCCTGTTGTCATATCTCCGGATCAACCAAGTTTAAGAATGGAAATTGTTTCAAAATATATGAGTGCAGGATATCAATTTTGTAATTTAATATCTCCGTCAGCACTCATTTCCAAGTCAGTAAAATATGGGAATGGTATTGTAATACAATGCGGCGTTAATATTTCAAGCAATGTAAATATTGGGGATTTCACTAAGCTAAACACATATTCAAATTTGATGCATGATGTTGAAATAGGCAGCTATTGTACAGTTGCACCCAATGCTGTTTTATTGGGAAGAGTTAAAGTTGGAAATATGGTATATGTAGGCGCTAATGCTACAATATTACCTAATCTTGACTTAGGTGATGGTTCATTGATAGGTGCAGGTTCTGTTGTTACTAAAAACATTGGGGAAAGAATTATTTGTGCGGGGAACCCGGCCAGGGAACTAAAAAAATAAAAGCTATGTTGAGTGAAAAAATTCTTCCCAGACGGATTAATTGCAACTGCACGATACTAGATGCTTTGAAATTAATGGATGAAAGAAGAGTAAAATTACTTTTGGTTTTTGATAATGAGCAATTTACGGGTATCGTGACTATCGGTGATCTACAACGGGCTATTATTGGGAATACGGCACTAAATGATCAAATCAGTAATATACTAGAACCAAATAAAATCTATGCAGATGAATCAACAAGCATAGATGATATTAAAAGTAAAATGCTTTACTTAAGAGCTGAATGCATGCCTGTTGTTAATAATCACGGTGAGTTGGTTGATGTGTTTTTCTGGGAGGATTTATTTCCATTAACAGAGCAGGTAAATACAAAAAAAATTAATCTTCCAGTTGTAGTTATGGCGGGTGGGAAAGGGGAACGATTAAAACCTATAACTAATGTTATTCCTAAACCTCTCATTCCTATTGGAGATAAAACAATTATTGAATCTATTTTGGATAAGTTTGAAGCAATCGGCTGTTTCACCTTTTATTTGACAGTCAATTATAAAGCCGATGTCATAAAATACTATTTTGAAAATATCGAAGAAAAGATTTACAATATTAAATATGTCAAGGAAAGTAAACCTTTAGGTACAATAGGGAGCCTCACTTTATTGAAAAATGAAATTCTCTCAACATTTTTTGTGTCCAATTGCGATATTTTAATAGAACAGGATTATAGAGATGTTTATGATTATCATGTTGCAGAAGGAAATGAAATCACAGTGGTGGCGGCTTTGAAAAATTATAATATCCCATACGGAATTATTGAAAGTGGAGCGCATGGTAAACTCACTAAAATGGATGAAAAGCCGAACCTAACATTTATGATCAATTCCGGGGTCTATATTTTGGAGCCACATTTAATTGATGAAATTCCGGATGATACATTTTTTCACATTACCCAACTTATAGAAAAAGTGATGGAAAGAAATGGTAAAGTTGGGGTCTTTCCAGTTAGTGAAGGTGCTTGGAAAGACATTGGTCAATGGGATCTTTTTCTGCAATATAACAAGATTAAGATTAATCAATGAGCGCGGTATGTAAAGTCTTATTTATTGGAAGTGGAAACATTTCTCCTATTAATATCCTTTGCAAAAATTTATTGGACCATGGTAGAGTTAAGTATGTATTTGATGGACTTAATATGTATGATTATGGGTATACCGAAAAGAATCCCTATTTATACCTAACAAACAAATACACCATTGTAGCAAAGTTTGATAATACAAAATGGAGGAAAACATTTTCTGCTTTACCTAAAGAACGAAAAATCGAGCTAATTAAGAGAATTATTAAATCATGTTTTTTGTTCCGTTTCAAAATGGGATATGGATTTTTTAAAAGTGAATTAAAGTTTTGGAGTTATATTTTAGATATAACAAAACTGGCAAGTCAATATGACATTGTTAACGTTCAATACCTTCATGATTGGAGCGCCGAATTAGTCTCTTTTTTGCCGGAACGGATCAAGGTGATTGTTTCTTTTTGGGGTTCAGATCTAATGGCATCAGCTGGAGTCAAAAGTTATGAATTGCAATACAATGCGCTTAAGCGTGCTGATAAAGTAACTGTTTTTTCAAATGAATCATCTGAAATATTGCTCTCAAAATTTGGGAGAGATTTGAAAAAGAAATCTTTTCAAGTTTTTTATGGTTTTACTACCGAACAATATTTAAATCTATCAAATGACACAGAAAAATATTATCAAATTGCAAATGAACTTATAAAAAGATATGGGTATAATTTAAATAATTTCAAGTTTGTTATTAAGGTTGGATATAGTTCTTTTCCAAATCAAAATCATATTGAAATTTTAAATCAGATTAAAAATCTTCCCCTAGAAATACTTGATCAATGTTTGTTTATTTTACCAATGACATATGGGGATTTGGAAAATTATCCTTTGCAAATCGAAAAAATTGTAAAGGCAATGTCCATCAACTGTATAATCCTAAAAAATTATCTATCATCTGAAGAAGCAAAGAGTCTTTCTTTTGGTTGTAATGTAATGTTTAATTTGAGAGGAAACGACGGATTTAATAATTCTATGCTGGAATCTTTAATGGCGGGTGCTGTTGTTATTAATGGAAGTTGGCTTCCTTATAGTTTGCTACAACAATATAACATATATACGATTGAGATTTGCTCTATATTAGACTTAAGCAGTGTTTTACTTGAAGTCATGGAAGATTTCGATACTCATTTGAACAATTCAAGAGATAATAGATTAAAACTTCGGGAATTGGTTGGTGGTGAAGCGACTGCTAAAAAATGGGAATCAGTTTTTCTTGATTAAAAATTTCTTCTTTCTATAATTTAATATGTACAGACAACATTAATTACATATTCAAATATTTCCATGTCTCCTACAATTATTGTTGTTACATTCAATAGGTTGCATTCTTTAAAAAGATTGCTAAAGTCTTTAATAAGTGCGAATTATTATGGATTCAATCCAGTAAACCTAATAATTAGTATTGATGGTGGTGGTGCGCAAGATATTTTGGAATATTCTAATGATTTTTATTGGCCCTTTGGAAAAAAGGAGGTGATTTTCTCAAGTATCAATTTAGGTCTTCGAAGTCACATAATTAAATGCGGAGATTTATCCAATGATAAGGGTGATATTATCGTATTAGAAGATGATTGTATAGTAGGGCCTGAGTATTATCAATTTGCGACTGATGCTTTAAACTTTTATAGACATTCTGAAAAAATAGCTGGAATATCCTTGTATTCTTATATGATTAATGAATACGCACAAGCACCATTTTTTCCTGTATATGACCAATTTGATAATTATTTTATGCAAGTTCCGAGTTCCTGGGGGCAAGCGTGGACAAGGGAGCAGTGGCAAAAATTCAGAAAATATTATAATTCAAAGCCCATCATAGGAGCATCAGATCGTTTACCTGAGGATGTAAAAAATTGGCCCGAAAGTTCTTGGAAAAAATATTTTTATAAATATTTAGTTGAAGCAGATCATTACATTGTTTATCCAATTCAATCACATACTTCTAATTTTTCAGAAATTGGTTCACATTACAATTATGTTACTACGCAATTGCAAGTACCATTAAGATTGATCTCTTCTAACTATAAATTTTCGAATCTTAAAGAATCTATTAATGTATTCGATGCCTATTTTGAAATTTCTCCTATCAGTTTATTAAAAATGGGAGTGGAAATTGATGAAAATGTTGGAGTAGACTTTTATGGTATTAAACAGTTGAACCTTTTTTCTTATAATATAATAATTACCACTCGACCATCAAGGTCAGTAATTAAAAGCTTTGATTCACGAATGTTCCCATTGTTCTTAAATATTATATTCAAATTGGAAGGTAAAGGGATTAATATTTCATCGGTAAATGATGTCCTAGTTCACAATTTAGAAACTAAAAGATTGTTGATAAAAAATACTCAATTTTTGGGTTATTGGTTGGGATTCAAGGATGGGTATCAAGATGGAATTAAAGTTGTGAAGAAATCAAATTCCTTTAGAGTTGGAAATATATTAATTCTGCCAATGAGTAGAATGGCCTCATCTTTTTCAAATCTATTTAAAACGAGAAGATCGTAAGAACAAGTATGAAGGATGAAATACCAATATTATCGATTATTATTCCAACTTATAACTCAAATAGTACCATAGAGCGCTGTATTAATAGTATTATAAGACAAGTATTTAGTCGATACGAAATAATTATTATTGATGGTCTATCTACGGATCATACCCTTTATATTGTAAAAAGGTTATTAAACAACAATTCTAATTTTAAAATTATTTCGGAGCCTGACAGAGGAATTTATGATGCAATGAACAAAGGTATAAGAATTGCTAAGGGTAATTGGGTCTATTTTTTGGGCAGCGACGATTATTTAATTGATGAATACTCTTTGTCAAATATTTTTGAGAATGTAGGTATCGAGAACTACGATATTTGTTATGGAAACGTCATTGCACCAGATTATGGAGGGTTGTATGGAGGGCGATTTGATTATAATATGTTAGATGAAAAGAATATTTGTCATCAAGCTATATTTTATAAAAAGGATGTCTTTAAAAAAATCGGGGTATTTAATTTAAAGTATAAGTTGCTAGCAGATTATGATTTTAACATACGGTGTTTTTATAATAAGAATATACAAATTCAATATATAGATTCTATTGTTGCTTTTTACTCACCCAATGGTAAAAGTGCAAATTTGATCGATAAAGAATTTGAAAAAGATAAAAGCAAAATATTTTTTAGGTGGCAATTTCATAATGCTAGTTTCAGGGAAAAATTAATACTTCTTAAAAAATATTTGGGTCAAAAAATATATAAAATGGTTCGTAATTGAAACAACGTGTAATTGCAATTAATCTTCCTCAGTTTCATCCATTTCCTGAAAATGATAAGTGGTGGGGTAAAGGTTTTACAGAATGGACAAATGTTACAAAAGCAAAACCTTTATTTAAAGGACATTATCAACCCCATTTACCAACCGATACTGGATTTTATGATTTGCGTCTTGAGCAAGCAAGAGAATTCCAAGCGGAGTTAGCTAAACAACATGGTATATATGGCTTTTGCTATTATCATTATTGGTTTAATGGAAAACGATTAATGCATGAACCGTTAGATGCAATATTGAATTCGAAAAAACCTGATTTTCCGTTTATGTATTGTTGGGCTAATGAAAACTGGACAAAAAAATGGGACGGCGAGGAAAATCAGGTTTTAATTGATCAAAAATATTCAACTCAGGATGATCTGGATCATATACGTTACCTCCTTGGAAATGTGTTCAATGATCCACGGTATATAAGAGTTAATAATAAGCCTTTTTTTGTGGTTTATAGGCCCGGTTTATTTCCCAACATAAGTGAAACTATACAAACTTGGAGAGAGGAGGCGTCTAAATGGGGAGTTGAACTTTACCTCGGCTATATGCAGGGATTTAACTTAAAAGTTGATCCAAAAACAATCGGATTCGATGCTGCAGTTTCATTTGAACCTGATTTTTATAATCAAGTTAAGCAAGTTCAACCTTTGGTGTACAACAAAATTTTGAACTTCTTTGCCAGGAAGAAAAGCACTTTTCAATTAAATAGGATTATTGAATACGGCGATTATGTGGACTCTAGAATAAATGTACCCCAGCCTCCATATAAGTATTACCCTTCAATTACTCCAATGTGGGATAATACCGCACGACGAAAGTCAGGTGCATTTATATTGAAAGATAGTTCGCCCGAAATTTATGAGAAATGGTTTAGGAGCATACTCACTAACTTTAAATCTTATAGTGATGAAGAAAACTTCATATTTATAAATGCTTGGAATGAGTGGGCAGAGGGTAATCACTTGGAACCATGCATCCAGTGGGGTAATAGTTTTCTTGAGAAAACAAAAAAAGTAATAGAGGACTATGGATGAGACTATTTTGGTTTCAATAATAATACCAGTAAAGAATGGTGACCCATGGTTAGAAGAAACAATTCCAGCTATCTTAAACCAGCGTATTAATGGTTATCTGGAAATAATTGTTTTAGATTCTGGATCAACTGATAATACAAAATCCATTTTAAGCAAGTATCCGGTAAAAGTTTATGATATTGATCCTACTCAATTTAATCATGGATTAACACGAAATTTGGGTGCAAATTTAGCTAGCGGCAAGTACATAGCTTTCACTGTTCAGGATGCTAGTCCGGTGAATGAGTATTGGTTACAAAATATGCTAGCTCCTTTTGAGGATAATATGGTTGTTGGAGTTTGCGGAAGTCAGATTGTCCCTCATCAATTCGATAAGAACCCTATTGAATGGTATAGGCCAATCAGTGCCCATAATATAAACTTTTATCAATTCCCAAGTAAAAATGAATTTGAAATCTTATCACCTGAATTGAAAAGGCAAATATGCTCTTGGGATAATGTGAATGCGGTTTATCGTAAAGATTTCTTGAAAATGGTGCCATTTCAAGACGTTAGTTTCGGTGAGGATGCTTTATGGGCTAGAGATGCATTATTAAACGGAGCTAAAATTGCGTACACATCTTTTGGTCAGGTTTATCATTACCATTATGAATTACCTTCTTTTACTTTCAAAAGAGCATTTACAGAAAACTACCATAGGTACTTATTCTTTGAAGTGCTTCCCACTAAACAGAGGAGTGAATTGATAATGGTCCTATCCAATCTTAAAGTTCTAATAATGATTAAAGGTCTTTCGTTATTTAGGACTTTGTTTTGGATTATTTATAATTATCGTAAAAGGAAAGCAATTAGGAAGGCAAATAGAATATTTAATTTTGAGTTGAAAAAAGGGATTAGTGCCTTGGAAATTGCGCACAATTCTATTTGCGATAAAATACCACAAGCAGTAAAACCGAAATTTAAATAGAATATGCATGGGCCTTTAGTAAGTGTGTTAATGACATCTTATAATAGAGAGAAATATATATCATCTGCTATCGAAAGTGTATTAAATTCATCCTATATAGATTTTGAATTAATTATTTCTGATGATTGCTCAAGTGACAATACATTGAGAATAGCTGAAGAATATAGTAAATATGATTCGAGGATAAAGGTGTTTTTGAATGATAAGAATCTTGGTGACTATCCAAATAGAAATAAAGCAGCTGAAAGAGCAAAAGGAAAATATATAAAGTATGTCGACGCTGACGATTATATATATCCAAAGGGTCTTGAAATTCTTGTATCTAATATGGAGCAATTTCCAGAAGCGGGCTTTGGTCTTTGCTCTTTACCCCAAAGTATTTCGAGACCATATCCTTTCCAACTCGGTCCGACCGAAGCGTATGAGTATCATTATTTTGGTAATGGATTGTTTCATAAAGCACCCCTTTCAGCGATAATCCGCAAAGATATATTTGATAAAGTAGGCGGTTTTTCTGGAATAAGAATGGTTGGCGATTTTGAAATGTGGCATAAGTTAGCCATACATTCGCCTGTTGTTTTAATGCAAGAAGGAATAGTTTGGTACCGGGAGCATAGTGAACAAGAAATGACACAGTATAAAAATTATACTTATCATTATTCTCTAGTAAAATCAAAAGCATTATTTAGTAAAGAATGTCCCCTTCGCCCTGATCAAATAAATAAAATTATAATGGCAGAGAGGGTTAAAATTTCTAAATCATTAATGGGAAATTTATTTCGTTTTAAGTTCTCTGAGATTAAAAACAATCTTAGCCTACTTTCTCTTTTCAATTCACAAAGAAATGAATAGGCGACTGTTATTCTTCCTAAGAAACCCTCTTCGATTGCCGATTGTGGTAATTACTAAATTACCCTATTTTAAGTTTATAAGAGATACTCAGGATTATCAGAACAGAATAAATTTTGACTTCTGGTTTAAACAGAAGGTGCTTAATCTGGGGGGTAATCGGAAGGCTTATTGGCCAGTTCATTGGACCAGTCAGGTATATGATGCGGATAAAATTCTTGTTGGTGTTGATGCCTATCCCGGGATAATGAAGGGCTGCTACATTCAAGGTAAGGGTGGAATTGAAATAGGAGACTATACCCAGATTGCGCCAAATGTTGTTATTGTAAGTGCCAATCATAACATATATGATAGCAGAGAGCATATTTCCGAACGTGTCCAGATTGGTAAATATTGTTGGATTGGTGCTGGTGCTAAGATAATGCCCGGTGTTAAATTAGGTGATTGGACAATAGTTGGAGCAGGAGCAGTTGTTACGAAATCTTTTGCTGATGGCTTTTGCATTATTGGGGGAGTGCCAGCGAGGAAGATCAAAGACCTGGATGTTACAAAATGTATTCCATTTCAGAATAAAAAACTCTATCATGGGTACATAAAGGCCGAAAATTTTGAAAAGTATAAAAATAAATACCTTAAAGTTTAATGCTGGTAATTGTTGATTATGGCGTTGGAAATTTATCCTCCATTCAGAATATGATTAAAAAGGGGGGTAACCAATCTATTATATCTGGTGATGTTGATATTATAGCAAACGCTTCAAAAATTCTATTGCCGGGTATGGGCCATTTCGACAATTGTATGATTAAGTTAAAAGCCTCTGGATTGTTACCTGCCATTGAAAAGAAAGTGTTTACAGAAAAAATTCCTTTATTGGGGATTTGTGTAGGACTGCAGATGTTTATGCATTCGAGTGAAGAGGGAAATGAACCTGGCTTGGGGTGGATTCATGGTAAAACTGTACGGTTTGATACCACTCGTATGGATACAAATAATTTCAGAATTCCAAATATGGGATGGCTGGACGTGGAGACCGTAAAGCCTTCAGGGTTGTTTGCAGGACTGAAGGAATCCAGATTTTATTTCGCCCATACATATCATGTTAAACTAGACAATTATTCCGATGAATTGGTGAAGGCAAATTATGGGTATAATTTTACAGCCGGTATTGAATGCGGAAATATTATAGGGGTTCAGTTTCATCCAGAAAAGAGTCATCGATTTGGTATGCTCTTGCTCAAAAATTTTACTGAGCGCTACTGATAAAATAATAGGATAGATGCGAAGAATTCGGGTAATTCCTGTTTTACTGATACAGGATGGAGGTCTTGTTAAATCTGTACAGTTTAAACAGAACACTTATGTAGGTGATCCTATTAATGCTGTCAAGATATTCAACGACAAAGAAGTTGATGAAATTGTAATACTCGATATTGAGGCAACGAAAAATCAATCAGGACCAGACTTTAAACGTATTAAAGAAATAGCTAGCGAGGCGTTTGTACCATTGGCTTATGGCGGAGGAATTACTAAGATTGATGAAGTTAGACAGCTTTTTTATTTGGGAGTTGAGAAAGTTATTCTGAATACCCAGGCTTATCAGAATCCTGCTTTGTTAACCGAGGCCGCAAGCCTTGTTGGCAGTCAGAGTGTGGTAGCATCAGTGGATGTGAAGAAAAATTGGTTGGGTCAATACAAAGTATATGTGAAAAACGGTGGACAAAACACAGGAAAGAACCCTGTGGAATATGTTCAGGAGTTGGTTAACGCTGGTGCAGGAGAAATATTTCTTAACAGCATCGACAGAGATGGAACTTACAAGGGGTTTGACCTTGACCTGATTAAGCAGGTTTGTTCCACTGTGAATGTTCCTGTAATAGCTTGCGGCGGCGCCTCTATTATTGAAGATTTTCAATCTGCTGTAAAAGCTGGAGCATCAGCAGTTGCTGCCGGAAGTATGTTTGTTTTTCAAAGACCCCATAGAGCCGTGCTCATCAGTTATCCCTCACAAAAAGATTTGGAAGATAAATTATTTAGCATTTTTAATTAATTATAATGGTATTAAGTAAGGATGATCCCCATTACCGGCAATGTTCATTAACGGTAATGGACAATATTGCGGACCCTGATATTCAATTTGATCAGAACGGGGTTTGTAATTACTATCATGAATACATGTTAGCTGAAAAAGAAGGTGTTTACCAGGGTGCTGATGGAGAGAAAAAGCTAAATGAGCTCGTAGCAAGGATAAAAGAATCAGGTAAAGGAAACAAGTACGATTGCCTTATTGGGTTAAGCGGTGGCGTTGACAGTACATATGTTGCTTATCTGGTAAAACAGTTGGGATTGCGGCCGCTGGCTGTACATCTCGACAATGGATGGAATAGCGAACTGGCAGTAATGAATGTTGAGAATATTATTAAAAAACTTGGTTTCGATCTATTTACACTGGTAATCAATTGGGAAGAGTTTAAAGACCTGCAACTTTCTTATCTAAAGGCTTCTGTAGTTGATATTGAGGTGGCCAGCGATCATGCCATATTTGCAACAATGTATAAATTGGCAAAAGAGAAAAATATTGGTTACATCATCAGCGGTACCAATATTGTAACTGAATTTATTATGCCACCCAGTTGGCTGTACAAGAAAATGGATTATGCTAACCTGGAAGATATTCACAATAAGTATGGTAAGAAGAAGCTGAAATCGTATCCGACTTTTGACTTTAAGAAATATGTGTATTATTCTGCAGTTTTGAGGTTGATACCAATTTCAATTCTCAATTATGTCCATTACAATAAGGCTGAAATTAAAGAGCTCATTAAAAAAGAATTAGACTGGCGTGATTATGGTGGAAAACACTACGAATCAATTTTCACAAAATTCTACCAGGCATATATTCTACCTGAAAAATTTCACATTGACAAACGCAAAGCTCATTTGTCAACACTAATATGTTCCGGCCAGATTACCAAATCTGAAGCAATTGCTGAGCTTGATAAGCCTTTATATGATTCTAAAGAATTAGAGGCAGATAAAGAGTATGTACTGAAGAAATTGGGATTAAGCAACGAAGAGTTCGACAAAATCATGGCGCTTCCTGTTCGTAGACATGAGGAGTTTAAAACGGATACTGAATCAAAGCGCAGATATATGAGTTTCCTTAAGAAAACAGAAAGAATAAGAAGAATATTAAAACCTAATAAATAAATGGGATCATCATTAAAATTCGGAATTGTAGGTTGCGGCAGAATTGCCCAGCGACATGCTGAACATATTAATAATAAAGGTGTACTTGTAGCAGTTTGCGATATAGTAAAGGAAAAGGCTGATGAGTTGGCGCAGAAATATGGGGCAAAAGCATACTATTCTGTTGAGGATATGTTGCAGGCAGAAAAGAGCATTGATGTAATAGCCGTTTGTTCTCCAAACGGGCTTCATGCACAGCATGCAATTCAAATTCTTTCAGCTGGATTTCACTGTTTATGTGAAAAGCCAATGGCGCTTACTGTTGCGGATTGCGGGGAGATGATTAAAGTAGCGGAAAGAAAGAATAAGCGTGTTTTCGCTATTAAGCAGAATAGATTCAATCCACCTGTTGAAGCAGTTAAACGATTATTAGATGAAGGTCGCCTCGGAAAAGTGCTAAGTGTTCAGCTTAGTTGTTTCTGGAACAGGAACCCAGATTATTATCATAATTCATGGAAAGGCACCCTTGCACTGGACGGCGGAACATTATACACTCAATTCAGTCATTTTATCGATCTTCTTTACTGGATGGTCGGAGATGTGAAACATGTAAATGCCTTTATGGGAAACTATATTCATAAGGGTATTATTGAATTTGAAGACACTGGTGTGGTTATCCTGGAATTTAACAACGGAGCCATTGGAACAGTTAACTATACAGTTAATAGTTACAATAAAAATATGGAAGGTTCACTAACCATATTCGGCGAGAAGGGAACAGTGAAAATAGGAGGGCAATACCTTAATGAATTGGAATACCAGAACATTGAGGGTTATAAAATTGAGAATCTTCCTGAAGGAAACAAGGCGAATAATTATGGAAATTACCAGGGTTCAATGAGTAATCACGATAAGGTTTATGATAACCTAATTGATGTATTGGAAAACAATGCTGAGATATCTACCAGTGCCTTTGAAGGGATGAAAACTGTTGAGATTATTGAGAAAATCTATACTTCTGCAGTTAAACTCTCCTAATTAATTAATATGAATCAGCCATTAATATCACAGGTTCAGATTCGAAGCGATGTTGAATTTGGTGAAAATGTAAAAGTTGTTCAACCCGTTAATCTCTACGGTTGCATTATTGGTGATAATTGTTTTATTGGTCCTTTCGTTGAAATTCAAAAGGATGTAAAAATTGGTAGTAATACCAAAATTCAATCTCATTCTTTTATTTGTGAGCTGGTATCAATAGGTGATAATTGTTTTATTGGTCACGGCGTGATGTTCATAAATGATTTGTTTTCTGCAGGTGGACCCGCTCAGGGTAATAAAGCATTATGGCGTAAAACACAAATAGGATCTAATGTTTCTATTGGTTCCAACGCAACCATTTTACCTGTTACGATATGTGATAGAGTAGTTATAGGGGCAGGTTCAGTTGTCACTAAAAATATTATCAGGAGCGGTGTATATGCCGGAAATCCTGCAAAATTCATAAGAGAAATTTAAATAAATGAAAGTTCCATTCGTAGATTTAAAAGCCCAGTACCATTCAATCAAAGATGAAATTGATTCTGCTATATCAAATGTGATCAATGAAACAGCCTTTATTGGTGGCAAATATGTGAATGCGTTTGAATCAGAGTTTTCAAAGTTGTATGGTATTAAAAATGTGATCTCTTGTGCAAATGGAACAGATTCTCTTTACATTATCATGAAAATGCTTGGTATTGGTGAAGGGGATGAGGTGATCACAGTAGCTAACAGTTGGATTTCAAGTTCAGAAACAATTACACAAACTGGCGCCAGACCTGTATTTGTAGATATAGATCCGGTTTTTTATAGTATAGATGTTTCGAAGTTGGAAGCGGCTATAACTCCACGCACAAAAGCCGTGATTGCTGTTCACCTTCATGGTCAGATGTGTCAGATTGATATTGTTAAGGATATTTGTGAGGCGCATAAAGTTCATCTGATAGAGGATTGTGCCCAGTCCCATTTTTCTGAATTGAATGGGCAAAGGGCAGGTTTCTTCGGGTTGGCTGCATCCTTTAGTTTTTACCCTGGAAAGAACCTTGGTGCTTATGGCGATGCCGGCTGTATTATGACTAATGATGATGAGCTGGCACAGAAGTGTCGGATGTATGCTCGTCATGGGGCACTCAAAAAGCACGAACACCAGATGGAAGGCATTAACAGCCGCCTTGATGGTCTGCAAGCCGCGATTCTGTCGGCCAAACTGCCTCATATTTTAGAGTGGACAAAGATGCGCATACAGAATGCCGGTCTTTATAATAATCACCTTGCTGGAATTAGCGAGATAATCTTACCTGCCACAAGGCCAGGCACAGTGCATACCTGGCATCTATATGTAATAAGGGCGAAGGAAAGAAATGAATTGGCAGCTTTTTTGGCGGACCGTGGAATAGAAACAGCGATCCACTATCCAACGGCATTGCCAAATTTGCCTGCATACCAATATCTTGGCTATAAGCCGCAGGATTTTCAAATTGCCTCTGGCTTACAATCAGAGATTCTGTCTTTGCCGATTTACCCGGAACTGAAAGAAGAGATGATTGTTTATGTAGCTGATTCTATAAAGGAATTTTATTCAGGCAGGAAGTGAAAGTTTTAACCGGCAAAACCATCTTAATATTGTCTCCCCAGTCCTGGGGGAAGATGTTCGTATCCAAACATCACTATGCCGTTGAATTGGCTAAAGCGGGTAATGATGTCTATTTCCTTAATCCTCCTGCAAAAAATCTCAGCAAAAGAGTGCAGATTTCCATGCAATCAGACATTAGGGGTCTGTACATTATTGACCATAAGCTATGGTTCCCATACGCCTTGAAATTCCATGCCAACTCGGTATTTCAATGGCTGATGAAAGGACAGGTTGAAGCTATTTTAGAAAAAATCCACAAACCAGTTAATGTTATTTGGTCCTTTGACCTTGGCAATTTATACCCCTTTAAGTTCTTTCCGGAATCGGCCATTAAGGTATTTCATCCGGTGGATGAACCCATGAATTCATTAGCGATTCAATCCGCTCATGGATCAGATATAATCTTCTCTGTTACAAGGGAAATACTGGAAAAGTATGAACACTATAATGTGCCTCGTTATTTTATTAACCATGGTGTCAACGAAGAATTTCTTCGTCTGTCTGAACCAAAGGAACATTCAGGCCCTTTAAGGATTGGTCTGGCAGGTAATCTTATCAGAAAAGATATTGACAGGCAAACTTTATTGAATATTGTAGGAAATCATCCTGAATATGATTTTTATTTCTGGGGAAACTATGATTTGTCCTCCTCAAATACAGGTGGGGATGATGATTTGCAGACACGGAATTTTGTTGATTCACTTAAGAATTTTTCACATGTAAAACTCTTTGGACCAGTTTCCCCTTCAGATTTAGCCCGTGAATACGAGAAAGTAGATGCCTTCCTGATTTGTTATGATATTAATAAAGACCAAAGCAGGGGCACCAATTACCATAAAGTGCTGGAGTTTATTAGTACAGGGAAATTGGTAATTTCTAATAATATTACCACCTATGCAAGTCAACCCGATCTGGTTCAAATGACAATAAGCCGGGATTCCAACGATCAATTGAGTGAACTTCTTTCCGATTGTCTTAGTAATCTTAAATTCTGGAACAGTCCTGAAAAAATAAGGATCAGAAAAGAATTTGCGCAGGATAACAGTTATCACCGACAATTGGAAAGAATTGATGAAAAACTTTCCCAGATCAGATAAGAATGTCGGTTTTAATAATTAGTCCATCGGGTAATTTTTACGGTAGCGAACAGGTATTGTTCGATTATTTATCCGCTTCCACCCTTCCATCGACAGTTGCAATAAATGAAAGGGGTGTGTTTATTAATCATATGAGAGAAGCCCAAACAGCGCATGAACTCTCAGGGTTTGATCCCTATAATTTACGAAGATTTTATTGGAGGCTTTTCCGGCATTTAGCATCAGGAAAATACCATACAGTTTATTGGAATGAAGCTGGGCATATAAATTACGTTATTCTGCTTTCCAGATTATTTCCAAATAAGAGGTTCATAGTCCATATTCGCATAATAGAAGATACAAAAACACAAAGGTGGTTTCTTAAACCAGGTTCCAATGTTCGTTTTATTTCTGTTTCAGAATATATCCGACAAAACCTTCCCTTTCCTTCCTTTCTAGTGTATGATCCTTTCAAATTTGAGGGTAAGGAAAATCCTCCTTTGTACTTTGGTGAGCCATTGAGAATTGGAGTAATAGGTAGGTTAACTTTTACCAAAGGCATTGAAACATTCACCGAATTGTTTTCGATGATTGAACGAAAAGGTTTGGGCAATATGTTCAATTTTATTTTTTATGGTGATATTTCAGAAGACGTGAAGAATTCAGACTGGTTAAATAAGAATAACAACTATTCTTTTGTTGCTTTTGCAGGCTTTCAAAATGATAGAAACGTTATCTACAATTCAATAGACTGTGTAATGCATCTGAGCAAACAAGAGGCATTGGGTAGAATCTTTTTGGAAGCGCTTGACGCCGGTAAGCCCCTTATAGGTAAGAACGCGGCTGGAATTGGGGAAGTTGGGAATATGCTGGGAATGAAAGATTTACTATTGGAGGCTGGAACTGGTGAAGATTTATCAGAAAGAATCCTTGAAAAAATGCTTTATGTTCATCAAAACAGGGAAGGATTGTATTCAACGGTGAAAGATGCAAGAAATAAGGCAAAGAAAATATTTTCGCTTTCAGACTACACAGCAACAATTGATAAAATAATATCAGGTTGAATTTTTATTATATTGGCCAGTACCAGCCAGGGTCCACCTCAAGAATGCGTGGAGAAATATTAGCAGGTTTAATAGGCGCTAGTGCAAATGTTGTTGTAGATACAAACGTTCCTATTAATTCTTCGGGTCGATTTTTCAAAAGTATTGGCTGGAGATATTATTTCGGGCCATTGATTAAGAAAGTCAATAATTACATTCGAGAAAGAATAAAGGATTTGGAAAAGGATGATTTCGTCTGGGTAGATAAAGGAGTATTTATCGAGCCCTTAATTTTATCCGAAATAAAAGCCGCTGGGGCTTTCCTTGTTCATTATACACCTGATACAGCTTTTGCACATAACAGGTCAAAATTATTTTTTAAGGGCCTTCCTTTCTACGATGCCTGCATTACTACCAAAACTTTTGAGCTGAATGATTATGGGAAAGCAGGGTCGCAAAAAACCATATTTTGTACGCAGGGTTATAACCCTGATTTGCACCAGCCTTTACATTCATATGTCGATAAGGCTGGAATATGTTTTATAGGGCTTGCTGAGCCTAATCGCATACATATTGTGAGTAAGTTGATTGAAGCAGGTTTTACAATTAAATTAGGAGGATTTGGGTGGAGTAAACTGGTTAAAAAGTATTCTACATATCCAGGATTTACTTTTCTTGGTGAAAGGGTTTTTGGAGAGGATTATGCCAAAGCCATTTCATCTTCTATATTTGGGCTTGGTTTATTATCCAAGCGATTCCCTGAATTGCATACTACCAGAACATTTGAAATACCTGCTTGTGGAACCGCATTGATAACAGAAGACAATACTGAAATAAGGCAATTTTATGGGGAGGATGAAGTTCTGTATTTCCACAATGACGATGATCTTGTTAATAAGATTCAATACTATTTGAATAATAAAAACCAATTGCAGGTTTTAATCGAGAAAGGGACTGAAAAAATGAGAACAGGTAGATTTGATTACCCTTCCATTTTAAAGAATATTTTGGTACAACTGGATATAATATGAAGAAAAGGCTTTTTATCTATCATTATAATCCAATTGAGTTATTTCCTCCCGTTGTCAATTTCTTGAATTTTGCCGAGGTGGCGCTTACACCGGAATGGCAGGTTAAAGTGTTTACCACCTATCCTCCTGATTCCGTTGGTCGTTATCATTCCAATTCTAGACGTATTCAAATAATCAGGATTGGTAAAGGCTTTTCAAAAGGGAAAAAATGGCGTAACCTGGTGTCATTACTATGGTTCAATTTAGCTGGCACCTTTCATTTAAGCCGGTCGTGGATAGGCGCTTTATTATATTTTGAGACCAGTTCGGCCTTGCCAGCAATTATTGGGAAGCTACTGCTTAAGAAAGGTTTTGACCTTTATATTCATTACCATGAATATATGAGTCCACAGGATTATGCACGAACAAGATTTCAATCCTACATTAGGTCAAAGGAATTGCTTTTATACAAGAGGGCGAAATGGGTTTCACATACAAATCAAAAAAGGATGGAAATGTTTTTGAATGACATTAACCTGCCCTTTTTAAAGAATAGTGAGATAATGCCAAATTATCCACCTGCAGATTGGAACAATCAAAACACTCCTTCTATACGTTCTGTTGAAGTGATTCGATTTGTTTTTGTGGGCTCGGTAACTGAGCAGGGCTCTTATATCAGGGAGTTTTTGACATGGCTTGGTGGTTTAAAAAGAGATTACACCTTCGATATTTTTACGCAATCAGAAACAGAAAGTTTGAGACGCATTATCCGGGAGTGTAATGTAAAAGGTGTTAGAATACGGGGTTATGTTAATAACAGCAACTTGCCAGATGTTCTAAGTTCCTATCATGTAGGCCTTATATTATATAAAGGAATTGAATTGAATGTTATTTATAGTGCTCCCAATAAATTGTTTGAATATCTTGCCTGCGGGCTTGATGTTTGGGTTGATACAGCTATAAGGGGGGTTGAACCATATTATACAGAAAGGGTTTTTCCAAAAGTGGTTCCTGTTTCATTTTCCAATCTCCTCCAATATGATGTTGAACAATTAATTAACAGAGAGGGGCTTTCTTATTTGCCTTTTTCAGAGTCATACGAAAAGGAATATAAGCGGTTGTTGGATCGTATCTCTAATAAATCTGGTAATTAAGCATGCAGTACAGGCTATACATATATAATATTTTACTTTTCGCAGTAATGGTTTTATCATTTTTTGATAAAAGCTATTTCACCTTGTCATTGTTCCTGGAAGCAATATTGCTTATAATGATCCTTGACAAGTTGGGGAAAGGGATCGTTTTAAGGGAACTGATTGCATTTCATTTCACACTGATATGTCTTCTCTTCCCAATCCTTGGCTACACATTATACGACCGTTCCGATAGCCTTGCTCAATTATGGGTGCGTTACATGCCTGTACCAGCAGATATTTATTACGGGTATGCTCTCCCCGCCGTGGCTGCCTTTAGTTTTGCAGTTACATTCCCTTTTTCACCATCCTCTGAAAAATCTGATTATGGGCAAAACCTTTTTGGGATTTTCAAGAGAATTAAAGAAAAGCTGTGGTATTCTAAAAAGGAAGGAATTTATATAACTATTATTGGTCTTTTAGCCCTGCTTTTGATTCAAAGGGTTCCAATGTCATTACAATTCGTACTAAACCTTGTTTGGTTTTCATCCTTTGCGGGTATTTTATATGTATTTTTTACTGTGAACTTGAAATACAGAAAGCTCTTGCTTACTGGCTTTAGTTTGTTTATTGTATTCTACTCCTTGCGGTTAGGAATGTTTACCATAGTTGCTTATATGGGCATGCTGATGTTCTCCTTTTTTTTCCTTGGAAAAAAATATTCCTTTTTTAATAAGATAGTAGTTTTCGTAACAGGGGCTTTGTTACTTGTAGCCATCCAGAGTATAAAGCCTATATACAGGGAAATGACATGGGGGGAGGAATATAAAGGGAATAAGGTTGAACTATTCTTTGAGTTGCTGGTGGATAAAGTGTCCAGTGGGGATATACTGGATGAAAAAGGATTCTTCCCTATCTATTATCGGGGCAACCAGGGATTCAATATCGCTTTGGTGATGATAAGATTTCCCTCGATTAAATCACATGACAATGGAAAGGTCTTATTTACCAACCTTTTTTCTTCGCTTGTTCCAAGGTTTTTCTGGCCCGATAAACCATTAGCGGGTGGGCGTTTCAACATGAAACATTATACAGGCAGCGTTATTAAAGGTTATTCAACAAATATTGGTCCTGTGGGTGAAGCTTATGGGAGTTTTGGTGTAAGTGGGGGCATTTTGTATATGTTTTTATTAGGACTTTTCATCCGATGGGCATATTCTTTACTTTTTAAAATTTCCACAAAGGTTCCCCTGGTCCTTTTATGGATGCCCGTAATTTTTTACCAGGTTACCTATTCCGCTGAAACCGATACCCTTCAAATCATGAATTCTTTGATCAAATCATCTGTTTTTGTTTTTGCTCTTTATAAGGTCTATCCGAAACTATTTGAGATAGTCCAAATTATAAAGCGAAACCAGGTGAGAAAACGATTACCAGTTGCGGTTACTCTTATGCTGGTAATGTTGTTGCCCACATTTAACGCTTTTTCTCAGTCGCTTGAAGAATTCAATGGAGCCATGCCGGGATGGGCGAATGTTAAATCGCGATTCCGTGCTACGGGTAATGGCAGGCAGGATGACACCCGCTCGCTTCAACAAGCTTTGGACAGCCTCACCTGCACCCCTGTGAAATTTAATACAGGGGATAAAGCGTATACTGTTATTTACCTTCCTAAAGGAAGATACCGGATAACTGAAACTTTACGATTAAGAGGTAAAATTGGCGTTCAGATTATTGGGGAAGATCCTCAAAATACTTTTATTGAATGGGCAGGAAAAGCGAATGACACCATGTTCTGGGCCAACGGTTCTGCTTATTTCAAATTGTCACGCATCACCTTTAACGCTAATAACATTGCAGGAACGGAATGTGTTGGGATCCATTGGAAGGAGAAGTGGAACACTCCCACGAGTAGAAGTTTCGCTACTCTGAATATTGAATTAAGTGATCTGCATTTTGTTGGAAAACCAAAATTCGGTATTAGTGGTGGTACACTTGGTGGAGGTGGAACTAACGGTACGGGTAATAATGATTCTGAGATAACAATCCGGCGATGTGTGTTCAATAAATGTACCGAGGCCGGAATTAGAATAGTGGGTTATAATGCCCTTGAATATTGGGTTTGGGATTCCAGGTTTCTGGAATGCAAAAGAGGAATTTATAGTTCATACGGAAACTATCATGCCTATCGCTGCTATTTTAGGGGCTCTGGAAGTGACGTGGTTCATAAAGATGGTTATTATACTTCTTTAAGGCATTGTTTTTCTGAAAACAGTTATCAATTTTCAGGTGACGAAGGAATGAGCTCCAATCCTTTCAAGAGAATCTTTGAGGAAAATTTAATAAGAAATACTGAAAGCATGCCGATCCAATATTATCATGTTGGAAGATTGTCCTTATATGATAATATTATATCAAAGTCCAGGGATAGTGCCTTTCCTTTTATGGTGAACCAGCGGAGCTTTGCCTCTGTTAGCTATCAACTGCTTTCACTCGGAAATTCTTACGGTTACCAAAAGCAACCAATAAGGCTTGCTGTTGAAAAACCCCAAATATATTCTGCCGGTGACCAGCATTTTAATGGGCAGTTATCATCTGCTGCATTCCTGGCTGCAATGCCCAAAACCCCCAAGCTAACAAAAAGGAGAATGTTTGCTGTTCCAAGGGGGGCCGATAATATAGTTATTCAAAGAATTATTAATGAGGCATCTCGTTATAGAGGTAATAGACCCGTAGTTTACTTTCCATTCGGGGATTATATTTTGAAAAAGCCTGTAATTGTTCCGGCTAATGCTGATATCCAGTTCGTAGGTGATGGATTAAGATATTCCACAACAATACGGTCCCAGGACCCCAATATTTTTCCCGGTCCGGCATTGTTTATAGTCAAAGGGCCCACCCATGTTAACTTCCGGGAAATGCAATTTGGTACTGCTGCCCGCTATAAATGGAAGGGCATTGATTTCCAGGGAGTGGATCAGAAAGATGCTGCCGTACATATGGATCAGATATACTGTATTGCTGATACCAGTCTTTTTATCAAGGGTATCAACCATACTTACTTTGAAAAGAATAATTCATTTTTCAGTTCAGGTAATATCCTCATTGGCGGCGATCTTGTAAAAACAGGCAAAGGGGTATCGAGGTTAAATGCATTTGGTGGCCAGTATGCAGGTGTGAAAGTCTTCAACGGTGCTCGTTTTGTGGCAAAGGATTGCTGGTGGGAAGGACCGCAGGAAGTTGCATTGAATTTTGCTGGTGATGGCTTTATTACAATCGATGGTGCCAAAATCGCTCCAAACCGTGGTGATAGTACACCCACAATAAAAGTAGGTGACTTTACAGGTAATATATCATTGTTAAACACTTATATACAAGGGGGCATAGAATTCAAGGGCAATCATGACCGTTTGAAATTTTTGATGTGGAACGCAAATTTTTATTACAAAAAAGACATCAACGGAACTTTACCTCTCAGAACAAAGGGGCAGATAGCGTTGGCAGGTATCACCACACAGTGTTTTTATAAAGATGATCCATATTGCCAGGTTATTAAATCAACTCCCAATAAGTTTATTAATGTGAAGAATGAGACCTCATTTATGGAAGAGATGTCCATCCAGGGAAGATCTGAAGCTCCAAGAAATAACTGGAGTATGGCAAAGAACAAAAGTTCTGTTTATATCACCAGGGTCTCATTCGACTCTTTTAATGTTGCCTTACAGTTCAATTAAATTTCCATTTGAAAGTTATTCAGGTATTCCGAAAAAGGAAACAGGATTTTTTTAGCATTGAGAAAGTCTACCAGGCAGTGAATCAACATCTGGGGTCCTCAGTAGAGTTAGAAGTAGTTGAACTTGGAGCATCGGCAGCTAGTTGGAAAGCGATATTGTCCAATTGGAAACAACTGAGAAAGATGAAAGCGGATGTTTATCATATTACTGGGGAGGTTAACTATGTATCACTTTTCTTACCTGGTAATAAAACAATTCTGACATTGCACGATTGTAATTTTATCAGGAGAAGCAATGGCGTCAAAGCATATTTATTGAAATTGTTTTGGTTGACTCTTCCCGTGAAGCATTGCCGCAAAATTATCGCTATCTCTCAGGCAACAAAGGAGGACATTATTCGATTAACTGGTTGTGACGCCCAAAAAATAGAAGTAATACCCAATCCTGTATTAGAATATTTCGAACCACGGCCAAAGCCTACAGCCAACAATCCATTTAAAATACTTCAGGTGGGCACCCGTTGGAATAAAAACCTGGAAAGGGTTTTGGATGCTTTGGATGGATTACCTGTCCAACTTACTATTCTGGGTAAGGTTACTAACGAGCAGGAAGAGATTATTTCAAGTAGAAAATTGGATCTAATTTATGTTAGTAATTTGAATGAGCCTCAGTTGGTAAACTTATACCAGCAATCAAATCTTGTTATGTTTGCTAGCCTGAGTGAAGGCTTTGGTTTGCCAATTCTGGAAGCACAGGCAACTGGCACACCCGTTATAACAAGCAACCTGGAACCAATGTGTACTGTAGCAGGGCAGGGGGCATTACTCGTGGATCCATATGATGTAAGTGATATAAGAAAAGCAGTGCTTCTTATTTCAGGCGATCCCTCATTTGCCGATAGCCTTATTGAGAAAGGCTTTGAGAATGTTGAAGCATACCGGTCGGAGGCCATAGCCAAAAAGTATGAAGGGGTTTATAAAAGGGTAGCAGAAGCATCTTGAAATTAAAATCAAAAAATAAGCCAAGGCTGCTGGTAATGGCTGATTGGTTTGCACCAGCCTTTAAGGCGGGTGGTCCGGTACAATCAGTAGTTAATTTTGCTGAATACGCCAGTCGTTGGTATGATGTATTTGTTTTTACAGGTGATCGGGACCTTGGTGAATTGCAATCGATGAATGGAATTACAACAAATTCCTGGGTTAAATACAAGGATGTAGCTCAGGTTTATTATGCTACCCCCCAGAACCAAAAATATGGTTCAGTTTTAACAGTGATTAAGGAGCTGGATCCGGATTATGTTTATTGTAACAGTATGTTCTCAACAGCCTTTGCTGTTTACCCAATGATGCTGAAAAGATTATTCGATTTCCGGGCAAAGTTAGTATTGGCTCCAAGGGGAATGCTTAAATCAAGTGCCCTTGCTTTCAAACCCGTTAAGAAAAAATTATTTCTCAGAATAATTCGCTTAATGGGTATCCCGTCAAGGATTACTTTTCATGCCACAGACAATAATGAAGAGCAAAATATTCGACAGCTATTTGGACAGGTTGATGTAATCAGAGCAGCTAATATTCCGGGTAACGTTCCCGATGAAATCTATCCTGTCAAAAAGGTTCCTGGTACACTTTCCATCATTTTTATTGGGCGTATTCACCCGGTGAAGAATCTCAAATTTTTACTTGACCTGCTAGGTTCTGTCGCTGGGCAGATTAAACTGACCATTGTTGGGCTTCCGGAGGATAGGGGCTATGTAAATATTTGCAGGCAATTGATTAATTCTTTTCCGGAAAGAATTAAGGTTGAATTTTCGGGAGAATTGCCCCATAATATTACAAGTGAAAAATTGAGACAGCATCATATACTGGTTTCGCCAACTTTAGGAGAAAATTTTGGTCATGCAATATTTGAATCCTTGTCAATGGGTAAACCTGTGTTGATTAGTGATCAAACACCATGGCGAAACCTGGAAGTCAAAAATGCAGGCTGGGACCTCTCTTTGACAAATCCAGAGGCATTTATTAATGTGTTGAATAATTTTGTTGGAATGGATCAAAGGGAATATGAAAATTATGCCCGGGGAGCTTTTAATTTTGTCAAGGAATATTTATCTGCAAACGATCCAATGAGCGCCTATTTCAAACTTTTTCCCATCAATGAAAACTGATCTTTCATCATACAATAACAGTTGGTATGCGCCCACCATCGGGGCATCGCGTTTCAAACAATTTGTTTGGTATTACTTTAATGCATTTGTTTTTGCCACTCAATTTTTCCCAATATCTGGCATTAAGGTCAGTCTGCTTCGTTTCTTCGGCGCAAAAATTGGCAAGGGCCTGGTTTTGAAACCATCCGTGAATATTAAATATCCCTGGAAACTTACTATTGGAGATTATTGCTGGATAGGTGAGAATGTATGGATTGATAATCTCACTGAAGTGGTTATCGGGAACAATGTTTGTATATCACAGGGAGCAATGCTTTTAACCGGGAATCATGATTATTCAAAATCTACCTTCGACCTGAGTGTTAAATCCATTTATCTGGATGATGGCGTTTGGATAGGAGCTCATTCGGTTGTTTGTCCGGGGGTCACCTGTCAATCCCATGCAGTACTGGCTGTTGGATCTGTCGCAACTAAAAATCTTGAACCATATACGGTTTATCAGGGAAATCCTGCTTTGCCCATAAAAGAAAGGATAATACCTGAATAAATAATTTTAGTATGTGTACTATTTCAATTATAACTGCCACATTTAATAGTTCGGCTACTGTGGAAGATACTCTTATCAGCGTGGGGCGTCAAACACATACGGATGTGGAACATATAATTATTGACGGGCAATCCACCGACGATACTCTGAATCGGGTATATAAATACCCTCATGTCTCAAAAATTATCTCAGAACCCGATACCGGTATTTATGATGCCATGAATAAGGGAATACTTCTTGCGAGTGGTGATATCGTAGGCATTTTAAATTCGGATGATATTTATGCCCATAACAGGGTTTTGGAGAAAGTTGCCAGACTTTTTAGAAATCCTGATGTTCAAATTGTATATGCTGATCTGCAATATGTAAAACAGGATAACCTGAACAAAGTAGTCCGTCAATGGAATAGCGGTGAATACAGCTCCCAGAACTTCTTTTATGGCTGGATGCCTCCCCACCCAACATTTTTTGTAAGGCGTGAATTGTTTGATGAGTGTGGCTTGTTTGATACCAGTTTTAAATCGGCAGCTGATTACGAATTGATGCTACGCTTTCTGGTTCGCTATGATATCCCGGCAACCTATTTACCCGAAGTGATAGTGAAAATGAGAAATGGTGGAATGAGCAATGCAAGTTTCAAGAATCGCTGGCGCGCTAACCGCGAAGATCGTCGTGCATGGGATGTAAACGGCCTTACCCCTTATTTTTTTACCATACCTTTGAAACCCTTTAGAAAGCTATCTCAGTTTTTTCTTAAATATTAAATATGTCCAAAGTTGCTTTAGTTACAGGTATTACGGGCCAGGATGGCGCCTACCTGACCGAGTTGTTACTTGAAAAAGGTTATTTCGTTCATGGGATCAAGCGCAGAGCATCCCTCTTCAATACAGACAGGATCGACCACCTTTACCAGGATCCGCATGATAAAGATGTTCGGCTGAAATTACATTATGGTGATCTGACCGACAGCACCAACCTCATCCGCATCATCCAGGAAACTCAACCGGATGAGATCTACAACCTCGCGGCAATGAGCCATGTGCATGTGAGCTTCGAAGAACCCGAATATACTGCCAATGCCGATGGTATTGGAACGCTCAGAATCCTGGAAGCAGTACGTTTATTAGGGTTAACAGAAAAGACTAAGGTCTACCAGGCCTCTACCTCTGAGTTGTATGGTTTAGTGCAGGCTGTACCACAATCTGAAACAACCCCATTTTATCCTCGCTCGCCTTATGCAGTAGCAAAAATGTATGCCTACTGGATTACCGTAAACTATAGGGAAGCCTATGGCATGTTTGCTGTAAATGGTATCCTCTTCAACCACGAATCACCTCTCCGCGGTGAAACTTTTGTAACCCGGAAGATCACGCGTGGTGTGGCTAAAATGGCACTTGGTCTTCAGGATAAAATTTACCTGGGTAATCTTGACGCACAGCGCGACTGGGGTCATGCAAAAGATTATGTTGAAGCCATGTGGCTTATCCTCCAGCAAGCGGTGCCAGAAGATTATGTAATTGCTACCGGGGTTACAACACCCGTAAGAGAATTTGTGAGGATGGCATTTGCAGAAGTGGGAATTGAACTAGCCTTCCGTGGTAAGGATGCAAATGAAGTGGCCATCGTAGTTTCTTGCAGTAATCCTGAATATCAATTGGAAATTGGCAAAGAAGTAGTTGCTGTTGATCCCCGCTATTATCGTCCAACTGAAGTGGAATTATTGATTGGTGATCCAACAAAAGCAAATACCCAATTGGGCTGGAAACCTAAATATGATCTCCCTGCCCTTGTTAAAGAAATGGTGGCTGCTGATGTGGAGAGTTTCAAAAAAGAAAAGCTCCTGAAAGAAAGTGGCTATTATGTGAAAAACCAGTACGAGTAATTATGCAAGTCAATTCGAAAATTTATATAGCCGGCCATCGTGGGATGGTCGGTTCTGCTATTCATAGGAAATTACAGCAGGAAGGGTTTACAAATTTTGTCTTACGGACCTCTGCTGAACTTGATCTACGTAGCCAGCAGGCCGTTGCTGATTTTTTTGCCGCTGAAAAACCTGAGTATGTTTTCCTGGCAGCAGCAAAAGTTGGGGGCATACTCGCCAACAATACATATAGGGGTGAATTTCTCTATGATAACCTGATGATCCAGAACAATGTGATCCATTCAGCCTATACGAATGGCGTTAAAAAACTCATGTTCCTGGGTTCCTCTTGTATATATCCGAAAATGGCTCCACAGCCATTGAAAGAAGAGTATTTACTTACTGGTGAACTTGAGCCAACCAATGAGCCTTATGCCATAGCCAAAATCGCCGGTATTAAGCTTTGTGATGCTTACCGCTCCCAATATGGTTGTGATTTCATTTCCGTTATGCCTACCAATCTTTATGGTCCTAATGATAACTACGACCTGAAGAACTCACATGTACTCCCCGCACTTATTCGAAAATTTCATGAAGCAAAACAAAACAACGAACCTTCCGTTGTGATGTGGGGAACAGGCACGCCTAAGCGCGAATTCCTTCATGCCGATGATCTTGCTGATGCATGCTATTTCCTGATGCAGAATTATAGTGATTCGGGATTGGTGAATGTTGGGGTAGGAGATGATATTGCCATTAAAGATCTCGCGGTGATGGTACAGAAAGTAGTCGGGTACGAAGGTGCTATTGAACATGACCTTTCTAAACCAGATGGTACACCGAGAAAACTAATGAATGTTGACAAGTTGCATTCCCTTGGTTGGAAACATAGGATAGATCTGGAAGAAGGACTTAAAGCTGTTTACGAAGAATTTAAAACCAAACATGCCTGACCGGCACCATGTTTTCTCTATTTAAAAAAAAGCTTCCTCCAGCGCCTGACTTATCTGTCATTGGTATCGACATGCATTCTCATCTACTCCCAGGCATTGATGACGGATCTCCTGATACGGAAACATCCTTGCATCTGATCAATGGACTGACAGAACTCGGCTTCAGCAGTTTTATTACAACTCCCCATATCTTATGGGATCTTTACCGGAATGATGATAGCACAATAGGCGATGCACATTCAAGATTAAATGTTGCCGCCTCTTTGGGGACTGTTTCATTTACCCTGCATGCTGCCGCAGAATACATGATCGATGATCATTTCACTAACCTCCTAAAAGAAAAAGCACCCCTCAGGACATTAAATAATAATTACGTTCTGGTTGAATTTTCTTTTGTCGCCCTTCCTTTCGAATGGAAAACGGTATTCTTCGATCTCCAGATCCAGGGCTACCAGCCTGTTCTTGCTCATCCCGAACGATATAACTACCTGGCAGGCCAACCCGAAATCTTCCAGCAAATATCCGACATGGGGGTTCTATTGCAGGTTAACCTTAATTCCCTCACTGGCTACTACGGCAAGCCAGCGCTTCAACTGGCGCAGTACCTCACCAAACATAAACTGGTTTCCTTCCTCGGAACCGACCTCCACCACCAACGCCATCTTGATGCGATCAGGCAATCATCCCACCTGGCGGAAAATATCAAACCCATTCTCGATAGTGGTAAACTTCTTAATTCCACCCTGGTATAAAAATCCTGTCCCCATTCTCTTTTCTTATCTGAAAAAAAATATTAATATTATGGAATAACCCTTCCTAAACCATCAAGCTCTGATTATGAGAAAGATTCTCATCTATGGCGGCGCAACAATAGTATTGATATTGCTGGCCGCTTTGTTATTTATACAAGTGAAAGGCATTCCGTCTTACCCGGTTGAAAAACCTGCCATAATCCTCAATACTGATTCCGCCTCTCTTGACAGGGGAAAAAAACTTGCATCCATGTTATGTGCAAGCTGCCACCTCAACCCCGAAACCCGGCAATTAACCGGAAGGCCAATGGTTGATGCGCCTAAAGAATTTGGTGAAATTCATGCGCCTAATATTACCCAGCACAAAACTTATGGCATTGGCGACTGGACAGAAGGGGAGATCCTCTTCCTGCTCAGAACCGGTATCAAAAGGGATGGCAAATATGCACCACCTTATATGGCTAAACTCCCGCTGATGGCTGACCAGGATATTAATGCCATCATCGCCTTTCTTAAATCAAATGATCGCATGGTTGCAGCGGCTGATATTCCTGACCAGCCAGCAAAGCCCTCATTCCTTACAAAAGCGCTCACCAATACTATCTTCAAGCCATTCCTGATGCCAACCGCGCCAATCCCAATGCCGGATACATCAAATGCCGTTGAACTGGGAGGCTACCTTGCAAAAAACCTGGAATGTTTTTCCTGCCATTCAGCCGATTTCAAAACAAACGATTTTCTTGTTCCGGAGAAAAGTGAAGGTTATTTTGGTGGCGGTAATAAACCGCTTAACGAGGAGGGGCAAGTAATGCCTACACCAAATCTTACTCCTGATAAGGCAACCGGTATCGGTAACTGGTCGGAAGAAAAATTCGTAAAAGCGCTTAAATCGGGAATCAAAGAGGGCGAACCCGCATTGCGGTATCCGATGAAACCTTACACAGAACTAACGGACAAGGAAGCAGCAGCTATTTACAAATACCTCATGTCAATTCCGCCAATTTCCAATAAAGTGGAAAGGAGTCTATGAATCCTGCCTATTTTTAGTTTTCATTCTTGTTTATGGTTGAAAACCTTTCCTTTGTTAAAAGTCTGAATACTATCCGTGCCTTTGCTGTAGCATTTGTTATGTTCCAGCACTGGCTCCCTCTTTCACATCATCTGCGAAAACTCCAACTAGGATCATTAGGTGTAGATATTTTTTTTACCCTGAGTGGCTTTCTCATAACCGGAATTCTCCTTTCAAAATTGACTGGAAAAAATGATTTATTTAGTCGGATTTCATTATTGAATTATAGCAATTTTATTGCACGGAGAATCTTAAGGATAGTGCCCGCCTATGCACTTGCATTATTCCTGACATGGTTATTGATTAAACATTTGCCATCTTTTGAACAATCTGCCTGGAAATGGTTAATCACCTTTACAACCAACTGGCATATCATTCAACTTGACTACTGGCCCAGTACAATTGTGCATTTTTGGTCACTTGCAGTAGAAGAACAATATTACCTTTTTTGGCCCATGCTATTATTTTTCTTCAAAGGACGAAGCTTTCCATTTCTTGCTTTTATAATGATTGCACTGGCTGTATTTGTTCGATACCAGGCACGACATCATAACATATTCGATGCATCGACTTTTGCATGCCTGGATTCATTTGCTATGGGTGGATTATTCGCATGGTATCGCCATCAGAATTCAAGAAATGAATTAACTCCAATAAACTATCTACCCTGGTTGGCATTGGTATTATTTCTATTGGTTTCATTTGGCAATTATCTATCAATTGACTTTTTTATAAATCAACGCAGATTGCTTGGTTCTTTAGTGAGCATATTATTGATCGTCTTCCTTGTATCCCGAAATGATTATAATAGAACCAGTAGTTTTTTCTGGGAGAATCCTTTTCTGCTGGGAATAGGTAAAATAAGCTATGGCATTTATTTATTTCACCTGCTTATACCAGATATACCGGGCTTGCATTGGGCGGCAGGTGCGTTGGTAAAAGCCGCCATTGTTTTTGGCTTTTCATGGCTTTCCTGGAATTATTTCGAAAAGCCCATACTTGCCTATAAAAAGTATTTCCCCTGATCAATATAACTGTGTTGGAAAAAATTTATTTCCTGTATTTCTCCACATCAAAATCTACGGAGTATAATTGCTCTGTAAAACGCTTTCCATTGCGCGTTTGCCGGCTGAAATATAATTTCTTTTCCTTTTGATGCACAAAGGGACAAAATTCTGCCAATGCTGAATTGATCGGCATACCCAGGTTTATGGACTTGCCCCAGCTTCCATCTTTACGGAAACTGATATAGAGATCTATCTCGCCATAACCACTTGAATCTGTAGAGAAATAGATCAAATAATCTTCCTCCGGCGATATGTAAGGATTGGATTCCCTTCCTCTCGTATTGATCGGCACACCCAGGTTCTGTGGTACCTGGTATTCGCCATCCTTCCATGCTGATAAATAAATATCAGAACTCCCCATGCCATCCTCGTTGGATTTCATGAAATAGATATTTCCATTATATGCCATGGAAGCAAATGATTCGGAACTATCTGTATTGATGGTATTTCCTAAATGATAGGGCTCCGTCCAGCCATTCCCATTTCTCTTCACCGCCCAGATATCAAATCCCTTCCGTTCAGGCTTTCCTGCAACCGGCCTGTTACTTTGAAACAGCACCGTTTTACCATCCGGACTAAACATGGGATCAATATCCTTCCACTCCGCATTGCGAGTAGAAAAACTTGCCACAACGGGCTTGGTCCACTTACCCTGAAATTTCTCCGATTGCATGATCTGCAGGGTATCACGCCCGCCACCGGAATAAACCCAGAGTGCCATCTTCGATTCAGGCGAAATAGTCAGGCCAAATTCACCGCCGGTTGAAATGATTCCCGGCTCAAATTGTTCAGGAGTATTTTGTGCCTGCCCATACATCACGCAGCAGACCGTGAACGCCATCCATAGAATTCGCATATTCAAGGTTTTGAAATGGGAAGATTATACATTTTCCGCTTTTCTCAACCTATAATGGATGAATGGCGCTTAGCCCAGCCCAATGGCTCGCTTATGGCTGGAATATGCAATGCGGACCAGAGAAATAGTTCGCGATGCTCAATCTTCTGCGGGTATCCTGCTTAACAGGTTCCTTGTTTTCTTTTTCTTTAACCGTACCCGCAACATACATTCTCCGGCTATTGGGAGTTAGCAGGCTGCGGTAAGGCATTTGCTGATTATTAGTTTTCATCATTTTTCTTTTGTGTGTGTGGCTGCAGGGCATAAAAATAGCCTGCTGGGCCGCAGGCAATCGTAGAACACAAAATTACGCTATTTCACGCCCTTTGCTCCAAATAAGCTGTTAATGTTGAAACGCTAATTCAGCTATATCTCTGCTTGTGCAGGCTACCGCGGCCTGAAAAATACCGTGTTTTTCTCCCCCTGACCATATTCAAAAATTTAGTTAATTGTAATAACCAAACCAACATCTATGTATCATTTTGAATTCGCAACCAAAGACAAAAGGCTAACAGCCCTTGAGAGAATGGAGCCTATTGCAAACCTTACACCTAAAATACTAGGGTATTTGCACAGATATTTTCTCGAAACCGCCTCGCAGGAGGAAAAGGATGAAATTGATAACTGGATGCATGAATGCTATGCAAATGACTTCTATTTTGACCTGCTTCTGGATTATAGTGGGTTCAGGTGCATTGAATATTTGGCTGATTTGATTGAAAAAGCTGAGAAGCGCCAGCAACCAAAATCCGATTTCCAACCCCTTGCTTTCGAAACTATATTCAACAATGCTCCTGATCTTATAGGGGTTCATGATGAGAATGGTATTTTTAAACAGGTATCGGCTTCAAGTTCTAAAATAGTAGGTTATCCACCGGAAGATTTGATTGGTAAACACATTCTTTTTAGGGCTTTTGAAGAAGAATTCGTGGACCTGGTGAGTTATTACTATGAAATCGTTGAAAACGATTCTATCGCCTTTCCTCAATTTGTTTATCAAATCGTTCTTCCCGATGATTCAAGGCGTTGGCTGGAAAGCACTTTCTCCCGTATTCCACAAGATCAATCCACAACTGACCAGGTATTTATTTCTATAACACGGGTGGTTGACGATAAAGTTATCCGCCAACTTAATTACAATAGTCAAATCAGGAGTATCGGAGAAGAAATATATTGGTTGATAAGAAATGAGGCACTTACAGGTAATCTTCAAAATGAGTTAGACAAACTGAGCAGTGATCTCAATATAGATTTGGATATTCTGATAACGCCCTGGAGAAGAAAATTTCAAAATTGACAATAAAACTTGCATAAACGGGTATATTATGACCCGTAATTTGCTCATTTCAATCTCCGTTTTTAAGTTTACCTGATCATTACCGTTAGTGATTTATCCAATTGGATCTTCCCGTTCTACACTCCGTCCCCCTCCCTCTTAGTCCTGCCCCATGAACAATTTATCACCCTTAAATTGTTTATCGTGTTATTCAAACTTTTTTTCAAAGACAGAAA
Organism: Flavihumibacter sp.; assembly: GCA_036675925.1. Lineage (GTDB taxonomy): Bacteria > Bacteroidota > Bacteroidia > Chitinophagales > Chitinophagaceae > Flavihumibacter. The sequence continues at coordinate 52,504 of JAKFDZ010000015.1, forward strand.
ACCCTTCTTGTTCAGTAAAATTCCACGTGATGATTTTTCTCAACCCTATATTACTGGATCAAACATTTTTTTCAGGAAATCTTTTCAAGGTGATTTATGGGTACAGGATATCCAATCAGAAATGTATGGCATTAGCTATAGGAAGTTCGATTATAAAAAGGAAGCCAATCTGAATGTAGAGGAGCTGCCCGACTGCATTCGAATAGAATATATCTATAGTGGAGCAGCCCAGATTTCACAGGATGGAAAAGATCCAAAAAAGTTGAATATTGGAAGCTATGTTATTACGAATGCCCGGGAATATATCTTCCAATCTTGTGAGAAAGAAGGGGCCGAAATTTTCATTTTTTATATTTATGACCTTCCCAGGTTAATTCCCAAATCATCAAATCTGCTGACCAGTGAAATTTATTATAGTTCACCAACGATGGCTGCAATGGTCCATAGTTTATTCAATCATAATTTTTCCGATGATAGTTGCCCATTACTTTATTACCAGACAATCTACTCTTTTTTGACTGGTCATGTAGTAACAGTTCAAAACCAAAAAGTCAAAGGCCGTTATTACCACAAAGTGATGGAATTGGCTCATATCATACGTACCCAGCTAGAAAAACGGTATACCATTCCGGAGTTGGCAACAATTGTAGGAGTCAATAAGACTACTATTCAATTACAATTTAAACTTCATACTAAAATGACCATACACGATTTCCTCTATAATTACCGTAACGAACTGGTTAAGCATTTACTCTCGCACACGGATAAGCTTTTAGATGAGATCGCTAAACTAACTGGGTATTGTCATGCTCCCCACCTGGTTAAAGACTTTTCAGACCAACATAAATTAACCCCTAATCAATGGCGCCAGCTAAACTATAGAACCTATGAGTCAAAAATTATATGAAACCATTTCCAGGTACCTTGCCCCCGATGCAAGGCCAAGATACCTGATGACTTCTTTCTTTCGTAATAAGCTTTCTCTTCGTGAAAAAAGAGAACTCGAAATATGGATAATGGCTAACGACCAGAATATGAAAGAGTTTGAATCGTGGGTGATGAAATCTGTTCATGACCCCAGCCTCGCCTTTCTCGACGCGAAACCAAACAAATGGTTTGCCCGCGGCACTTTCGAATACAACCTTGCCGCCTTTTTCATCTTCTGCCTCTCTGCATGGCTTATTCACCTCGCGGTACAATGGGAACAGCAGAACAATCCCATCATCATGGCAGGCGAAGGCAATGCAGCAAAGGATTTCAGGATGTTCAATAAAACAGCGCCCGCCGATAGTAACCTTTCTGTAATACTTCCGGATAGCTCAATAGTTCAACTATCACCAAACGCTTCTGTCAACTATCCGATGAAATTCCGTAGTACCAGAATCGTTACCCTAAAAGGCGATGCATTGTTTGATGTAAGTGCTTCTCATAATGCGCGGTTATACATCAACGTGAAAGAGTATAATGTGCGCATACCTTCAGGAACTGCACGCGTCAACGCAGCCATGGCAGGTGATTCCATACGCCTCGATGCAATAAATGCCAATATCCTTTTTGAATCCGGTAAGGATTCCTGGCATCTTAGTCCAGGCCAGTCTGCTCTCTTCGCCAATGGTAAATGGACACCACTGAATTTCTAACCAAACTCCCCGAAATATCAAAATTGGTAATGCCAATTGCAGAATCGGATTGAAAAAATCCGATCTGCAAAGGGCAAGGGGGCGGCCCTGTCCATTTTTTCACTATCCTGAAATGTTGTTCACCATCCGTTTTATGTTGTTCACATACATATTTATGTCGTTCACCACATAAATTTTGATACAACTTCTTCCATTCTTATAGTTGATTAATTCTTTAACCCAATCAATAACCGACCATGCAACTTCATGAACTGTTCATCAAAACCAACAACCGCCGTTACAGGGTGGCCCTGGAAGACATACTCCTGGTAGAGTCGTCCAACAATTACTGTCGCATTCATACAACAGCCAAAAAATCCCATCTGGTCAGAAGACCATTGGAAGAGTTGGCCGACAAATTACCAGCCGAGGCCTTCTTCAGGATCCACAAGTGCTATATCATTGGCAGAAGCCATATTCAATTCTTTGAAGGCTATAATGTACAGGTCAATGATAAGCGCCTTCCCATCGGCAGGGCTTATTACAATGAGTTGATGGAAAAAATGGTGGTGGTGTAAAGAAGCCGGCCGCTCCGGCCCTCTCCTGCGGGGTGACGCACAGCGATCCGGGAAGTGCGTCCCCGGTTCGTTCCCTCCGCAGGATTAAAGGCCTGAGTTGCTGGATTATCAAACCTGAAATTGATCTGCTTTACTTCTTAAAATCCTGATCCGAAATCATTGCAAAATCGCTTTAAAAATCAGAGCAGCGAGGGTGCAAGGATAGAGCAAGGATGGAGCAAGGATAGAGCAAGGGTTAATTTCTTCAAGAAACGGTATCAAAATTTATCCAAACCTTTTTAAAAACTAAGTAAAATGGCACGTAATAAAACCAATATGTTTATGAATGGCTTCGGCGGCGCAATCGGCAAACAAATGCTGGTGCGTACAAGAGGTGGAAGAACCTACCTCGGAAAGATGCCGGCAATCAACCCTCTTTTAAAAGCCAGCGAGCAACAGGCAGTCACCCGTTTGAAATTCAGGGACTGTGTACTCTTTGCAAAAGGAGTTAAAGATAATCCTGAACTCAAAGCGCGCTATGCTGCAGCAGCAAAGCCTTACCAGACATTTGCCAACGTTGCTTTTGCCGATGCATTTAAAGCGCCGGTGATCGAAAATCTCAGGGCAGAGGCCTATACTGGTTCAGTAGGAGACAGGGTAATGGTTAAAGTGACGGATAACTTTTCTGTTGCAAATGTTACCATCTCCATTTATGATCCGCAGGGTAATCTGCTGGAACAGGGATTGGCCATTCAGGAACAGAATCTGATCGACTGGACCTATACCACTTCACAGGTGAACCCTGCACCGGTTGGTTCATTGATTAGGGTAAGCGCCTCCGATATTCCCGGCAACCAGGTCACACTTGATCAACAGCTTTAACCATGGAACTGCATTTACAACGCAGGTACTATGAGTCGGGCACCAACGGAATCCTTAGCCATAACGGCAAAGCCCTTTGTTATACGATCGAACTCCCCTGGCGGAATAATATCCGAATGGAGTCATGTATTCCTGAAGGGAAATTCAAACTGGTTTTCCGCTATAGTAAACGACACAAACTGCACCTGATGTTGCAATCCGTTCCGGGTAGAACGCTGATCCTGATCCATAAGGCCAACGATGCGGCCAAAGAGTTGAAGGGCTGTATAGCCCCGGTAAGTACACTCGAAGCACCCGGCAAAGGAACCGCATCGGCTAAGGCCTTTAAAAAGTTGATGGGCCTCGTTTTTAAACTCAGTACCCTTGAAAAACCGATCTGGCTGCTGGTCGACAAGCTGCCGGATTATTATTCACTTTAAAATTCAATCTGTATGAAACAAACCGAAATCGACAAACTCAGCCTGGTAGAACGCGCTACCGCACCAACCCCGGGCTTATTCGTAAAACTGCGCAACATCGCATTAGCATTGGCCGCTGTAAGCGGTGCACTTCTCGCCTCACCCGTAGCCTTACCCGCTATCATCACAACGATAGCCGGTTATCTCGGAGTGGCAGCAACAGTGGCATCTGCCGTGAGCCAGATTGCGGTGAAGGGATAACTACCCTTTCCTTTCAAACCCCGGCCGCGCCGGCCGGGGTTCTTTAAGAATTTAATCACCAATAAAAACTATTTAAAATGGCAATTTGTAACAATCCAATTATGAGCGGCATGAGTGGCCGTGTTGGTAACCTGATCTTTAGAAGACGCGGAAATAAAACCTTTGTTTGCGCTGCACCAAAAACCAAAAACAAAAAACGATCGCCAACAAGCCAGCAATCTAAGAACCAGCTTACATTTCACAAAGCTACCAGGTACGCGAGTTGGGCAATGCAGCATTCCAGTCTTAAAGAATTATACGAGAAGAAGGCGCGGAAGGGGAGGACCGCTCTCAATGTTGCTTTCCGGGATGCATATATACCACCGGAAATCAGGGATATATATGCAGAATCCTATCTGGGAAAGCCGGGAGATATGATCATGATAGAAGCGGATGATGATTTTAAAGTGATCAGTGTAAAAGTGTCCATTCGCCTGGCTGGTGGTGAATTACTGGAAGAGGGAAAAGCATTAGAAGATGTTAACCCTGTTTATTGGGTCTATTTTACCTCTTTTCCGAATAATTCACTTCCCGGTACTACCATTCAGGTAATGGCAGAAGACCTCGCAGGAAATATTACCATAAGAACCCTGCAGTTACTATGATCAACACTTAATTCATTATTAAATTTTCATACTATGACAAAGAATGATATCCTCCTCCAGATGTATATGGACGGAAAACTTCCCAATGCTGTTCTCCGCCAACATCGAAACAAATTATTGGTAACGCGTAAACCCAAATTCACCAATTACCAGGCAACTGATAAGCAAATCAACAATCGAAAAAAATTCCGCCTCGCAGCAAACTTTGCTAAATCAGTTGAGGCCGATCCATCGCTTAAAAAGGCATACCAATTATTTACTAAGGAAGACCAGACCGTTTATACCCTCGCCATCAAAGACTATATGCAGGGGCCGCGGATCCAGGGATGGGACATCTCCGGTTACCACCGCCGTAAAGGTGACAGTATCTTCATTAAGGCCAGCGATAATGTTTGCGTTACCCGTGTTATGTGCCGCATCTTTAATGTCTTCGGTTTGCTCATCGAAGAGAATGATGCCCACTATCAACCCGATATCGAAAAATGGGAATACAAGCTGCAAAAGAACCATACCATTTCACGCGCAGCCGGCTTTCATTTCAAAGCCTGGGATCTTGCAGGAAACTCAACTATCCAGAAAGTCCGCTTTAGTACAACTTTTGCCAGCTACTAAAACTCTAACCAGGCCTCCGATATATAAAAAAATACAGAAGCGCATCTGCGATGCAGGGGTGCGCTTTGTTCCCACCTCCTTTTTGTAAAAAATTTCCGCACCTCCAAAATCCCTTCCATCTCTCCATTTCTCCATCTCTCCATTCCATCCCTCCACCTCTCCATCTCTCCATTCCATCTCTCCATTTTTCGCCGCTGAACAAAACAATTGCTCTAATTTCCGTGCTGAACATGAGAATCAGTTTCCCCTTGCAACAAATAATGGAAATGAAAGCGAGCCTTCCTTTACTTGTACCTGCGATCGCTAAAATAAAACCAGCGATCACCAAATTATTTTGGAATACCCTGCCATGTTTGCTGATCCTTCCAACTTTCAGCGCAAATTCCTCAGCGCAATCAAACCAATCCAACTCAAAAACACCGCCATCAAGCACCCAGCCCGCCAACCGTACCCGTGCTTTACTCATGGAAGGCAATATCCGCCAGGTATTTTATGAACCTTCCGTAGCACTCTATCGCGAAACCGATACTCCATCCGCCAATGAAAAGCCCTACTCTTATCTCTGGCCTCTCTGTGCGCTGATACAGTGCATGCAATTGGCCGACGCAAAGGATGCAGAAAAGCCGGTAGCTGTCAATCCGAATGCCACTACCAGGGTGGACCAGGTCCTCAAGTCGATCCAGCAATATTACGACACCCGACCACCTGCCCCCGGCTATGCTTCCTATGTGATCAGCATGGGTGGAGGCGATCGTTTTTACGACGACAACCAGTGGATTGGCATCGCTCTCATGGATGCTTATGCGAAAAACAAGAACCCTCAGTATCTCACCATGTCAGAAGAGATATATCGTTATATGATGACGGGCTGGGATAGCACCAGCGGCGGTGGTATCTTTTGGAAAGAAGGCAATCGCTCCACCAAGAATACATGTTCCAATGGTCCGGGTATTGTGCTGGCCCTGCAACTTTATGAAGCTACCGGAAAATCTTCCTATCTCGACACCGCTAAGCTTTTATACAAATGGGTGAACCGTTGGCTTCGCAGTCCGAAGGGGGTTTATTGGGATAATATCAAACTGCGTGATGCAAATAAGGTCGATACCGCCACCTATTCCTATAATACGGGCATCATGATACAGGCCAATGCAAAACTCTTCCGTATCACCAGCGACAACGCCTACCTTACCGAAGCCCGTCAACTGGCTCGCGCCAGCTTCGATCATTTCTTCAGTTACGATATTTTTCATTCCACTTATTGGTTCAATGCTGTTCTACTTCGCGGCTACGAAGAACTCTACGCCATCGACAACGATCCTCAATACATGAACGCCATGCAACGCTACGCCGACCGCGTTTGGCGCCGCGAGCGCAATGTCCGCAATCTCATCGGCCAGCAGGAAGTGCGCAGTCTTCTGGACCAGGCAGGGATGTGGGAGATCTACCTGCGCCTCTCGCGCTATCAGAAGGAGTGAGAATTTACAAAACGCATTTAGAGTAAAAGCAATACGAAAATTAACCCAAGTGATTTATTGATTCATATATGGAACACTATGTGGTTTTATTGTTTCATATTTAGGTCAATAAAAAACCTGCTTTTTTCGAGTATAGTACCTCCGCTGGTTTCATATTGTAAGACCAAGCTCAATATCAAAGCGATAAATTTTTGCAACCCATAAGCCCTCTAAAGAAAACCTTCACAGTTTCTGGCACGCCACTTGTCTATGCAGGCCCATGAAAAACCTTTGGAAGCCCTGGATGGGCTGGTGCGTAGTGATCGCCGCAGTATTCTTTCTTCTCCTCACCCCCGCAGTACCCAAATTCCTGAGCAGGAACCACCTCCTGTTCAACGATGTATTCATGCATACCACCCTATTCAGCGCTTGCTACCTCCTGGCAACCGCCATCTGGAAAAACCCCCTTAGCCAGTTCCTGCTGGTTAGCCTGCTCTCCATATTAACCGAATACCTCCAGCAGTTTACCGGTCGATCCTTCGAATGGAGCGATATGGGCGCAAACTTTATCGGCGTATTCGCAGGTTTCGCTTTTTACCAGTTGTTGCTGACCTTCCCACACTTCAGATCCGTTGCCACAAAATTTCAGACAAACTCTTAATTGATCCAACCTTTTGAACACAGCCAGATCAAAAAACATAGGAAACCTCACCTGCACCGTAACCGCCCTGCTTCCATCAGCCCCAAAACGCCCAAATCCCCCAATTTTTAATCCAAATCCAAACCTTTTCTTCAGATTTCTGTTTAATTTCATACTAACGATATTTAAACACAAAATCTGCAACCATGAACGCCTTCACCATCAAGGATCTTGAAAACCTCTCCGGCATCAAGGCCCATACCATCCGCATATGGGAGCAGCGATACAATTTCCTCAAACCCCAGCGGACCGAAACCAATATCCGTTACTACAGCACCGATGAACTGAAATCCATCCTCAACATCGCCCTGCTCAACAAATACGGCTACAAGATCAGCCATATCGACAAAATGCACCCCGGCGAGATCCGCGACCGTATCCTCACCATCGGAAACGCCCAGGCCCAGCAGGAACGCATCGTCAACGAACTGATCCAGCATATGGTGGATATGAGTATCGAAGACTTCGAAGCCGTCCTCGATACCTATATCACCGCCCGCGGAATCGATAAAACCATAACCCAGGTCATCTTCCCCTTCCTCGAAAAGATCGGTATCCTCTGGATGACCAACCATATCAATCCAGCCCAGGAACACCTCGTAACCAATATCATACGCCAAAAACTGATCGTGGGAATAGATGGCGCCTTCTCCCACGTACGGATCAATAAAACAGTCCTCCTTTTCATGCCCGAAGGCGAACACCATGAGATCGGCCTGCTCTTTACCTACTACCTGCTAAAAAGCAAAGGTGTGAACGTTCTCTACCTCGGCGCCAACCTCCCCCTGAAAGACGTGGAGTTTGTAGCTAACCTTAAGCAACCCGATTTCCTCTACACCCATCTTACTTCTGTGGCCGCCAACTTTAATTTCGAGCGTTTCCTGACAAACTACCATAACCGCTGCGGATCACATAAACTCGTGGTATCCGGATTGCTTACACAACAGTATAAAAAGAAAGTACCCGAATCCGTCACCTTTAAACTGTCACTACCCGCGGTAATGGAGTTTATAGCCGCACTTGCATAAATTTTAACATTTATTAGCAAGATAATCGTTGGTTAAACTTAGAATTTTGTTTAAATTTGGACTCTTAACACTTAAACACATTAGCCATGTCAAAAGCTGACTTCAATGAGATGCTGGTGAACAACGCGGAGTTTCTTCGTCCTTTTGCCATTACCCTTACACGCGATAACGAAGCCGCACAGGACCTCTTCCAGGAAACCATGTACCGCGCCATCGCCAATAAGGAAAAATATAACGTTGGCACCAATATCAAGGCATGGCTCTATACCATCATGCGGAACATATTTATCAATAACTACCGCAGGAAGGCTAAGCAGAATACTATATTCGATAATACACCCAACGACTTTCTCCTCGACTACAACCAGGTGGTTGCAGCCAACGCGGCCGAAAGCAACCTTAAAATAAAGGAGATCCACGAAGCCGTTCATAAGCTCCCGGAGATTTTCCGCAACCCATTCCTGCTTTATTTCGACGGTTTCAAATACCATGAAATTGCAGACATGCTCGGCGAGCCGCTCGGCACCATAAAAAGCCGTATCCACTTCGCCCGCAAACTCTTAAAGGCGCAGATCTCCCGTTATTGATATTCCCAGCCAAATTTTAAGACAGGGTTTCCAACTATTAAAAGTTACCTTCCATAAACAACATTCTTCCAACCCTCCAACCCTCCATCCCTCCACATGTCCCTATCCAAAAAATGCATCATCATCGGTTCCGGATTCGCCGGAATGTCGGCGGCCGCATTTATGGCGAGAGCAGGATGGGATGTGACAGTCATCGAAAAGAATGACCAGCCGGGTGGCCGCGCACGCCAATGGAAACAGGATGGCTTCACCTTTGACATGGGACCCTCCTGGTACTGGATGCCCGATGTGTTTGAAAGATTCTTCCAGCAGTTCGGAAAGAAAGTGTCAGATTATTATGCCCTGGAGCGCCTGGATCCTTCGTATCGTGTGTATTGGAGCGAAGAAGAGGAGAGATGGAGAGATGGAGGGATGGATATTCCCGCGGGGTTGCCGGCGTTGAAAGAACTTTTCGAGAGCATAGAGAAAGGTGCCGGTGATAAGTTGGAGCAATTCATGGAAGAAGCCGCTTTTAAATACCGCGTAGGTATGCAGAAGCTGGTGCACAAGCCCGGTCAATCGCTCACAGAATTCATAGACCTCGATATAGTTAAAGGTGTTTTTAAACTCGACGTCTTCACTAACATGAAGGCTCATGTGCAGAAATTCTTTAAAGATCCGAAGCTCCGCCAGTTGATGGAGTTCCCCGTGCTATTCCTCGGCGCCATGCCCGAAGATACCCCAGCCCTCTACAGCCTGATGAATTATGCAGATGTTGTGGGCGGCACCTGGTACCCAAAAGGCGGCATGTACAGCATCGTGGATGCTATGTACAAACTCGCAAAAGAACAGGGCGCAAAATTTAAGTTTAATGAAACCGTTACGGCCATTGAATTGCATGCATCTACTGCCCGCTCAGTTTCAACTGACCATGGCCGTTATGATGCCGATGTCGTAATAGGAGGGGCCGACTATCACCATATCGAAAGTGCACTGCTCCCTGAAACGCATCGTTCCTACTCAGAGCAGTACTGGGATAGCAGGGTAATGGCGCCCAGTTGTTTGCTTTATTACATTGGACTCAATAAAAAACTCGAAGGCATTCACCATCACAGTTTGTTCTTCGATACCTCTCTTCACCAGCATGCCCGGGAGATCTATGCTGACCCGCAATGGCCTTCCGCACCATTGTTCTATATGAGCGCAACATCTGTTTCTGATTCTACCGTTGCGCCTGAAGGTTGTGAAAACCTCTTTTTGCTGGTGCCTGTTGCTGCGGGATTGAACGGTGACACCGAAGAAGTGCGTGAAAAATATTTTGATCTTATCATCGGCCGACTCGAGAAACATCTTGGTCAATCGGTCCTCGATGCCATAATACTGAAAAGAAGTTTTGCACAATCTGATTTTGTGCGTGATTATAATTCGTTTAAGGGAAATGCCTATGGGCTGGCTAATACTCTTAAACAAACTGCCATTCTCAAGCCAGGATGTCGCAGTAAAAAGGTAAATAACCTCTTTTTCACTGGCCAATTGACAGTTCCTGGTCCGGGTGTTCCACCCAGCCTCATAAGTGGGGAACTAGTGGCAAAAGAAGTGATAAAGAATTTTTAGTTATCTTAAAACCTGCCTAACCAACGCGTATGATGCAATTGTTCCATGCTGTTTCTGAGGTCTGTAGTCGCGTTACCACAGAACGCTATAGTACCTCTTTCTCTTCGGCCATCAAGCTGTTGCACAATGACCTGCGCCAGCCCATCTTCAATATCTATGGACTCGTACGTTTTGCTGATGAGATAGTTGATACATTCCATGATCACGATAAAAGCCTGCTGCTGGCAGAATTCAAGCAACAAACCTATGATGCCATAGAAAGAAAGATCAGCCTTAATCCCATCCTCCACAGCTTCCAGCTTACCGTGAATGCCTACAATATTGACCATTCTCTTATTGATGCATTCTTCCGTAGCATGGAAATGGATCTCGATAAGAAGGCCTACGATCACCAGGGTTATATCGACTATATATATGGTTCCGCAGAAGTGGTTGGACTCATGTGCCTCTATGTTTTCTGTGAGGGCGACCGTCAGCTTTACGACAAACTAAAAGGATCGGCACGATCATTGGGCGCTGCATTCCAGAAAGTGAATTTCCTGCGCGACCTGAATGCTGATTTCAAGCAGCTCGACAGGGTCTACTTTCCAGGTTGTGATTTTACTAATTTCACCGACTGTGATAAGACAAAAATTGAAGCCGATATCCAGGCCGATTTTGATGAAGCCTATAATGGCATCATGCAATTGCCGGTAAAAGCACGATTTGGTGTGTATGTGGCCTATAAATATTATCTCTCCCTATTCCGCCGTATCAAACGCATCAAGCCGGCGCGCATCATGCAGGAAAGGGTCCGCGTTCCGGATTATAGAAAGGCAGCGATCGTGCTGAGGGCAGGGGTGAAGCAGCAATTGGGGATGATGTGATGGAGGGATGGAGGGGAGACATTTGGTAGTTTAAAACAAAATTATTTTGGAGACATTCTTGAGAAATATGGAAGTGGTTTTGGTGGATGAGATGGATCGTGAACTGGGTACCATGGAAAAACTTGAAGCACATGAACGCGGCGTGCTTCACAGGGCATTCAGCGTATTTATCTTCAATGCAAGCGGGCAAATGCTGTTGCAGCAGCGCGCTTTAAACAAATACCATAGCGGTGGTCTCTGGACCAATGCCTGTTGTAGTCACCCCTTCCCCGGTGAAAAAGTGGAAGAGGCCGCACAGCGCAGGTTGCAGGAAGAGATGGGCTTTACCACACCCCTGCAGAAAGCTTTCGATTTCATTTACCGCGCCGGTTTTAATAATGGCCTTACCGAACATGAGTTTGACCATGTTTTTGTTGGTGAATTTAGCGGACTGGTAAACCCAGATCCCGATGAAGTAAATGAGTATTGTTACTTTTCGATAGAAGAAATTGAATCATCTTTGCAAAACCATCCCACCCGCTATACCGCCTGGTTTCACCTGGCATTTCCAAGGGTGAAGGAATGGAGAAAAAAATCAGCAGTATGCATTGGCTAGTTTATATAGGAATTGTGGTAGGAACGTTTTTAGTGATGGAAGGAATAACCTGGTTAACACATCGCTATGTTATGCACGGATTTCTCTGGTACCTGCATGAAGACCACCATAAAAAAGGTCCGGGTTTCTTTGAGAAGAACGACTGGTTCTTCGTGATATTCGCCGTTCCAAGTTTTCTGATGATACTCTATGGTACCCTTCAGCCCCTTTACTGGTTGCAGGCAATTGGCTTCGGTATCATGTCCTACGGACTCGCATATTTTCTGGTCCACGATATCATCATCCACCAGCGCTTCAAATTTATGAGTCGCTCTAACAATATCTATGTTCGTGCCATCCGCTGGGCACACAAGATGCACCATAAGCATATCGGTAAAGAACATGGTGAATCTTTCGGCATGCTCATGGTGCACCAGAAATATTGGGAGAAGGTCAAAAAAGACCGTGAAAACACCCTTTCCAGGGGTAAATAATCTCCCTATCTTGTCTGGGCCAAAACAAGATTATGCCCCCGCAATATTTTTTCGAACTTCTTGATCCCGACTCCACACACGATTATGATTACGTGTTCTGCGGAGCCGGATTATCCTCTCTGAGCCTTCTCATGCGAATGCTCCAGAGCGAGGAGTTTAAGGATTGCAGGTACCTGCTGGTAGATAAAGACCAGAAGAAGGTAAACGACCGCACATGGTGTTTCTGGGAAAAAGGAGAGGGTTTCTTCGATTCTATTGTACACAAAAGATGGGATAAGGTCTGGTTTCATGGCGAAGGTTTTTCAAAGCAATTCAACATCGCACCCTACCAGTATAAGATGATCAGGGGTATTGATCTCTACCAGCATTGTCTTAACATCCTGGTAAAAAAAGAGAATGTTCGTATCATTTTTGAACCTATCAACAGCATCACCAATCTCAAAGGCAAAGGAGTGGTTGAACTGCATAACGGGGTGCGCTTCGGTGCCCGTAAATGGCTTTTTAATTCCATCCCAACTCGCCCGCCAAAAGCGGAGCCCGGCACCCATTACCTGAAACAACATTTTAAAGGCTGGTTCATTGAAACTGCAGAACCCTTTTTTGATCCCTCTTCCAATACACTGATGGACTTCCGCGTAAACCAGGAGCACGGTACCACTTTCGTTTATACCATGCCGTTGGATGAAACCCATGCCCTTATTGAATACACCCTTTTCACGGAAAACCTGCTGCAACAAGAGCAATACGATGAAGGCTTAAGAAACTATATTAGTGACTACCTGCAACTCTCTGATTATTCCATCAAAGAGGAGGAATTCGGGGTGATTCCCATGACGGGTTTTACATTCCCCGAGCGGGATGGTAATATTGTTTATATAGGAACTGCCGGCGGACAAACCAAGCCTTCCAGTGGATACACCTTCCAGTTTGTTCAGCAACATAGTGCCGCCATTCTTAAATCACTCCTGAAGAAGGGTCATCCCTTTCCCCGCAAGCAACATGGTGGAAGGTTCCGTTTCTATGACAATGTGTTGCTGGATGTGCTGGTGAATGAAGACCTGCCTGGCGATAAGATCTTTACCCGGCTCTTTAAACGCAATAGTGCCCAGCGCATATTCAGGTTCCTCGACAATCATTCTTATCTGCCCGAAGAGCTGCTTCTCATTAGTAGTCTGCCTACCATGCCTTTTTTAAGAGCCGCCCGGCGGGTAATATAGATTTGCCTTAAATTACGGCTGTGTAGCAAATTGCACAACCCATTCAGCATGAGTATAAATATCAATGAGCTTCTCACCGTCACCTTCACGCTGTTTGCCATCATTGATATTCTCGGCTCCATACCCCTCCTTATCTCACTCAAAACCAGGATGGGAGCCATCCATGAGTTAAGGGCAACGCTGATTTCCGGTGGATTGATGCTATTATTCCTGCTCACCGGCGAAAAATTCCTCCAGATCCTTGGCCTTGATGTCAGCTCTTTTGCTGTGGGTGGTTCCATTGTGATCTTTATCCTTGGACTTGAAATGGTACTTGGCATAGAATTTTTTAAATCAGATGGGGATATAAAGTCGGGCACTGTAGTGCCCATTGCATTTCCCCTGATCGCGGGTTCGGGAACGCTAACCACCATCATTTCACTGCAGGCCAACTATAATACGCTTACAGTGGCGATGGCTATCATATTAAATCTTGTTGTAGTGTATATAGTACTCAGGTCATTGGATTACATAGAAAAACTCATCGGGCCTGCCGGTTTACTGGCCATCCGTAAGTTTTTTGGTGTAGTTTTGCTCGCCATTGCGGTAAAAATATTTGCCACCAATGCAGCGGGATTAATAAAATGATCCAACCGGCCTCGTAGTACAATGGATAGTATAAGAGTTTCCGAAGCTCCAGATCCAGGTTCGATTCCTGGCGAGGCCACCCCATAATCCACTATATTCCACCGAATGCATAATTCGGCTGTAATCCTTTCTTTTACAGTGAAAATCCTTTAATTTAAATATAGAGCCCGATATCAGAATGAGTTTAAATTGAATTATTGTGGATGAAAATGAATGATCGGATCCCTGAATCTCCTCCTGTGATAACGCCAGTGCCTACTGGTTCAATCAGGCCGTTGTGGTCGGTCATGATACCGGCATACAATTGCATGGAATTCCTCAAGCAGACCATTGCAAGCGTTGTTGAACAGGCGCCCGCGGAAGATATAATGCAAATTGAAGTAGTTGATGATGCCAGCACTGATGGTAACATTAAAGAGTTGGTTGAAACAGTTGGAAAGGGTAGGGTCACCTACTTCCGTCAAACTGAAAATGTTGGTAGCCTTAGGAATTTTGAAACCTGCCTCAACAGGTCTCGTGGGCATTTAATTCATTTATTGCATGGGGATGATATGGTAGCCCCCGGTTTTTATGAGGAGATGGAGGCTATCATGAATAAATTTCCCATTGCTGGTTCGGCCTTCTGTAGATATTCTTTCATTAATAAGGAATCAAAGGAAACATCAGTTGTGAGCCCAGTACTTAAAGAAGCGGGAATTATAGATGATTGGTTAGAGAAAGTAGCTGTAGTCAATTATCCACAGCCTCCTTCTGTGGTGGTGCGTCGTTCTGTATACGAACATCTTGGAGGTTTTTTTGCTGCACACTATGGTGAGGATTGGGAAATGTGGTGTAGGATTGCTGCCAATTATCCGGTTGCTTACACCCCCAAATATTTGGCTAAGTACAGAATACATTTTAATAATATTAGTACGAAAGCGTTGCTCTCGGGGCAAAGTGTAACTGATATTGATAAATTAATTGGTATTATTCAACAATACCTGCCAATAGAAAAACGGAGACATATTAAAAGCAGATCCAAACATAACTTCTCAACGCATTTTGCATCAATAGCATTAAGAAATTTTTATGGAGATAAAGATAAATACCTGAAGCTTGCTTATAAATCATTCATGTTTGATAAAAACATGACAACTATGTATTTTTTGACTAAAGTAGCAATAAATTATTTGATGGGGTCATTGCCGCTACCCGAAAAAGATAAGAGAGGTTAAGTTTTGCATACATTCTGTTGGCCGTTTTTTATCCATAAATTACTTCTTGGAAATATTGTATATATGGAAAAATATAAAGAGCAATGGATAATTACTCCCAAAACTACGTGGCTTGGTACTGGAATACGCGAATTAATAATTCATAAAGATCTTCTCTTCGGTATTGTCAGGAAGGATCTGTTGAGCTCTTATCAACAAACACTGCTAGGCCCACTTTGGATTCTTATTCAGCCTTTATTCAGTGTGATTGTTTATATGTTCGTTTTCAACAGGCTGATTGGAGTTTCTACAATGGGAGTACCACCATTTCTTTTTTATCTAGCGGGTATTACCCTCTGGAATTTGTTTTCAGACCTGTTTACATCAACTTCATCGGTAATCGCAAACAATATTGGCGTATTTAGTAAAGTTTATTTTCCCAGACTTATCACTCCACTAGCTGGGCTCCTTTTGCATCTGATCAGATTTTCAGTTCATTTTATTTTTTTGATAGTAGTACTGGTGTTTTTTATAATAAAGGGAAAAATTGTCTTTGACCCGCTGAATTTTTTCCCAGTAATAGTTAGCATTTTATTGGTAGCATTCATGGCATTTGGCGGGGGATTGATCTTTTCGGTAATATCAACCAAATACCGGGATATAGGTGGATTCATGCAGATGATGATACGATTGCTCTTGTTTGTAACACCAGTTTTCTATACCCTTTCCAATGTGCCGGAAAAATTTTCCTGGGTCTTGCAGATCAATCCCCTCACAGCTCCTTTTGAAATGTTTAGGTCAGCCTTAACTGGAGAACTTGTAGTAATGCCAAGTTTGGCTCTTAGTTTAGGTGTCACCTTTTTTATTGTTGGTTCAGGTATTTTATTGTTCAATAAAATGACCGATCGGTTAATGGATATTGCATAGCCCTTTTTAATTTATCATAATGCAGGATAAGATCATACAGGTTGAAGGTTTGTCAAAAATTTACCGGCTTGGTAAAATAGGGACAGGATCTCTGCGCCAGGACCTTCACTGGTGGTGGCAGCGAACTGTTCTCAATAAAACGAATGATTTTTTCAACGAATCTTTGGGACATAATGACAGCAATTATATTTGGGCATTAAAGAATATAAACTTTGATGTTAAGGAAGGTGAAACAGTTGGAATAATTGGTAAGAACGGAGCAGGGAAATCAACATTGTTGAAGATCATGTCGCGGATAATAAAACCTAGTTCTGGTAGCATCAAGGGTAGAGGTAAGATTAGTAGTTTGCTGGAGATCGGTACTGGTTTTCATGGCGAACTTACTGGCAGGGAAAATATTTTCATCAGTGGCTATATGTTAGGAATGAATAAGAAGGAAATTCAAGCTAAGTTCGATGAGATTGTAGAATTTTCAGGGGTTGAAAAATTCCTGGATACGCCTGTTAAAAGATATTCCTCCGGGATGTATGTGCGGCTGGCATTCTCAGTAGCAGCGCATCTAGAACCAGATATATTAATAGTTGATGAGGTTTTAGCAGTAGGAGATGTTGAATTTCAGAAAAAGTGCCTCGGTAAAATGAAAGACGCTTCAAAGCAAAATGGCCGTACAGTATTATTCGTTAGCCACAATATGCAAGCTGTGAATCAATTATGTACTCGCGCAATATGGCTTCAGCAGGGTAATGTTTTAATGGATGATATTGCCCAGAAAGTGGTAAATGCTTATCTGGATGAAAGTCGTAGTACAATTATGCTTCAGGAGTGGCCAGATATTGCATCAGCTCCTGGTAATGATCAATTGAAGATTCTGAAAGTTGAACTAATCCCTCAGTTTCTATCTACCCAGGAAGCAATTGATATTCGGACACCTTTATTGGTATCTTTCAAATTTTTGAATGCTCTTGTTGAGGATAAACTCGTTGCTGAATTATTACTCTTTACTTCATCGGGCGATTGCATTTTTGCAATTACATCTAAACCTGCTTTTTATAAGAGTGGCGTGGTAGAAGGTCAATTGAAAGTGCCAGGTAATTTTCTTAATGATGGATCTTATTACTTTAGTCTTGCTTTTTTTCGTTCTGATAAAATTACGGTGGGTTATTTCGAAGAGGTTCTGCATTTCAGCGTAAATGATTATGCAGACGAAAGAGATTGGTACGTAAAATGGTGGGGATATGTCAGACCCGATTTTCCACTAGCACTTACCAATTTATAATATTATGATTGCTGAAGAACGTATTCCTTCATCACCTCCCATAATTGATCCGCTTCCGGCTGGTATGCCCCGTCCATTATGGTCAGTCATGATTCCGGTTTATAATTGTTCAGGTTTTCTCAGAGAAACATTATTATCAGTATTGGTTCAGGATCCAGGCGAAGAAATAATGCAAATAGAAGTAGTTGATGATGCCAGCACTGATAATGATGTTGAATCGCTTGTTAAAGAAATTGGTAAAGGTCGCATTGGATATTTTCGTCAATCGGAGAACCGGGGCAGCTTAAGGAATTTTGAAACTTGCCTCAACAGATCCCGTGGCCAGTATGTTCATCTTCTTCACGGTGATGATAGAGTAAAGCCTGGCTTTTATTCAGCCATGCAGAACCTGTTTGATGAATACAATAATGTCGGGGCTGCTTTTTGCCGGTATCAGTATATTGATGAAGAGGGGGTATTATTAGGCACAAGAGAACCTCTGCTTCCACATACAGGCATACTTCCCGACGCTTTAAAAAGACTAGCGGAAAGACAGCATATTCAATATGCTGCCATGGCGGTTAGGAGATCAGTTTATGAAGACCTCGGTGCGTTTTATATTGCTCATTATGGAGAAGACTGGGAAATGTGGGTGAGAATAGCAAGTAGATATCCTATAGCATATACCCCTGAAACTTTTGCCGAATATAGAGTACACCAGTCTTCAATATCTGGTTCCAGGTTATTGAATGGAAATCACATCCATGATATAAATAAGGTCTTTCAGGCAATCGAGGCACATATCCCATTAAATGAGAGGCCCGCCATTAGTAGAAAATTGAGAGCCAACTATGCAAGATGGTCAATAAATCTCATTGAACGTCAATGGGTAATGAATAAAGACAAATTGGTAGTTAGGGAACATTTAAATAAGGTAAATGCCTTTTATAGTGATTGGCATTTATTTTTCAAAAGTTTGAAACTAAGGATTAGAACCTTTTTTCCTGTAAAAGCTTTTCCCCCTATTACACTTTACAATTATAAATTGGAAGAATATTTAACAGATATTCCCCAGCTCTTGAAGCAGAATAATATAAAATACATCTTTTCATGGTATGGGGAAAGAGTAGGTGAACTTTCATTAGCTGAACATTCATATTTTGATAACCAAACATTCTTGTATTGGATTTTTGTATCCCTTAAACCATTTATAGAAGCTAGAGCGAGTAATGAAATGGGAGCCTATAATGAAGCCTGGAAGAAATTGGATGCTAATGCTTTAGTAGGGATACTTCATAGAATCAGAAGGAAACCTGAAGATATTAGTGCTTTGCAACATCTTCCAATTACTGTTGTTATATGCACCCATAACCGACCAGTCCAATTACGTAAATGTTTGAAAAGTCTCAAGAACCTATCTCCTTCTCCTCAACAAATACTTGTAGTTGATAATGATCCACATAAGAATTATACCAGGAACATCATTCAGGAATTCGATGGCATTGATTATTTAGAAGAACCCAGGAAAGGTTTAGATATTGCAAGAAATACAGGGGCTCGGAATGCAATAAATGAGGTAGTTGCTTATATTGATGATGACGTTATTGTAGAGCCAGATTGGTTAATTAATATTTGGGAAGGGTTTAATGATGAATCAATTGATGGAGTAACGGGCCTCGTTTTACCTGTTTCTCTTAATGTTGAATGCCAGCAAGTGTTTGAAGAATACTGGGGATTGAATAAAGGCTATGCCGAAAAATTATACGACAGAACTTTTCTTTCATCAAATACCCGGTACGGTCCACCCGTCTGGCAGATTGGTGCGGGAGCAAATATGGCATTTCGTGTAAGTGCTTTTCAAAAGTTTGGCTATTTTGATGAAAGACTTGATGCAGGAGCTGCTGGATGCAGTGGTGATTCGGAGTATTGGTTTCGAATATTGAATAAAGGAGGGAAAATTCTATATAACCCTCGCGCAGTTGTGCACCATTCTCACCGATCAGATAACTATGGTTTTCAATGGCAGATTTTCAATTATATGCGTGGTCATGTTGCAGCCGCAATTATACAGCACCGTCAGGCACCTGGCCTTGGATATCTCCGGAGAATCTACATATACTTCCCATTATATTACCTCTCATTGATAGTAAAAGGTTTTCCCTATTATAATGGCAGGTATTCTACTTTAAAAAAGGAGATTTTTGGAGTTCTGTCGGGTATAAAATTTTATAAAAAAAATTCATCAAAGCCATCCAATTCCTGAACATGGAGAGTAATGCCGTCACTAATATTAAAGTATCTGTGATTATAACTACTTATAATCACAGGAGGCATATTAGGAAGGCAATTGATAGTGTGTTAGCTCAGACATATAAAAATTACGAACTTATTGTTGTTGACGATGGCTCAACAGATGATACACGGAAATTGGTAGAGGAATACCAAGATGTTATTTATAAATACCAGGAGAACAAAGGCCTGTCTGCGGCTAGGAATACCGGCATTGATATTGCCCAGGGCCAAGCCTTGGTATTTCTTGATGCAGATGACTGGTTACTTGATGATTGCCTCACCACCCAGGTTAATTGTCTAGTTACTCAACCAACTGTTGCATTTGTTTCCGGTGGTCATATGGTTTTCATAGAGGAAAACGAAGAACTTTGGTTAATCCAGAAGACAATTCCTTCAGAGCATTATATGCATTTTCTAATGAGTAATTACATTGGAATGCACGCAGCAGTAATGTATCGCAATTGGGCTTTTAATTCAATTCGGTTTGATACATCACTCAAGGTTTGTGAGGATTATGACATGTATCTAAACCTCTCCCGTTTGTACCCCGTTTTACATCATCAGCATTTATTGGCAGTATACAGGATACATGATTCAAACATGTCGGGGAATCTATCCTTCATGCTGGAAAATGTATTAAAAGTATTACAACGGCAGGAGAAATATTTATTGAATACCCAACTTCGAAATAGTTATCAGCAGGGTATTCGTAACTGGATTGAATGGTATACTGGAAAGATCTATGATAGAATGATTAATAATTCTGGGAAGCCTGAAAATGCTGATCTGCAGGCGTTAGAGAAGTTTAATCCAAATCTTCTTGTTCAGTATTTTCATAAACATAAGGAGCGTAATCCTTCTGTATGGAAAAAAGGATTTTCATTTGTTAAATCAATCATTCCTTTTATTGGGATTGTTCCATCCGCTGAAGATTTGCATGCTACTGAATACAAAATTTCACATGAATTTTTAAGATTAAATCGGAATCTTATTAAAGGATCTGTTCTTGAGGTGGATGGTAATGAAAATACTTATCGCTATGGCGGACTAAAAGTTAAGATTAGTTCAGTTATTTCACTTAAGGAAATTTGTACAGACCCATTTTTGAATGATAAGTATGATTGTATTCTTTTGATAATGAAGTTGCATTTATCCAAAAACTTCCATCAGATCATTGAAGGATTATTTCATGCTCTTAAAAATGACGGAAATTTACTTCTTACAGTGAAGGGAATTAGTAATATTTCAACCAAAGGTGATGATGAAAGTGGTTCTATGCTCTTTACGGAAGCATCTGTTAAACAACTTTTGAACGATAAATTCGGATTACAAAACACCTCGATTTCCTCCCATAAAACAGGTAAGCACCAATTAATTATAACTGCGAGGGCAGTTAAATCCATCTTATAAATGCTTATTCAAATGGTCTTTCTTTTTCATTTGACATTTCTCTTCTCTGACCGTAATCGCGCCCCTAAACGTATGCTAGGTAATTCTACATATCGGTACAGAAATTTCGAAACGACGAGAATAATAAAAAAAGAGATTATCATGAAAATAATTCCAAAAACGAATAAATATTCCATATTCAATTGCTGTGAAAGATTTTTATAAATTCTGAAAATTTCATGAGTCAGTGGCTGATGGATCAAGTAAAAACTATAACTGCAGATACCTAATGCAATTACTGATTTTCCAAAGGAACCATATTTTTCTATAGTGGTTCGTGCCATATACCATTCCAGAAAAGAGGCCCAGAATAAAATAGCCAGGAATAACATAACATAATAATGTACATAGAAGAACCTGGTACCCCAAAACAATGCTATTGTTAGAATACTTATTTTACCCGCATTACCTTTAAAAGCCAGTTTTTTATTGTAATGAATTTCTGAGATCAATGCACCTGCACACCAATTATACCATAATGCTCCTGCGGAGAAATAATATGAATTATAGTATTGCCCCTTCGTAAAATAATTTTCAGCAACAAGGAGGAATATTGCAATAATAAAACTTGTGAAGAATGCTGTTGTTATACCCCATTTGATACGAACTAATAAGAATAGGGGGTATAGCAGATACAATTGTACCTCCAGTGCAAGGCTCCACAATGAAGGATTTATCCCATAGATATATGCTTCTTTAAGATTATGAACCATGAAAATATGATAGAATAGGTCACGGGATCCTAATGGGGTAATTATATAATTCCTTAATTCCCCAATAACTAGGATGATGCCTAGAAGTGTAATTATATATGGTGGATAAATACGCCAGAATCGTTTACTGAAATAGGTGCCAGCTTCGAAAACACAACTATTTTTAATAAAGTTTCTATGGATCAGGTAACCGCTGATAAGTAGGAACAATTGCACACCAGACCAACCAAATGCTGTGGGGGAAAACCTTATCAGTTTATCTCTGGAACTTCCCCTCATGATGCCTTCCGCTGTATAGCCCAGTTCATGACTGCCGGGAAACAATACCAATTGTGCATGAAAAAGAAATACCATTAATATGGCAATGCCGCGCAAAAAATCAATTTTAGCAAGATGCCTCTCTGCCACCAGGGAGAAGGTTTAGGGGTTAATAAGGGAATATACTTATATTTTTAACCCGCCAGCATCCGCCGGCGGGTTAAAATCTAAACTACCCACTTACCCCGGCTGCCTTTCTTTACAATTGTACCCTAACCCCCGCCATCATATTGAACCGCCTCGTGTTATAACCGTAGAGATCGGCATATTTCCGGTCAGTGATATTCCTGAAATCGGTAAATACATCTAAATGCTTATTTAACTGGTAGCGCGCATAGGCGTCGAGGTTGTAATAGGCATCCAGCTCCTTGATCTCCGTGCTCCAGGTGGCTGAATTGTACCAGGTGTCCTGGCGCTTATCTACCCACCTCAAACTCAGGCCCACATGCAGCTTTTTACTGAACTGGTAGGAGGTCCCCATATTAATACTGTGCTTAGGCCTGCGGTATAAATTGAAATAACTGGTATCCTTACCAGCAAGTCTGGTCTCTATTTTACCATCCAGCCAACTGTGGTTGGCCGTAAGCTGCCATCGCTCATTTGGCTGCACCGTCAGCTCTGTTTCAACTCCCTTATCATTCTGCTTATCTGCATTCCTGTACTGACCATAAGGAGGATCCGGCAATCCCGCAAATACGATCACATCTTTAATCTTCCGCCTGAATGCCGTAACCCGTGCAGAAATGATCTTGTTATTGCTGGTATAATGCAGTCCCCCCTCGTATTGATTGCTTCTCTCCGGCTCCAGCGCTGTATTACCATACTCAGAGGCTAAATGATAGAGCGAAGGCGCCCTGAATGCCGTTGCCACCGAAGCATAGAGCTTCAACTGTGGCACCAGATAGATATAGGGATTTAAGGCATAGGTAAAGGCATCCCCGAAATCCTGGTGCTGCGTGAACCTTCCGCCCAACTCCGCACCAAATTTCTCCAAACCCTTCAACGTAAAGGCGGCATAGGCACTCATCATACTCGCCTCCAGACTGTCCTTGCTTAGGTTCCCGAAACTGGTATTGATATCTGCTGTATTGCGACGGTAGTCGATTCCCGCCAACAATCCCAGGTGCTTCTGCAAACTGGTATTTATATAGGCCTCTGCAAACAGGGCCCGACCTTTATAGTCGCCACTCGACGGATCCCAGTCGTTTGCGCCCGCTGGAATATTTACCGGGTCATCATAAACCCTCCGAACGGTATTGTAATTGGCATTGAATACCAGGTTGCCATTCTTCAACTGGTGACTGCTCTGTATGCCCACAACCTGCTGCCGCTGCTGGCTGCCACTGTTACGGTCGTCTTCCAGGGCATTGTCGTCAAGGTCGGCATCATACTCGCTGAACTGGTAATAGCTCTTAATTGTCCAGGCCTCGCTAAACTTATAGCCCGCAGCCAGGTTCACCATATCCTGCTTCACCCCATCTTTATCGAAATTGCCGGCACTACCTTCATCCTTAGCCGAAGAAAATCCTTCGGACTGCAGGCGGTTATACTGTACCGAATAATTGAATTTATCTATAGCCCCCGATAAACCTAGGTTTCCTTTATATGTTCCATAGGTTCCCGCTGCTAAAAGTCCGTTCAGTCCGATAGCTTTATTGCTTTGGTTTTTCCGGGTAATGATATTGATCACGCCCGCCACTGCGTCAGACCCATAAAGGGTACTCTGCGCGCCTTTGAGGATCTCTACCCGCTCCACCTGGTCAATGGATATATGATTCAGGTCAAACTGGATCGTTATCCCCGACCCATCGGTTACCGGCATCCCATCCACTAAGATCAGTGTATTGGCCGCTCCCGCACCTCTTAAATAAACGGTCTGGTTGGTGCCAGGCGAATTCTGTGCTCCATTGATGATGAGTCCCGCCTGTTCATTGAGTACCTGTGAAAGTGTTCTGCCCGCATTGTTCTCGAGCGTTCGCCTGTTGATGACCGTTAATACCTTCCCCGTACTGCTTTGTTTCTGGGGTTGCTTGTTGGCAGTTACAATTACTTCATCGAGTGTTCTGCTGCTGTCGGCCTGCTTTTCGCCGGTTGATTGTGACATCAGTTTTGTACTGACATGGCTGCTGATGATCGTAGCAGCCACCATGATCCATTGTTTTTTCATGTCTGAAAAAAGATTAGGGTGACTGCTTCCGGAAAGTGGTGGGAATTATAAATCGCCTGCGCGTTTACCATTCCTGCTTTTCTCCCGAAAGCAAAATGTTGATTGATGGACGCGGCAGGTCTTCTGGCTCGTGTCTGTCAGTTACCTTCCCACCCGCTTTCGCAGGTAGTGGTCATTCACCAACAGTGAGGTATATTCTGGATTCTCTCTCCATCACTCTATCTCTCCATCTCTCCATTTCCTCTCCACATTACAGCTACGGGGATAGCGCCGGAATCAACCGGACTTCCCTTTTAATCCGCCGAAGCGGAACCGTTTCCGGCGCGAAGATATATGAATGAACCTATTATTGTGCGATGATTTGTTTGCGCAAAGAATATCCGATAAACAAAATGTCTTTCTGGGTTTCCTCATCAATATTATGACTGGAAAGTACCTGCATGATATCATCCATGGCAGCCATATACTCTGCTTCACTGATATTCATGCCACGATGGGTCGCCTGCATATCCCTTCCGGTATATGCTTCAGATCCGCCACTTCCGGCACATAGAAATTCCACCAGCAATGACTTGGTATGTGCTAATTTCTCTCCCTGTTCGAGGTAGGGCAAAAATCGCGCTTTAATGAGGGGATTGCTCATATGCGCTGCTACGATATCTTCTACTATGGTCTCAATGCGCTCTCTTTTTCCAAGGCGCTCGTAAAGTGAAAGGGTGGGCATGGTTAAGGTGCTCATGATGTGAAATTTTAATGGTTAAAAAATACTTCATGAGGGTGCAGACTGGTCTCTTAATTTACAAAATTTAGTTCAATTGTAAACGCAGTCCCGCATAGTAGTTCCGCCCCGGCGCCACATTATAATATCGCCCGCCAAAGGCATTGATATCATTTCCCAAACTATAGGTTGTATTGAATAAATTATCTGCGCCCGCAAACCAGTTCAGCCTACGGTACAGCCTGCTGCCTCCCCTTATTCCGAGCAAGTGATATTGCTTTGCCTTTTCACTATTAGCATCATTGAGCCAGATGGGGTCCACATATTGGTAGGCTACATGTAAATTCATTCCCCCCTTGCCGTCAACATCAAAACCCGCCGCCAGTGTTTGCTTAGCCACACCTGGAAGCCTGTTTCCACTAAAATCATTCTCCACCTGCTTATAATCCACATAACGGAAGGGATGCAGCGTATAACTCATCCATGTTGATAAAATGATCTGCTGTGCTGGCACCAGCGCAAATGGCCCGTAGGAGAGGAATCCCTCAAATCCTTTCTGCCGCGTGGAGCCAGCATTTTCGAAATAGTCAGCCCCGCTCGCATCTCGTCTTTGAACTATTGCATCCTGAAGCCGGTAGTAAAAAAAGTCGAGGTCAAAATAGAGCTTCTGCTTCAGGATCCTTCCTCTCACTCCAGCTTCATAATTCCAGCCGCTTTCCGCCTGCAGACTTGTATTGATCACACTCGTAGATGGTAATAATTCCGATGTGGTGGGTGGCGAAAATCCTTTCGCGATCATACTGTAAAAAGTGAGTGCCCCAAGTTTCTTTGTTAAAGCAACCCTGGGCATCCACTCTTTCCTGTAATTGCTGTTGAATTCAAATGCAGGCTCTTCACTCACCCGCCTGATCTCCACGGTATTGGCATTATAACTGAGTCCCGCACTGAGCTGCCAGTCCCGCGGCAGGTCCAGTATCCCCTGTCCGAACAACAACGCCGTCCTGGGTTTCAGCCGGTCATCGGTTTGCAGTTCGCCCTGTTCTCCATTTACATTACGGTAAACCTTAACCGAATAATTCCCCTGCTGCCACTCACCCCCAATATTGAATTGCAACTTCGCTCCATTCTCTGCTCCGTCTGTTGTTTCAGGGAATAACGGAATGGTATAACCGAATACAACTCTTCCCCCAAAATGTGGTTCCTTTCTTCGCTCATAATTTCGTACCGCCGGATTAGTAACGCTTGTAGTTGCTCCATACAAGGAGATATCAATACTCGATCCGGAAAAAGGTTTTAGCTCCTGGTGCAATCCCCCGAATAATGTCTTCTGTTCAATGCTTGCATCCGCATCAACCGAGGAAGGAAAATTTCCTACTGCCGGCCTCGACTGTTTCGGGTCAGCTTCAAATTCATTCCTGTTCAACCCCCCGGGCGTCTGGTACCAGAGATCACCATAGAGCAGCACCATATCAAGCCCCGCCACAGCGCTTTGCTGCCATCTTCCAGTATATGCTGCCACTGTTCGTTTCATATTGGTATGATCGCGGTAACCGTCTGAACGCTGGTAATGTCCATAAACAGAATGTTCAAAGGCCCTGTTGGAGGAGAGTGTCGCCTTTGCCTCTACCTGGTGCAGTCCATAGGAGCCCGTCATATATTGGAGGGATAGATTGCTGCTGTCGGCAATTTCTGTATTGGCTAATAACAATCCGCCGGTACCTGCGCCATATAGACTGCTACCCGGACCTTTTAATATTTCTATATTGCTGAAATTGCCCACCGCAAACTGGTTCAGGTAGGTATTTCCTCCCGGGTCGGTAAAAGGGATCTGGTTATAATACATCCTTATATTCCTCACCCCAAATGGCGATCGCAGTGAACTACCACGGATGGCCAATCGATAACTTCCCGGCGATCTTTCTTCCATGCGCACACCCGGCAAACGGTTAATGGCCGGTAAAGCAGAAGCGGGTGAAAATCTTTGCCAGTCGCGTTCACGAACCAGCACAACCGAAGCCGCTGCATCCTTAATGACCGTACGTCGTGCAAAAGCCGTAACTGTTACAGAGTCGAGCTTCTCCTGCGTGATGGCAGCAGTGGGTGCCAGGCAGCAGGTGGCCAGCAAAAGGACTGCAGTATTTTTGATCGCCTTCATCCCCGCAAGTAACGCCACATTTTAATATCTTCCACCAATGAGTGCAAGAAACAAACTGAAACTTTTTGACCTTACCATGATCACGGTCGGATTGGTGATCGGCATGGGCATCTTCCGCACCGCCACCGATTCGGCACAGGCAGCGCTTACCCCAACCATTTATTTTGCCGCCTGGATCGCCGGTGGTATCATCGCCCTCTGTGGCGCCCTTACCTATGCCGAGATCGGATCGCGCTTCCCCGTTACCGGTGGCTACTACAAGATCTTCGCCGAATGCTACCATCCCTCCGTTGCATTCGCCATCAACTGCATTATCCTTATTTCCAATGCCGCCTCCTTATCTGGTGTGGCATTGATCGGCTCAGAATATATCGCCCAACTGGTTTTTGACCAGCCCGCATCTGATTTCACCAAGGCCTTCATCGCCATGGGCGCCATACTGGTTTTTTATTTTGTTAACCTTGCCGGCCTCCGCCTTAGTTCCGGCACCCAGAATATCCTCATGATCATCAAGATCGGGATGGTGCTGGTACTCATCGGTGCGCTTTTCTTTCCCGGCGCCGATTCGCTGGTGGCGAGTACAGAAGCTGCGAGTCCCACTGATCATTCCACCATGGACATCATCAAGTCTTTCGGCATCGCCCTTATCGCCGTTTCGTTTACCTATGGGGGTTACCAGCAGACCATCAACTTTGGCGATGAGGTGCATGAACCGCGCAAGACCATCCCCCGTGGCATCTTTATCGGTATCCTTATGATCATCGGACTCTACCTGCTGGTACAAATGGCCTATGTACATGCAATAGGTTTCGAACAACTCAAGACCACCAGGGGCATCGCTGCCGTAGTGGCTGAGCGGATGTTCGGACCAACCGGAAAAACTATTTTCACCCTCTTGCTTTTTATGGCCGTACTAGCCTACGTGAATGTGCTGCTGCTCAGCAATCCCCGCGTGATGTATGCCATGAGCAAAGACGGGATCCTGCCAAAATCCTTCGCCAGAAAAGACGAAAAGCGTGATGTGCTAACGGTAAGCCTCAGCGTTTTTGCTGCCATCTGCATCATCGTCCTTTTCTTCGCCAACACTTTCGATAAGATCCTTGGCTTCACTATATTTCTCGACTCCATCGGGATGGCCACTTCTGCCGCTACCATCTTCATATTGCGTAAGCGGACCAGCCACCTCAACGGCACAGGTATCTATACCATGAAATTATTCCCCCTCATGCCGCTGATCTTTATCAGCGCCTATGCTTTCGTGGGGGTCAGCATATTTCTGAATACCCCCAGCCTCGCCATCACGGGCCTGGTGGTATTCGCCATTTTCCTGGCCATCTATTTCCTGATAGTCAAGGGAAGCAAAAAGCCTCAAAGGGAATAGGTAAGCGTCCATCTCTCCATCCCTCCATCTCTCCAAAACAAACTCTTCCCAACTATGGATATTTCTAACATCCTTTACGCTCTCGCCGAAGACCGCTCCCAATACTTCAACGCTATCGCGCCGCCCATCATGCAAACCAGCAATTTCGCTTTTCGGAAGGTGGAGGATATGTCGCGCGCTTTTGAAGATGAAATGAGCGGATACCTCTATAGCAGGGGAATAAATCCCACCGTCGATATTCTCCGGAAAAAACTGGCCGCCCTCGATGGCGCAGAAGATGCCCTGGTGTTTAACTCCGGCGCCGCCGCCATCTTCGCCTCGGTGCTGGCCAATGTAAAATCGGGGGACCATATCCTCTCGGTTGATAACCCCTATACCTGGGCGAAGAAAATGTTCGATATCATCCTTCCCCGCTTCGGTGTGAAGACCACTTATATTGATGGACGGTCAGTGGAAAATTTTCGCGACGCCATCCGACCCAATACCGCGCTCATTTACCTGGAGAGTCCCAATAGCTGGGATTATGCCATGCAGGACCTCGAAGGCCTGGCCGCATTAGTGAAATCGATCAATGCCACCCGCGCATCCGAGTCCGCATCAGATAAGCCTTCCCCCCAGATCATCACCATCTGCGATAACAGTTATTGCACCCCCCTCTACCTGCAGCCGGTGCTATTGGGGATCGATATTTCACTTCAATCGGCTACTAAATATATCGGCGGACATTCTGATGTGGTGGCCGGCGTCATCAGCGGCAGCCATGCCATGATGAAAAAGATCTTCGATTCCGAATACCTGAATATCGGTAGTGGTATACAGCCTTTCAACGCATGGCTGCTGATCCGCGGACTGCGAACCCTGCCCATGCGCCTCCAGCAGATCAGCGCCACCACCCGCACCGTCATCGAATTCCTCAAAGCACATCCCAAGGTGGAAGAACTGCTCTTTCCGCTCGATCCCTCCTTTCCCCAGTTTGAGCTGGCTCGAAAGCAGCTCTCTGGTGCCTGCGGACTGCTCACCATCGTGTATCGCACCGAAGAGCGCGCCGAGATCGTCCGATTCTGTGAATCTCTGAAGCATATCATGATGGCCGTTAGCTGGGGTGGTCATGAGAGCCTGGTGATTCCCCGCTGCGCCGGTATTAAACCCGAACTTTTTGATGCTACCATCCGCGAACACCGGATGATCAGGCTCTATATCGGCCTAGAAACCGCGGATTATTTAATTGAGGACCTGCGGCAGGCGCTGGAGGGAAATTCATAGCCATCAGCCGTTCCTGTAACTGGGTGTTTTCACGATAATTATATGGCCGGTCAGTTAAACAAAATCAAAAGCTTTATTTTTAGCGCCTTAACCATTATTCATGAGCTTGTTGAGAAAGCGTTTTTCTTTGCTTTTTACTGTTGGATTTTTATTGGTCACATCCTTACCCACGGCCTTTGCACAGCAGCAGCCCGAAGTGTGGGACCTCCGTCGTTGTGTGGATTATGCCGTAGCCAATAATATCTCTGTTCGCCAGTCGGATGTCCAGAAGCGCCTCGCCGTGCTGCAGTACGAGCAAAACAAATATTCCAAATACCCCAACGCAAATTTTTCCACCAATACCGGTTTGCAGTTTGGTCGATCCATTGACCCTACCACCAACCAGTTCACCAACCAGCGCCTCCTCTTCCAGGGCTTCCAGTTCAGCACCGATGTCACCATCTACAACTGGGGCCGTATCAGTAATAATATTACTGCCGCCCGCCTCGAAGCCGAAGCCGCCGGTTCTGATGTAGACAAGGTGCGCAATGATATCGCCCTGAATGTGGCAACCGCCTACCTGCAGGCCCTGCTCTCCAAAGTGCAGATCGATATCTCCGCCGTTCAGGTGGAACAGAGCAAAGGGCAGCTAACGGATACACGCAAACGCGTTGATGCGGGAACACTACCGGAACTGAATGCAGTTGACCTCGAGGCCCAGCTCGCCCGCGATTCGGCCACCCTAATCGGTGCCGAAGCTACCTATGAGCAGAACCTCCTCAACCTCAAAGCCCTGCTCAACCTCGATGCGGCCCTTCCTTTCACCATCTCCGTTCCGCCGGTTGACCAGATCCCTGTTGAACCCATGGCCGAACTGATGCCTGAGGTTGTTTATGCGCTGGCGCTGCAGAACCAGCCCGCTCAAAAGGCTAATGAAACAAGGAAACAATCGCTCGAATACGCGGTGAAAGCTTCAAAGGCCGCATTGTATCCCACTATCTTCGGATCGGGCGGGCTCGCATCCAACTTCGCCTCCACAAACCGTAAGATCACAGGATTTAATTTCCTCGGCTATAGTGATCCCAATCCCGCTGCCGGGGCTGTTACAGTTGACGGACAACTTATATTTCTCCAATCGCCCAATGTGCAGATAACCCAGGCCAACAAAGGTTTTGGTGAACTCTGGAATGGATGGGGCACACAGATGAATAATAACTTCCGCCAGAATGTGGTGGTGGGCATGAGCATCCCGATATTCAATGGCTACCAGGCACGCACGGCCTATGAGCGTTCCAAGCTCAGTGTCAAGAACCAGGAGCTGATCATAGAACAGGGTAACCAGACCCTCAAGCAGGATATTTACAGCGCTTATACCAATGCGGTATCGTCCATGCAGCGCTTCAATGCAAGCCAGAGCAGTCTCAATGCCACGCAGAAGGCCTATGATTTTGCCCGCAGGCGCTATGATCTCGGATTACTAAGTACACTCGAACTGATCACCTCACAGAATAATCTCACCCGCGCGAAGATCGATATGGCGAATGCCCAGTTCGATTATGTTTTTCGCATGAAGGTGCTGGAGTTCTACAGAGGGCAGGGAATCAAACTATAAGGGATACTCCCCAAAATCAAAGGGACTCCTCAAGATCAAAAGGAACACCTCAAGATCAAAAGGAACACCTCAAGATCAAAAGGAACACCTCAATAACAAAGGGAACTCCTCAAAAACAAAGGGAAATCCCCCAGGAAAAAATTGGAATATTAAATTGAATTATTTTACATCGTATGAATAAGAAACTTATCTGGGTTATAGTTGGCGTAGTCGTGTTGGTTGGCGCTTTATTCGGTATGAAGAAAGCCGGCATTATCGGCAAGAAAGAAGGCATAAAAGTGACCACCGAAAAAGTGGAGAAGCGAACCATTATTGAAACGGTTAACGCCAGTGGTAAGGTATATCCCGAGATCGAAGTGAAGGTTAGTTCCGATATCTCCGGTGAAATCATTGAGCTTACCGTGGAAGAGGGCGATAGTGTTCGCCGCGGACAGATGCTGGCGAGGATCTTCGCTGATATCTATGTTACGCAGCGCGACCAGGTAGCCGCCGCCGTTCGCCAGCAGCAGGCCCAGGTTGAAAATAGCCAGGCACAGCTGGAGGCCTTAAAAAGTGTACTGAACCAGAGCGAGGCGCAGTACAAAAGACAGCAGCAATTATTGAATGAAAAAGTGATCTCCCGTGCTGAATTTGAGCAGGCGGAGAATGCATATAATACCGCAAAAGCCAATTACAATGCGGGATTACAGGGTATCCGAGGTAACCAGGCTTCTGTGCAGAGTGCGATGGCCAATCTCCAGCGCGCTAATAAAGACCTTGGACGAACAACTATTCTTGCTCCCATGGATGGCGTGGTTTCATTGCTTGCGGTGAAGAAAGGAGAGCGCGTGGTGGGAACAGCGCAGATGGCGGGCACGGAGATGATGCGGATCGCCGATATGGGCAAGATAGAGGTTAGGGTTGATGTGGGAGAAAATGATATTCCGAAGGTACACCTGGGCGATTCTGCGCTGGTGGAAGTGGATGCATACAATACTCGGAAATTTAAGGGGATCGTTACACAGATCGCGAGCAGTAGCACAGGTGCCGGAACAGCAACTGCTGCCGTGAGCGATGTTACCAACTACAAGGTCTTCATCCGCCTGCTTCCTGAAAGTTATTCCGATCTTATCGATCCTTCCCGTCCCAAGGCCTTTCCTTTCCGCCCGGGAATGAGCGCCAGCGCTGATATCCAGACCAAGCGTCATATTGATGTTATCGCTGCGCCAATTAATTCTGTTACAACACGCGAGAAGGATTCCGATAAGGCAGTGACTGCAGCGAAAAGTTCTACCGAGAAAGTGGAAGAGGATAATAACCCGACCGACGAACGTAAATCTTTAAGTGCAGAACTCGATGAAGTAGTGTTTGTACTGCAGGCTGATAAAACGACTATTAAGAAGGTAAAAGTGCGGACCGATATTCAGGACATCAATTATATAGAGATCCTCTCCGGACTAAAGCCGGGCGATGAAGTTGTGACTGGGCCCTATTCACTGATCTCCCGCACGCTGAAAGATAATGATAAGGTTCAGGTAGTGAAGAAAGAGGACCTCTTCGAAAAGAAAAAGAAGGATTAAAGAACTTCAGGGATAAGATCCTCATAAAATAGGGTCAGCAAAAGATGAGATTCTCAGAAGATCGGATCCTTAGAAACTAAGGTCATCAAGAGATCAGATTCTCATAAGATAAGGTCATCAAGAGATCAGATTCTCATAAGATAAGGTCATCAAGAGATCAGATTCTCATAAGATAAGGTCATCAAAAGATCAGATTCTCATAAGATAAGGTCATCAAAAGATCAGATCCATAAAAAGATCAGATCTCTAAAAGGTTAAGATCCACAAACCAATAAAGGGAAGATTAATGCGATTGGGAATAATTGGAAGCGGGAGCTGGGCTACGGCGCTGGCCAAGATTGTCACAGACAATAAGCACCCATTGAACTGGTGGGTTCGTAACGATACTATTCTTGATCATCTCTATGAACGCAAGCATAATCCACAGTACTTATCTTCAGCAACTTTCGATACTTCACTTATAAATCTCAGTACGGATATTGCTTCGGTTGTGCGTGACAGTGACTGCGTGGTGATCGCGGTTCCTTCTGCATATATTGAAGAAACGCTGGGCGCTCTTTCCGCTGATGCATTTACCGGTAAGTGGGTTGTGTCTGCGGTTAAAGGCATGCTTCCAGAGCAGAATATTCTCCTTAATGAGTGGTTCAACCAACGCTTCGCTTTACCACTTTCCGATTATTACACGCTGATGGGTCCCTGCCATGCAGAAGAGGTTGCGCGTGAGCGGTTGAGTTATCTCACTTTCAGTGGGCTGCAGGAAGATCGCGCAGAAGAGATAGCTGCGATGTTCCGTTGCTATTATATTAATACAGTTGTGAATAGTGATGTCATCGGTGTTCAGTATGCGGCAGTGCTGAAGAATATTTACGCGCTGGGTGCGGGTATTGCGCATGGACTCGAGTATGGTGATAATTTCCTCAGCGTTCTCATCGCCAACTGTGCTGATGAGATGGCAGGTTTCCTCCGCCGTATGGGGGTGGGGAAGGTGGAGGTCGGTATCCATGGACTCGAAAATCCCGTTACCCACCAGAAAGACGCCAACTATGCTGCCTCCGTTTACCTGGGTGATCTGCTGGTAACATGTTACTCACTCCATAGCCGCAACCGCACCTTCGGAAATATGATCGGAAAAGGGTATTCCGTGATGAGTGCACAGCTCGAAATGAATATGGTGGCAGAAGGCTATAATGCTTCCCGCTGCATTCATGTAGTAAACCAGGTTGTTGCCGCCGACATGCCCATCGCCGAAACCATTTATCGCATTCTATGGCAGCACCTCCCTCCCCGGCAGGGCTTCCGCCAGATCGAAAAGGTGATGATCTGAGTTTATCTCATACTCCCCCTAAATCTCAATTTCCCCATTTACAAATCGCAAGTACGCAAAACGGCTCCACTGTTTTCGGGTGCCCCCAGAAATTTTACAAATCGAAAGTAAGCGGATCGGCTACCGCTCTTTGTGAGTATCTTAAATTACTTACAAATCGAAAGTATGCGGCACTACTCTACAGTTTTCGATTAGCGCAAATATTTTACAAATCGCAAGTAGGCGAATCGCCTACAACTCTTTGCAACTGACGCAAATTGCTTACAAATCGAAAGTATACGGCACTACTCTACAGTTTTCGATTAGCGCAAATATTTTACAAATCGCAAGTAGGCGAATCGCCTACAACTCTTTGCAACTGTCTAAAATTGCTTACAAATCGAAAGTATACGGCACTACTCTACAGTTTTCGATTAGCGCAAATATTTTACAAATCGCAAGTACGCGTATCGCCTACTACTCTTTGCAACTGTCTAAAATTGCTTACAAATCGCAGGCAGGGCAGAATGTTTAGTGATAAATAAATGCTATGGTGTAAGAAAGTGCAATGGTGTAAGAAAGTGCAATGGTGAAAATGAATGTTATGCAGAAAATGAATGCCTGGAAGATCAATGAACGCTATTGCGTTGTTTGCGTTGTACCAGCCAATCCCGTAGTAGTATCACAGCCAGGAAAACCAGGCCAAGCGAACCGTATATGGTATAACTGAGGGGCATATTCACTGTTAAGATACAAATTTCAATTTATTCGTTGCCTACGGCACTGTTAAAAAGATGATCTTTTGCCTACTGGCGGTTTGTAAGTTTTTACAACAAGAAGAAAATCACCTGTTCCCGGGAGATACTTTCAATTTGTAAGTTATGGCTGCACCAGGAAAATGGACTGTTCTGATGGGCTACTTGCGATTTGTAAATATTGGCTGCACCAGGAAAATGGACTGTTCTTTGGAAACTACTTTCGATTTGTAAATATTGGCTGCACTAAGAATATGGACTGTTCTGATGGGCTACTTGCGATTTGTAAGTATTGCATGCACCAGGAACATCGACTTCTCTGATGCGCTACTTTCGATTTGTAAGTTTTTTACTGAACGAGGAAAATAGAGTGTTGTTGGGGCCTGTTTTCGATTTGTAAATTTTCACTGCAAGAGAGAAATGCAGTGCTCCTTGGGGCTACTGGCGATTTGTAAACCAACTTAAATGAACAACTCCGCAGCAATCCCATCAGCAAATAATTTGCCCTTATTCGTCAGCCGTATTTTCGTTTCGTTTATGATTAAACGCACCTCCTCCAGGTTGAATTTCCCTGCTCCCTCAATTAAATTCTCCACCTGCTCCCCTCCAAATTCCTCACGCATAAATTCTAGATCAATCCCATCCTTCGTGCGAAGCGCAGTCATCACGTATTCATTGAACTGATTTTCGCGCGTGAGTATTTCCTCTTCATAAATAGGGGGGATGTGCAGCCTTATTTCATCAGTAGTATGCAGCTTTGTATCTTCAGTAGCATGCAATCCTCTTTCATTGGTGCGTAATTCCTTTGCCTCATTTTGCAGGGAGGAATGCTCCGAAAAAGATCGCATATACAATGCATTATTCGCAATATTCCAGCGCCGGCGCGGTGCGCCGGAACCCTTGCTATATGAATGCGCCCCAGGCCCAATACCCAGGTATTCCACTCCCCGCCAGTATGAACT
Organism: Flavihumibacter sp.; assembly: GCA_036675925.1. GTDB lineage: Bacteria > Bacteroidota > Bacteroidia > Chitinophagales > Chitinophagaceae > Flavihumibacter. Next base: position 88,618 of record JAKFDZ010000015.1, read on the forward strand.
GTTGTGACGACTCCTCCATCCAGGCCGCGCAAAATTCGAGATCTCATAATGTTCGTAACCCGCGCCCTCCATCCAATCCATCAGTAATAAAAACTGTCGGCTCTGTTGCTCCGGATCAGTATCAGGCATTTTATTAACGCTCACCATATGATGCAGCGCCGTTTTTGGCTCCACCGTTAGCGCATAGCAGGAGACATGCGGCACACCCAACTCCATAGCCTTACGCACATTTGCTTCCCACGCAGCATCCGTTAAGCCCGGCGTTCCATAGATCAGGTCGATAGTCAGATTCCGGAACCCCGCAGCTTTTGCCAGCAGAATACACCGTTCCGCCTCTGCTGCCGTATGAGCACGGTTCATCCACACCAGATCTTCCTCCCGGAAGGATTGTACTCCTATACTCAACCGGTTTACCCCAGCCGCCTTCCACCCCTCCAGCATCTCTTCATTTATATCATCAGGATTGGCCTCAAGCGTGATCTCGGCATCGGAAGCCACGGTAAAATTGCGGCGAATCGACTCTATCAAAAGATTTAGCTCCCCGATTTGAGAATCCGCAACAGCGCTCCTGTCCTCAATTCCGGGTGAATCATTCAAAGCTTTCGCAATATTTTCAGTGCCGCAGGAAAGAGCCGCAATATTCTCTGCACTAACCGTCAGCAGCGACGGCGTTCCACCTCCAAAATAGATCGTATCAACCCGCTGCCCGTCCAGCCGCACACTTTCCTGCTCTATTTCCCTCAATAAAGCATGCACCATCCCGTTCTTGTTTTGCAATAGCGTAGAAAAATGGAAATTGCAGTAATGACATGCTTTTCTGCAGAAAGGGATATGAAGGTAAATTCCGGCCAAAATGTTCCATCAGTTTGTTCAGCCGCAAAGGTAGGGCCATGCCGCCATTTCGCCTTGTTAATGCTTCTTCTGCTGGCGTCACCCGCCCTCATAGCCCAATACCTCCTGCAGATAAAGCCCGCAGATACCGACAGTATCGCCATCGCCGCCCTACAACTGAATAGTAGCTTCAAAAACCGGGAAGACTGTATCCGCTTCATCCAGAAACTACCGGAAACCCTGGCCGCAAAAGGATTTGCCACGGCATCAGTTGACAGCATCCTCACCGATTCATCACAAACAACCATCCACCTCTTCCTCGGTGAAACCTACCAGTGGAGCAGCATTCGTCTCTCCGGTATTACAGAACCTGAACTGCAGGCCGCAGGCATCCGCCTCCCCGCAAAAACACAACCGTTCAAGGCCTCCCTGGTAGAGCAGATCCAACAACAATTACTCGATCACCTCTCCGATAACGGCTTCCCCTTCGCAACCGTACAGCTTGATAGTATAGTCCTGCTGAATGGGGGAGAGGGCATTCCAGTAAGCGAGCATTCGATGCGCAAGGGCAGGGGAATTAACAGTCACCAGATCAGCGGAGTCCTCGTCGTAAACAAAGGCCTGGCCTATAAAGTGGATAGCCTGTTGGTCAAAGGCAGCGCCAGCATCTCCGAAAACTTCCTTCACCGCTACCTCGATCTCCCGCGCGGTAGCAACTACGATCGCAGCCGCTTTGAAAACATCAGCCTCCGCCTCCGCGAGCTTCCCTTCCTCCAGGAATCGCAGCCCTGGCAACTTCGCTTCGGCGGCAACGGCGCCATCCTCGATCTCTTCCTCGAACCGAAGAAATCAAGCCAGGTGAACGTATTGGTGGGACTACTCCCAGGAACCAATGCCGATGGCAGCAATAAATTCCAGGTAACGGGAGAAGCCAACCTCAACCTGCGTAATGCTCTGGGCAATGGCGAAACAATCGGACTGAACTGGCAACAATTGCAGGTTAAATCACCGCGACTCAACCTGCTTTTCGAACAGCCCTACCTCTTCGGCAGCGCATTCGGCATCAGCACCCGCTTCGACCTCTTTAAAAAAGACAGCTCCTTCCTCAACCTCAATATGCAACTGGGACTGCAATACGCTGTTTCCAGCCGGCAAACCGGAAAGATATTCCTCCAGCTTCTTCGCACCAACCTGATCGATATCGATACCCAACGCATCCGCCAAACCCGCCGTCTCCCCGCAGATGCTGACCGCAGTATCCTGAACCTCGGCGTCGATTACGAAATCTTCACCACCAATTACCGACGCAATCCTACAAACGGATGGGAATTATTCAGCAGCATATCCGCCGGTACCCGAACCATTCGCCGCAGCAACGCCGTGCTCGATCTCAAAGACCCGGCGTTCAACTTCGCCTCCCTATACGATACCATAAAACTCAAGAGCTACCAGTTTAAGTTACAGGGCCGCGTTGCACGATTCCTTCGCCTGGGCAGACAATCTACCCTGCAACTGCTTGCTAGCGCAGGTATGCTGGAAAGTCCAACCCTCTTCCGCAACGAACTCTTCCAGATCGGCGGTTATAAACTCATGCGGGGATTTGATGAGGAAAGTATTTTTGCCTCGAGATACCTCGTAAATACGATCGAGTACCGATACCTGGTTGGAATGAACTCTTATTTCTTTGGATTTGCAGATGTTGGATTCACCGGAACCAAAGCCAATGCGGCTGTCTCTACTGGCACACCCGGATCCCCACCAACACCCGGTTCAGTACTGTTTTCCGGAAAGGAACGATTCATCGGTACCGGCATCGGTATGGCCTTTGAGACTACCGCCGGATTCTTCAATCTTTCACTGGCAGTTGGTAAGCGCGGTAGCGAGAATTTTGCCTTCCGCCAATCGAAGATCCATCTCGGGTATCTGTCTTATTTTTAAGGCTCACAATACCTTCTTCATCCGCAGGTATTGTAGTAACATGATCGTCTTTGCATCTTTGATCTCACCGGTTTCTGTCATGTCCAAGGCCTTTTCAAAAGCCATCTCCAGCACCTCGATATTCTCCTGCTCATCAGCAGCACCACCGCCTTCATTCACCTTCATATCCGCCTCGTATTCCGCAATAAAAAAATAAAGGATCTCGGTGACGGATCCGGGCGACATATATGCCTCATAAATTTTCTTCAGATCATGAATGCGATAACCCGTTTCTTCCTCCGTTTCGCGGCGAATACAATCCTCCGGATTATCTGCATCCAGCAATCCGGCACAGGCCTCGATCAGCATCCCATCCCGATTGCCGTTTACATAAGTAGGCATCCTGAACTGGCGTGTAAGGATCACCGTTTGCTTCTCTTTATTATACAGCATAATTACCGCACCATTACCCCTGTCATAAGCTTCCCGCTGCTGCTCCTTCCAGGTGCCATCATGTTGTAAGTAATCGAAACAGTATTTTTTTAACTTGTACCAGTTGGCTGATAATAATTCTTCCCGGATATTCCGGATCTTTTCATGGCTGGCATTGCTTGTTTGCATAGCGAAGGGATAAGTTTTTTATGGATCTTAAAGATCGGTTGATAAATTATAATTTGCGGCCGGTTGTGGCTACCTATTTTTGCAACCATCAACAATGCGCCTACTTCTACTTTTCATATTTGTATTCATCATTTCAATGCCTGCAGCGCTGGCCCAGGATTCCGTCAACAGGCAGCAACCACCCGCCGTGGGCGCAACTCCGCAAGCACCGAAGTTGCCACAAAGGCAAAGCCGAACAGCTTCATCTGCAGTCATCGACTCGCTGGCGGCCAGTAAACTATTGAGGCAGGATTCGCTTAAAAACGTTGCGCGTCGTATCGATTCACTTCGTACTGATTCCCTGCGACTGGATTCGATCAGCAAAATTCCCATTGAGCCGGTCAACTTCAAAGAATCATCTGTTTACAAAGTGTTGGAGGAAAATCCATACTTCAATTTTTTTGGGGAGGGTGTATATCGCACCATCCAACCCCGTAAACATACAGGCAAAGAGCATTTCTTTTACCTGCTGTCAGCTCTTTTCCTGTTACTGGCAGTGGTAAGGGCTGGATTTGGACGCTATTTCAATAACCTCTTCACCGTTTTTTTCCGGGCTTCCCTTAAACAAAAGCAGATCCGCGAACAACTTCTGCAAACGCCCCTGGCTTCCCTCTTGCTGAACCTATTATTCATTCTGGCAGGGGGATTATACGCCAGCTTTATCATAGGTAAACAGCCCGGTGCAGCGGACCTGAATTTCTGGGTTCTTTTTGGCTATTGCGTGGCGGGATTGGCCATCATTTACCTGGGTAAATTCTTCATCCTCAAACTATTGGGATTAACCCTGGGAATGGAGCAAACCACCGACACCTATATCTTCATCGTTTTCCTCTGCAATAAAGTACTGGGTATCCTCCTGCTGCCGCTATTGCTCTTACTTGCTTTCGCATCGCCCAGCGGCGCCATCATCGCCCTCACCATTTCGTACGTATTGGTGGGAGGCATTTTCCTATACCGCTACATAAGTTCTTATGGTTATATAAACAGGGAAGTAAAAGCTAGCAGATTCCACTTTTTTCTTTACCTTTGTGCCTTCGAACTAGCACCCTTACTGTTGATTTATAAGGGATTATTGAAAATTGTGTAGCGGTTAATTAACTTTAAGAAATTTTAGCTTGATAAAAATGCTAAAGAACGAGGCTAAGAAAGGAGCAACGGCTCCCCAAATAAAAAAAATCCTGATTACCCAGCCAAGGCCTGAAAGCGACAAGTCCCCTTACTTTGAGCTCGGCAGAAAGTATGGTGTGACCCTCGACTTTCACCCCTTTATCAGGCTTGAAGGCATTCCCGCCAAAGACTTCCGTAAGCAGAAAATCGATATTTCCCAGTATTCAGCGGTCATCTTCACCAGCCGAAACGCGATCGATCATTTTTTCCGTACCTGCGAAGAAATGAAACTGAGTGTTAGCCAGGATACGAAGTATTTCTGTATCACCGAGGCAGTGGCGCTTTATCTCCAGAAGTTCATCCTTTACCGCAAGCGAAAAGTGTTCTATGGCGCCGATGGCACCAATAAGAGCATGTTCGATGTTATCAATAAGCATAAGGAGAATGAAAAATTTCTCTACCCCTGCTCAGAAAACCAGCAGGATGGTGATATCGTCAGCTGGCTGAAGAGTCATAAATGCGAGTTCGCAACGCCCTGGATGTACCGCACGATGTTCAATGACGTTACCTCCCTCCTGGAAGGAAAACATTACGATATCATCTGCTTTTTTACCCCTTCCGGCATTAAAAGCCTTTTCGAAGCCATTCCCCAATTCAAACAGAACGGGATGCGCATCGGAGCCTTCGGCAGCAACACAACCCGCGCCGCCGAAGAACATGGACTTGTGCTTGACATCATGGCGCCCCAGCCCAAGGCCCCCAGCATGGTAGCCGCTCTGGAGCAGTTCCTTAGCACAGTGAATAAGAAAAAGTAGGCAGTAGGGAATAGGCAATAATCAATACGCAATAATCAATACGTATTAAGGAATAGGCAGTGTCCACCTTCGGGCTACTTTCGATTTGTAAATTAATTCCCGCAATAAAAATAGCATCCCACCTTCCCGCTACTTTCGATTTGTAAATTAATTCCAGCAACGAAAAAACAACCCACCTTCCGGGCTACTTTCGATTTGTAAATATTTCTCACAATATAGTGCCCTCTCCATCCCTCCATCCCTCCATCTCTCCAAATCCCCCAACATTTTTTCCCCCCATATTTCCCTTTTCCCATATCTTTACTGTCCACTATTATTTTTGCAAATAACTTCTATTTTCTAAGCCTATCGTTAACGTCTACCCAACAGAAGTTCCAGTCACTAATTAACATTGATGCCTAACCGCCTTGCAAAGGAAAGCAGTCCCTATCTGCTCCAGCATGCCCATAATCCCGTGGATTGGTATCCATGGGGCAATGAAGCGCTGGAAGCCGCCATGGCACAGGATAAGCCCATACTCGTAAGTATCGGCTATGCTGCCTGCCACTGGTGTCATGTAATGGAGCGCGAGAGCTTTGAAGACGATACAGTGGCGGCGATCATGAATGAACATTTCATCAATATCAAGATCGACCGCGAAGAACGTCCCGACCTCGATCATATTTATATGGATGCAGTAACCGCAATGACGGGAAGTGGCGGCTGGCCGCTGAATGTATTCCTCACCCCCAAAGGGAAGCCATTCTATGGAGGCACTTATTTTCCACCCGTACCTGCGCATGGACGAAACAGCTGGCAGGAAATCCTGCAAGGTGTTTCGCGTGCCTGGACAGAACGCAGGCCGCAAATTCTTGAGCAGGCAGAAAACCTCACGAGTCATATTGAGGAAGGAAATAAAATTGGCGCCCTCCATCCCTCCACCCCTCCATCTCTCCACCCCGACCAACTCGATATAATAACCACGGAACTCTTAAAGTCCGCCGACCGCCAGCAAGGCGGCTTCGGCCGCGCTCCGAAGTTCCCCCAAACAGGAATCATCGCCTTCCTGCTGCGGTATGGTATGGACGCCATCAACCCCTCAGCAGGTCAACCCGTTGATCCCTCAAAACAGGAAGCGCTCCAGCAAGCCTTCCTCAGTATCGATAAAATGATCCAGGGCGGCATCTATGACCAGATCGGTGGTGGATTAGCGCGTTATAGTACCGACAACAATTGGCTGGTCCCTCATTTTGAGAAAATGCTCTACGACCAGGCCCTCCTCATATCGGTATTGGCAGACGCCTGCCAGCTGGCCGGCGTCCACAGCGAGCGTGGCAGGGAATATGCAAGAGTGATCGATCATACCATTGAATTCCTTCGCCGTGAGCTAATGAGTGCTGAAGGTGGATTCTACGCCGCCCTCGATGCCGACTCCGAAGGGGAAGAAGGTAAATTCTACGTTTGGGAAATGGGCGAAATAGAGGAACTTCTGGGCAACGATGCCCCAATGGCTGTGGAATGGTTTGGCGTTTCCGGGGAAGGCAACTGGGAGGGGATAAATATCCTCACCCGTGAAAAAACGGTTTCTGAGCTCGCAAACTCCTTTGGCCTGAGTCTTGAGGAAACTTTAACAAAAGTTGACAGTATCAGCTCCCGGCTCATGGAAAGAAGGTCAACCCGTATAAGGCCCGCACTCGACGATAAACAGATCCTTGCATGGAATGCATTGATGAACATGGCCATTAGCAAAGCGGCAGGGGCTACCGGTAGCAGCGAATACAGGCAATTGGCCATTGAGAACATGGATTGGATGCTGCGGGTTTTTGCAGCTGAAAATGGTCATTTCTATCATACTTATAAGGATGGGCAGGCAAAGTATCCCGCCTTCCTCGATGATCTCGCATACTTGGTACAAGCTTTGATTTATTTGCAGGAGTTGACGGGTGATACCATATATATAGAGCGGGCAGCAGAGCTTACGACCATGATAAAAAGGGAGTTCGGAACCAACGATAATCATTTGTTTTATTATACGGGTGCAAGCCAGCACGATGTGGTGGTTCGCAAACGCGAAATATATGATGGCGCACAGCCTTCCGGTAATGCGGTGATGGCATTCAATCTCCAATGGCTGGGATTGGTGCTCGACCGTGCCGAATGGAAGCTGGCGGCGGAAAATATGCTCACCGTGATGGCTGGGGTGGTCACCAGATACCCGGCTTCTTTCGGTTATTGGGCTATTGAACTGATGCGGGCAATAAGGGGTTGTGAAGAAATAGTTGTTGCCGGACCCCGGGCGGATGTATTGCGAAACGAAATATTAGCTAATTTTATTCCTTTCCGCGTATTACAATCCACCACCCGCGAAAACGAAGCTTACCCGCTTCTGCGCCACAAGTTCAGCGCCCCCGACACTGCCATACATGTATGCCATAACTATAGCTGCGCCCGTCCGGTAGCTACAGTAAGGGAAATGTTGGCGTTGATTAAGGAGGGATGCAGGGATGGAGTGATGGAGGAGAGGCAATAGGGAATTGAGAATAGATGGAGATATATTATATATGAGAAGAGATAAGAGGGTAGGAGATGCGATAGAATCGTTAAAATTTAGGATTAAAATCAGGCGGAAATACAATAATCCGCAATTAATGACCGTTAATTCACACACGGACAACCGTCGAGAGACTAAATCCGTATAAACTATAAACTAGAGAAGCTGATGTTGACCAAACATTATATTTGCCCACTACCCTCTAATATTATGAAAATGAAAAACCTGTCCACGTTATGTGCAGTTGCTGCTATTTCCATGCTGGCAAGCTGCTCCATGTTTGGCAAGTCCGACAAAAAGGGAGCAGGTGTTCCCCAGGATGGCCAACTTCACGGTATCGCACCGGGTAACAAGTACAGTATGCCAAAGCCCCCGGGCATGGTGTATGTACCACCTGGAACCTTCCACATGGGACCAAGCGATGAAGATGTCAACTTTGCCTATACCGCAAGGAATAAGCAGATATCTATCAATGGTTTCTGGATGGATGCCACTGAGATCACCAACAACGAATACCGCCAGTTCGTATACTGGGTACGTGACTCTACAGCCGCAAAGCTGATGGGTTATGTGAAGAATGTGGATGGTATCGACTATGTAGACTGGGGTAAGGCCAAGACCATCAAATGGGGCGACAAGGCCACTGTTGAAAAGATCGACCAGCTGATCATTTCTCCCGAGAACAGAATTTTCGGAAAGAAAGAACTGGACGCTTCCAAACTGGTATTCCATTCTGAAACATTCGATACCAAAGAAGCTTCTAAAAGAGAAAACCAGGGTAAATCCCGATCACAGTTCATCGTGAAGAAAGATGTTCGCATCTATCCCGACACGCTGGTGTGGATCCGTGATTTCTCCTATTCTTATAATGAGCCGATGACCAAGCGCTATTTCTCTCACCCTGCTTTTGGAAACTATCCGGTAGTAGGTGTGAACTGGAACCAGGCTACTGCATTCTGCGAGTGGAGAACCCACTACCTGAATTCATTCCTGGAAAGCAAGAAGCGCGCACAGGAGTCTGACTTCCGCCTGCCTACAGAAGCAGAGTGGGAATATGCAGCCCGCGGTGGTCGCTCTCAATCAATGTTCCCCTGGGGTAACTACTACCTGAGAAATAAGAAAGGATGCCTGCTGGCCAACTTCAAACCCGGCCGCGGTAACTATCCTGAAGATGGTGGATTCTACACCGTTCGTGCTGACGCATACTGGCCTAACGATTTCGGCCTGTACAATATGTCAGGTAACGTAGCAGAGTGGACATCATCTCTTTATTATGAAGGTGGTTACAACTTCCAGCACGACATGAACCCCGATATCCGTTACAATGCGAAGGATTCTGATCCTCCCCGCATGAAGCGTAAGGTTCTCCGTGGTGGTAGCTGGAAAGACGTTGGTTACTTCCTGCAAACCGGTACCCGCTCTTACGAATACCAGGATACGTCTAAGTCGTACATTGGTTTCCGTACAGCAATTGATCTTCCTCCAATGCAGGGAAAAGGCAAAAAATAAGCTTATAGAAAATCTTTAAAAAGTAAAATTTTACGGTGTCAGATTGATTCTTAAAAATCAACAGGAATCCCTTTGTCCCTAAATCTTACTTCTTAAATCTAAAATCTTACATATTTAAAATCCAATTTTTAATTCTTAACTCTTACATCTTAAATCTTAAAACTATGGCTGGTACATCTAAATCTACTGAAAGACTCGTTAACATAATAGTGTGCGTAGGTGCCGCTGTTGTAATCTTTGGTGCCTGGGCAAAAATCCTGCACAAGCCTTTTGCCGACATCATGCTTACCCTCGGACTGTTAACCGAAGCTGCCATCTTCCTGGTATATGCATTCCTCCCGCCTCCAGGTGCTGAAATGGCTGCTCTCGCTGAAGCGCTCCCTAAAATGTCTGGAAATACCGGTAACCCCGCTCTCCAGAACCTGGATAAGATGATGCAGGAAGCTGACATCACTCCAACAAACCTGAAGCGCCTGAGCGATGGTTTCAATAAACTGGGTACTACTGTTAACCAAATGAAGGATGTTTCTGATGTTGTTGCTGCTACTAATGATTATGCAGTGAAAACTAAAGAAGCTGCCGGTGCACTGGGACAAATGAAAGATGCTTACGTAAAGAGTGCTGCTACCATGCAGAGCTTCAACGATGCTTCTGAATCAACTAAAATGTTCCATGGCCAGGTTCAGACCCTTACCAAGAACCTCGGTTCACTCAACACCATCTATGAGCTGGAGTTGCAGGATACTAACAATCACCTGAAGGCTATGAATAAATTCTATGGCAACCTCGCACAGGCTTCTGAAGCAATGCAGGGTAGCGTGGAAGATGCTAAGAAAACACAAGACCAGATTGCAATGCTGGCCAAGAACCTGGGTAACCTCAACCAGATCTATGGTAACATGCTGAACGCAATGCAGGGTAGAGCTTAACCGCTACCCGCTGGAAACTATGAAAAACTTTGTAACAAACTAAATCCCAGATCCATGGCCTTACCTAAAGAGCCCAGGCAAAAGATGATCAACATGATGTATTTGGTGCTTACCGCACTACTTGCATTGAACGTTTCATCTGAGATCCTGAACGCTTTCAAAACAGTTAATAATTCCATCAACACCGCAAGTGGCGTGGTTGATTCCAAGAATGACGCTACTTATAAGTCTTTCGAAGCCAAGCTTAAAGATCCAAAATCCGCTGAAAAAGCCGGAATCTGGTATCCCAAGGCACAGGAGGCACAGAAATTGTCTGACGACATGAGTAAGTACCTCGAAGCACTGAAAGTAGATTTGAAAAAAGAATCAAAAGGAGAGAACATCGGTACTGCTGAAGAAACTTACAGTATTGATAACCTCGACGCTTCTACCCGTTTGCTGGTAGAAGGTCCTAAAGGAGAAGAATTGCTGAAGAAGCTTACTGATTACAGAAATGGTATGTTGAATATCGTTCCTGAAATGAAGGCAACTTTTGACAAGACGCTTCCTATCGACCTGAGTGTTCCTAAGTCTGAAACTGGTACACTTGCCAATAAAGACTGGAAGAGCGCCTATTTCCGTATGACGCCAACCATCGCTGCCCTTACCATTCTGAGCAAGTTCCAGAACGATGTGAAGAATTCAGAAGCACAATTGGTTGACTACTGTCACAAAGAGATCGGTGAAGTAGAAGTAGTATTCGATGAGTTCCAGGCTTTCGCTGGTACAAACTCAACTTACCTGATGCCAGGTCAGGAACTGGAGATCACAGCCGGTGTAGGTGCTTTCTCTAAAGCAGCCAAGCCATCTGTATCCATCAACGGTTCACCTATTGCGCTTGGTGCTGAAGGTACTGCGTTGTACAAAACTACCGTTAGCGGAGCAGGAGAGAAAAGTGTGAATGTAGTGGTGAACTTCGTTAAGCCCGATGGTACTCCCGCTACCCTCAACAAAACAATCAAGTATACTGTTGGTATTCCTTCCGGTGCATCTGTGTTCCTCGAGAAGATGAACGTACTGTACCAGGGTGTTGAAAACCCGGTAACTGTATCAGCTGGTTCTGCTGGTAAAGAGAAGATGAACGTTTCCTTCACCGGTGGTACTATTACTCCGGCTGGTGGTGATCGTTATATCCTTAAGCCAAACAAAGTTGGTCCCGCTGAAATCAGAGTAACCGTGAACGGTAAAACAAGTTCTTTCGCAATGCGTTGTAAGAATCTTCCTGATCCTACTGCTTATGTAGGCCAGTCAAGAGGTGGTTCTATGTCAGCATCCAGCTTCAAAGCAATGGGTGGTCTGATGGCAAAGCTGACCGATTCTGAATTTGACGCCAAGTTCGAAGTGGTAGGATATACCCTCGGTGCTAATGGTGGTGCGTTCCAGACTTACCAGCAGAGTGCCAACCAGGGTCCTCGTTGGTCAGGTGGTGCACAGCAGATCATCTCCCGTGCAGCTCCGGGTACAACCGTATATTTTGACCAGATCCGCGTAAAAGGTCCTGATGGCCGTGTACGTGAACTGCCAGGTATCTTTTTTAACTTGAAATAAGACATTGACTAAAACAGGCATAAAATGAAAAACCGTATCATTCATATTTGTTTACTGGTAGCAGCCATGGGAATATTTGCCCCTGACGCCAGTGCGCAGCGGAAGAGAACTTCCACCAAGCGTACCACTACCAAGAAAGCAAGTACCAATAAAAGTAACACCGGAAATGCCGCTGCACTAACAGCCGCTCCAGCACAGGACACTGTGCCTGCAGCACCGCCAGTGGAGCAGGAACTCGACCTGGGTACAAGCCGTAAATCACTTCGTAACGACAATGCTATTGAGCGTAACCTGGTGAAGGAACGTATCCCGCTTACCTATGAGCATATCCGTGAGGATGATGCGGTGTATCGTCAACGCCTGTGGAGGGAAATAGATATACATGAAAAAATGAATCTTCCTTTCATGTATAAGGCTGATGATGATAATGGTAACCAGCGTTTCATCAACATTATCCTGGGTGCATTGAAAAGTGGAGAGCTTACAGCTTTCAACCCTATCGATGACCGATTCACTACACCTATCACCATGCGCGAAATAACTGAGCAACTGGTGGGTAAGCCAAAAGTGGAATCTATCCCCGACTGGGATAAGGATCCTGATGGTTCCCTGGGTATCATGAAAGATACTACCATCATCAACATGTTTAACGCAGAAGAAGTGGAGAAGTATTGGGTGAAGGAAGACGTGGTATTCGATAAAGAATCTTCAAGACTGCATGTTCGTATCCTCGGCATCGCACCACTGAAGACCATCAAGAACTCCGACGGATCCTTCCGTGATGTTACCCCACTGTTCTGGGTTTACTATCCTGATATGCGTCCGCTGCTCGCTCGTTACGAAGCCTATAATGGTAAGAACTACGGTGCGCGTATGAGTTGGGAAGAACTGTTCGAAAGCCGCATGTTCGCCAGCCGCATTATCAAATCAACAATGGATAACCCATCTGATCAAATGATCGCAGGTTATATCAAAGATCCGATCCTGCGCCTGCTCGAAGGTGATAACATGAAAGAAAAGATCTTCAATTACGAACAAGATCTCTGGTCATATTAAGTTTAGTTTTTAGTAAGTTCAAAGGCCCCACCGAAGTGGGGCCTTTTTGTTTAAACATTGATGTGATCCTACAGCTAAGCGCAAACGAAATAATAAAAAAATACCCACTTTAGGGTATTGCAAAGGTGAAAAATAGGTTTACCTTTGTAATGGTTTTTCATAGGATATTGGATTTTAAAAACGGGGCTGGATTTCTATCCTGGCCCCTTGTTTTTTTAAGCACTCACTGCTTAACAAAATCATCACTGAACTTTACACCTCCATCTGCATAATCATATTTCACTTCAACTCCGCCTCCCTCCAGAATCCTGAATTGAAGCGTTGCATATTCTCCCGGTGGCAATGATGGATATTCAAACCGGTTGTTCCCCGTAAACACAAAGAACCCCTCCGCAAATACATCATTCTTCATCCATAACAGGTCGTTCTTCTTAAAGAATTCGAGTTTTTTTGCACTGTCTTTCTTACTGATATAAATACCTGTTAACTGGTCAAGCGCTGCAGGCTCCGCAGCAAGCATATCTGCCATGCCAACATTATAGATCACCTTCAAATTATCTTTATCGGCGTTGCTGATGTCAAGGATCCTGCTTTTCGCCTGCTTCGTTGATGCATAGGCGTCAGTTGCAATATGCGCATCACCGGCAAAGTATAACTGTGTCACCAGGGGCTGGTATCCTGTTGCCGTTATCATCATATGAAAATGGGCCGGCCTCGTCATACCATTTCCTACATCATACGGTACCGGAAGTATGGTTCGGAAACTATAATTGCCGCTCTCATCTGTATAGGTGGTGCCGCGGTATCTGTAGGCATCCGTACTGTTATCATAAACTCCTTTGGCATCGCAATGCCAGAGTTCCACTTTCGCATTCTTGTAGGGGCTGATACAATCCTTATGCAGAACGGTTCCGGTAAGTTCCAGCTTCCTGCCTGCCTCGCCCGCTATTAAAAGGTTTGTACGTACCGGGCTGTCTGGCCGGTAAAATGGTCCAAGTATATCACTGGTGGTTTCGCAATCGCCAATATATTGCCTGCCATCAAATCTGATAAAACCGGAAGCGCTTACCGCTACGGCCAAAAGCGCGCTGTTCTGGATGAATTTCCTGCGTTGCATGGTTGTTGGTTTGGGTGTAAAAAAGCTAAAGGCAGTTCGATAAGGTAGGAACCAATCGCAATCAGGGGGTGGAATAATCTGGGTGATAGTAAGGTAAGGAACTTATGGCATATTATACCGTAGCCTCGTCTCCAGTGCTGTTATGGAAATAGTCCCATACAAGTTTTGCTTTGGCAGTACCCACCGCCTCTGCCAGCGTTTCCAGCGTTTGTTCGCGAACATTGGTTACACTCCGGTAGGTTTTGAGTAGCTGGTCGGCAGTGGCCTTCCCAATGCCCCTGATCTCCTGTAATTCATTCCGGAACGTGCCCTTGCTTCTCTGCTGCCTGTGAAAGCTGATTCCAAACCGATGCACCTCATCCCTGATGCTCCTGATCAGTTTGAGTGGCTCACTGTTATAAGGGAGTTTAACCGACTCCGCATCTCCCGGAAAAAAGATTTCCTCCTCATTTTTCGCCAGTCCCACCACCGTCATTTCCCCCACCAGCTCCAATTCCCTGATGGCTTCCATCGCAGCTCCAAGCTGCCCCTTGCCGCCATCAATGATAACCAGTTGAGGAAATGGTTCCGATTCGTCACGTAGTCGCCTGTAGCGTCTGAAAACGACCTCTTTCATAGTGGCGAAATCATTGATGCCTTTTACCGTCTTCACATTATAGTGACGGTAATCTTTTTTTGAAGGGATGCCATCCCGAAAACAGACCATCGCCGATACGGGGTAACTGCCCTGGAAATTGGAGTTATCAAAACATTCGATATGCAATGGCAATTCCTGCAAACCCAGGGCTTCCTGCAACTGGTAGAGCACCTGTTTCTTTTCCATATCACTGCGGCCCTCCAGGTTAAGGGTCTTCTTGCGCCTTATTTCCTCCTGGAAATAATTCACGTTCTTAAGCGAGAGATCCAGTAATTTTTTCTTATCACCACCTCTTGGAATTGTTATACGCAGTGTTGTATCCGATGATGCTACACCCATCAGTTCGGGCAGTTCAAATGGTACGATGATCTCATCAGCCATACTGTTGAAGGTGCTGCGCATCTGGCCGATGGCAAAGGCCAGCACTTCTTCCTCGCTTTCATCCAGATGGGTTTCCAGTTGTATCGTATGTGTCTGAACTATGGTGCCGTTCTGTACCATGAGGTAGTTCACGTAGGCAATATCTCCATCCTTAAGCAGCGAGAACACATCAATATTGCCGAGGTGTTTGCTCACGATCACACTGCGGCTCTGGTATTGCTCAAGATGGTCTAGTTTCTTGCGCATCATCTCCGCCTTTTCAAACTGAAGGTCCATGGCATATTGCTGCATCTCTTTGCGGAACTGTTGCATCACAGGCGATAGGTTTCCCTTCATGAGATTTTTTACCTGCTGCAAACTTTCCTGGTATTCCGTAAGCGATTGAAATCCTTCACAGGGCCCCTTACAATTACCTAAATGGTATTCAAGGCAAACCTTGAATTTTCCCTTGCGGATATTGCTCTCCGTTAGGTTCAGCTTGCAGGTGCGGAGGGGTATATTATGGCGGATAAAGTCGAGTAGCTCTCTCACCTTACCAACGGATGTGAACGGACCCAGGTATTCTGATCCGTCATTGATCTTTCTTCTTGTCAGGAAAACGCGGGGGAAGGGCTCTTTCTTGATCACCAGAAAAGGGTAGGTCTTGTCGTCCTTAAGATCAATATTGAAACGGGGACGAAACTGTTTGATCAATGCATTTTCAAGCAGGAATGCATCCTGCTCAGAATCAACGATCGTAAATTCAATATGATCGATCCGCTGCACCAGCTCATGGGTCTTATAACTGGTGAATGTTTTTGTAAAATAGGAACTTACCCGCTTGCGGAGATTCTTTGCCTTACCAACATATAGCAGGTTGCTGCCGGCATCAAAATATTTGTATATACCGGGAGCCTGTGGAATCGTATGGGCGATATGTTGAAAGTTGGCGCTTGTCATCGGCAATTCTCCTGGCTATTCCGTTCCATCCCAAACAACCTTGGTCTGGCTGAGTACAGGTTCGGCTCCGGGTAATTGATGGGTACGGATAAACTGGTAATAACGTTCGGCCTTCCAGAATAGTTTTTCATTTACAAGGGTGTCGCCCCGCTGGTAAACCTTATCCATAAAAACCGAGATCACTTTTTCTGTTCTTTCCGGATCTGGCTTGAGCACCACATCAACCCGCTTCAGGGGCAGACTGCTGTCTTTGGTCAGATAAGTGAAATTGATGCTTGGTATAGACTGATCCGCGAAACTGCTCTCTTCATATTTATCGCGCAGTGCAGGGTCCGTAATATCCTGGTCGAGATATGCCTCTGCCATAGCTTTGCATTCTGCTGTGGTCATGGGCAGGGTATCGGTCTTCCCGTTTGCTGATTCATAGCGCACAACAGGAAGCTGCAGCGAATCAATTTTTTTCAGCTCCGAACTGATATATGCGTTAACAGGGAAATATGTTTTTTCTTCTGCCGCTGTTTCTTTCTTTTCGGTATTGTTACATGCACCAAACAGGGTCGCCATTACTGCGGCTGCCGGAATAAAGATTTTTTGCATGCGGCAAAATTAGCGCAAAGTTTTACTTACACCGATTTTCATACCGTATTCCATCAGGTTTTCGCGGATGGGGTATTCTTTTTTATAAGTGGAGAAGAGATTATACCTGAATTGCGGACCCACCTGCCAGCGAATATCACCGCTCTGGTATGAAACAAATGCTTCCAGACTGCTTGCCATATTCCAGCGACGTACCAGTGATGGCTCCCGAACATAATTTGATAGGTTGCTGCTTAGCAGGTATTGGTTGGTATTAAGGAGATAACTTGGTTGTAAGCCGGCTGCAATGTTCACCTGCAGTTTTTGGTCGCCCATCAGCTTTAATTCCGCGGCAATAGGAATGGTCAGCTGCAGATACTGGTTCTGCATGCTGCGGGGATTATCGCCTGCCAGGTTTCGCACATTAGACGTTGCAACAAGTGTATCCCTGCGATATCCATATTCTGATTGTAATGCCACGGTTGTTTTCTCAAGAAGATGAGAAAATGCTTCGATCTTATAACGCGTGAGGTTAAGTTGTAATCCAGATCGAATGGAAAATGCTTTGCTTGCCTGGTAGCGGAACGCACCACCCAGCTCAAACCCGATGGCCGGTTGATGATTTACGAACTGGTTCACATTCAGGTGCCTCACCATCAGGGGAGAGTTGCCGTAAGTGGCCCTTGATTTCCCTTCAAACAGGTTGCGATATCCGATGGTGGGGGCAAAATGCATCAGGAAAGAAAAATTCCTCCTGGCTGGCATTCTAAATTTTATCAGCCTGTTATCCACCACAGGTATAGAAGTTGATGATGCCTGCAAGCTGGTACTTGGCGTTACTGGTAAAGGAATAAAAGTGGTTGTTGGCGGATTGCCTTCGTCCTTACCGAGACGCGCATTAACATTGGGTACCAGTGTTACTTCAGATGCAGTCTCGGCTTCAGGTTTAATTATTTCATTTGCACTCACTAGTCCGCTCATTCCATTTCTGGAGCCAGCATTTGTAATTGAGGCTGGTTGCTGGGCATATAAGGTAGTATTAGAGCCAGGCAGGATTCCAGTGGCAGGCAATGTTCCGTTATGCACGATCAGCTGGCTGTATTGAGTAGAGTTGATCTCTTGTAATAACAGGTTGGCGGCAGCCAGTGTTGGTGCTAAGGCAAGCGGACCAACCCTGATGCCCGATGGGTCGAAAGCGATCAGTGTGCTTCCTTCTGTATTTGCCTGGATCTTCAGGGGGGTCAGTCTTATGGGCGCCTCAATGGCCATAGGCGGGATCAGCGACTTTGCCCTGAGTTTTGCAATGATATCATGAACGGTTACGCCGGAGCTTTCCCCATAAAGTGAATGTTCGCTGACCGATGTGCTTGAAATGTTTTTCGCAGGGCGACGTGAACGATCAACTGCATCTGTAGTGCTTAACCACACAATGCCCGACAGAACTAATAAGAGTAGGGCGCCGAGAGCAACACGTCTCCTTCCGGGGTGCATACGACGATATATATTCGTCCATACTCCATCAGAAGGGTACATTCTATGCTGATCGGCGTTCTCCTTTAGAAACTGCTCAAATTCGTTCTCAAAAAATTGTTGCTCCATCTTCGTCCGGTTAGGGATGCGTTTTCATTAAAATGCCCTGTTTCCTTACATAGAGTCCTTTTAGCGTCCAAACGCTGCTAACAAAGACACTTTATCCTGAGGTTTTTGCAGGATTTTTTTTCTCACAAGAATCTCTTCCAGCATTTGCCGGGCACGGGTATATTGCGATCGGCTGGTACTTTCTTCAATATCCAGCACGGTAGCGATCTCTTTGTGTGAATAACCCTCCAGCGCATAGAGGTTCAGAACAGTCCTGTAACCAATTGGTAGCATACGGATACATTCTATAACCTGTTTGGCCTGTACAATGGAATGCACTGATTCTTCCCGCACCTGCACGCCATTGGCATGGATAATGTCAACACTCTCGTTGAACTTCTTATTTCTTTTCAGGTGATTGATACAGGTATGAACCATGATGCGCCGCACCCAGCCTTCAAAGGCTCCCTGGCCGCGGAAACTATGGATCTGTGAGAATACTTTAATGAAACCTTCCTGCATCATGTCCTCCGCATCTTCGCGGTTGTGGGCAAATCGGTAACATACCGATAACATGCGGGAACTGTATTTCTGGTACAGCTCCTTCTGCGCCATCGGATCATTGTTCAGACATCCATTGAGAAGGATTTCTTCCGTCATAGTGGGGGTTATGCTCTCGTAAGTTATGGAAAAAACAAATAAGTTCCCTACATCTTACCCCTTACTTCTTACCTCTTACCTTACATCGTACCTCACCGCAACAACTATCTGGCTGCCCGCCGCCACCAACCCCGACGAATAAGGCCTGTATCGCTGGTTTGTTATATTCTCCCAGGCTGCCTGTATACTGAAGGCGCTGCTAAGCCGGTAACTGGTATTGATATTAATGGTATACCAGTCGGGCGAAAAAGGCCTGCCCTCCCTGTCAACAGCGTATATTTCTGCCTTAGCCTGTTCTGTTGGCGCCAGCTTACTATTGGAGAGCCGGCTATTATATATGGTATTGAGTTCTAACTGGATCTTCCCCTTCAAATAAGCTAAACCGAGGTTGCCATAAAAAGGCGGGGCATGGCGCAACGGTACCTGCTTCTCTTCCCCGTCACCCGCCGTTTCATCGGTTTCTTTCCCGGTGATATAGTTGGCATTCAGTCGCGCACTCAAACCCTCATATATCGGGATCATTGTACTGAGCTGCAAGCCCCAAACAGTTGCCCGGGCAACATTCTGCAATGCTTCCACCCGGCTCATCGTGCCATCAAAAAACATACTGTCCTGCCCGTTAAAGGAAAATGGTCTTCGAACAATGGCATCTTCTAAAAGGGTATGGAAACCCGTCAGCTCCACCCTTACACCGGCCGAACGGTATGCCAGTCCCGTTTCAAAATTCCAGGCATACTCGGGTTTAAGGGCTGGATTAGGAACAGTGATATTTCCCGGCGCACTTTCAAAGAGTTTACCGATATCATCAATATTCGGCATGCGGTATCCGCTCGCGATATTGGCATTGAATTGCCAGTGATTGCCGGCCCGGTAAACCATCCCCGTATTGAAAGTGAATGCCCCCTTTCTTAACCGTGCATTATCATAAGGGAATGGAATATAAGTATCATCAAAATCAGCATCCAGTCCCGTATAACTATAGCGTATACCCGAACTTGCCGTCAGTGCATTGTTTATATTTATTTTGTAGCTCCCGTAGAGTCCGGAAGAAAACCATTTACTACCATCCGGATACCTGCTTACCGCCTGCTCTTTATTTCCATTACTGATATCAATTACTTCTCCATCAGAACCAACTTTGTTATGTACATATTCGGCACCCCAGAATAACTGGCCCCGGACCAGTGTTTTTTCAGCATCCCAGTTTATACTGGCTGCTTTTACCTGCTCTGTCTGTATATTCCGGCTCGCCCTGTTGCGCTGCCGGTCGATCCTGCTCTCCGTATAATTTTGATAAGCCATTGTAAGCCGCGCATTATCATAAAGCGCTGTTTTTCTGGCATGTAAAAAGTTAAGGTTATGCATGCGCCATAGCATTGGTCCATAGTTCCACTCGGCAAAGCGAAGATTACCTCCCCGGTATTGGATAAGCCTGTCATACCTTGGCGCGCTTCCCGTACCCGCATACGTGAAACCATACTGCATCATGAGCTTATCCGATAAACGGATTTTTATTTTCTGGAGCATGTTCACCTGATCGTAGCCGGTATATTTCTGCACCCGCGGATCAGCATTTTTTATGATACTATCATTCATGCCTATACGCTGAATATATTCGGGTCGAAGGTAGTTGTCCTGGCCTCCGTGCTTACCCATTTTCAGGTCATCAAATGAACTATAGGTGATGGAGCTAACCCATGAAACTCTTCTGCTCCCGATATTCAGGTCGGCATGGATTGTTTTTTCGCGATTGGCGCTGCTATAACGTGCCAGCGCACCCGCCTCTACTAATGTTGTGCTATCACTGCTGAATCGGGGTTCGAGGCTGTGGAAATCCATCACTCCGCCAATTGCATCGGAGCCGTAGATCAGGCTACCCGGACCAAATACCACTTCACTTTCTTCGATAGCAAGTGGGTCGATACTGATCACATTCTGCAAATTGCCGCTGCGATAAATGGCGTTGTTCATCCGTACTCCGTCTACTACCAGCAATACCCTGTTGGTGGCGAAACCCCTGATCATGGGACTGCCTCCGCCCATCTGGCTTTTCTGTATGAAAACAGTTCCCGTTTGCCCCAGCATATCCGCTGATGTCTGGGGCTGACGGAACAATATCTGCGCACGCGAGATCTTCGTGATCTTATTGGGCACTTCATTCAACTGTTGTTCCCATTTATTGAATGAAAATATCACCTCGTTGAGTTCCGCAACTTTAATGCTGTCCGGGGTAGTTTCCTGTGATAGAACAGTATCACAAAGCAGCAATAACAGACTTAAAATAAGAATGCATTTTCGCATATAGCATGCCATATGCCCGTGTTATCTCTTTAAGATCAAACTATCCATCGGGTATTTCGCCTTCATATCATTCATCACATTGTTGGTCCAGCCAATGATAAGTTTTTTCTGCTCCTCATCCAGTTTGGCATCGGTATGAATTATGGTGTAGGAGGGTAGTGGCATCTCGCCTTCTTCAACCATTTCAGCGACCTCCTCAATTTTATGGTATTTACGGCGGAGATTATAATTACCGTAATCATCAAAGTTCAATTCCTTCTTTCCTTCATCTACATGGTCATCGAGCCACCAGCCAAAAGGTTGAATATTTGAATACCATGGGTAGGTGGTCTTATTACTGTGACAGTCGTAACAACTTGTTTTCAGCAATTGGTCAACATCTGACGGTACGTTTACAAAATTGTTGATATTAGCTGCCAGTCCGGTTGGTCCGGTATTGTCCTTTTTAGGTCTGAATGCCTGCAAAACCAACAGAACCACCAGCAGGAAAAGGAGAATCTTTTTGATCATATAATTTGGGTGTTAAGTGTGATTAGTTTTCAACCAATACATTTCCGGTCATCTCCGCCGGAATAGGTAATCCCATAAATTTCAGGATAGTGGGTGCAATATCACCCAACTTACCGGGGTTCACCGTGCCGCGCCAGTTTTTGTCAATGATAAATAGCGGAACCACATTGAGAGTATGCGCGGTATTTGGACTTCCATCTTCATTGATCATATAATCGGCATTGCCGTGGTCGGCGGTAAGGAAAACGGTATAACCATGATCAAGTGCCTTTGTCACCACCTGCTGAACACATTGGTCAACCGTTTCTACCGCCCGGATGGCAGCGGAAAAAATACCGGTATGTCCCACCATATCGGCATTGGCATAATTCAGGCAAACAAAGTCAGGATTCTCCGCTTCTAATTCTGGCAGGAGCGCATTGGTGAGTTCAAACGCGCTCATTTCGGGCTGCAGATCGTAGGTGGCTACTTTGGGGGATGGCATCAGGATCCGGCTCTCGCCATCAAAGGGATTTTCGCGGCCGCCACTGAAGAAAAATGTTACGTGCGGATATTTCTCGGTCTCCGCAATTCGGATCTGCTTTTTACCATTCCTGGCAAGAACTTCTCCTAAGGTGTTGTTCAGGTTATCCGTTTCAAATATGACATGCACATTGCGGAAAGTCTTGTCGTATTCTGTCATGGTGGTATAATGGAGATCGAGGTGTCTCATGCCATGCTCCGGCATATCTATTTGCGTGAGTACCTCGGTGATCTCCCTGCAGCGGTCGGTTCTGAAATTGAAACAGATGGCCGTATCCCCATTCTTAATGGTTGCAAGTGGTATTCCTGCTTCATTGGTAATAACGGTGGGCAATATAAATTCATCCGTCAGGCTGCGGTCATAAGAATCCTGTACAGCCCCAAGTGCGTTTGTGGCTTTTTCTCCCTGCCCCCTAACCATGGCATCATAGGCCAGTTTAACCCGCTCCCAGCGCCTGTCGCGGTCCATAGCATAATAACGCCCACTCACAGTGGCAATGGTTCCGGTGGTCTGGTCAAGGTGACCCTGCAAACTGGTCAGATAATTCAGGCCGCTCTTTGGATCAGTATCCCTTCCGTCAGTAAAGGCGTGTATAAATACTTTTTGGAGTCCCTCCTGTTTGCAAACGCTTATTATCGACTTCAGGTGATTGGTATGGGAATGAACTCCTCCATCGCTCACCAGTCCCAGCAGGTGCAGGGCCGTATCAGTGGCTTTTGCATGGCGGATCGCCTGCAGCAGAACAGGATGCTGCTGCAACTCCCCGTCGCGGATGGCAACATTTATTCTTTGCAATTCCTGGTAAACAATGCGGCCGGCTCCTAAATTAAGGTGCCCCACTTCACTGTTTCCCATCTGCCCGTCGGGAAGTCCAACTGCTTCACCACAGGTTACCAGGGTTGTATGGGGATATTGGTGGTAGAGACTGCTTACAAAAGGTACATTGGCATGCTGGATGGCATCACTGGAAGCTACTTTTCCGAGGCCCCATCCGTCCATAATGATCAGGATCGCTTTTTTCATCGTTTGAAGGGTTCAGCTTGATTTTATCCTGTAAATCTAGTTTATTTTGGGGTTTTGATGACCGGTAGCAGGTTTCATGACAGTTGGCACACTTTTGGGGGATGGAGAGGTGGTCAGCCCAATCCGTAGTCCTGGTGAAAACATATAAACCAATCAAATTCTACGAATGAAAAACATTTTTACACTTATCCTTATCGCATTGGGTTCACTCCTGGTTTCTTTTACCAATAAAGGAACTGAAATGGACTCGGTTGTGGTAGCACTGAAATCAGGCAATGCCAACATGCTTTCAAGATTTTTTGATAATCGGGTTGACATATCACTGCCCGATCGTAGCGATAACTACAGCAGAAGCCAGGCAGAGATGATCATAAAGGATTTTTTCAGCAGCAATGGCGGCGTTAAATCCTTTGAGCCCAAGCACCGGGGTGAGAACAGTGGCTCCAACTTTGTGATCGGTATGTTAAACACCCATAATGGTCGTTATCGTACAACCATATTTATGAAGCAGAAAGGCGACAAGCAGCTTCTGCAGGAGGTTAGGTTCCAGCAGGAGTAACAGGACACATTTATAATAGTAAGAGAAGAGAAACCATAGTTTTATAGTAAGAAGGCTCGCCAGCGATGGTGGGCTTTTTTTATGCTTAGATTTGTTTTATGATAGCATTTGAAGCACTCCTTAATAAACTCATCACCGATGCATTGGCAGAAGATATTGGTGACGGCGACCATTCTACCCTGAGCGCTATTCCGGCCGGCGAAAAGGGCACTGCTGTTCTGAAGATAAAGGAGGATGGTGTACTGGCCGGTATGGAGGTGGCCGAACGTATTTTCCGTCTCCGGCAGCCCGATATCAGCTTTCGCGCTTTCAAAAAGGATGGGGATCTCATGAAATATGGAGAAGTTGCCTTTGAAGTGGATGCAGATGTGCATACCATTCTTATGTGCGAAAGGCTTGTTTTGAACTGCATGCAGCGCATGAGCGGAATCGCCACCCTTACCCGGAAATATACCGACCAGTTAAAAGGCCTTCATACAAAGGTTCTGGATACCCGGAAGACCACTCCCAATTTCCGCCTCCTCGAAAAATGGGCCGTAGCCATAGGCGGCGGTGTTAACCATCGTTTCGCACTCTATGATATGATCATGCTCAAGGATAATCATATAGATTACTGCGGCGGCATCACAAAAGCCATCGATAAGGCCTTCAATTATGTGCAAACCCGGAAACCCGGCCTGCTGATAGAAGTGGAAACCAGGTCGCTGGACGATGTTAAGGAAGTGGTATCAGTTGGACAAGGAAAGGTGTTCCGTATAATGCTTGATAATTTTAGTCCCGACTTGATCCGTGAAGCACTCCCCCTCATCCCCCCCGGTTTTGAAACCGAAGCAAGCGGTGGGATCAACCTCGATAACCTCCTTGACTACGCCTCCACAGGGGTAGATTATGTGAGTGTGGGCGCCCTCATTCACCAGGCCCGGAGCCTGGACCTCAGTCTGAAAGCGGTTATGCGCTAAATCCTGTTAAGATTTCATTTCAGTTTTTTCGTCTCGTCTTTAATGCCGAACTTTGTTTGTACTTTTTTGTATTAATAACAAGATGAGTGGAAAAATAATGGAAAACGAACTGAATACTATTCCGCCTCATGTTTTCACGGAATATAAATATGGGTTTGTAACCCCCATGGAAGCAGATGAGGCCCCGATGGGACTGGATGAAAGCACAGTCCGCTTTATTTCGGCTAAGAAAAATGAACCCGAATGGATGTTAAACTGGCGGCTGAAAGCTTTCCGCCACTGGCTAACCATAAAGGACAAGGAACCCCAATGGGCTAATATCAAATATGATAGCATTGATTATCAGGATATTATCTACTATTCCTCCCCTAAACAAAAGATAGCGCCGGGTAGTCTTGATGAAATCGATCCCGAACTACGTAGAACCTTTGAAAAACTCGGGATCTCCCTCGACGAACAGAAAAGGTTAAGCGGTGTAGCGGTTGATGTGGTAATGGACAGTGTTTCGATTGCCACCACATTTAAAGACCAGCTTAAGGAACAGGGTATCATCTTCTGTTCTATAAGTGAAGCCATCCGCGAGCATCCTGAACTGGTTCAGGAATACCTCGGTTCTGTGGTGCCAATTACCGATAATTTTTTCGCCACCCTCAACTCGGCGGTTTTCAGTGACGGTTCTTTCTGTTATATCCCCAAAGGAGTTCGCTGCCCGATGGAGCTCTCCACCTATTTCCGGATCAATGCCGAGAATACCGGTCAGTTTGAAAGAACCCTCATTATTGCCGACGAAGGCAGCTATGTGAGTTACCTGGAAGGTTGCACGGCCCCGATGCGCGATGAAAACCAGTTGCATGCGGCGGTAGTGGAACTGATTACCATGAAAGATGCCGAAATAAAGTATTCCACCGTCCAGAACTGGTACCCCGGCGATAAGGAAGGCAAAGGCGGTATCTATAATTTCGTTACCAAGCGGGGCATCTGTAAAGGCGATAACTCAAAGATCTCCTGGACGCAGGTAGAAACAGGTTCTTCCATAACCTGGAAGTATCCCAGCGTGATTCTTAAGGGTGATAATACCACCGGCGAATTTTACTCTGTTGCCGTTACCAATAACCACCAACAGGCCGATACCGGAACAAAAATGATGCACCTGGGTAAAAATACCAAGAGCAGGATCGTATCAAAAGGTATCTCTGCCGGGTTTAGCAATAACAGTTACCGCGGACTTGTTCATGTGAGCAGGAATGCTTCCAACGCCCGGAATTTTTCGCAGTGTGATTCATTGCTGCTGGGTGATAAATGCGGCGCACATACTTTCCCATATATAGAGGTGAAAAACAATTCCGCCATTGTTGAACATGAGGCTACTACTTCCAAGATCGGGGAAGACCAGCTTTTCTACTGCAACCAGCGGGGTATTGATACAGAAACTGCAGTGGCACTCATCATTAACGGATTTGCAAAAGAAGTGATGAACCAGCTGCCGATGGAATTTGCGGTTGAAGCACAGAAACTGCTGGCCATCAGCCTAGAAGGAAGCGTAGGGTAATTATGCCCGTGAGAACAAATTAATAATAGAAAAAAACTGATAATGTTAAGCATTAAAAATCTGACAGCGAATATTGAAGACCGTGAGATACTGAAAGGAATTAACCTTGATATAAAAGCCGGTGAGGTGCATGCCATCATGGGACCTAATGGTTCCGGTAAAAGCACCCTGGCCTCCGTTCTGGCTGGCCGTGATCATTATGAAGTGACAGGAGGATCCGTGGAATTCAATGGTAAGGACCTGCTTGATCTTAAGCCCGAAGAAAGGGCAGGGGAAGGGCTCTTTCTTGCATTCCAGTATCCTGTGGAGATACCGGGACTAAGCACCATCAACTTCATGAAAACTTCTTTGAACGAAGTACGTAAGTACCGCGGACAGGATCCTTTGGATGCAGTGCAGTTCCTTAAGCTTATGAAGGAAAAAATGGCTTTGGTGAATATTGATAAAACATTGTTGAGTCGTTCGCTGAATGAAGGTTTTTCAGGTGGTGAAAAGAAAAGAAATGAAGTGTTCCAGATGGCCATGCTCGAACCAAAGCTGGCGATCCTGGATGAAACCGATTCTGGTCTCGATATTGATGCCATCAGGATCGTGGCGAATGGTGTGAACAGCCTTCGCAGGGAAGATAACGCTGTATTGGTGGTAACGCACTACCAGCGTTTACTGGATTATATCGTACCTGATTTTGTACATGTATTGTGGAACGGTAAGATCGTTCGTTCCGGTACAAAGGAACTTGCGTTGGAGCTGGAAGAAAGGGGCTATGATTTCATCAAGAATGAAACAGCCACAGTTTAAAACTTTCTTTCATTCGCCCTTTACAGGGATCACAAAAACATCAGAAACTTAATGGAAAATATCGATAACATATACGAACAGCTTGATAAGGAACTATCGATGAACGGGGCTGATAATCTCCGGGAAATTCGTCGTGGTGCCCTGGAAAAATTCAGGCGAACTGGTATTCCAACCACACGTCATGAAGAATGGAAATATACCCGGGTTAGCAGCCTGTTCAACAAGCAACTCAATCTCCCTGTTTCAGGATCAGATCTTCCCTTCACGCGCGAAGACCTCAATGCTCTGCGGCTGCCGGCACAAGCGGAGGCCAACGAACTTGTGTTCATTAACGGACTCTATTCAGAAGCATTTTCGGTTATACGATCCGGTGGTATTGAAGTATTACCGCTGGCAATTGCTGCAGAAAATGAATATGCGCCTATCGTAAAAGCTCATCTGGGCCATAGTAGCAAATACCATGAAGATGGTTTACATGCACTGAATACTGCATGGCTTCGCGATGGCGCTTTTGTTGCCGTTAAAAAAGCTGCCGTACCTGAGCATCCCCTCTATATAATTAATATCGCTGATGCCCGTACGCAGCACCAGTTCCTGCAGCCTCGTTGCCTTATTCACCTGGCTGAGAGAGCTGTTTTGCAGGTCATCGATAATAATATCACCATTGGAAATGTTGATTGCCTCACCAGCCAGGTGGTGGAAGCAGTTGTTGAAGAAGCCGCATTCCTTGAATATTATAAGTTACAGCATGATGCGCCTAACAGCAGCATCGTGAGTACCACGCATATTCGTCACATAGGAAAAAGTAATAGTCATGTGGTTACCATCAGTCTCGACGGCAAACTGGTTCGGAACAATCTGAACATCGTGTTGGATGCAGAACATTGTGAAAGTCATATGTACGGCCTCTATATGCCTAAAGGCGATGATCATATTGATAACCACACTCTGGTAGATAATGTAAAGCCGCATTGTTTCAGTAATGAACTATATAAAGGTGTAATGTCTGACAGATCCACCGGGGTTTTCAACGGTAAGATCTTCGTGAGACAGCAGGCGCAGAAAACAAATGCCTACCAGTCAAACAAGAACATCCTGCTCTCTCCGGATGCAACTGTAAACACAAAACCCCAGCTGGAGATTTTTGCGGATGACGTGAAATGTTCACATGGTTGTACCATTGGACAGCTTGATGAAGATGGGATCTTTTACCTGCGTTCGAGAGGTATATCCGAAGATATGGCGAGGTCATTGTTACTGCATGGATTTGCCACCGATATCCTGGAACAGATCAAGCCAGTGGCATTGCGGAATTATATGGAAGAACTGATCAATCATCGGTTAGAACTTAAAGACTATGAATACTGATTCAACCGTTTTGAAGCATAGTGCATTACAGCGGAGATCAATAGATGTTGATGCTGTACGTAAGCAGTTCCCGGTTCTTACCAGGGAAGTGAAAGGTCATCCGCTTGTTTATTTTGACAATGCGGCCACTACGCAGAAACCAGCGGAGGTGATCCATGGGCTGATCAATTACTATTCGCATACCAATGCCAATATACATCGCGGCATTCACACACTGGCAGAAGAGGCTACGGCCGCTTATGAGGCTACCCGCCACCTTGTTATGCAATTCCTGAATGCATCTTCCATAGAAGAGATCATTTTTACACGTGGCGTAACCGAAAGCATAAACCTCGTCGCTTATTCATGGGGACGCCAGCAGATCAAAGCCGGTGATGAGATCATCATCAGCACCATGGAACATCATTCCAATATTGTGCCATGGCAGATCTTATGTGAGGAAAAAGGCGCTGTGTTGAAAGTGATCCCAATCAATGATGCAGGCGAACTTCTGCTGGATGAATATGAAAAGTTGTTATCATCCAAAACCAGGTTAGTATCTGTAGTACATGTTTCCAATGCACTAGGCACTGTCAACCCCGTTAAGCAGATCATTGATATGGCGCATAAGAATGGCGCTCTCGTATTGATTGATGGAGCACAATCGGCAGCGCATATCCCTATTGATGTACAGGACCTGGATGCTGATTTCTATACTTTCTCTGGTCATAAGATCTATGGTCCAACGGGCATTGGCGTATTATATGGAAAGAAAGCTATTCTGGAAAGCATGCCTCCATTCCAGGGCGGCGGGGAGATGATAAGGGAAGTGCGTTTTGAAAAAACCACTTACAATGATCTTCCCTATAAATTTGAAGCGGGCACACCAAATATTGCCGATACAGTTGCACTTCGTGATGCCATTCATTTTATAGAACATTATGGCAAAGAAAATATAGCTGCCTGGGAGGATGAACTGTTGCTATATGCTACCGACAAACTACAGGCAATACCGGGATTGAAAATAATCGGCGAGGCGCGGGAAAAGATAAGCCTGATATCGTTTGTGATTGATGGAATTCATCCGCAGGATATTGGTATCATGCTCGATAATCGTGGAATTGCGGTTCGTACAGGCCATCATTGTACACAACCGCTGATGAACAGGTTTGGGATTCCCGGAACTATCCGTGCATCCTTTGCCATATATAATACCAAAGAAGAAATTGATAGCATGATGGCAGCCCTTGAAAATGCCATCAGGAAACTTTCCTGAGGAAAACAATAGCAGATGACGGAAAAGACAATAGAAATAATTGAAG
The DNA here is from genome assembly GCA_036675925.1 of Flavihumibacter sp. Lineage (GTDB taxonomy): Bacteria > Bacteroidota > Bacteroidia > Chitinophagales > Chitinophagaceae > Flavihumibacter. The sequence goes on from JAKFDZ010000015.1 coordinate 118,338, forward strand.
AAGAAATAATAGAAGAGTTCAGTCTCTTCGACAGCTGGGATGATAAGTATGAATATATCATTGACCTGGGAAAAAAACTTCCGGTTCTGCCATCGGTTCATAAAATTGATGAGAACCGTGTAAGGGGTTGTCAGAGTACGGTATGGCTGGTTGCGGAGAGAAGAGGTGACAGGGTTTATTACCAGGCCGATAGTGATTCAGTGATTGTAAAGGGTTTGATCAGTATGTTGATCAGGGTATTGAGTGGGCAGCGTGCTGATGATATCATTGAAGCAAAACTTGGCTTTATTCAGGCCATCGGGATGACCACCCATCTTGCCCAAACCCGTTCTAATGGACTTGTTGCCATGGTGAAGCAGATGAAGAGTTATGCCATGGCTTTTAAATTAATGGACAAATCAAGCGGATAGCATGAACACAGAGGAACAATTAAAAGAAAAAGTTATTGAGGTGCTCCAAACCATCTACGATCCGGAGATCCCGGTGAGTATTTACGAATTGGGCCTCATCTATGAAGTGTCAATTCTACCCATCAACAATGTTCAGGTGGTAATGACGCTCACAGCGCCTAGTTGTCCCGCCGCACAAAGTATTCCTGTTGAGGTCGACCAGCGTGTCCGTGAAATTGAAGGTGTGAATGATGTGCATGTTTCTGTAACCTGGAACCCGCCATGGGATAAAAGCATGATGTCTGAAGCTGCAAGGCTTGAGCTTGGTTTTATGTAAAACAAATAATAATGAAGATCACCGCACAGGAAGAATATGGATTGCGTATCCTGATCAGGATAGCCGCTTGCTCTGAGCCGGAGGGTCTCACTATTTCCCAGCTCAGCCAGGCGGAGGGCCTTAGCATGAACTATGTAGCTAAGCTTACAAGACTGCTTCGGCAGGAAGGATTTATTAAAAGCACTCCCGGAAAAATAGGCGGATACTTTTTATCGAGGCCGCGGAAAGATATCTCAGTGAACGTTGTTCTTAAAGCCCTTGGTGGCAGTTTGTTTGATGATGGTTACTGCGGACTACATGCCGGCCTTTTAACTGTTTGCACCAACTCGGCTGAATGTAGTTCAAGGTCGTTGTGGCGCGTGCTACAAAACCAGATCGACCGGTTCCTCGATAAGATAAGTCTCGAAGACCTCATCGGTAATGAAAAGAATGCGGAGAAGATGTTCCGCGAGCTTTTGGCAGAAACCGCAGCGCAAAAGCATGCCGAAACTGCTGCAAAAATGCAGCCCGAAACGATACCCCAAAATGTTGCCAACCATGCCGTTTCAAATCAAAATGATGCCTCTTCACAGAGCCGACCGGAAAACCCCGCGGCAATTAAGCTTGACGCACTTGCCAAATAAGATCTCCCGGTTTTCATTTGCTTTCTGATTCATTACTTTTGAAACATCAACCATTTCGAATGTCAAAGAAACGATCATCAGATAAGAACGGTTTCGTTTTTTCCACTGACCCCGGTTTCCAGTTTGAACCTGAAGAAACGGAGCAACCTGAAACACTCCCCGCCGATAAACAAGTGTTGCGCATTAAACTGGATACTAATCAAAGAGGGGGGAAGGCCGTTACACTGATCACAGGCTTTATCGGCTCTTCTGAAGACCTGGAGAAGCTGGGAAAACAACTCAAAAACTTTTGCGGTACAGGCGGTTCTGTTAAAGATGGTGAAGCTCTTGTGCAGGGCGACCAGCGTGATAAAGTTTTGCAATGGCTTCTGAAAAATGGATATGGTCGCTCAAAGAAAGTGTGAGCTAAGCGTCAATACTTTACTCTGTTTTCACAGTATCTTAACCTAAATCTCGCTTTCATATCATAAATTTTCCATCTCACCTATTCTGAAGCCCTCTAACGAAGACCATCGCTAATAATCAATAATTCCAATGGCTCATCTATTCCTTCAAAAATTATTTCTCCTCGATGCTACAGCAGCCAGTTGGGGACTCTACCAGCTTGTTTTCGTTTGTGCGGCCTTGTTAGCCATGTACAGTGCGTATATATGGTATGAAGGGAGGCGTGATAAAGAACCGGAGATAATCCGGCGGGGTAAACTGCTTTTCCTGTTGGCAGTTGTAACGATGGTGGCAACAGCATTTGTTTCCTTTGCCATAACCCAAAAATTGCCTTTCTGATCTTAAATGAACGGCATCGCTCAATTCATTAAGGCCAACCGATAAAATATGATTCAAAAAAGAATTGGTTAGTCTATTGCATTAGCACGGCCTTTGATCATATACAATACCCCGGCAAGGGTAGGCATTATTAACAGCCCGATTTTCCACCTGTTTTTTTCGGCCTTGCTTAACCTGGTTGAAGCAGAAATTTCCATCCAGCACAACACGCAAAAGCTGATCGAAAGGATCATGCCGATGAGTCCCATTAAGAGAAGGTAATTGTTTCCTGAACCGCGCAAATCAAGCAGGAACAATGCTAGGCATAACATACTATACCCGGTAATAAACAAAAATGGAAGGTGGCGTGCTTTATACATAGAATGGTTTCTTAGAAGACTAATATACATAACAAAAAAAACAGCCGCAAATCTGCGGCTGTTTTTATGATTGGGCTCCATTGCGTTTATTCAGCGCGTATTATTTTTCTTCCCCTTTAGCTTATTGCCCTTGCGCCAGACTATAAGCATTCTTATCGCCCCATTTATTTAATAATTCAGTTGAACAGATCTTGAAATCGGCCATCAGTGCACGATACAGTTCGAGGATGTCGGTTTGTGTTACTGCAGCCCCGCCTACACTTTCAAAACGGGCGCTGTACTGGTTCACCATATTTGTAAATACCGATCCTTTAGGCCATACCTGTGTGCCGCGATTGCTGATGGTTACAAGTTTAAAAACATCACCAACATGCAGCAGGCATTTTTCAGCTATAACCATTGGTTGTTCACTGCTTTCAATGAACATATCTACCCCCACGATCAGTTCATCTTCGGGTTCTTTTGACATGATCATCGGGTTTTCTTCCAGCTTGAAAACAGTTTGAGTGGCAGGCTGGTTGGGTAACATAGGTCTTGCACCATGTGTTGGTGTTTTGCCAAGGTTGGAAATGATCGCATTCGCAAATACAGTGGTATTTACTGACGGAATGCTCTTATCTCCAAAATCACCAGTATGTACACCACTTTCCAAAGTATATAGGAGGGCGTTTTCAATTGTTGCCGCATTTTCCATCATCCCAAGGTGCCTCAGCATGGCGATACCGCTTAAGAGCAGCGCAGTTGGATTTGCAATGTTCTTTCCTGCTATATCAGGTGCAGTGCCATGTACAGCTTCAAAAATACAGATATGGTCGCCGATGTTTGCGGAAGGAGCAAATCCAAGTCCGCCAACCAGTCCGGCGCAGAGATCACTCACAATATCACCCTGGAGGTTAGTGAGCACCACCACATCAAATTCCTGAGGGCGGCTTACAAGTTTCATACAGAGATCGTCAACAATAACATCGTCGGCTTTAAGATGGGGGTATTCTTTTGCTACTTCATAAAAGACTTCCAGGAAGAGACCGTCGGTGATCTTCATGATATTGGCCTTATGACCGCAGGTGATACGTTTTGATCCATTCTTGCTGGCCATTTCGAATGCATATTTGATCACCTGAAGTGATCCGGGTCGCGTAATAAAGCGACGGCTAAGCGCAACATCATGCGTGAGCATATGCTCAATACCGCCATAAGTGTCCTCAATATTTTCACGTACAATAGTAAGGTCGATGGGTATTCCTGCCTTACTGAAGACCGTATCAACACCATGAAGGGTCTGGAAAACACGCTTGTTCGCATAGGTGTTCCAGGTTTTACGCGCAGTAACGTTCACACTCTTAACGCCTTTGCCTTTGGGAGTTTCCATGGGCCCTTTGAATAATATTCCCAGATCTTCAATGGTCTGCTGGGCATCCGGGGTCATTCCATTGGAATAGCCCTTGTCGAACACCCATTTACCCATATCTACGTATTCATATTCGATCGGGACTTTATTGGCCGTAAAAATATCCAATACAGCCTGCATGATCTCGGGACCGATACCATCGCCTTTGGCTACAGCTATTTTCATATAATGCTATTTACAGATTGAAATTATCAGGTGGCGCAAAGGTAAGCCGGGGTCACGAACGAACGTTCATAAAATGAACAAAAACTGCCTGCTGCTGTTGTTTTTGTATACCTTTAAACAAATTTTGGGAATGAACAGTACTACCACACAGGGGGTTGAGGTGAGTGTGGAAACCTATTACCAGCCCGATTATTCCAATCCGTTAGCGGGCGAGTTCATGTTTGCCTACCGGATCACCATAGATAATCACAATAATTTTTCGGTGAAACTGCACCGCAGGCACTGGCATATCTTCGACTCAAATGGAGACCACCGTGAAGTAGAAGGCGAAGGTGTGGTTGGTGTTCAACCCATGCTCACGCCCGGTGACCGTTACCAGTATGTAAGTGGGTGTAATCTCCGCTCTGAAATGGGCCGTATGTCTGGTACCTACCAGATGGAAAACATGGATACCAAGAAATTCTTTGATGTAGATATTCCCGCTTTTGAAATGGTGGTCCCATTCAAGAACAACTGACAACAGGTAAGAGGTGAGAGGTAAGAATTCATGTAAGAGGTGAGAGGTAAGAGGTGAGAATTAGGCTGCAGCACTTCCAAACTTTTTCTATTCACCCAACACACCTGCTTCCACAACAAATCTTACTTTTTACATCTTACATCTTACCTGCCCGGTTACCTGCATTGAGTTTTGCCCTCGCGGTTTTTAGAGCAGCAGAAAAAATAGAAACAAGTTCATTCGACTCTGTCTTCAGGCGAACAACTTCATCATTTCCTTGATTAAGTTGTTCTAAAAGTTCCAGCCAGTATAATGTTTCATCTGCTTCCTCAACAACTGTTCCCAGTTTTGCTACGAATTCTTTGTATGTTCTTGCTTTACATGCTGCTCTGTAATTAGCAGCCACGCCTGTAGCCGATCTGCCAATTTGATTACTGATAATATAATTACTCTTCAAAACAGGTAACTTATCGACAAGTTTTAATATCTGCAATGCAAACCCCGCAGTTCTGCTCTTCAATTCATTTGTATCCATCCTCCAATCTAAAATCAATTCCTTTCTCCCCAACCCGTTCTTTCACCCAAATCTCACCTCAAATCTTACCTCTCACCTCTTACATCTCACCTCTTACATCTTACCTCTCACCTCTTACCTCTTACCTCTTACCTCAAATCTTACCTCTTACCTCTTCCCTCTTACCTCTTCCCTCTTACCTCTTACATCTTACCTCTCACCTCTTCCCTCAAATCTTACCTCTTACCTCTTCCCTCTTACCTGTCTACAGTCCCTTCTCCCGCAAGATCCCATTCAACCATTTCAACATCGCAAAGCACATCGCCGCAGCTGCCATCAGCAGTGCAAAATTCAACCAGAAATAGTTCGCCTTATACTCGTATTGATCCCACATGGTGGCGAGAACTCCCGAGAGTTTGTTGCCAATTGAGGTAGAAAGAAACCAACCTCCCATCATCAGGGATGTAATACGCGGCGGACTCAATTTGCTTACTATCGACAATCCCATCGGACTCAGGAATAGTTCACCCACCGTGATAACACCATATCCTGCTACCAGCCACCATAGGCTCGCTTTCTCTGCACCATTATTGCTTGCATAAACTGCAGCCACCATCACGAGTGCTGATAGTCCGGAGATAAATAATCCCCAGGCAATCTTGGTTGCAGTACTGGGTTCACGGTTTCGCTTACGCATCCACGTGAATATGGCAACTATCAATGGGGTTAGGAGTATCACCCAACCTGGATTAATGCTCTGGCTCAGGTTGGTTGCCCAAACCATAACACCCGATCCTTCCGCTGGCTTCTGTTCTTCATTGAGGTTGCGGAAATAGGGATGGTAGTTAAACTCTTTCAGTATCACGCCGTTTTCCTTTTGTAAACGGAACTGCTGATCGTAGATGGCAACACTGTCTTTTTTATAGGGAATGGTTTGTGCCAGACTTAGCCTGTCAAATACTTTTGCCGTGGTACCTTCCAATGAACGGTTTGTATAACGATCGGCCCATGTGGTTAATGCCGATCCATTTTGTTTGAATACTGCCCAAAACAAGATCACAACAGCAAAGATCGCCAGCAGCGCGGCAATAGGTCGCTTCTCGCTGGCTTCGGCCTTGAAATAGAGTGAGCCATAAAAATACAGAACCGGGATACAGGCGAAGATGAATGCATCCGTTGAGTCAGATCCGAATAATGAGCCCGGAAGCAACCAGCCAAGTATACCCGCAATTACGGAAGGTAAAAGTATAAGTAATACGATACGGGTGATGGACATATCATCCTTGGTCACGCCTTTCTTTATATCAAATGCTATATAGTGTTTTGTGCCAATGATAAATACCACCACCCCGATCAGCATTCCAATACCCGCTGCTATAAACGCATATCCCCAGCCCAGCATTATATATAGGGCGGCACCGAAAAAATTACAGATAAAGGCACCCAGGTTGATGCCCATATAAAATATATTATAACCCTCATCTTTCTGCGCTTTAAACTGAGGGGTTGAATAAACGTTACCTAGCAGCGTACTGATATTGGGTTTGAAGAATCCGTTTCCCACTATAACAAGCGTCATACTGGTATACAGCATGGCGGTGTTATGGATGGCCATGAGGCAATATCCTGCTGCCATCATCAATCCACCACCAATGATTGATCTGCGGTAACCAAAATAACGATCGGCCAGTAACCCTCCCAAAAACGGCGTAAGAAAAACCAGGGCAATGAAAGTGCCATAGAGATCTGCTGATTCTGCTTCCGTCATACCATAACCGGTCTTTACATCTTTCAGGTAAAGCGTAAAAATTCCGATCATCAGGTAATAACCAAAACGTTCCCACATTTCGGAGAAGAAGAGGTATGGTAGTGCGCGTGGATGCTTCACATGATACAGTTAAGAGGTAAGATTTAAGAAGTAAGAATTCAGGTAAGAAGTAAGATTTAAGAGGTAAGATTTTGGCTGCAGCACTTCCAAACTATTCTAATTCACTCAACACACCTGCCACCACAACAAATCTTACCTCTTACCTCTTCCCTCTTACATCTCCTGCGGGTGCATCATCTTCTGCAACTTCTTGGTGAGCAGGAAGAGTATCAATGATGCGAGGCCTGCCATGCCCACAAAGAGCATGAAGAAATCATAATTATCGTTCATCTCGTAGCCGAGGAAGCTGGTAGTTTTGCCATCGGGATATAAGGCACTTAATACGCCAGCAAATTTATTGGCGGCAGCATTGGCGAGAAACCAAACGGCCATCAGCAGGGAGGCAAATTTTAAAGGCGCCAGCTTATTCACCAGGCTAAGTCCGATAGGTGACAAACAGAGTTCTCCCCATGTGTGCAAGGCATACATACCAAGCAACCACATCATACTTACCTTGATGCCGGGCTCAACATTTTTTACGCCAAATGCGATCCACAAATATCCAAGGGCTAGTAGCAATAATCCCCATGCCATTTTTGTTGGGGATGATGGTTCGTTTTTACCAAGTTTTATCCAGAGCCACGCAAATACGGGTGCAAATGCCACTACATAAATGGAGTTCAATGACGCAAATGCACTGGCAGGAACTTCATCAATGAGAATTGACGACTGTCCCTTCATCGCAAGTAAAATATTTCCAACCAGCACTGTGATAAACAAAATAGCCAGCAACACCTGCACGGTAATACGAAGATTCTTGTGGAAGGAATCTGCCAGTCCTTTCGATACCTTCTGGAAAAGGGTGAATGTATAATAGAGAAGCGCTGCCGATAGAACGTATATCAGCCACATGGGGATATTCCAATTCAATACCCGGTCGGTCTGTTCATCTGCGAAGAAGGTGAGGGATGCTCCCGCCTGTTCAAAAGCACTCCAGAAAAAGATCACGAAAAACGCCACGATGAATATCACCATGATGCGGTCTTTTTCAAACTTATTAATGGTTTTATCAGAGAAAATAAAAAACGCGATGAATATCACTGATGCCAGCAACAGGTACGTGAGGAAGCTGAATACTTTCGCATCAATATATAACAGTCCGATCATAAGGGCTGATAATATAGCCAGTCCCAACCCCACAAATATGGGATTGGAAAATGCTTTCGGCGCATCTGCAGGAACCTGTCCCAATGGCTGCCCGTCTGGCGCTACAACATATTTATTCTGGAATGCAAGTTGTACCACCACACTGAGCAACATAGCGATTCCACCTGCCAGGAAAGCCCATTTGAAATCTGCCGGATCGCCGGTATCTCCCAGGAATGCACAAACGATTGGTCCCAGTGCACCACCTACATTGATCCCCATATAGAAAATCGTATATGCGGCATCTGTGCGGCGATCACCTTTGGGGTAAAGTTGTCCTACCAATGATGAGATATTTGGCTTAAAGAAACCATTACCGGCAATCATGAATCCAAGTCCTGAGAAAAAGAATATGGAGGATAGTGATTCGTTTGTGCTATATAGTGAGCCGCAGAAAAAAAGTATGAATTCGCCGATCGCCATCAGCAATCCGCCTGCTATGATCGATCTTTTATTTCCCCAGTAACGGTCTGCAATATATCCACCAATCAATGGGGTAAGGTAAACGAGCCCGGTATAAGAGCCATAAAGATTGGAGGCAAACACTTTGTCAAACAGTAGCGCTTTGGTCATGAATAGCACCAGCACGGCCCGCATGCCGTAATAGTTGAAACGTTCCCACATTTCCGTTGCGAAGAGAATATATAGCCCTTTGGGGTGGCCTGATTGGGATGCAAGCTGTGATTGACTCATAAGTGGATCGTTAATTTATGATTAGCTGTTGTTTGGATGGGCCAAAATAAGGATAAAATCCGTATGAGTGCCACCGGATGAGCTTTTGAAGGCATTTCTCTATTTTCGCAGCCGGATTGGTTGATCCGGCTCATTTATATAAGAAAGAATTATCATGAATATATTATTACTCGGATCTGGTGGCCGCGAGCATGCAATGGCCTGGAAAATGGCCCAGAGCCCGCTTTGCGACCGTTTATTCATTGCCCCGGGTAATGCCGGTACAGCCCGATGCGGCACCAATGTTGACCTGAAATTGACGGAGTTCCGGCAGATCCGCCAATTCTGTATGGATGAATCCATTGACATGATCCTTGTTGGTCCGGAAGAGCCATTGGTAAAGGGAATAGTCGACTATTTCCGCATGCATCCGGTAGCGCTTAAGAGCGGCGCACTGATGTCAATAATCGGTCCCTCCCTCTATGGTGCACAATTGGAAGGATCAAAAGCCTTTGCCAAAGCCTTCATGGATCGCCATAAAATACCGACCGCTGCTTACCGTGAGTTTGATGCCGCCAGCTTTGAAGAAGGCCTTCTTTATATTAAACAGCATGCACTTCCTATCGTATTGAAAGCGGATGGCCTCGCCGCCGGTAAAGGTGTTCTCATATTAAATGATCACGATGAAGCTGCAAAGGAATTTGAAGAGATGATCAAAGAGGCAAAGTTTGGGGAGGCATCTAAAAAAGTGGTGATCGAAGAATTTTTAAGCGGAATAGAAATGAGCGTCTTCGTTCTCACCGATGGCAAGAACTATGTATTGCTGCCCGACGCAAAAGATTATAAGCGTATTGGAGAAGCTGATACCGGACTAAATACAGGAGGCATGGGCGCTGTTAGTCCGGTTCCTTTTGCCGATGATATTTTCATGAATAAAGTGATTGAAAGAGTGGTAAGGCCCACGGTAGCTGGCTTACAGGAAGAACGCATTGATTATAAAGGTTTCATTTTCGTGGGATTGATCAAGGTAAATGAAGAACCCTTTGTTATTGAATACAATTGCCGGATGGGTGATCCCGAAACAGAGGTAGTGATGCCCCGCCTGCAGAATGACCTCGTGGAACTTCTCGTGGCTACTGCCAATGGCGAATTGGATAAGGTTGCCATCGTACAGGATCCGCGGGTAGCCTGCACCGTTATGGCTGTAAGTGGTGGATATCCCGGTGATTATGAAAAGGGTAAACTTATTAAAGGGCTTGATGCGCAGCTTCCTCCCGCCAGTCTCCTCTTCCATGCAGGAACCGTAGAAAAAGAGGGGGAGGTGCTCACTGCCGGCGGACGTGTACTCTGCGTTACTTCCTATGGTGAATCTGTTGGTGAAGCAGTTGCTTTATCAAAACAGGCACTGGACCAAATATCTTTCGATGGTATGTATTTCAGGAAAGATATCGGGTATGAGTTTTCTGAAAGCAATAAATCCTGATCATGAAAAACGTTCATTATTCTGATTACCTGCAGCTTGATAAGATTCTTAATGCGCAACAACCTGAAAGTGATTTATTGCAGCAACCCGCGCATGATGAAATGTTATTCATCATTATTCACCAGGCATATGAATTATGGTTCAAACAGGTGATGTATGAGGTAGAATCAGTGAATGCCATCATGAAGCAGCCCGAACTCAATGATAATTCACCAGAATTACAAACCGTGGTCCATAGACTCCAGCGTTCTGTTACCATTTTAAAAGTATTGGTACACCAGATCGATATCATGGAAACAATGACACCAATGGATTTTCTCGATTTCCGTGATATGCTCAGGCCGGCATCGGGCTTTCAGAGCTGGCAGTTCAAGGCGCTGGAGGCCAGGCTGGGACTGCAATTCATGCAGCGACACGGTCAGGAGTATTACACTTCCCAATTACGCCCTGAACAGGTGGCTTTGATCAAGCAGGTAGAATCTGAACAGCCGCTTATCAGTCTGCTTAATCAATGGCTCGAACGAATGCCATTTCTTGACCAGTCGCCCGATTGGTTTGCTGATTATTCCGCTGTCTACCGGTCAAGCCTGAGTGAAAAAGAATTAGCTAATCTCCAGGGCTTTGAATCAGTATTTGGAGAAAACACCAATGCCAGCATCGCAGGTGAGCATGAAGTTCCTGAAAATACTTCCGGATCAATTCGACAGCTCTCACCAAGAGCATGCAGGGCAGCTCTTTTTATTATGCTCTACCGCGGCTACCCAATGCTTCAGCAGCCCTTTCAGCTGCTAAATGTTTTACTCGAGATCGATGAGCAACTCAGCACCTGGCGATATCGGCATATGAATATGGTACACCGTATGATCGGAACCCGGGTGGGTACTGGTGGGAGTACCGGCAAAGACTATCTTAAAGGTGCGGTTGACAAACATTATATATTCAGGGAGATCGCCCAGCTGACAAGCTTTTTGGTAGAGCGCAGGCGCCTGCCTTCATTGGATAAGGAAACGGAAAAACGTCTTGGCTTTCTGTCTCATTCCTGATACTTGTGCCTTTTTAGGTACAAACAAAACGATTGTGTATGAAATTTTCGGTTTCTATTCTTCTGTTTTCAGCAGTTATCGCATTTACAACTTTGCAGGCCCAAACAGGAGTGGTTGTACAGCAATCTGAAGGGCAGGCGGCAAGGGAAAAAACTGCTGCCCCTGGTGCGGATAGCTCAAAGATGCAATGGTTTGCTGATGCCAAACTTGGCATTTTCATCCACTGGGGGATCTATGCGGTGAATGGCATTGATGAGAGCTGGAGCTTTCACAACCGCAAGATCAGCCATAGCGATTATATGAAACAGTTAGGTGGCTTCACGGCCTCCCGCTATGACCCTGAACAGTGGGCAGAACTGATCCGCGAAAGTGGTGCACGCTATGCTGTCATCACCACCAAGCACCATGATGGTGTTGCCTTATGGCCCAGCAAACAAAATCATTATAATGTTGTGAAAGATACGCGCGCGCGCCGCGACCTGCTCACCCCATTCTTTGAAGCATTGGATAAACGCAATATCAAACGTGGTGCTTATTTTTCTTTGATCGATTGGTCGCATCCTGATTACCCCGGCTTTCTTCGCGACAGTTCCCGTTATAAAGTGAAGGACGACTCTTTAAGATGGAATAAATTCCTTGCTTTTAATCTGGCACAGATCAATGAAGTGTCTAACCAGTTTCGTCCCGATCTGTGGTGGTTCGATGGCGATTGGGAACATAGTGCAGCAGAGTGGAATGCGGCGGGCATACGCTCCGCAATTCTGGGTAAAAAACCATCTGCCATTATCAATGCTAGGCTGGCAGGCTATGGTGATTATGACACACCCGAACAAAATACACCTATCACCCGCCCAAAAGGAAAATGGTGGGAGCTATGCATGACCATCAATAATAATTGGGGCTACCAGCATTCTGATACCAACTGGAAAACTCCATCTGAGATCATTCATATTTTTGCTGATGCCATAGGAAGTGGCGGCAACCTGCTGCTGGATATTGGACCTAAAGAAGATGGCAGCATTCCACCACAACAGGTTACCGTATTAAAGGAACTGGGCAGGTGGAATAAAAAACATGAGGAGGCAATTTTTGGTTCCCTGGGAGGAATGCCGCAGGGCCATTTTTATGGTCCCTCCACCATTTCTAAGGACTCCACCATTCTTTATCTTTTCTTAACTGGAAAACCATCGGGATCGGTTATGGTTAAGGGTTTAAAGAACACGATAAAAAAAATAAGGGTTGTTGGATCAGGCCAAACACTGGCCCACAAAATCGTCGGAAAGATCTCCTGGAGCCAGGTTCCGGGACTTGTATTCATTGATATTCCAGCTACGGTGAAAGACGAATATATGTCTGTAATTGCGCTCGAACTTGATAAACCGTTGAGTCTTTACTCCGGTCATGGGGGATTATAACAGTATACCGGATAGGGCTAGGCGAAATTCAATATACTGTGTGGAATCGATCCAGGTCTCAGAATCGCAGATGCCTGGTTAAGTCAGGCAGCTTTTGATGATTCATTCCTTACTGGAACCAGCAGCAACCAAATCAATGATGAGGTGGCCAGGGTAGACGCTACTATGAAAGTAAAAGATGCACCCCATATCACCCAGACGATTCCTGCCAGAGTGCTTGATATTAATGTGCAGATACTTTGTAATGACCCATATAATCCAAGTGCAGTGGCTGTTTTATTACGATCAACGGTGTTGCTGAGCCAGGCTTTTGAAATGCCTTCGGTGGCTGCAGCATAAATACCATAGATGAGAAATAATATAAAGACCAGCACCACATAATCAGCCAGGATTTTCCCCGCATTAAAACTCAAAAAGGCAAAACCTGAATATACAAGTACGAATAATGCCATTCCCACAATTATAGTTTTTTTCATGCCCCATCGGTCCGCCAGCATACCCATGGGATAGGAAGCGCCCGCATAGATAATATTGTAGAAAATATAGGCGCTGATGGTAATTGTGTCGGAACCTGTGATCGCTTTTGCCTGCAATAATAAAAATGCATCGGAACTGTTTGCTAAGGCAAACAGGAGTAGTCCGGATACCAGTCTGCGGTATTCCTTGCTTCCCTCGCGCCAGAAAGAAAAAAAGGAAAAGAAGTTGGTAGTTTTTTTGGGAAGCTCTAATTCATCATTTCCTGGTTTGATGATCTTTTTCTCCCGTAACAGGAATAGTAAAGCAACAGAAATAACACCTGGGATAAATGCCCAAAAGAACAATAGGCGGTAAGCACCCGGATTAAAATGTAGAAAGGCCAGGGCGGCAGCAGGTCCGAGAACAGCGCCTACCGTATCCCAACCCCGGTGAAATCCGAATACCCTCGCCCGTGTCTTTGGCGTACTTTCTCCGGCCAGTATGGAATCGCGGGCAGCACTGCGCATGCCTTTGCCAAGCCGGTCGATAGTTCTTGCAAAAAAGATCCAGGCGGGATAAATAAAAACAGCCATCAATGGCTTTGAGAGAGCACTGAGTGCATAACCCATGCGTACAAAAGGAAGTCGCCGACCTCGTTGATCTGATAAGTTTCCAAAATAACCCTTTGTGAGTCCGACCACAAACTCTGCTATCCCTTCAAGAACTCCTATCAATGCTATTGAAAAGCCGATTTCTTTCAGGTATACGGGTACAACAGGGTAAAGCATTTCACTCGCAAAATCTGCGAACAGGCTTACCATCGCCAGGATCCAGACTGTGCGATTGATGTGTACACCCCGTGCTGACATATGACGAAAGTAACAGATGTCGGCAAAAAGCTATTGTGAACTTATTTCGGCACTTCTTTTGCGATAGTTGGCTAATTGTGAAAAAATTGGTGATAATCAATGAATACTACTTTGATAAATCGGATTATTTCCTCCAATTTTGCTCACATTATATCCTGACTAAAAATCTGACCGCATAAAATGGGATTATTCAATTTTCTGACCCAGGAAATCGCCATGGATCTGGGTACTGCAAATACCCTTATCATACATAACGACGAGATTGTGGTCAACGAGCCTTCGATTGTGGCACTTGACCGGAACAACCCGAAAAATGTTCTTGCCGTAGGTAAGCGCGCCCTGATGATGCACGAGAAGACGCATGAAAGCATCCGGACGGTAAGGCCACTCAAAGATGGTGTTATCGCTGATTTCAACGCTGCCGAGCTCATGATCCGTGAGATGATCAAGATGATCTACCCCAAAAAACCTCTTTTTCCTCCTTCATGGCGAATGATGATATGCATTCCTTCTTCCATCACGGAAGTTGAAAAGCGTGCTGTTCGCGATAGCGCAGAGCAGGCAGGCGCCAAGGAAGTTTACCTGATTCATGAGCCAATGGCGGCTGCACTGGGTATTGGTATTGATGTGGAGGAACCCGTGGGTAACATGATCATTGATATTGGTGGCGGTACAACGGGTATCACGGTAATTGCACTTGCAGGTATCGTTTGTGATCAAAGTATCCGTATTGCCGGTGATGAATTCACTGCCGATATCATGGAAGCCCTTCGCCGTTACCATAGCCTCCTGATCGGTGAAAGAACCGCTGAACAGATCAAGATCCAGATCGGAGCCGCGATGAAAGACCTCGACAATCCCCCCGACGATATCCCTGTTAATGGTCGCGACCTTGTTACAGGAATTCCAAAACAGATAATGGTCAGCTACCAGGAGATCGCCGAAGCACTCGATAAAAGCATTTTCAAAATTGAGGAGGCCATCCTCAAAGCTCTGGAAACCACACCACCGGAACTGGCAGCGGATATATATCGCCGTGGCCTTTACATCACAGGTGGAGGAGCTTTGTTGAGAGGGCTCGACAAACGCCTTAGCCAGAAGATAAAACTTCCGGTGCATGTGGCAGACGATCCATTGAAAAGTGTTGTTCGCGGAACGGGGATCGCACTTAAAAATTATGATCGGTATCCGTTTGTGATGCGCTGATAAAGGAGCGGGTTAGAAGCATAAATTTGATAAGAGGAGGCTGCTATGCGTAATATCTTTCTGTTCATCCGGCGCTATTTCAATTTCATTTTTTTCCTGGCGCTGCAGGTGCTTGCATTGTCCTTTCTCTTCCGTTATAACAAATTTCATGAGGCAGCGGCCATGGGCGTTGCCAGTGAAATAACGGGAAGCATCAATGACCGCTATAATACGGTTGAATACTACTTCAAACTAAAAAAAGCCAACGAAGTACTCGTGAAGGAAAACGTTTCTCTTCGCGAAATGCTTCGGTCTAACTACCAGCCTGCCGATACCAGCAGCAGGATAGTGGTGGATTCCATTCGTGTTGACTCCCTGAAGCCATACCAGAAATACACTTATCTGGATGCCCGTGTAGTTGGTAGTTTTGTTACCACGCAAACCAATTTCTTTACCCTTCATAGGGGTTCCAACCAGGGTGTGGCAGTTGATATGGCTGTGATCGGATCAAGGGGAATCGTAGGCAGGGTGGTGAATGTGAGCAATAATTTCGCCACAGTAATGAGTATGATCAGCCGGCAATTTAAAGTGGATGGTAAACTCAAAGGGTCTGAAGAACGTGGATCCGTTAGCTGGGATGGAGTGAACCCGCGATTTGTTCAGATGCGGAACATCCCCAAAAACATCAAGGTAAACAAAGGGGATTCCGTTCTCACCAGTGACCTGTCCTCGATATTTCCACCCAATATCCTGATCGGAACTGTTGATACCGCCATCAGTGATCCAAGTACAAATTTTCTCAACCTCCGGTTGCGCACAGCCACAAATTTTTCTACGATACAATATGTATATGTAGTTCGGAATAAACAAATGGAAGAACAAACAGCGCTCGAAACAGCAACAAGAAAAACAAATGAGTGACCTGGTAAAAAATACTATCCGCTTTATTGTTTTTATCCTCGTGCAGGTATTCGTCCTGCATAAGATCCCACCCCTGCACCAGTTTGTGGTTCCATACCTCTATTTTTTATATATTCTCTGGCTGCCCTTCAATATGGGTCGTGCCTGGCTTATGATCGTAGCTTTTCTGTTCGGGCTCTCGCTCGATTATTTCCTGGTAACTCCCGGCCTGCATGCCGCCGCCTGCGTATTCATTGCTTATATCAGACCATTCCTCGTCAACCTGCTGATTCGCCAGGAAGGCGCTGAACAAAGCTATGGCGCGCCTTCTCCTGCCAGCATGGGATGGGCACCCTATTCGGTTTTTGTTCTGGTGCTTACCGTTCTTCACCATGGCTACCTGGTTTTCCTGGAATGGATGCAGTTCGGCAACTTCTGGTACTTCCTCGGTAAAGTATTTGCAACAACCGCCGTAAGCCTGCTTCTTATACTTATTACTGAACTTTTGTTCTACCGCAAAGAAAGATACAGAACCAACGCCGTGTAGGTAAGAAGTAAGAGGTAAGAGGTAAGATTTACGTGGAGGATGTACTGCGGTTTGTTGGAGAATTGATTCATTAGTTTTCTTTATTGTTGCTTACTTACCTTTAATTGGGTGTACATGATTAATTTTGTCAAATCTTAAATCTTACTTCTTAAATCTTAAATCTTACTTCAACTCTTACCTCTTACCTCTTAATTCTTACCTCCCTCATGTCTGTTTTCAACCAATCACGTTCAACTGTCATCCGTCTTATAATTGCGGGGGTATTTGTCGTGATGCTTGCCCAGCTGATCAACCTCCAGCTTTTTTCAAATAAATACCAGGCTCTTGCATTCAACAATGCCGTTTATCCAAAGGTAAAATACCCCGACCGTGGTATCATTTATGACAGAAAGGGAAAGGCTATCCTTAATAATACTATCATGTATGATCTGGAGGTAACACCAACCCAGATCAAAGGTGTAGATACAACCTATCTCTGCCAGTTGCTGGATATCGATACAGCCGAATTCCGCAAAAGAGTTATCACCGCCATCATAAAAAATGGACGCTATCGTCCAAGTATATTCGAAGATCTTCTTCCTCCCCAGGTTCATGCCAGGCTGGAAGAGAATATCTACAAGTTTCCGGGCTTCGCCCTGGTGGAAAGGCCGGTACGTACCTATCCCTTCAATGCGGCAGCACATATAATGGGCTATATCGGTGAAGCAGATTCAGGCAATATCAAAAGGTCAGATGGTTTCTACAGGTTGGGCGATTATGTAGGTAAAACAGGATTGGAATCTTTTTATGAGCGTGTACTGATGGGAAGGCGAGGTGTTGAATACATGATCAAAGACAATAAGAACAGGCTGGTGGGCAAATATGAAGAGGGCGCCTTTGATACTGCCGCTGTTGCCGGTAGAAACCTGCGAACCTATATAGATATTGAAGTGCAGCAACTGGCCGAAAAACTGATGCAGGGAAAAGTTGGAGCTGCTGTGGCCATCGAGCCCAAAACAGGTGGCATCATCGCCATGGTATCAGGCCCTAATTTTGATCCAAATATGTTAACCGGTCCGGAGAAGCAACAGAATTTTAATAAACTCTTTCTCGATGTCAGCAGCCCTTTGCTGAACCGTGCCATCAAGGGCCAATACCCTCCCGGCTCTACCTTCAAGCCGCTGGGAGCCCTGGTTGCTTTAGATGAAGGTATCATCACACCCTCTTTTGGTATCGGATGCAGTGGTGCCTACTACGGATGTGCGCGACCGGTAAAATGCACCCATAATAATCCGGGCCACGCCGCCAATCTTCGGCTCGCCATTGCGAATTCATGCAACTCCTATTTTACCCATATCTACCGATTATCTGTAGACGCTAACCGGTATGGAGGCGTAAAGAAAGGATACCAGAAATGGAAGGGTTATATGAACAATTTCGACCTCGGGGTAAGGGTAGGGGTTGACCTGCCCAGCGAGGATAAGGGTAATATCCCCGACAGTTCCGTCTACAATAAAGTGTATCGGAACTCCTGGAGCTCCTGTACAAACCTCACGCTGGGTATCGGGCAGGATATGATGCTGGCAACCCCTCTTCAGCTGGCCAATTCGATGTGTATCATAGCCAATAAAGGCTATTATTTTACCCCGCATTTCGTGGAGAAGATAGATGAGGAAACACCCGAAGATACCATCATGAATGCCTTCCGGAAGAGGCACTCACCTCTCACCAGTATTTCTGATGATGCCTATGAAGCCGTAATGGCAGGTATGCAGGATGTGGTTGAAATAGGTACGGCCCGAATGGCACAGTTGCCTGGTATCAACGTGTGTGCAAAAACAGGAACTGCAGAGAACTACCGCGTTATTGATGGTAAGCGTACCAAACTTAAAGACAACTCTGTTTTTGTTTGTTTCGCCCCCCGCGAAAATCCGAAGATCGCCATTGCGGTTATTGTTGAGAACGCAGGATATGGTGGTACATGGGCCGGACCAATCGCTGCGCTTATGATGGAGAAATACCTTAATGATACCTTAAGGCCCGAACGTGTAAAAGAAGTTGAAAGAATTGCATCTACTGATCTGATGCCATCCTGGATAATCCGTGAGCAATATAAAGCCGATTCTACCCGGGCCTGGAATTGGTTCAAGCGCACCAATGATACAAGCGTTATCCGTAAATTCATGCGTAAACATTCGGCAACGCCCGACAGTCTTAAGCGATACAAGGATGAAAAACTGCCATCACCAGCTCCAAGACCCGAAACAAGAACCACCAGAACAGGTATAGAGGCCATCCTTCCTCAGCAACAAAAAATTAAATCTACATCCGTATAACTGGTATGAATCAACGAAAACCTGATATATCGAAAGGGGTCGACTGGCTGGTAGTTTGGCTTTACATACTGCTTGTGAGCATCGGTGTACTCAGTATTTTCGCAACCACCTATACAGAAGGGGAATCGGTGATCCAGACCTTCCTTTCACTCAAAACTGATTATAGCCGTCAACTATTGTATGTGGGTATTGGCGCTGTATTGGCCGTCTTCATTTTACTTACTGATAGTAAATTCTTTACGGCTACAGCCAATCTCTGGTATGCATTTGGCATTCTGCTCTTACTATTGGTGTTTCCTTTTCATACGGAAGTGAAAGGAACGCGTTCCATTATGCGCTTCGGGGGATTCCAGCTACAGCCAGCAGAACTCTGCAAAGTATTTGTAAACCTTGCGCTGGCAAAATACCTGAGTAGGGTGGATACTGATTTCTCCAAAACGCGTTCGCAACTGATCGCTACAGCAATAGCCATCACTCCCGCATTCATAACTATTCTCCAACAGGAAACCGGACTCGCATTGGTCTATTTCTCTTTCTTCCTCGTGATGTTCAGGGAGGGGTTGCCTGCAGCTGTCCTCATCATCGGATTCTCATTGGCGGCACTTGTAGTGGCTACCTTACTGGTTGATCCCAATATACTGGCAATCATTCTTACTGCAGCTGCAGCCATCGCCATCTATATCATGCGAAGGCAGATCAAAAGGCAGAGACAATTGCTGGTGATAATAATGGGAATATGGTTTGTTGCGGTTGGTGTACAGCGTTTTGCGGTGCCCTACATTTTCGATAATATAATGCAACCTTACCAGGTAAAAAGAATCTACGACACCATTGGTAAAGACTATGTTCCCAAAGATGCCCGGGAAGCAATGGAGATCGCCCAGGCGCCCGATGAAAAGAAAAAAGATGACGGAGGTGATTATAATGTGCGGCAGAGTAAGATTGCCATTGGCTCCGGTGGATTTGCCGGCAAGGGTCTGCTGAAAGGAACGCAAACCCGTTATGACTTTGTACCGGAGCAGCGGACGGATTTTATTTTCTGTACAATAGGCGAGGGTTTCGGTTTCCTGGGTAGCCTGGTGCTGCTATCAATTTATTTCCTGCTGCTGATGCGTATCATCACCATTGCAGAACGACAACGAAGTGTTTTCAGCAGATGTTATGCATACGGTGTGGCATCCATATTCTTTTTCCATATCGCTATTAATATCTGCATGACCATCGGACTCGCACCCGTTATCGGAATACCACTTCCATTTATCAGTTATGGAGGAACATCATTGCTTACGTTCACAATATTATTATTCATTCTGGTAAGGCTCGACGCCGACCGCCAAATGGTCCTTCGCTAAATCTTAAATCTTACCTTCAAATCTTACCTCTTAAATCTTACCTCTTACATGACAATCGTTCCTCTTTCCGAAGGCAGTTTCACCATAGATGGCACAAAGCAGTTTGTTCCGTTTGATGAGCGTTCGCATGAACTTCAGGACAGGCCAAAAGGTAGCCTCCTTGTGGAGATACAGCCATTCGTGGTAGTAACGGGTGAAGATGTGTTGCTGTTGGATACAGGCCTGGGTTTCGAGAAAGATGGAGTACCACAATTACACCGGAATCTTATGGATGCAGGGATCAATCCGGGCGAGGTTACCAAAGTATTGATGAGCCATCTGCATAAAGATCATGCCGGTGGGGTGAGTCGTTTTGACTCCAAGGGGAAGCATGTGATATCATTTCCGAATGCTACTTATTATGTTCAGCAAAAAGAGCTGGACTATGCCTTTGAGAAAGACTCCGCTTCTTATATTACAGAAGAACTTGAATGTTTGAAGTCAGCTCCTAACGTGGTATTCCTGGATGGAGACGGTGTTATCGGTGGATATATCCAATACCAGTTGGTAGGAGGTCATTGCCCTTATCACCAGGTGTTCAGGATTGTTGATGGTGGTGAAACGGTTTTTTTCGGGGGCGATAATGCACCACAATTACAACAGATGAAAAGCAGGTTTGCAGCCAAATATGATTATGACGGTAAGAAGGCGATGGAACTGAGGCAGCAATGGTGGCAGGAAGGGCACCCGGCAGGATGGAAGTTTCTATTCTATCATGATATAAAAACTCCGATAGGGTGATTATTAATTTCCATTACGTCGCGGACGGTTGTCCTGCCGCTGCTGGCGTCGTTCCATCAATTCTTTCTGTACAAAGCCGTAAAAGTCTTTTTCAGCTTTATAGAACTGGTTGGCACGGTCGGGCGACAATGCCTTACTGAATTGCGGCTGGTATTTTTTCCGGACAGCCAGTATCTTTTCTTCCCGCTCTAATTCATTTCCATTGCGAAAAGACATCCTCGCCTGTTTTGTTTCAGCGATATAGTTATTGTAAACCGGCCAGAATTGCTTTGCTTCTTCTGTAGTGAGGTTGAGCTTCTTTGTGAGGTAGGCGATCTTCAGCGCCTCAAGCCTTTCGCCTTCGCGCGGCTGTTGTGCCACCACAGCGGTGGAGAGTGAGAATGCCAGCACTAATATTATATAGATATGTTTCATGATCTTTTGTTTTGTTGGTTTATAGGGTCTTTCCGGGTTGCTCAGCCAGATACTGCTGCAGGGCTTCATCACTAACATCATTGAGTAAGTAATGAAATACCGGTTCGCTTAGATCTGCATTGGAAGCTGTTGAGGCCCCCATATAAATTGACTGAACAGAATCGGCATAGTCAAAAATCACATCATCACTGAGTTGGTCCATCTCTGCCTGCAATTGTGCGGAAATTGTTCCGGTACCTGCAATTTCTATGCTGCTGTCATTGTTCTGATTGTACCACCAGGCACTTATCAGGATCAATCCTGTTATTGCGGCGGCGGCAGCATACCTGAACCATGACCGCCCCATTCCTACAACTTTCGCCTCCTGCTTAACTATATCCTTCCCTGGAACCTTCACTCCCGTAACCCTTTCAAGCATTACCTGTGGAAGCTGTTCAAAATAGCCATCCGGCACCTTGTAAGGCTGAAGGTGACGGGCTGCTTCCAAAGTGGGGGAGAGGGTCTCTAATATTTCATTTGCCTGCTCCAATGCTGAAACACCTGCATTTACCTCACCGGCAACCTGCTCAAAATATCCTTCTGGTACCCGGAATGGTGATTTTTTGGATAAACCTGCCAGTAAAGGCGATAGTTGCTGCAACTCAGCACCGGGATCCGGCTCTCCTGCTTCAAAACCAGTTATTTCCTGGCTTTTTGCCAGCAGAAGCATCCTGTCAGCGAAATTTTCGAAATACCCGGCAGGCACCTTGTAGGGAAGCTGGCGCGAAACGCCTGCCACCAGATCACTGATGGCTTTTATCTCTTCATATATGGTATTATCGGGTATCATCGCCTTTTAGACCTTTTCTGGTGGTGGGGGTTTAATGATTCAACAGGTAATCTTCAATTTTTTTTACTGCGTGGTGATAAGAGGCTTTCAAAGCTCCTTCTGATGTTTCCAGCACACGGCTCATCTCTTCATATGGCATCTCATCATAATACCGGAGATTGAAAACGATCCGCTGCTTTTCAGGTAATTTCTGGATGGCCAGTTGCAATTTCCACTCGATCTGCTTTGGATCAAAATCTTTATCTGCCTTGATCTGGTTACCCAAACCTTCCTCAGAATCATCAAAAGATACCGTTGCCTTTCTTTTCTGCTGGTCTAAAAAAGTCAGGCATTCATTGGTGGCCACCCGGTAAAGCCAGGTATAAAGCTTGGCATCCTCCCTGAAATTTTCCAGTCCGTTCCAAACCCTTATGAACACATTCTGCAACACATCGTTGGCATCTTCATGACCTACTACCATACGCCTCACATGCCAGTAAAGTCGTTCCTGGTATTTTTTTATGATGCTGGTATATGCCTTTTCCCGGGAAGCGGGTTCCCGGAACATAATCAGCAACTCATTGTCTTCGATGGCCATCGACATGCTCCTTGTTTTGTTGCTAAAGATAAGACTGAAGCCAGAATGGAAAGTTTAAAAACAAAAAACAACCGGGTTGCCGGTTGTTTCTTTTATAAAATATATTTTGCCTTTATTATTTTCTTGCCATCACTTTCTCTGCTGCAGCAACAATATTCTCTGTGCTCAATCCATATTTCTCGAGCAATTGCATCGGTGTCCCACTTTCACCAAATGTATCATTGGTTCCGATATATTCGATGGGCACTGGGTTATGTCGTGCAGCAACCTGTGCAACACAGTCCCCCATTCCACCCAGCACATTATGCTCTTCCACGGTAACGGCACAGCCTGTTTTTTTCAGTGATCTGATGATGGCTTCTTCATCAAGTGGTTTGATGGTATGTATATTGATCACTTCTACGCTTATTCCTTTTTCTTCAAGTATCCTGCCAGCTTCAATAGCATTCCATACCATATGTCCGCAGGCAAATATGCTTATATCAGTTCCTTCGCTGAACACCTGCGCCTTGCCAATTTCAAATGGCATTCCCTCAGTAAAAATGGGCCATACCGGCCTTCCGAACCGCAGGTAAACAGGGCCCTCATATTCAGCAATAGCCAGGGTGGCTGCCTTGGTTTGCGCATAATCACAGGGTACGACAACCGTCATACCGGGTAACATTTTCATCATGCCGATATCTTCCAGGATCTGGTGCGTGGCGCCATCTTCACCCAGCGTAAGTCCCGCATGAGAAGCGCATATCTTCACATTCTTACCGCTATAAGCAACCGACTGCCTGATCTGGTCATATACACGACCGGTAGAGAAGTTCGCAAAAGTTGTGGTGAAAGGGATCTTGCCGCCAATGGTGAGTCCCGCCGCAATACCAATCATATTGGCTTCAGCAATACCGCACTGAATAAAGCGATCTGGATTTTCTTTTATAAACGTCTGTAGCTTAAGTGATCCCGCCAGGTCGGCAGTGAGCGCCACTACATTAGGATTGTTTCTTCCCAATTCTGTCATCCCATCACCAAATCCGCTTCTTGTATCTTTTTTACCGGTTACCTGTATATCTTTTAACATGTAGTATTGGTTTTTGCCCTGCAAAGGTAAGGTTAATTCAAATTGGCATTCTGTAAGAGGTAAAGTGTTTCATCCGCCTTTAATCGCTGCTCCCATTTCCATGCCGTTTCCATCATGTCTTCCAGTGAATATTTGATATCCCATCCCAACTCTTTTACTGCGTATTCATTGTTTGCATAAATGGCAATAACATCTCCGGGCCTGCGAGGACCAATGGCATAGTTCAACGCCGCACCGCTTACTTTTTCAAATGCCCTGATGGCTTCCAGAACGGTTACTCCATTGCCTGTTCCAAGGTTGAAAACATCACAGTGCTTCTGGCTCTTGCCATCCATAAGGTATTGCAAAGAAAGCGTATGTGCATGGGCGATATCGGAGACATGAATGAAATCACGAAGGCAGCTTCCATCGCGGGTATCATAATCATTTCCGAAAACGGTCATCTGTGGAAGTTTGCCTATAGCAGTTTGCGTTATTGCGGGCACCAGGTTGGCTGGTTTCCCGATCGGCAGTTCACCTATCTGGATACTGGGGTGGGCTCCTACAGGGTTGAAATACCTTAGTAAGATGCATTGTGTGGGGTTCACCTTCGCAAACTCATTGATGATCTGCTCACCCATCTGCTTGGTATAGCCATAGGGCGATTCTGCAGGCTTGGGTGGAGTGGTTTCCGTAACAGGTATCACATCCGGATTTCCATACACCGTACAGGATGAAGAGAATACAAAATAAGGAACCTTAAATTCCTGCACACATTTGAGCAGGTTGAGCAGGCTTACAAGATTATTCTCAAAATACATCACCGGTTCTGCAACTGATTCTCCTACTGCCTTATACGCCGCAAAATGAATGATACCTGCTATATCTGTATTTTCCTGGAATATCGCGAACGTATCATCGAAATTACACAGGTCAACTTTGTAGTTTTTTATTTTCTGGCCGGTGATTTTTTCTACGCCTTCCAGTATCCTCGGGGAAGAGCGCGAATTGTTATCAACGGATATCACTTCGAAACCGCTACCGATCAGGTCAACCAGGGTATGAGACCCGATATAGCCACAACCGCCGGTAACAAGAATTTTACTCATAGTTTATTTTTTTTCATGAATAAGTCCCAGTAGGTATTCTCCATAACCGCTTTTAATAAGCGGCTGCGCTATCTTTTTCAGCGCCTCATCATCAATAAATCCTTTTCTCCAAGCTATCTCTTCCACACAGGCTATCTTAATTCCCTGCCGCTGTTCAATGACCTGCACAAACTGGGAGGCCTGCATGAGTGAGTCAAAAGTGCCAGTATCAAGCCATGCCGTTCCACGGTCCATAATGGAAACTTTCAACTTACCTCTTTTGAGGTATTCACGGTTCACATCGGTGATCTCATATTCACCCCGGGCACTGGGTTTCAGGTTTTTTGAGATCTCTATCACCTCGTTATCGTAAAAATAAAGTCCGGGTACTGCAAAGTTACTCTTGGGCTCAGTAGGTTTCTCTTCAATAGAGATAACATTATTGTCTTTATCGAATTCCACCACCCCATATCGCTCGGGGTCACTTACATGGTATGCATATACAATTCCGCCATCCGGATCAGTATTATTTGCCAGTTGCTTCCCCAATCCCATTCCATAAAAGATATTGTCACCCAGCACAAGCGCTACCTTATCATTACCGATAAAATCGGCCCCAATTACAAATGCCTGGGCAAGACCGTTCGGAACAGCCTGCTCGGCGTAAGAGATATTCAATCCCAACTGGCTGCCATCGCCAAATAATTTTTTGAAAAGTGGCAGGTCATGCGGAGTCGATATGATAAGGATATCATGGATCCCTGCCAGCATAAGGGTGGAAAGCGGGTAATAGATCATGGGCTTATCGTATACCGGCATGATCTGTTTACTGATCGCATAAGTTATTGGATGCAGTCGGGTGCCGGATCCGCCGGCCAGGATAATTCCTTTCATAGAAGTTTTAAATGAGGGGGCAAGATAATAAAAAACCCGTCGGGGAAGGACGGGCTCTTAATAGTTTATAGTGATTACCAATAATTTCTGGTCGGTTAAAAGATTGCTCTCAATACATAATAAACCACGGCTGCAATAAAAGCACTCACCGGTATGGTTAGGATCCAGGCCCATAAGAGGTTGATCGTAACACCCCAGCGTACTGCACTCAATCGCTTTGTGGCACCAACTCCAATGATGGCACCGGTAATAGTATGGGTGGTACTTACGGGTATACCCGCAGCCTCTGCAAGGTAAAGGGTGGCAGCACCGGCCGTTTCAGCACTCACACCTTCAAGCGGCGTAACCTTGGTGATACGTGTTCCCATGGTCTTAACGATCTTCCATCCACCGCTAAGTGTTCCCAATGCTATAGCGGTGAAACTTGCCACAGGTACCCACCAGTAGTCCTCTACAAAATGGGTGAAGCGATGTGATGAGTCAAGGGTGGTATAGCTGGCGTTTCCATTCTGTACTTCAAAAAATATCACCGCCGCACCAATGATTCCCATTACTTTTTGTGCATCGTTACCACCATGTCCCAAACTGAAAAGGGCAGAAGAAACAAGCTGCATCCGGCGAAACCATTTTTCCGCCTTATAAGGCATAACATTCCGGCACACGTTAAGTATGATAACAGTAATTACATATGCGATGATCATTCCGATAACCGGTGCCAGGAAAATAAATAGGAATGTGGGTATTACTTTTACATAATTAATAACATGTTCGCCATTCTTCATCACTCCCCCTGCATGCGCCATGGCCGCACCAATAAATCCTCCCAATAAAGTATGGGATGAGGAAGAAGGAATACCAAACCACCAGGTGAGCAGGTTCCAGGTGATGGCGGCGATCAACCCGGCAAAGATCACATCCAGTGTAATGAAGTTCTCGTGAACGGATTTGGCGATGGTATTACCGATCTTGAATTCACCAATCAGGTATTTTGAAATAAAGAATGCTGCAAAGTTGAAGACTGCTGCCCAAAGCACCGCCTGGAAAGGTGTAAGTACTTTGGTGGAAACGATAGTGGCTATGGAATTGGCTGCATCGTGGAAACCGTTGATGTAATCGAAGATCAGGGCCAGTACGATGATTACTACTAAAAAGGTCATGTTGGTATTTTTATGCAGGAACCATTAAGCGTACTTGATAATAATGCTTTCGATCACATTAGCAGCATCTTCGCATTTATCGGTAACTATTTCCATTACCTGGTAGATCTCGCGTTTTTTGATAACCTCTTTTGCGTCAGGCTCTGTTTCAAAAAGCCTGTCGATGCTAAGGTCGAAAATATCATCTGCCTGGTTCTCAATACTATTCACTTTCACAAGTGCGTCTGTGATGAGTCGCATATTCTTCATATTCCTCAATTCTATCACAGCATTGCGGATCTGGTCGGCACTCTGCTCAATAAGATCAGCCATCTTTTGTATTCCCGGATCGTTGGGGTTTACCTTGTAAAAGTTGATCTTTTTAGCTGATGCATATATATAGTCAGCAATATCATCCAGTGAAGTTGCCAGGTAATGGATGTCTTCACGGTCAAATGGTGTAATGAAGTTGCGGCCCAACTCAGTGAAAATCTTATGGGTAAGATCATCATTCACATGTTCAAAATCTTCCATCCGGGCTATGAGAGCTGCGCGCTTGTCAAAATCTGACTCACTCACCACCTCTTTCATAAGTTTACCCATCTTGGCCACCGTATTGGCCACTTCTTCGAAAAGAGAATAAAATACCTTGTCCTTGGGAGTGAACAATTTAAGAAATGCTGCTAGGGCCATAACTGAATTTTGCGCAAAATTAGACCCTTTAGCTTGCCCGCAAGGGTTATGTGGCTATGGTAATAATTTCTTAACATAGGTTTTCCAGGGGTTGGGCACAGAAGGCTGGGTAACAATTACTTAATGATGAATTAACATGGTAATAATTCCTTAACACTGCAAATCCTTATCCAGCTTGTATTTGAATCTACCTTTGCGCCCTGTTAACAATTAATTCATATTATGGTAACATTGGGAAGGTCACTGATAATGAAGGCAATACCCCTGAGTTTCCTCATTTTGGTTGCAAGTTCAACCTTACTTGCGCAGGATTCTACTAAGCCAAAGGATACACCCGTGGTGCAGGTGACGCCCCCAAAAAAATGGTATGAATCATTTTCAATCAGGGGATATATCCAGGTTCGTTATAACAGACTCCTTGAAACCAACCCCGATCTCAAATGCGAGCAGTGCGACAGGAGCTGGGGCGAAGACGGTGGCTTTTTTATTCGCCGGGCCCGACTGGTATTCAGTGGTAATATCGCAGACAGGGTGTATCTCTATTTCCAGCCCGATTTTGCCTCTTCGGCTTCTTCAACCGGTCTTCATTTTGGACAGGTAAGGGATGCATATTTTGATGTTGCACTGGATAAGAAAAGAGAGTTCAGGATAAGGCTTGGACAAAGTAAAGTGCCTTATGGATTTGAAAATATGCAGAGCAGTCAGAACCGATTGCCGCTCGACCGTAATGATGGAATGAACAGTGCTGTCGCTAATGAGCGCGACCTGGGAGGATTCTTGTTCTGGGCGCCTGCAGCCAAGCGTGAATTGTTGAGCCGGCTTGTTAGTGATGGACTGAAAGGATCCGGCGATTATGGGGTAGCTGCCTTTGGATTGTATAATGGTCAAACAGCTAATAAACCAGAACTGAATAATAGTCCGCATGTTGTTGGAAGATTCTCCTGGCCAACACAACTTTCTAATGGACAAATAATAGAGGCGGGCATCCAGGCATATACAGGAAAGTTTGTAATTGCCGATACTACCAGGGGTGTAAAGCTATCACATGTTAATGCAGAATTCACTGACCAGCGGGTGGGGGCCAGCTTTATTCTTTACCCGCAACCTTTTGGATTGCAGGCAGAATACAATATTGGAACCGGACCTGAATATGATCCGGCTACCAATACAATCACAGATCAGAACTTGCAGGGTGGTTACGTGCTTGCCAGCTATATGATCAAACCCGGAAAACAGGTAGTAATTCCGTTTAGCAGGTACTATATATATAAAGGTGGAAAAAAGCATGAACTTGATGCACGAAGCTATGATGTGAAAGAACTGGAGATGGGGGTGGAATGGCAAGTGAATAGAAATTTTGAGTTCGTCGCCATGTACACTATTTCTGACCGTAGATTTGAGGACGCCCGAAAACCAATCAATCACCAGAAAGGAAACCTCCTACGCTTACAGGCACAGGTAAATTTTTAGCCTTAATATTCCGGTAACATTCACGATACAATTCGTTAACCTTCCCGTAACGGGTCGGTAACATTGCGAAGCTACTTTTGCGGGCAAATAAACCCTCATAGTTGTGAGCAAAAAGTTTTTCTTCCTGTTGATGGCGATGGTTCTTACAACCATTCATTCCTTCGCGCAGTCAACAGCTAAACTCAGTGGTAAAGTTATAAATACCCAGAATGAAGCCGTACCGGGTGCCACTGTTATCGTACTTGGTACAGAGCGCAGAGCCGCAGCAGATGTTGAAGGCCGCTTTTCCTTTTCACTTGAGGTGGGAAAGAAATATACCATCCAGATCTCCAGTGCCGGTTATAATACAAAATCACTGGAAGAAGTTGAAGTAAAGGCAGGCATTGATAATACGTTCACTGTTGTACTGGAATCCAAATCAGAACTGGGCGAGGTTATAGTAAGGAGTTCTGTACGTAAAGAAACAACCAGTGCCCTCATAAACCTCCAAAGAAATAATACTGCTGTTTCAAGTGGTATCGCGGCCGACCTCATCAAAAGAACACCCGACCGTACAACAGGTGAAGTGTTGAAACGTGTAAGCGGCGCTTCTATTCAGGATAATAAATTTGTAATTGTTCGTGGTTTGAGTGATCGCTACAACGCAGCATTCATTAACAACTCTCAGTTACCTTCGTCTGAACCTGACCGTAAGGCATTCTCCTTTGATGTGATTCCAGCCAATATGATTGATAATATCATTATCAATAAAACTGCCACACCAGAGCTCACCGGTGAATTTGCCGGTGGTCTCATCCAGGTTCAAACAAAAGATGTTCCTTCAAAAGATTTTCTTTCACTCGGCGTCTCGTTTGGTTTTAATACGAATTCCGTCTTCAAGGATTTTACCAGCAACCAACGTGGATCTACCGATTGGCTCGGGTTCGATGATGGTACCCGTAAATTTCCGACAGCATTCCCATCTACGCCACAAGAATACAGGGTTCTTTCAACCGCTGATAAAATTACTGCCTCTCAATTGTTAAATAATGATGTATATGGCCAGGTTACCCGCAAAGCCGCGCCAACTATGACATATAATCTTGCGTATGGTTCAACAAAGGTTTTAAAGAATGATGCAAAGCTTGGTTTTATTGCATCAGTAATGTATAGAAACGCACAATTGAAATATAATGTTGACCGCTCTTTCTCACAAGCTGATGGTCAACCGATCTTTAATTTCTATGATCAGCAAAATCGCTACCAAAGCAATTTGGGAGCTTTGATCAATATCACCTATTCTCAGAAGAAGAACAAGATATCCTTCAAGAATATCTTTAACCAGTTCTACGACGATAATTACTTTACCCGCGAAGGTTTTAATAATAACCGGAACCAGGATATCCGATTCTATTCTTCTTTCATGAACCAACGTAGTTTTTACAGCGGACAGCTAGAAGGTGATCACCAGCTTAATCTTGGTAAGATGAAATTTCGCTGGAATGGTGGTTATTCTTTGGTTACAAGAAACCAACCTGATCTTCGTACGCAGCAGTATGCCAAAGCATCTGGCGGTGAGTTCCAGATCGATACGGACGATACCCGTCGTTTTTGGTCTGATCTGAAAGACCATACGCTGAGTGGATCAGCAGCGCTAACAATTCCGTTTAATCTCTTTGATGAAAAGCAGAATTTTAAAATTGGCGGTTCCACTATTGTACGGTTCCGTGATTTCAAAAGCCGTATCCTGCGTTACACT
Source organism: Flavihumibacter sp. (assembly GCA_036675925.1). Taxonomy (GTDB): domain Bacteria; phylum Bacteroidota; class Bacteroidia; order Chitinophagales; family Chitinophagaceae; genus Flavihumibacter. Next base: position 149,389 of record JAKFDZ010000015.1, read on the forward strand.
GAAGCGTCACAGGCTAATTTCAATGATGACCTCATTTATGAAACATATGACAGGATCTTTGCGAAAGATAATATAGGTCTCAATGGTTTTATTGTTGATGACTTCACCAATAACCAGGATAAGTATTTCGGTATCTCAGCTATCAATTCCGGTTTTGCAATGTTCGATAACAGACTCAGCGAAAATATTCGCCTTGTTTGGGGCGCAAGGATGGAATTCTTCGAACAATACCTTACTACCAAAGATGTTACGGCCAAACGCCTTAACCTCAATACTGAAACCTGGGATTTCCTCCCCTCCGTCAACCTTACTTATTCACTGAATACAAGGAATAATATTCGCTTCTCTGCTTTCCAGACTGTTGCACGTCCGGAGTTCAGGGAAATCGCACCATTCGCCTTCTATGACTATGAAGCCAATTATGGTGTATCAGGTAATCCGAACCTCAAACGTACAAAGATCCTTAACCTCGACCTTCGGTATGAAATATATCCCGCTGCCGGCGAAGCATTCACTGTGGGAGCTTTCTATAAAAGGTTCACTAATCCTATCGAATTCAGACTTGACCCCGGATCCAATTCTGACCGCCGTTTGTATTTCTATCAGAACGCAGGGAAAGCCGATACGTATGGCGCTGAACTTGAAATTCGTAAAAACCTTGATTTCCTGAATGCTGATAGTGATTTCTGGAACAACGTAACTGCCTTCGGAAACTTCACCTATCTTTTTTCAGATGTGAGCTTCCCCGATGATGTATCTGGCCAGCCTGTTAATTCAAATCGTCCAATTCAGGGGCAGTCCCCTTACCTCATAAATGCAGGTATACAGTATTCATCAGATAAAGCAGTTAATGCCACTGTTCTCTATAACAGGATAGGACCAAGACTTGCGCTTGTTGGTAATAGTGAGTTCCCTGATATCTATGAGCGCCCCCGGCATCTTCTCGATTTTCAATTATCAAAAAGGGTGATGAATAAAAAAGGTGAAGTAAAACTGACTTTCTCTGATATCCTTAACAATGATATTTATCTATATGAAAATGTTGGTGGAGGTAGTAAGGAATTTGGTGGCGCAGACCGAATGTTCAGTAGATACAAGCCTGGCAGCACCATCTCAATCGGATTTACATATGACTTCGATCTTAAGAAATAAACAAAACAAACTCTGAAAATTTTAAACTTAATAGAAATGAAATTGGTAAAACAATTTGCAGTTGTAGCGCTTAGTGCATTAACAATTACTTCCTGCATCAAGGTAGATGTTGGCGATGATATCAATACCGGTGGTGGTGGAGTGGTTCCAGGTGATAATATTCTTAATGGAACTATTGACCAGAGCCGTACGCTCACAAAAGGTACCTGGACGCTCAAGGGATATGTTTATGTGAACAATGGCGCAACGCTAACCATTGAACCAGGAACAGTCATCAAAAGTGATGTAGCAGATAAAGGTGCCCTGATCATTGAAAGAGGATCTAAACTAATTGCTGATGGAAAGGCAGACGCTCCCATTGTATTCACTTCAGGTAAAACAGCTGGCGAACGTGCTCCAGGTGACTGGGGTGGTATCATCATTCTTGGCAATGCACCAACAAACCGACCAACTTCACCTGCTCCCATCATCGAAGGTGGTGTAAACCGCCCTTACGGAGGAACAGTGGCAAATGATAACAGTGGAATCCTTCGTTATGTAAGAATTGAATTTTCAGGTATTGCCGCTGAACCCGGATCTGAGATCAATGGCCTTACACTTGGTGGTGTTGGTTCTGGTACAATTATCGAAAATGTGCAGGTTTCCTTTGGCGGTGACGATGCATATGAATTTTTTGGAGGTACTGTAAATTGTAAGAACCTGGTGGCCCTTGGCACTATGGATGATGATTTCGACTTCGATTTCGGTTATAGTGGGAAAATTCAAAATGCTGTATCACTGCGCGATAAACCAGCTGATACCGATCAGGCTAATGGTATCGAATGTGATAACAATGGTGCAGGCGATGAAGCAGAGCCGTTCACCCGCCCTGTTCTTTCAAACTTTACACTGATTGGACCTTACGATACAACCGGTTCAAATTCAAACCATGGTTTCAGTAACCGTTGGAGAAAAGCAACCCGTTTCGTTTTTCGTAATTCAATCCTGCTGGGCCACCGGAAAGCTGGTTTCTCCATGGAAACAGCAGCTACTGCACAAGCTTACAAAGATGGCCAGTCTGAATTCAAAAACAATATAGTAGCTGTTTATACCAAGCCCTATAATGTTGCCGGTGGTGCCGAAACTGTTTTCGCTTCTGCTGACCTCGTAAAGGCAAAGGCTGAATCAGAAGGCGTTCGCACCCTTGCTTCCCGTGATGATGTGCAGCTTACTGATCCATTCAATCTAACAACTCCAAATTTTCTGCCTAAGGCCGGATCTCCTGCCCTGACCGGAGCTGATTTCTCCGGACTGGATGCTGCCTTCTTTTCACCAACCACACATGTTGGTGCATTCGGAACAACAAACTGGTTGCAGGGCTGGACAAGCTTCAACCCAAAAACAAACGCATACTAATATAGCGCGTTATAATACTTCAAAAGCCCGGCACCAGCCGGGCTTTTTTTTACAATTGGGTAACCATCCCTTCATTTGCTGGTAATATACCCGCAATACTTTTGTGCCTGTTCGTTCAGTTGTTGTGTTAGCAAATATTTTCTCATGCAGTCAGTCGGGATATGTCTATATCCCGGCTTTTTTTTCCAATCCGTATATTCGTTAGACAGCATGAAAATGAAATTCACCAAACAGGAATGGTCAACCGCTCTCTATGCGGCCCTGGTAGCCTTCTGCTTATATACCTGCCTGTTCTCCTTTCGAAAAGCTTTTAACGTAGCGGCTTTCAGCGGATATTCACTCTTCGGACTCGATTACAAAATAGTTATCGTCATCACCCAGGTGATGGGTTATATGGCCAGTAAATTTTACGGTATACGTTTCATCGCAGAGATGAAAAGGATCGGACGCGGACAATTGATCCTGTTACTCACCGGTATAGCCTGGTTTTCATGGCTCGCTTTTGCATTGCTTCCGGCTCCCTATAATTTCTGGTGCCTGTTCTTTAATGGCTTTCCTCTCGGGATGCTCTGGGGCATCGTATTCTCTTATGTTGAAGGCCGTCGCATGACCGACCTTATTAGTGCCGCTCTTGCTGTGAGTTTCATATTCGGATCCGGATTGTCCAAATCTGTTGCTGCATTTACCATGAGCACATGGCATATCAGTGAATATTGGATGCCATTTATAACTGGCGCTATTTTCGCTGGTCCGTTACTGTTATTTGTTTATCTGGTAGAAAAATTACCTCTACCCACTGAAAAGGACATTGCCCATCGTACCGTTCGACTTCCAATGAAAAAAGAGGATAGGAGAAAATTACTTCGAGAGTATGGAACCGGTCTTTTTTTTCTCATAATGGTTTATATTCTTGTGACCATCCTGCGCGAAGTGCGTGACAGTTTCATGGCCGACATGTGGCGCGAATCAGGTGATGTTTTCAATAGCTCAGTGTTTGCGCAAACGGAAACGATCATCTCACTGGTGATGCTCCTGATAATCGCTTCCATGGTTATGGTTCGTAATAACAAGCGGGCCTTCAACATCACACATCTTATTATGGCCGCAGGCTTCCTGCTTAGCCTGTTGATGACGCTGGCTTATAAACAGCAGATCATTAGTACATGGTGGTGGATGCTCAGTGTGGGGATGGGCCTCTACCTTGTTTATATTCCTTTCAACAGTATCCTCTTTGAAAGATTCATCGCGAGTTTTCGGATAAGCGGAAACGTTGGATTCCTGATATATCTCGCCGATGCCTTCGGTTATCTCGGCAGTGTGGCTGTTCTACTCAGTAAAACCTTGCTTCAGATCGAACTTAGCTGGCTCCAGTTTTATACCAACCTGGTGATGGTCACGGGCGTGAGCGGACTGCTCGCAACACTTATTTCGATCCGATTCTTCAACAAAAAGCCGGTACCGGAGCAGGCCGATTTATCTTAACTTCCTACAAACAATATTTTAATGAAACGACTCCTGGTTACACTCGTATTATTAGCAACATTATTTTCAGCAGGTGCCCAAACCCAAAAGCCCGTACTGCACGGCAAAAACTGGATGGCAATTACCGGAAAACCGCTGGCTGCCACAGCAGGTGCAATGATATTCCAACAGGGTGGTAATGCAGTGGATGCCGCCTGCGCCATGCTGGCCGCTACCTGTACAATGTGGGATGTACTGAGCTGGGGTGGTGAAACCCAGGCACTGATCTTTAACCCGAAAACAGGCAAGGTCATTGCCATTAACGCCTTGGGCGTGGCTCCGACAGGCGCTACACCCGCTTTCTTCCATGAAAAAGGAATGGAATTTCCTCCTCAGTACGGACCACTTGCCGCTACTACTCCAGGTACTGTGGGAGGGCTCTGCCTTATGCTCGCCAACTATGGCACCATGAGTTTGGAACAGGTATTGAAACCGGCCATGGAACTCGCTGCTGGCTATCCCATCGAAGCCCAGACCGCCAATCAAATGGAAAGAGGTAAGGAAATGATACGCCAATGGCCCTATAGCAAAGCCGTTTTCCTTCCTCATGCCGGTGAAAAAAGAGAAGCACCCGCGGCAGGTGAAATTTTTGTACAAAAAGACCTTCTCGAAACGCTTCGTAAAATGGTGGATGCAGAGCGTTCAGCCCTTAAGCGTAAAATGAATCGCAAGGATGCCATCATGGCTGCCAACGACCGCTTCTATAAAGGGGATATCGCCACGGAATTTGTGCGGGGAGCCCAGGAGCAGGGTGGGCTTATTACGCTTCAGGATCTCGCCAACTGGAAAGCCATAGAAGAAGAACCCATGAAAGTGTCTTATAAAGGAATAGATGTTTACAAGTTGCAGCAATGGACCCAGGGGCCGATGATGCTTCAGGCCCTCAATATCCTGGAGAATTTCGACCTGAAATCTATGGGGTATAACAGTGCCCGATATATTCATACTATTTACCAGGCCATGAACCTGGCCTTCGCCGACCGCGATTTTTATTATGGCGACCCCTATTTTCCCCCGGCTGAACCAATGAAAGGCCTGCTCAGTAAAGATTATGCGCGCATGAGGGCTGCCCAGATCAGTAATGACAGAAATATGGCCCAGGCATCCCCAGGAGATCCCTATCCCTTTCAGGGTGGCACCAACCCATATCGGGAAATGCTTAAGAAAAGAGGGTTTTCACTGGATACGACCAGCACCAACAGGCCAGCGGGTTTTATGCCTGCTCATGATAATCGCACAGGGTCAACAGCTGGTGGTATCAGCACAGGGAGCGAGATTTTACCTGTTGACAGCGCCTATATGGAGCGCCTCTGGGCCGGTACCACATCAGTGGAAGCGGCCGATAAAGACGGCTGGGTGGTGTCCATTACCCCCAGCGGTGGCTGGCTCCCCGCAACAATAGCGGGTAAAACAGGAGTGGGGATGAGCCAGCGCCTCCAGAGCTTCGTTCTCGATTCAACCCTCAATCCCTTCAATGTTATTGAACCGGGTAAAAGACCCCGCGTTACACTCACACCTTCCATGGCCCTGAAAGATGGTAAACCCTTTCTCTCATTCGCTGTTCAGGGTGGCGATACGCAAGACCAGAACCTATTACAGTTTTTCCTGAATATGGTAGAATTCGGTATGAATGTGCAGGAAGCTGCTGAAGCTGCTAACATCAACAGCAACCAGCTTTGGCTATCACTGGGCGGTGAAAAAACTGCCGACCGAAAGCCTCGTGCAGGCAGCATCCTCCTTCACGACAATACCCCTGTTTGGGTTCAGCAGGAATTAAGAAGAATGGGTTATTCCATTTCACTCGACGATAGAACAAGCGGACCTATCAATGCCATTTACTTCGACTGGAAACATAATAGTTTCTGGGGAGGAAGCAGTAATCATGGGGAAGACTATGGAATTGGTTGGTGAGTATTGCTGGTGCGACTGCCTTCCTCTTCCCGGATGGCCGATAGCGTGAATCCAATGGTGGTTCCCACATCCGTTTTGCTGCGAACATGCATGGATTCTCCATGTGCCTCAATGATATGTTTACAGATCGCCAGGCCAAGTCCGGTGCCGCCCTTGTCGCGGCTCCGGGCTTTATCTGTGCGGTAAAACCTTTCAAAGATCCTGGGAAGATGCTCTTCCTCAATGCCAATACCATCATCACTGATCTCTATCAAAACCTTAAACTCATCCGTTGTATATACGCTGGCCACAACTGATCCGCCGGCCTTACTATATTTTGCACTGTTTTCTACCAGGTTAATCAGTACCTGGCGGATCTTTTCTTTATCGGCAAATACATAGGTTGGTCCCTCACATCCTTTTTTGATACTGACAGTTACCTGTTTTGTTACCAGGTTGAGTGATAGCGATTCAATAACCTCCCTTATCAGGGTCTGTATGATGAAATATTGCTTGTATAATATCTGTTCTCCACTCTCCAGCCGACTGATTTCATCAAGGTCATTCATAAGGTTCACCAATCGATCTACATTTCGGGAAGTGTTCTGAAGGAATTTTTTCCTCACATCGGGATTGTCCATAGCCCCACTCAGAAGTGTGTCAACATAACCCTGGATGGCAAAGATCGGAGTCTTGAATTCATGGGCCAGGTTCTGTAAAAACTCTTTCCGGAATGCTTCATTTTTACGAAGTATCTCGATCTCTCCCTCTCTCTGTTCGGCCCATTGTTCCACATCCTCCTTTACCTCATCAATACTTTTCTGCGGGAGGATATATTTATTATAAAACTCTTCCCGTTTGGATGCCTTCGTCTGGTAAATAAACTTGTAGATCAGTTTGATCCGGCGATATATAAATTGTTGCAGGAAATAAAAGATCAGCAGGTAGGAAACGAGGAACAGAACAAGGAAAGACCCCATGGCTATTGTCCAGTTCTTTACCAGCACAAGATTGGCTAGTGCCACCAGTAGCGAAATAGCAAAAGCCAGAACGGCTGATACCTGGCGGGGAGAAAGACTCTTGAAATTGAACATGATACGAATTTAAGCCGAAAGCATCTCTTGCGCCCAGCTAGAGATCAAACTTATAACCCACTCCTTTTACCGTGGTAATGCAGTCGAGGCCCAGCTTCTGCCTGATCTTACGGATATGAACATCAATTGTTCTGTCACCTACAATAACATCATTTCCCCAAACCTGGTTGAGGATCTCATTTCGCAGAAATACCCTGCCTGGCCGGGAGGCGAGCAGGTAAAGGAGTTCAAATTCTTTTTTGGCCAGACTAACTTCGTTGTCATCAACCTCAACAATGAATTTCACCGGATCAATTACCACATTACCAACGGTCAGAATGCCGTTGGACCCACCTTCTTCTTTTTTACCCACCCGGCGAAACAATGCATTTACCCTGCTGAGAAGGAGCTTTGGACTGATGGGTTTGTTCACATAGTCATCTGCCCCGGTGTCGAAACCGCGTACCTGTGAACTTTCGTCGTTCAATGCGGTAAGGAAAATGATAAGCGTATCCTTGAAAGCTGGTTGTGTTCTAAGTATGGAGCATACTTCAGTACCCGTTTTCCTGGGCATCATTATGTCAAGAATGATCAGGTCGGGATTCACCTGTTTTGCCCTTTGTAATGCCTCGTCACCATCCTTGGCAGTATAAACTGTATACCCCTCGGCCTGAAGATTGTATTGTATGATCTCCAGGATATCGGGTTCATCGTCGGCGATCAGGATCTTTTTTCCCTTGGTGTCCATTAACAATTTATTTACGCAAAGTTAACCCTCGGGGCTGAGGGGGCGATGTTATGCTGATTATGAAATTGTTAAGGGCAATTTTAAGGTTAACACAACGTTATCCCTTTATCCAATGGTGTAATTTTGAACATAAGGCCTAAGGCTATGAATAAACTGCTACCCTTTTTACTGATTATTGCTGCATCAGTAGCGAAAGCACAAACCGCTGCACCCCTCTATTCCATCGACAGGAGCAGGGTGCTTTTCCATGACAATATTGATAAGGAGCAGAAAAAGCTCTTTATACAACCCGGCAGTCATGTAAGGGGATATATCCCCCTTTCAAAAGACGAGGCCTTCAATGCGCAGGTGCGTTTCGCAATGCTTGATAAGGTAGATGAATTGCAGCAATCCATTGAATTGGATACCCTCCTCAAAGACAATGAAAAGATCAAATACCTTAAGGGTCTCGAAATAATGACCCGCCAGATTGGTTTGGGTACCCGATCCCGGTCTTTTTCTGCAGCCCTGGCTCCTGAAACGGTTAATGCTTATGCTGCCGCTCTTGAACTTGACCGGGAGAATAAAGGTATTGACCCAGTGGTAAGAGTTGCACATTACTGGGCCGGTAAAATTTTGGTTGATTGCTTCAGTTACCCCGAAAACAAGGGTATACCCGCAAGTAAATCGATCCTTCAGGTAAAATACCTCCAACTCTATCCTGAAAGGACAATGCCATTCCTGAAAACAAATTTCTCCTATCCCACCCGAGATAGCCTGATTGCTGCTGAAGCCCGTCGTGATCCCAGGAAGGTATATGATTATGCGGCCGCCAATGATGCGCTGGCCAGATACATCCGTATCCATCCCGATCCGGTGGTGAAGGTGATCGCAGAAATGGCTTCAAGCAGGAGTGGTCAACTTTACTTCCCCTTTATTGATGATATCTACCGGGGCAAAATGACCTTCGATGAAATAGACAAGGTGAAAAACAATGACCTTGAATATTATAAGCTCATGGTCAAAACCCGCATGCAGCATACTTCCCGGATGTTGTCAAAAGATACCCCCATGGAGCGCAAAGCCCTGGTGGAAAGAATGGATAACAAGGCTCGTCAGTATTTTATCAGCAAGATCAATGGGCTGCACAGCGCCTCTGATGCAGTGAGATTTAAGATCCTCGAACCACTGGCGCCACATGAGCTTTATTACCTCTGTGTATTGGGCGAAGATGAAATTTATACCTCCAGCTACCGCGGTGTGTTCAAGAGAATCATCCAGCGACTCAAAGGAGTTCCCACCGATAGCCTGTTCATGACCATGAACTTCGACTATTTCAGGAAGTTCATCAAAATGGCCGCTGCTTATAATGAGCTTGATACCCTTCTTAAGCTGATGCCCGATTCCAATGCAACCGTGCTGATGAAATCGTTCATGTTCGGCCTGGAGAAAACAACGGATATGAACAATGTGGAAGATGCCGTTGACGTTGCTGATGCCTATAGCTCCATCTTTGAAAAAAATAAAGTGCTTGCTGCCAATATGCTGGAAGAAGCAAGATGGAACTATGACAGGGCTCAACGTAATGGCGACCCTAACGGTCAGAAAGTTTATTTCATTGAGAAGACCCTTTTTGAATCTGCCGACGCCAGCGCCAATATTGATCTCTCCAAAGCCCTTGGTATTCCCCCCGTTTATACCGTTGATTATAATCGCCTGGCTGATTCATCCGGGCGTATCATCCAGCAGGTATTCTTTTATGGGGATGATGATAAGGATGGACAAATGTCATATGCTAATTTCATGGGAATGTTTCGGGGGAAAGCCGACTGGAGCATTACTGAAAATGCGGATTTTGTCACCATCAAGAATACAAAGGGGAAACCAGTCTGGATATTCGCCAATAAACCTCTTTACGGTGAAGATGATCCTGATACGAAAGCCCAGGAAAAGCTCCGTGCTTACCTCGACAAAGAAGGTCTGGAACCAACCATATTCATCCATCGAGGACATAGCTACCACGTGAAATCCTCACTTGGGCAAATAACGCCTTCGGCCCGTATTGTGATATTAGGTTCCTGCGGCGGATACAATAACCTTAATGATGTTCTCACCATAAGTTCAGATGCGCATATCATTTCTTCCAAGCAGATCGGTACACGCACCGTTAATGAACCAATCCTGAACGCCATCAATACCAATCTGAGAAATGGACAGAATATTGAATGGATGCCCATGTGGAACGACCTTTCCAAATTGTTCAGTGGTGAGTCTAAGGAAAGGTTTGATGACTATATACCGCCATACAAAAACCTGGGCGCTATTTTCATTAAGGCTTACAGGGGTGTAGAAGAAGAAGAGTAGGTTTCTTACCGTTTACTGTTTCCTATATTTGCCGGATGTCATCTACCGCCGCAAAGAAGATATTTGATGTTGCCCTGTTGAAACGCGTATTTCAACTGGCTGCACCTTATAAAAAAAAGGTCTTCCTTTCACTGGCACTTGCAATTTTGCTGGCATTGTTGTCCCCCGTAAGACCTTACCTTATTCAGATTACGGTAAATGATTATATCCGGAACGGAATGCTCGATTGGGTGATCCGGATCACCATTATCCAGGCAGCCTTCCTGCTTGTGGAAACATTATTTCGGTTTTTATTCTCTTTTACAACAGCATGGCTTGGACAATCAGTTGTTAAAGACCTCCGGGTAACAGTTTTTAACCGCGTTATCAGGTTGAATCTTTCCCAGTTCGACAGGACCCCTATTGGTACTCTCACCACACGAACCATCAATGATATTGAATCGATCAACGATATTTTTGCTGATGGTCTCATTCCCATCATCGCTGATCTTCTTTCCATTATATCTATTCTTGCCGTTATGTTTTGGGTTGATTGGAAGCTGGCCCTGATAGCTTTGGCACCGTTCCCCTTCCTCATACTGGCTACCTATATATTCAAGGAAAGCGTCAATCGCTCCTTTATCAGGGTACGAAATGCCGTTGCTGCATTAAACGCCTTTGTTCAGGAGCATCTTACCGGTATCCAGGTTGTACAGGCTTTTGCCGCGGAAGAGAGAGAGTATAAAAAATTCAAAAAGATAAATGCTGAGCATCGTAGTGCCAACGTGCGCGCAATTTTCGCCTATTCGGTGTTTTTTCCCGTGGTGGAGATTGTGCTGGCAGTATCTACAGGACTTCTGGTTTGGTGGGGTGCCAGCAAGGCAATGCAATTGCCAGAATCGGAAGCTGCTGAAATGGCGGGGAAAATGATCGCCTTTATCCTCTATCTCAACTTATTATTCCGCCCCCTCCGGGTTATAGCCGATAAATTCAATGTACTGCAGATGGGTATGGTAGCCAGTGAAAGGGTTTTCAAGGTGATAGATAATGATGATTACATAAAAAATGAGGGCAGCTTCGCTCCAAAAAAAGTTAATGGTAAAATAGAATTTGACCATGTATGGTTTGCTTATACCGAGGAGCGGTATGTGCTTCGCGACCTCCATTTTACGGTTCAACCCGGCGAAACAGTAGCACTGGTTGGACATACCGGTAGCGGAAAAACTTCTATTATAAGCCTTATAAACCGACTTTACCATATCCAGAAAGGCCAGATCCGGATTGATGGTGTCAACATTGAAGAATATTCCCTTGATTCACTTCGTGCCCAAACAGGGGTGGTGTTGCAGGACGTCTTTCTTTTTTCCGGATCAGTTATGGACAATATCACCCTGCGTAATCCGGAAATAAGTCGCGAGCAGGTTATCAGGGCTGCCCAACTAATAGGAATGCATGATTTCATTATGGAATTGCCCGGTGGCTATGACTATAAAGTAATGGAGAGGGGTAGTACCCTTTCATTAGGACAGCGGCAACTGCTATCGTTTATACGGGCATTGCTCTATGACCCAAGTATACTGATCCTCGATGAGGCCACTTCAAGTGTGGATACTGAAAGTGAAAAATTGATCCAGCACGCCATTGAAACCCTGATCTCCGGCAGAACGGCCATTGTGATTGCCCACCGCCTGAGCACAATCCGTAAGGCAGATAAGATAATTGTGCTTGACAAAGGCGAGGTTAGGGAGATCGGTAACCATGAAGAACTGATGCAAAAAGGAGGTTATTACCATTCCCTCTACGAAAGCCAGTTTATGAAGGCTATCCAGGATTGATGAATCCAAACAATTTCCCTGAGATTTTTCTACATTCAACCACTCCTCCCTATCTTTGCGCAAAATTTAGGATCGGCATGGCAAAAAATAGCATCAAATCTTTACTGGTAGCGGCTTTCAGCGCAGTTTTATTGGTATTGGGAACGGCTGTTCAAGCCAATGAGGGCGAGGGTGAGGGCCAGAAAGCGGAATTCAATGCCGGTGAAGCCATCCTACATCATATTGCGGATGCACATGAATGGCATTTTTTTACAATAGGAGATACCCATGTCACGCTTCCCCTGCCTGTAATACTCTATTCTCCACAACGTGGATTAAGTGTGTTTTCCTCCGGTAACTTTCACCACGGCGAGTCGGCCTATAATGGTTATAAACTTGATCATGGCCATGTAGTTGCAGTAAATGAGAATGGAACGGTTGACGAATCGGTTAAGGTCTATGATTTTTCGATGACCAAGAATGTGGTGCAGATGCTCCTTGCCGTTATAACCCTGATCTGGCTCATGACCAGCATAGCAAAAAAATACCAGCAAAACGGCGCAACCAAAGCCCCCACTGGTTTGCAGAATGCAATTGAACCCGTTATCACTTTTGTTCGCGATGAAGTTGCCCGTCCCAACCTCGGCGCTAAGTACAAAAAATACCTTCCCTATCTGCTGACGGTTTTCTTTTTCATCCTAATCAATAACATATTCGGACTAATACCCGGTGCTGCAAACGTAACAGGCAATATTGCCTTTACAGCCCTGCTGGCGCTTGTTTCTTTAGTGGTGATACTTTTCAGCACGAATGGTCATTTCTGGGGACATATATTCTGGCCTCCGGGCGTACCCTTCCTGGTGAAACTGATCCTGATACCCGTTGAACTGCTTGGTGTTTTCATCAAACCCGCTGCCCTCATGATACGTCTTTTCGCGAACATGACGGCAGGTCACATCGTGATCCTGAGTTTTGTTTCGCTGATCTTTATTTTCGGTCAGATGAGTACGGTAGCAGGATGGGGCTTCTCACCGGTATCAATAGCATTCTCTGTATTTATATATGTGATTGAAGTTCTGGTAGCTTTTATCCAGGCCTTCATCTTCACCAACCTTACAGCCGTTTTCATAGGACAGGCGTTTGAAGGTGAACACCATCATGAAGATGCTCACGGGCATGAAGCAGCGAAAGCACATTAATATTTAGAATAAAGATTTTTTATAAACATCAAAACACAAAGTGTATGTCAATCATGAACATCCTGTTGGAAGTAGGCCAGGCACAGTTGGGTGGTGCAATCGGAGCCGGACTTGCCGCAATCGGTGCTGGTATTGGTATCGGTCAGATCGGTAAAGGTGCGGTAGAATCAATTGCCCGTCAGCCTGAAGCTGCTAACGACATTCGTGGAAACATGATCCTGACTGCAGCGTTTATCGAGGGTGTTGCCCTCTTCGCTGTAATCGCAGGTCTGTTGGCCGTATTGACCAAGTAATCCACGTAAAAAAGTGCTGCATCCGGAGCAAAGGGCCGAGGGTGCAGCCTTTACAGGTAAGATGTAAGAGGTAAGATCTAAGATTTAAGATTTGAGATAATTTAATATAATGCCATGGAATTATTACTGCCTGCCTTAGGGTATTTTGTCTGGACACTGGTAGCCTTCCTTATAGTGTTCTTCATTCTGAAAAAATTTGCCTGGAAGCCTATCCTGACAGCTTTGTCTGAACGGGAGAAAAATATTGCAGATTCAATTGCAACTGCAGAGCGTGTAAAAGTGGAGATGGCACAGATGAAGAGCGAGAATGAAGCGCTTATGCAGCAGGCACGTGAAGAGCGCTCCCAGATGATGCGCGAGGCCAAAGAGATCCGCGACAGGATGATCAATGAGGCTAAAGACCAGGCCAAGCTGGAAGCCGGAAAAATTCTTACGGATGCACAGGCATCCATTGAACAACAGAAGAATGCGGCCCTCACAGATATGAAAAACAGTATTGGTAACATGGTCATCGAGGTAACGGAGAAGGTTATCCGCCGCGAGCTTGCCAGTAAAGCAGAACAGGAAAGCTATATCCGGACACTCGCCAACGAACTTGGCACCACAGCAAGGAATTAATTGAAACAACTAGAACAAGCGACCCATGCGTAATACACGTGTTGCCAAAAGATACTCAAAGGCCCTGATGGACCTTGCCGTCGAAACCAACCAGGTGGAAGCGGTTAAACAGGATGCCGACGGCATCCGGTTGGTCATCACTGGTGAACTGAACCAGGTACTGATGAGCCCCGTCATTAAGCATGAGAAAAAAATAGCCATATTTAAGGCCATTTTCAGTGGAAAGATCACCCCGCTCACAGAATCATTTTTCAACCTGCTTTTTGCAAAAGGAAGAGAAGTAGGTACGGTAGATATTCTCAATGCATTTGATGAAGCTTACCGCGAACTGAAAGGTATCCAGATCATTGAACTTACCACAGCGGTGCCTGTTTCGGATGAAGTTAAGGAAGTGATCATCCACAATTTCAGCCAGCTCGAAAGGTTCAGGGACAAAAAATTGCAGATCAACGAAAAAGTGAAAGAAGAGATCCTCGGTGGCTTTGTTGTGCAGCTCGATGACCAGCTTTATGATGCCAGTATCCGCCACGACCTGGATGTGATCAAGAAGCAGTTTGTGGACAATATGTATATTCAGAAACTGAGATAAGAAATAAAAAAAACGTCTAAATAAAACGATATGGTAGACATTAAACCAGATGAAATATCAGCGATACTGCGCCAGCAGCTGAGCAACTTCAACACTTCTGCCGACCTGGAAGAAGTGGGTACCGTTTTGCAGGTGGGTGACGGTATTGCCCGTGTTTACGGTCTGAACAATGTACGTGCAGGTGAGCTGGTTGAATTTGCCAACGGTGTTAAAGCCATTGCCTTGAACCTCGAAGAAGATAATGTGGGTGTGGTATTGATGGGTGAATCTTCCGAGATCAAAGAAGGCGATAAAGTTAAACGTACCGGAAAGATTGCTTCCATTAAGGTGGGGGATGGACTTGCTGGTCGGGTTATCAATACACTTGGGCAGCCAATTGATGGCAAGGGTCCGATTGCAGGCGAATTGTACGAGATGCCGCTGGAGCGTAAAGCCCCGGGGGTTATTTTTCGTGAGCCTGTGAAAGAACCACTGCAAACAGGAATCAAGGCCATCGATGCCATGATCCCTATCGGTAGGGGTCAGCGTGAATTGATCATTGGTGACCGTCAAACAGGTAAAACTGCCATCGCGGTTGATACCATCATTAACCAGAAAGAATTCTTCAAAGCAGGTAAAACTGTTTATTGCATATATGTAGCTATCGGACAGAAAGCATCCACCATCGCCGGTGTGATGAAGACCCTCGAAGAGCATGGTGCAATGGAATATACCACTATCGTAGCTGCATCGGCTTCAGATCCTGCTCCACTGCAGTTCTACGCCCCCTTTGCAGGTGCCGCTATCGGTGAATTTTTCCGTGATACCGGACGCCCGGCCCTCATTATTTACGATGATCTTTCAAAGCAGGCTGTGGCCTACCGCGAAGTATCGCTCCTGCTGCGCCGCCCGCCAGGCCGCGAAGCATATCCAGGGGATGTATTCTACCTTCACAGCCGTTTACTCGAGCGCGCTGCCAAGATCATAGGAAAGGATGAAGTGGCTCGTAACATGAACGATCTTCCTGATACCATCAAACACCTGGTAAAAGGCGGTGGTTCCCTAACAGCACTTCCTATCATTGAAACGCAGGCTGGTGACGTTTCGGCATATATTCCAACCAACGTTATCTCCATCACTGATGGCCAGATATTCCTGGAAGGTAACCTCTTCAACGCAGGTATACGGCCCGCTATTAACGTTGGTATCTCGGTTAGCCGCGTAGGTGGTAACGCCCAGATCAAATCAATGAAGAAAGTAGCCGGTACGCTTAAGCTTGACCAGGCCCTCTACCGTGAAATGGAAGCCTTCTCAAAATTCGGGGGTGATCTTGATGCCGCTACCAAAGTTGTACTTGATAAAGGTGCCCGTAACGTGGAGATCCTGAAACAGGCTCAGTATTCACCTTTCTCAGTGGAAAAGCAGGTTGCTATGATCTACCTCGGAACACAGGGTCTGCTTCGTGATGTTCCCGTTCGACGTGTTAAGGAGTTTGAAGCCCAGTTCCTCCTGGAAATGGAAAACAAACTTCCAAATGTTCTGGCTGAGTTCAAAAAAGGAAACCTTCCCGAAGATGGCGTTGGGAAAATGGTTGACCTGGCAAGGGGAATTATGAACCAGTTTAAGTAAGGCAATAGTCAATTGATAATAGTTAATGGGTCAATGGAATTTTCCATTGACCCATTTTTGCAGAAAATACGGTCCATTCGTCGAATTCTACGAAGGCCGGCTTGCATATTCCGGATATCCATGCCATCTTTGTACTGCTACCAAGTACTATTCCAATCCTCCTCTGAATTCCTCTTCTCAAGATCCCCATATCCCCCTCTCCCAATCCTAAGAATTACATACTGATCGTTTCCAATGCCTGTGAGCATCGTACACTACTTCTGATCATCGATTATGAATTTAAAGTACCCTGGCTCCATGGTTTCCCGTTTTGCAACAACATATGTTGCATTCCTAATCATTGCCACTTCATTTATAGCTAATAAAGTTTCAGCGCAGTCAATCGACCATAGCGTTAGTAACAAAACAACGTCTTCCGTTCCAACAACCGGCGGCATGTCTTTTAAAGCCTTACTTAAACAAGGATTTGTATCACTCCAGTGGAATGCTGTCGCCAATGATTCCATTCAGGAAGTGACCATCGAGAAAAGTCTGGATGGTTTATTATTCCAAACCGTTAGTGTAATAGATCAAAGCATCAGTACTAATATTTCAGAACCCTCCGCGTATAATGACGAACTTATTGCAGATAAAATGAATCCTGTATTCTATCGTCTCCGGGTAAAGTATCAGAATGGTAAGGAAACGATCTCTTCCGTGAAGAAGATTGATCCGCAATCAGCTCCGCAACTGATCGTGATCTCCATTCCCGCCCAGGTTACAGGCGATAGTTTACAGTTTTCAATCCCCGACAACTGGGTTGATAAAAAAGTTGTGATTGAGATTTATAACAATGCTGGTGAACTGGTGCGTAGAATCACAGAACCACAAGCAATGCAAATTATAGATGTAGAAATGTTTGACCTCGCTGCAGGCACCTACCTGATCAGAACAGGTTGTGAAAAACAACTTGCCGTAAATTATGTGGTGAACGCAGCACAGCTTTAGGCCTGTCATTTGCATCGGCATTATAAAATGTCTGAGATGAAAAGGTACAGTATGAAATTCCCCATAATGGGAACAGTGTGGATGACCATGGTTCTGGTGCTTATGCAGGTATCACTCATTGCGCAAACAGTGTCTTTTACAGAAAATGTGAATGATAATGGAAAAGCTTTCCGGGCTATCAAGCAAAAGGATAAAGTGATGCTGGAATGGGATGCGGTTACAATTTTAAAGGGAAGTCATTTCGCGCTGGAGCGTAGCATTGATGGAAAGTTATACAAAACCATCGCACTGGTTTTTATGGCTGAGGATCCTGCGGCAATTCCAACTTATGGATACGCAGACCGTTCCGTGGTAGAGGTAGGAGGAAATGTGTTCTACAGGCTTTTGGTATATGACCAGAATGAGAAGGTTGTCAGGAAAATGGAATGTAGCAGAGATGATAGGTTGGAAACAAACAAAGGTATTGCGGTTACAAAATTTTAATGTGCATATATGTTGAAATTGTAAAATACGGTTACGATATTTGTACTCCGCGTTTTTATCCAATTTCTCCGATTTACCAGCTCATTACCAATACCATGAAATCCGTTTAGCTATTGGTGGGTTGGGTCCTGTTTAATAACATCATTTAACAATACAAGCATTCCTGTTCAAACAACAGGTCTATATATTATTCAAGTCAGTTTTAAAGGGTACGATCAACAAGGCCTGGTTATTCTTAACCGGGCATTTTTTTAGTTATTTGGTTTATATCATAAACTGGTTTATATTTGTAAAAAATAGGAATTGTGAGAGCATTATGGATACTTTTTATGGGTTTAATGGTAGCCGGTTCAGTTAGCGGCCAAACTACTGTTCGTGGTAAGGTTAAAGACAATAGAGGGAAACCGCTACAGGGAGTCAGTATCACACTTAAGGGTAGTTATGATGGAGCTACCACAGATTCAACAGGAACTTTTCAATTCAGCACTAGTGAGAAAGGTGAAATGTTGCTTTTGATCAGTTCAATTGGCTTTGACCCACTTGAAAAGCTGCTAACCCTGAACGGGCAGCCTATTGATCTTCAATTGCAACTGAAAGAAGCCGCAGATGAGTTGAAGGCCGTAGTTATAACCGCCGGCAGTTTTGAAGCCAGTGATTCCAAGAGAACAACCGTTCTGAATTCCATTGATATCGTTACCACCGCCAGTGCCAATGCTGACGTAACTGCTGCGATAAGAACCCTACCCGGTACCCAGCAGGTAGGGGAGAAGGAGGGACTTTTTGTAAGGGGGGGTAGTGGCGAAGAGGCGCGGGTTTTTATTGACGGCACCCTTGTCAACAATTTCTTTTTTACATCGGTTCCCGATATTGCTCAACGCGGTCGGTTCTCGCCCTTCCTTTTCAAGGGAACTGTTTTTAGTTCAGGAGGTTATTCAGCTCTCTATGGACAGGCGCTATCCGGAGCACTTATACTTGAAACAATTGACATGCCTGAACAAAGCGCTGCAAGTATAGGCCTATCAACGGTAGGTGTCAATGGTGGTTATCAATACCTCAACAAGGAGAAAACCTTTACCTGGGGCGCTAACTATTCTTATACCAACCTGCTTCCGTATTTCGAGCTGGTGAAGCAGAGACCCGATTATTTTAAAATTCCCGCTTTACATTATGGAGATGCAAATTTCAGGATCAAAACCTCCAAAACAGGCATACTCAAATTTTATGGAACCTGGCAGGTTAACCAGTTGGGATTAAGATCTCCTGATATTGATTCTTCCCGGCTTAAGAATGCATTTAGTCTCTTTAACAACAATCTATATGCGAATTTATCGTGGAAGGAAAAATTAGGCAGTAAATGGAAACTTTTCCTTGGCAGCTCCTATAGCAATAACCTTGATGAGATCAGTAACCAGTTGCAGGACGAAAATAATGATCCGGTTTTTAGTACGGAAATGCCTTACAGGTCAAAGAATTTTAACGGCGATATACGCGCAGAATTGACGCAGGTTAAAGGAGTACTCGATAGAAGGTTATGGGGTTTAAGTGTACTTCGGTTTGGTGGTGAATGGCTCTACTTTCGCGATAAATTGAATTTCACCGATTCAATAAGTCGGAGCACCACCATCAATGATCATTTCAAGGCAGGATTTCTGGAAACCGATATTTATATCACCAATAATATTGCAGCCAAACTGGGAGCGAGAGTGGAGCATTCATCGTTGATGCAAAGATCAAATCTGGTACCGCGGGTGTCAGTCGCATATAAGCTTGCTCCTAAAAGCCAGGTTTCACTTGCCTATGGGATCTTTTACCAGAAACCCGAACGCAACCAACTGGTAATAGACAAGGAGCTTGATTACACAAAGGCAACACATTATATAGCAAATTACCAGAAAATTACAGCGCTGAATGTTTTTAGGGTGGAAGCTTTCTATAAAAAATACGATGACCTGGTAAAGACAGTCCCTTTATTATCAAATCACGGAAAAGGATATGCGAAAGGGATTGAGCTTTTCTGGCGCGATAAAAAAACATTGAAAGGTGTCGATTATTGGATTTCTTATTCCTTCCTGGATACTGAAAGAGATTACCTCAACTACCCCGGTTTGCTTAAGCCAAATTTCGCGGCAAGTCACACTGCCTCATTGGTTATAAAAAAATTCATCACAAAGCTAAAGACGCAGTTCAATGCATCCTATTCATATGCAACCGGCAGGCCATATTATAATATCCGTTATAATGAAAATGAGGGTAAAACGATGGTCGCCGATCGTGGAGAAACCATAGACTTTAATAACCTTAGTTTAAGTGTTAATTACCTCCCTAATATAGGCCGGCAGAATGCAAAAGCTTTTACGGTTTTTGTTTTATCTGTTACCAATGTACTCAACCAGGAACAGATCTATAATTATAATTACTCTTATAATGGTAATATAAAGCAGGCTGTTCGCCCTCCTGCCAACCAGTTCTTTTTTCTTGGCTGCTTCATCAGCCTCGGTGTAGACCGAACAGAAGATGTAATCAATAGTAATCTCTAATTCATAAATCTTAATTCTTAATTCTTAAATTTTACATGATGAAAAAGTGTTTCCTGCTACTATCCCTGCTTCTCCCGGCATTAACAATGATGGCACAATCTGATAAGTATAAAACAGCGATGGTACAGCAGATCGCCAAATTAGATGGGGCCATGCAAAACGGTGGATTCACCGACCTTGCAAATAGTTTCGAAAGGATTGGTGATGCCGAAAAGGAACAATGGCTTCCTTATTATTATGCTGCTTATTGCCAGGTGATGAATGGATTTATGGAGAAAGATAAATCAAAAGTGGATCCACTTGCCGATAAAGCGGAAGCCCTCATCACCAAAGCGGAAACCATTGCTGGTGGACCAAACAGCGAAACAGAAGTTATCCGGAGTATGATTGCTTCGAGTAGGATGATGGTTGATCCGCAGAGTCGCTGGATGCAGTATGGCCAGGTTTCTGCCGGGCATATGGAGAAGGCAAAACAACAGGACCCCGCCAATCCGCGCCCGGTTTACCTTGAAGCACAATCAAAGTTTTATACTCCGGAACAATTTGGTGGGGGAAAGGCTGTTGCAGCCCCGATCTTTGAAAAGGCAATCGCGATGTTCGATCAGTTTAAACCTGCCTCAGAAATACATCCTTCCTGGGGAAAATCGGCGGCACAATACTTTTTATCACAGTGTAAGTAAGATGTGATAATATTGAACTTATCCAAGTATCAACAAATAAAACACCTGTAATGTCTCAACCCGAAATACCCGGTAACAGATCCCCCAATTTGATCAATCCGGATTCTGATCCACCAAATACAATGTCAGAATCGGAAAGCCTTGCACTGATCAGCCAGATGATTCAGACTGCCCGCGAAGAACATAATGAGAATGGATTGGGATGGAGGGTTTGGGGATGGATTTTGTTCATTGCCTCGCTGGGAACTTTCTTTATGTTGGAATATAACCTTAAAGGATCATTCTGGTTCTGGAACCTGGCCCTGCCGGTTGGGGTGATCCTTATGGTCATTACCTCCTACAGGAAGAAAAGTCATAAGCGGAACCGGACCTATGCACAGGACCTGCTCGACAGGATGGGAGTGGGATTTTTCGCCAGTGTGCTGTCAATGGTAGCCGGTATCAACTTTTATTACCAGGTTGCTGACAATCCGGGTGATATTGACTTCTGGGGTTTCTTCTTCATTCTCTATGCTTTCTGGATGTATATACATGGCAGCGCACTCAGGTTCAAACCCCTGATGGTGGGGGCTGCCCTGAATTGGCTTGCAGGTATCGCGATGTTTGGGATAGATGAAATGAAGTATGAAATGCTGATGGGTGCTCTGGCCATACTTCTGGGATACCTTGTGCCCGGTTATCTTCTCCTGCATCAATCCAAAAAGAAGTCATACCGGAATGTTTAAAGACCTTGATCCCATATTGCACACGCCACTGCGGCTCGCGGTTGTTTCCCTGCTCATCAGTGTAAAGGAGGCGGAATTCACTTTTATCCGCGAAAAAACCAATGCCACCGCAGGCAACCTGAGTGTACAGATGAATAAGCTGAAAGATGCCGGGTATATTGAGATCATAAAACAGTTCAAGGAAAACTATCCGCAAACCATTTGCAGGATCACCCCAAAAGGCATAAAGGCTTTTGCAGAATATGTTGCCAATCTTCAATCTTATCTCAAAACGGATTCTTAAATCGGGTAAAGCTTTAAAAACAATCCATCCAAATTACTGTTATAGGCAGTAACAAATTTTTCGCGGATGAGTGCTGTTATTGAAGTAAGGAACCTGGTAAAGGCTTTCGGCGACCTGCTGGCAGTGGATGATCTCTCATTCACTGTATATGAGGGGGATGTTTATGGATTCCTCGGACAAAATGGGGCAGGAAAATCCACAACCATAAGGATGCTGCTTTCTTTGATCAGACCCGATTCCGGAAATATCAGCCTGCTTGGGAAATCACTTCTCACCGAAAGGCACGCAATATTGCGGCAGGTTGGTGCAGTAATTGAAAGGCCCGATCTCTACAAATACCTCAGTGCCTATGAGAACCTCTCCATCTTTGCCCGAATGAGTGGCATAAAACCTGTCAATCGCAGATTGATGGATCAACTGGAACAGGTGGGTTTGGCAGAGCGTGCTCATAGTCGCGTTGAAACATATTCGCAAGGGATGAAACAGCGCTTAGGTATTGCCGTTGCATTGATTCATGATCCGCGGCTGGTTATTCTTGATGAACCCACCAACGGGCTCGATCCGCAGGGTATTGCTGATATGCGCAACCTTATAATGGGCCTGAGCCGCGACCTCAGAAAAACAGTGCTTGTTTCTTCCCATCTTCTGAGTGAGATCGAACAGATCGCTACCCGGATGATCATTATTGATAAAGGCAAGAAGATAGTAGAGGGTAATGTGGATGAATTATTTCATCCTGGTAACAACAGGGTGCACCTCGAAGTAGCTGAACAGGAAAAGGCCTGGCAACTGCTTTCTGAAAGCCGTTGGGGCAAGAACCTTGAAAGGGAGGATAATGCACAACTGGCCCTGCAAATGCCGCCAGAAGATGTTCCCCTGCTGGTGCAGTTACTTGTGAAAAATGAGATCAGCATACTCTCAGTAAGAAAGGCAAATACACTGGAAGATTATTTCTTATCCCTAACCGCAGGAAAACAACATGTTGCAGCTTTTACAAATTGAACTATTTAAGATTTTTCGCAGACCCCGAACCTATATAAGTTTTGTGGCCATCGGCGCTATTGTGATGCTGATTTTGCTGGCATTTTATGTTGATGGGGCAAACTATATGGCATTTGGACTTCAAAGCCTCACGCAGAGTTTTGAGATACAGGGGAATGTTTTGAATGGATACCTGATCTGTTTCATCATACTCCAAACACTCCTGATCCATGTGCCATTGCTGATTGCATTGGTGGCTGGCGACCAGGTGGCGGGTGAGGCCAATATGGGCACGCTTCGCCTTCTTATCACCAAGCCGGTGAGCCGTACCAATCTCATGCTCGCAAAATTCTTTGCATCCACCGTATATACGTTGATGTTACTGGTATGGATGGCATTCCTTGCATTATTACTGCCCGTGCTGATCTTTGGTACAGGCGATCTTATGATCCTCAAAAGCGAGGAAGTTGTAGTGTTGTCAAAAGCGGATGTACTATGGCGTTATTTTGCTGCCTTTGGCTTTGCGGCAATTGCAATGACAACCGTTGCAGCACTGGCATTCCTGCTTTCCATATTTGCCGAAAATTCTATTGGTCCTATTGTTTCCACTATGAGTGTGATTATAGTGTTCACCATTCTGAGCACACTTGATATCCCCATCTTTAATGCTATCAAACCATTTCTGTTTACAACGCATATGATCGGTTGGAAAGGATTTTTTGATGAGCCCGTTTCATGGCAGCCCGTGTTGCAATCGGCAGGGATTTTGATCATACATATAATTGGCCTTGTGTTGGCCTCTGTAATAATATTTAGAAAAAAAGATATTCTATCCTGATATGAAAGCAGTAACAATTAAATTTTCTCTGCTGGCGGTAATGTTTTTAATTACTGGTACCAATAGCTTGCTTGCTCAGGATGCAAATGGATTATTGGCAGAGGTGAAAGTAAAGTTGCAAAAGGTGAAGGAATATGTTGGTGAAGGCAACCTTGTTACCGATGTCTCCTTTATAAATA
Source organism: Flavihumibacter sp. (assembly GCA_036675925.1). Classification (GTDB taxonomy): domain Bacteria; phylum Bacteroidota; class Bacteroidia; order Chitinophagales; family Chitinophagaceae; genus Flavihumibacter. Next base: position 173,304 of record JAKFDZ010000015.1, read on the forward strand.
TTCCCGATTCAAAAGTGAAAGTGTATTTCAGGCAACCAGACCAGTTCAGAATCATCAAAGCTGATGGTATTTCCATTCTGCCAAAAGGCGGGATGAGTGTAAGCCTGAACTCACTCCTGTCAGGAAAAGATTTTGTGGCTGTCGCAGGTGGATATACAACCTACAATAAAAAGAAAATGGCCGTTGTGAAACTTTTGCCTGTGGCAGAAAATAGTGACGTGGTATTAACTACCCTGGTAGTTGATGAATCAACCGCGCTGGTACACAAAACCACCACAACAACAAAAGACAATGGTACCTACGAAACATTTTTGGAATATGGAAAATATGTATCATGGGGCTTGCCTGATAAGGTCCTTTTTGTTTTCAATACAAATGCTTACAAGCTACCCAAAGCTGTAACTATGGAATATGAGGGAAGTAAAAAAGCGGCAGCTAAAAAACCTGCAGGTGATGGTAAAGGACGGGTATCCGTTACATATGATCGTTACCTCATCAATAAAGGCCTGCCCAAAGGAATCTTTTAATCTCTTGCCTCCCATCTCTCCATCCCTCCATCCCTCCAATCAATCCTCTTCGATCCGCTCATCCACCGCGTTGGCTAAAAAGCGGTTGCTTACTTTTTTCAGTGGATTGCTGCGATTGGCTAAGTATTCTTCTCTTTGGCGGATTATATCCACACAGGTGAAAATGGCGCTGAACATTGAACTCTCATCTGCCATATTCTTGCCTGCTATGTCAAAAGCGGTACCATGATCGGGTGAAGTGCGCACCACAGGCAGACCTGCAGTGAAATTCACACCCTCGCCATGTGCAAGTGATTTAAAAGGAATAAGTCCCTGGTCATGATACATTGCAAGCACAGCATCAAAACGTTCGTGGTAACCACGCGCAAAAAATGCATCAGCAGAAAATGGTCCCTGTACAATGCTGTTACCCTGTTGTTTAAATTCCTTGATGGCTGGTTTGATGATCTCCTCCTCTTCGTTTCCGATCAATCCCTCGTCGCCTGCATGTGGATTAAGTCCCAATACAGCGATCTTTGGTTTATCTATTCCAAAATCCTTTCGCATACTGTCTTCTACCAACCTGAGCTTTGACAGTATATTCTGTTTAGTGATGAATGGTCCTACTGCAGTTACAGGAACATGTTCGGTTAACAGAGCCACCCGCATATTGGACGCAACCATAAGCATAAGAACTTCCCTCGCATTGAAAGCATCTTTCAGGTATGGGGTATGACCGGTGAAAGGAAAGGATTCTCCCTGGGTGTTTTTTTTGTTGATAGGTGCGGTAACCAATCCGTCGATATGCCCCTCTTTCAAAGCCTGCACAGCACTGGTGAGTGATATTACAGCAAATTTTCCACCTGCCTCCGTTAGCTGGCCCGGGGTAATGGCTATATCTTCCTCCCAGCAATTGAATATGTTCACCTGCTTATGGTTGAGGCGACCGAAATCTTTGAAGCTCTGGAAGTTTAAATTGTTTTCTGGCAATGCCTTCCGGTAAAAATTGATGGCCTTGTTACTGGCAAAAACAACCGGGGTACATATTTCAAGAAGCCTGATATTTGATACCGTTTTAAGGATCAGCTCCAGGCCAATACCATTGAGGTCGCCACAGCTGATACCTATAACGGGACGGTTATTATCGGGAATAGTTGACATGGTCTTTGATTAAGAAGGCGTAAAAATACAATATTCGGGGGGCGCGGGCAATACTGTATTTTTGCGGGCGCTATGTATACACTTAAAAAATCACTGGGTCAACATTTCCTTCGCGATGAAAATATTTGTCGCAATATCGTAGCTGCCCTTTTGGAAAGGCCATTTAACAAGCTGCTGGAAGTGGGTCCTGGTGGTGGTGCGCTTACCAAACACCTGCTAACTATTGACGGTATAGAATTCAAAGCAGTGGAGTTGGATACGGAGAAAGTGGAATACCTGCAAAAGACCTTTCCGGCACTTGTGGGTAAACTCATCCACCAAAGTTTTCTGGATATTGATCCGCCTTTTGAAGGAAGCTTCACCGTAGTGGGAAATTTCCCTTACAATATCTCAACGCAGATACTTTTTAAGATCCTTGAATGGGACGGTCAGGTAGAAACAGTGATAGGGATGTTCCAGAAAGAAGTGGCACAACGCGTTGCAGCAGCACCTGGCTCAAAGGTTTATGGAGTTATCAGTGTATTGATCCAGGCCTTTTACCGGGTAGATTATCTATTCGATGTATCTCCTGAAAGTTTTATGCCGCCACCTAAAGTGATGAGCGGTGTCATTCGCCTTGTACCTGTTGATGATATACCTCTCATGCGTAGCCGAAAAGACTTTACACTGCTCGTGAAAACAGCGTTTAATCAACGACGTAAGACACTTCGAAATGCAGTACGGGGATTATTTCCTCCTGAGGTGCTGGCAGATTCTTTTTTTAACCAACGGGCCGAACAACTAACTGTGGCCGAATTCGCGGCCCTAACTTTCAAAATGAATGGCAATGGCTAAAGTGCTGATAACAGCTAAAGTGCATCCATGGATGGCTGAAACTTTGGTAGGGAAAGGTTATGAAGTACTGTACCTTCCTGCGCTCACTTATGATGAGTTGAAAGAGATGGTGAATGATGTGATAGGTCTTGTTGTAACCACCCGGCTAAAGATTGACAGGCAGGTACTGGATGCTGCTCCCAACCTCAGATGGATCGCCCGGCTTGGAAGTGGGATGGAACTTATTGATGTTAGCTATGCTGAATCGAAAGGCATAAAATGCGTTAGCAGCCCAGAAGGGAATCGTAATGCAGTTGCTGAACATGAATTGGGAATGTTATTATCACTGCTCAATAAGATAAACAGCAGCGCATGTGAAGTGAAAGAAAGAAAATGGATCCGTGACGCAAACAGGGGAACTGAACTGAGCGGAAAAACGGTTGGCATTATCGGCTTCGGAAATACCGGCGGTGCTTTTGCCCGGCTGCTGGAACCTTTTGGAGTAACAGTGTTGGCGTATGATCGTTATCGTTATGACTTTGCACATGGTTATATTCATGAGGCCAACCTGCAGCAGATCTGCCGGTATGCGAACGTTATCAGCATGCATGTTCCCCTTACCGACGAAACATTTCATATGGCTGATGATGAATTTTTTAACAGCCTTCAACTTCAGCCTGTATTTCTTAATACCAGCAGGGGTAAAGTACACGATACATCTGCACTTATACGTGCTCTTGAAAATGGTAAGATCCGCGCTGCGGGCCTCGATGTGCTTGAAAATGAGAAGCTTGAATCATATTCCGAGCCGGAAAATCAACAACTGACATGGCTTTGCAGCCAGCCTAATGTACTGGTGACCCCCCATATCGCCGGCTATAGCGTTGAGGCATACCTGAAAATGGCACAGGTGGTAGTCGAAAAGCTCGCGTTATAGTAGATTCCAACGGTTATAGGGTAAAACTTATATATTTTTTACATAATTAAAAAAAATATGTAATTCTCCCCGCCTGAAATAATTAACCTTTTCTTGGGAATACTTAACATCCCTTATATTGCGAACTGTAAAAAATAACAGCACATGAGAAAATTCGCTTCATTATTGGCGATGTTACTGTTTTGTTGTGCAGTAGCGTTTAGCCAAATCAAAACCATTTCCGGTAGGGTTACAAATGACAAAGGAGAAGGTTTGCCTTATGCAACTGTGCAAATTAAGGGCAAGCCTACTGCTGTAACCACGGATGTGAACGGACAGTTTAGTATTAAGGCACAGCCCGGCGATGTATTGGAGATTACAGCTGTGGGTCAGCAGGCTGCTACAATCACTGTAGGTGAGAAAGATGTAGTTGCTGTTACCCTGCTTTCTTCCGGTACAGAAGCGCTAACGGAAGTTGTGGTTACAGGTGCTTATGGCACCAAAAGAACTGCAAGGTCTACTTCTTACAATGCACAACTTGTAAGTTCTGAAGACCTCAACGTTATCCGCCAGCCAAACCTGAACAATGCCCTCGCAGGTAAAGTTGCAGGTCTCCAGGTACGTAGCCAGTCAGCAGCTGCCCTCGGCAGGAATACTGCTATCAGGCTTCGTGGTGAAAGTGGACTTGGTGGTGGTGCTGGTGCTATCTATGTTGTTGATGGTACCATCTTACCAAACGCGGACGATGTAAACATTGACGACATTGAAGACGTAACTGTATTGCAGGGCCCTGCGGCTGCTGCCCAGTTTGGTCCTCAGGGTGCCCAAGGTGCCATCGTTATCTCCCTGAAGAAGGGAAGACGTTCTGCAAAAGGATTTACCATTGATGTAAATACCGGTGTTCAGATCGACAAAGCTTACATTCTTCCTAACTACCAGAATTCTTATGCTGGTGGTGGTAATAGCGATCTGCAGAAGTATACATGGCAGGATGGTGATCCTGAAGAGTGGAAAGCACTTGATGGAAAGTTTTTCCACGACTATAATGATGACGCCAGCTGGGGTCCACGCATGGTAGGCCAGGAATATGTTCCCTGGTATTCATGGTATGGTGGTCACAAGTATTCTTACACCACTGAAAAATTGTTGCCTCAGCCCGATAACGCTCGTGATTTCTTCAATACCGGTGTTACCCTGAACAACTCAATCAGCTTTTCCCGCAATACAGATGCATCCAGCATCCGTGTTTCTTATGGTAACCTCGATGTAAAAGGTCTTATTCCAAACAGTAGCCTGAAGAGGAATAACCTTAACCTCGTAAGTACATTTGACCTCAGCAGCAAGTTCACAGTTGGTGCCAATATCAACTATGTTACACAAACGCTGAAAGGTGAAATCAATGATGGATATTCTAACCAGTCTACCGGTTCATTCAGCCAGTGGTTCCATAGGAACCTGGATATGGATAAAATGGAAGAGCTGAGAGGTCTGCGCACTCCCGATGGTATCTATGCCAGCTGGAACCACGCCAGCCCTAACTCATATGATCCAGGAAACCCACGCGCATTCTACGCAGGTAACTACTGGTATAATTTCTATACATGGTATGATCTTACCAACCTGACCAACCAGCGCGACAGGCTCTATGGTGATGTTTCCTTAACATACAATGTTACCAATGACCTCAAGATCAAAGGAACTTATCGTAAGCAGCAGAACAATGTATGGTCTGAAGATAAATTTAGTTCCGACCTGTTCAATTCCGGTTTGCAAACAACCGGTAACGAACCAAGAGCTAAAGGATATTATGCTACCAACCAATCTTATAGCAACAGGCGTAACCTTGAATTGATCGCTTCATATAGCAAGCAGATCAAAGATTTCAGTGTTGATGTGAATGCAGGTGCCGATTTCTTCAAGTGGGTTTCCAAGTCGAACGGCGCAGCTACCAACAATGGTCTGAACGTTCCAAACCTTTACACTACTGCTAACTCAAGGGATGCTGCAAGTATTTTCAATGGCAGAACAGAAGAAAAATATAATGCAGTATTTACAAGGGGAAGTGTTGGATTTCGGAAATTCCTTTATGGTGAATTCACCCTGAGGAACGACTGGTTCTCTACCCTGCCTCCAGCAGATAATGATGTATTGTCAAAATCTTTCGGTCTATCATTCGTATTCAGTGACCTTATCCGTGATGTAACACCATGGTTGAGCAATGGTAAACTCCGTGCTTCATGGGGTGAAATCCCTCAAACCCTGGGTACCGGTACTACTTTTGGTGCCTATGTATATCCTGGATTTGCATATGGTGTTGGACAGTTCCAGTGGAATGGTAACTTCCTGATGGGAACACCTGACCAATTGGTTGACTCCGCCATTCGCGGTGCTGTTTCTCAGCAGAAAGAAATCGGTCTTGATCTTGAATTCATGAATGGCAGAGCCGGATTGAGTGTAACATATTGGGATGGTTCAGAAAAGGACTTCCCACGCGCTGTAACAATGAATGGCGCAAGTGGATTTACCTCTAAACTTATCAATACCGGTTTGATCACTAAGAAAGGTATTGAGATCAAAGCTAACGGAAGGCCGGTTTGGCTTCCTAATTTCAAGTGGGAGATCAGTGGTACATATGGCCGCCTCCTGGAAAACAAAGTGGTTGAAATTGCACCGGGTACTTCCCGTATTACAGTACAGGGTGTATGGGGTGCAACTATGCCATACCTTGTTCATGAAGAAGGTAAGGAGTGGGGACAGATCTATGGTAATGGTATCAAGCGTCTGAATGGCCGTCCGATCCTTGCTTCTGATGGTTCTTATGTAAATGATCCAAACGTTTATTTCGGAAGCGTACTTCCAAAATTCACTGGTGGATTGCAGAACAGCTTCCAGTTCCTGAAGCATTTCACAGCTAATGTGAATATCGACTTCCAGTATGGTGGTAAATTCGCATCTCTTTCTAACATGTGGGGATCATACTCTGGCTTGACTGCACGTACCGCAACAACCAATGACCTTGGCAACCCGATCCGCGACGCAGTAGCTGATGGTGGTGGTGTACATGTATTTGGTGTTGATGCAGATGGTAAGGATGTTGACTATTATGTTGAAGCACAGGATTACTTCCATAACCTTTATGGAAAAGCAACTTTCGATGAGTTCGTTTATGACCTCACATTCGTGAAACTCCGTGAGATTTCACTTGGATATAACCTCCCGATCAAGCAGCTTGGAATGGACAGGTATTTCCGTAATATCACCTTCTCTCTGGTTGCAAGGAACCCGGTTCTGATCTATGCCAAAACTGATGATTTTGATCCTTCTGAGATCAGTGCAATCAGTGGTGAAACCGGACAGCTTCCTGGAACAAGAGGTGTTGGTTTTAACCTTAAAATCGGATTCTAATTGAATTACTCAAAACAAATGATTTCATTTATGAAAAATAGATTTTTAATTCTTCTCTCCATTCCCCTCATTCTTGGTGCAAGCAGTTGCTCCAAACTGGAGGATTTCGGAGATACCAACGTGAACCCCGGCGCCACCACCGATCCTATTGTAGGTGCCCTGATGACCAATGCCCAGGCAAGTATTGGTGGATACGCTGCGCAAACAAGAGGCGGATTGTATGCCCAGTATTTTTCTGAGACCCAGTACACCGATGCTTCTTTGTATAGTCTTCCTCAACTTGCTTTTACCGGTGAATATTCTGGTGTTCTCTATGACCTGGAAAATATCAAGATCCAGAACAAGAGCAACAACATGAACCAGGTTGCTACAATTTTGCAGCAATACATTTTCTGGACAATTACAGATCGTTGGGGTGATGTTCCATACAGCGAAGCTCTCAAAGGCAACGCTACACCGAAATATGATCGCCAGGAAGATATCTATAAAGGTATGATCGCTGCACTTGCAGCTGCAGTTGATGCTTTCGATAACAGCTCTCTTATTACAGGTGATGTCATATTTGGTGGGAATGTTGATTCATGGAAGAAAACAGCTAACTCCATCCGTATGATGATGGCGCTGCAACTTTCTAAAAAGTTTCCTTCACCAAGTGATTATGCTGCCACCGAGTTTAAGGCTGCTCTTAACCACCCTGCTGGTTATATCAGCACTAACGCTGAGAACTTTGACGTCACTTACCCAGGTGGTAATTTCAAAAGCAACTGGTGGAATGTTTACGATGGTCGTAAAGACCTCGCTGAAAGCGAAACCATGACTGACCTGATGTCATCACTTGCTGATCCCCGCCAACAAGTGTTTGGTGGTGAAACAGAAATCCAGGGTGCTCCTAACTCAAACACTACTTCAAATGTTGGTGTTCCATATGGTGTTGCCCGTGCAACTGCTGAAGCATTCACAAGTGCCAACCCAAACTGGGCTCGTGTACTTCGTGGTGATTTCCGTACAGAGAATGGCACAGTGATAATTCTGAGCGCCGGACAGGTTGCTTTAGCAAGGGCTGAAGCGGCTAACCTGGGCTGGACTTCAGAGAACCTCGCTGCAGTTTATGCAGAAGGTATTCAATTGTCATTCGAACAGTGGGGTCTTACCATGCCAGCTACTTACCTCGCACAGGCTAGTGTTGCGGTTGGCGCAGTTGGTGCAGCTTCAAATACGAAGAACATTGCCATCCAGCGTTTTATTGCAACCTATCCAAATGGATTGCAGGGTTGGAACATCTGGCGTAAAACTGGTTACCCTGAATTGGATCCGGCACCGGATGCTATTAATTCTTCAGGAGAAATTGTAAGAAGGTATACTTACTCAACTGGTGAATATGGTACCAACAAAGAGAATGTAGAAGCAGCAGCTGCGCTTATTCCCGGCGGTGATACACAGGATTCACGTGTATGGTGGGATCAGTAATTGATTAATTGAAAAAGAAAAAAGACTCGAACATGAAATTTTTATCAATAAAAAGTATCGCCGCTTTTCTTTTTGCCGGAATGGTTATGACCTCCTGCATCAAGGAAGAAGCTAACCCCCTGGGGTCTGAAGGGAATACGCTGGTGAAAGTATTGGAAGCACCCGAGAAGAAAATTTTCTTCTCGCCCTTTGATGATGTAAAAACAGTTGACCTTTTCAGTCTTCGTCGGGATGCCAATTCTCAAAGCGCCCTTAGCACTCCATCCACCATTAAACTCACTTTCTCACAAGAAATGATCGATGAGTACAATGATGCTAATGGAGAAAATTTTGAAGCAATGCCCGACAGCATCTTCACCTTCAAGGAAAATTCTTCCATCGTTAAAACGGCGGATGGCTTCCAGATGGATTATGCAAATGGCGATTTCGCTAAGGAACTTACCATTTTGCTGAACGGTGCCAAGTGGGATATCTCCCACAAGTATGCCTTCGCATATGTGGTATCTGAAGCAGGTGGCAACCAGCTTTCAAGTGGAAAGGATTCTGTGATCGTGCTGATCAGTGTAAAAAACAAGTGGGATGGTATTTATGATGTTACAGGTACCATGACCGATTTTGTTAACCCTGCTCTTGTGCATGTTACGGCAGCTCTGAATTCTGTATATGGTATCGGGCAGGAATATCACCTTATTACAGTAAGCCCTACAGAATGTGCGGTTTATGATAATACCGTTTTTGGTGATTATATCGTGCCTATCTCAACTGGCGGCGGTACCGGCCTTAGTGGTTTTGGAGATTTTGCACTGTTAGTAGAGTTTAACCCGGAAACTGATGAAATTGTAAAAGTTTCCAATTACTATGGTGTTCCTTCTAATACCCGTACAGCTTTGCTTGACGAAACAGGGGAGAATCGCTATGAAGATGGTACCATCAATATCAAATTCCATATGTTACAACCAAGTCTAGTACCAGCAGCACCGCATATCCGTGCTTCATGGAACGAAACATGGAAGTATATCGGTTCCAGATAATTTGATTCCTTAGGGATAATTTGAATTCTAAGGGCTGTCCATTCCGGACGGCCCTTTTTTTACTTAACCGCCTTGGTGGTTAGGCTATTCTTCTATATCTTTGATGTAATTAAGTGCAACGCTTTCGCATCAGCTGAAGGCGTTGTACTTTTTTTTACTTTAACCAAAGGAGGTTAACTATGACAGATGTAATTTATGTATCAAAAGAGACCCTCGAGCAGATGAAGGTAGAACTCCAGCACCTGAAGGGCGTGGAGCGTCCGGCAGCTTCAAGGGCCATTGCTGAGGCACGGGAAAAAGGTGACCTCAAAGAGAATGCAGAATATGATGCAGCTAAAGAAGCCCAGGGCTTGCTGGAAGCAAAGATCAAGAAAATGGAAAGTGACCTGGCCCTTGCCCGGATCCTCGATGCCACAGATATAGATACCAGTAAAGTTTCTATCCTTACCAAGGTAACTGTATCAAATATGGCTACTAAGAAAACCGTTACCTACCAGATCGTTTCAGAGAAAGAAGCAGATCTTAAGTCGGGAAAAATATCTGTTACCTCACCTATTGGGCAGGGTTTATTGGGTAAGACCATCGGCGAGATCGCTGAAGTGAAGGCACCTGCCGGTATCCTAAAGTTTAAAGTGGAAGCCATTTCCGCATAGATCCAACGAAACGCCACATATAATCTTCTTAAAGACGACAACATACCGGTCGTCTTTTTTTTTACCCGTATCCACATAACAATTTATTAATAGTCCGGTAACATTGGCTTCATTTTGAGATAACATTGGGTGGATAGCTTTGCACCCATGTTACGTGTCATATTATTTATTCTGTTGATAATACCTGTAAGCATCCAGGCTCAGCGTACCATTAAATGGAATGGGCTCCACCTCAATGCGATCGATAAACAGGGACGTAAACAGGGAGAATGGCTGTTCTTCGACAAAAAAGGCAATGCTGTGATGCAATGCAGTTTTAATAATGATATGGTGAGCGGGCCAAGGGTATTCTTTAATAATGGCGATACAATTCTGGTTCGGCTGGAAAGGAAGAATGACCGGGAACCATTCATTTATTATTATAAAAACCAGCAAATTAATGGCGTCTTTGCCCATAAGGGGGATGATTTCAATATTGAACTGGATCACATTCCCGCTGGCTTTTCCGAGGCAGATATACGGGAATTGAAGCGCTGGTACGCGGTTAAAATTGAACCCGTTTACATGTTCGGGGTAGAGCGACTCGCAGATTATTTTAGTGCAGCTTACTATAAATCCAACGCCATTCCCAACTGGCACCATAACTTTGTACTCACCATCAATGCATCGGGTAAGGTAACCAATGTAGAGTGGGAAGAGAAAGACGAGTTGTGGACAGCTAACCTGGAAAGGGAAGTCTTTGATATGTTCTACAGCATGGGGCGCTGGCAACCATTCTTCGATACCTGGCAAACCCAGGAAATTAAAATAACGATGTCATTAGGTGCTGATTTGAAAGCAATCACAGCAAGATGACAATATTCTCAAAGATTATCAACGGCGAGATCCCTTCCTATAAGATCGCCGAAAATGACAAGTTTTACGCCTTTCTGGATGTATTCCCCATAACCCATGGGCATGTTCTGGTAGTACCTAAAATGGAAGTAGATAAATTCTACGAAGTGCCGGATGCCTATCTTAGTGAAATCCTTGTATTCGCCAAACCCATTGCCAAAGCCATAGAACAGGCCTTTCCCTGTAACCGCGTAGGCTCTGCTGTGATCGGCATTGAAGTTCCACATGCGCATCTCCATCTTGTCCCCATCAATAATGCCGACGACCTCAACTTCACCCGTGGCAAGATCAGTGTAACGGAAGAAGAACTTAAGACGGCACAGGAAAAGATCCTCGCTTATTACAGGAATTTATAGCATCCGTTTTTTACGTTCACATTGTTTTTTTAGCTGTTCACCACGCTTTTTGAGCTGTTCACCACATTTTATTGGATGGAATATATTTTATATATAATATAGCTTGTTATTTTCAGCGCCATTTATTTTCAATTCCGGAGTCATTCCGACGGATATGGGCGATATGGTGGCCGCAGTATATTCGAAACATAATCGAAGCATACGCTGAAAGCCGCTATTTTATTATGTTTAAAGCAATATTCTATGGCAAAAAATGTAAATAATCCGTTTCTTGCTGGCCATGTCGGTAAAATCGATGGTTTTATTTATCGCCGCAGGGGCAATACCACTCATGTCTATAAAGCACCTCCTCCCTCATTGAAAAAACCCTCTCCGGCCCAGCGGGAAAACCGTCTAAAATTCAGGAAAGCTGTAAAGTATGCCTCAAAAGTTAAGCGTACTCCTGCTCTTCGGGCCAGGTATGCCAAAAAAATGGAGCAATCGCAAAACATTTATAATCTGGCAATAAAGGATTTCCTTAAAGCACCCAGGATCCTGAGCTTCGATACCAATAATTACAAAGGGCAACCAGGTGATAAGATATTTATTACTCCCCAGGACGACTTTGTAGTGGCAAAACTTACCATTTCAATTTTTGACCCCCATGGTAATCTTGTAGAAAAAGGTAAGGCCTTTTCTGAAAGGGGAGTATTCTGGGAGTATTGCGCCACTGTACATAATGAACAATGGAAAGGTAGTACCATCTCTATGAAAGTATTTGACCTGCCGGGTAATGAGGGGGTGGCGGATACTATTGTTTAGCAGGCCAGAAATTTATGGCTGCCTGAGGCGATGACTATTCTGCCTGATAAAGTCGTCCCAGCCCTTTGCCTTTGACTGAAGGGCTGGGATTACTGAACTGGTCTGGTAATGATGACAAATGGCAACTGCAAGGGCATCTGATGCGTCAATATATTCCGGTACTTCCGTTATGGTGAGTATGCGCTGTAACATCTGCCATACCTGGTGCTTATCGGCATTTCCATTACCTGTGATAGACTGCTTTACTTTTTTGGGTGAGTATTCACATACTTCCAGTCCCGCTTGTATGGCTGCTGCTATCGCCACCCCCTGCGCCCTCCCCAGTTTTAGCATACTCTGTACATTCTTTCCGAAAAATGGTGCTTCAATAGCGAAAGTAGTTGGCTTATATTCAGCTATCAGCTCAACTACCTTTCTATGTATCAGTTCCAGCCTGATGTGCTGGTCCTTTTTCGCATTCAGTTTTAGCACATTCATATGCACCAACTCGAGTTGCTGACCGTTGATGGCCAGAATACCATAGCCCATCACAATGGTACCAGGATCTATTCCAAGAATTATTTTAGAGTGCTTAACTGACAAGAGATTATTTTTATCGGGGATGATCAGTGCCAAAAATATCAAAATCTTTCTCAACTACTGGCTGGGACCAATAATATTCCTCTGGCTCACATGGGCAATATATAACCAGGTGATATCTCAACCTGATCTTCCACAGGCCTGGAACAATATTAAGACATCTTTAAAAAGCGGTGGACTATCACGAATTATCGCCGTTATAGTTCTCATGATCGTAAACTGGGGCATTGAAGCCGTGAAATGGCGGGAACTTCTTCGTCCCCTGCATCGCCTCTCATTATGGCGCGCCCTGAAGGCAACTCTTGCTGGTGTTGCATTTGCCGTGAATACTCCTAACAGGATCGGGGAATATGGGGGGCGCGTTCTTTATCTTCCTGACGACAAGAGGTTGCAGGCCGTTTCACTAACGCTGATCGGCAGCTTCAGCCAGTTATTGGTAACTATGATGGCAGGTACAGCCGGGCTCTGGCTATTATACTTTGGAGCCCTTGAAATTCATCCTCCCGTTTATTGGTCATCAAATGCTTTATGGATCAGAGTTCTTTGTCTGGTATTATCAACAACAACCATTTTGTTATTGTTAGTATACCTTCGCATCAGCTGGCTCGTCAGGCTCTTTGAACGTCTACCGGGTGTTGATAAATGGGGTAAGTCATTGTTGGTGATAGATCACCTGCCGGTTAGAATTTTGTTAAGAGTGCTCGGATGGTCAATGATACGTTATACGGTATTTGTGATTCAGTATATATTACTGCTCCAAAGCTTTGAAGTAACATCATTGATCTGGGTTTCGAGCTGGATGATAAGCGTGCAGTTCCTGATGCTGGCAGTTATTCCCACAATTGCTCTGGCAGAACTGGGATTGAGGGGTCAACTGGCACTTGAATTGTTTGGATGGATCAGCACAAATACATTGGGTATTGTAACTGCGTCCATCGCACTGTGGCTGATAAACCTGGTAACACCAGCACTCATTGGGAGTTTACTGATCATCCGGATCAAGATCTTTAATCCTGTGAATAAAAAGGATACCCCGGTTGGGGAGATCCCGAAAAATGAAATTTGAAATGAAGTTTAGTACCATAACTGCTACCTTACTGGCCCTTTTCTTTTCGCTTAAGCTGAATGCCGTAAATGAATTCTGTGGTATTCGTAACGTCGCTTTCCGGGGTGGTGAATCTACTACTTATAAGGTTTTCTATACGCTTGCAGGTGTATACATTGGTGCTGGTGAAGCTAGTTTCAATGTCAACCTTACTAACCTCAATGGTAAGCCGGTGTATCATCTCATTGGGGATGGAAAAACTTATAGCTTCTACGATAGCTTTTTCAAAGTGCGTGATCGCTATGAGTCTTTTATTGACACGGCCTCCCTTCAACCATACCGTTTTATTCGTAAAGTGGATGAAGGTGGATATAAAAAATTCCAGACAGTAAATTTCGACCATACAAAAAATAAAGCTGTTTCTAATGAAGGAACATTCAATGTTCCTGATTGTGTGCAGGATGTTGTTAGCGCCATCTATTATGCCAGGAATATCGATTTCAATAAATACAAACCCGGGGATAAGATCTACTTCAATATGTTCCTTGATAATGAGACCTTTAATCTTTATATCCGTTACCTGGGCAAGGAAACTATTAAGACGAAATACGGAAAGTTCCGCGCCATCAAATTCAAACCCCTATTGGTTAAGGGAACCATTTTTGAAGGGGGGGAGAAAATGGTGGTATGGGTGAGTGATGATGGAAACAAGATTCCATTACGTATTGAAAGTCCCATCAGTGTAGGTAGCGTAAAAGTGGATATGATGAATTATAAAAACCTGCGTTACCCGCTCAGTAGTTTAATATCGTTGAATTAATTCCCGCTCAAAGCTCCGCAAGTGTAAAAACATTATTACTGCGTATACCCCTCTCTGTAAGTTGTAATGTACAGCATTCTATTTGCGGATCATGTTCAAAGAAAAGTATATAATTATTCCGGACTGCTTCTTCAAGGAATAATCTCTTTTCCGTAAGTGTGGTAAGGGGAAACATGTCATAGGCCATCACATATGGCAGCGGAATATGCGCAGCAGCTGGAAGTAGATCAGCCATAAAAACAATGGTCTTATCGTTATAACGGATCTGTGGCAGCATCATGGAATTGGTATGTCCGCTTACAAACCGCAGATCAATATTCTCATTAAAAGGAGTTTTTAAGATATGCTCCGGTGGTGATGACATCCAGTTGTTCCGGGAACTTCCATTAGCATAGGGCAGGGCAATGAATTGTAGTTGTCCGCTTTCTTTAATGGGGAGAATATTCTCCTTGAGGAAGGAGGCTTTCTCGCGATCATTTGGTTCAACAGCCCATGTCCAGTGTTCTTCATTACTCCAATAAACTGCATTGGGAAATGCGGGTAGTAATTTCTCGCCCACGCGAAGTATACTTCCACCGCAATGGTCAAAATGCAGATGTGTAAGAATAACATCAGTTATATCTTCCCGGTTAAATCCATGCTTTGCTAATGATTTGTCAAGGCTTGCCTCGCCGTGGAGATGGTAATGTCCCAGGAATTTGGCATCCTGTTTATCGCCAATCCCATTATCAACCAAAATCAATCTCTTGCCATCTTCTATCAGCAGGCATCGCATACTCCAGCTGCAAAGATTGTTCTCGTCTGCTGCATTGAGTTTGTTCCAGATAGTTTTTGGAACAACTCCGAACATGGCTCCTCCATCAAGTTTGAAATTTCCCGTATCAATGGTGTATAGACGCATAATGCTTATCGTAAACTTTTTTGGTATAGAGTAACGCAAAGAGGCCTAAAACAAAAAACACGCCCAACGCTACTATTGAATTGCGCATACTCCCGGTTAGTTCTTCCATATAGCCGAATGTAAAGATGCCGATAACAATTGCGATCTTTTCTGTTACATCGTAAAAGCTGAAAAAGGAAGTTGTGTCTTTTGTTTCAGGGATCAATTTTGAATAGGTACTTCTGCTCATACTCTGGATTCCCCCCATTACCAATCCAACTCCGCTGGCCAAAAAATAAAACTGCATATGGGTCTGAACAAAATATCCGCCTACACAGATTCCGATCCAGAGTATAACTGAAAGAATAAGAACATTCAGGTTTCCAATATATTTCGAAAGCCGGCTCATTATGATAGCTCCCACCATGGCTACCAACTGTATAAGAATAATGGTGATCAGCAATTTGGGTTCGTCATCAGGGTTGGGGAATATGGTCTTTTTGGCAAATCCGGCGGCTACAAGCATTACTGTTTGTACCCCCATACTATACAGGAAAAAGGCAAACAGGAAACGGCGCAGCGCGGGCATATGTTTTAATTGGTTCCATACCAGTTGCAGCTCATGAAAACCATTCACCAGAACATGTTTTTTGGCCTGTCTTTCTTCCTTACTGGTTTCGGGCATCACCCGTAGCGTTAGCTGCGCGAAACCAAACCACCATAGTCCAACCAGCAGGAATGATATCCTTGCGCCAATGGTTTTATCCGTTTCATCCAACCCGAAAAGACCGGGTTTGAGGATCACAACAAAACAAATTATCTGCAGTAATACACTTCCTATGTAGCCCAGCGCAAATCCTTTGGCACTGATCCTGTCCTGGTCTTCAGGCGCAGCAATATCAGGTAAATAAGAATTGTAGAATACTATACTGGACCAATAGCCCAGGGCAGCTATGGCGAACATGATGATGCCATATTCGATGCGCGTGGGGGTAAAGAAAAATAGTGATACACAGGCTGCCGAACCAAGAAAACAAAATGCCCGCAGGTAACTTTTTTTGTTTCTTTTGTAATCAGCGATAGAAGAAAGTATGGGCGAGCTGAAGGCCACAATCAGGAACACCACCGCAAGTGCATAGTCTATGAGGGCTGTATTCACAAATTCGCGTCCAAAGAAGTTGACTTTATGGTCACCATTGCCGTTTCCGGTACTACTGATGGCAACAAAATAAGCGGGGAAAATGGTGGAGGTGATGACCAGGTTATAGGCACTGTTCGCCCAATCATACATTGCCCAGCCATTTATAACTTTCTTGGGAGCAGTAACCATATTTGAGGTTTGTTAAATGATACCCGTCCAAAGCAATATAAGAAGAATTATCCCCGCTGCAATCCGGTAGTAACCGAACCAGCGGAATCCATGTTCCTGGAGAAAGCCAATAAAAAATTTTATAGCAAGCAACGCCACAATAAAGGCAACAATATTTCCTACCGCAAATGCCATCATATTATCTGGTGATGCAAGCAGCATTTCATATCCTTTCTGCTCCCCTCCACCGTCAGCCTGCCAGTTTTTAAGAATAAGTGAATATCCTGTTGCGGCAGCCATGGTTGGAACAGCGAGGAAAAAGGAGAATTCTGCAGCAACATTCCTTGACAATTTTTGCTGCATACCACCAATGATAGAAGCGGCACTACGGCTCACACCTGGTATCATTGCTATACATTGCCATGCGCCTATGATCATGGCCCGGCCAATGCTTATATCTTTTTCTTCCCTGATCAGCGGATGTTGAAAATACCTGTCAATAAAGATGAGAACAATTCCGCCCACAAGCAGTGAAATAGCCACTGTAAGCGGACTCTCCAGCATGGCGTCAATCTGGTCAGAAAAAAGGAAGCCTAATACCAATGCCGGTATCACTGCCATCACAAGCTTGATGTAAAAGCTGAAACTTTTGAAATCAACAAACTTCTTCCAATAGAGTACCACTACCGCCAGTATTGCGCCCAATTGTATGGCTACTTCAAATAGTTTGGTAAATTCTTCTTTATGTATGCCAAGTAATGTGCTGGCAATGATCATATGGCCGGTAGAGGACACGGGAAGGAACTCCGTCAATCCTTCAACGATGGCAACGATGACGGCTTCAAAAATACTCATGGGGTAATCAGGCTTTTTTTGGCTTCCTGAAAATGGCTACTACTTCCAGGGCGAGGCCCGCCAAAATAAGAATGGGTGCGATTGTGATCCTTGTGGTACTGTAAACCTCTTTCTGGTCAAATACACCGGCATCTGAACTTTTACCACCTGCCATCAGGAGCATACCCAATGCAATTACTGCAATTCCAGCGATCATGAAAATATAGTTCTCTTTCCCAAACAAGCTTTCAGAAGTGTGGGTGTGAATGGTTTTGGTGGCTTTCTTCGACATAACTTATTTTAAATATTGCAATATAAATCTTACCTCTTACATCTTACCTCTTACCTGTTTTTCCTCTTACCTCTAGTACAGGTCATCAAGCTTCATCTTCAGGTACTTGATAACGCTGCGATGTGTACTTAATAAGGAAATCAGGATACCCAGAATAATGATTCCTCCTCCCAGTAGTAATAACCAGGTCATATCGCGCATGGCCTTAAGCTCTGGCAATTGCTTTTCAGCGAAAATGATAAGGGCAATAATTCCTGCAACAGCAATGAGCCCGGCAAAAAGGCCATTAATGATCGCCCTCATATCCATTGGTTTGGCAATAAATCCACGTGTAGCACCTACCATCTGCATGGTTTTGATCAGAAATCTGTTACTGAACATGGCCAGCCTGATGGTATTATCAATAAGCACGATCACCACTATACACAAAACAATGGCGATGATAAGCAATACAAGGCTGATCTTTTGAACATTCTGGTTAAGGTTATCAACCAGTGATTTCGGGTATTGGACATCGTTTACACCGATATTTTGTTCCAGGTCAGTAGCAATGGCTGAAAGAGAATCGGAATGAACGTATTGGTTACGCAGCTTGAAATCGATACTTGCCGGCAGCGGATTGGCATCAAGAATATTCTTCCAGTCGTCATTGCCATCCGCCATGAATTTGTCACGCGCAAGGTCTTTGGTAACGTATTCGTATTCCTTTACGTATGGCTTATCTGCTATATATTGAACCAGTGCAATACTGTCTTTAGCGCTGATATTTTCACGCAGGTATACCCTTACCTCCACATTTTCCTTGAAGTATTGTCCCAGTTTGTTGGCATTGATCACGATCCAGCCAAGCAGACCAAGAATGAAGAGCACCAGCGAAACGCCCAGGATGGACATGAAGTAAGATGGTTGGGAACGTTTTGCGGATGATTTTCCGATTTGCGTCATGTTTTCAATTTTCAGTGGGTTAGTACCGTATCAATGGGGACAAAAATAGCGGTTTTACCGGTTCAGTTTGTATTTTTGTGCCCCACTAAACGATTGTGACCAGCAGTATTATTGCGGGTTTGAACGCATCCCCTCAATTTTAGGCTGGTTTTCACATTTGCGGAAATTACCGAATACCAATCAACGAGCAACAAATCAATGGACTACAGCTTCAGGCAGATCGAAAAAAAATGGCAGCAGCAATGGAAAGAATCCAATGCATACCAGGTATCCAACATTTCGGATAAACCGAAATGTTATGTGCTTGACATGTTTCCTTATCCAAGTGGATCAGGATTGCATGTAGGCCATCCGCTCGGATATATTGCCAGTGATATCTACAGTCGCTTTAAGAGACTTAAAGGGTATAATGTGTTGCACCCGATGGGTTATGACGCGTTCGGACTTCCGGCAGAGCAATATGCTATCGAACATGGTGTTCATCCTGCCCTGAGTACAGAACAGAACATAGCAACTTTTCGAAAGCAACTTGATAATATAGGTTTTTGTTTCGACTGGAGTCGCGAAGTGAGAACTTGTGAACCGGAATATTACCGCTGGACGCAGTGGATCTTTCTTCAATTATTCAAATCCTGGTATAACAGGCAGCTTTCCCGCGCCGAGCCAATTGAGCAACTTGTTTCCATATTTGAGAAAGAAGGAAATATTTCGCATATATGTCCGGGTGAACCTTTAACTGTTTTTTCGGCAACCGAATGGAAAGCGTTTACCGAGAAATATCAGCAGGAGATCCTCATGCATTATCGCCTGGCTTATTGTGGATATGGTGAGGTGAACTGGTGCGAAGCGCTTGGTACTGTACTTGCCAATGACGAAGTGATAAATGGACTGAGTGAAAGGGGAGGGCATCCCGTGGTAAAGAAAAAACTCCGGCAATGGTATCTCCGTATCACCGAATATGCTGATCGCCTTCTGGAAGGTTTGGAACGGATCGATTTCTCTGACGCCATGAAAGAAATGCAGACCAACTGGATCGGCAAAAGCTATGGTGCAGAAATTGATTTCGAAGTAAAACTTCCCGGAGAGGGAAGTGATGAGCCTTCCACCAAACTCAGGGTTTACACAACCCGTCCTGATACCATTTTTGGAGTTGACTTTATGGTTGTGGCACCAGAACTGGAAATCGTGGAATCCTTTAAATCAAAGGAACAGGCGAACGATGTTGATGCATATCTTGATTATGTGAAAAGTCGCAGTGAGCGTGAGCGTATGGCTGAAAAAAAGATCAGCGGTGTGTTTACAGGTTCCTATGCGATCAATCCATTCAATGGCCGTGAGATCCCAATCTGGATATCAGAATATGTTCTTGCCGGTTATGGCACGGGCGCTATCATGGCTGTGCCTTGTGGTGATGAGCGCGACCATAAGTTTGCCGAGCATTTCAATATTCCCATCACTAACATTATAGGAGAATTCTATGATGGAAAGGAAGCCAATCCAACCAAGGATGCTTTATTAGTGAACAGTGATTTTCTTACAGGTGTTCAGATGCGCGAAGCCATACAGATCGTAAATGAGAAGATAGAGTTAATGGGTATCGGAAAACGCAAAGTAAACTTCCGTATGCGTGATGCAGCATTCAGCCGCCAGCGTTATTGGGGTGAACCGTTCCCCATAAAGTGGAAGAATGGCATAGCCGTTGCTTTGCCTGAATCGGAACTTCCCCTTGAACTGCCCCATGTTGATAGTTATAAACCTGGTCCGGAAGGCGAAGGCCCGCTTGCAAATATTCCGGAATGGGTAGAAAAGGAATTTGAGACCAATACGATGCCCGGATATGCCGGCTCTTCCTGGTATTTCCTGCGTTATATGGACCCACAAAATGATGCTGCATTCTGCGATCGCAAAGTCAGCGACTATTGGGGGCAGGTTGACATATATATTGGAGGAACAGAGCATGCCGTGGGGCATCTCCTGTATAGCCGTATGTGGACCAAAGCCCTGTATGACCTCGGATACCTTGGTTTTGATGAGCCCTACAGGAAACTTGTGAACCAGGGAATGATACAGGGTAGCAGCCGCTTTGTATATCGCCTCCACGGGTCCCAAACATATGTTTCAAAAGGCTTGCTGAGTAATGAAGAAACTTACCTGGGCAAACCTGTTGATAAGATCCATGTAGATGTCAATATTGTTGATGGATATGAACTTGATATAGAGGCATTCAGGAGGTGGAGGCCCGATTGCTCTGCTGCTGAATTCATACTTGAAGATGGCAGGTACATTTGCGGCAGCGAAGTGGAAAAGATGTCCAAGTCAAAATTCAATACGGTCAATCCTGATCATATCGTTGAAAGATTTGGAGCCGATACTTTCCGTATGTATGAAATGTTCCTTGGCCCGGTGGAAGTCAGTAAACCCTGGGATACAAAAGGGATTGAAGGCGTCCATCGTTTCCTGAAAAAATTATGGAGACTTTTTTTTGACGAGGAAAAAGGCTTGCTCTTAACAGAAGCCGAACCTACCGCTGCAGAACTTAAAATATTACATAAGACCATTCGGAAAATTGAAGAGGATACTGAAAGATTTTCTTTTAATACGGCAGTAAGTTCTTTCATGATCTGTGTAAATGAACTCAATGACCTGAAATGTCGTAAGAAAGCAGTACTGGAGCAATTGCTCATTCTGCTTACGCCTTATGCGCCTCATGTCAGTGAAGAACTATGGCATCAGATCGGGAATGAAGGAAGCGTTCTGGATGCAAGCTTCCCCATCTTCAAGGAAGAATTTGTAAAAGAATCAGCAAAGGCATATCCTGTTGCCATCAATGGTAAAACCAGAACTGAAATTACCATTGCGCTGGACGCCGACCAACAGCAGGTAGAGAGCCTTGTGATGGCAGATGATACCGTCATTAAGTGGCTGGAAGGTAAACCAGCGAAGAAGATAATCTATGTAAAAAACAAAATGATCAATGTGGTAGTGTAGAGAAGGGGTTGAAATTGCGTAACTTTAAGGCAGTTCTTTTTTTAAAAATTCATTAAAATGGAAACAGCCGAAGTTAACCCCAGTACGTCAACTTCTCCCGCGCTGAACCAGGCTCGGATGGAGAAGTTTTTAGAAAGAGTTGTATCCGATTTTGGCGCCGCATTCAGCACTACGCTGAGCTTTATTGGCGACAAACTGGGCCTTTACAAAGCCATGGCTTTTGAAGGCCCGATGAATTCTGAGACCCTTGCAAAAAAGACCGGTACCACTGAACGCTATGTTCGGGAATGGCTGATCAACCAGGCAGCTGGTGGCTACATTGATTACGATCCTGAAACAGGCAAATATTCCCTCCCCGACGAGCATGCTATTGCATTAACTGACACCGAAAGTCCATTCTATGTTGCTGGCGGGTTTCAGGTAGTAAGTTCCCTTCAGAAAGCAGAGGAGAGGATTACCACCATTTTCCAGACCGGAGAAGGCATGCTCTGGGGCGAACACCACCATGATCTTTTTGAAGGAACAGAAAGATTCTTCCGCCCCAGTTATACCGGAAACCTGGTGAACGACTGGCTTCCCGCATTGGATGGAGTAGTAGAAAAGTTGCAGAAAGGAGCTATGGTTGCTGACATTGGTTGCGGCCATGGCGCTTCTACAATGATCATGGCGAAAGCATTTCCTAATGCTGTTTTCACTGGCTACGACAATCATGGCCCTTCCATTGAAAAGGCTAAGGCCCATGCATCCGAAGAGAAGATTCCCAACGTTAAATTCCAGACCGCCTCCGCGCAGGATTTTCCTGATCATTCCTTTGACCTGATCTGTTATTTTGATTGCCTGCATGATATGGGCGACCCCGTCGGCGCATTGAAACATGCATATCAATGCCTTGATGATGATGGTACCATCATGGTAATTGAACCGATGGCAGGCAAACAGGCAGAAGAAAATTTCAACCCGGTTGGCAGGGTTTATTCCGGAGCCTCAGTACTTTGTTGCTCACCAAATGCAATGGCTTCAGGAGGTTATGTACTGGGCACAGTTGCTTCGGATTCTGCATTGGAAGAAGTGGCCCGTAAAGCAGGATTCACCCGTTTCAGGAGAGCTACGGATGCTCCATTTAACAGGGTATTCGAAATCAGGAAATAATGGGCTGATTATTGTTCACCTGGCTTTGGCCGCATTATCCTTACCATGGCACTACTTTGCTCATTGGCAAAGAGACGTGCCTCGTAGCGCTTGTCACCAACAATTGCAACCATCAGGGAAGTGTTCGGAGGAATACTTCCCAAATTTTCTGCCACCATTACCAATTCATTGTCTTCACCCAGTTCGTCGGCATTCAGACGTATGGTATAGGGTTGATCAGTAAGCCGGATATGCTGAAACAATAATTTGCCATTCAGGAATAAAGCAATTGAATCACCATCTACCTGTGCATTATCATAAAATCGCAGTTCAATTGTTTGGGCTGTAATCGGAATAACCGTTTGCAGTACGTTTTTACGCGTTGTGAATTTTGTTTCATTTACCGAAGGGGCTGGTTTGGCAGGTGTGGCCACAACCTGGGTTTCAACTGTGTCGGGTTTTACCGTTGGGGGAGGGGTTACTACTGTTGTAGTTACTGCGGGTGTTGTAACAGAAGGTGTTGATGAAGCCGGAGCAGTGACAACAGGAGCAGTGCCATCTTTTGTTTGTGCGCCGGGTTTAATGGCAACCGCATCAAGTGCAGGTTCTTCCGGTATCTTAGACCCGATTCCCATATTGCTAATGCTGTCAATTAATTCAGGGTCATTGGTGCCCACCAGGTAATTATCAATGATGAAGTCCCATTCGTCGGGGAATAAAGGTTTTTTTCTTTTCTCCAACTGAACAGATCCATTGCGAATGGATTTATTGTCGCGGTTGGAGCTCTCACCATCAAGGTACATTTCTTCACCACCCGGACAATTGAAATCTGCCACCATCAGTTGGGCAGCAGGGTCGGCACTGATCTGCAATAATCCTTTTTTACCTTTTTCTTCCAACAGCATTTCATCCCACCAGATAACGGAATTGGTTGCAGGATCAAAATGACCTTTTACACTATATCGTTTGAAAGCATTCCGGTTGTGATAATAATATGCAACTCCCACAAGGTTATCACCGCTTTTGATCAGCTTGATCTCCGTATTACTGCCATTGATCTTCCCCCTCCATACACCCGTAATATTCTGAGCAAAAAGATTGCTGCAAAGGGTGGTAACCAGCATTAGTGAAAAGACCAGGCAGAGTTGCTTCATGTTGCGATTGTTTCCATGCTAAGCTAACGAGTGGTTCTGATAACTAGTATAAACAATATCATAAAAAAAGACCGGACGTTAGTCCGGTCCAAATCTTACCTCCAAATCTTACCTCTTACCTCTTACCTCTTACCTCTAAAAGGCTTTCTTCCCCTTATTTTCCTCTACTGTCTTCAACATTTCCTTAACAGCTGTTTCGATCTGCGGATCGCGGCCATTCAGGAAATCTTCATATGATAAGGGTACCCGAATATCTGGCTCTAACTGCAGGTTTTCGGTTGGCCGGCCCTCTTTGCCAATTGTAGCAACCATAGGAATGCCGAATACAATGGTTGGATCAATCTGTTGTTCCCACCATACGGCTGTTCCTGTTCCGGGTACCGGCATCCCAATTAATTTACCAACTCCATTTTGTTTATAAACATAGGGGAAGATGAATGCATCACTATAATTGCTTTCACTCATCACAACGCAGCTTGGCTTTGACCATCGGCCCATGGGCTCACCATCTTTCAGGCGATTTCCCTGTGGAGCGAAATCCAGGTATTTTTTACCGCTTAAAAAAGTATAAAGGTCGTCATGTAGCCAGCCGCCACCATTAAAGCGCGTGTCAACCACCAATGCTTCCTTATCAAAATTCTTTCCAAGCACAGCATCAAAGGTGTTACGGAAACTTCCGTCATTCATTCCCTGTACATGCACATAACCAACTTTTCCACCACTTAGCTTGTTGACCATTTCGTCCATCTTCTTCACCCAGCGCTTATACATGAGGTTTGCTTCATCGTTGAAACTGATGGGCTTAACCGTTTC
This sequence comes from Flavihumibacter sp., assembly GCA_036675925.1. GTDB lineage: Bacteria > Bacteroidota > Bacteroidia > Chitinophagales > Chitinophagaceae > Flavihumibacter. Next base: position 198,094 of record JAKFDZ010000015.1, read on the forward strand.
TTCCCACCGCTTGCCTGTTGAAGGATCATAAACGTGCAACAGTGTGTTCCTTCCTTCCTTACGGTTCAATAGGGCCGCCCAGTCATTTTTATCACTGATGGCTTCTCCATCGATCTTTTCAATCACCATGCCTGCTCTTAGCTTACTGGTCGATTTATCAAGAGGTCCGCCTTCAATAACCTCTGTAACTTTAAGGCCATCGCCCGTTGAAGTTTCATCATATAGCAAACCTAAAACTGCTGTGGCATCCGGATTCTGCGCCTGTGGTGAATAACGGCCACCAGTATGGGAAGCATTCAGTTCCCCTAATAATTCACTCAACAGTTCCTGGTAATCATAGTTGTTAGCTATATGCGGAAGGAATTTTGCATAATCGGTTTTTAAACCTTTCCAGTCGATACCATGAATGGAAGGATCATAGAATTTCTTTTGCACCTGTCTCCAGGTGTGATCATAAATGTATTCCCGCTCCTTGTATGCATTCAGCACCATTTCGCCATTAATGGATATTGGCGTTACCTTACCTGCATCATCAACTTTTACAAGGGAACCTTTATTGGTTACGAATAATGATTTGCCATCCTTGCTTACCCTGATGCCACTTGGCGTTCCACCGAGTTTAGCGAGTATCTTTGTTTCCCTGGTGCGCGGTTCTGTTACCCAGAGGTCATAACCTTTTTCAAAAGAAGCGAGATAATAGATCTTACTGCCATCATTGTTTAAAGCATAGTCAGCGATGGTAGAAGAGTTTATGGTAAGTCTTGCCACCCTGTTCTCCAGGTTATCAACCAGGGGTGTCCAGGAAGGTTTCTCAGGTGAAGAAACTTTATCAACCTGCTTTTTATTTTTAACTTTCTTTGCGTTATTGTTTGCCGAATCACTCTTCTCAGATTTTTGTTTTTCCTCTTTTTCTTTATCTTCTTTCTCTTTCAGAAGTGCATACTCTTCTTTGCTGAGTTTGAATTTATCATAAAGTTCCTGGTCAAGGAAACCTGCATAGATATCCACTTCCCGGCTTCCCTGCATGGCCAGCGATTTGCGCCCTTCTCTTGAACTTACCCATGTCAGCACTTTGCCATCCTGTGACCATTTCATATTACCCTGCCCGAAACCACTCTTCAGCGGATGCATGATACCGTTAGAACCATCAGCTTTGATCAGTGCCATATTACCTGTGAACCAGTTGCCTTCTCCATCATCCGAAATGATCCATTTTCCATCCGGACTCCAATTGAAATTCCAATCTCCATCCGCATAGGAATAGTTCCGTCCCACTGGTAATAAGGTCCGGGTTTTCTTGCTGACAGTATTATATACCTTGAGGATGTTTCTCTCTGCCACATAAGCGATCTCTTTTCCATCCGGCGAAAATTTGGGCTGGTATTCTTCCTCCTCTGTTGCAATCAACGGTTCCTCGGTAATAACAGTTGATGCATAGAAATAGGGTTCTTCTTTTCTGCTAATCGTTGACTTATAAATATCCCAGTTATCATTTCGCTCAGCGGCATAAATAAGGCTTTTTCCATCGGGGCTCCACTGCACCATTCTCTCCTGCTGGGGAGTATTGGTAATTCTTTTTGTCTGTACTCCTTCCACGCTCGTTACAAAGATCTCACCGCGTGTAACAAAGGCGATCTCTTTTCCATTTGGTGATAGTTCAAATTGTGTAACATTACCATTGATAGAAACATTTTTTTCCACTCCTGCACGTCCATCATTGAATATCTGGATCGGTACTTTGATGGGGGCTGCACCCTCTTTTATTGTATAGATCTCACCATCGTATGTGAAGCAAAGTGTATTGTCTCCACCAATACTGAGATGTCTTACCGGATGCCTTTGCAGTTTGGTTATCTGCTGCTCTGCCATTTTATTTCGTACAGGCGTTTTATAAATATTCTGCGAACCATTTTTTTCACTCAGGTAATAAACAAACTCGTCATCCTTACTAAAGACAGGTTCACGGTCTTCGCCTTCATAGCCGCTTATCTGGCGAAAGGTTTTTCCTGTTGTTTCCATGATCCAGATATCACGGGTTACAGATGAGTTATGATGTTTGCGCCACGCATCTTCATAGCCTTTCCTGTCCTGGAATACGATTTGGTTTCCCTTGCTGTTATAACGGGCAAATTCCATTCCGGCGGATGTAATAAGCTTATTACGTCCACCATTAACCGAAACTGAATAGAGATTCATGAAAAGCCTCGGACTATAGAAACGGATATTCTTTTCCGGAATATTCCTTGCGCTTCCAAATATTACTTCCTTATTGTCGGGCGTAAAATCATAAGGATAATCAGGAGCGCTATGCCAGGTGAGGCGGGTAGGAGTACCACCGGTTGCAGGCATGGAGAAAACATCAAAATTTCCGTGCCGGTCTGAAGAGAAAGCTATGGTCTTTCCATCGCGGCTCCATACCGGCATCATATCATGTGCCTCGTGAATAGTGAGCGGAACGGCCACTCCACCGCTTGCATCAACCCGGTAAATATCGCCTTTGTAACCAAATGCAATTGTTTTACCATCCGGACTGATAGCAGGGTATCGCATCCACAATGGGTTCTCCTGGCCAAGGGCAGGTGCCAATGCCATAAAAAAAAGCAGGGCAGATAATAACGATTTCATATTTCAGCTGTTTAGTACTATTAAAGTTATAGGTGAACCGGGCAATGAAGTGCAGCGCTTTCACAATCGTTCTAAAAAGATTATGAGTGGCAGAATCATTACTTAAACAAATGAAGCAGGCGAGGGCCGGCTTTCAGAAATTCATATAAAATTAGGATTATGGCATTTCCAAACCAGGAGTTGATAAGGGCATTGCGACAAACTGCGGACCGGCTTCGGAGCGGTGTTTATTATTCATGGGGGCATCATGGGGGATGCAATTGTGGCAATTTGCTGCAGGTAGTGACGGACCTCAGTAAGGAAGAGATTCTCCGGCATGCTCATAACGGCACCGGTGAATGGACCGAACTGGCAGAGGAGTTTTGCCCGGTCACTTCCGCTCCTTTAGGACTATTAATGACCCGGTTGCAGCAAGTGGGGCTTACACCCACCGATATCCACAACATTGAATACCTCGAAGACCGGGAGGTGTTGGATTGGCTTCCCGGCGGTTTCCGGTGGCTAAAGCGCAATGTTCGGGAAGATGTGATCCTTTATTTCGAGGCTTTTGCAAACCTGTTATCGGCAAAGCTTGTAAGGCAGCGTTCATTGAACCAGCTCCACGTCAAGGAAATGGGTATCGGGAAGAAGGGGCATTTTCATGATCAGCTGGAGCAGGAGAAGAGCGGCAGCCTTTCCCAGCCCATATCCGGAGGTTCGTATATAAGGAATTCGGAAAGGAAGGTAGCCAGGCAACTCGCCATCACTGATTGATATCACATAAAGCTCTTCCGGAATGCAGATTTTAGTTTCATATATCGTTTGCATAATGCCTGCCAGGATTTCATCACTCATGGCAAAAACAGCTGTGGGCCGGTTGTTACCCTGCCATTGTTCACGGAATAAACGGCCCGCTTCTTCTGTATTTGATGCAAAAACTATATCTGATTCCCCGAGGGCATATCCCAGTTCTGAAAGTTTATTCCGGAAGCCTTTGATGCGGTCGTCAGTGATAGACATACGGGGGTCGCCAAAAATGCCCAGAATACGGCTGGTAGATGGTTGATCTTTACAAAGTTTTTCCACTGCCATCATGGAAGCCTGTTCACCGGGAACAACTACTTTATGGGCTATGGAGCCGGGCAGCACCTTATCAAAAAACACGATAGGTGTACCGGAAGCTTCTAATTCCTGAAAATGTTCTATATCATGGCTCTGACGCGAAAGGGAAACGAGAACGCCATCCACCCCCATATTGGCACAGATCTCTGCATTTTCTATTTCCCTGTCAATGCTGTCATTGGAATGAAGGATCAGGAGATTGTATCCCTTTTCGTGAGTCACTTCTTCTACCGCCCTGATTACTGAAGGGAAAAAGAAAGGAGCGATCTCCGGAATTATAAGACCTATTGTATGGCTATTTCCCCTTCGAAGATTGATGGCCATATGATTGGGACGGTACCCAAGTTTATCAGCAACTTCCCGGATGGATTCTCGTAAGCGGGCACTTACGTCAGGATGGCCTCTTAAAGCCCGTGAAACAGTGGAAGGATTGATATTGAGGCGTATAGCTATATCTTTAATTGTGGGTCTTGGCACAAATAAGGAATTTATTGTTAAATTTGAGTAATATTGTTCTAATATGTAACTTGTACACAACAAACGGTTGCGAAACCGTTTGCCGTACATAAGTTAATAAAGTATTAAAAAAAAGAATCAATTTGATTGCGGTTTGTTTGCCAGGTATTTCGTTGTATAAGCATTTTTAATGCAGCGTTCTTTCCTGCCAAACTGCCTAATATACACTTCAATAAACGACTTTCATAACCGTCACGAAAACCAAAACTAAAATTTAAAAATTATGATTGCTGCATTGCCACGTTGGGTGAGAGGGTTGTCAACTCTCTTGCTACTGCTTTTCTTAGGCTCAGCCATTCAGGCGCAGGAGCGTACCATTACAGGAAAAATCACAGACTCAAAAGACGGCACTCCATTAATTGGTGCTACTGTAACAGTTAAAGGCTCAACCAGGGGCACTTCTACCGGTAGTGATGGAACTTTCAGTCTTGCGGGTGTGCCTGCAAATGCTACCAGGCTGGTTGTGACATCGGTTGGTTTCACAACACAGGAAATTGATATTTCCAATAAGAGTGAAATAGAAGTTGGACTAGTTGCTTCAGAAGCTGCCCTCAGTGAAGTGGTGGTTGTAGGTTATGGTACTGCAAGGAAAAAAGACCTTACCGGATCAGTGGCCTCAGTAAAAGAGAAAGATTTTAACCGCGGAGTAATGGCTGCTCCCGATCAACTCATACAAGGTAAGGTTGCTGGAGTTCAGGTTCTGAACAACAGTGGTCAACCCGGTGGAGCTACAACCGTTCGTATCAGGGGTAACGCCTCTGTGCGTGCTGGTAACCAGCCCCTCTATGTAGTGGATGGTGTTCCTCTTGATAATAATAATGCCCGAAGCGGCGCAACCGGTGCAATTGGAAATACTCCAGGAGCTAACCCGTTAAACTTTATCAATCCGAATGATATCGCATCCATGGATGTATTAAAAGATGCATCTGCTGCAGCCATCTACGGATCACGTGGTTCCAATGGTGTTGTATTGATTACCACAAAGCGCGGTCAGAGTGGTGAGCCTTCAATAACTTTCAATACCTCAGTGGGCTTTAGTAACCTTCTCAAGAAACTGGATGTGCTTGATGCCGGTGAATATAGAGCGGCCCTTGATAAGTATAATCTTACACAGGGCGATTTTGGAGATGATGTTGATGCTATGGATGCTATCACCCGTACAGCAATTACAGAAAATTATAACGCATCTATCGCAGGTGGAAATGATCGTGGCCGCTACCGTGTATCACTCGGATACATGGACCAGGAGGGCATCATGCGTAAATCTCGTTTCAGGAAGTATACCGGTAATATCTCTGCTGGTTTTAAATTCCTGGAAAACAAAAAACTTGGACTAGACGTTAACTTGCTTACTTCACATAACGTAGAAGATATAGCTCCGATCTCAAATGACGCGGGCTTTCAGGGAAGCATGGTAGGCCAGGCACTGCAATGGAATCCTACCCTTGCACTCAGAAATCCCGATGGCTCTTTATTCGTGGAAGCTGGTTCTACAACGGTGAACCCATTGGCAATGTCTGAAGCCTATAATGATTTGTCAAACCTAACCAACGTGTTGGGAAGCATTTCACCATTCTACCGCTTTAACAGCAACTTTGAATATCGCATGCTCTTCAGCGTACGTTATGCAAGTGGTAACCGTAACCAGGAGATTAAAGATTGGATAAATATTCAGAACGTTACCGACAGAGGTATTGCTGCCTCCAGTAATAACCAACTGGTAACTACACAATTCACCAATACTTTGAATTTCACAAAAGATATCAATGACAACTTTAGTGTTACTGCTCTTGTGGGACATGAATACATGAAGTTCCAGAATAAGGGATTCTTTTTCTCTGCACAGGACTTTGATGAATTCGGACTTAATTATTACGATTATTTCCAGTACTCTACAAGTCCAAGCAGGAACGTCTTTTCTTTTGCAGACCCGACCTCTGAATTGCAATCTTACTTCGCGAGGGCAACCATCAATATGTATGATAAATACCTGCTTACCGCAACTTTCCGTGCAGACGGATCCAGCAAGTTTGGTTCTGACAACAAGTACGGTTACTTCCCATCATTTGGTGCTGCCTGGAACATTGCCAACGAAGATTTCATGAAGGGTAGCAATGTTTTCAATACACTGAAATTAAGGGCGGGATGGGGTATCACTGGTAACCAGGAATTTCCTGCCGGTGCGTCTCTTACCCGTTATCGCTTCACCGCTCCGGGTACAGCACAAAGAACAAACTTTGGTAATGATAAACTGAAATGGGAAACCTCTGTTACAACCAATATTGGTCTTGACTTTGGCTTTGCCAATGACAGGGTATATGGTAGTATTGATTATTTCAAAAAAGATACAGAGGACTTCCTCTTTGAGCAGTTCATCGCACAGCCCGGCCCGGCTGGTAAATATTGGGTGAACCTGCCAGGAAATATCATCAATGAGGGTGTTGAAGTTGCATTGAACACTGCTATTATCCGGAGCTCAGACCTTAACTGGAACCTGGGTGTGGTGGCTACTTTCCAACAAAATGAGCTCACCAACTTCGGTAGCCAGATCATTGAAACAGGTGGTTTGCACGGACAGGGTATTTCCGGAACAACCATTCAGCGCCTAATAAATGGTCAGCCACTTAACGTGTTCTACCTTCGCGACTATCAGGGCATCAATAAAACTACCGGACAGAGTGATTATGGTAATGAAGGCCAGCAGATTTATGCAGGAGATCCAAACCCTGATTTCATTCTCGGTATCAGTACTGATGTTACATGGAAAAAATGGTCACTGGGTGTAAACCTGAATGGCGCATATGGCCACCAGATTTATAACAACACTGCCAATACTGTACTTCCAATCGGAAATCTCGGTACAAGGAACGTTGCGAAAGACCTGGTGTCAACTGCTGACCTTGAAAGCCAGTCAAACCCGGTTGCTGCCTCTACCCGTTACCTCGAGAAAGGTGATTACCTGAAACTTGCAAATGCTACTCTCAATTACAGCCTGGGTAAAATTGGCAAGACCTTCAGAAATGTGAATATTTCTTTAACCGGTCAGAACCTGTTGCTGTTTACCAATTACAGCGGTTTTGATCCGGAAGTAAATACGGACAAATCAATTGATGGCGTTCCATCATTCGGAATCGAGTATACTCCATTCCCATCTGCCCGTACTATACTGTTGGGTGTAAACTTTACTTTATAACGGAAAACCAAAGCAAAATGAAATTCAGGAATATATTAATTTTAGCCACACTTTCTACCTCATTGCTTTTCTCTTGTACGAAGCTGGAGGAAGAATTTGATGACAGCCTTAGCGCCGTAGCGGAAGACGATATTGATCCACAGTCTATTCTGCAGGGCGCCTATAATGCATTGAATAATCCCTTCCAGGACCAAAGTCGTTTCTGGGCTGCCCAGGAGCATACAGGCGATGCCGTAATCGGACCAACACGCGGTGCGGACTGGGATGATAATGGTGTTTGGCGTGTTCTTCACAATCACCGCTGGAATGCCGACCATGGATTCCTGCGTGATACCTATCGTGAACTTCAGCAAACCCAGTATTTCTCTACCAACGTAATTGCACTGTCTTCTGCATCTGCCCAGCAAAAGGCGGAAGCAAGATTCATTCGTGCACTCTCAATGTTCTGCACACTTGATGGATGGGACCAGGTTCCATTCAGAGAGGGTGAAAATTTCGAAGATTTAACTATCCTTCCGGAAACCAAAAAAGGAGTGGATGCCGCAAACTTCATCATTGCTGAACTCGAAGCTGCAGTTGCAGGATTGCCTAACGGACCTATCATCAAGGCAAACAAGAATGCAGCAAAAGCGCTCATGATGAAGGTTTATCTTAACAAGGCCGTTTATAAGGACAGGACTAAGCAGCCGGCAGCAGGCGACTTCGATAATGCCGATATGGCCCGTGTTATAGCTCTTGCTGATGAGATCATTGCATCCACTGATCCAAAGTATTCATTACAGGCAAGCTATTTCGAAAACTTTGCACCAAATAACTCCGCCATTTCCAAGGAGATCATATATGCACTTGAAAATTCACCAGGTGTAAGAGGTGGTAACGTCCGCAGCCGCTGGTTTGCTCAATTGCACTATAATCAGAATCCAAGTGGTTGGAATGGATTTGCAACACTTTCTGATTTCTATGACAAATTCGAAGATGGAGATGATCGTCTTGTTCAGAGCTATCCTGGAATCACTTCCGTAGGTGGTGTAAAAGTTGGATTCCTGGAAGGTCAGCAGTTTGACCAGAACAATGTTGCCCTTAAGGATAGAAAGGGTGCACCACTGGCTTTCACAAGGGAAGTTAAACTCACTGAAACTGGAGATAATCTAGAAATTACCGGTATCCGTGTTGTGAAATACCCAATTGACTATGTAAGCGGCGACCAGTCAGATAACGAATATGTGATATTTCGTTACGCTGATGTATTGTTGATGAAGGCTGAAGCGCTACTCCGTTCAGGTAATGAGCCTGCAGCCAGGGATATCGTAAATGAGATCCGTAATTTGCGTGGCGTGGATGATTTTACTACCCTCACATTAGACAATCTCATTGATGAAAGAGGTCGTGAATTGTATTGGGAAGGATGGCGTCGTAATGACCTGATCCGTTTCGGTAAGTTCCTGGATGCATGGCAGGAAAAACCAGCCAGCGATGCGAAATACCTGCTGTTTGCAATTCCAAATGAGCAGCTCGCAGTTAATCCGAACCTCACACAGAATCCTGGATTCTAATAAAAACATAATCGGATAAAATTCAAGAGGTCATTGTAACAAATGACCTCTTTTTATTTGTAGATTGATCTCCTATGCGTAGATATTGGTGTACATTGATGATAATGCTTTCTCTAACAGCATGTAAGCAAAAGAAGAGCACTGAAACACTTTTTGAACTCGTTGAAAAATCCGGTATCAATTTTACCAATACGGTGAGTAATACCACAGACTTCAATATTTTCAGCTACAGGAATTTTTATAATGGCGGCGGATGCGCCATCGGAGATATAAATAATGATGGATTGGCTGATGTGTTCTTTACTGCTAATATGGGCAGTAACAAACTATATATAAATAAGGGTAACTGGAAGTTCGAAGATGTATCGGACAAAGCAGGAATTACCGAAAGCAATAAGTGGAGCACTGGAGTAGTGATGGTTGACATCAACAATGATGGCTGGCTTGATATCTATGTTTGCAATGCCGGCTACCAGCGGGGCATGCGCCAGGAAAACGCCTTATTCATAAACCTGAAAAACGGAAGTTTCAAGGAGTCTGCCCGTGAATATGGACTGGCAAATGATGGTTATACTACCCACGCTGCTTTCTTTGATTATGACCTGGATGGTGACCTCGATTGTTATATCCTGAACAATAGTTTTATTCCTGTTAATACGCTAAACTACTCCAACAAAAGAGATCTGCGTGCTAAAGATTGGCCGGTTGCTGATTTCCTAAAAGGCGGTGGCTCCTATCTGCTACGTAACGATAACGGTAAATTTATTGATGTTAGCGAAGCAGCTGGTATTTATGGTAGTTTGATAAGCTTCGGACTTGGGGTTACGGTAGGAGATGTTAACGGTGACCTATATCCGGATATATATGTTTCCAATGATTTTTTCGAACGTGATTATCTGTATATAAATAATCGTAATGGAGGATTTTCAGAAGAGCTGGAAAGCTGGATGCAACACATCAGTCATTCATCCATGGGTGCGGATATGGCCGATATTAATAACGATGGCTATCCGGATATTTTTGTGACAGAGATGCTACCTGATGATGAAACCCGCCTCAAAACCACCACTGCATTTGAGCATTATGATGTTCAACGCCTTAAAGAAAGATCAGGATTTTACAACCAGTTCATGCAGAATACTCTCCAGGTAAATAACCAGAATGGCAAATTTATGGAAACCGCTTTTTTCAGTGGTGTAGCAGCATCTGACTGGAGTTGGGGTGGATTGATATTTGATGCCGATAATGATGGCTGGAATGATCTCTATGTTAGTAACGGAATTTATAATGATGTGACCGATCAGGATTTTATTGACTTCTTTGCCAATGATATCATTCAGAAAATGGTGCTTACAGGGCAAAAAGAAGATATTGAAGGAATTATCGGAAAGATGCCTTCAAGGGCGATACCGAATAAGATGTATCGAAATAATGGACGATTACATTTCACCGATATGGCAGGTGAATGGGGGATAGCGATACCATCCTTTTCTAATGGTGCTGCTTATGGTGATCTTGACAATGATGGTGACCTTGATCTGATTGTCAATAATGTAAACCAGGAATCATTCGTTTTTCGGAATAACAGCCGTCAGCAAAACGGGAATGCATATATAGCATTTTCCCTTGAGGGCGATAGTTTGAACCGCTTTGCCATCGGTGCCAAGATCAACTTATACAATAGTGACCAAATCATGAGCCGCGAGCTGGTACCCACAAGAGGCTTTCAATCTTCTGTTGAGTATAAAGTGAGTTTTGGCTTAGGTATTACAAATCCGGATTCCGCAGTTATAACTTGGCCTGATAGAAAAAGAACAGTAATCATTAGGCCGGAAGTAAACAAGCTTCATCTTGTAAAGAAAAATTCAAATGCTATCCAGGGTATTTTACTATCAGAAAAATCAGCTCCCCAATTATTTGTTGTTGATAGCACGGTATTCAAAATGCACCAGGAAGATGATCAAATTGATTTTTATAATGAACGTAATATTCCGGTTATGCTTTCACGGGAAGGACCTAAAGCAGCGGTGGCAGATCTGAATGGAGATGGTAAAGAAGATATTTATATCTGTGGCGCAGAAGGGCAGACAGGGAGCTTATATATTCAGGGTGATAATAGTTTCCGGCTGGTTAATATAGCAGGTGCCGAGGAATTTGTTTCCGTAGAAGAAACAGTGGCCTGCTTCTTTGATGCCGATGGTGATGGTGATAATGATCTCTTCATTGGTGCAGGAGGTAATCATCATCCTCCTAATAGTAAAGAACTGCAGCACAGGCTTTACCTCAATGATGGGAAAGCTAATTTTACGATTGCTACAAACCGCTTTTCGAGGAATAGTGTAAATATATCAGTGGCAATTCCAAATGATGTGGATGGGGATGGTGATCTTGATCTTTTTGTAGGTGGCAGGTCGGTACCTTATCAATATGGAATTGCGGCAGATAGCTATTTGTATATAAATGATGGTAAGGGAAATTTTATTGATCGATTAGCAGAATGGAACAAAACATTGGTAAAAAGCGGAATGGTAACCTCCGCCGTATGGGTTGACCTTGATAAGGAGGGGAATAAGGAACTTGTAATAGTAGGCGAATGGATGTCGCCAGGCGTATATAGAATTCGCAATAAAAAACTTGAACCTGTTTTAACGGGACTGGAACATTTATCAGGATGGTGGCAAACAGTTACCTCGGCCGACCTGGATAATGATGGTGATCAGGATCTGGTAATGGGGAATTTTGGAAGTAATTTTTACCTTAAGCCCGACAGTGTCAACCCGGTTAAACTTTGGAGTAGTGATTTTGATAAAAATGGGAATGTAGATAAAGTATTCACAAGGAGCATCGCAGGAAAGGATATGCCAGTTTTCCTAAAAAGAGAACTCACCGATCAGATCCCATCATTAAAAAAGCAGAATCTTCGCCATGAACAATATGCAACCAAATCTATCCAGGATCTTTTTAACCCTGAAGATATTAAAGAGGCTGTGATGAAGGAGTTTAATTACAATTTGTCCATCATAGCCATCAATGATGGTAAAGGGGGGTTTAGTATTAAGGAGATGCCTTACCAGGTTCAGTTGGCGCCTGTAAATGCGATCGTTTGTACCGATTTGAACAGTGACGGAAAAATTGATTTGCTGATGGGGGGAAACAATACATTTTTACAACCCCAGTTTGGAAGGCTGGATGCAAGCTATGGGCATGTGCTTATCAATGATGGAAATGCAGGTTTCAGTTGGTTGCCCCCGGCGAAATCCGGTCTCCAGGTAACAGGGGTAATCAGGCAGATTCTTCCCTTGAATCAAAAAGGTAAAACCTCCTATTTACTTCTTCGCAATAATGAAAAGCCTGTTCAACTTACTGTAAGGACCAAATCGAAAATATAGACCACCACCATGGAAAGGATCAATCCATATTTCTTCATTTTTTCTTTACTTTCTATCCTCCTGTCCTGCGGCAAGAAGCAAGATAAGCCCAATGTATTTAAAGTACTTTCAAACGATCAAACAGGCATATCCTTTTCAAATACACTCAAGCCATCCTCAGAACTCAACATGTTCAATTACATGTATTTTTATAATGGAGCTGGAGTTGCTGGCGGAGACTTTAACCAGGACGGAATGGTTGACCTTTTTTTTGCAGCCAATCAGCAGGGCAATAAGCTCTACCTGAATAATGGTGAGTTCAATTTCCGCGATATAACTGCATTAGCAGGCATACCACAAGACGGAGGTTGGTCAACGGGTGTTTCAGTTGTAGATATTAATAATGATGGGCTACTTGATATATATGTATGCAGAGTAGGCTCTTTTGGACCATTGAAAAGCAGGAACCAACTACTGGTGAATAAAGGCAATCGCAATGGTATTCCAACATTCTCAGATAGCGCAGCGGCATATGGACTTGATTTTTCGGGTTTCAGCACCCAGGCAGCGTTTTTTGACCAGGACCTTGATGGTGACCTTGACATGTATCTGATGAACCATTCATTGCACCATAATGGAACTTTCGGGGAAAGGAAATTGTTTACGGGAACTTATCATCCCCTTTCAGGTGATAGATTCTATCGGAATGATTCGGGAACATTCAGGGATATGACCCGTGAGATAGCTCTTAATAGTTCAGCAATCGGATATGGTCTGGGCCTGGTAATAGCAGATATCAATCTTGATGGATATCCTGACATCTACATTGGAAATGATTTCCATGAAAATGATTACCTGTATATAAATGACAGGAAGGGTGGATTTCTGGAACAATCCGAACAATCACTCATGCATACATCACAGTTTTCAATGGGTGTAGATGTTTCGGATATAAATAATGATGGAGCTCCTGAAATTTTGTCCGTAGACATGTTGCCAGCTGATTACAATATTCTTAAACGGTCTCTGGGTGAGGATGAATACAACCTCGCACAGATGAAAGTTAAGTATGGATATCAATATCAGTTTACACGTAATAATCTTCAGTTGAACAGAGGCAATGGGCGTTTTAGTGAGATAGGTTTATTCAGTGGCATTCATGCCACGGATTGGTCATGGGCTCCACTCTGGTTTGATATGGATAATGATGGGTATAAAGATTTGTTTATCTCAAATGGCATTCCTAAACGGTTAAATGATATCGATTACGTCAATTATATTTCAAATGGGGAGATCCAGCAAAAAATTGGTGCAGGTAAAATGGAAGAAAGCGATATGGCTGTTATTGAAAAATTTCCCCAGATCAGGTTGAAGAATAAATTTTTCATCAATGATAAGAATCTACGTTTCCTTGATATGGAGAAAAAGATTGAAAATGAAAAACCCGGATTCTCTAATGGTGCTATATATGCCGACCTTAACAATGATGGATACCTCGATATAGTCGTAAACAATATAGACGCACCTGCCACAATTTATCAGAACACAAGTTTCGATAGCACCCACAAATATTGGCAATTCGATTTAAAGGGCTCCGCTAATAACCTGAATGCATTGGGAGCAAGGGTGGTTATGTTTTCCGGTGATAAAATACTTACAACTGAGAAATCGCCTGTGCATGGCTTTCTTTCTTCTATGGAAATACCTCTTCAGATTTCGGCAGGACGATCGGTTATTGACTCAGCTTTTTTAATATGGCCAGATGGAACCTATGAGCCATTTAAAATTGATACACTTGTTAAGAAGCCACGATTTAACTGGCGCCCCAACCTGCCCGTTTTTGACTTTCGGTCCCTTTCCGTAAAGAGCAAACCGGAACCTCCTTCACTCTCATTTGTTGAGAATCAATTAGGCATTAAATTCAAACACGAAGAGAATCAGTATGTGGATTTTAACCGTGAACCGCTTACTCCAAATATGCTGTCAACAGAAGGTCCCGCTTTGGCAATAGGCGATATGAATGGAGATGGTAGGGATGATATTTTCATTGGTAACGCAAGGAATAAAAGACCCTCTGTTTACATGCAGCTTCCGGATGGCAAGTTTACCTTATCTGTACAACCTGCCCTGGATGCTGATAGCGCTTTTGAGGATATTAGCGCTGCCTGGGCTGATATGAATGGTGATGGCGCCACCGATCTCATTGTGGTTAGCGGTGGGAATGAATTTTATGCTAAAGATCCAATGCTGGCTCCCCGCCTTTACCTTAATGATGGAAAAGGCAAACTTAAGCGCTCGGTCAATGCCTTTACAAATATTCACCTTACCTCATCCAGGGTGCTGGTGTGTGATATAAATAAAGATGGATTTAATGATCTTATTATCAGTGGCCGTGCTGTTTCATTTGCATATGGCGAAATTCCGCGTTCATATCTCCTGTTGAATGATGGTGGTGCACGATTCAAAGATGTTACAAGCACCCTTGCACCGGAACTCACAAATTGCGGTATGATAACAGATGCCCGTTGGATTGATATGGATGGTGATGGAGATGAGGACCTTCTGGTGGCAATGGAATGGGAGCGGATTACCTGGTTTGAAAACAAGCTGGGAAGGTTATTTAAAATAAAATTGGGTAATGAATATGGCTGGTGGAATATGGTCACTCCTTTTGATGCCGATGGAGATGGCGATATTGATGTACTGGCTGGAAACCTGGGCCTCAACAGCAGATTGAAAGCAGATAAACAGCACCCGGTAAGATTATACTATAATGATTTTGATGGCAACGGCCGTAAAGAAACTATTCTCACCTATTTTCATGATGGCTTTGAAAAACCATTTGCTAATAAGTTTGAGTTGGAAAAGCAATTACCGGTACTAAAGAAAAAATTCCTCTACGCTGAGAATTTCGCTAAAGCCACTCTCGAAGAACTGTTTAGTGCAGAGAAGCTCAAAAGTTCCATTGTTCATCATGCAGATCATTTTGCAACAACCCTCTATATCAATGAGGGTAAAGGTAAATTCAGACCAATAATTATGGATTCTCCATTGCAGTGGTCCCCTTGTAGAGCAGCATCAATAATTGATATAAATGGTGATAAATTACCAGATATTCTTACCGGGGGTAATTTTTATGGGGCAAACATTGAAATGGGCCGTTATGATGCAGATTATGGAACTATGTCGGTTAATCTCGGGCAAGGTAAATTCCAGGTATTAAAACTTCAAAACCTGGCATTAAAAGGCCAGATACGAGATCTTCAAATCATCAACACAGTAACGGGGAAACACATCGTGGCTGCTTTCAACAGTGACAGCCTGCGCATTATCCGGATTTCCCCTCCCCATGTTCAGTAAACAGGGTAACAAACTTCAAGTCTTGTTATTGTAGAATCAGCCAATGACAACTCAGGTGCAGTGATTCGGTGATATGGAATCGCCATACTTATATATTGATGGTCGAGCTTGAATTGTTCTATAGCGGCATAAGCCTGTTCAACACGCATATAAGGCCCTTCAAACGGAGTCACCAACAGTTTCTTTCCAAAAGGCATTCTCTTTAAGGGATAAGGACTGTTATTTGGTATTGTGTGAGGATGCTTGATTCCGATGCTACCATACAATCTTATAGAATCCTCACCTTCGCGTGTAAAGTGAAAGATCCTCTTTCCATTGAAGCCTGCATTTTTTTGCTCCGCATAATCTATCAGCACTTCAAATATTTTTTGCATGGTTTTCTGCCTGTCCTTATTTGTTGTTGTTATGGCATGGTAAAGGAATGTGCTGTCGGGCACTTTGGCCTCATGTATATCATAACCGTAAAATGCCAGCGGACTTTTAACCAGATTTTCTAGTTTACCGAAACTATGCACCATGGCTCTCTGTTCTTCATTAAAATCAATCATTTTTTGCCATAAGCTTGCCTTAAAAGATAAATGAAGATCTGTTTTTGCTTCATTGGTTTTAGCTGGTTGAGCACTTAAGAGGAATCTCTTGTTTTTACTTTTTTTCCTGATGGTATATAAAGCCATACTGGTACCTTTTGTAGAAATTTTTAGCACGCTGTCATGATGCATCTGACGTAGTGTCTTGTTCATCCACCGATCATAATTGACGGGCATTATCAGTAGCTCCATGAGTCTGCCCGTTTTTAAAGGGAATGACTTTTTCTCAACTTGGGTAAATACAGGCAGGTAAAATAAAACCGAGATGAACCCAAGAACAATTAAAATAAGAATGAAGATGTTCCTTTTACGCATTCTAGATCAATTTATAGGGTAGCAGACCTTTATTTCGACCACTTCATCGGGATTAAAGCCATAACCTGCTGTCTGGAAATCTTCAAAAGGAATGGCTGTACTCACCAAAGCATAATCACTCCTGTATTTTTCCAGGGCCCTGTAAACAGTCTCAATATTCTTATAAGGACCTTTGAAATTTGCTACCAGCATTTTGCTGCCGGTTGGAATGGTTTTTTTTGTGATACCATCTGAAGGCTTCGGCGTAACGGTGCTTTGCACAGAAAGACCTGCAAAGATCTGTAACTCACCTGCTTTTATTGGCTGGCTATAAAACAGCCTTTTACCATTATGCGCTATCCCTTTATTTTTAACATAAACCAATAAGGAATCAAAAAGAATGCGTGAGGCTGCAGCTTTTTGTGTTGGCTCAATTGAGGTGGTAATAAATAACAAACTACTATCCGTAATATTATCGCGCCTTATTTCGTAGCCATAAAAACGCCTCGTATCATTAGTAAAAGATTCAAGGTTTTTCAGGCTCCTGATTACTTCTTTTTCCACCTCATCCTGGTCAAGCATTTGTTTCCAAAGTGTATTTGAAAGGGTTAAGCTAACCACGGAAGCGCCTTTTTTTCTGCTATCAGGTGAAGCAACAAATCGAAACCTTCTCCTGTCATCCTCATGCTTGAAAGAGATTACAGCTTCTGAGGGTGTTGCGGAAATAAGATTGAGCTCGTGAGCAGGGGCTGTTATTGATGGCGAAGGCAGTGCTATGATGCTATATCTTGTACTGTCCTGGTTTGCAAAGGGAAGAAACCACCGTGGGAGCTGAACCGCACTCGTTAATTGTTCCATGGTCTTGTGCAATGAATAAGGTACACTGGCCCTGGTAGTAAAATTAATGGGGATGGTCACAGAAAGAAGGAGCACCATGCTCAGTATTCCCAGGATCATAACGGATAATAACTTTCTTTCTTTTCGCATAAAACCGGATTACATCGTAATCTGTTGGTAAATTTAGTACTCCTTCTCTTTAAAATATGCTGCATATGCAATTACTATTGAAATTAATCACTGTTAAAGCTTTGCTGTTTGCCGGCTGCTTATCCGTTATGGCCCAGGATCCCGATCCATGGTCAATTACTGCCAGAACAATCAATGCTGCAGATTATTATGGGATCACTGTTGCTAATGGTATGATCGGCATTGTTTCTGCGCCTGAGCCCTTTAAGGTGAAAGATGTGGTGCTTGCCGGTGCATATGACCAATATGGCCGGGGGCGCGTGAGTAATTTTTTGCGGAGCTTCAATCTGCTCAACATGACGCTCGACATAGACGGGAAGCGTATGGACGCTAAATCGGCAACAAATTTTACTCAGAAATTAGATATGCGCAAGGCATCATTCACGGCTTCCTTTGATTATGCCGACAAAGCCAGTATTACCTATAGCTATTATTCACTGCGGCAGTTACCATTTACGGTACTCATGGACGTTAGTATAACACCTAAGCAGGATATTAGTATCAATGCTGCAAGTGTGATGGAAGCCCCTGATGCACTTCGGGATGTACAGAATTACTATAATGAAATTGACAGGCCGCATGTTGTTTTAAGCCTTCTGACCTCTTCTGCTAAAAGTCCTACCGGGAAGTTGCAGCTATGTGCATCAAATACTTTTCTGTTTGAGGAACACCATGGCGAAGAACCGCGGGTTGTTCACGAGATGTGGGATAATAATATGCACCTGATGAAATTTAGCCGGAAATTGAAGGCTGGCCAAACCTATAGGTTTTCTATTGCCGGATCATCTATCACTTCCGCCCATCACGATGATCCGCTTAATGAAGCAGAGCGCCTAACTATATATGCAAAACTGGAAGGTCGCGACCGGCTGCTTCGCTTTCATGAGGCTGCCTGGGAGGAACTCTGGAAATCGGATATCATCATTGACGGTGACCCGCAGGCACAACAGGATATCAGGAGCATGATCTATCATCTTTATTCTTTTACGCGCGAGGGTACAGCACTTTCGCCATCGCCCATGGGGCTCAGCGGACTTGGTTATAATGGCCATGTTTTCTGGGACACAGAACTATGGATGTATCCGGCTCTTCTGGTATTAAAACCCTCTATTGCCAGGAGTATGGTAGAATACCGGTTCCAACGCCTTGATGCCGCAAAAAGGAACGCCTTTTCAAAAGGCTTCAAGGGAGCGATGTATCCATGGGAAAGTGCTGAAACCGGAGTGGAAGAAACCCCCGTTTGGGCATTGAGCGGTCCCTTTGAACACCATATAACTGCCTGCGTGGCAATTGCTGCATGGAACTATTATTGCGTTACACAAGACAAGCAGTGGCTGCGGGAAAAAGGATGGCCCATTCTTTCTGCCACCGCCGATTTTTGGGCCAGCAGGGTAGAACGCAACGGAACCGGAAAATATGATATCCGAAACGTTGTTGCTGCTGATGAGTGGGCCGAAAATGTTGACAATAACGCGTTCACTAATGCAGCGGCAAAAGCAAACCTTAACTTCGCTACCGAGGCTGCCATCATCCTGGGTATAACGCCTGATGCCGATTGGAAACATGTTGCGGCAAATATTCCAATCCTGAAATTTGAAGATGGTGTAACGCAGGAACACGCTACATATAAAGGGGAAGGTATTAAGCAGGCCGATGTAAATCTGCTTTCCTATCCATTAAAAGAAATTACCAATCCACAGGCAATACGAAAAGACCTTGAATACTATGAAAAGCGAGTTCCCAATGAAGGAACTCCGGCTATGACACAGGCTGTATTCACAACTCTCTATGCAAGGCTGGGGGACGGCGAAAAAGCTTATCATTGGTTCCAGGATGCATATGTTCCCAACCTGAATCCGCCATTTCGGGTGATTGCAGAAACCAAGGGTGGAACCAACCCTTATTTTGCCACAGGTGCCGGAGGTATTGTACAAAGTGTTCTTATGGGATTTGGGGGCTTGGAGATAACTTCCAAAGGACTGGTACAAATAAAATCAGCTCTTCCAAAACATTGGAAGCAGCTAACGCTAAAAGGTGTGGGAACGCAGATGAAAACATATACAGTCAAATAAACCATCGTTTATGGTACGCAAATTTCTATTGAGTTTAGTGATCATGGCTAATCTTGAATTATTCGGCCAGGATACTATTTCACCTACTCCTGATAAAGTATATGGAGAACTGTTTATTGATGTGCAGGAAGCACGAATTTTTCCTGATGGTAAAACCTTCGTTGATTGTGTGCCCCGTCGCGATCCTGCTGAGATTGTCAAAGATTATCTTGCAGCAAAACGTAATCCCGCCATAAAATTTGCCCTGGATTTATTCGTAAAAGAAAATTTTGATATGCCGGTAAATCCTGCAGGAAATTATAAAAGCGACCCAAATGAAGATATCAGTACCCATATCAAAAGTCTCTGGAAAGTTTTGAGAAGAGAACCCGACCAACCTGTGAAAGGTTCATCACTTCTACCATTACCCCATGCCTATATCGTACCCGGCGGTCGCTTTAGGGAGATCTATTACTGGGATTCATATTTTACCATGCTAGGTCTTAAAGAGAGTGGCGAAAATGAAATGATAGAAAGTATGGTAAAAAACTTCGCCTGGCTTATTGATACCTATGGGCATATTCCAAATGGTAACCGTTCTTATTACCTGAGCAGATCACAACCACCCTTCTTCTCCATGATGGTTGAACTACTCGCATCCGTAAAAGGAGACCAGGTTATGGTAACTTATCTTCCCCAGCTAGAAAAAGAATATCAATACTGGATGGAAGGGGCTGATAAACTCGAACCCGGCAACGCCTCAGGAACTGTTGTTAAATTGAAGGACGGCACCATCATGAACAGGTATTGGGATGAAAAATCCATTCCCCGTCAGGAAAGTTACAGGGAAGATCTTGAAACCGCTATCTCGTCAAAGCGGAATAGACCGAATGTATACCGTCATTTACGCGCAGGGGCTGCCAGTGGATGGGATTATAGCAGCAGGTGGTTTGCCGATAATAAAAATATAAGCACCATTGAAACAACCGATATTATTCCGGTTGATCTGAACAGTCTGCTTTACAAAACCGAACAGGTTATAGCAAGGGCTATGCTTATTTCAAAGAATGAGAAGGGTGTTGCAATGTTTGAATCTAATGCAGAGAAAAGAAGGCAGGCAATTGATGAGTATTGTTGGAACAATGAAATGAAATTCTACACCGACTACAATTTCAGGAAGCAGAAGATGACAAATACTATTACACCTGCTGGACTATTCCCATTCTGTTTTTTCCCTCAACGCCAGGGATACCTTAGTGTAGTGGCAAGGCAGGCTGCAGAAGTGGTACAAAAAAAGCTGTTACAGCCGGGTGGATTACAATGCAGCGAATTCCATACCGGCCAGCAGTGGGATGCCCCCAATGGTTGGGCTCCCCTGCAATGGATGGCTGTAACCGGACTTGCCCGCAGCGGGCAAATCGGCCTCGCTAAAGAGATCGCTAACAGATGGCTTCAGCTTAATGAAAAAGTATATAAGGAAACCGGAAAACTAATGGAGAAATACAATGTTGCGGATCTTTCTAAGCCCGCTGGAGGAGGTGAATATAAAGCACAGGACGGCTTTGGCTGGACCAACGGAGTTTACCTTGCTATGAAGGCATGGCTTAAAGAATAATTATTGCATGCGTCGTATATGTATGGCAGCGCCACCTCCTTTAGCAAGTTTAACGGGTAGTATTGATCTGCTCGTTATTTTCTTTTTTTCAATCCGGTAAGATGTTGGGTTTGTTTCCCAATTAGCATCATCACCATCGCGATAGATCGTTGCTTCATACCTGATACCCGGCTCCAGGAATTTAAAATTAAATGATACTGAACGGTTGTTTTCATCCGTAACTGCAGCAGCGAACCATTCCTCTTTATTCCTTGCTTTTCTTGCCATCACTATATAATCACCCGGTTCAGCAGATAATATTTTTGTTTCATCCCAGTCTACTGCCACATCCCTGATAAATTGGAAGGCATCGGGATATAATGCATAATTCTCAGGAAGGTCGCCAGCCATCTGGAGAGGGCTATAGATGATCACAAAATTGGCCAATTGTTTGGCGAGTGTGGTTCTAACCCTCGTGGTTCGGGAAGAATCATATTGATTGAGCCTGAACCGGAAAAAACCAGGAGTATAATCCATTGGTCCACCCATCAGCCTTGTAAATGGCAGAATTGTTTCATGTTCCGGATTTAGTCCCAGTGTTGGGGCATTATTGAATTCATTTCCTCTTGCTGCCTCATTTGATAGCCAGTTTGGATAAGTGCGGTGAAGGCCTGTAGGACGCACAGATTCATGAGCTTCGATCATTATTTTATACCGGGCTGCCTTTTCAGCAACCCTTTCAAAATGATTCACCATCCACTGCCCATCATGGTATTCACCTCTTGGGATGATCCTACCGACATACCCTGTTTTCACGGTATTGATATCATGGGCGAGCATATACCTGAACGCTGTATCCATATAACGCTCATAATTGGTTACAGACCCGGAGGTCTCATGGTGCATGATCAATTTCACTCCCCTTTCTTCGGCATATTCACTTAAAGTTTTAATGTCATAGTCGGGGTATGGTGTTACAAAATCAAAGACATTCTCTTTCCAATTTCCAAACCAGTCTTCCCAACCTTCGTTCCAACCTTCCACAAGCACACCATCAAATCCGTTTTTCGATGCGAAGTCGATATAGGTTTTTACATTTTCTGTATTGGCTCCATGTTTCCCATCCGCCTTTTGCCAGTTGGCTTTTCCAATATGCATCTCCCACCACATGCCAATAAATTTCTGAGGTTTTATCCAGGACTGATCTTTTATTACAGAGGCTTCGTTGCAGTTAATAATCATTCTGGATGATAGCACCTCTGTAGCTTTATCAGTGATGATTATAGTTCGCCAGGGGGTATGGAATGGAGTCTTGAGATAGGCTTTATTACCAACAGCATCAGGCACCAGGTGGGTAATAAATGAATGATCTGTTTTGTTTAGTTGAAGCTGCATTACGGGATAATTGATGAGAGCTGCTTCATGAATATTTATAAAAACTCCTGCATCAGTTTTCAAGAGGAGTGGTGTTTGTACGGCATTGCTGTCATATAAAGTTTTAAGTGCAATATCTTTTTCCTTTTCTGCAGCCACAATAGCATTAATATCATCCAGCCTGGTTTTATTATACTGGTATTCATTGCTGTCATAGTCGCCCGGTATCCAGAAAGCAGTATGATTTCCATTCATTTTGAATGTAGTGTTTTCATCACCCACTATAAAGTGAGCAAGCGCCTGTTGCGCGGGAAATTCATACCGAAAAGCCACCCCATCATTATAAACCCTGAAATAAAGATTAATTAGTATGCCTGATCCAAGGCGATCGCGCATGGAATATTTTATTGCCTTATAACTATTTCGGACAACTTTTTCCTCTCCCCAAACGGTTTCCCAGCTTTCTTCTGTGGAAGATGTGTCTATACTTAGCCTGTCAAATTTTTGAAGTGAAATGGCGGGTTTGTTAAGCCTGAACCCTATGTGTGAAGGAGCAATTATTTCTTCTCCCTTGTAATTAACAGTATAATGGAAATTGCCTTCTCCATCGTTTTGAAGTACAAGTTGTATGCTGGCATTTTTCGAATGGATCACGATTTTCTCCAATGAATAAACCGGAAAGCCTGCTACGAATGTGCTTAATAGCGCTATCAAATATTTTATTGTTCTCATTTTGCTGATTGATCATTATAGCTGGCCCTGAAGTCGTTTCGCGGCGGTTGCAATTGCATTACTGATACAGTCATTGATGGATGCATTCTTCAAATAGGCATGAATGAATCCTGCCCAGAATGAATCTCCCGCTCCTGTACTATCCCTTACTTCAACAGGAGGGGCGGTAGCATGCTCCCAATCCATGTTTTGGTTCCTGAACCAAACACCATCCGCGCCACAGGTAAGGCAGGTAAAGCTTGTGTTAAACTGACTTAACCATTCCATCGCAGATTTGACATCCAGGTCCCGGCCAGTAAAACGGGAAGCGTCATCGAGGCTGAATTTCAGAAGGGGAAGCAGTTCTGTAAGTCGCAGGAAAACGTTGTCGGCATTATTATGCTTTCCCCATATCTTTTCAGCATAGTTCCAGTCTATACTGATCATCTTACCCAGGCCTTTTGCCTTATGCATGGCCGTGAGGATAGTTTCTCGTGCTGGCAATTTGCTCAGTGCAAATGCCGTACTGTGAATTATGCTGCATTCATTAATAAGTTGATCATCCACCTCAGCAATTTGCATATCAGCATCCCGGTAGGCGCTGAAATCTGGTGTGCCTTTGCTCTTTCCAACTACAATTAGTGTTGT
Source organism: Flavihumibacter sp. (assembly GCA_036675925.1). Lineage (GTDB taxonomy): Bacteria > Bacteroidota > Bacteroidia > Chitinophagales > Chitinophagaceae > Flavihumibacter. The sequence continues at coordinate 222,095 of JAKFDZ010000015.1, forward strand.
AGCATGCTCTCTCATCACCTGAATATATTTCGTGTCAATGCCCTTTGCTTGTAAATCATCCAATATGATCTTTGAAAATCCATCTTCGCCAATAGCTGCAACCAGTTTTGCAGGTGTGCCAAGCTGGTGAAGAAATCGGCAGAAGTTTGCCGGACTTCCACCTGGCTTTATTTTTAACTGGCGGGCAAAAGAGAGATCATCCACAAATTCGGTTGATACTGCATCTATCAATGCTTCACCGATGGCCAATACAAAACTGCTTTGCATATCGATTTATTTATTGGTTAACCGGAATACCGCATGATCAATCTTTTGCCTGCCAGGTAATTGGTTGCCAAAATATATCCACCAGCACTCCAGGTACATTGGGGTACCCCAATTGGTTGGCCTGTTTGCCCATGTATGCATTCATTAAATTCATTATTGTGTAGACTGTTGGCGAGTGCTATTTTTTCTGTCACGCTTTTAGCAAGATCTTCCTCTTCCGTAGTGCATAAGGAGGCGACCAGCCATCCATTCCACACAGCCCATAATCCGCCGTTATGGAATTCACCCGGCAGATTCCGAAAACTGTAGGCATAATTGTTCTCTAATTCCTTCATGTCTGGATCGCCCTCTGTTATGGTGGGATAAAAGGATGGAAGCATATTACCGTGCTTTGAATAGAAACCTTTTAAAAGGCTTATTAATGTATTATCCTGTTCCTTGTTACCAATTCCTAATAATAATATCAGCAGGTTGGCCTGCAGGTCAAACTGTGCATAAATTCTTGAAGGGTTAAAGCCCATGAACCAGAAATCCATCGGCGCATGCTCTAACTGATGTTCCAGGTTAGGAGCATAGAGCGAAGTAGAATGCTGATTATTCCAGAAGTTGTTTTGCACTACTTCTGTTATCTGATCTGCCTTTAGTTGCCAGGAAGGCATATTGAAAACTTTTGCAGCCGATCTTAATGCCCATATTCGTAACAACTGGTTAAATAGCACATAACCATGCTGGATATATTCATCAGCCCAGTCGCCGCTTTGCGGAACATACATTAAGTGTTTCCCGTTATACTCCCAGGCATCCATGACCGAAAAACATTTTTCAACTTCTCTCCTGAATCGAATCGCGAGGTTGAAGTCATTCTTCAGGAGGCAATATTGGCAAAGTCCGATCACAGCCCAACTGGGATTATCAGCCCTGCCTACCGTGCCTCCATAACTTACTCCACCGGAGGGTGTAACATTGGATGGCATGAATCCATGGGGATGCTGATGTAGAAATATCGTTTCAATTGTTGCTTTCGCCGTTTCTATCAACCCGGCATCTTCGCTGAGCAATGCAGCAAGACTGTTGATTGTACCATCACGGGTCCAGATCCGACGATAATTATCATGTTCCTGAACACTTGCAACAAATCCGAAGGGCGTTGATGCCATCCGGAGAAGGTCTAACGATAAGTTATATGCGCTGTTGTTCATAGTTGTCTTAGTGTCCGCCTCCTGCGGGTATGATCTTTTCACCAGCTATATTTTTGGGCTTAATTCGAATTGTTGCCAAAGCGGCAAGCAGAAGGAGAGTGCCTGCAAAACTTATTGCCTTACCCGGGTCGCTTGCAAGGAAAGTTTTGTATACCCAGCCGAAAGAAAGCGTTTGGAGGATCATCGGAATTACAATCATCATATTGATAATGCCCATGTAAACTCCATATCGTTCTTTGGGGATACTACTCACCACCATTATATAGGGTACTCCCATCATACTTGCCCAGGCGATACCAAAACCCACCATAGGTGCATATAACAGGTCTTTATCGGTAATATGCGGGAATACAAGTAATGCTGTGCCCGCCATGAGTAAGCATAAAATATGAACCAGTTTAGCGCTGAATCGGTTGGCCAGCCATACAAGGCCAAACGCTGAAACAAAGGTGATGATATTATAGAACCCGTTTACTTTTCCGGCTAATACCACGGCCTCTTCATAAAGTTCGCCTGTTGCACTGGTATTGAAAACCGATTTGGCAATACTTAATGAAACGAATTGCCAATAGCAGAACATCGCATACCATTGGAAAAGATATATGAGTGCAAGTTGCCACATCACTGGAGGCATATCACGAATAGCATGGATGATCTCTTTCATTGGTTCAAGCACACCCGATTTTCTGGCCTTTAATTCCTGAAGCTCTTCTGCGGTGGGTGGTATCTCCGGGGTTTTTAAAACTGACCAAAGCACGGAAAGGATTGAAGCTATTCCACCCACAAAGAAAGAGCCATACACCCAGTAAGGTATGCCGGCAGCTGATTTCCCATCAATCAATTCCCGGAAAAAGCCCAGCGATAAATTAGCGAGGGTAATTCCGAGTCCTGTAAAGAAGCTTTGTGTCAGAAACCCCATGGGCTGCTGTTTGGCATCAAGTTTATCGGCAATGAAAGCCCGATATGGTTCCATGGCAGTATTGTTGGCTGCGTCGAGCACCCAGAGTAATCCTGCCGCCATCCAGAGAGCCCTGCTGAATGGGAACGCAAAAAGGCAAAGACTACAAAAGATGGCGCCAATCAGGAAATATGGCTTTCGTCTTCCCCATCGCGGATGCCAGGTGCGGTCGCTCAAAGCACCGATGATAGGTTGAATCAGCAATCCGGTCATAGGCCCGGCAAGATTGAGAATTGGAAGCTCTTCGGGTCGGGCATCTAGAAATGTGTAAAGGGGATTAATGGCAGTCTGTTGCAGGCCAAAACTGTATTGGATTCCGAAGAATCCCACATTCATATTGATTATCTGCCAAAATGATAGACGTGGTTTTGGAATGGTCATAAGCAATCGTTGCGTTGGTAATTAAATTTAAGTATTCCATCGAGGCTTTAAATTATTATAGGCATCTTAGTTCTATTTAAATGTCCACAGCAAACCGTTGCGCTATCTTTGCCGATATGGTAACAGCTCTTTCTGCATTGTTGAAACGCCATCAGCATGAGTATCATCAGGTAATCGCCTTTGATCCAAATAAGGAAGCCATAGCGCCTGTTGATCTTCGACATGGTGGAGACCTGCCCGAGGATATTGCTGATGATACAGAAACGTTTTGTCGTTTTATGGAAGATCTCCGCTTTAAGCGGGAAGCAGCATTCCTGATTGGAGGTTACAATGAATTGCGGCATATGTACAGCCGGAGCACTCTCTTTACTGAACGAGATGAACCTCGCCGGCTTCACCTGGGAACTGATATATGGGGACCGGAGGGAACACCTGTTCATGCCTTCCTTGGGGGTATGGTACATAGTATCGGATACAACGAGGGATTGGGTAATTACGGAGCAACTATAGTTTTACTCCACCAGCTGGAGGCACTTCCGTTTTATACATTATATGGTCATGTTTCAATTTCTGATATTCAGCAATTAACAGCAGGACAATACATTAACCGGGGCCAGGTAGTTGCGCACTTCGGCAACCCTGCTGAAAACGGTGAATGGCCTCCTCACCTGCATTTTCAGATCATTGAGGACATCGGTATGCATGTAGGCGATTACCCCGGTGTATGCCGATATTCAGAGCGGGAAGCATGGCTGTTGAATTGTCCGGATCCAGATCTTGTTTTACAACTGAACAGGTTATTGGTATTCGGTCAGGCAAAACCGTAATGAAATATTCTTTTTTTCTCTATACATACAATTGAAAATTTCGATAATTTGTGTGCCATCCTGTCAAAGACCTGGCCTGGTTAACCCCTGATCGTTTATGCATTTATTCATTAATCAATCATTAAACTGGAAGCCATGGCATTTAACATTCTTGATGCGGTTAAGGGATTTCTAACGCCCGACACCGTTGGCAAAGCAGCCTCTTATCTCGGTGAATCAGATTCTTCTATTGGAAGGGCCTTATCCGGTCTTATTCCTACAACACTTTTAGGTATCACTGGTAAGGCAGAAATGGATGGTGGGGACGCCATAATGGACCTTGCCAAGCGTGCTCTTAACACGGGGATCCTTAATAACCTCGGCGATACTTTCAGCAGTTCCGGTGGAGGTATACCAGAATCATCACCAGGACTTCTTTCGGCTGTGCTGGGTGATAAAGTAGGAGGGATCGCAAATGCAATCGCCCAATTTGCAGGTATCAAAGGATCTTCCGCAGCTTCCCTTCTTGGTTCGATCGTTCCGCTGGCTTTGGGGGTGCTGGGAAAACATGCCGGTGATAATGGACTGTCCGGTTCAGGATTGTTGTCGCTGCTCAGCGGTCAGAAAAGCAGTTTTCAAAATGCTTTGCCCGGGGGGTTAAATTTATCAGGATTATTTGGGGGGCGTGAACCCGAAAGGCATGATGCTACTCATGCCACTACGCATAGCCATACGGAAACTATCCATACTGAAAAAAAATCTGGATCATGGCTTATGCCTTTGTTACTCGGCCTCGCAGCCGTTGCACTCTTACTATATCTTATGAAAGGTTGTAATGGAGCAGATAAAGAGGCGGTAAGAATGGAATCACCTGTTGTCGCCCCCGATACTACAGCCACTATTGTTACGCCTGTTACACCAGCCCGCGAAAGTTTAAAAGTTAAGCTTGCAGATAATTCTGAAATTGACGCTTACAGGGGAGGAATAGAAGATAAATTAGTTAACTGCCTGAACGATGCATCCTGCACAGCGGGAAAAGATCGGTGGTTTGATTTCGACAATATAAACTTTGAAGTGGGAAGCGCAAGGCTTACAGCAGAAAGCCAGGCGCAGGTAAATAATATTGTTGCCATTCTAAAGGCATACCCCCAGGCAAAGATCAAGATCGGGGGATATACTGATAAAACCGGGGATGATGCTGCCAATAAGAAGCTTAGCCAGGAAAGAGCTGATGCCGTGCTTGCAGCTATAAAAGCAGGAGGTGCTAATGCTGCTCAACTGGAAGGGGCAGAAGGATACGGTGAAGACCTGGCAAAAATTGCAGAAGATGCCTCTGATGAAGAGAGAAGAGCGGATAGAAGAATTTCTGTACAACTCAGAGAGAAATAGTTGAAAAACCTAAAAACAAGAACTAAGCCGTCTCCAAAAGAGACGGCTTTTTTTTGTAGCAGGTTCTGTCTCAAATCATCAGGCCTCATATGCTTCTTTAAATTGGCGGGCAAAATCTTCCAGCTTTACCTTACCGGAAACAGAAGGCCGGTTTAGCTGGAAGTCCTCCTGTAACTTTCCTGAACGGATTGCGCTACCCATTTCTGTATAATTACTCGCAATTTCACTTGGTAATCCTGCTGCTAATAAGCCGTCTAACATTTGTTCATCAGTGAACGCAACCCAGGGTAGATTTTTATTTCCAATTGCCTCCCCGATTACTGCTGCAATTTCAGATGTTGTTCTTTCATCACTATAGAGGTAACGGTACGAATGGCCTTTAAAATCAAGGTCAAGCAATGCCCTCGCAGCTTCTGTTGCTATATCAGATGTGTCAGAAATAGCAAGACTGAATGTTTCATGGCCAAAATTACTTCCTATGATCTGCATGCCTTTCACCATTGGAATGGAGGCCAGGAAATTGTAATAGAAATAAGCAGGCCGTAGGTGAAGGATATTTACTCCCTCCAACGAGTTTAACGCTTCTTCTACCCTGAATAATCCGGAAACGGGTCCGCATCCATCACGATTGTGTGCCCCAATGCTACTGAGATTTACAACATGGCTGACATCCGCTTCACGGATTGCTGTTGCATACTTTCTGCCAACTTCTGCAAAATAACCCTTCCAGTCTTCTGCTTCCATAGTGGGCGGAACCATTGTATAAACGGCATCCGCTCCTCTGAATGTTTGCACCAGGAAATCCTTGTCATTAATTGACCCGATTGCTGCTTTTGCTCCTTTGGTAACAAGCGTAGACAGGTTTTCAGCGCTACGTCCAATTACAGTTACTTCATGACCCGCAGCGAGTAATTGCAGGGCAATTGGTTTCGATATGTGGCCGGCTCCACCAAGAATTACATACTTCATAACTTTATGTTTGTACATACAAATGAATAGATAAAAAAATATATTATAGCTTGTCTGTAATACGGTTAATATTATGTATCAGCTTTGTGCTTTCTTCCTTTCCAAGCACAGATCCAAAACGTTCATTAAATTCAGCAAGGCATTGTTTCATCTGGGGTAATAATTCCTTTCCCCTGGGGGTTGGATATACATTTGTGAGTTTTCCTTCTGTGGTTCGGATAACTAGTTTTTTCTCTTCCAGTTTTTCAATAAGGCGTGTAATGGTACTGGGACTCAATTGTAGTTCATCCGCCAAAGCTCCTGGTTGCATTCCCGGATCTTCCAGAACCATCAGAAGTAAGTATGCATGACTAGGTGAAAGATCGATTTTCTTCCAGCTTTCAATGGCTAATTTCTCAATTTTTCTAGCAAGGGCACCACTTGAAAAATACATGCATTTACTGAACCTGCTTTCTGTCGTCTTCATCAATACAAAAATATGAAATTTTCATTTGTATATGCAAATAAAATTATTGTTTTAATATTGGATTGAACATGAGCAATCCAAATCTTCATCAAGATCCCATGCAACTCAATCCTGTTGAAAAGGAATTTGAGAATAGCTTGCGGCCAAAAGAAATCGCTGATTTTGCTGGGCAGTCCCAAATCATTGATAACCTTAAAATATTTATAAAAGCGGCCAAGATAAGGGGGGAGGCATTGGATCATGTTTTGTTCCATGGGCCTCCCGGACTGGGGAAAACCACACTTTCACGTATAGTTGCCAATGAGATGGGGGCGCAAATCAGGGAAACTTCCGGCCCCGTGATTGAAAAGCCGGCAGATCTGGCCGGACTCCTTACCAACCTGCAACCCAACGATGTATTGTTCATTGATGAGATCCATAGGTTAAGCACCGTTGTAGAAGAATATCTCTATGCAGCTATGGAAGATTATCGGATTGATATTATGATTGACAGCGGCCCCAATGCCCGCAGCATTCAGATAAATCTGAATCCCTTTACCCTCATCGGAGCCACTACACGTAGCGGGTTACTTACCGCCCCCCTATTATCGAGGTTTGCAATTAAATCAAGGTTAGAATATTATACTGCTTCAACACTTGAGGGGATCATTCTCCGTTCTGCCAATTTACTGAATGTGCCTATCACAGCTGATGCAGCTAAAGAAATTGCTGGGAGATCAAGAGGTACTCCCCGCATTGCAAACGGCTTGCTGCGCAGGGTTAGGGATTTTGCCATGGTATTGAACGACAGCCAGATAGATATCGGCATAACAAGGCATGCGCTGAAAGCTTTGAATGTTGATGAACATGGACTGGATGAGATGGATAACCGGATCCTTTCTACCATAATAGAGAAATTTAAGGGTGGTCCCGTGGGTATTACCACCATTGCCACTGCAGTAGGTGAGGAGGCAGGAACCCTTGAAGAAGTATATGAGCCATTCCTGATCCAGGAAGGTTTTCTTCAAAGAACACCGAGGGGACGAGAAGCTACTTTCAAGGCTTACGAACACCTTGGTAAGCAGGGAAAGAGGAGCGGGGATGGACCGAACTTATTTAATGTTTGATGAATAAAAAAACACCAGGCAGGCTGGTGTTTTTTATTGAAAATATTCATAGCACTTTTACTCAACATCCTGTGGAACCACAAGCCTGAAACCATTTCCATGGATATTCACAATCTCAATATTTGTATCCTCTTTCAGGTATTTGCGAAGTTTAGCGATATAAACGTCCATACTGCGGCCATTAAAATAAGTGTCGCTACCCCAGATCTTTTTCAATGCCTGCTCGCGGGGAAGGAGATCATTCATATGTTCTGCCAACATTTTTAATAATTCATTCTCTTTTGGCGAAAGCGTTTGCATCTGGCCACCATGGCTGAGTTCACGAAGCTTTGGATTGAAATGAAAGCTGCCAAGATCGAACTCCCTGTTCTCCTGTTCCTTGTTCAACTCCTCATTGCGCTTAAGTATAGCCTTTATTTTCATCAACAGTACTTCACTGTCAAATGGTTTAGTGATATAATCGTCGGCACCCAGCTTATACCCCTGAATGATATCTTCCTTCATTGTTTTGGCACTCAAAAAGAATAATGGAATATCAGGATCAATATCACGTATTTCTTCCGCCAACGTGAAACCATCCATATTTGGCATCATGACATCCAGCAGGCAAAGGTCAAATTTTTCACGCTGGAATGCGGCCAGTCCCAACCTGCCATCTCTTTCCAGCACAACATCAAAATCATTCAGCTCAAGGTAATTTTTCAAAACCAGTCCAAGGTTCTGATCATCTTCGCACAATAGTATTTTCGCTTTCTTTTCTTCCATAGCAATTATTTTATGGGTGATAAAATAAAATTAAATCATTTGTACCGCTAAACCTATGCGGGATAATCTTTTGTTAAATGGCTTTAATTTGAATTTCACCCGATATACAATAATACGACCATTATTGTGCTCAGGGGTTTACTGCCATTATTTTATTATTTTGGTAACTAAATACAACGATCATGGCTGACAGTGCAGTTTTTACTGAATCAATAAAGAAGGGATATTCATTCAAAGGTGAGGCCGCTAAAATAGGTATAGGGATGTTAAATGGACTTCCTGTTCCCGATGCAGATGTATTGCTGCCCCTGAAGACGATGAACCGTCACGGTCTTATAGCAGGCGCAACAGGCACTGGTAAAACAAAAACTCTGCAGGTTTTGGCCGAAGTATTAAGCGATAACAGCGTACCCGTGTTGTTGATGGATATAAAAGGAGACCTCAGCGGTATTGCTGCCCCGGGGGCTGAAAATGATAAGATCAGGGAACGCTACCAGCACCTGGGGATGAATTACCAGCCAGTTGCTTATCCGGTTGAATTACTTTCGCTGAGTGGTGAACCCGGCGTGCGTTTAAGGGCTACCGTTAGTGAATTTGGCCCGGTTCTTCTAAGTAAGATACTCGGCCTTAATGATACCCAGGCAGGTTTCGTAGCAATGATTTTCAAATGGTGTGATGACCAGCAGCTGCCCCTGCTGGATCTAAAAGATTTCATCAAAGTGCTTCAATATATCAGTAACGAAGGAAAGGCTGAACTGGAAAAGGATTATGGAAAGATATCTTCTACCAGTACTGGTACCATTCTGCGCAAAGTAGTGGAGTTGCAACAACAGGGTGCTGATACATTTTTTGGCGAAAAGAGTTTTGAAGTGGATGATCTCATGCGCATTTCTGATGATGGCAGGGGCGTGGTTTCTGTTCTAAGGGTTACGGATCTGCAGGATAGGCCTAAATTGTTTTCCACTTTTATGCTGCAACTTCTTGCAGAATTATACGGCTCCTGTCCGGAAGAAGGTGATTTGGATAAACCCAAGCTGGTAATCTTTATAGACGAAGCCCATCTCATTTTTGAGGAAGCCAGCGATGCCCTGCTGCAGCAGATAGAAACAATCATTAAGCTTATCCGTTCCAAAGGCATAGGGATTTTTTTCTGCACGCAGAACCCAATGGATGTTCCTAAAGATGTTCTTGGCCAGCTAGGGCTGAAGATCCAACACGCACTTCGTGCCTTTACCGCGGCAGATCGCAAGGTTATTAAACAGGCTGCTGAGAATTACCCGGAAACAGAATTCTACCAGACAGATGAATTGCTCACTCAACTCGGAATTGGAGAAGCACTTGTTACCATGTTAAATGAAAAAGGCATTCCGACACCACTGGTGCATGTTCTTCTTATTTCACCACGGAGCCGCATGGATATTCTTTCTGAAGATGAGATCGGTAATCTCGTAAGCAGTAGCAAACTGGCAAAGAAGTATAACCAGATAACAGATAGTGCCAGTGCCTATGAAATGCTTACAGCAAAGCTTGAAGAAGCAGCTGGTGTAGCAGAAAAAGAGGCAGCTGAAAAAGAGGCAGCAAGAACAGAGAAAGCTAAGTCCTCCGGTCGTCGTACCAAAGAAGATAAATCAGTTCTGGAAGAAATGCTTGATAGCTCCGCTGCCCGCCAGGTAGGACGTACCGCTGCAAGTGTTATAACCAGAACTTTACTTGGCGCGCTAGGGCTCGGAGGTAAAACCACCAGGAAACGGAGCCTCTGGTGAGCTTGATAAAGACCGAATTGCAAAAATTGATGTTGCTCAGGTCTTCCTGATCCTGCCGCTGGTTTCAATTCTTATCAGGGCTTCACTTTCGAGAATTCGGATACAGTCCCATATATTTTTCTCATCGCATGCATAAGGAAGGCCCTTCTTTAAGCTTTCGTAGGTATGCTCATTTGTACTTAACAGGCTAAGCATATCCTTACATACTCTTGCTGCTGGGATAGTCCGCTTTTTCTTAGAAATGCAGTTATCACAAATACCACATTCTCTCATTGTTTCATCACCAAAATAATTTCCTATATAAAGGCTTCGGCAGCCATCACCACTGATATATTTTTTGAGCGATGAAATTCTTTCTGTGGCCAGTGCTTTTCTTTTATCGAGGGCCTGCTTGTTGATGAGTACATACTCTGCCTTCATCCTTTCTGCCAGTAATAACAATTGTGGCTGATCTTTCTGCGGGTAGTAATGAATAAGGCCGTATTGATGTAACTCATGAAGCTGGTTGCGTACAACGATCTTGTCCACGCGCAAAATTTTGGCGAGGTACGATTCACTGATAATCGCCGGATAGGAAAATATCCCTTCATAATTTCGAAGCATTGCCTTGATCAACATTTCCATGTCTGGATGTTGGTTTTCGTATGCTTCGAGCCATTGTCGGTCACAGACGAACTGTACCCGCGGTGGTGTATAAACAGATTCGTTCAGCGCACAATAGCCTTCGGCCTGGAGGGTTTGCAGGGCATTTATGGTTGTGGTTCGGTCAAATTGGAAATTATTGCAAAACATGTTGAGGTCGAAATCAAATGTGTTTCCCTCTCCGGTGCCCGTTGGAAGCTGAAGAAAATTCGCAACCGCCTGGTAAACTTTACGAATGGTTTCCGGCGAGGGATATTTTTTCTCCAGTTGCATTTCCAACTCCTCCAGTTCACGGACATTATATAATAGAACAGCATAAGCCTTTTCGCGATCTCTGCCAGCCCTGCCTGCCTCCTGGTAATAATTCTCCAGGCAATCGGGTACATCATAATGTATCACTGTTCTGACATCTGGTTTATCAATGCCCATACCGAATGCATTCGTACTTACCATCACCCTTACCTGGTTGGTAGTCCATAAACGCTGACGTTCTGAACGTTCCTCCTGGTCTAATCCCGCATGATAATAGGTTGCTGTAATTCCCTTTTCCTGTAAATGCCTGCATACATCAACAGTTCTTTTACGGCTCCTGCAATAAACAATAGCGCAGCCAGGAACATTATCAATGATATTTGCCAGTCGCTTCAGTTTATTATCTTCCTCAAAGCAGCTATAGGAAAGCGCTTCGCGGGCAAACGAACCTTTAATGATAACCGGATCCCGCAGCTGTAATTGAGTTGCGATATCCTGCTGCACCAACGGTGTGGCGGAAGCTGTTAAAGCCAGCACAGGAACCTTTGGGAGATACTCCCGCAAGGATGCGATCTGCAGATAACTTGGGCGAAAGTCGTAACCCCACTGAGATACGCAATGAGCTTCATCAATTGCAAGCAGTGATATTGGAAGGGAGGGAAGGAATTCGCGAAACAATTTTGTCTGCAGCCTTTCCGGAGAAACATACAGTAGTTTAAGCCTGCTGTTATTGGCCATTTCCATGGTCTTCATCACCTCTTTATATGACATCCCGGTATGGATGGCAAGGGAGGTTATGCCTTTATGTTGCAATTGCCCCACCTGATCTTTCATCAATGCGATGAGAGGACTTACTACCAGGCATATCCCGGGCATTTCTAAGGCGGGTACCTGGTAGCAAACCGACTTACCACTGCCCGTTGGAAGCAGTGCTAATGTGTCATGCCCATTAAGTACCGACCTAATAATGTCTTCCTGTAAAGGCCTGAAATTATCATAACCCCAGTAGTTTTTTAATATGGTATGGATACTGTCCAAATCCTTTCGTCTGCCTAATATACACGCTTCACAAATAATCGCACAGAATTGATAGCCAATACAACATCACTGAGTCCCATTACCAGTGCCCCAAAAGTTGGGGTCAGGTAACCAAAGGCAGCAATAGGAATGGCAACTATATTATAGGCAAAAGCCCATGCAAGATTTTGTTTAATGGTAATTAGTGTATGCTTGCCTAATCCCAGCGCGAGCGGAAGATTTTTCAAACCATGATTCATCAACACCACATCAGCGGTTTGCATTGCAACCTGTGATGCATCGCTTAATGACACTCCTATAGTTGCCTTTGCAAGGGCAGGTGCGTCATTGATTCCATCACCAATCATGGCTGTTGGTGTTTCTGCATTCAGGTTTTCAATGATCTGTAGTTTTTCTTCAGGGGATCGCTCAGCAATAACGGTATCTATTCCAAGTGTCTTCCCCAGTTCCTCAGATTTTCGCTTCCTGTCTCCACTTAGCAAAATCGTTTTTACATTCTTTGAGTGCAGATAATTGATTACAGTACGTGCTTCTTCTCTTATCTCGTCTTTTACATCGATCCAACCGATAAGCTGGTTATTGCGAATGATATAAACATTATGGTGATCTTCATCTGTGTGATCATTTGCAAGCGCATACGAGGATGCCCAGTATTCATCGCCGTCCTTACTGAATGCATGCATACCTCTGCCTTTTACCTCCTCAATTTTTGCCCACCGGATCTCATTGGAACTTTTGAAGGCTTTTGTTACACATTGTGCAATGGGATGGTTTGAATACCGTTCGAGTGAATAAGCGATCTGCTTAAATTCTGCTTCATCAATACCTTTTGCCTGGAAACATGCCAATTCAAAATTGCCAGTTGTGAGCGTACCAGTTTTATCAAAAACCACCTGTCTTATCTCCCTAAATGCCTCTAATGATTTAGCGTTTCGGAATAATATTCCATTCTTCGCTGCCCTGCCTAGTCCCACAGCAATAGCTGCAGGTGTTGCCAATCCCATAGCGCATGGACAGGCCACAACCAGAACTGCAATACTTCGCATGAGCGCCGGGGTTAAATCATCGAGATAAATATAATTACCCACAAAAGTCATTAGTGAAATTACCAGCACTACAGGTACAAAGATGGCACTGATACGATCCGCAAGTTTCTGAACGGGAGGCTTATCTCCCTGTGCTTTTTTCACAAGGTTGATTATATTGGCCAGTACCGATTGATCTGCAGCTGAAATCACCTGCGCTTTTACAGTTCCATCGATGATAAGGCTGCCCCCTATCAGTTTGTCCTTCGCTTTTTTTTCAACCGGAAGACTTTCTCCGGTAATGATGGCCTCACTCACACTTGCCTGTCCCCAAAGTATCTTGGCATCTGCCGGTACCTGTTCCCCATTTTTAACCAGTATCAGGTCGCCACTCTTTAGTTGTGTATTCTCTATCGGAAAAATAATTTCCTGATGTTTATCATCAAAGGCAATCATATTAGCCATCACCTTCTGGCTTTTTGCAAGTTTATTTAATTCGCGCTGGGTACTTTGTATGGATACATCCTCCATGTAGTTACCAAGAAAAACAAGGGTGATGATGCTTGCTGAGGTTTCATAGAAAAGGTATTGATCTCCCTGGCCCATAAGTGTTCCGATCAGGCTGTATACAAATGCAGCAGTTGCACCGATGGCTATCAATACATTCATATTTGGACTTCCGGTCGCAAGGCTTTTGACAGCACTTCGTCCGAAGAAAGACATCCCAACTATAAATACCGGTAAGCAAAGTGCAAATTGTACCCAGGGATCCATCAACCACTGAATATGGATTCCCGGTATCATGTGCAGCATCAGTACAATGGTGAAAGGCAGGCAGATCAACAAGTACCGCAGGTATTTATTCATTGGTTTTCGGGCAGGAGTGGAGCTGGTTGCGAGCTTTTCATCAACAACTTTATAGCCCAGTGATTCAATGCCACGGGTAAGGGATTTGGTAACACCTTCATCTAGTTCAACAACCTCAAAATGCACATCACCATCAATCGGATTTACTTTAACATTCTTCATACCCTCTTTCTCCAGGAACTTTGAAACACTTAATGCGCAGTTTGCACATGACATCCCTTCTACCTTCCAATTAACCGATTCCATCTCTTTCATCTTAAATTCTTTATGATTGCACCTGCAAATTTACGGAAGAGATCATGGCAACCTTGTACATCACCATAATAAAAAAGATACCCTGTTGCAGCTTATCATTTAATTAACTTTGTTTAATGCATGTGAAGTTTTTTTTAGGAGAATTGCCCTCTGTTGTTTCCAAACTTATTTCTGAAGCAGATTCTAAAAGAACAATAGCACTCCAGGGTTCAATGGGGGCAGGAAAAACCACTCTTGTTCATGCATTTTGTGACGCCCTTGGTGTAAGGGATGCGGTGGGTAGCCCCACTTTTTCCATCATTAATGAATATGGCACCACGGATGGCCCGGTTTACCATATCGATTGCTACCGTCTTCGTGATGAGCAGGAGGCTATTGATGCAGGTGTTGAAGACTGCCTTTATAGCGGAAATTGGTGCTTTGTGGAATGGCCCGAAAAAATACCCCACCTTTTGCCACCGGATACAATGAGGATATTCCTGGAACAGCAGGAAGACGGTAGTCGGTTGCTAACGTTTTAATTTGTAATTTCCCATCCCTTTTAACCATTACATGGCCCAGCAGAAACCTTTTATCAGCCCATCTTTCAGTTATGAAACGCTGGAAGAAACACTTGATGTTAAGCCCCGAGGGGCCCAACTGCATATTGGTATTCCCAAGGAAATCGCATTCCAGGAAAACCGCGTTGCCCTTACCCCGGATGCAGTGGGGGTACTTGTCAGCAATGGTCACCAGGTTGTAATTGAACACAATGCAGGGGATGCTGCGCATTATCGCGATAAGGATTATAGTGAAGCAGGGGCCAGGATCGTGTATGACAAGGCAGAAGTTTATAAGGCTCCCATCCTAGTTAAAAGTGCCCCTGTTATTGAAGAAGATATTTGTCATCTTCAGCCTAATCATATCATCATTAGCCCTATGCATATCGGCTTGCTGAAAGCAGAGTTGTTGGAGAAGATGATGGAGAAACGTATTACCGCACTTTCTTTTGAAAATCTTAAAGATGAGAACGGTACATTCCCGATTGTTCGGAGCATGAGTGAGATTGCAGGAAGTGCTGTTATGCTGATTGCGGGACAGTACCTGGGATCTGCCAATCACGGTAAGGGTGTTTTATTGGGAGGCATAACCGGTATTCCACCTACAAAGGTCATAATTCTTGGTGCAGGAATCGTGGGAGAGTATGCTGCCCGGGCAGCAATGGCACTTGGCGCATCAGTAAAAGTGTTCGACAATAGTGTCTATCGCCTCAAGCAATTACAGGATAATATAGGTCACAGGCTCTGGACTTCTGTGCTGGAACCTAAAATACTGGCCAAACAACTAAAGACATGCGAAGTAGCTGTTGGAACGCTTCGTAGCAATAGTGGAAGAGCTCCGGTTGTGGTAACGGAAGAAATGGTCAGCAATATGCGACCTGGCAGTGTGATCATAGACGTTAGCATTGATAGTGGCGGATGTTTTGAAACTTCTGAGATTACAAGCCACGAACAGCCGATCTTCATGAAGTATGGAGTAATTCATTATTGTGTTCCGAATATCCCTTCAGGTTTTGCCAGAACGGCCTCCCATGCCATCAGTAATGTGCTTATGCCGCTTTTACTTGAAGCCTCGGAAGAAGGGGGGATAGAAAACCTCATCTGGCATAAAGTTCATCTTAGAAGCGGAATATATCTGTTCAAAGGGGCCCTTACTCATTTCCATTTGAGCCAGCGTTTCAATTTAAAGTATACTGATTTGAATTTATTGATTGCCAGCAGAAGATGAAGAGGGGTATCTTATAGTACTTACTTTTTATAATCGCTGATCTTTATTTCTTCCCCGCAAAAACCATATTCCTGTGGGTCATTGCTGCTAACTATTACCAGCCTGTCCTTACAATATTCTGAGATCAATTGCTGATAAAGCGTGATACCACTTGCATCGAGATTGGTGCAGGGTTCATCAAGAAGTAAAACCGGTGTTTCTGAAAAAATTGCCTGGGCGAGTTTGATGCGTTGCTTCATGCCCGAAGAATAATACCTTATTTGTTTATCAGCCGCTTTTTCAAGTCCCACAATTTCCAACACAGAGGATATAGAATGTGTGGGAAGGAGTGGTTTGAAGCCCTGGTGGAAATGCAATAGTTCCGTTGCAGTCATTTCTTCTATGAGTTCTAGATAAGGGGCTGCAATTGACAGGTGTAGATAGGCTTGCTCGGTTTCTATGACTTTTGCAGAAGAGCTATAGGTGACTGTTCCCGCAGAGGGAGCAACAGCACCGGCAATAACCTGTAATAATGTTGATTTTCCTGAGCCATTTGGTCCGGTAATGGCATAAGATCTGCCGGATTCAAAATTTTGGCTGAGTCCCCGGAAGATCCATTCACGGTTGAAGCGTTTACCCGCCTCAGATAGAGATATCGTCATCACTGCTGCCTTTGGTGAAGCGCTTGATGATTCCACGGCCACTCTCCCGCACAAAGGTCACTATCTCATCCCGCTCATCTGTGGCACTGAACTCTTCTTCGATATATTCCAGGGCCTGGGAGGTATTCATACCCTTATTATAAAGAATCCGGTAGATATCAAGAATATGATTAATGCGGTCAATATTGAAGCCACGGCGCTTAAGGCCCACTGAGTTTACTCCCGCATAAGATAGGGGAGTGCGGGCGGCTTTTATATAGGGTGGAACATCTTTACTTACAAGTGATCCCCCGCTAACAAATGCATGTTGGCCAATGGAAACAAACTGGTGAACTGCGCTTACACCTCCAATAATTGCCCAATCGCCAACAGTTACGTGCCCTGCCATCTGCACATTATTGCTCATGATAACATTATTCCCAACCATACAATCATGTGCCAGATGGCTATAGGCCATTATAAGGCAATTCTTTCCCACAGATGTCTTGCCCCTGTCTTTGGTACCCCGGTTGATAGTTACAAATTCCCGAATGGTGGTTCCATCACCGATCTCGATATTGGAATATTCACCTTCGAACTTAAGATCCTGGGGAGTGGCGGCTAATACAGCGCCAGGAAAGATGCGGCAATTTTTGCCAATACGTGCCCCTTCCATGATCGTAACGTTGCTCCCAATCCAGGTTCCTTCCCCAATTTCAACATCCTGATGGATCACGGTAAATGGATCTACCTTAACGTTGGTGGCGAGGCGTGCATTCGGATGTATATAAGTATG
Organism: Flavihumibacter sp.; assembly: GCA_036675925.1. GTDB lineage: Bacteria > Bacteroidota > Bacteroidia > Chitinophagales > Chitinophagaceae > Flavihumibacter. Next base: position 239,426 of record JAKFDZ010000015.1, read on the forward strand.
AGGATGAATCATATTAAAAAAAACGTCAGATTTTTAATCTGACGTGCAAAAATAGGGTAAATAAGGTATTTATCGCTTTTGGCTCCTTCCACTAATCCCTTTTGACGACCTGTGCTACCATATCGGCTTCAGCACAAAGCTTGTTGCCAACATATACAGTTCCCCGCATTTCACATATACCCCTGCGAATAGGCGCAGTGAGTTCCATCTTCAGCAGCATGGTATCACCAGGTACGATTTTCTGCTTGAATTTACAGTTATCGATCTTCAGGAAATATGTATCATATTGCCCACCTGGCATAGAATTAATTGCCAGGATCCCTCCGGTTTGGGCAAGTGCCTCACAGAGCAGAACACCCGGCATCACGGGGTTATTAGGAAAGTGACCCTGGAAAAAGGGCTCATTAAAAGTTACATTTTTTACTCCCACTATTACCTTATCCGTTAGCTCGATGATCTTATCTACCAGCAGGAAAGGATAACGGTGGGGGAGTGTCTGTTCTATTTGTTGTGCGGTGAAAATCGGCGGCTGGGTGCAGTCATAAACCGGAACATCTTTCAGGTGACGGTTCTTCTTTATATATTGTTTGATTTTGCGCGCAAATTCTACATTGGTGCTGTGGCCGGGACGATTTGCAATGATGCGTGCTTTCACAGGATAACCAATCAATGCTAGATCACCTACCACATCGAGCAGTTTATGGCGAGCGGGCTCATTGGGGAAGCGAAGTGTAAGGTTATTGAGATAGCCTTCATGTTTAACCTCCATTTTATCGCGGCCAAAGGATTTGGCAAGTCTTTGCATTTCCTGTTCGGTAACTGGTTTGTCAACCACAACAATTGCATTGTTGATATCGCCCCCTTTAATAAGGTTGTTATCAAGTAACATTTCCAGTTCATGAAGAAATACAAAAGTGCGGCAGGGGCTAATTTCCTTCACAAATTCACGCATATTCTTGAGTCCCGCATGTTGGGTGCCCAATACAGGTGAATTAAAATCGATTAGCGTAGTGATCTGGTAGTCCATGGAAGGCATGGCCACCATTTCCACCCTTTTCTGCTCATCATAAAAATATATATTCTCATCAATGCTGTACCAGGCTTTGGCGGCGGGTTGTTCCTGCACACCAACTTCCTGCAAGAGTTCAACGAAAGGCTGGCTACTACCATCCATGATAGGGGTTTCAGGACCGTTAATTTCGATCAGGCAGTTATCAACGCCCATACCCACCAATGCTGCCAGTACATGCTCTACGGTACTGACTCTTGTTCCATTGTCTTCGATTGTAGTTCCTCTTGAAGTGTCAGTAACAAGGTCACAATCAGCTTTTATTATGGGTTGTCCCGGAAGATCGATACGCTGGAACTGGAGGCCGAAGCCGGGTGCTGCGGGACGAAAAGTCATATCCACTTTTACACCGGTATGGAGGCCGGTTCCTGATATACTGATTTCTGCGCCTACTGTATGTTGTTTATCGGGATTGAAATTTGCTTGCATGCTGCTGATATAGTTCTTGTATAATTTATTGTTTCCAGCTCTTCTATATTGCTGTTCTTTCAGCTAAAAGCTGCTTTACCATTTGTTCCAGTTCTTTGAGTCTTTTCTCCATTTCAGGAAGATTCCGGCTTAGTGCCTGGCTACGGAGGGCACTGGTATAATCATATGCAGGGGAACCGGTTACTGATGTATTTGGTTCCTTAATAGACTTACTTACTCCACTTTGTCCATTGATTTTGGAGCCATCAGCTATGGTGATATGTCCAACTATGCCTGCCTGCCCGCCTATCATAACGTTATTACCGATTTTTGTACTTCCGCTAACTCCCACCTGCGCGGCAATCACGGTATTGTTTCCCACTTCAACATTATGTGCAATCTGTAAAAGGTTATCAAGCTTCGCCCCTGATCGAATGATGGTACTGCCGATGGTGGCCCGGTCGATGGTTGCATTGGCACCGATCTCTACACGGTCTTCTATTACAACATTACCTATCTGTGGTACTTTTTTGAAACTGCCATCGGGCTGGGGAGCAAAACCAAAACCGTCGCTACCAATTACTGTTCCCGCATGAATGGTAACCTGCTGGCCTATTTTACAATCGAAATAAATTTTTACACCCGGATGAATAATACTGCGATCCCCAATACTTACATTATTTCCGATATATGTATTGGGATAGATCTTCACCTGGTTGCCAATAATCACATTATCCCCGATATAGGCAAAGGCACCAATGAAAACGCCTTCGCCAATTGAGGCGGACGGGGATATATAGCAGGGTTCCTGCCTTCCTACCAACTGCATTGTCTTCATTTCCTGGTACTTGGAGAGAAGGGTGGCGAAAGCAGAATAGGCATCTGATACCCTTATAAGAGTGGCAGTTACTGGTTGGCGTAATTGAAGACTTTCATTCACGATAATGATGGAAGCCGATGTGCTATATAGATAGTCTTCGTATTTTGGATTGGCCAAAAACGAAAGTTGCCCTTCAGCTGCCTCTTCAATTTTACCGAAAGACCCAACCTGGGTGTCGGCATTTCCTTCAACTCTTCCATTGATCAGGACAGCGATCTGCGCGGCACTGAATTGCATATGATATTAATTTAATACGGCATGCTATCAAATAAACCGGATGCCGTTTCCGGATTAAGGAAACAAAAGTAATATTTTTTAACAGGGCGGGATAAATTGTGCTGAATGAGCGCATTATCTACCTGTGAAATATCCCTGACATTACCATCTTTAAAAAGAATATTTATCCTTTCTTCAGAAGGGTCATAGGTTGTATTGCTGGCTTCCCCGCTAAATACAAGATAAGAAGCGTCCTCTACAGAAATTCCGGCATATGCAGCAATGGCATTGCGTTTCTCCTGTATCAGCGAGTCTGAAACAGGATCGGCCTGTAAGCGGACCTTCAGCAATCTGCGGTCCACGATCATCCGGCATAGAGCTGCCAAAACTTTGTCAGGATGGTTAGTCCAGCTTTTAATAGCCCCCATTACATCGAAATCATCCAATTGGCAAAAACGGTCAAGTTGTTCACTTAGGTCGGGGGTCGACTGCTTTTGAAGGAAAAAATCCAGAACATCCGAAGGAGCTGTTACAGCGGTGCCGTTATTGATGAGGTAGCGCGCACGACGGATAATATTTACCAGCATTTTCTCTGCGCATAGTACCGTCTTATGCAAGTAAACCTGCCAGTACATCAGCCGGCGTGATACCAGGAATTTCTCAATTGTGTAAATAGCCTTTTCCTCTACTACCAGCTCACCTTTATGTACCGCCAGCATCTTTAGGATCCGGTCATAGCCTATTACGCCTTCAGAAACTCCTGTGAAAAAACTGTCGCGGGTAAGGTAGTCCATCCGGTCCACATCCAGCTGACCCGATATTAGCTGATGAAGAAATGGTTTATGGTAATTACCCCTGAAGATGCAAATGGAAAGTGAAAGGGCTCCATTCATTTCTTTGTTCAAAGCTTCCATGATAAGGACCGAAAGCTTCTCATGGTGAATCCCTTCTATAAGCGTTTGTTCGAGTGCGTGAGAATAGGGGCCATGACCCACATCATGAAGCAGAATTGCAATTTTGGCAGCAGTTTCTTCTTCAGCAGTTATCTCTACGCCTTTGCTGCGAAGCTCGGCAAGTGCATTTCCCATCAAATGATAAGCCCCAAGTGAATGATGAAGACGGGTATGCACTGCCCCCGGGTATACGAGCTGGGCGAAAGCCATCTGCTGAATGCGCCTTAACCGCTGGTAATACCTGTGGCTGATGACCCTGAAAACAAGCGGATCATTGATGGTAATGAAACCATACACGGGGTCATTCACAATTTTCCTGCCTGTCTGCATCAACTTCCATGTTTTGTTAAATTCGTTAAATAGTAGCCGGCAAAAGTACGAAGCCGCAACAGATAAATTACATTTGGATTCATGCCATTAGCAACTATACTCTGGGTCGACGATGAAATGGAAAGCCTTCAAAGCCAGAAGCTTTTCCTGGAAACAAAAGGTTATGTAGTGCATACCCTTACCAATGGCTTCGATGCCATTGACTTTGTAAAGGCCAATCCGGTTGACCTGGTCCTCATGGATGAAACCATGCCCGGGATGACAGGACTGGAAACATTGGCCCAGATCAAAGAGATAAGCCAGCAGATACCAGTGGTGCTCATCACCAAAAATGAAACGGAGAACCTTATGGATGATGCCATCGGTTCGCAAATAAGTGATTACCTGATCAAACCGGTGAATCCCAACCAGGTATTACTTAGCCTGAAAAAAATTCTTGATAATAAAAGGCTGGTGGCTGAGAAGACCACATTCGCCTACCAGCAACAGTTCAGGAACCTTTTTATGGCACTCAATTCCAATCCTGATTATAATGACTGGATGGATATCTATAAAAAACTGGTCTATTGGGAACTGGAAATGGAGAAAAGCGATTCGCCTGAAATGCAGGAGGTTCTGCAAAGTCAGAAGCAGGAAGCTAATACAGAGTTCTGCAAATTCGTATCAAAGAATTATCTGAGCTGGGTAAATCCCAAATCCAGCGAGTCGCCCATTATGTCCAATACGGTTTTTCGGTTTAAAGTATTGCCGCATATAGAACCTGGCATCCCTACATTCTTTGTGTTGATAGATAATCTTCGGTTTGACCAATGGAAGGCCATCCAGCCAATTTTTTCCGAATATTTTCGCATTCTGGAAGAGGATTGTTTTTATAGTATACTACCAACTGCCACCCAGTATGCGCGTAATGCAATATTTGCGGGACTGATGCCCGTTGAAATAGAAAAACAATTTCCCCAGTTATGGCGCAATGATGAAGATGAGGGTGGGAAGAATTTGCAGGAAGAGAGTTTTTTTCGTGCTCAGCTCAAACGTCTGAAAAGAGAGGATATTAAGTTCTCCTACATAAAGGTTGTGAATCACCAGGCAGGAAACGAACTGGTTAACAACATGCATAATCTCCTTAGTAATGACCTCAATATTATCGTTTACAATTTTGTTGACATGCTGAGCCATGCGCGTACGGAAATGGAAGTCTTGAAAGAGCTGGCCAGTGATGAAATCAGTTATAGAAGCATTACTGCCAGTTGGTTTGAGCATTCGCCACTTTTCCAGGCACTCAGGAAAATTGCAGACAAAAAGTTCAATCTTATACTGGCCACAGATCATGGATCGGTACGGGTGAATACACCCCATAAAGTTTTGGGCGACAAGCAAACTACCACCAACCTGAGGTATAAACATGGGCGTAATCTCAATTATGAGGCGCGGGATGTGATGGCGATCCGGGATCCCCGTGAGGCGGGCCTACCGGTACCCACGGTAAATTCCTCGTATATTTTTGCCAAAGAAGATGGTTATCTCTGTTATCCAAACAATTATAACCATTACGTTAATTATTATCGCAATACGTTTCAGCATGGTGGAATCAGCCTGGAAGAAATGATCGTACCTGTCATTAAGATGTCAAGTAAGTAATAAGTGACAGTCCATTATCTTTGATCATCATTTTGACCATGAAATATACGCAGGCAACCATCAATAAACTTGAGCAAATACTTGATGAAGCATCATATATTGTACGCTATGAAAGGGGAACCTTTCAAAGTGGTTATTGTATCCTGGAGCAGAAAAAAGTAGTGGTTTTGAACAAGTTTCTTCAGCTCGAAGGGAGGATTAATACAATGTTAGATATTATTCCACAACTCCGCATATCAAAGGAAGAGTTGAGTACCGAAGCAAGGAAAACATATGAAGAAGTATTGGAACGAGCCCGTGTAGCTGCAGAAGAGGCAGGTAACAACCCAACTGACAATATTGAAAACCCCGCAGAACAATAATCAAATCAAACATTTTTGTCGCCACTTAAAATAACATTCCTTGGTACCGGCACCAGCAGCGGTGTGCCAATGATCGCATGTGAATGTGAGGTGTGCACATCTCTGGATAAGCGGGATAACAGGCTTCGTTCCAGCATACTTATTCAATCGGCTACCACTACAATTGTAGTAGACTCTACTCCCGATTTCCGTTACCAGATGTTGCGGGCAAAGGTTAAGCATCTTGATGCTATAATTTTTACACATCCCCATAAAGATCATATAGCGGGACTTGACGATGTTCGGGCCTATAATTTTTTTTCGCATAAACCCATGAATATTTATGCAAATGAAATGACGCAAATGGCTATCATTCGAGAGTTTCCTTATGCATTTGCGGAAAGCAAATATCCGGGTGTTCCTGATATTCAGATACATGCCATCGACCTTGAGCCTTTCAGCGTTGGTGATATTGATATAATCCCCATCCTGGTATGGCATATGCAAATGCCCGTCCTAGGATTCAGGTTTGGAAATTTTACTTATATCACTGATGCCAATCGAATTGACTTGGCAGAGCAGGAGAAAATTAAAGGAAGTGAATATATAGTGCTGAATGCTCTCAGGCATGAAAAACATATTTCCCATTTCACCCTTGGAGAAGCTGTATCGATGGTGGAATCGCTTAATGTTCCCATTGCTTATTTTACACATATTAGTCACCAATTAGGCCTACATGCAGTAATTAACCAGGAACTTCCAACCGGAATGCAACTTGCATATGACGGATTAATGGTAGAGTGTTGACGATCTTTTTATCATATGGAAATACCGTTAAATGACGGTTGACCGGCCTCTTGAAATCCGCTAGATTGTGCGGATGAAGAAGCCTGAAATAAAGGAATTGATTATTGCATACTTTACTTTTTCTGCAAGGGAAAGAATTGGTGTATTAGTTTTGGTTTCACTGATACTGATACTTTTTATAGCTCCGGAGTTTCTTCCCGATCCAAAAACTTCGATAAGTATTGAGGATAGTTCTGCATTGGCATTGATTGACAGATGGAGGGTTGATACTGGTAGCAGTTTTGAGAGCTCGTCTGTATCACCACAAAAAAAGCGAACCGGATTTTCATCAGGCGCGGCTATCGGTAACCGTGAGAATCATACAGGAAAATTATTCCTTTTTGATCCCAATACAGCAAGTCACGCTGATTGGGTTGCCTTAGGTGTTCGCGACAAAACAGCTACTACTATCATCCGATACCGTGAGAAGGGGGGGCGATTTCGAAAACCAGAAGATATAAGCCGGATTTTTGGTCTGTCACCATCTCTTGCCATGCGGCTTCAACCGTATGTAAGGATAAAACCTGCACCAGTAGATCAATACAAAGAGTCAGCTGTTTTAAAGTCAGGCAAAGTTTGGGGCAATAATAATTTGCCGGTTCCATCTTCTGCTGCCCTAAAGGTGGAAATTAACTCAGCTGATAGCTTGCAATGGTTAGCACTGCCTGGTATTGGGCCGAAATTGACGAGCAGGATATTAAACTTCCGGCAGCGTTTAGGCGGGTTCAATTCTGTGCAACAGGTTGCAGAAGTATATGGACTGGCAGATTCAGTTTTCCGGATCATACAACCTCTGCTTGTAGCAGGGGAAGGGCAAATAAAACAAATTTCAATCAACGGGGCGGGTAAAGCTGAACTGGCAGAACATCCATATATACGTCAGCAATTAGCAGGTGCCATTGTTCAATACCGGGAAGCTCATGGCCCTTTCAGGCAGCTTGAAGATCTCAGGCGGATACACCTTATATCGGAGCCGGTGTTTGAGAAGATAAGACCATACCTGAAAATTCCCTAACTAACACTTGTTAGTGATCTAAAAAAGACCTTATATTGCATTTGTAAAGGGAATCCTTTGCGGGAAATCAGTGAACAGAGTATGAATTTTGAACAATCGGAACTGACAGAACAGGTAGCACAAACGGCCAGGGAATTTGCAAAGCAACACATTTTACCCCATGTGATGGAATGGGATGAAGGCCAGCATTTTCCGGTAGATGTTTTTAAGGAAATGGGTAAACTGGGACTTATGGGTGTACTCGTTCCCGAAGCATACGGTGGAGCTGGCTTGAGTTATTTTGAATATGTAGCTATAATCCAGGAGGTTGCAAAGGTATGTGGGTCAGTTGGCCTCAGCCTTGCCGCTCATAATTCATTATGTACAGGACATATTCTTGCTTTTGGAAATGAAGAGCAGAAGAAAAAATATCTCCCCAAACTGGCTTCTGCAGAATGGTTAGGAGCCTGGGGATTAACAGAAGCAAATACTGGCAGTGATGCTGGCAATATGAAGACTACCGCCGTTCGTGACGGAGAAGATTGGCTGCTTAACGGCACAAAGAATTGGATCACACATGGGAAAAGCGGTGATATAGCAGTGGTAATTGCGCGTACTGGTGAACCCCGTACTAAAGACAATGCCACTGCGTTCATCGTTGAAAAAGGCACACCGGGTTTCAGTGGTGGAAAAAAAGAGAATAAGTTAGGCATGCGTGCAAGTGAAACAGCTGAGATGGTGTTTGATAATTGCAGGATTCCAGATGCCAACCGCTTGGGAGAAATTGGTGCTGGGTTCAAGCAGTCAATGAAAGTGCTTGATGGAGGTCGTATCTCCATTGCAGCCCTTTCATTAGGCATAGCAAAAGGTGCATTGGATGCGGCGCTCAAATATTCCAAAGAAAGACACCAGTTTGATCAGCCCATCTCTAATTTTCAGGGTATTTCATTTAAACTTGCCGATATGGCAACAGAGATCATGGCAGCCGAACTATTGACAAATCAGGCTGCTGATATGAAAGATAAAGGAATGAAAATGACCAAGGAAGCTGCAATGGCTAAATATTATGCCAGTGAGGTTGCTGTTCGCGCGGCCAATGAGGCAGTGCAGATTTTTGGGGGATATGGTTATACAAAGGATTTTCCAGTTGAAAAATTTTACCGCGATGCTAAACTATGTACCATCGGAGAAGGAACTTCTGAGATTCAGAAAATCGTAATTGCCCGGGAAGTACTACACTAATTGTCTCTTTCGTTTGCTTGCTATAAATGAAGCCGCACCATTCCTGGTGCGGCATTTTTTTAATTATATAGAAAATGATCAAATAAGTAAGTGAGTCCAGCCTATTCATTTTCCTCTAAAAAGAAAATGCTTTCCACCGGTTTTTTAAACACCCTTGCAATTTTTAATGCAAGCACTGTTGACGGCACATACTTGTTGGCTTCCATCGCGTTGATGGTTTGGCGGCTCACAGATACTTTTACAGCCAGTTCCTCCTGTGTTAACCCCAGCATGGCTCTTTCTACCTTGATATTATTTTTCATCGGCGAGGGCTTTAGATGTTCTGTAAATAAGATAATTGAATCGGATTATGAAAAGTATCAGAATCGTGAACATGTTATATATCATCACATGCATGAAAGGCATTCCATAAACGAAAATAAAAGCTAGTATCAATAAGATATAATTGACAAGAACAGCCCACATCCAACTCGATAATCTGAGTTTCGCTATAAATTCATCTTCCCGTTTTTCCCTGGAAAATGCTACAAGCATACCACCTATAATAAAAACAGTACCTATGATGGTATTGCTGATATCAGTTGTTATAAAGGCAAATAACTGGTCTTTGGTAAACAATTCTTCGTTCCAAATAGCAAAGACCCGCGCTGTAATCCATTTGGCTTCAAATCCAAGGGAAGCCAGAATAATACCGCATATGGTAGCTGGGATCAATAGGAACCAACCAAGAATCTTGTATTGGTTGGGAAGGAGTTTAGGGGTAAACATTTGAGTAATATTTGATACAAAGTAAAGAATACTTTACAATATGTAAAGTATGATATACATTTTGTAACAAATATTTTACATTATTGACTATAAGAAACCCCGCTATGCGGGGTACCTATATTTTTTGCGCGTTTCAATCCAGGAAGTCGTCGGCTTCCTTTTCGCGGGTATTATATTTGTCGAAAAGGCGGTCGATAGCTCCTCCGAAAATTGGGAACTTCTCTTTTGCGAAATTCTTTATTATCTCAACTGCCTTATAAGCCTGGTCTTCAGTTAGTCCCTCTGCTTTTAATTGTTCTATTAACTCCTTCATAATTTTCTGTTTGAAATTATTGGCTATGCCACTTTCAACAGGCTCATCTTACTTTTATCAAATTTCTTTTCCGCATATTCCAATGTAAGATGGAATTTTGTTTCCTTACTGGAAGGGAGCTCAAACATTGCATCCGTAAGAATACTTTCGCAGATAGATCTTAATCCCCTTGCACCGAGCTTATACTCCATTGCTTTTGATACCATGAAATCAAGCACATCATTATCGATCTTTAATTCAATACCTTCTATCTCAAATAGTTTTTTGTATTGTTTTATCAATGCATTCTTAGGTTCTGTGAGTATCGAACGAAGCGTTTCTGTATCAAGCGGATTTAAATATGTTACAACTGGAAGTCGGCCGAGTAATTCTGGTATGAGTCCAAAATGTTTCAGATCCTGTGCGTTAACATACTGCAACAAATTCTTTTTTGCTGCCTCCTGTTGTTCCTTATTTACATTGAAACCAATCGCATTCGTGTTCACCCTACGTGCTATAAGTTTATCAACACCATCAAAAGCACCGCCACAGATAAACAGTATATTCTGGGTATTGATCTTTATAAGCTTTTGTTCCGGATGTTTACGCCCCCCCTGTGGTGGTACAAGAACATCAGTACCTTCCAGAAGTTTTAAAAGACCTTGCTGTACACCTTCTCCGCTTACATCACGGGTGATAGAAGGATTGTCACCCTTACGTGCTATTTTATCGAGCTCGTCAATATAGACTATCCCTCTTTCAGCAGCAGTAACATCATAATTACATACCTGAAGAAGACGCGTCAGTATACTCTCTACATCTTCACCAACGTAACCAGCTTCTGTAAAAACGGTAGCGTCCACAATTGCAAAAGGAACATTCAACAGTTTTGCAATGGTTTTTGCTAAAAGGGTTTTACCTGTGCCGGTTTCTCCTACCATTACAATATTGCTCTTCTCGATTTCAATATCTCCTTCAACCGCGGGCTTTTGTTGTAAACGCTTATAGTGATTATAAACAGCTACTGCAAGAACCTTCTTCGCATCATCCTGTCCTATTACATATTCATCAAGAAAACGTTTGAGTTCAATAGGCTTTTTAACGGTGAGTTTAAATCCTGTACCAGTAGTTTCATTACGGGTCAATAATTCCTGTTCGATGATCTCACGAGCGTGATCAACACAGTTCTCACAAATATGTCCATCCTGCCCGGCAATAAGGATTTTCACCTCATCACGGCTTCGGCCGCAGAAAGAACAATGTAAAGTATTTTTTGCCATACGCGCTGTTGCTAGAGTGCAAAGTTATCTATTCCATTAGATTGTAAAAGATTAAAAAACCGTTCCTTCAGTCGGAACGGTCTTTTACTATATTGTTTTACGGGTTTTACCGTATAATTTCTGTTAAAACAACTATACATTCTCCATAATACCATCAACAATGCCATATTCAATTGCTTCTTTGGCATCCATCCAGTAGTCGCGATCGAAATCCTTCATAATCTGTGCCATTGTTTTACCGCAGTTTTCTGCAAGGATCTTTGCGCCTAATTCTTTAACTCTTCTTGTTTGTTTGGCCTGGATTTCCAGATCAGCACTTACTCCCTGCATATATCCACCAAGGCTGGGTTGATGTATCATGACCTCACCGTGGGGGTAAATGAACCTTCTGCCTTTCACGCCGCCACTCAGTAATATAGATCCCATGGATGCAGCCAGCCCCATACAAATTGTACTCACCGGGCTCTTCAGCATTTTCATAGTATCATATATGACCATGCCACTTGTTACCACGCCACCCGGACTATTGATATAAAACTTTATTTCATTGTTATTATCAGCATCCAGTAACAGCATTTTTGTAACTACCTCCCGGGCCGATTTGTCATCAACAGGGCCCCAGAGATATACAGCTCGCTGGTCAAAAAAATATTTCTCCAGACGCTTATTTAGCATCATGAGTTCATCTCGCTTATCATCCCTTTGTTTTTCTTCTTCTTCTTCCATTCGGAAGTGATTGTATTGGGCGTTATACATGATCAGGTTTGAAATTTGATTTTTAAGTTTTGATGTTCATGCATTTTATGCACTTCTCAATTCAAGGACTGGATTAGTTAGTCGCGGTGTTCTTTCCTTGGATTCACCAGCAACACTTCATCAACAAGCCCATATTCTTTAGCTTCGGTGGAAGTTAGCCAGTAATCCCGATCGCAATCCTTCTCCACTTGCTTCAGTGGTTTTCCTGTGTGATGGGCGATGATTTCGTATAATTCTTTTTTCAGCTTTCGGATCTCATTAACCGTAATTTCAATATCCGAAGCCTGACCGCCAATTGCACCGCTTGGCTGGTGCATCATGACCCTGCTATGTTTCAATGCTGTCCGTTTACCTTTAGTTCCTGCACACATCAGTACAGCGCCCATTGAGGCCGCCATGCCCGTGCAGATAGTTGCTACATCAGGTGTAATGTATTGTAGAGTATCATACATGCCGAGACCGGCATATACACTTCCTCCCGGGCAATTTATATACATCTGGATATCCCTGGTGCGGTCAGTACTTTCAAGAAACAACAATTGTGCTGTAACGATATTTGCCACTTCATCATTAATTGGGTATCCCAGAAAAATGATTCGATCCATCATGAGCCTGCTATATACATCCATAACAGCAATATTCATTGGACGTTCCTCGATGATATTGGGAGTAAGATTAGTGACCTGGTGTTTCTGGTAATCGTGCAGTGTGAGGCTCGATATACCCCGATGCTTAACTGCGTATTTTTCAAATTCTGAACTCATAATTCCGGGTTATTTTGATAAAAATAAGGTACAACTGCGGTGCAAATACCTTTCCAATTGAAAATCATGACAAAAATGCCAGGAAAATATGACAAAAAAGGACTTGGTGGCAATGCAGGCAGTCGAAAGCCTGATAAATTCAACTAACCTAATGAAAATAGAGTGTCATTACTGACACTCTATTAATATTTAGAATAATATAAGAGATGGGGCTACCCCTTCATATTAGTGATGATGCTGGTGTTGAGCCTGCAGTTTCTGGAAATCTTCCAGTGTGATCGGTTTTTCATCTTTCTGCACTAGATTCTCCGCTACTGCAAAAAGTTTGTCAGTTTGAATACGGTGGAAACTGTCATCAATGAACTTACGATCCTTCATCATGCGTTCAACATAATCATTGACCCATGGTTGTTCAATATCTAATTGTCCCATATTCATATTCCCCATGTAGCTGAATAGCTGCGCCTTGGCAAATTCCCTGATATCTTCTGGTTTAACCTCGATATTATTTTCCTTTACCAATTGATCAACAATTAGTGTCCATTTAAGAGAACTGGAGAAAGATGGATATTCTTTTTCAGCCTCTTCTTCAGTTTTTGGTTTATCTCCGCCATTCTGCATCCAGCGCTTCAGGAAGGATTCCGGGAAACTTATTTGTGTTTGATCGATCAGGTGATGGTAGATAGCATCGAAAAGCTGATTTCTGCTTTGTGCATCAAACTGAAGCTGGATATCTTCTTTTAAAGCTGAGCGAAAAGCTGCTTCGTCAGTTATATCCTTTCCAGGGAAAATGGTTTTGAATAAGTTCTCATCCAGGGGTGCTTTTTCAACCAATCCTACTTTTGTGATAAGCAGGTTGAAATATTTGTCAGCAGCAGCAGGATCATCTTTTGAAAGTCCCAGATCTCCAAGAATCCACTCTCTTTCTTTAGCGTCAAAAGCCTGACTTAACTGCACATTTAGCTGATCATCTTTTTTCTTCCCGATAAGGCTGGGGCGGAAGCTTTCTGAGAAATATTTAACAAGAACCGAGTTTTCTTTAGTTGCTCCACCTTCCAAAAGATTACCCTGTGAATCGGTTTCAGTGAAAGTAATATTCAATACATTATCATCACCGGTTACAGTTTCCGGTTCGGTCATATTGCCATTGCGCAATTGAAGGCGCTCGAGTTCCTCATTAACCATTTCGTCAGTAACAATGATCTTGTGGAAAGGCAGTTTTGCAGATGCCAGGTCGGCAACTTTGAAATCAGGCTTAAGACCCACTTCGAAGGCAAAAGCATATTCATTGGGATTGTTGAAATCCAGTTGACGGCTGTCATTTTCAGGAAGTGGTAATGGCTGTGCGAAAATCTCAAGCTTCTCATTCACCATATAATCGCTTAGCTGTTTTTCAACCGAGCGCAAAACCTCGTCAGTGAAAACAGACTGGCCATGCATCTTCCGGATCATACCGGTGGGAACCATGCCCTTGCGGAAGCCAGGTATATTTGCTTGTTTGCTATAATTTTTCAATGCTTTTTCGAAGGATGGCAGATAATCTTCTTTTGCCACTTTCACGGTGATCTTGTCATTCAAGAGGCCAATATTTTCCCTCGTAACGGTTGCCATGCTTTGCAATTTTTATTTGATACAATACGGCCAACGGTTATGCCGCTGCCTTTATTTTTGGGGGGCAAAGGTACGGATTTGTTTGAAGTTCCGGCATGGAAATTGGCTGCCTCGAATGGAAAATCTGGATGGCACTAAGCACGCTATTATCAATCCTTATCTTGTAAAACCAATAGGGGGATATCAGAACGATAGGCCATTTCACGTGTATGACTTCCGCTTACAAGGCGCTCCCACCAGCTATGTTTATGGGCAACCATTACCAGGAGCTGGCTGGGATGTTGTACAAGAAATGACTCCAATCCCGCCTCCACACTGCTGTGTTCAACCGTATGATACTGATGTTGAAGATGTTCCAGTATAGGTTCAAGCCGAACTTTTCCACTGATCTGTTCGGGCGACATGATTTCAGCCGGGCGCTGGATGTTAACTATATTCAATTGTGTACCTGGGTGGTTCTTTACAAGATCGGCCAACATATTCAGGCATCGCAGATTCATTGTGTAGCTGAAGTCAGTAGCATACACAACTGAGGTCCATCCTGTATAACCTGCTCCTTCCGGCACAACAAGAACTGGTATATGTGACTTCCTGATAACCGCCGCAGTTGTACTTCCAATAAGTTTATCAATGGCCTTGTTTTCTCCCCGCATTCCGATAACAACCAGTTCGGCACCAATTTCCTTCGCCTGGTAAACCACTTCGTCTGCGGGTAACCCGATATTAACCATCACTTTAGGCGTTAAACCGGTCTTTTCCTGGATACTGCCGGCAAGCTCCCGGGCCATTCGCTCATTGTCTTTCTGGAGTTCTTCAACAGAAACCATCACATAAGGTACTTCACTAACGGGAGTAGGAAGCAGGTAGGCGTGCAGAAGCGTTAACTCAGCTCCCAGTGTCTTTGCCAGATGTGCTGCATATAGCGCCGCATCTTTTGCCGGGGCGGAAAAATCGGAAGCAACCAGGATAGATTTCATATTTGCAATTTTATAGGATATGAAATTACATTATCCCACGGGATGTCAAAATGATAAACGTCAGTATATCAACTGATGCATTCCCGAATTATATGTGGATGCGGTAAAAAATAAAACGGAAGCCAGTTTTGATCAGGGATGTCCTTCTCTTTGCTGTCTTCCGTTTCTAAGTGTGCGGGCGATAGGAATCGAACCTACATGCCTTGCGGCGCCAGATCCTAAGTCTGGTGCGTCTGCCAGTTTCGCCACGCCCGCATTAACCCCCATTCAAAACCTTTGGGGTTGCAAATGTAGGGGTTTTGATGAAAAAACTAAAAACACCTTCTTTTCTGTAAATTCGTATACTGCCTAAGACGATAACAGAAAAGAATGGAAACTGTAGCTGCGATCCCGAAATACAACCTTACCGATGACCAGGAAAAGAAACTTATCCTGCGTGAATACCGTGCCCTGCTGAGATGCCTGAAACCAAAACTCAAAACCAGGGATAAAGAACTGGTTCGTACAGCTTTCGCTATGTCGGCCGACGCACATAAAACAATGCGCAGGAAAAGCGGTGAGCCTTATATCCTTCACCCGCTGGCAGTAGCGCGTATTTGTGTGGAGGAAATCGGTTTGGGTGTCCGTTCTACCATTTGCGCTCTATTACATGATACGGTTGAAGATACTGACATCACCCTCGATGATATTGAAAGAACATTTGGCCAGGAGATCGCTCGTATAGTTGATGGACTTACCAAAATTGCCAATGTAATTGATGTTAATGCCTCCCAACAGGCAGAAAATTTCAAGAAGATACTTCTAACCCTTACAGATGATCCACGTGTTATCCTGATCAAACTCTCTGACCGCCTGCATAATATGCGGACCCTTGAGAGTATGAAAAGGGAGAAGCAACTCAAGATATCCTCGGAAACGGTTTATGTATATGCTCCCCTTGCACACCGGATGGGACTCTATAATATCAAAACCGAGATGGAAGACCTGGCCATGAAATACATGGAGCCGGACACATATAAGGAAATTGCCAAAAAACTTGCAGAAACCAGGAGGGAACGTACCCGCTATATAAACGAATTCATACGACCTCTTAGAGAGAAAATGGAAAAATCAGGATTTGATTTTGAGATCCATGGCAGACCCAAAAGCATTCATTCTATCTGGAATAAGATGAAGAAAAAGGGAGTGAGCTTCGATGAGGTTTATGATCTCTTTGCCATCCGTGTGATCCTGAATTCGCCTCCGGAACGCGAAAAGGAGGAATGCTGGAAAGTATATTCCATGGTAACAGATGAATATACTCCATCCCCTGAACGTCTTCGCGATTGGCTTTCCAATCCAAAAAGTAATGGATATGAAGCACTTCACACAACAGTGATGGGGCCTCAGGGAAAATGGGTGGAAGTTCAAATCCGGACCAAACGGATGAATGAGATCGCAGAAAAGGGTCTTGCCGCACATTGGAAATATAAAGAAGGTCAGGCCGATGAAAGCCGCTTCGAAAAATGGTTTCACCAGATAAGGGAAGTTTTGCAATCACCCGATAATGATTCTGTTGATTTTCTGCAGGATTTCAAAACCAGTTTCCTCGCAGAAGAGATTTATGTGTATACCCCGAAAGGGGATGTAAAAATGCTACCGGTAGGTTCTACTGCACTTGATTTTGCCTTTTCTATCCACTCGGCTGTTGGAGCTAAATGTATAGGTGCAAAAGTGAACCATAAGCTGGTGCCTTTAAGCCATAAGCTTCGCAGCGGAGACCAGATTGAGATCATCACTTCCAATAAACAAAAACCTTCTGAAGACTGGTTAAATTTTGTTGTTACGGCTAAGGCCCGCACAAAAATAAAAGATGCTCTCAAGGAGGAGAAACGTAAAATTGCTGAAGATGGAAAGTATTATGTTCAACGCAAAGTTGAAGGAATGGGAGCGGGTTATAACAGTCACAATATTGATATATTGGTAGACTTTTATAAACAACCATCCACGCTTGATTTCTTTTACCAGGTAGCAACTAAAACAATAGACCTCAAAGAGCTGAAAGATTTCCATGTTCTGGGCGATAAACTGGAAGCACCCAAACCACAGCGCCCGGTAATGGAGTTGAAACCGGAGTACACGGGTGCATCGGAGTATGGTAAAAAGGATGCTGAACTGATAATATTTGGTGAGAGTAGTGATAAGATAATGTATCATCTTGCCAATTGCTGTAAGCCTATTCCCGGTGATGATGTATTTGGTTTTGTAACAACTGGTAAAGGCCTTACAATCCATCGAACAAATTGCCCTAATGCTTCCAAACTGCTGGCCAATTATGGGCACCGGGTGGTAAAAACCAAATGGGCGAAAAACAAGGAAATTTCCTTCCTCACCGGCCTGAATATTATAGGATTGGATGATGTTGGCGTAGTAAATAAGATCACCAACCTGATCTCCGGTGAAATGAAGATCAATATCAGTGCACTTTCAATTGAAGCCAAAGAAGGAATATTCAGGGGCGCCATCAAAGTTTTTGTTCATGACAAAGAAGAACTGGATGAATTGGTAATGAGGCTTAAGGCCCTTACCGGCATTCACACCGTTGACCGATTTGACGCCGAACTCCCACTCAACACATCAAGTGCAGGCCATTAATAAATAATAGAAAAAATTGAAGCATCGAAGTCACTGGTTTCGCTGCCTTTATATATATTTATTATTCAAAATCGCTTGCTATGAGAAAATTGCTTGGTCATTTTTTACCAATGCTTATGGCCTTGGTATGCCCCGTCCTGGTTTGGGCCCAGGTAACCGTCAGCGGTACTGTTACCGATGGCAAAAATAGCCCCGTTGTGGGTGCCTCAGTTAAATTAAGGAATGTTCCAGGTGGCACAGCTACAGATGCCAGCGGCCGCTTTAGTTTTACAATTCCTTCCGCATCCGGTGTACTGGAAATTTCATCCGTAGGGTTTAAAACACAAACATTAACCCTCACCGAATCAAATCTCACTAATATCTCTATCCAGTTAAGCGAGGATGTCGGCAAACTGGATGAGGTAGTTGTAACTGGTCTTGCCACCAGTGTAAAACGGAGAAACCTGGCGAATGCCATTGCAACAGTCAGTAGCAAAGAACTCTCCGGTACTGCTCCTGCCCAAACCCTTGATGCAGCCCTGAACGGTAAGATTCCGGGTGCCTATATCAACTCCAATACCGGTGCTCCGGGTGGAGGTATTTCCGTGAAGCTGAGGGGGGTCACTTCCATTTTTGGTAATACACAGCCGCTTTATGTTGTTGATGGTGTTTTTGTGGATAACAGCTCTACCCCCGGGGGATTGAATGTGGTTACGGAAGCTTCGGGAGCAGGCAATACATCCAATCAGGATAACCCATCAAATCGTATTGCAGACCTCAGGCCTGAAGACATTGAGAATATTGAAATTCTGAAAGGCGCATCCGCAGCAGCTATCTACGGATCAAAAGCCGCAGCGGGAGTTGTACTGATTTCAACAAAAAGAGGAAAACAGGGTAAAACAAAGTTCAATGTATCGCAGGACATTGGTTTTGTAAAAGCCAGAAGATTACTGGGAGCCCGTACACTTACTGAAGAGCGTGTTGAAGACATGGGCTGGAACCTGGAAGAATACCAGGCCGCTGTTGCTGCAGGGAAAATTTATGATTATGAAAAAGAGATCTATGGTGAAACGGGCCTAACCCGTAACACGGCATTAAGTATGACCGGAGGTAGCGATAAAACTAGTTTCTACTTTTCAGCTGCTCAAAAAGATGAAGAAGGTATTATTAAAAGAACGGGCTATCGCAATAATAGTATCCGTCTCAACCTCGATCATCGGATAACAGAAAATATAAAAGTGGGTATCAGTTCCAACTATGTCAACTCCTCCTCTGACCGTGGACTAACCCAGAACGACAATGCCGGGGTTACTTTTGGTGTTGCTTTATCTTCAACGCCCGGCTTTACTGATCTGTTTCCTGATGCTAATGGCAACTATCCAAGAAATCCTTATGGTGCGTCAAATCCTATAGAAACACGTGATCTCATTACCAACAACGAAAAGGTCAGTCGTTTCGTAACAGGGGTTAATCTTGATGCATTATTGCATAAATCAGATAAATCAAACACAAGGATGATTGCCAGGGGTGGTGTTGATTATTATAGTCTCAAAACAAATGCACTTTTCCCTTCATCCATGCAATTCCAGCAAGTACCAAAAGGTACGTCCATACAGGGCTTTGCAAATAACCTGAATACAAACTATATTTTGTCGCTGGTGAATAGTTTTATGCCAAATGATAACCTGGGTTTCACCACTTCAGTGGGTATAACCCAGGAAAAAAGAGAATTTGATAACCTGCTGAATATTGCCCGGCAGGTGATCTCCGGCCAGTCTAATGTTGACCAGGCAGGTTCACTTACCGCCACGCAATTCCGTACAAAAAATAAAGATGATGGTTTTTTCATCCAGGAAGAGGTGAGCCTTTTTGATGCTATTACCCTAAATGCTGGTGTGAGGATGGATAAATCTACCAATAATGGTGACCCTGATAAATATTATGCTTATCCGAAAGCAAGCGTATCGTGGAATATCACCCGACTCGGACTCACCAACAGCAGTTTCTTTGATAACCTTAAGATCAGGGCTGCTTATGGGGAAGCAGGAAACTTCCCTGCCTTTGGATCTAAATTTTCATCGCTGTTAGTAAGCAATATCGATGGCTTACCAGGCTCGCTTGTGAGTACCCAGAGAGGAAATGCTCTCATTGAACCAGAGCGGCAGACTGAATTTGAAGCCGGACTTGACTTCACCATTTTAGACAACAGGTTAAGTGTTGAATTCAGTGTTTATAATAAAATCGTAAAAGACTTCCTGCTGCAAAGGACTATCCAGCCCTCTTCCGGTTTTAGTACTGAATGGGTGAATGCTGGAGATCTCCGCAACCGGGGTCTTGAATTAGGAATCAATGCTTTGGTAGTGAATAAAGCAAACCTTAGGTGGAACTCCACAGTCAATTTCTGGAAGAACCGATCAAAGGTTACCCGCCTCGATATCCCCACCACAGTTTTGGGTGCCTTCGGAAATACCCTGGGAACATTCAGAATTGAAGAAGGTGCTTCAGCAACACAAATCGTGGGTATTGATAATGGTCCCGCACGAAAGTTAGGTGACCAGGAGCCTGATTTTCAGATGAACTTCTGGAATGAGCTGACTATGTTCAAAAACCTGAGCCTACGTTTCCTGCTCCACTGGAAACAGGGAGGTGATAATATAAATCTTACAGAACTTCTAACTGATTTGGGCGGAACAAGTCCGGATTATGATGATGATGTAACAGGAGGAGATGATGGCAAACCCAATGGTGTACCTGATGCACTTGACCGTATAGGGGCATTGGGCAGTACTGCAAGAGTATTTGTTCAGGATGCATCCTACCTGCGCCTAAGGGAAATTGCGCTCTACTATAATATACCTGTTCCAGGTAGTTTTATAAAAGGAATGCGCGTTGGCGTTTCTGCCAACAACTTCTGGACCCGCACAAGGTATAAGAGTTATGATCCCGAAACATCCAACTTTGGTTCGGGATTCTCAACTGGAGTTGAGGTAATGCCATTCCCGGCATCAAAACGTGCAACTCTTCACTTATCCATTGATTTCTAAAAAAATGACCATGAAAAAGAACCTAATAATATTATGTTTCATCCTGGTTGCAAGCTGGGTACTGCCGGGATGTAAAAAGGAAATCGGTAACCTGAATAATCCGACAATTGAGGATTTCCTTGAAAATGCCAGCAAACCCGAATTAAATAACCTTGTAACTGGTATCGAGGCAGGAATGCGAAACAATACCGTCATGTACCTTGATGTTGTGGGACTGATCGGCCGGGAGATGTATCGGTTTACTGCTGCCGATCCACGATATCTGTCTGATCTGCTAGGGGCAGGTGATGCGCAGCTTGATAATAACACTTTTTACCTGACAAATCCCTGGGGTTCAAGGTACAGAGTAGTGAAAAACTGTAATATCCTGATCGAAGCGGCTACCAATTCTTCTTTGCTTACTGAGGAGGAACGCAGAGGTTACTTAGGGTTTGCAAAGACCATTAAGGCTTACCAGTTATTGCTGAATCTAAACCTGACCTATACCAATGGCATTCGGGTGGATGTTTCGGATCCGGATAATCTGGGACCAATTCTGGGATATGATGAGTCGCTTGCTGCCATTGCCGCTCTTCTTGATGAAGGCAAGGCTGATATTGAGGCAGGCGTGGAAGCATATGAGCTAACATTTGGCTACAATGTCAATGATTTCCCGGTAAGTATGCTCGAATTAAACCGTGCATTTGCTGCCCGGGTAGCTGCTTATGCAGAAGAATGGGGAACTGTACTTTCTGCACTTGACGAATCCTTTTTGGATCTGAATGGTGATTTCTATGGAGGTGCCTACCATGTATATTCCACTTCATCGGGTGATGTACTTAACCCGGCTTTTGTAAGGCAGAATGAGGGTGGAGAACTAAGACTTGCGCATCCTACATACGATAACGATCTGCAGCCAGGTGATGACAGGATAGGAAAGGCAACTGAACGAATAAACCCCGCCAGTTCCAGTGACCTAACGGGTGATCGCGATGTTTGGGTGTATACCAGCTCCACTGCACCCATTCCGATGATAAGGAATGAAGAGCTCATACTTTTATACGCTGAGGCAAAAGTTCAATCTGGTGCCGCTGGCTTTGAAGATGCGGTAGAAGCCATTAACATCATAAGGCAGGGTCATAATCTTCCTGTTTATGCCGGTGCGCTCAATCAGGCAGCACTGATCAACGAGATCCTTTACCACCGTCGCTATTCCCTTTTCTTTGAGGGCCATAGGTGGGTTGATATGAGGAGGTATGACAGGCTCTCAGAATTGCCGATTGATCGTACCGGTGATGATGTTTGGACAGCCTTTCCATTACCATTAACCGAAGTGGATTAAATTAAAAAAACTCGCATCTCCTAAAAGGGACTTCTCAGGAAGTCCCTTTTTTTATTCTTATCAAGTGAATATCAACAACTTATCGAGTAGTGTTATTTCTTGATGAGCGGCAATTTCTCCCCGCAACGGAATAGTAGAAAAAACAGTCAAGCTACCTCGTTAACAAATTTGTTGGCTATTAAATCAAAATTGAATTCAATGAGAAAAATCATGAGGCAATTGTTGCCAATCCTTTTCGGGTTGGTACTGCCTTTGCTTTCCGCTGCCCAGCAGCAGGTTAAGGGCAGGGTAACAGACGAAACAGGAGCGCCATTGGCAGGGGCAACTGTTAGCGTTAAAGGAACCAAGATTGTTGCGCAAACCGATGTGAATGGTAACTTTTCCCTTAATCTTCCTGCCAATTATTCAAAATTGGAGATATCCTATGTAGGATTTTCCGCACAAACCATAACAGCCGGTGCTGGTGAAACAATTGTTGCCCTAAAAGAAGATGATACCAACCTAAACGAGGTAGTGGTTACGGGATTGGCATCTTCCATCAAACGCTCAAATGCAGCTAATTCAGTCGCCCGTATTGGTGCGAAAGAACTGACAGGCTCAACCCGTCCGCCAACCATCGATGGTGCTATGAGTGGAAAGGTAGCCGGAGCCCAGATCACTGCTAATACAGGCGCTCCGGGTGGTGGATTAAGTATTCGTCTTCGGGGTGTTTCAACTGTTGCAGGTTCCTCAGAGCCGCTTTACGTGATCGATGGAGTGATCGTAAGTAATGACCAGTTTGCTACAGGAGCAGGGACCAGGGCCTTTAATGGCGCCACTGGATTGAATGCCGGATCGCAAGACCAGGCACCGAATCGTATTTCAGATATCAATCCGGCCGACATTGAAAGCATTGAAGTATTGAAAGGGCCTTCTGCCTCTGCTATTTATGGATCCCGTGCCGGTGCAGGTGTTATTGTAATTACTACCAAGAGAGGAAAGTCAGGTAAGTCGCGCATTAATATCAGCCAGGACCTGGGTTTCAGCAAGGCAAGCAAACTGCTCGGTTCATCAGACTGGAGCCCTGAGAAAATTGCCCAATACGGAGGTATTTATGGAGGAGTTTCAGAAGAGGAAGCACTTGAGCTTTATAATGCTGCTGGCGGTAAAACCTGGGATTATGAAAAGATGATCTGGGGTAATACTGGTTTTATTTCCAATACCAACCTCAATATTTCCGGAGGCAATGATCGTACTAAATTCTATATCGCCGGATCATACCAGAATGAAACAGGTATCCAGAAGAAAACAGGGTTTACCAGGAAATCATTTCGGGTGAATGTGGATCATAAATACAATGATTTTATAGATTTTAAAGTCAGCAGTAGTTTCATAAATTCCAACAGCAGCAGGAGTTTTACCGGTAATGATAATAATGGAGTATCTCTAAGTTATTCCATTGCCTATATACCCAATTTCCTCGATATCGCCCGCCGTCCCGATGGTAGTTATCCCACAATTCCTGGCCGTAACCAGAATCCGATGGAGATAGTGGACAGGGCAGAGAACAAAGAAAAAACCAACCGGTTCCTGAATTCAGGTGAGTTAAATATCGCATTGCTTAAAAGGGAGAAAACAACACTGAAGCTGGCATTCCGCGGTGGTGTGGATTATCTCTTGTCGGAACCAACAACCTATGTACCGGAAGACCTCCAGTTCATGGCGGATGTAGCAAATAAGGGAGCAATCCGGTTAACAAACAACAAAGCCCTGTATACTTACATGCAGGCTGGTTTGAACTTCAGCACCAATGTTGGAAATAATATTGACCTCACTACCGGATTGGTATTCCTCCGTGATGACCAGAAAACGGATCAGTCTTTCATCCAGGGTGAAGGCCTGCTGCCTGGTCAGCGTAATCCAAGCACCGCTCTTGTTAAACTTACCGATAATAATCAAACCCGCAGTTCTGTGGTTGCCTTTGATGCAAGCCAGGAAATGAACTGGGACGATAAAGTGATTGGAAGGGTTGGTCTTCGTGCAGATAAATCAACGCTTGCCGGACTCAATTTCGACAAATATTACTATTACCCAAGAGCCGCCCTGGCAGTGAATGTTGCCAATTTCGGTTTTTGGAAATCAGGTGTTGTTAACCAGGTGAAGCCAAGGGTAGCTTATGGGGAAGCATCCGGATTTCCTTCTATAGATGCTGTTTACTCGAACCTTCTTGGTGTTACATATGGCGGATCACTTGGATCAGTTCCACCAACATTGCTTGGACTCAGTGCACTTGATCCGGAAAGGGCAAGAGAGATTGAGGTGGGGCTTGACTTAGGCTTCTTTAATAATAAGATCAGTTTGGAAGCCACCTGGTACAATAAAAAAGTGGTTGATTTTCTGTTCCCCTTTACCCTTTCACCAGGGAGTGGTGTAACCTCATTTAAGCTATATCCCGTGGGTGATATCGTGAACAAAGGAATTGAGATCGGATTAAATGCACAAATTGTCAAAAACAGAAACGTTGAATGGTCGAGTGGAGTTCAATTCTGGACCAATAAATCAGAAGTTACCCGTCTAACTATTCCGCCATCCTTTGTTGCCGGATCGGGCTTTGGTGCGTTTGGCAGAAAGCGTATTCAATTAGGCAAATCGCCTACTGCCTGGTGGGGCTTTGATGAGGATGGAAACCTTATTGATCATAAAGACTACCAGCCCGATTTCCAGCTTAGCTGGAACAATAATTTGAGATTTGCCAAAAACCTTGAATTTAATATGCTCTGGCATACCAGTCAGGGTGGTCACAATTCATCCCTTACCCGATTACTTAAAGATGAGGGAGGTACTACACACGACTGGAGTACAGTGGGAAAATCAGGAGAACCTTTAGGAGTGGAGCGCCAGGATGGGGTAATCTATAATTACATCTTTGACGCCAGCTATATCCGCTTGCGTGAAGCAGGATTATATTATTCATTGCCTTCAAGCATTATCAAGGGAAGTTTCAGGGAGCATGTTCAGAATATTCGTATTGGATTTTCCGCACAGAACCTGGTAACCATTACCAACTATTATGGATATGATCCTGAAGTTTCCAACTTCAATACAGGTAATGCCGGTGGCGCATTAACAGGTGGGGTAGATCTTTCACCCTTCCCCATGGCCAAACGCTTTTTCTTTCATTTGAATATCGGTCTCTAATTATAAAAAATTGAATCAATGAATAAGTATTTATACAAGGGCAGTATGCTGATGCTGGGAGCTATTCTCCTGCTCAGCAGCGCGTGTACGAAAACCAGCTACGTGCCAAATCCGAATGCCCCTACCCAGGAATCAGTATTGAATAATGCCACGCGTGACCAGATCGCTCAACTGGGCGTGGGTATTCAGTCGGTGGTAAGGAATGGATTATTTTCCTTCTATACCTGGTCGGGCTCTATCGGAAGGGAAGTGGTCTATTTTGCTCAAACCGAAAGCCGCTATTACCGCGAATTGCAAGGTGAAATTCCACTCGATCCCGCGGGTATAATGTATGACTGGTATAATACCTCCAACCAAACCAGGCGCAGGGCAGAAATTCTTTTGCGTTCAGCCCAGAATACCAACTCCATTACAGAAGGGGAGAAGGCTGCTGCTAAAGGTTTCGCCAAAACCATCCAGGCATATGCAATGCTCAATGCCCTGAATATGATGGGGAATAATGGTATCCGTACCAGCTTCAGTGATCTTAGTACACCGGGCGACTTACTCAAGCCTGGTTGTTTTGGAAATTATGCTGAGTCACTGGCCTACCTGAAAGGCTTAGCGGATGAGGGATTAGCTTCTCTTGACCAGGCGGGCGCTGCAGGTTTTCCATTCCCTATGGTGGCCGGATGGAATGGATTTTCTACTGTATCAGATTTTAAAAAGGTGAACAGGGCGATTGCCGCAAGAATAGCAATGTACCAGAAGGACTGGCCTGCCCTCGAAACTGCTCTGGCGGCATCTTTCCTGGATATAGAAGGTGCCCTGAACGCAGGTCCGTACCTGATGTATTCTACAGCAGCTGGTGACCTTACGAACCCATTATGGCGTGCACCTGATAATGCAGGTACTCCCATTCTGGTGCAGTCAAAATTTGTTGCCGAGGCAGAAACTGGTGATAAGCGGGTATTTGGTACTAATATAGCCGAAGGAGGACTTGCCCGTGTTCGCCAGCGCACAACGCCTACAGCGCCACCGGACTACCCTTCAATGACGCATGAGGTTCAGATGTATGCTACCAACGAATCTCCCGTAAGGTTCATCCGAAACGAAGAGTTGATCCTCATGTATGCAGAAGCTAAAATCCAGCAAAATGATCTGGATGCTGCGGAAGAAACATTAGATATAATCCGTGAAGCCTATGGATTAGCAAAGCTAGCCGTTGCAAAGCCTGCGGTACCAGGAAATAAAGATCGGCTGATAGACGAATTGTTACACCAGAGAAGGTATTCTCTCTTCATGGAAGGCCATCGTTGGTTCGATATGAGAAGATATGAGAAACTGGCCAGTCTGCCACTCGATAAACCAAGCCATTCTGTTTTTACACAGTTTGCCATGCCAAAAGCAGAATCCGACTGGGATAGTGTTTATCCATGTGAATAAAATTTAAGACAGAAGTTTAGGTTGAATAGGGGTGTCTCTGATGAGATGCCCCTTTTTATTGCCGGTGCATTATTGAGTTTTTTATTTGCTTGCGTTACGCCTATTTTTGCAGCCTGATTATCAGCAAGAATACAAAAATCAATACATGGTAGACGCAATTTTAGGCCTCCAGTGGGGCGACGAGGGAAAGGGTAAGATAGTAGATTATTTTGCACCCCAATATGATATCATCGCACGTTTCCAGGGAGGGCCAAATGCCGGGCATACACTCTATGTTGAAGGTAAAAAAGTTGTCCTGCACCAGATTCCATCCGGCGTATTTCATCCACATACCATTAACCTGATAGGAAATGGAGTTGTTCTTGACCCCGTTACGCTAAAACGCGAATGCGAAACGGTTGCCGGCTTTGGTGTTGATGTTCGCAAGAACATGTTTATTTCTCATCGCACACATTTAATCCTTCCCACGCATCGTGCGCTGGATAAAGCATCTGAATTACAGAAAGGAAATGATAAGATCGGATCCACGTTAAAAGGAATTGGTCCGGCCTATATGGACAAGACCGGTCGTAACGGCTTACGCGTGGGTGATCTTCTTGATAAAAACTTTACCACTTCTTATATCCGTCTTCGTCTCAAGCACCAGCGGATGCTTGACAGCATGGGTTTCCAGGAAGATATTACGCCCTGGGAAGAAGAATTTTTTGATGCGATTGAATTCCTTCGTAGCCTCAATGTTGTAAATGGAGAATATTTCATCAATGAAAGTATCGTTGCCGGTAAGAAAGTTCTTGCAGAAGGCGCTCAGGGAAGTATGCTGGATATCGATTTTGGTACTTTTCCTTTTGTAACTTCTTCCAATACAACTACTTCAGGCGTATGTAACGGGCTGGGCGTGGCACCGCAGAAAATCAGGGATGTTATGGGCGTTACAAAAGCCTATTGCACACGTGTTGGCAGTGGCCCATTCCCCACAGAATTGCATGATGCGGTGGGTGAGGAATTAAGGAAGCTGGGCAATGAATTCGGAGCTACCACTGGTCGCCCACGCCGCTGTGGCTGGATCGATCTGATTGCACTAAAATATGCCTGCATGATCAATGGTGTCACCAAGGTGATCATGACCAAGGCTGATGTGCTCGATAAATTTGAAACACTCGAAGTATGTACTGCATATAAGATTGACGGAAAGGAATCCGAATATGTACCTTTCCAGATGACAAGGCATCAGATAGAACCAGTATTACGTTCCTTCCAGGGCTGGATTACTGATACTACTGAAGTAAAAAATCATGCTGACTTACCCGTAAAAATGAAGGAATACGTAGATTACATAAACAAGTTTATTGGTGTGGATGTATCACATATTTCTAACGGACCTGGACGCGACCAGATTGTAATTGTATAAGGGCCAACTGTTTTAAAAATATTTTTTAAAAATTTGGTCATTTAAAAAGAACCTTGAAATTTTACACCGTAATCCATTATGAGTTATGGCTGCTAAACCTGATAATAAAAAGACTACCCGCACGCCTGCTGAAAACGCAGACGAGCCCGTGAAGAAAGCATCTTCGAAATCTAAAAAGAAAGAGGAGGAGGATGATGATGACCTAGAAGATGATGAGGAAACTCCGAAAGCATCTGCCAGGAAATCAGCTAAAGCTTCAAAATCTAAAACCGATGAGGATGAGGAAGATGAAGATGAGGCCATCGAAGAAGATGATGATTGGGAGAAGGTAGAAGAAGAAGATACCTGGGATCCGGATTTTGAAGAATTCGATCTTCCCAAATCAAAAACCAAGAAAGGTCCTGCTCCCGGCAAGAAAGCGGGTAAGGATGAAGAAGATCTTGGTATTGATGATGAATTCAAAGAACTGGACCTGTTTAATGATTCCGGCTTTGATGATGACGATGATGATTTTTAATTATTACTATGAGTAATGCTGCCGGGCGGTCGTTTAAGTCTTATGCCCTGACCGTAACCCCGGCTATAAAATTGCAGATGTTGAATTGGGTCAGCCAGTTCAACATCTGTTGTTTTATGGATAGCCATCAGTACGGCGGCATACAGAGCAGTTTTGAATGTATAGTTGCCGGCGGTGCCTGGAAATGGATCAAACTTTCTGCCGGCAATGCTTTTGGAATGTTGCAAGCCTTCAGCAAGCAACAAGGTGACTGGCTTTTTGGTCATTTCGGTTTTGATCTTAAACAGGAAACCTGCAACTCACCTTCATTATTACACGACCCTCTTGGTTTTCCGGATTGCTATTTTTTTGTTCCCGAACATCTGCTCCTTGTTTCAGGGAACGAGGTAAAGATCAGCAGTTATTCTTTAGATGAAGAAGGCCTGTTTCGCGATATCCTTAATACAAAAGTCAAAACGGGTAACCCATCTAAAATCATTCTTTCTCCTGCCATGAGTCGTGAAGATTATATCAGCAGGGTAGAAATCTTAAAAGCACATATACATAGGGGTGATTGTTATGAGATCAATTTTTGCCAGGAGTTTTTTGCGGAAAATGTAACGGTAGATCCCGTATTACTTTTCAGAAAATTGGCAGAAGTTTCACCTAATCCCTTTTCAGCTTATTATAAAATTGATAGTCTTCATTTGCTTTGTGCCAGTCCGGAAAGATATCTGCGTGTAAAAGATGGAATTGTGATTTCCCAACCCATCAAAGGAACAGCAGTGCGAGATCATCTGAATGAAAAACATGACAGGGAACTTGCCAAAGAACTCAACGCCAATCCCAAAGAACGATCAGAAAATGTAATGGTTGTTGATCTTGTACGCAATGATCTATCCCGGGTTTGTGATGCGGGCTCTGTACAGGTTGATGAACTATTCGGCATTTACAGTTTTCCACAGGTTCACCAGATGATATCTACTATCAGCGGCAATCTTGCATCGGGTAAGAATTGGATTGATGCGGTTGAAGCCAGTTTTCCGATGGGTTCCATGACCGGTGCTCCCAAGAACAAAGTTCTTGAACTTATTGAGCGATATGAATTGGTGCGCCGGGGTATATTTTCAGGCGCCCTTGGTTATTGCAGTCCTGCGGGCGATGCTGATTTTAATGTTGTTATAAGGAGCATTCTCTATAATGATCAAAATCAATACCTGTCCTGTCTTTTTGGTTCCGGCATCACCTGGTACGCAGATCCTGAAAAAGAATATGAAGAATGCCTGCTAAAAGCAATGGCAATAAAAAAAGTGCTGGAATGATACCAACACTTTTAAGCTTAAAATTCAGGAAAACTATTTAAGAATACCAGTTTGCTTTCTGTTGGTGGCCGATCCATCATTCATTACAGCTGCGCTGCTCAGGAGAACCTGTACTGATTCCTGAAGAATATTATACTTGCTTGCATTGAACATCTCCATCTTTTCAACCGGAAGTTTCATTTCATAGCTGTTGGTAGTGCTTGACATTACCTTATCAAAGTCAGGATTGAAACGGTTGAAATCACCCAGGTCCATAACGATGTGTTTAGCGATAACGGCAGACTGATACTTGCCGGAAACCTGTTGGCTCTTGGACCCATCTTCTTCTTCCTTGGTTATTTTGCGATGGAACGCATAAAGGTGAGGGCCATAATGCGCCTTGGTTTCTGCTTTCGTAAGAGTGGTTAAACCTCCCTGCCCTTCAAAAATATAGTGCGTACCGATGAATTTTTTAACGTGGTTACGCGTTTCAGCGGGAAGATAATACTGAAGATCCCAGAAATTTCGGCTGCCACTTCTTGCGATCGCTTTCTGAACATTACCCGGACCGGCATTATATGCAGCGATTACCAGGAGCCAGTCGCCATAAATTTTGTAAAGGTCTTTCAGGTAGAGAGCGGCAGCATTTGTGCTCTTTAAATAATTTTTTCTTTCGTCTACCTTGCTATTCACTTTCAGACCCATTGTAATAGCCGTTGGTTTCATGAACTGCCAGGGGCCTACCGCACCCATATGAGATACAGCTCCTGATTTCAATTTAGATTCGATAACAGCCAGGTACTTTAATTCGCGGGGGAGACCATGCTTACGAAAAACCCCATCCATCATGTTAAAATAAGGACGAGCCCATGA
Source organism: Flavihumibacter sp. (assembly GCA_036675925.1). GTDB lineage: Bacteria > Bacteroidota > Bacteroidia > Chitinophagales > Chitinophagaceae > Flavihumibacter. Next base: position 270,449 of record JAKFDZ010000015.1, read on the forward strand.
TTTGAGGTCCTGTAATGACTTGGTGTGTTTTTCGATGTAATCTTCCACAAAATTCACTGCCCTGGGGTTTAGCCTGGGAGCATTGGAAGTGTTTGTTGCATCTTCTTCAAAAAGATCAGAGATCTTTTGGGTAGGAGTTGCTGCCTTCAAAGTATTATCAGCAGCGTTTTCAACGGTGGTATCAGCTATTGCCGGACCACTGGTAGGATTCGTTGTTTCCTGGGCAACGGAGAAGCCAAGTGACACCACAAGGATGGCACCTAACATGAGAAATTTTTTCATGTTCCAGATTTTCGTTCACAATTAATGAAAGCTTCTCAAAGGAGACTTTGGCCGGTTTTCAACGGAAGGATTAATTCTTGTAATGCACCAGTAACTCTGAAACCTTGAGCAAAGATAATTCTTCAAATCGGTTTGTCATAGCCTGGAGGCCGTATGGCATACCATTACTGTGCCAAAAAATGGGGAGAGAAATGGCCGGAATGCCCGTTAAATTGGCAAAAACTGTGTAAATATCTCCAAGATACATTTCGATAGGATCATCAGTTTTTTCGCCGAAACGGAAAGCTGTAGTGGGAGCGGTTGGACTAAGGATTACGTCGAAGTCCTTGAAAATCAATTGTGTTTGGTTGTATAGCTCGCGCCTGACCTGCTGGGCTTTTGTAAAGTAAGCATCATAGTATCCGGCGCTCAGAACGAAGCTTCCCAGCATGATTCTTCTTTTAACTTCGGAGCCAAATCCGGCGGACCTATTATGTGCATAAAATTCTGCTAAATCAGCTACTTTAACATCTTCGCGGCGGCCATAACGAACACCATCGAAGCGGGAAAGGTTAGAAGATGCTTCTGCGGTTGTTAATATATAGTAAGTTGGAACGATATAATCAAGGTAGGTAAAATCGACTGCTGTAACTGTATGTCCCTCGCTTCGGAGCCGTTCAAAGTAATTTAGCAGGCTGGCTTTGATCTCGGGATCAAGGGATGGATGCTCAACTGCCTCTTTGAAGTAGGCGAACTTTAGCGGTTCCCGGGATTTGCCTCCTTTATTTGAAATGTCAGCATCAAATCCTGACAAATTCAAGGAATAGTAGGGTACTGGTATGTCAGCAACGGTGCTATCAAATTCGTCAGCCCCAGCTATAGTTTCCAGTACGAGGCCAATATCATGCAGATTGTTGGCTAAAATGCCGATCTGATCGAAAGAAGATGCATAAGCGATCAGGCCATACCGCGAAATACGGCCATATGTTGGTTTGAGACCTATGATACCACAGAAGTCGGCTGGCTGCCTTACTGAGCCTCCTGTATCAGTGCCAAGGGTAACCATACAGAGCTTCGCCTGCACGGCTACTGCAGACCCCCCTGAAGAGCCCCCCGGAACACGATTGTTGTCCAGCGCATTTAAAACAGGCCCATAACAGGAGTTTTCATTAGAGGAACCCATGGCGAATTCATCACAATTAAGTGTTCCAATTATGATTGCACCGGCATCCAAAAGTTTCTGCACGGCACTGGCCGTGTAGGGAGCTATAAAGTTTTCCAGCATCCGGGAGGAGGCACTGGTACGAAATCCCTTGTAGCATAAAACATCCTTAATACCAACCACTACTCCATGGAGGGGTAACAGATGGCCTGTTGCTGCTATTTGTTTATCAAGCCGGTTTGCTTCCTCCCTGGCAGATTGTTCAAACACTTCAACGAAAGCATTCAGGTGTTTGTTTTGGGTGATTTGCTGCAAATAAAACTCCACTACCGCAGAGCAGGTAGTGGAGCCATTTTTCAATTCTTTATGATATGCTGCTATTGATTCGTATTCAAACAAGACCATTGCGTTTCTAATGTTCAACTAAAGGGTAGATCCGGATTAATACCTAAGTACAACAGGCATTGAATTGAATTAAGGTTGAGAGGAAGGAGTTTTTTCTTTTTCCTTGATCCCTTCTTCAATCTCTTGCTTCACATTGTTTTTTGCGTCCTGGAATTCACGAATACCACGACCCAGACCGCGCATCAGTTCAGGAATTTTCCTGCCACCGAACAAAAGTAATACAACCAGACCGATCAGGATCAGCTCGCTTCCGCCCGGCATTGAGATCAGTAAAAATGGATTAGCTTGTACCATGCCAAATGATTTAAGTTGTTTGTAAAGATACGATATTAATAAGGCAATAGTTTCAATAACAATTCATAAATGTGCAATCGATTCCGTTGATTTGAAATAGTATTTTTTTGCACTATCCTTTCCATCAATTCCTTTTCTTATTTCAACTCATTACTAAGCGTACAGGCAGTAAAATGGTTCGCCCCATATAACATTGTTGTTTGGAGTATGCTCACTTGTTTTACCGTGGTTGGGTTTTATTAGGGTTATTCCAGGGTTATCCTAGGGTTTTTACAGGCTAAAAACCCTAGGATAACCCTAGGATAACCCTAGGATAACCCTAGGATAGATTTTAGGTAACTATCCTATCAGCCTAATCAGCTACAATCAAAAGGGAAAAAGTTGGGATGGCTTCCAAGCATATTTTAAATGATTGAAACCGGAGAAAGTAAAAAAGGCCGCCTCAATAATTTGAGACGGCCTCTTTGTTATAACCCGAAGGTTAATTATTTCGCAACAACTGCTCTTTTCTTTTCTTTAATTCGTGCACTCTTACCGCTACGCTCACGAAGGAAGTAAAGCTTGGCGCGACGAACCTTTCCTGCTTTATTAAGCACGATAGTGTCAATATTTGGCGAGAAGAGGGGGAAAGTTCTTTCCACACCCACACCGTCAGAGATCTTACGGACGGTAAAAGTTTGGGTTGTGCCCTGGCCCTGGCGCTTGATCACATCGCCCTTAAAGCTCTGGATACGCTCTTTATTTCCTTCAACGATCTTATAGTTAACGGTAACGTTGTCACCGGCTTTGAACTTCGGGAATTCTCTATTCGGTGTTAACTGCTCGTGAACAAATGCTACTGCGTTCATGATTCTTAATTTTATCGGACGGCAAAGGTAGGAGGAAACATCGAATATCCAAAAGAATTTTCTGTCTTCTCCTACTGATTTTTACTACCTGGCAACGTTCACAGCCCTTTTCTCCCGGATTACCGTAACCCTGATCTGACCAGGGAAAGTCATTTCCGTCTGGATCTTCTGTGCAATTTCAAAACTGAGCCTGTCGCTGTCACTGTCGGTTACCTTATCGGCCTCTACAATTACACGCAACTCGCGGCCAGCCTGGATGGCATATGCCTTTTCCACCCCGGGATATGCCATCGCCATATTTTCAAGGTCCTTAATCCGCTGCAGGTATTGCTGCATGATTTCCCTGCGGGCACCTGGGCGGGCACCACTTATGGCATCACAAGCCTGGATAATAGGACTGATAACATACTGCATTTCCATTTCGTCGTGGTGGGCTCCGATAGCATTCACCACAGCAGGGTTTTCACCATATTTTTCAGCCAGCTTTGCACCCAGTAAGGCATGGCTCAATTCTGATTCTTCATCAGGAACCTTACCAATATCGTGTAATAATCCGGCCCGTTTAGCAAGCTTGGGATTCATTCCCAATTCTGAAGCCATGATGCCACATAAATTGGCGACTTCCCGGCTGTGCATAAGCAGGTTCTGACCATAGGAAGAGCGGAATCTCATCTTTCCCACTATCCTGACAAGCTCTTTATGTAAACCATGGATACCGAGCTCAATTACTGTACGCTCACCGATCTCCATCACCTGGTCTTCGATCTGGCGACGTGTTTTTTCCACTACCTCCTCAATACGGGCGGGATGGATCCTGCCGTCAGTAACCAGCCGCTGCAAACTCAGTCGGGCAATTTCACGACGAAGGGGGTCAAAAGATGAAAGGATAATTGCTTCAGGAGTATCATCAACAACGAGGTCAACGCCTGTTGCAGCTTCAATTGCACGGATATTTCGTCCTTCACGGCCAATGATCTGACCCTTGATCTCATCACTTTCGAGGTTGAATACCGTTATGGAGTTTTCAATGGCCTGTTCTGCAGCAGTTCGCTGGATGGTTTGAATAATAATTTTCCTTGCCTCTTTATTGGCTTTTTGTTTGGCATCATCAATTATTTCCTGTTGTACGCCCAGGGCCTGGGTATGTGCTTCCTGCTTCAGGCTCTCCACTAACTGGGTCTTTGCTTCCTCGGCAGTTAACCCCGCGATTTTTTCCAGCCTCCGGATATGTTCTTCCTGGTGCTTTTCGAGCTCAGTACGTTTGAAATTGACTAGCTCAATCTGACGGTTCAGGTTTTCCTTGATCGCTTCGTTCTCCTTGATCTGTTTGTCGAGGTTGGTTTCTTTCTGGTTTATTGACTGCTCTTTTTGCTTGATCCTGTTTTCCGTGTCACCCAGTTTGCGATTACGATCCAGAACTTCCCGGTCATGATCAGCTTTTAACTGTACGAATTTTTCCTTGGCCTCTAATAATTTTTCCTTTTTTAGTGTTTCCGCCTGCGACTGGGCGTCTTTTAGAATTTTCTGAGCCTGTTGCTCCGCTTCATTAATCTTCTGTTCTGTGTTCGCTTTAAAAATGAATTTGCCTGCCACTATGCCCACAATCAGGGCAACAAGGGCAGCGATCAATATCATTATAGTGTCGTTCATTTAGTTGTTTTTTAATGCTTTTGACAATCGTATATATATTCTGCACATACCTCATAAGTGATTGAGTAAGATGCTAATTCGCGAAAATACGAATTCATTGGAGAAAAGCGAATGGCATTTCGCAACGCCATCAGGTCATGCACCAGTGCGGTCAATCATCCCTTCAAGTTGGGTGAGTTTGTCTATGATGGATTGCTTTTCAAGGGTGCTTTTAGTGAGTTGGCTTTGTTCGGTGGCATACCATACCAGCACCATGGCAATATAGTCCTGCATGTCTTTAGCAGAGAATTGCGTTTTGAACTCAATAACCTTATCGTTAATGATCTTTATGGTATTTCGAACCGCTTCTTCGTCCTGGGATCTGATTTTGATCCGATAGGTCCTGTCACCAATTACAATATTTAGCGGTATTAGCTGGTCAGACATGGTTATTCATTAAGCAGGGCGATACATTTATCGATCTCCCTGAGGTATTGATTGATCCTTTTCTCCAGCGCCTGCTTGTCAACTTCGTTGATGCCTGCACCGCGGGTAGCCTTTAACAGGTCTAATTGCTGTTGCAATTCTTCAAGGCGATGTTGCTGTAAACGGTCTTTCTCAACATAGCTCTGGTGTTGTTGAAGGAGTCGTTCATTTTCGCGTTGAATTTGCAGGAACTGTTTCTGCAAAACGCCCAGTTTATCCTGGATCCTGGCGATATGGTCAAGCAATTCCTGCATATATTAAAGGTAAGGAAATGATCCAAGGCTCATTTCCGGATCTCTGCGCCAATCTCTTTTTCAATTGCTCCTATGATCTTTTGCATCATCGAGTCGATCTCCTTATCGGTCATGGTCTTTTCTTCGTCCAGAAAGGTAAACCGAACAGCCAGTGATTTTTTCCCGGCTCCTAATTTATCGCTTTCAAACAGATCAAAGAGCTCCAGTTTTTTAAGCTTTGAGATTCTTTGTGAGTGAATCACATTATCTATTTCGCCATAAGCAGTTTGTTTTGGAACCACGAGGGCCAGGTCGCGTTGTACAGGCTGTTGTTTTGGTAATTCACGAAAGCTGATCTTCTGGCGCAAAACCAATGCCATAAGTTCCTGCCAGTAAAGGTCTGCAAAAAATACAGGTTGTTTAATATCAAACTGGTTCGCCTTCTTTTTGGATACCTGTCCGGCAATTCCGATAAGTTGATTTCCTGAATAGATATGAAGGGCATCTGACAAACCTTCTGCTTCTCCGGCTTCAAATCGAATGGAAGGAACTCCTGCCATAAGGGTAATCTTCTCAACAATTCCTTTCAGCGTGTAAATATCCGCAGCGGCACCCTTACTACGCCAAGAAGTTGGAGTGAAATTGCCACTCAGGTAAATACAGCAATGAGGCGTTTCGATATATTTTCCTTCGTTCTCAGTTAGATATGTTTTACCCCACTCAAAAAAACTAATATCTGTATTCTTCCTGTTATGGTTATGCGCAATCACTTCGAGACCTGTTTCAAGCATCGCGGGCCTCAGTACATCCAGTTCAATACTAAGGTTGTTAAGCATTTTGACCGCAGCTTTCATTTGTTGTTCAGTAAAATAAGCGCTGTTCGAAATGGAGTTGGTCAGTATTTCTCGGAATCCGGCACCCGCCAGGTATTGGGCGATCTTCTCTCTAAGCTTTCCATCAATATCATCCTCAACCGAGGGAGTAATTGTAATAGACTGTGGTATTTCTACATTGTCGAGACCATCGATCCTGAGTATCTCCTCAACAATATCGGCTGGAATACTAATATCAGGTTTGCTGAATGGTACGGAAACCCTCATTTCGTCAATGCCATCCTTTAATAATTCAAAGCCCAGCGCCTCAAGGATTTTTTTTACCGTATCGGGATGGTAGTTTTTGCCACTCAGTTTTTTCAGGTAATGGTATTTTATCGCTACTTCATTCTTTACTGCCGGTTCGGGATAAACATCTGTTATATCAGATGAAATGGTACCTCCGGCGATCTCCTTTATCAACAGGGCTGCGCGCTTCAATGCCTGAACGGTTTGTGAAATATCCACACCTTTTTCAAAACGTGTAGCCGCATCGGTTCGAAGGGAATGCCGGAAAGAGGTTTTCCTGATGGAAGCAGGATTGAACCAGGCACTTTCCAGGAAAATATTCTGGGTTTTGTTTGTTACACCACTTTTAATACCACCGAATACTCCTGCAATACACATGGGTTCGTCTTCATTGCAAATCATCAGGTCTGTGGCGTGCAGCTTTCTTTCCTTTTCATCAAGGGTAACAAAAATGGTTTGATCAGGAAGGGTTTTGACGATCACTTTATTGCCCCTGATAGCATCCGCATCGAAGGCATGAAGGGGTTGGCCCATTTCATGCAGAACATAATTGGTTATATCAACAATATTACTGATGGGCCGCACGCCAATGGCCTGCAGTTTATCTTTAAGCCATTGGGGCGATTCAGCTATTTTTACCCCTGTGATACTCACACCGGCATAGCGCTTACAAGCCACCTTATCTTCAATTGTGACTGCAATAGATAATGATTTATTCTGCGCTTTGAAAGCGTTAACAGATGGTTGTTTTACACGAAGCTCTTTTTTATCGTGGTGGGTAAGATAGGCACAAACATCTTTTGCCACACCCATATGACTCATGGCATCCATCCTGTTTGGGGTAAGGCCGATTTCAAAAATAATATCCTGGTATGTGTGGAAATGTGTTGCGGCAGGTGTTCCGGTTTTAAGAGTTGATGGTAATACAATGATGCCGCCATGATCTGTACCCAGACCAATCTCATCTTCGGCGCAAATCATACCATGGCTTTCAACACCCCTGATTTTAGCGATCTTCATTGTTACCGGATCACCTGAGCTGGGATAGATGGTGGTGCCCACGGGTGCCACTACAACCATTTGTCCGGCTTCCACATTTGGTGCTCCGCATACGATCTGAAGTGGTTCGCTTCCCCCTATATCTACTGTCGTTAATTTGAGTTTATCTGCATTCGGATGTTGTTCACTGGTAAGCACCTTTCCGATCACCAGACCCTTCAATCCCCCCTTTACGGATTCATATTGCTCCATGCTCTCTACTTCCAATCCAATTGCCGTAAGTATTCTGCTCATGCGTTCCGGATCGATCGATACCGGGATATATTCAGCCAGCCAATTATAAGAAATTGTCATGTATCGTATAAATATTAGGCAGCAAATATAACTGTTTACCCAGGCTTGTGTTGTTTATGCATTACAGCATAATAAATTTACCTGGTACTCGATTAATTTTATAGTAAAATGCCGCAATGAAAGTATTGGTGATTGGGATAATTGTCATTGTGATGATGCTGGCAGATGGTTGCCAGGCTGAAAAACCTATTGGCGAGCCTTTCAAGGATCTAAGTGAGCAGATGGATGTATTAGCAATCCTGCAAGGTTCAATAGGTACCGATCTGCAAAAAAATGATTGGGAAGGAGCGCGCTATATGACAAGAAGTATGGACAGCGTTTTAAAAATATGTAGCGAGGATTTCATAAAACACCAGCGTTTAAAGGAGCCTTTCCGGAAATTCTATGAGAGGAAAATGGAAAGGGCCATTGGCAGTCTGTTAAGAAGCATCCGCCGCCGGGATAGTGTTGCAGCCAGAAAGAGTTATGAATTCCTGGTTAAGCGATGTAACAGCTGCCATAATGAAAATGAGGTGGCAGAAAGAGCACATTTATAGAAAAAATCATGCCGTGAAACTATAGTGAAACAAACTCCTCAGGTAGAATAGGTGTTTTAACGGTATGTTTTTAAGAGGCTATTAATAGCCATCATACAGTATTCCGGCTTATTCACTGTTTATGCACAATTTCTGAAAGATAAGCTGACACTATGTTTCATGCGAAAAATAGAAATGGGATTCTATGTCATTTGACCTGAAAGCCCATCATGGTGATAGATTATTACAGCCAAGTATAGGTGGCAAATTCTTTATGCACAACCAGTGTGTATTTCATAAAAAAATGCTGGGAAAACTTATTTAAATTGTGGATAGCCTGGAGATGATGGTGAATAAGCGTCAAAAAGCCGTGGATAACCATCTTAATTACTATAGAATAAATTAACGCTGCAAATAATTTTTTTAAAAGCTAGGGTTGGAGATATATTCGCCCTCCTGAATAGGTGTTAACACCCGCGTCATAATTAATTAATCATTTGGTAATGTCGTTTTGTGGATTATTTTCTCCATTTCAGGGAATATTTTTAAACGTTTTTACCCTTGTTACAATAAATGGATCTAACTAATATCAATAAGGACCGGAAAAACCGCAGGAAAGGATCAATTGATCTGAGTACTATGATGTACGGCAAAGTACCACCCCAGGCAAAAGATCTTGAGGAAGCTGTACTCGGTGCAATAATGTTGGAGAAGAGTGCTTTTGACACGGTGGTTGAAGTGCTTAAGGCAGAATGTTTTTATGTTGATGCCAATCAGCGCATATTCAAAGCCATGCAGGCACTTTCACAAAAAACGCAACCTATTGATATTCTAACTGTTGTGGAAGAACTTCGGAAACGCGAAGAACTTGAGATGGTGGGAGGCCCTTACTATGTTACCAAGCTCACTAATACGGTAGTGTCTTCGGCCAATATTGATGCACATGCTCGTATCATTTTACAGAAATTTATCCAGCGCGAATTGATCCGTATCAGTGGGGAAGTGATCAGTGATGCGTATGAGGATTCAACTGATGTATTTGATTTACTTGATTCTGCCGAGAGCAAGCTTTTCGAGATAACGAATAATCACCTTCGTAAAGATTATAATTCTATTGACTCTGTACTGGTTAAAGCGGTGAAGCGAATAGAGGATCTCCGCAACCAGAAGGAAGATATTTCGGGTGTGCCATCCGGTTTCCCAAGCATTGATAAGGTTACATACGGGTGGCAGAAGACTGATCTGATCATCCTCGCAGCACGCCCTGCTGTGGGTAAAACCGCCTTCGCGCTTAATTTGGCGCGTAATGCGGCTTTGCACCCCGTCCGTCCCACAGCAGTGGCCGTGTTTAGTCTTGAGATGAGCGCTGGTCAATTGGTACAGCGTATTCTTTCGGCCGAATCGGAAATATGGCTGGAAAAGATAAGCAGGGGAAAACTTGAAGAGTATGAAATGAAACAGCTCTATGCCAAAGGGATCCAACGGCTTTCTGAAGCAAAGATTTTTATTGACGACACGGCAGCGCTTAATATTTTTGAACTAAGGGCCAAATGCCGGAGGTTAAAGAACAAACATGATCTTGGCCTGATCATAATAGATTATCTGCAGCTAATGAGTGGTGCGGGTGGAAATACGAACCGCGAACAGGAGATCAGCCAGATTTCCCGTTCTCTGAAGCAACTGGCTAAAGAATTGGAGGTGCCAATAATTGCACTTTCTCAGTTGAGCAGGGCGGTAGAAACCCGTAAAGAAGGTAATAAAATGCCTCAGTTAAGTGATCTCCGTGAATCAGGGGCCATCGAACAGGATGCTGATATGGTTATGTTTATTTATCGCCCTGAATATTATGATGTGAATGCCAATGAACATGGAGAAAGCGTAAAAGGTGAAACCCATGTGAGGATAGCAAAACACCGGAACGGATCTCTCGAAACAATCAAACTCAGGGCCCAGCTTCATATCCAGAAATTTGTTGATGAGGGAGTGGAAGGTGGTGAAGGTGCGGCGGGTAGCGGCCCTTCCTGGAAGCCGATAGGGCCTTCTGGATCCCCGGCAGACAATAGCGGATACCGACAGATAGGCAGCCGGATGAATGATGTGCCATTTGAAGATGATGAAACACCGTTCTGATAATGGCCTTACCCTTCTTTTATTTATCAGCGTATGATGGTGGCAGCCTGATTGATCTGGATGAGCCTACGTCAAGGCATATCGTTTCTGTTTTAAGAATGCAGATCGGGGAACAGTTGCACCTTACTGATGGCAAGGGTTTGCTTCTAACCGCTACTGTCACAGAAGCTCATAAGAAAAGGGCAGTGGTAAAGGTGGAAAATCAATCTTTTTTTGAAAGGCAAACTGCAATTGTAAGTATTGGCATCTCACTGGTAAAGAATAATACAAGATTTGAATGGTTTCTTGAAAAAGCAACAGAAACCGGCGTGGCAAACATTTGTCCGATCATTTGCCAGAGAACGGAAAAGCAAAACTTTCGTTACGACCGAATGCACCAGATTCTTGTGAGTGCTATGTTGCAGAGTCAGCAGGTTTGGTTACCTGAATTATCAGCCCCCGTTCCATTTAATACGATAGTGAAGGGAAGTGACCATAATAAAAAATGGATTGCCCATTGCATAGAAACTAATAAAGAATCCCTTCGGAAACAAGGGCCTGCTAAGGGTAAAGAGATCCTGTTAATTGGTCCGGAAGGTGATTTCACCGAAGCTGAAATTGCCCTCGCCCTTGCACATGGATTCGCCCCTGTGGCGCTTGGTGAAACAAGATTGCGAACTGAAACAGCCGGTATGGTAGGCGCTACCCTTTTACTGGTGAATTAAAGATATTTTATCGGGCCATATCATCATAATGATCGGGATGCGATGAAGCAATGTTTGGATCTTCCAGTACAGGCTCCCTTAATGCTACAGGTTTTACAACAGCATTTTTACGCATGAACATATTCAGCATTTCTACAGCGAAACTGAATGCCATACCGAAATAGATATAATTTTTCATTCCCAGGTTATGTGCCGCCTCACTATCCCATCCTTCAATTACCAGGCTTAATCCTATCATCACCAGGAAAGAAAGCGCAAGCATTTTCAGGGTTGGGTGTTTATGTATGAACCCGGCAATTTTTGGGCTGAAAAGAAACATGACCGTCATGGCAATTACTACGGCTGCAATCATTATTTCAACATGTTTTGCAGTTCCCCCTGCAGTGATAATACTATCGAAAGAGAAAACCGCATCAATCAATAGTATCTGACCTATGGCCTGACCAAAGCTCAGGGTTGGTTGCTGGTTACCTGCTGCATTTGGATCCTCACCTTCCAGTTTGTGATGGATCTCCTTAACAGATTTATAGATGAGGAACAATCCCCCTGCAAGCATTACTATACTGGCAAGGTCAAAGCCTTTGCTTGCAATGGTGAAAACCGCTTTTCCTTTTTGTGCGAGTAGCCAACCCAACCCCAATAATAAAAGGCTCCTCATAATAATTCCTGAAATCATCCAGAACCTTCTTGCTTTTTTATGGTCTTTAGCTTCCTTCAACCGGTTCATGATAATGCTTACGAAAATAACGTTATCTATTCCCAGCACCACTTCCAGCACTACGAGGATAAGAAAACTAATCAGGCTTTCGGTCGTGAATAAATGTTCCATATAAAGAAGCAGGGGTTTATTATTAAAGGGGTTAAGGTCTGTATAATTTATATATGTTCACTTATGTCTTTTGCAATTGATGGACCAACATAAATGAAACCGGTCCAAACTTGCACCAAGCTTGCACCCGCATCCAGCTTTTCCTTTGCATCCTGCGCTGTAAAAATGCCGCCGCTAGCAATAATGGGGATGCGGTAATCCGAACGCTGGTGGATATAACGAACCATTTCGGTTGCTCTTTCCCGTAGTGGTGCGCCACTGAGTCCACCTGCTCCGATCTTTTCAAGCTCTGCATCAGTCGTGCGTAGGCCATCTCTTCTTATGGTGGTATTTGCCGCAACAAGTGCTGCCAGCTGGAGCTCAATTGCCAGGTCAATCACATCATCCACCTGACCTATTGTGAGGTCGGGTGCTATTTTAAGCAATAATGGTTTAGGCCGCGGGTATTGGTTGTTTATGGTTTGCAGGTGGGAGAGGATTTTATGTAAAGCATCCTTTTCCTGAAGTTCCCTCAATCCGGGTGTATTGGGTGAACTTACATTTACTACAAAATAGTCCACCACATCAAATAATTCACGGAAGCAGATTTCATAATCTTTCCAGGCCTCTTCATTTGGGGTAAGTTTATTCTTTCCGATATTACCACCTATGATCAGTTTTGGGTGAAGGTTGGGGGGATGGGCAAGCTTCCAACTCTTCAGCCTTTCAGCAACTACTTTCACCCCTTCGTTATTAAATCCCATCCTGTTGATAAGTGCCTCATCTTTTGGTAAACGGAATAAGCGGGGACGATCATTTCCCGCCTGTGGTTGGGGTGTTACGGTTCCGATTTCAATAAACCCGAAGCCTAGTGATTCCAGCTCCCGCAGGTATCTTGCATTTTTGTCAAATCCTGCGGCAAGGCCAACTCCGTTTTTAAACGATAATCCGAAAGCCTCTACTGGTCTTGCACCACGGGCTGTAAAGCAGCGGGTGATATATTTGCGGATATAGGGAAACGAACAGGCCAGTTGGAGCATGTTCATGGAAAAATAGTGGGCTGTTTCAGCAGATAACCTGAAAAGGATAGTGCGGATAATTGAATACATATTTGTCAAAAAAAAACCTTTGGAGGGGCTTTTCAAAAAATTATTTTTCATGGATAGTGAGAACCACTTAAATTTGAGTAATAAGGTTGTCTATGCAACTATTAGGGCTAAGCCCTGATGCAGCCTATTTTCTAGTCATATAAAATATTTTTCATGCAGGAAGCATATATAGTAGCTGGATTCAGGACTGCCGTCACCAAGGCAAAGCGTGGTGGGTTCAGGTTTGTAAGGCCCGATGATCTGGCGGTGGATGTGATAAAAGGTCTTTTGGCAACTATACCACAGCTCGATCCACAGCGCGTCGATGATTTAATAGTTGGCAATGCGGTTCCGGAGGCTGAGCAGGGGTTGCAGATAGGAAGGATGATATCGGTTAGGGCACTTGGTATTGAAGTTCCTGGAATGACAGTTAACCGCTATTGCGCGAGTGGTCTTGAAACAATCGCCATTGCTACCGCCAAAATCCGGACTGGTCAGGCAGAGTGTATTGTGGCAGGTGGTACGGAAAGTATGAGTCTTGTTCCAACCGCAGGATGGAAGACTGTTCCGGCTTACAGTGTTGCCAGTGAAACGCCTGATTACTACCTAAGTATGGGATTGACCGCTGAGGCTGTTGCAAAGGAATACGGCATCAGCCGCGAGGCGCAGGATGAATTCTCCTACCAGAGCCATCAAAAAGCCATTCGTGCTATACAGGAAGGTAATTTTAAGCCAGGTATTTTACCCGTGAAAGTGGAACAGGTTTATCTTGATGGTAAGGGCAAGAAGCAAAAGAAAGATTTTATAGTAGATACCGATGAAGGTCCACGTGCCGATACCAGCATAGATGCCCTGGCTAAACTTAAGCCTGCTTTTGCAGCCGGTGGTGTTGTAACGGCTGGTAACTCATCGCAGACGAGTGACGGGGCTGCTTTCGTTGTAGTGATGAGTGAGCGGATGGTTACTGAACTTGGCCTGAAACCTATCGCTCGTTTGGTGGCTTGCACAAGCGCAGGAGTTCATCCTCGCATAATGGGCATTGGTCCGGTAGCTGCCATCCCTAAGGTATTAAAGCAAGCGGGGATGAATTTGTCACAGGTAGATCTTGTAGAATTAAATGAAGCCTTTGCGTCGCAGGCATTAGCAGTGATACGCGAAGCCGGTCTTGATCCTTCCATTGTTAATATAAACGGTGGAGCTATTGCTCTTGGACATCCATTAGGTTGTACCGGAGCCAAACTGACCATCCAGATAACCCATGATATGAAAAGGTTAAACAAGAAATATGGGATGGTTACGGCATGCGTAGGAGGAGGGCAGGGGATTGCAGGTATTATTGAAAACCTTTGAAAATTATCAGACATAGGAGGCCGGGTTAATCCCGGCTTTTTTTATGATGATCGGATCATATTAAAATATAGTTTCTTTGTATCCTATGACCAGGGTATTCATTACAGACGATCATGAAATGTATCTGGAAGGCCTCTCGCTATTATTGCAAAAGCAACCCTCCGTGGAAGTTACCGGCATCAGTAGTTCAGGATCAGGTTTGCTGGATAAGCTTAATAACCTGACAGCAGAAGATATCCTCCTTCTTGATGTTAATCTTCCAGATACAGATGAAGAAGAATTGATAAAAAAGATAAGGGAGATAAGGCCTAAACAAAAGGTAATATATCTCACACTTATGCGGGGCACGCGCTATGTACACAAGTTACTTAAATATAACGTTCAGGGATATGTGCTGAAGAATGCATCCGTGGAAGAACTCGTTACAGCAATTAAAACAGTGGCTGAAGGCGGAACCTGGTTCAGCAAGGAAATTGATGTGATGAGCGATGACGATTTCAGAAATACCCTGACCATTGAAGATAAAAAAGTTGATGAGATACTTTCCAGGCGCGAAATTGAAGTGTTAAAGCTGGTATGCAAGGAATACAGCAATGCCGAGATAGCACAACGGTTATTCCTTAGCGTTAGCACAGTAGAAACACACCGTAAAAACCTTATTGCGAAATTAGGAGTTCATAATACGGTAGGTCTGGTAAAATTTGCCCTAAGGAACAACCTGATCGATTGAGAAATATTTTACTGATATCGGTTTTGTTTTGCTTCTTCAACCGGGCATTTCCGCAAATCGCAGATACTAATACAATAAAGCGATTGTACGATAAATCGCTCGGTATTTCAGAAGACAGAGTGGATTCAATACTGGCAAATGCCGCGTTCATTGAAGAGCAATCGGAAAAGTTGCAATATAGTAAGGGACAAATACTTGCAAAACGATTGAGGGGCCTGGCCAGCGAGTATTCAGGTAATTATCAGGAAGCAATCAATCACTATCTTGTAACCCTCGATCTGGCACGTGTGGAGAAAAGCCGGGAGTATGAGATCGCTGCCCTGAGTGATATCGCCATTGTTTATTCTGAAATCAAGCAACCGCAAAAAGCACGTGAGGTTTACCTGCAATGCCTGAAAATTGCCCTTGAACAGGGAGAAATTAATACAACAATATCCAGCTATACAAATATCGGAGCAATTTATAACCAGCTGGATCAGCCAGATAGTGCATTGTTTTTTCTTAATAATGCACTGGAACTAAGCAACCGGTATAATCTCAATCAAACACTCCCTGTGATTTATAATAATACGGGCAATGTTTATTTCCGTAAAAAGAACTTTACCCGGGCGATAGAATACTTTCGTCTGAATAAACAGATTCATGATTCCACCGGTAATAAATCTGATCTCTGGTATGATAATCTGAATATTGCTGATTGCCATCTGGAAGCCGGATTATATGATTCGGCAACCCATTATTTAGATATAGCTCTCGATATTTCCCGGCAACTTAAGAGCCGTCAAAAGGAGGCAGACAGTTATTCACTTTATACCAAACTTTATGAAAAATTGGGGCGGTATAAACAGGCCTATACTTTCCAGAAAAAGTGGTATTCGCTGGATACTGCTTTGGTGAATGAAACTTCAAGTAAGACGATCGCAGAAATGCAGGAACGCTTCAATGCCCGTGACAGGGAAAAACAAAATAAATTACTTGTATCGGAAGTAGACAGGGAGAAATTAAAAAATAAAAACCTTAGCCTTCTGGTTCTGGCGGCATTCATTATTGCGCTACTGGTGGGTATCTCTTTATTGATCTATAGAAAGGCTAATTTAAGATTGCAGGAAGTAAATTTCCAGATCCAGAAACAAAAAGAAAAAATGGCAATACTAAATAAGGAAAAGAACACCCTTATCGGTATAGTCTCTCACGATCTCGGTGCACCATTGGCAAGCATTGGTATGTGGAGTAACCTGCTTGCTAAAGAAGATAATTTGACAACTGACCAACAAAAAGCATTGGAAAGAATTCGCGCATCGGCCCAGGATGGTGAGAAACTTATTCGTAATATCCTGGAGGTGGAGAGGGAAGGTTCTAAAAGAGAGAGAATTGAATTGGAGGAGACAGATATTGCATCCTATCTGAACTGGATTGTTGGTGAATTCCAGGGTATGGCGGATGCTAAAGGGATAAAGTTGGAATTTCCTGATACTGTTTCGGGGGTGTTCCTGCTAACAGACCAGGCAATATTTCGCAGGATCATTGAGAACCTGGTATCGAATGCCATAAAATATACTGAACCTGGGAAATCTGTTTATGTTAAGCTGGTAAATACAGATGGTCATGTGGAGATAATAGTTGAAGATGAGGGATTAGGGATTCCGGAATCGAAGCAAAATCTACTTTTCACCCCTTATGCAAATATTGGCAATCGTACTACTGATGGCGAGGCTTCAAGCGGGTTAGGACTATCAATAGTAAAGCGGTTGGTAAATGAACTGAACGGCACCATTCAATATCAACTGGCAAATCAGGGAGGAAGTGTTTTTAAAGTACGGTTTGGAAAATAAAAGCATCGTGGTTGCAAAAATGTAAATTCCCCTTATATTTGCAACGCAGTTTCAAAATTATATTTATGCCAAGGCTAGTGTTGATTACTATTTCCATTTTCCTGCTTATAAGTACTGTTAGATCACAACCACGGAATTCAGTTTCAGGCAAGGTGACTGATGCAATCAGCGGTCAACCCCTGGCCGGTGCATCTATTATTATTTCAGATCTGAGAACCGGCGTAGTAACCGATGAAAATGGCGCTTTTTCATTCAGGAATGTGGCTGCTGGCAGGCACCTCTTTGAGGTTTCATATGTTGGCTATGCTTCTTTTTCAGAGTATATTTTTATTTCACCAGGAATTGTTAAGGATTTTTTGCTGAGTCCATCGGTGGTAGAAAACGATGAAGTAGTAGTTACAGGGATAAGTGCTGCAACGCAGGCAAGAAGGAATCCCGTGCCAGTAAATGTTGTCAAAAAAGTTGATCTTAATCGAACAGTATCCACGAACCTGATTGATGCGCTGAGTAATAAACCTGGGATTTCACAGATCAGCACAGGGCCGGCAGTTTCCAAGCCGGTAATCCGTGGGTTGGGGTATAACAGGGTTATCGTGCTCAATGATGGCACAAGGCAGGAGGGGCAACAGTGGGGTGATGAACACGGTATTGAGATTGACGAGTACAGTGTTCAAAAGGTTGAAATCTTAAAGGGTCCTGCTTCACTCATGTATGGAAGTGATGCCATGGCGGGAGTGATCAATATACTGACCAATGTTCCGGTTCAGGAAGGAGTGTTTAAAGGTTCTGTGACTTCCGCGTACCAAACAAACAACCGGCTACGCGGATTAAATATTAATCTGGGGTCAAATAAAAACGGATTCAGCTGGAATGCCTATGGATCATTAAAATCTGCGGCGGATTATGAAAATAAGTATGATGGTAAGGTCTACAACTCCAAATTCAATGAAAAGAATTTTGGGGGGTACGTTGGGTATAATGGTAACTGGGGGTATAGCCATTTAATGATCAGCAAATTCAACCAGAAGCTCGGAATGGTAGAAGGGGAGCGGGATGAAAACGGAAATTTCCTGAAATTAATGCCAGGAGGAGTAGAGGCTGTTGCAGGACCATCGGACTTCAAAAGTACTGATCCACAGGTGCCAATGCAGGAGATCAGCCATTTCAGGATCACTTCAGATAATAGCATTCAAGTGAGGCAGAACAGGCTTGCTTTAAAGCTGGGATATCAAAGAAACCAGCGTATGGAATTCGGCAATCCTGATGATCTCACCGATAAGGAATTATATTTTGATCTGAATACGCTTACATATTCTGCCATCGTTCATGTTAAGCAGTTTAGTGGGTGGAATGCAAGTGTTGGAATAAATGGTATGTTCCAGGAGAATAAGAATAAAGGTGAAGAAGTTCTTATACCGGAATACAATACTATAGATGCTGGAGTATTTGCTTTTGTGCAGAAGAACCTGGATAAATTCAGCTTCAGTGGGGGGCTGCGATTTGATAACAGGAATACCAAATCGAAGGCTTACCAAGAAGGGAATGAATTAAAGTTTGAATCATTTACAAGGAGTTTTTCAAATGTTTCGGGTAGTGCCGGACTCAGTTATCTTCCAACATCTGCACTAACATTCAAGTTCAATTTATCGCGCGGTTTCAGGGCTCCCAGCATTCCTGAACTCTCCTCGAATGGTAGTCATGAGGGTACCAATCGATATGAGTATGGAAATCGTAGCCTGGTTTCGGAAACAAGTTTACAAACAGATCTGGGTGCAGAGTTTAATTCTGAACATATATCCGTTTCTGCAAGTTTGTTTAATAATAGTATTAATAACTACATTTTTTATCGAAAGCTTGAAGCAGTGGGAGGCAGCGATTCGCTGGTGGATGGTAATATGGCTTTTAAGTTTGACCAGCGCAATGCATCATTATCCGGATTTGAGGCAGTAATAGATATACATCCCCACCCCCTGGACTGGCTACATTTTGAAAATACTATTTCCTTTGTAAGAGGCAGATTTCGTGAAGGCATTGAAGGTAACCGCAATATTCCCTTTATGCCAGCAGCGCATTGGCTATCCGAAATACGTGCAGATTTTGAAGGTGAATCAAAATTCATCGGGAACCTATCCCTTAAATTACAATTTGACAATACATTCCGTCAGACGAAAGTATTTACCGTTTACAACACGGAAACTGTTACCGGAGGCTATTTACTGTTGAATGCAGGGTTCAGCACTTCTATCCATTCAAAGAAAAAAAGCATCGCCAATATTTATTTCAATGTTATGAACCTGACAGATAGAGCGTACCAGCACCACTTGAACAGGTTAAAATATACTGCTGAAAATCCATTAACCGGTCGTGCTGGTGTATTCAATATGGGAAGAAATTTCAGTATCAAACTGGAAATACCTTTTTCAGGATCACTGTGATGCCGGCATCTCAGTTCCTATAGCCTTTCTTTCACCAATTTGCTGGCGCCACATGGCGTAGTAAAGTCCTTTGTCTGAAACCAGTTTATTGTGGGTTCCTGTTTCTACAATTTCTCCTCTTTCCAAAACATAAATTTGATCAGCATGCATGATAGTAGATAAACGGTGAGCAATCATCAGGGTGATCTGATTTCTTTGTGCTGATATATTTCGGATTGTACGCGTGATTTCTTCTTCAGTGATTGAATCAAGTGCTGAAGTGGCTTCGTCAAAAATCAGCAGGTCAGGCTGGCGAAGAAGGGAGCGGGCGATACTAAGTCGTTGTTTTTCGCCACCACTAAGTTTTAATCCTCCTTCTCCTATCATGGTATTAATACCATTTTCGGCTCTCAATAATAGATTCTGGCAACTTGCTTTATCCAACGCATCCTGTACATCTTCATCGCTTGCGCCGGGTTTTACAAAAAGAATATTTTCTTTTATGGTGCCGGCAAATAGCTGTGTATCCTGGGTCACGAAACCGATTTGTTTTCGCAACTCTTCAAAGTCAATTTCGTTTTCATTGATACCATTGTATTCAATAGATCCTTCCTCCGGGCGATAAAGGCCTACCAATAATTTAACCAGTGTCGTTTTGCCAGCACCTGATGGACCAACAAAAGCAATTGTTTGCCCTTTGGCAACTTCAAAACTGATATCTTGTATGGCATGGTGTTGGGCAGTTTTATGTTTGAAGCTTACATTCCTGAATGCGAGCGTAGATATAGCATCGAGCGCTTTGGGATGTTCCGGGCGAGCTTCAGGTTTCTTTTGCATCAGGGTCTTAAAGTTATTCAGGGATGCTTCCGCCTCCCGATAAGAGAGGATGATATTTCCTATTTCCTGTAAGGGACCAAAGACGAAAAAAGAAAAGATCTGCATGGTAACCAGCTCTTCGGGATTCATTTTTTCCCGATAGATCAACCACATCAGCAGAAAAAGGATCACCTGCCTCAAAGTATTGACAAATGTACCCTGAACAAAGCTCAGGCTCCTGACTCTTTTGACCTTGGTGAGTTCAAGCCCCAGAATCTTATACGTATTGCGGTTAAGGCGCGCTACTTCCTGTGTAGTTAAGCCAAGGCTCTTAATAAGTTCAATATTCCTGAGCGATTCGGTAGTAGTACCTGCCAGAGAGGTTGTTTGGGAAACGATATTTTTCTGGATGGTTTTTATTTTCCGGCTTAGAATATTTGTAAGGAATGTAAGCAGCAAAATACCACTGAAATAAACAAGGGGCAATGACCAGTGAATTGTAAAAGAATAGGCTGCAACAAATAAGACCCCTATGATGACACCAAACAAAATGTTTATAAAATTGGAAATGAACTTTTCCGTATCGGTTTCCACCTTCTGAAGAATGCTTAAGGTTTCGCCGCTGCGCTGGTCTTCAAATTCATGAAAAGGCAGTTTCATTGCATGCTGTAGACCATCGGTGAATACTTTGGCGCCAAATTTCTGGGTAATTACATTAAAGAAATAATCCTGGAATGCTTTGGCAATTCGACTGATCATGGCTACCGAAATTGACAACAGTAAAAGCCATCCAACTGCCTTTCCAAATTCGGGCCAGGTGTAATTTTTATAATCAAAAGCGATCTTGGTCATCTTCCCGAATATGATCGGATCAATAAGAGAGAAACCTGTATTGATGCCCGCAAGTAAAAGGGTAAGCAATACAAGCCATTTATATGGTTTGAGGTATTGAAGCAGAATTTTCATAAATGTGGTGGCTAAAACTAAAATTAGATAAAACCTGGCAATGTCAACTTTAGCAGTATCGAAGCTATCCTAACGCTATGAGAGCGGTTTTGTTTAACGACCCCATGTTTCTCTGTCAAGGCTCCTGTATTGTATGGCTTCTGCAAGATGTTCGGGATAGATTTTTTCTTTTCCTTCCAGGTCTGCAATAGTCCTGCTTACCTTGAGTATCCTTTCATATGCCCTGGCAGACAGGCTAAGTGTTTCCATAGCTTTTTTTACTAGTTGAAGGCTTAAATTATCAAGTTCGCAAACCTCTTTTAAAAGCTGGTTTGTCATTTGTGCATTGCAATAAATACCATTAAACGAAGAAAACCTTTTTGCCTGTAGTTGCCGGGCTGCTATCACCCTCTGCCTGACGGTTCCCGAGCTCTCCTGTTGTTTTGCAGTTTGTAGATCGCCGAAGGCAACCGGCGTAACTTCCACGTGCAGGTCGATCCTGTCCATCAATGGTCCGGATATCTTATTAAGGTATTTAAGTACTGCACCGGGAGGGCAGCAACAAGATTTAAGGGGATGATTAAAATATCCACAAGGGCATGGGTTCATGGAAGCAATCAGCATAAAACTTGCTGGAAATTCAAGCGACATCCGCGCGCGAGAGATGGTTAAGCGCCTCTCTTCCATTGGTTGTCGCATCACCTCCAGTACCGTTCTGTTGAATTCGGGAAGTTCATCCAGAAATAAAACACCGTTGTGTGCGAGCGAAATTTCTCCCGGTTGCGGCATACTGCCACCACCTGCCATGGCCATATGAGAAATGGTATGGTGAGGGTTTCTGAAAGGTCGCTTACTCACGAGAGAGGAATGGTCAGGTAATTTCCCGGCCACGCTATGGACCCTTGTAGTTTCAAGAGCTTCCTCCAGGGAAAGTGGGGGGAGAATTGAAGGAAGTCTTTTAGCAAGCATGGTTTTTCCTGAACCTGGAGGGCCAATAAGGATTGCATTATGTCCGCCTGCTGCTGCAATCTCGAGGGCTCTTTTAATATGTTCCTGTCCTTTTACATCCTGGAAATCAGGGATATTCTCCTGTTGAGCATTCAAAAAAACATCAAGTGTGCTGAGGTGTATGGGAGTGGATTCGGAAGGCTTTTCCAATAAACGTACAACCTCATTCAAATGATTGACGCCAAATACATCAAGCCCGTTCACAACAGCTGCCTCATTAGCATTGGTTTCGGGAAGAATCAAGCCCCGGAATGATTCACGGAGTGTGGTTAGGGCAATAGGTAATGCACCCCGGATAGGCTGAATTGAGCCGGTAAGTCCCAGCTCACCCATGAGAACAAAATGATTAAGTGATTCAAGATTAACCAACTGGTCGGTGGCTGCCAGAATACCAATAGCGATAGGCAGGTCAAATGCTGATCCCGATTTTCGGATATCAGCCGGTGCCAGGCTGATGATCACTTTGGTTCGGGGCATGAAGTATCCATTTGATTTAATGGCGCTTTCCACACGAAGCATGCTCTCCCTCACTGCATTATCTGGAAGGCCAACCATGAAGGTGTTGGTTCCTAATGTAACATTCACTTCAATTGAAATTGTTATAGCTTCTATGCCATAAACCGCACTGCCAAAAGTCTTCACTAACATGATGGAAATTTACAGTCAGCCATTGAACTGTAAAACGGTGATTTCACGGAATATTGTCGAGCATTTCCACAACCTTTTCCCGTTTAAGGATCAAATATCCCAACCTGTCGTTGCTGATCCCTTCTCGCAGCTGGTAGCTGAAATAAAGTTGGTCATCCAGGACCTCAGTCTCAAAAAATCTGAAGAGAATATTTGAATATTGTTTTAGTTCTTCCCCGATCTCATACAAGTGGGTTGATAGAATGAAGAGTGAATTGGGGATTCTTATTAGTCCCCTAACTACTGTCAGAGAGCACTTCATAGCATCCTGTACATTAGTGCCTTTAAAGAGTTCATCAATCAGCACCAGCCATTTTCTGCCATCATTTATTTTAATAATAGTGTTTTTGATTCTTTGGACTTCATTAAAGAAATAGCTTTCTCCTTTTATTATATTGTCCGTTACATTGATATTGCTGAGAATTCCTTCAAATAATGAAAGCGACATTTTTTCTGCAGGTACGCCCATTCCAAGATGAGCAAGATAAACCGAGGCGCCCACTGATTTTATGAAGGTACTTTTCCCTGCCATGTTTGCTCCGGTGAGGAAAAGGAAATTGTGTTTAATATCAAGGGTAAGGTCATAGGAAACTGGCTGTGGTAACAATATATGATAAAGACCTTTTGCTTCTATATAGGGCTGTTCGCTAAGATTTATTTCCGGAAAATGAAGATCCAGATGTTTCATAGCTGTTGCCATGCTATACCAGGCATCGATCCGGCTATAAATTTCGATAAGCTCTTCTGACTGGTTCTTAAAACGATACCGGAGGTAAGAACCATAACGGATTGTTTCTCTTGAATCATATTTTTTACCAGGAGTGAGTTGGGATAGTTCCTGCAGGGTCTCATTTTTCAGCAAATAAGCAGCTCTGTCGAGCAGTGCACGAAGTTTTGCAGGGCTTTCAGGAGAATCCAGTAAGGCGGTAAGTTCCTGAAAACCTCGAATGAAATCAGCAAAGTGGCCAACACTGTAACGTACAATAGCGAAATCCGGACTATGGAATAGCTTATAGCTTATACCGTTGATAAGGCTATGGTCACCGGGAATTGTATCGATGGGTGATTCATAAAATTTTCCTATCACCATGATAGTACCATTGCTGATACTCTGGGGCCAGATTTCTAGTTTCTGGCCAATGATGGTCAATATTTTTTGGGTTTCCATGATTTGATGAATATCATGGAAGGGTTCACGGAACATTCTACGAAGCCACTCCTTACCATCAAGTGTACGCGTAAAGTTCAACCGGTGGAAGATCGAGGACTCTTCATCCGGGTGGAATATGTTGAGGTCAAGTAAGGAAGTCTTGTCTATTTCCATAGATTTCTAAGATAGCAATTAGCGGTCAAACCTGAGTCGCATACCTTTAGAGGATTCATCAAACTTCCTATTTCCATAAACAAGATGCCCGTTAACAAAAGTATTTGTTATGACGGAAGATAACGTCATGCCTTCCAATGGGCTCCATCCGCATTTGTAGAGGATATTTTCTTTATTTACGGTTTGGGTTTGGTTCCGGTCAACCAGAACAAGATCGGCGTAATAACCTTCCCTTATAAATCCTCTGTCTCGTATATTGAAGCATTTTGCGGGGGCGTGACTCATTTTATTCACAACCTGTTCAATCGTGATCCGGCCTTCTGCAACATAGGATAGCATTAACTGTAATGAGTGCTGCACCAATGGCAAACCAGCATGAGCATGCAGGTAGTTTTCCTGTTTTTCAGCCCATGTATGAGGGGCATGATCAGTAGCAATGATATCAAGGCGGCCATCCAGAATCGCCTTCCATAAGGCAGACCGGTTATAGGGTGCTTTTATAGCCGGATTGCATTTGATGAGGTTTCCCAGTTGCGCATAATCATCACTGCTAAAATGGAGATGATGAACACAAACCTCTGCCGTTATTAGTTTGTCTTCAAGTGGAAGCATATTGGAGAATAGCTGTAGTTCCTTTTCAGTAGTTATATGCAGTATATGTAATCGGGTATTAAATTTTTTGGCAATCTGAACAGCATAAAATGAGGATTCGAAACAAGCCTCTTCACTTCTGATATGAGGGTGGTCAGCTGCAGTAAGTTCCCTTCCGTTATTCATGAAAGAATCGAGATTTCTTTTAATTATTCTTTCGTCCTCGCAGTGAGTAGCTATCAGCAATTCAGATTCGGAAAAGATCTTTTCTAGTGACAATGGGTTATCAACCAGCAAACCTCCGGTAGAAGAACCCATGAAAATCTTAACACCACAAACATCTTCTTTCTTTTCATTGGTTCGCAATACCTCTTCAATGTTATCATTAGAGGTGCCCATAAAAAAGGAATAATTGGCGAGTGAATTTGATGCGGCAATACTATATTTCTGTTCCAGTAACTCCTGTGTGAAAACCGGGGGTTGTGTATTTGGCATTTCCATGAAACTGGTGACGCCACCAGCTACAGCAGCTTTCGCCTCTGTGTAGATTGTGGCTTTGTGGGTTAGTCCCGGTTCACGAAAATGTACCTGGTCGTCGATTACACCTGGTAGTAAGAATTGGTTCTCTCCATTGATCTCGGTGATGGCACCAGGACTGCTGAGTTGGGCTCCTATCTTCTCGATACGTCCGCCACTAATTAATACATCCCCCGAATAAACGACCCCCTCATTTACTATTTGCGTATTCTTAATAAGGTATTTTTGCATAATTTGTTGATTATCCTATTAAAACAAACTAACCAATGCAAGTTATAAAAAGACTGCTTTACACTGCCTGCTTAATGATGCCCTCAATGTTGATGGCCCAGTCGACCCTATTGCCGCAGGGTTACAAGCATCAACAATTGATGGATCGCCTTGAGATTCGTTTCCGGGATAGTGCCCTTAGCTTTCAGCATCTTAAACCTTTTGACAGGAGGGGGTGGGTTGCAGCCCTGGAAAGCGTTGATACCACCGCCCTGGGAGCTGTAGATGCTTTCAATTTACAGAATGCCCTGATGAATAATCAGGAATGGGTGACAGGTTCAAAAGATGGGTTTATAAGTAGAAGACCATGGTTCAATACATTCTACAAAACCAGGGCTGATTTTGCCCTGGTTGATGAAAAGGATTTTTTTCTGAGTATCAATCCTGTCATACAACAGCAGCAATCTAAAGAGTCTGATACTGAGGAAAGAGTTTTTCTGAATAGTAAAGGGCTTCGTGGGCGTGGACTTATCGCACAAAAAATTGGATTTGATTTTTACCTGACCGATAACCAGGAAAGGCCACCTTATTTCGTACGTCAGTTTGAAGATAGTTTCAGCGCCGTGCCGGGTGCAGGTTTTTACAAGCCCTTCAAAACAAGTGCATACGATTATTTTGATGCCAGGGGTTCTGTTTTTTTTGGGGTCACTAAATATATTAACGTACAGTTTGGGTACGATAAGAATTTTATTGGCAACGGTTATCGTAGTATGTTTCTAAGTGACTTTGGGAATAATGCTCTTTTCCTGAAACTGAATACCAGAATCTGGAAGCTTAATTACCAGAATATCTTCATGGAGTTAACGCCTACCAACCCCGCCAGCAGTGGAGATCAGTTGTTGGATAAGAAGTATGCAGCCATGCACCACCTCAGTTGGCAGGCAACTAAATGGTTAAATGTAGGTTTGTTTGAGTCGGTTATATTCGGGAGGGCAAACCGCTTCGACTTCACTTATCTGAATCCGATAATTTTCCTGCGTTCAATTGAGCAACAGAATGGAAGTCCGGATAATGCTAATATTGGTTTTGATTTCAAGGCCAATGTGGCAAAAAAATTCCAGTTCTATGGACAGGTGTTGTTTGATGAATTTAAACTAAGCGAGATCAAGGGTGGCAATGGCTGGTGGGCAAATAAATTCGGGCTTCAACTTGGTGGAAAGTATATTGATGTTTTGGGAGTCAAAAACCTTGATATACAAGGTGAGGTCAATGTTGCCCGGCCTTTCACTTATACTTTCCGTGATTCTGTTGCCAGTTATACGCATTATAATCAACCCCTTGCTCATCCAAGAGGAGCCAATTTTGTTGAATTTGTTGGAGTGGCCCGTTACCAGCCCTCTCCAAGGTTGCATATGCAGGCTAAGTTGATTGCCTGGAAACAGGGGATAGATTCTGCAGGTATAAATTTCGGTAACAACCTCAATAGTCTATATATAACCCGGCCTCGCGATTATGGATGGTCTATTGGCGAGGGACGAAAATTTACAGGTGTGAATGCTTCGTTGTGGCTAGGGTATGAATTATTGGAAAACCTCTTCGTGGATGCATCCCTGATGTTAAGGAAGGCAGACGTTCCGGATGATTCCAGGTTGACTAGAAACAGCAGTATGTTCACGGTAGGTTTAAGGTTAAATATGTTCCGAAGGGAGTATGACTATTAATATGAATAGTATGTTGCAACCTTCCACGATACAGTTGTTGCGCTTGCCGTTTTCATTTTTTCTTCTCCCTGTATCCCTGTTTGCCTTAAGCCAGCCACTGGAAACTAATTGGTGGAAGGCGGGGTTGCTTCTTATTATCCTGCATTTACTTGTATTTCCTGCAAGTAATGGTTATAATAGTTATATGGATCGCGATGAAGGTCCGGTTGGTGGCATAGAGAAACCTATGAAACCAACACGCCAACTTCTCATTATCGTGTTTGCAATGGATACACTGGCATTGCTTCTCTCTTTGTTGGTAAGTGGTTGGGTATTTGCCGCATTGTTAATCTATATTCTAGCATCACGAGCTTACAGTAGCAGGAATGTAAGGCTTAAGCGATATCCGATATTAGGATTTCTGGTTGTGATTTTATGCCAGGGAGCGCTGGTGTTCTGGATGGTTTATCATGGGTCACATGCGAGTCAATCATTGAATGTGCCAATTACCGCATGTTTAGCCTCCACCCTGCTCATGGGAGGGGCCTACCCACTCACCCAGGTTTACCAACATGATGCTGATAAACGTGATGGAATTTACACAATCAGCATGCTTGCTGGAATAAAAGGAACTTTTATACTATCCGGTGTGTTATTTACTTTGGCTTTCCTGGTTCTGGGATTGCATTTTGTACTTCAGCTGGAAGCAGATCGTTTCCTTGTGTTGCTGGTTTGTTTTCTTCCAGTGCAGATAAACTTCTTTTCCTGGGCAAAAAAAGTATGGCGAAATCAGAGTGAAGCCAACTATGAAAACCTGATGAAAATGAACCGGGTAGCTGCTCTTGGCGGCAATTTAGGTTTCTTAATTATTCTAATCTGGAAAATAATTGGCTAAAATCATCTCTATTGGAACAGCGGTACCCCAACACCGTCATCCTCAGGCAGACATTCTTAAATTCATGCAGCGCATATATGCACTGGATGCATCAGAAGAAAGAAAGCTCAGATTCCTTTATGGACAAAGTGGGATAGAAGCACGCTACAGTATCATTCCTGATTACGGACGGCAACCTGGTGGGTGGGAGTTTTATAGTCCCGAAGAAGCACTGGAACCTTTCCCTTCCCTGGAATTGCGGATGAAGTGGTATCAAAAGTATGCACCTGAACTGTCGATTTCTGCTATTGAAAATTGTTTATCTCAAACTGACATTGTAAGTTCAGGGATCACACATTTAATTACAGTAAGCTGTACAGGCATGAGTGCCCCGGGTCTTGATCTCCAGATTGCTGAATTGCTTGAACTGCCGTCATGGATTAACCGAACATCAATCAATTTTATGGGATGTTATGCGGCATTGCAGGGTCTTCGCCAGGCTAATCTGATTTGTAATGCCGACTCTTCAGCGAATGTTCTTTTAGTATGCACAGAATTATGTACCCTACATTTTCAAAAGCTTGCTACTCCCGATAATATTGCATCCGCCTTACTTTTTGGAGATGGAGCAGCAGCTGTTCTGATAAGTGGAGCCACAAACATGAAGGGAACAGCAATACACGATTTTTATTCTGAATATATTCCAAAAGGCAAAGGTGATATGTGTTGGGAGCTTTCATCCACAGGCTTTCTTATGACACTTAGTGGTTATGTACCCGATCTTATATCAACTGATATAGCACCTTTTATGCATCGTGCATTGGATAAGTATGGAATTTCCCGGGATGATGTTAATGCATGGTGTATTCATCCAGGTGGTAAGCGCATATTGCAGTCGGTTAGTAAAAGTCTTGGACTCCCAAATGAATCTCTTGATGCAGGTTACCAGGTATTACAATCATATGGAAATATGTCATCCCCCACAATACTTTTTGTACTTAAAGAAATGCTTGCAAAAGGGGTTACTGGAAATATTATTGGTACCGCATTTGGTCCGGGCATCACAATTGAAAGTTGCTTGCTGGAGGCGGGTGTATCGTGAACATGCGCAGCCGATCCCTTCAGCCTGAAATGCTTGATGGCGTTGATATCCCCTTTGAGGATATTCGCCAAAACATGGTTGAACTTGAAACAGTTAATAAATTACTAGGAGGGCATTCAATCAATAAAAAGGCTATCGGGTATTTAATGGGGAAGAAAAATGAATTGGTGATTTATGAAATAGGTTCTGGAGGTGGTGATAACCTTGCAGCTATCAACAACTGGGCTAAACGTAAAGGGATTAAGGTTTCCTGTACGGGAATAGATGTTAATATTTCATGTGTAAGATTTGCCTCTGACCGATATCCTGAGATAAGGTTCATATGTAATGATTATCGGGATCATATTTTCGATCAGAAGCCGGATATTATTTTTTCCTCCTTATTTTGTCATCACTTCAAAAGTGAAGATTTGGTTGAACAGCTTCATTGGATGCATCATAATTGCAGTCTAGGTTTTTTTATAAATGATCTGCATCGCAATTTTGTGGCATATCACTCAATAAGGTTGCTAAGTTTATTATTTTCGAAATCTTATCTTTTGAAAAATGATGCCCCGTTATCAGTTGCCAGGGGTTTCCTTAGAGAAGAATGGGAAAACCTTCTGAAATGTGCAGGTATTAATTCGGCCGAGATAAGATGGCAATGGGCTTTCCGCTGGTTAGTTACATTCAAACATGATAATGAACCCAACTAAGCATACATATTTTGATGTGGCTGTAGCGGGAGGAGGGCTTGCCGGCCTCTCAACTGCTATCCAACTGGCCAGGGCAGGCCATTCAGTTGTTCTGGTAGAGAAAAATTATTATCCATTTCATCGGGTATGTGGTGAGTATATCAGTGAGGAAAGCAGACCCTTTTTGCAAAAGCTTGGTGTTCCTTTTAAATCGCTGCAATTGCCTGAGATCCGCAAATTAATAGTTAGCTCCCCCAATGGCAGCATTGTGAAGATCCCTCTTACTCCAGGTGGATTTGGAATAAGTCGACATCTCCTTGATGGTATTCTGGCGGGTTTCGCGAAATCGGCAGGGGTAATGATATTGGAAGGATCCCGTGTACAGGATGTATGGTACGATAACGGTAACATGCACCTGCAAACATCCGGACAACTTATCAGTAGTCAGGTTGTAGTGGGTAGTTTTGGGAAAAGAAGCAGGCTAGACCTTAAATGGAAAAGACCTTTTACACAGGATAGACAAGGGAAATCGAGTAATTATATTGGAGTAAAATATCATATTCGAATCACTCATCCACAGGATACTATCGCCCTGCATAATTTCAATGACGGTTATTGTGGTGTATCGGCAATTGAGGAGGATAATTACTGTTTGTGTTACCTGACAAATGCTAATAACCTCGGACTTAGTAATAATTCGATTCACCAGATGGAGGAAAGAATTCTCTGCCGTAATCCATTGATCCGTAAACTTTTTGATTCTGCTGAAATGATCTGGAAAGAACCCCTGAGCATTTCAAATATATCTTTTGCAGCTAAAACGCAGGTTGAGCAACATGTGATGTTAGCTGGTGACGCAGCAGGTATGATAACACCTTTATGTGGTAATGGCATGAGCATGGCTTTGCATGGCAGCAAACTATTATTTCAACAGGTTGATGCTTTTTTAAACGGGAAGATCAGTCGGCAGGTGATGGAACAGCAATATTCAAAACAATGGCGGCACGCTTTTGGCATCAGGCTGAAGGCCGGAAGAATTATACAGGAGTTTTTTGGTGATCCCGTGCTTTCTCGGCTTTTGGTAGGGTTATCTGACAAATTACCTGGTTTGGCAGCTTATCTGGTTAAGCAAACGCATGGGAAGCAATTTTAAAAAATGAGAGGAATCAGTTTATCGCGGATAAAATTCATGGTTTTTGTTTGGTTTGCATTTAATCATGCCGCATTGGGCCAGGATTACCATGCAGTCCAGGGTTCCAACTATTCAGGCGCTCTTGGCGTTCACAACAACCCCGCTTCCATAGTAAACGTTCCCTATCCATGGGATATAACGGTGATCGGTATCCAATCAAAGTATAGTACGAATGCTATTAAGATAATCGATTATTCACTGTTGGGGAGTCCGGTAAATTCTAAATTCCAGATTCTCGGCGGCAATTTCAGGCGTTTTGCTCATCAACAAACTAATATTAACCTGGTGAATACGCGGATAGCAATTGATCAGAGAAAAGCCGTGGCGTTTGGAGTTAATTTTAAGACTTTCGGTAACAGCTCAACCAGTGTATATAATTTTCGGGATAGTATTCAGACCTTCAACAGCTTTTTATCCATTAATGAGGAATCTGAATCATTTAATGTTGAACTGCGCGGAAGTAGTATAATAGAATTTTATGGGGCATATGCGCAAACGGTGCTTGAGAATACCGACGTGCGGCTCAATGCAGGCTTGACACTAAAATTTAACAGAGGTATTGCGGGCGGGCGGGCCGATATCATTGACATTGAGCACCGCCGTCGTGAATCAGGTGGTTATGATGTTGCAGGTGGGGATTTCCTGTATGGTTATTCATCCAACCTTAATGAGTGGGCAGAAAATGGGGATGGAAGTAGTAATCCCGGCAAGCTTTTAGAGAATACGAGAACAGGCTTTTCTTTTGATGCGGGATTAGAAGTTGTTTTGAAGCCGGGTGGCGATCCCGGTGTTATGGATGATGAGGAATCATATTACGACTACGACTGGAAGATAGGCGCGTCATTGATAGATGCCGGATGGGCAAAATATAATTATGGATCCCAAAGTAAAATTGGAAAAATGCCCTCTGAGGGTGTTACGGGTAGTATACTGGATTCAAAGCTCAATACAGCGTTTGGTAGCCTAACGCAATTAAATGATTCAATATCAACTTTTACAACGTTAGATCCCCTTGGTGGTGATTTTCATGTTTTTCATCCCGGGCGTCTTGTATTGAATGCGGATCGCTATCTATTTGATGCATTTTACCTGAATGGAGAAATTAGCCTGAATGTTGGGGGTATTCTCGGAAAGCAGAGGCTTTATTTGAGGAATATGAATCTGTTTCGACTAACACCACGATGGGAGACCAGACGATGGGGTATTTACCTCCCTATGCTGTTGAATAATGAAAATCAATTTTGGGTTGGGGCCGGTTTTAAGGCGGGCCCACTACTGATAGGTTTCCATAACCTTGGCAATATTTTTTCAAAGGACAAAATGGCCAATGGTGGGGGATATATTACATTGAATATCAGGCCGGGTAAAAAAGTGACTGGCTCAAAAGGAAGCAGATTTTTGGATTGTCCGCCGCCACCATAAGTGGTACAAAAGAAGTGAATGCTGCTTGTTTTACAGCATATATAAGGATCCTGAAATACATTTGAATTAAATCAAGTTGATCTATGTCGCACACAAAAAAAACACTGGTTCTTGGTGCTTCGGATAATCCATCCCGGTATAGTTACCTCGCAATAAAGAAGCTCAGAGCATATAATCATCCCGTTGAAGCCATTGGTCGCAAAGCTGTTACAGTTGGGGATGTGGTTATCCATAAGGATAAGCAGGATTTTGATAGTATTGATACGGTCACTTTATATTTATCACCCGCTAATCAACAGGAATACTACGACTACATTCTTTCATTAAAACCCCGGAGAATCATATTTAATCCGGGTACGGAAAATGAGGAATTGTATGAATTGGCGATGGCCAATAAGATATATCCGCAGGAGGGATGTACTCTGGTGATGTTAAGTTCAGGCCAGTATTAGTAAAAGTTGTTCACTTGTGTGAGAAATTAATTTATCCATAACAGGCGCAAAGACAGGTATTAAGTGGGTTTTTCATTAAATTAGTAAAACCCATTTTTATGTTATGGAGAAAATTTAATGGCGATCCGATTGATATTCCGATTCGCGATGCCGTAGAAAAAGCCATCAGGCGTGAAACCGAAAATGGTTATCATCTGAAAGTTTGCATTGGAACAGACTCGCAGGTGAAAGGCGCCGAAACCGAATTCGCAACTGTGATTGTTTTCCTGCGGGAAGGTCATGGTGGATTCATGTTTATTCACAACGAGAAAACCAGACAGAAGTATTCCATTAAGGAAAGAATGCTGGTGGAAGTGGCCAGGAGTATTGAGATCGCCTATGAGCTCTGCAACCTGTTCACTGAATACAATGTGGACATGGAAGTGCATGCGGATATAAATACTAATCCAAATTTCAAGAGTAATGATGCACTAAAGGAAGCAATGGGTTATATTCTGGGAATGGGATTTGCTTTCAAGGCTAAGCCCGAAGCTTTTGCAAGTAGCAGTTGTGCAAACAAAGTTGTGAACTAATCATTTGTTCTGCTATTCACCGGATACCTGTTGATTTGTTTGCTCAATCATTGAAAGGATTTTCTCTCTTCCGATTTGCTTAATAGCGCTCGTTACAACGTTAGGTGGTAGGAATTGCCATGTTTTTCGCATCTCCTCCAGAAAGGATTTTACATTTTTTGATACAGTTCTCTGGTTTTCCTTATCTGCTTTGGTAAAAACCAGTGTAAAGGGAATTTCCCATTCCCCGAGCTGATTAACAAAGTCTAAGTCAAGCTTTTGGGGTTCATGCCTGCTATCAATAAGTATGAAGACCATTAACAGGTTTTCACGCTTGCGCAGGTAATTTTCTATCATCTGCTCCCATTTACGTCGGTTCGATTGTGACACTTTGGCAAAACCATAACCTGGAAGGTCAACCAGATACCAATGGCTAAAATCCTTTGCACCTTCTTTCGAAACACTGGTTATCTCGAAATGATTGATAAGCTGCGTTTTCCCCGGGGTACCGGAAGTTTTTGCAAGTTTCTGGTTTTTGCAAAGCATATTAATCAGGGATGATTTGCCCACGTTTGACCTGCCGATAAATGCGTATTCGGGTTTATCGGGAGATGGACATTGTGCAACTTCGGGACTGCTGATCAGGTAAACGGCTTTTGTGATATGCATATGGCAAAGATAGGGAGATGGGGGAAGCGTCTTTTTCCTTAATTTCGGCCTCTTAAAAGCAATCGAAAACTAAACTCATAAGTCAAATGGCAGAAGTGATATTGATGCCCCGATTGAGCGATACCATGACCGAAGGCGTTATCGCAGCCTGGCATAAGAATATTGGTGATTCCGTGAAGAAAGGTGAATTGCTGGCTGAGGTTGAAACCGATAAGGCTACTATGGACCTTGAGAGTTACAAGGATGGAACCCTGTTACATATTGGGATTCAAAAAGGCGGAAAATTACAGGTCAATGATTTGCTGGCTATTATTGGTAATCCCGGGGAGGACATTTCAAACCTCGTTGCTGCCAATAGCGGAGGTGCTACATCTAACCCTCCTGCTTCTCCTGTGACCGAGAAAGCTCCTTCTGCACCACCTAAGGAAGTGCCAGCATCGACTGCTCCCGCTGTATCTTCAGCTTCTGCCGGATTAGATCTTACGAAGATCGAGGAAGTAATTCTCATGCCGAGACTTAGTGATACTATGACAGAGGGAGTCATTGCTGAATGGCATAAGAAAGTGGGAGATACTGTAAAGAAGGGAGAGCTCCTGGCCGAAGTGGAAACAGATAAGGCTACAATGGAGCTCGAGAGTTATAAGAATGGCACTTTACTATATATTGGAGCGGATAAGGGTGCTAAGGTTCCAGTCAATTCACTGCTATGTGTTATAGGAGAGGAAGGGAAAGTGGATCTGGAAGCAATTAAAGCTGCTGCCAGTGGTGGACAGGTTTCTGCCCCCGCTTCCAAGGACGCTTCGGCGGTTTCTGAATCAGCCCCCGCAGCATCTGCGTCACCTACTGCTAATACTAATGAGGCATCCTCAACCACTAATGGACGCGTCAAAGCCTCACCGCTTGCTAAAAAACTTGCTGCTGATAAGGGCATAAGCCTGAATGAGATTCAGGGTTCAGGAGATGGTGGCAGGATTATCAGATCTGATATAGAATCTTACAAACCTTCCACTCAAAAAAGTTCTGCTCCGTCTGAGGCTCCAAAATCAGTAATGGCTTCGGCACCGGCGGGAGAGGTAAGTTTCGAAGATCGTCCCGTTTCACAAATGCGTAAGGTTATTGCCCGACGCCTGGCAGAGAGCAAATTTTCCGCGCCACACTTTTATCTGACCATGTCTATTAATATGGATAAAGCTGTAGCAAGCCGTGCCCAGATTAATGAGGTAGCACCAGTAAAGATTTCATTTAATGATATGGTCCTAAAAGCAGTTGCCCTGGCGCTGAAGCAACATCCTGTTGTAAATAGCAGTTGGCTTGGAGATACCATACGCACCAATCATCATGTAAATGTGGGTGTGGCCGTTGCTGTTGAAGAAGGCCTTCTTGTTCCTGTGGTTCGATTTGCAGATACAAAAGGCTTGGCGCAGATCGCGACAGAAGTGAAAGATTTTGCTATTCGTGCAAAAAACAAAAAACTACAGCCTTCTGATTGGGAAGGAAGCACTTTTACCATAAGTAATCTTGGAATGTTTGGAATCGATGAATTCACAGCCATAATCAATCCACCGGATAGTTGCATATTGGCTATTGGTGCCATTCAGCAGGTTCCCATTGTTAAGGATGGAAATGTTGTTCCAGGTAACGTTATGAAAGTTACCCTAAGTTGTGATCACCGGGTAGTTGATGGGGCAAGTGGTTCTGCGTTTCTCCAGACAGTAAAATCCTTACTCGAAGAACCACTTCGCATGTTGGTTTAGCGGGAGTACACTAAAATTATATCAACCCGCCTGTAGTGGCGGGTTTTTTTTATCTTTTTGGAGGAATGTGTAGTAAGTAAACACAGACACTGCAGTTAAAACCAGCACTGGCAACACATATTGTGAAGGCTTTTGTGGTCGGAAAGAGGAGAGAGCAAACCTCGCATTATTCTTCTTGCCGGGTGCATGGTCAAGCAGAGATAGAATATCCGAACCGTCGAAATGGTACCCAATACTCGCCAAATCCAGACATTCCTGATCATTCTTATCCGCTGTAACATATATAACATTGGCGCGGATTGGTTCAAGGCGTTTATGAATGTGGGAAAACATTGATGATTTGTTATAAGAAGTTTTATCATCGGGAGAGGTAAAAAAGGGAGCTATTACCACTTCACCAGTTACCAAACCATGTTCTAATTTCATCTGGTTGCTAAGTACAAAATCAAATCCCAAAGTGTTTTTTAAATGATTTGCTACAAAAGAAAATTGTTCTGATACCAATCCACATGAGTACCCACGTTTTTTTAATTCTCTAAGTAGTTCGCAGATGCCTGGTACCAGAGGCATTGCATCAACAATTTCCAAAAGGCATGGGAGGCTCTTGTCCCTAAACAGAGCAGCAGTTGCACGAATTCTTTCTTTGGGATCACTATATAAAAGGCGGACAGCTCCCAGGCCTTCAGATAATCCTTTTCGGGAAGCTGCCGTTTCAGTAAAATTATCACTTAGGACTACATGATCCATTTCAAATAAAACTATCTTCTCCATCTTTTCGATAGATTCAAGTACTGCAGATTCCATTTGCCTGTTAATTAAATCTATCTGGCCAATCTTTTCGAGGATATGATCTCCAAGGGCGTTAGCTTTATTTAAGATAGTTCGGCTGACCTCTTTCGACATTTTACCAAGCTGCTCAAGATTCTGCATTGCATTTTGAACTTTCCCAATATTCACTTCAAGAATTCGTGCACCCATTCGGTGCATATCAATTAACAAACCAATATCGACTCCGTAATCTTTCTCAAAATGGACTTGTTCCAGGTAAGATTTTTTTCCGGCAATCATCCCGCTAAGGGGCTGCTCCAGGTGACTAAGTTCGGGGAATAATATACTCAATAGTGGCTTGGCTACTAATTGGGTAACCCGGCCTGCCTGACGTTTGAATGTGCTTTTCACAAAATCAGCCTCATTGCTCAGTATGGGTCCGGCCAGGAGATCCACAATATCAGAGGGGTATGTTGTAATGTCGCCGTCGAGATAAACAATTACATCATGTCGTGCAGCAAGTAAGCCTTCCCGCATAGATAATCCTTTCCCCCGCCTGCTGCTTGTAACAATTCGTACAGATTCTTTCATGGCTTCCGCAATTGTATTGTCAGATGAATTATCATCCACTACAATTATTTCTATTGGTAGGGTTGTCTGCCGGATAATTCGGATCACCTTTCGGATTGTGGATCCTTCGTTTAGGACGGGAATAATAATTGAAACCATGGTATTCATTTAACTGCCAGAAAGAGCAGTCTTTAAAGATAAAACCTAATCGAAAAATCTGTGCCATCATTTTATTATATTGTATAGGAAAAATTATCATTATATGAAACAGATTGCCCTTCTATGTTTTATAACGTCAATGATGTTTATAATAGCCTGTGGATCTAACCGTAAAATTGCCAAAAGGTATACCTTGGAGGATAAGACAGTTTTTGATCTCATAGAAAGGCTTACAAATAATCCGGCTGATAAGGATGCTGCGGAATTGCTTCCGGCTGCGTATGAGGCTGCAAGGATTAAAAGAAAATCTATCACGGATAACCTTGTTCAGACTGGCGCAGCGGGTGACAAGTATATTGAAATGGCAAAAGAATGGATGGTGCTAAAACAAATGTATGACAAGATAAAATCTTCACCCGGGGCAAATGCGGCTTTACCGGATCCATGGGATCCCAGTCTGATGATCCATGGGGCTAATAAACTTGCAGCGGAGGATTATTATAATGCGGGTATGACCTTCCTTGGATACAATACCAGACAGTATGCGCAGAAAGCTTATGATAATTTTCAGAAAGCTGCAAAAGCATCACCAGGGTATAAAGATGTTGACAACATGCTTTTAATAGCGGCTGAAAAAGCTACTACCAGGGTTCTTGTAAACCCAGTAAATTATAACAGTTACAGTTATGGTTATTTTGGATTTCAGAATGACTGGATGCAGCAGCAAATGGTTCGCGATCTAAATGCCCGTTCTTATGCAAATACACGGTTCTTTACTGAATATGATTTACGCGCACAGCAATTAGTGCCAGACAAAATAGTGGACTTGAACTTTACAGATCTTTTCATCGATAATGTACATACAGATTCCAGGTCGTACCAGCGTTCAAAAGAGATAGTTACCGGACAAACCAAAACAAACCCTCCCCGTCCGGTTACACAAACCGTTTATGCAACCGTTACGGTTAGTCGGAGATATATGTCAAGTTATGCTACACTGGAATGCAGGATTTATGATAGGGAAACCAATAATAATTCTTTGTATGATCGTTTTTCTGATCGCATTGAGTGGGTTCAGGAAAGGGCTACCTACACGGGCGACCGTCGGGCATTAACCCCACAGGATATTGCCTTAATCAGTAATAGATGGGATGATTATCCACCAAATAGAGAGCAGCTTGCTGAAACCCTTGTTCGGAAAACTTACCAGCAGTTGCTTAGCAGGATAAGCAGCGGTGTAAACTTTTAGCGAAACCATCCACTATTCTGCTTCGAGACTATAGGTTTTGGTTTACCCTTATCAAAAATTTTGACCAGAATAAAACCAGCTATAAATCCCCCGATATGGGCCATATAAGCTACCCCGTCTCCATGGCCACCAATTGTTCCAAAGCCACTTACTACCTGCAATACTATCCATAAGCCAAGTGCCACCCAACTAGGTATGGCAATTATTATCCATCCCAACAGAGCATTTACCTTGCGGGTAGGATATAATAAAAGGTATCCACCCATAACGCCAGAAATGGCCCCTGAAGCACCGAGGCTGGGTATCAGGGGATCGGCACCAGTGAATTGAATAAAAAAAACATGGGCAAGTGATGCAATTATTCCTGTCAGAAGGTAAAAAACGAGGTAACGCAAATGACCCATTCTATTTTCCAGGTTATCGCCGAAAATCCAGAGATATAACATGTTGCCTCCAATATGTGCAAGGCTACCATGCATGAACATTGAAGTGATCAAGGTTAGATATACTGGAATTGGAGTTATTTGCAATCCAGGCATTTCAAAGCTTTCACCAGAGGCTACATCTCTTACTATTTTCGATTCCGTAACCCAGTCGCGGCTGGTCAGTATTTCAGCAGGAACAGTTGAAAAGGCATAGGTGAATCCCAGATCTGATCCAAATGCCTGCCAGTAGATAAATACAAAAATATTAATGGCGATTAGAGCCCAGGTTATATATGGCGTAATATGGCGATCACGGTTATCGTCGCTGATAGGTAATAGCATAATATTTAAAATTTACATCAGAAAGGAAAACCGTTGGAATTTGCCAACGGTCATATTCCCTGGTGGTATTCAATTGCTATACCAGTAAGTTTGATATCATCAAATTATGTAATTAGGACGATAACTTGAAAACAATTTCTACAGGTTTGATATCAGCCTTCAAAAATGAGAGAAAAAATGATCTGACGACTTTGGATCCTGTCAATTACATTGGAAAATTTAAGATTTGCATCACGGGCATGCACATCGCTTATGCCATTACTGATCTTTATTTCCGGGGAAAGGATGAACATTTTATTGTAAAAATTGAAGCCAATTCCTGCTTCAATCCCATAATCGGATTTTTTAAGCTTTACAAAGTTTTCAGCATTTCGTGCATTTGCTTTGGAACTGAGATCAGTTTCAAACTTAAATCCCCCCATCATATAAACCCTGAAGTTTCCTATCCTGTCTGACTTGAGTTTAAGCTGCACTGGTACGCCCAGCAGGATTGATTCAACATTCTGGTTCATTACCTCTGTTTCCTGGTTTGAAGATTCAGGATATCTGAGATGGTAGTTAATTGATTTATTAACGAAGAGAAGCTGGGGAAATACTACTCGTGCTTCGAATCTGTTACTAATGCGAAATGTATGCATTCCGCCTATACCAAAGCCGAAACTATTATTGGGATTTGTTACCAGAACGCTGTCACTTTCAAGAAAGCGTGGATGCTGGCTGATTTGAAACCGGTTAGATGTTCCCATGATTACAATACCTATGTGGTACCATTTATCATCATTATCGGGAAGATTTAATGAATTCCTTAATTGTGCCGTTGATGTGTTGGCAAAAAAACATGTACTGATCAGTACGACCAGGAGTGTGT
Organism: Flavihumibacter sp.; assembly: GCA_036675925.1. GTDB lineage: Bacteria > Bacteroidota > Bacteroidia > Chitinophagales > Chitinophagaceae > Flavihumibacter. The sequence goes on from JAKFDZ010000015.1 coordinate 310,701, forward strand.
TTATTTTTCTGATGATCTGGTTCCGCAATAAATTGTACATATTCCTAAGCTCAGCGTTTTAAGATAGGTATTTGTAAAACCCATCTCCTGTAAAATTTTCAAAAAATCATTTCCCTCGGGGAAAGCTTGCACGGAATCATTCAGATATTGGTATGCAGCCCTGTTTTTTGATACCATTTTTCCAATGCCAGGAGCAACAAGGTTCATGTAGATTTTATATAATCCCTTGAATCCTTTTGATTTAGGCCTTGAAAATTCGAGTACCACCAGCTTGCCACCTGGTTTCAAAACGCGAAGCATTTCTGAAATCCCCTTATGAAGATGTTCAAAATTGCGGACGCCAAATGCCACAGTTACGGCATCAAACGTGTTGTTGGGGAAGTTTATTGTTTCACTATCTCCTTCCAACAGCTCAATCCGATCGTTTAACATTGCTTTGGCAATTTTTTTCCTGCCGAGTTCGAGCATTCCTGTAGAAATATCTATGCCAATTATTTTTTCAGGTGTTAAATATTTCATTGTCATGAGTGCAACATCTGCAGTACCAGTTGCTACATCAAGAACTTTTTTAGGTTTAAGAGTACGTAATTCACTGATCGCCTTCTTTCTCCAATAGATGTCAATCCCGCCGCTAAGAAAGCGATTTAGGAAATCATACCTGAAAGCGATCTGATTGAACATATCTGCCACCTGGTCTTTCTTACTCCTATTCTTATCACCATATGGCAAAATTGTATCATGCGGAAGCGAGTTACTCATGGGGGGTAAAGATAATTCCTTTCATACTTAATAATCAAGTTCCAGTTTAAGTCTGTCCTTGAGCTCCTTTACTAATGGATATTGAGCTACCATTTGCGTAAACCTTTCCCTGGAGTTTGGTGGGATCTCTATTTTTATTAATAGATCCTCCCGTTGTTCAACAATTAGTTGATAGGTAAGGTTGCGATTATGGAATCTGGTTTGTAAAAATTCAGAAAGTGGGATCCTTTCGCCATCAATAAATTTCTGCTGTAGATTGTTTGGAACAACAACCGTAAAGCTGGAGGCATCATTCAGTCGCAGCTCAGCCAGTTCAAAACTCTGCACAGCCGGATTCCGAAGAGTTTTAAGTTGATCAATATATTCCTGCCAGGCAAGTTTTAATAATTCATCCGTAAGAGTGATGGATTTGATTGCTGAACCACCCTGATTTGTGTTACTAACCTGTTGGCGCAGTCTCGCGAGCGAGCCAAGTTTCCCGGTTGAAGGCTTTGAAATTGCCTCTTGCCGGGCAGGTCTGGATGCAAGGGTTGGGTCAGCAACTTTTTGTTCGCCAGCTACTACAGCAATATTTATTGTACTATTTTGGGTTTTTGAAATAATGCCTTCTTCAATGATTAGTCGGGCCCCCGAATTCGTATTCCCTTTCTCACCTCCAGTAGTAACAGCTTCTGATTTTTTATTTGGTTGAACTTCCTTTTGTACAACCGGTTGCAGTAACCGAAAATTAAGCGGTTTAGATTCTGTCAATTTTATCCGGGATCCATCGTTTACCACTTCAATGGCTTGTTTAAGGTAGCAAAGTCTTATGAGCAACATTTCCACATGTAGCCTTTTATTCCTTGCTCCTTTGTAATGTATTTCAGCTTCATTTAAGATGTTGAGTGCAGTTACAAGAAATCCTGCTTCGAGTTTTGAGGCAATGTCTGTATAACGATTTCGGAATGTTTCCACAACTTCAACCAATGATGCAACTTTTGAATCTTTACTGAGTAAAAGATTACGTATAAACTCAGCGAAACCGTTTAATACCATGTCTCCCTCAAAACCTTTTCGATTTATATCATCAAACAAAAGCATAGCGCCTGAGAGATCCTGAGCCAGCATGCAGTCCATCATTTGAAAATAATATTCGGCGTCAAGGATATTCAGGTGTTCCAGGGTGTTCTTATAGGTGAGCTCCCCATTAGTGAAGCTGATGATTTTATCAAGTATGCTTAGCGAATCACGCATGCAGCCCTCACTTTTCTGGGCTATCACCTGAAGTGCTGCAGGTTCTGCCTGGATGGCTTCCTTATCACAGATCTCCTGCAGGTGTTCAACTGTATCATTTGTAGTGATTCTTTTGAAATCGAAAATCTGGCAGCGTGACAGAATAGTAGGTAGTATTTTATGTTTTTCTGTGGTGGCCAGAATAAAGATTGCATAAGGAGGTGGTTCTTCCAATGTTTTAAGAAATGCATTAAAAGCACTTGTACTTAACATATGGACCTCATCCACTATGTATACTTTGTATTTTCCGGCTTGTGGGGCAAACCTAACTTGCTCCACAAGAGAACGGATATCATCAACAGAGTTATTGCTGGCGGCATCGAGCTCATGGATATTCAAAGAACTTCCCTCATTAAATGAAATGCAGGAAGAGCAGGTATTACATGCTTCCCCATCATCTGAATGATTTTCGCAATTGATGGTTTTAGCCAGTATCCGGGCGCAGGTGGTTTTACCAACCCCTCTTGGTCCACAGAACAAAAAAGCATGCGCTAGTTGTTGGTTGCGGATAGCATTTTTTAATGTAGTTGTAATATGCTGCTGTCCCACAACGGTTGAAAAGTTCTGGGGACGGTATTTTCGGGCAGATACTATAAACTGATCCATAGGAGGCTAAATTAGGCAAATGTTTTGACCCTGCTTTCACTCTATGTGGGAGGAAGGCAGGAATAAATCTGATTAAAGTAAAGGATGTCTCCTGAATTCCTTATTCCTGTCAAATAGGTAACGATATGTGATCAGGATGCGACTTTTCACCGGTGTAATAGATTCGGCAACTGCAATCATTTTAGGGTTAAAATCACCAATCCATTGCATCTCATACTCTTCATAATCCAGATGGTGCTGAATTATTTTTGCGGCTTCTACAACGATATAACTATCAACACCTTTCCCATGCCATTCCGGAACTACACCAAATGCCAGTCCGGCAAATCTTTTGTTCTTAACCATTGCGCGCAGAAGCAGGAATTTGATTTTATGTAGGAGGTCGAACTTTCCATTAAGGTATCTGAACCACTGGTTGAGGTCGGGCAGGTTAATGAACATGGCGATAGGAGTGTCATTGTGATAGGCGAACCATATTACTTTTTCGTCCATGACTGGCTTCATCTGTCGAAAAAGCATTTTACATTGTTCCAGGCTCAGCTCTTTATTGCCGCCATGGCCAGCCCAGGCCTTATTGTAGACCGTATGGAAGTCGGCGGCAAATTTATCAAGTCTCTTCTTATCAGCATGTTGTGCACTTAAACCCCTGTCAGTTGTCAATGCTGCATGCCTATCAAAGAATTTTTTGGCGAGTGTTTCTTTCGGATGCATGCCATAGCAATACTGGTAGAAGAATGGTTGGAATCCATAATGCTCGAACAGGGATTGATAATAAGGAGGATTATAATTCATGCAATAAAGCGGTGATTGAAACCCCTGGATAACCAGTCCCCACCATTTATCTCTTTCACCAAAATTTATAGGTCCGTCCATAGCCTCCATGCCTTTGTCGGACAGCCATTTTTTTGCTGTATCGAACAATAGATTGGCAGCATCCTGGTTATTGATACATTCAAAGAACCCGCATCCTCCCACGGGAACATCGTCCCCCCTTGTTTTATATTTCTTATTTACAAATGCTGCGATACGACCAATAGCATCTCCTGAATTGTTGAAAAGAACCCACCTGATGACTTCTCCAAACCTGAATGCCTTATTTCTGGCAGGGTCAAATACGGCTTCAATATCCTTATCAAGGGGCCTTATATAATTAGGATTTCCTTTATATAATAGAGCAGGCATCTCAAGGTAAAGACGACGGAGTTTGGGAGAATCTACGGGCTTGATCTGCATATTCTGGATCATACTGGCCGCAAAAATAGTGTATCAATTCTATGATCGATAGCGATCTTTCTTTTCTGGCCCCAGAAAGGGAAGATTAAAACGTAATGGCCTAGCCTTTTTTCGTTTCACTACAGGAGAAATAGTTTGATATTCCCAATAGTATATTTTGAGGAGAATGATGAAATAAGATATTAGCAAAGGACCGAATATAAGTCCTGGTATCTGGAAATACTTTAGTCCCATTATTACCCCGAGTACAGTTACGATGGGGTGTGTATCAGCCATTTTCTTGGCCAGTAGGAATCTTACCACATTATCTGCACTTCCCAGAATGATTGCGCCCCAACCAATTATGAATATGCCTTCCCATGCATGGCTTGTTGCCAATTGGTAAATTGCAGCAGGCACCCAAACAAGTGCTGTACCTACAATAGGAATAATAGAGGCGAAACCTGTTACCACTGCCCAAAAACCTGCTTCAGGCAGACCCGTAATTTTGTATGCTGCAAATCCACAGAGTCCCTGAACTACAGCTATAAGTGGAACGCCTACTGCATTAGAAAAAGTTTGCGCCACCAATTCCCTTCCAAACAATTCGATCTTGCTGCGTGGAAATGGAAGGTAAAAAACAACTGCTGCTTCCATGCGGTTTACATTCATCAGCATGAAGTAGAGGAAGAAATACATCATCGATATAGTGGTGAAAAAATTGAGGCTATTATTAAGCACCTCACTCATCAGGTTGGTGGATGTGGTTTGAATTTTAGCCATATTGGTATTTGAAAGCAAGCGAATACCAAACCTGGAGCTTAACTGCTGGTCAAAACTTTTAAGTGTGTTTAATATTATATCCGGATTATTTACAAATGCGGAAATTTTATTATATACCATGGAGGCAAACAGCGTAAGTGGGGCTAATATGATAATCACACTGATTATAATGATCAATACGGCGGCCCAGGTTTTGCTCCAGCCCTTCCTTTTTAAAAGGTATTCGAGGGCGGGCTTGCTGAGTACATATAACATAACAGAGGCCAGAAAAGCAGTGAAGAACTCAATCATACTGTAAAGCAGGAAGAAAGCAAAAATGAGTATGATTCCGAGAAAAAAGTATTTGTTGATCTTATGATCAGATTTGATTTCCATGGTTTAGGTGCCTGTTTTCCGTTAGTTAGCTGTAATTTTAGGAACAAGTTAACCCGTAAAATATTATGCCATGAATGATCAGTCAAAATTTATAGCCGGTTTATTGCTGGGGGCTGCCGCGGGTGCGGCATTAGGCTATTTCCTCACAACGGATAAGGGAAAGGAGATCGTGGATGAAATTAAATCTGCTGCTGCCAATGCAGGTGAGGATGTAAAGGAAAAAGTTAAGCAATTTGAGTCGGAGATTGAGTCGGCAGTGGAAAAAGGAAAGAAATGGGCCAATGATTTTGGAAAGGAAACAGATACCTCTACTACAACCTGATACTTTTGTTATGGAAAAGGAAACCGGATACTTTGAAAAGACCGAACAACTTGTACAGGATTATCTGCAAAACAGGTTATTATTGTTGAAGTTACAAGGAACAGAGAAAGCCTCCAGGTTAGCTTCCGCAATGGTGATATTTCTGGTTGTTTTACTGCTAAGCTTCTTAATACTCATATTTATCAGTATGATGGGGGGCTATTATTTTGCAGATCTAACCGGGAGTTTGTTTTATGGTTTTGGAATCGTGACGGGAATTTATGTGATATTGTTAGTTATAGTCTTTGCTCTTCGTAAGAAATATCTTGACCCCTTCATTGCCAATACTGTGGTGAAAATTCTATTCGATAAACATTCCGACCATGAACAAGTTGATACAGAACACACAGAATAATCTCGGCGGTATAAATAATCTTCAGGATCTAAGAGCCGCTGAGAAGATGCTCCGCAACAGGATCAAAGTTCAGGAATATGAAATAAGGCAAAACCTGAAGTCACTTCCTTCAGAGGCAGTGAAGGCTGGGGCGGGGGCTGTTATGCCCTCATTACTTACTGGAAAAACCGCAGCACTTGCCTTAAGCGCTGGTGCAGCCATTGCCGGTGGCTTTTTGGCCAGAAAGAAAACATCACGGCTTGCCAGTGTGGCTGCAGCAGCTACGGGAGTTGCAGGGGGATGGAAGGTTGCAGGTGTTACTGCCCTCGCCCAGCTGGCTTTTAAATTACTTTCCAACAGAAAGAATAAGAAACTGAGTGAAAGAAAAACTTAATCAAACATTTTTTTGATCATTTTCTTATCATGCCCATATATGTCATCCCGAAAATTCAACCTTCCCTCTGCATCAACCCAGGCTGTGAAATAACCAATGAAAACAGGTACGCTCTGTTTCAGCGTTACATATTTTTCTTTTCCGGAATGCATAGCTGAGAATATTCGTTCCGAAGTCCATGTACTGTCAGCTCTCAGCAACCATTCGGCCAGGTGAACAGGTTCGGAAATCCTTATGCAACCATGACTAAATGCCCTTTTTGTTTGTTTAAAAAGTGTTTTAGACGGTGTGTCATGTAAATAGATGCTATAATTATTGGGGAATAAGAATTTGACGAGACCCAGCGGATTTCTCTCCCCGGGCCTTTGCCGGATACCACCATTATACCATTCCATATCGTTTCGCTCGAGATAGGAGGGATTTCTACGGATTGCAGGCAATACTTCGTTTTTCAGGATTCCCGGGGGAATATTCCAGTAAGGACTAAATACAACATATTTAAGGTTTCCGGTAAAAATTACAGTATTGTTACTAGTGGTGCCTACCACTACTTCCATATCAAATATCTTTTTCCCGGTTTCATAAACATGCGCTTTAAATTCGGGGATATTCACCAGAATATAATCACCCTTGGGTTGTTCCGGAACCCAGCGCATTCGTTCCATATTTACCAGGATTTGCCTGATTCGGTCATTAATTGGTTTGTTAAGTTCTCTGAGGGTACTTCCCCCTAAAATTCCGTCAGCTGCTAATCCATAACGGCTTTGAAATCTTTTTACCGCCTGACGAAGAGTATCGTCAAATATGGTAATTGTGTCGGAAGAATTAAGGTCTCCCGTGAGGAGTAGTCGTTTGCGAATTTTATTGATAATCAATCCACTATCACCAAGCTGGATTTTTTTTTGGTTAATTTCAATGGGTTTCCAGGCATTGTCTCTCTCTATATCATAATATCTTTTCAATTGATTCCTGAGCAATTGATATTGCTGATTAACTGGTTCATAGCGACTAATTTCTTTTCCTTTTTCTTTTACCAAGGTATCAAGCATTGAGAGGAGGTTTGCTTTTTTGCGAGGTATGAACCACTCAAGATCGGCCGCGTTCAGACTACGTCGCCCGCTATAAGCTCGGTTGGCATAACGGAAAAACTGGAAAGTGAGTCCCCATTCTACGCCTAATCGGGTAGAATCAGGCAATGAGCTTACGCCATTACTACTGATTGAATCCATCCAACGATTCAGGTAAACATTGTAAATAGCACTATCACCGCTATAATCTATATAATTTGATTGAAGGCTCCAGAAATTCTGGGCTTGTTCAGCAAGTCCGGAACTGTCAAACCATGCATACTGGAAGTTTCTTTGAGTATAGAAATTTCGAAAAAGTTGTTTGGCCGTATCAGGAACGGCCCGCTGTTTCAGGTAGTTTTCCATTCTCAGGCTATCAAAAAAGAGACCTGAAAATGCATTTTTTATGGTAATTGCTGTATCCCTGGAGGTTTTTTCGGGTTGCTGGGAATTGCCATTCCTACATCCGGAAATAAATATAATATGGACATATACAATACCTAAAACAGATAATATCCGCTTCATTATCAAGAGTTATCATTCAAAAATAACCATTAGATGGGTAGAAGGTTTTTCTTTCGTCCAATTTCCTTTCTGATTTGATGGATTTTACCTGCCATACCTTACCTTTGCGGCAAAATTCGAAAACCTCACCTAAAAAGGTCTTCATATATGTCAACTAAAGGAAAGATCAAACAAATCATCGGAGCCGTACTGGACGTGCAGTTCGATGGTAAATTGCCCGAAATTCTGAATGCACTGGAAATTAAGCGTCCGAATGCAGAACCGCTGGTTCTGGAAGTCCAGCAGCATCTTGGAGAGGATAGCGTTCGCTGTATCGCCATGGATGGCACAGAAGGCCTGGTACGTGGTATGGAAGTAGTTGACACCGGCAAACCGATCGCTATGCCAATCGGTGAAGGTATCTATGGACGTCTCTTCAATGTAACTGGAGATCCTATCGATGGGTTACCCCCGATTGATAAAAGTAATGGTCGGCCGATCCACAATAAACCGCCCCTGTTTGAAAATCTCAGCACGTCTACTGAAATACTTTTTACTGGTATCAAGGTAATTGACCTTATTGAACCATATGCAAAGGGTGGTAAAATCGGATTGTTTGGAGGTGCGGGTGTAGGCAAGACGGTCTTGATCCAGGAGCTGATTAACAACATCGCAAAAGGTCATGGAGGTCTCTCTGTTTTCGCTGGTGTAGGGGAGCGTACCCGGGAAGGAAATGACCTGATGCGCGAAATGATTGAAGCCGGTATTATGAAATATGGTGATGCATTTAAGCATAGCATGGAAGAGGGCGGATGGGATCTTGAGAAAGTAAATATGGATGATCTGAAAGATTCCAAAGCAACTTTTGTATTCGGTCAAATGAATGAGCCTCCAGGAGCACGAGCACGCGTTGCACTGAGTGGATTAACCATAGCTGAGTATTTCCGTGATGGAGATGGCACTGGAAAAGGAAAAGATATCCTATTCTTCGTAGATAATATCTTCCGCTTTACCCAGGCGGGTTCTGAAGTATCGGCACTATTAGGTCGTATGCCTTCAGCTGTGGGGTACCAACCAACACTTGCAACGGAAATGGGTCTAATGCAGGAAAGGATTACATCAACAAAAAATGGTTCTATTACTTCCGTACAGGCTGTTTATGTGCCTGCTGATGACCTTACCGATCCAGCCCCCGCAACTACTTTTGCTCACCTTGATGCAACAACAGTATTGAGTCGTAAGATTGCAGATCTTGGTATCTATCCCGCTGTTGATCCGTTGGATTCAACTTCCCGAATTCTTACCCCACTGGTGGTTGGTGAATCACATTATGATACAGCCAATAGGGTTAAATTGATCCTTCAGCGCTATAAGGAATTACAGGACATCATTGCTATCCTTGGTATGGATGAACTTAGTGACGAAGACAAAATGACAGTGCAGCGTGCCCGGAAAGTTCAAAGGTTTTTGAGTCAGCCTTTCTTTGTGGCTGAACAATTTACGGGACTTAAAGGTGTATTTGTAAGTATTGAGGATACAATCCGTGGATTCAATATGATCATGGACGGTGAAGTTGATGAATATCCGGAAGCAGCATTTAACCTTGTAGGAACCATAGAAGATGCTATTGAGAAAGGAAAGAAACTGATGGCACAGGCACAAGGATAATATTATTTGAGGGCCACTCAAATAGAAAACGACAAATTGATTTATGAATCTTGAAATATTAACACCTGAACGTAAGCTATATTCCGGGGATGTATACGGGGTGCAATTGCCAGGTGTGGATGGTTTATTTGAAGTGCTGGAAAAGCATGCGCCTATGGTGAGTGCGTTGAAACCTGGTAAGCTGAAAGTGCTGAAGGATAAAGGGCAATCAGATATTGCTGTATTTTTAATCCAGGGTGGCTTTGTGGAAGTATTCCATAATAAGGTTACAGTGTTGGTAGAAGGTGCGGTGCCGAGCTAATTATCCCTATAAAATAACTGATCCTCCTACCCATAGGAAACTATTCCAGGATCTTTAGAAATTACCTGACCCGCTGTCTTTATGCAGCGGGTTTTTTCATGATTGATAGGTTGAAACCGTGAATTGACAGTTTAAATACCGTGAAAAAACGGTTTTTTTCATTTGTAAATGTTCCTAAAATTGTATCACGAACAAGGGTCAACATAAAGGCAGAGGAGTTGAATCAGAAGAGGTAGAAGCCTTTGTTGATCTGAAGTTGGTAGGGTATAGTAAGAGGAACAAAAAACCGGGCTCCATTGGATGTCCTGGTTTTTTGTTTTTAGTTAATTCAGTTGGGGATCAAGCGGATAATTGATTAATTGTTCATAATCTCCTCCCAGATCAATAAGGGCATCTTTCCATATCTCATTCATATCTTTATGGAATATTAACTTTCTTGTGCCTTTTGAAGTAATCCATGATTTTTCTTTAAGCTCTCCCTGTAATTGCCCCTCAGACCAACCGGAATATCCAATAAAAAAACGGATGCTCGAAGATTCTACATCGCCGGTTTTAAGAAGTGAGATCGCGGTTTCAAAATCACCTCCCCAATATGTTCCATCCGTTACCTCAAATCCACCAGGGATTTTATCAGGGTATTGATGAAGAAAATGTATAGTATCAGGTTGAACAGGACCGCCAAAATACACCATTAATGGCATGCCTTCTGCACTTGCCATGAGTTGGTCAAGCGTATAAGAATATGGCCGGTTGAGTACAAACCCAAAACTACCTTCATCCTGGTGTTCACAAAGCAGAATTACCGTCCTCTTAAAATTCGGGTCTTTTAAGAATGGGTCAGCAATTAGCAGCACCCCTGGCGCTGGTAAAATTTGTGTCATGGCATTAATTTATAGAATATTGTGGAATAAGACAAGAAATGTTTACTCTTACAATCAGGTACTCTGATCAAAGAGTAAGTTGCTTAATGCTTATAAACTCGTGTTAATTCAGAAGTTTAGGGGCAGCGGGCAACACATTAAATATTTACCAAAGCTATTTTTGCTGTAATGAAGCGGATCTTTCCCCTAATCATCTTATTGGTTACCCTTTCTTTGGTAGGTATCATAGTGATACAGCTATCCTGGTTTCGTTCTATGCTTGTCATAAAGGAAGACCAGCTATCCGAAAGAGTTGTAAAGGCCATGTATGCAACTGGCCAGGAATTAATGGAACAAAAAGGCACATTGCCTTCCTTAAAGAACCGGAGGATGCGACCAAATATAACATGGCCATCTGATCAACTTATGATGGAGTTGATGAAGCCTTCAACCATATCCGAGAAATTTACAACTTTTGAGGTGGAAGAGAAGCTGCGTAAAAATTTTGACGCTTTCGGGCTCCAGGATACACAGTTTGAATTCGTAATTACCTCCGATGCGGGATTTCTAACCTATGATGAACTTCGCTCCCGAAATTTTGATGCCGTGGTTGATGACACTGTTAGAAACTTAAGATTTATAAATCCATTACAGATACCCGGGGGCAGTAATTTGGAAGGATTAGTACCTGAGGAAGTAATGATGGTAGTGGTGCCCAATGTGAAGCATATTGTTTTCCGTGAGTTAAGGTGGATGTTGGCTGGAGCCATTCTTTTCACTCTCATATTGCTTGCCGCGTTTTATGTTACTGTTAGTGCCCTTCTCCGTCAGAAAAAACTCAGTGAAATCAAAAATGATTTCATCAATAATATGACGCATGAGTTTAAAACACCGTTAGCTACCATTTCATTAGCCGTGGACGCTTTGCGAACAGAAAAAGTGTCGAACGACAAGGATAAGATGCAATATTTCACTGGTATTATTAAAGAAGAAAACAAGAGAATGAATAAGCAGGTGGAAACCATTCTGCAGGCTGCATTAATGGATAGGCAGGAAATTCAATTAAGCCGAAGGCCGGTGAAGGTTCATTCTATCATAGAGCAAGTGTTGGAGAATTTTGATTTACAAATGCAAAGCCGGAATGGGCAGGTCGATGTACAGTTAAATGCAAAAAAAGATGAGATCATAGCTGATGAAGTTCATTTTACCAACCTGATCAATAATCTGGTGGATAATGCTGTTAAATACTCAAAGGATAATCTATTACTTAAAATCCAGACCAGCAGCAATAGCAAGGGAGTGCAGATTCGAATTGAAGATAACGGAATTGGCATGTCTAAGGAGAGTCTCAAGAGAATCTTCGAAAAGTTTTACCGCGTGCATACCGGTAATTTGCATAATGTTAAGGGATTCGGACTGGGATTGAGTTACGTAAAGAATATTGTAGATGCACATAATGGAAAAATAAAGGTGGAAAGCACCCTTGGGAAAGGAACTACATTCATCATTGATATGCCATTTTCATAATTAGTTACCCCAAAGAAGAGAACCATCTCCGTAGCTAAGGAACCTATATCCATTTTCAAGGGCATAATTATAAACAGTTCTCCAATCTTCACCTATAAGTGCTGCCACTAAAAGTAAGAGCGTTGATTGAGGCTGGTGGAAATTAGTGATAAGTGCTCTCGCCATTTTTATTTTATAGCCAGGGGCAATCAATATCTGTGTTTTACAAACTATCCGGGTTAGTTCATTTCGATCCATCCAGCGTAAAAGATGATGAATTGCTTCTGTTGGAAGAATGTCATTTTCTTGAGTTTGTACATAGGGATCCCATTGTTTTACAGATATATCTTCCAGGGTTGCATCAGGGCAAACAGCAACTTTAACCCCCATCCAATATAAGCTCTCCAGTGTTCGCATCGATGTTGTACCGGCTGCAATAATATTTCCATCATACCGGAGTAGCTCTTCAAGGATTTGCCTTTGAACATCAATAAATTCAGCGTGCATTTCATGGTCGCCGATAATTTCCGACTTCACAGGTTTGAAAGTACCCGCCCCAACGTGTAAAGTAACAAAGGTTGAAGTGATTCCCTTTTCTCTAAGGCTTTCAAAAACATGATCTGTAAAATGTAATCCAGCAGTGGGTGCTGCAACAGAACCTTCCTGATTCGCATAGATTGTCTGGTAACGCGTTGTATCAGAATCTTCACTTTTTCGGTGCAAATAAGGTGGTATAGGCATCTTCCCAGCTATATTAAGGATTTCGGCGAAAGTTATTTCGACCGGGTTCCAGCTGAAATGAATGGTAAAACTGTTGTCATTCCGTGAATGAATAGATGCGGATAATTGAACTGGAATTCCATCATGTTCCAATTTCATTTCCAGAGTCATTCCCTGTTTCCACTTGCTGGCACCTCCAACCAAACAATTCCAATACACTTCTCCTGAACTAGCCATAGCTGAGATGATATCAGTGTAACGATGATCAGGTTCAAGGCAAAATACCTCAATATCACTACCACTATTTTTCTTAAAGACAAGTCTTGCTCTTACCACCCGTGTATCGTTGAACACCAACATGCTTCCTGCGGGAATTTGGTCGGCTAAATCGCGATATACTGATTCAGTTATTTCACTCTGACGATAAACAAGAAGACGTGAAGCATCTCGTTCTTCCAAAGGAAATTTCGCGATACGGTCATCTGGTAGTTCATAACTGAAGTCAGCAATTTGAAGTGTATATGGGTTTTTTATCTTTTTCATGAGGTGCAAAGTTGCATCAAATAATGATTAAAAGGAGGGCGGGTCAACTTAGTAAGACCTGTACCATGCAGGGTTTCAAAGCCTATCCACAGGTTATGAACATCAATCCACATTTAACTCACAAATAATTCTGAGAATTTGCCAGCAAAATTTGCTACAGCGTACAACTACTAAGGCTTTGAACGTAGTTCACCCATGTGGAAAAAATTAAAATTCCAAAACTTGTATGGTAAGTGGGAAAAAGTGTTATTTTGTGGTAATAAATGTCAAAAAGGTGTCATAAACGTATAAATGAAAGGTTTTCTTGGTGAATACGAAGCTACATTGGACGCCAAAGGGCGTTTCCTCCTTCCGGCAGGCCTTAAAAAGCAAATGCCTGATGGAGAGATGAAGTTCGTCATCAACAGGGGGTTTGAGAAGTGTCTGACATTATACCCCATACAAAGTTGGGAGCCTATATATGCGGAGATAAGCAAGTTGAACGATTTTGACCCGAAAGTACGTGAATTCAGGAGGTATTTTATGAACGGTGCTACAGAGGTTGAACCGGATACAGCAGGAAGAGTCTTATTGCCACCAAACCTGAAGGAGCACGCAGCATTAGATAAAGATATAGTTCTGGTTTCTGCATTTAACAAAATTGAAATTTGGGATGCGGGTCAGTATAAAAAGTTCTTTGAATCCTTCTCTTCTGAAACTTTTAGTAATCTGGCACAACAGGTAATGGGAAAGGCTAATGAAGTGGGAATGTAATGTCAAAAAAAAATCACATACCTGAGGAAGGTCTGTCTGCTGGTGACCATTTTCCAACTAGTGGTAATGATTATCATGTGCCGGTATTGCTGAAAGAATGTATAAATGCATTGTCCATACAGCGTGAAGGTGTATATGTTGATTGCACTTTTGGTGGAGGCGGACATTCTTCCGAAATACTTAGGAATCTGGGACCCACTGGAAAACTGTTCGCATTTGACCAGGATGCTGACGCACAGCGCAACTTGCCTGATGATGACCGGGTGGTATTCGTACCCCACAACTTCAGGCACCTGCAAAGGTTCCTTCGCCTTCACAGGCAAGATGCAGTGCATGGTGTGTTAGCGGATCTTGGTGTTAGTAGTTTCCAGTTTGATGAGCCTCAACGGGGATTCTCTATAAGATTCGATTCGGAGCTTGATATGAGGATGGACCAGCGTGGTACACTTAAAGCCTCGGATGTGCTTGCCAGTTATACTGAACAGAAATTGCATAAAATTTTTGAGCAGTATGGTGAAGTCACAAATTCGAAGACGCTGGCACGCACCATTGTTGAATTGAGAGGTAAGGTTCCGATGAATACGATTGGTCAGTTCAAAGCCGCGTTGCAGCCTGTAGTTAAGGGTAATCCAAATAAATATTTGGCCCAGGTGTTTCAGGCATTGCGTATTGAAGTGAATGATGAATTAGGTGCACTTAAAGACCTGCTGCAACAGCTGCCATTAGTTTTAAGACCAGGCGGAAGAGCGGTAATAATAACCTTCCATTCCCTTGAAGACAGGCTTGTGAAAAATTATTTCCGTGATGGAATCTTTCAACCTGAAGAAGATGATAATCCCTTTGAAAACAAGAAGAAACATTCAATGTGGAAAGTGATTACAAAGAAACCAATCTTGCCTTCTGATGCTGAAATGAAGCGAAATCCAAGGGCGAGGAGTGCTAAACTCAGGGTTGCAGAAAGGATCTAAATAAGTTGAAATAGAAAGTTATAGTATAAGAATAAGGGTTTTGGTGAAATGTTAATGTCCTAATGAACAACCATCCATAATTATAAGATATGGAAAAAGAGAAAAACCAAAGAGAAAAAAGGTTTGGTATAAACTACCAATTCATAATCCGGAACCTCCCCTTTTTCCTTTTTCTGAGTATGCTTGCAGTTGTTTATATATATAACGGTCATTATTCCGATAAGTTGATAAAGGATATAAACAAAACGGGGAAGGAATTGAAAGAATTGCAATATGAATACAAGACTATGAAAAGTGAAGTGATGTTTAGAAGTAAACAGTCGGAGCTTGCAAAGGTTGTGGAGCCTATGGGCTTGAAGGAATTGATCACCCCGCCGGTTGTTATAATTGACAGTACAGACAATGAAAATTAAATAAACATAAATCAGCTGCCGCTTTGGAAGTTAAACGCGACATACTGTGGAGAGTTTACCTGTGTTTCATCGGTATGGTGGTTTTGTCAGCGGCTGTTCTGGGAAGAGCTCTTTACATACAAAATACTGAAGGTGAATACTGGCGTAGTAAAAGTGATAGTCTACATACCAGGATCATAAACCTGGAAGCAGACAGAGGTACTATTTTCAGTTCCGATGGCAGCATGCTAAGTACCTCTATCCCGTATTTCAATATCTATATTGATTTTGGTGCAGAAGGACTTCGTGAAAAAAATGGAAAGCGATTCAGGGAAAACATTGATTCACTGAGTCTCTCTTTATCAGGCCTGTTTGCAGACCGATCAACGGCAGAGTATAAGAAATTGCTCCAGGCGGGTTTCCGAAAAAAAGACCGCTACTTCTTATTGAAGAAGAACATTGATTTTAGTCAATATAAGCAACTACGTCAATTCCCCCTTGTAAGGCAGGGTCGTAATAAGAGTGGGTTTATTGCAGAAGTAAAGAGTAAACGCTTAAATCCTTTTGGGCTTTTGGCGAACCGGACGATTGGCCTGGCAAGAGAAAATTCACAGAATGTTGGATTGGAGCGTACCTACGATAGCTTATTAAGAGGAGCTACCGGAAAAAAATTGGTAAGGTTTATTGCTGGTGGAGTGGCTGTGCCAGTTGAGGGGTATGAAATAGAACCGGAAAATGGAAGGGATCTGGTAACAACTCTGGATGTAAACATTCAGGACATAGCTGAAAATGCACTCATGAAAATGATGGTGCAGAATGAGGCAGTGAATGGCACATGTATCGTCATGGAAGTAGCAACAGGTAAAATAAAAGCTATTGCTAATCTTGGGAAAAGAAAGGAAGGTGAATATTGGGAAGACCTGAATTATGCAATACGAGCTTCAGAACCAGGATCTACTTTCAAGCTAGCAACAATGTTAGCGGTTCTTGAAGACAAGAAAGCTCATATTGGAAATCATGTGAATCTTGAAAATGGGGTTTGGAAAGTTGGAAGGAGAACGGTTTACGATAGCGAAAGACATAAAAGAACAGAGGTTACTTTGCAACAGGCTTTTGAACTAAGCAGTAATGTGGGGATGGCGAAGCTTGCAATGAACTATTACGCGAAAAATCCCATGCAGTATATTAATCATCTTCGGAAATTGAAATTGCATGAAGGCTCTGGTATAGACCTCGTTGGTGAAACTCGACCGGTAATAAAAACTCCAAAATCAAAAACATGGAGCGCCACTTCATTACCCTGGATGTCTTTTGGTTATGAAGTATTGGTAAGTCCGCTTCAGACATTGATGTTATACAATGCTGTTGCAAATAATGGAACGATGATGCAGCCCTATCTGGTAGAAGAAATCCAGAAGGACGGATTGAAGCTCATTGAAAATCAGCCGAAAATTATGGTGGAAAAGATTGCAAGTGAATCAACCTTAGGTCAATTGCGTACATGTTTGGAAGGAGTAGTAAAGAATGGTACCGGTAAAAGCTTGCAGTCTCCATTTTACAGTATAGCAGGAAAAACAGGTACTGCGCTGGTAGCAAATGGTAACAGGGGATACTCTGATCATATATATCAATCATCGTTTGCCGGATATTTTCCAGCAGATAATCCAAAGTACAGCTGTATAGTAGTTATTGTAAATAAGCCACATGCACCTGTGTACTATGGTGGATCTGTAGCAGGACCAGTTTTTAGGGAGGTGGCAGATAAACTTTTTGCATTGCAAGCACAGCAAATTCCGGTAAAAACTGCATTGCTGCCGCCCAAGGATAGTACAGCATTTTATTATTCCGGTAATAGCAGTGAAGTACGTACGATTCTTGGAAAGATGAAATTGCCATATCGGGATAGCGTTGGAAACGCAGATTGGGCGTCGGTTCAGATGGATACGAATTTTAAAACTGTACTTCATCATAAACCGATTGCTGGTAAAATTATACCTGATTTAAGAGGTATGGGTTTAAGAGATGCCCTTTATTTACTTGAAGAAATGAAAATTAAAGTAGTGGCTAAAGGAATTGGAAAAGTAAAGGCACAGTCTATAGGTGCTGGAAAACCTGTTACTAAAGATCTTTCCATAACACTCGAACTGAACTGATGGCCATACTACAAGACATATTGTACCAGGTTAAACTTCGTTCTGTGAATGGTGATTTGCAGACTGATATCAATTCACTTCAAATCGATTCAAGAAAAGTAGGGACTGGAGCTTGTTTTATTGCTATAAAAGGAACCGAATCGGATGGGCATAATTTTATCCGGAATGCTGTAGATAATGGAGCTATTGCAATTGTTTGTGAATATTTACCGGAAGAACTGCATCCTGATGTTACATATGTGGAGGTTAATAATAGTAGCGAAGCGGTAGGATGGATGGCTCATCATTTTTATGATCAGCCGTCACACAAATTGAAATTGATTGGTGTAACAGGCACTAATGGAAAAACAACCGTTGCAACCCTGTTATATAAGCTCTTTACAGCGTTAGGATATGATTGTGGACTTATAAGTACTGTCAATATTTTGATAGGGGGGGAAGTGATCGCCTCAACTCATACAACACCTGATGCAATTAGAATAAACGAGCTCTTGTTTAATATGACTAAGGTAGGATGCAGCTTCGCTTTTATGGAAGTTAGCTCACATTCTATCCACCAATATAGAGTAGCCGGATTGCAGTTTGCAGGTGGAATATTTACCAATATCTCACATGATCACCTTGATTATCATAACACTTTTGATGAGTATATAAGGGTGAAGAAAAAGTTTTTTGACAATCTGCCTGTTACAGCTTTTGCTATTTCAAATCTTGATGATAAAAGAGGTGAAGTGATGTTGCAGAATACCATGGCAACAAAATATTATTATAGCCTTCGGACTATTGCAGATTTTAAAGGAAAAATATTGGAGAATAGTCTGACGGGTTTAAACATGATGGTTAATGATCAGGAAGTTCATTTCAGGATGATTGGTGAGTTTAATGCCTATAACCTGCTTGCAGTATATGGGACTGCAATTTGCCTGAATGAAGATAAAAATGAAGTACTGCGATGCCTTAGTGTATTAAGTGGTGCAGAAGGGAGATTTGAGTATGTTATATCGTCAATAGATAAAATAATAGGAATAGTAGATTATGCGCATACCCCAGATGCTTTAGAGAATGTACTGAAAGCCATTAATCAATTGCGAAGTGGAAATGAAAAGGTGATAACAGTTGTGGGGTGCGGAGGAAACAGAGACCGGGCAAAAAGACCTCTGATGGGCCAGGTAGCTTGCGATTTTAGTGACAAGGCAATCTTTACTTCTGATAATCCTCGAAATGAAGATCCGCGGTTAATTTTAAAAGACATGGAAAGTGGATTGAATACCGCTGCAAAGCGAAAATTTATTTCCATTGAAGACAGGTATGAAGCGATTAAAGCCGCATTTAGTATGGCTACTCAAGGTGACATAATTCTGATTGCTGGTAAAGGTCATGAGAAATATCAGGAAGTCAATGGAGTAAGAAATCATTTTGATGACAGGGAAGTAATGTTGAAAGTGATGGAGGAATTGGAAAAGTAAATTGAATAGGTTTAGAATATTGAGGGAGGCGAACATAGAAACGAAAGATAATTGACTGTTTCAAATTTTGGTTCCTCCTTCTTAAAGTCTTAGGACGGTTACAAACAAAACGCTGCACGGCTGGACACCGCGCGGCAGCCAGTAAACAAACAACCATCATGCTGTACCATTTAATTGATTGGTTAAAGGAAATGGGTTTCAAATTCCCGGGAAGTGCGCTGTTTCAGTTCATCACTTCCCGGGTATTACTGGCCGTGATCTTATCATTAATTATCACTACTGTTTTTGGGAAAAAGCTAATAAACTATTTATTACATAAGCAGGTGGGGGAGAGTGTACGTGATTTGGGGCTTCAGGGTGAACAACAAAAGAAAGGCACTCCAACAATGGGTGGTCTTATCATTATACTGGCCATACTGTTACCAACTCTATTATTGGCAGATCTAAATAAAGCTTATGTAAGACTCATGATTTTCAGTACCATCTGGCTGGGGATCGTTGGATTTATTGATGATTACCTTAAACTAAGAGCAAAACGGATAGCCCAACAGCAAGGTGTAGCTTATAGAAAAGGAGATAAAGATGGCTTAGCGGGATGGTTTAAGATATTAGGACAGGTTGGTTTGGGTCTGATCATCGGATTGACATTACTCTTCAATGATAATACAAAAGCATGGCGGGAATATAAAGGAACACCCGGCAGTAATGAAGCAGTTAAAACTGTGAAGTTCCAGGAAAAGGAACGCTATTTTGTTGAAGCTGATGAACCCATTTCAACAATTCCTTTTGTTGCAGGGCATGAGTTCAATTATGCAAAACTGCTTCCCGAAGCGCTGCGAGGATTTACCCCCGTTCTTTATATACTAATTGTGATTTTCATTGTAACTGCAGTTTCAAATGGAGCAAATATTACTGATGGGCTTGACGGTTTAGCTACAGGTGTGAGTGCATTGATCGGGATTTGCCTGGGAGTATTCGCATACGCAAGCGGCAACCTGCTTCTTGCCGATTACTTGAATATCATGTACATACCCAATCTTGGGGAGCTGTCTATTTTCATTGGT
Source organism: Flavihumibacter sp. (assembly GCA_036675925.1). GTDB lineage: Bacteria > Bacteroidota > Bacteroidia > Chitinophagales > Chitinophagaceae > Flavihumibacter. The sequence goes on from JAKFDZ010000015.1 coordinate 330,762, forward strand.
GCAATGATAGGTGCATGTGTGGGTTTTCTCTGGTACAATGCTTATCCAGCCCAGGTATTTATGGGTGATACCGGAAGTCTTACACTTGGAGGAATCATAGCCGCCCTTGCGATCATTGTGAGAAAAGAATTACTGATCCCCATTTTTTGTGGTGTTTTTCTTGTAGAGAATTTAAGTGTTATGGCACAGGTAAGTTATTTCAAATATACCCGCCGAAAATATGGAGAAGGTCGAAGAATATTTCTTATGAGTCCTCTTCATCACCATTACCAGAAGTTGGGTTATCATGAAAGTAAAATCGTAACAAGATTTTGGATCGTTACCATATTATGTGTGATTTTTTCGATAGTAACATTGAAGATCCGTTAAGGTAGTATTGAAAAACCGACCGTTGCTGTTAATAGAATTTGTGGTGCAGTTGATCCTATGCTTTTGAAAAACCCCCAATCCGTGGAAGACCATTATTTTATTAATGAGTAAAGAAATTATCATATTAGGGGGAGGCGAAAGTGGCGTAGGTGCTGCTTTATTAGCAAAGCAAAATGGGTTGCCCTGTTTTGTGAGTGATGGTGGTATGTTAAGAGAAGAACACAGGAAGGAACTTTCTGCTGCAAGTATAGAGTTTGAGGAAGGATCCCATAGTGAAGAAAGAATTATGAATGCTCACCTGGTCATCAAGAGTCCTGGTATTCCTGAAAAGAATGAACTGGTGAAAAAGATTCGGTTGAAAGGCATAGAGGTGATCAGTGAAATTGAGTGGGCAAGTAGATTCATGGGTGATAGTAAAGTGATCGCTATCACTGGAAGTAATGGCAAAACCACCACAACAGCTTTGACATTCCATATATGCAGGCATGCGAATTTGGATTGTGCTTTGGTGGGCAATATTGGGACTTCCTTCGCAAGACAAGTGGCGGCAGAACCAAAACCCTGGTATATAGTGGAGGTCAGTAGTTTTCAGTTGGATGATATTGTTCATTTTCGACCGCATGTTGCGATTCTGACAAATATCACAGAAGATCATTTAGACCGATATGACTACATCTTCAACAATTATATCAGGAGTAAATTCCGTATAACAATGAACCAGCTGGCAACAGACCATTTTATTTATTGTGAAGATGATGAAGTTACCATAACACACATAAAAGAATTTTCGATCCTATCTAACCCATTACCATTCAGTATGAGAAAAGAAGTACTCCAGGGAGCTTTTATTAAAGACCAGGAAATGACCGTAGTTACAGGCGATGAAAAATTGCAGATGAGCATTTATGATTTTGCTCTTAAGGGTAAACATAATCAATACAACACCATGGCAGCAGGATTAGCAGCCTCCGTTATTGGGCTGCGGAAGAATAAGATTCGGGAGGCGATTCAGTCTTTCGAGGCGTTGGAACACCGTATGGAACATGTAGCATCTGTAAGGGGGGTTGAATTCATTAATGACAGTAAAGCAACGAATGTTAACAGTACCTGGTATGCATTGGAAAGCATGACGGCTCCGGTAATCCTTATTCTTGGTGGCGTGGATAAGGGTAATGATTATTCACTTATTCTTGAATTAGTGAAAGAGAAAGTAAAAGGCATTGTTTGTATGGGAACTGATAACACGAAGATCCATCAAGCATTCCAGAATGATGTTGCTGTAATAGTCAATACGACGAGTGCCGCTGAAGCTGTCCATTCCGCTTTTCAGCTTGCAGACAAAGGTGATGTTGTTTTGTTAAGTCCCGCCTGCGCCAGTTTTGACCTTTTTAAAAATTACGAAGATCGGGGTAACCAGTTCAAGGAAGCTGTGAAAGCCTTATAGTGCTTTTAGGGCCCTTGTCAATTAGAAATATGTGAAGATGAACCATCTGCTAAATAAAACACGTGGCGATAAAGTTATCTGGACACTAGTAGTGATCCTGGCCATGATGTCATTACTGGTGGTATACAGTTCTACCGGCTCATTGGCATATAAAATGTATCGAGGTAATACTGAAGTTTATTTATTTAAGCAGGTTGTGTTTATTGCAATTGGACTGATGTTGATTTATTTTGCTCACCTTATAAATTATACGCTGTTTTCAAGAATAGCCCAGGTACTCTTTTGGATCACAGTGCCACTACTTTTATATACATTATTTTTCGGAGTTAAGCTTAATGAAGGGAGTCGTTGGATTCGATTGCCCATAATCAACCTGACTTTCCAGACCTCTGATCTTGCAAAGCTTGCATTGTTTATGTATCTCAGCAGGATGCTCAGTAAAAAGCAGAACATTATAAAGGATTTTAAAACAGGTTTTGTACCCGTGATTATCCCAATAGCAATCACGTGCCTGTTGATAGCGCCAGCCAATCTGTCGACCGCTCTTCTTACAGGCGCTACCAGTATGATGTTATTGTTTATTGGAAGAGTAAGAATGAAGCATCTTTTTCTCACAGGGTTGGTTGCTATGATTCCTGTTCTCCTGTTGATCTTATCAGCAGTAATCCAACATAACAGTAATGGTATAAAAGCAAAAGCAGAGAACCGATCAAGACTAACAGCAAGGGTTAGTACATGGGTGAACAGGGTTGAAACCTTTATGTACGGTGGCAATTCTCAGGATGATGAGGATAATTATCAGGTTAACCAGGCTAAGATTGCAATTGCGAAGGGAGGAATAGTTGGTTTAGGACCCGGTAATAGTGAACAAAGAAACTTCCTTCCCCATCCTTATTCTGATTTTATCTATGCAATTATAATTGAAGAATATGGTATTGTAGGTGGGGCTGTTGTAATGTTTGTATATCTGATATTCCTTTTCAGGAGTATACAGTTATTTAGGAAATGTCCATATGCCTTCGGGGCATTTCTCGCATTGGCTTTAAGTTTTACTCTAGTTATTCAGGCAATGGCGAATATGGCTGTTAATGTTAATTTATTTCCGGTTACCGGCGTCACGCTTCCTTTGTTAAGTATGGGAGGAAGTTCTTTCCTGTTTACCTGTGTGGCAATAGGCTTGATTTTAAGCGTATCGAGGTATGTTGAGAAAAGTGAACTGAAACCAGCTGTACAATCTTCAACCGAAAATGAATTAAGCTGATGGGTAAGAAGATAATTATAGCAGGTGGAGGTACTGGGGGACATATATTCCCCGCAATTGCGATTGCTAACGCCTTGAAGAAACAGGATCCCTCAGTTGAGATACTTTTTATTGGAGCAAAGGGTAAGATGGAAATGGAAAAAGTGCCTCAATCCGGTTATCAGATAAAGGGCTTAGATATTGCTGGCTTTAACAGAAGCTCATTGATAAAAAATATAAGCTTGCCATTCAAACTGATCAGAAGTTTTTTCCAGGTTCGAAGCATTTTCAAAAATTTCATGCCCGATGCCGCAATTGGAGTGGGTGGATATTCAAGCTTCCCGGTTTTGCGCTATGCCCAACAAAAAAGAATTCCAACTTTTTTGCACGAGGCTAACTCATTTGCAGGGAAAACTAACCAGATGTTAGGAAGGAAAGCTACACGGGTTTTTGTGGCAACTGGTGGGATGGATAAATTTTTTCCGGTAAACAAGATAAAGGTGACCGGGAATCCCGTAAGGGCCTCTATAGTTCAGTCTGCTATCAACCGTGATGATGCATTACGTTTTTTTGGACTTGATCCGGAAAGAAAAACAGTTTTATCCATAGGGGGCAGCCTTGGGGCGAAAAGTATAAATGAAGCTGTTGAGGCCGGGCTTTCCGAATTTGAAAAAGGTGATCTTCAACTAATTTGGCAAACAGGAAAATCTTTTGCACAAAGGGGTAAGGAAGCAGCAAAAGGTCATACGGGCATTTGGGTGGATGAATTTATTACACGCATGGAAAACGCCTATGCGGCTGCCGATCTGATAATTTCAAGGGCAGGCGCTATGGCCATCGCGGAAATATGTGTTGTGAACAAGCCTGTTATATTGGTGCCCTATCCACATGCTGCAGAAGATCACCAGACAGTGAATGCCAGGAATCTTGTGGGTAATAAAGCAGCTTTGATGGTTACTGATAGAGATGCTGCGCAAAAATTAGTGCCAACGGTAATTGCCCTGGCTAAGAATCAGGAATTGCAGAAGAAGCTTATTGAAAATATCAAACCGCTGGGTCTTATGGACGCGGACGATGTGGTAGCAAAAGAAGTTCTGAGTTTAATTGTTAAATCATAAAATTCATCTTGATCAATTTAAATGACATAAAAGAAGTTTACTTCCTTGGAATAGGCGGAATCGGAATGAGTGCCCTTGCCCGTTATTTTCATGCACTTGGTAAAAAGGTTAGTGGTTATGATAAAACAGCTACTCCACTTACAGCAGAACTAGAGAACGAAGGTATCAATATTCACTTTCAGGAAGATATTGCAGCCGCACCTGCGCGTCCTGACCTCATTATTTACACTCCTGCAGTACCTGCAGATCAGATTGAATATGTTCACTTCCAGCAGATGGGTACGTTAATGATGAAAAGGAGTGAAGTGCTGGGACTTATCAGTAATAATACATTTAATATCTGTATAGCCGGAACGCATGGCAAAACAACCACCTCAAGTATGACGGCTCATTTGTTACGTCATACGGGCTATGGATGTAATGCTTTTCTTGGGGGTATAACCGTCAATTATAATACTAATTTCTGGAGTAATCCCCGCCAGGTTGCGGTTATAGAAGCTGATGAGTATGACAGAAGCTTCCTGAGATTGAGTCCCGATATTGCTGTGATCAGTTCTATGGATGCCGACCACCTGGATATCTATGGAACAGAGGAATTACTGCAGGAGGCATTTGTTGAATTCAGCAGGAGGTTGAAGCCTGAGGGAACATTGTATAGTAAATATGGATTAGCGAAATCAGCGTCACTGTCAGCATTCAAACATTATACCTACAGCTTAAACGATGCGTCAGCAGATATTTACGCTAAGAATATAATAATGCAGGAAGGTGGCTATCGTTTCTCGGTAGTTTTTCCTGATGGCGTCATTGACGACATCATCCTTAATATGGGTGGCCTCCATAATGTTGAAAATGCAGTTGTTTCTATTGCTATTACGAGAAACCTGGGGATTGATCAGGTAAAGATCAAAGACGCAGTAGAGGCGTTCAGGGGGGTAAAAAGACGATTCGAGTATGTATTAAAGAATAAGAATCTGGTATTTGTGGATGACTACGCACATCATCCTGAGGAACTCAAAGTACTTATTAGTGGAGCGAGATCTTTATTTCCAGGCAGAAAGTGTACAGTGATCTTTCAGCCACATCTATTTTCAAGAACCAGGGATCTTGCTGAAGCATTTTCTGCAAGCCTTGATCTGGCAGATGAAGTGATATTGCTACCCATATACCCGGCGAGGGAGTTGCCGATCGAGGGCATTAGTAGTGAAATAATCAGCCGTAATATTAGTAGTGAAAAAGTTAAACTCTTGAATAAAGAGCAACTGTTAAATCATTTAGCCGGCAATTATTTGCATGATGATATTAATAGATTAATTATTACCGCCGGTGCAGGTGATATTGACACGCTTGTAAAACCGATAAAAGAATTATTCAATTGAAATGAATAAATCAAGGATCAATATCAAAAAAATTATTACTGCCTTTTTCTGGCTGGTAGCCACCATTTCTATGGTGGTGGTGCTGGTGGCAGCAATCAATACAAGTAATGATGCTACATGTGCAGGAGTAGAAGTAGAGATCCGGAACGATGAAAATTTCCTTTTCCTTGATCGTAAACAAGTTCTCAATCTTCTTACTGATTCAAGGAATGCGGCAATCAAAGGAAGGCCTGTCGCAGAAATAGATTTACGAAAGCTCGAAGCAATTCTCAGGAAAAATATTTGGGTAAAAGATGCCCAGTTGTTTTTTGATAAAGACCGGGTGCTACAGGTACTTGTAAACCAGAAGGAGCCAATTGCAAGGGTGTTTACGCAGGCGGGGAACTCTTATTACCTCGATACGAGTGGTACTTACCTGCCCTTATCACAGGGAAGGCCTGCAATAAAATTACCTGTGTACACAGGACTACCCACCAAACTGAAATTGTCGCGGCAATCTGATAGTTTGCTGTTAGCCGATATTTTATCCATTAATAAAACCCTGATCGAAGATTCATTTTGGTCTGCCCAGATAAGCCAGGTGTCTGTAACACCCCTATATGAATTCGAAATGGTACCATTGATTGGGGATCATATCATACTCTTTGGAGATGGGAAGGAGAGTGTTAAAAAGTTTCGGCAACTGGAAATATTTTACAGGAATGTAATGGCTAAAACAGGATTCAATTATTACAGTGTAATCAATGTGAAATATGATCAACAGGTTATTGGTAAAAGACGAAATGCAATATCCACATCCGTGGATAAAAAAAGATGGATGGTTAATGTTAGTGCAGCACCTTTAGCGGTTAGTAGTAATGCGCAGGCCGCAGAAACTGCTACAGCCAATCTATCCCATCCCTCTGGAAAAACTAATCCGGCACAATCCGCATCCAAACCTGTTGCCATTCACAAGGCGATAATGAATAAACAAAACAACTAAAAACAACATAGCATGAATTACGAACAGCCCATTATTGTTGGACTCGATATTGGAACGACAAAGATCGCTGCCATTGCGGGTCGCAAAAATGAGTTTGGCAAACTGGAGATCCTGGGATTTGGTCGTGCAAACAGCAATGGCGTTAAACACGGCCAGGTTTTAAATATTGATGAAACAATCAAAGCTATAGCTGCAGCGCTTGAAAATTGTTACGCCTCAAATCCTAATCTTGAAATAAGTGAGGTGTATGTTGGTATAGCCGGGCATCATATTAAAAGTCTGCAGACAAGGGGTGATATTGTACGTCAGACAACTGAGGAAGAGATTTCCCAACGTGAGATCGACCAGCTGATTGCTGACCAATACAAGACATATATCCCTGCAGGTGACCAGATCATTGATGTGATACCGCAGGAATTCACTGTAGATAATTTTCAAAACATTCCTAACCCCATAGGTTATGGTGGGGTGAAGGTGGGCGCTAATTTCCATATCATTACAGGTGATAAAAATGCCATACGAAACATTAACAGGGCTGTAGAGAAGAGTGGATTACATACAAAAGACCTCGTGTTGCAGCCTCTTGCTTCTGCAGCAGCAGTAATGGGGCAGGAAGATATTGAAGCCGGTGTGGCCATTGTAGATATTGGAGGCGGCACTACAGACCTCGCTGTGTTCTACGAAGGAATTCTAAAGCATACAGCAGTTATACCTTTTGGAGGCGAGAATATCACTAATGATATTAAAACAGGACTGGGTGTATTAAAAACGCAGGCTGAACAGATGAAAGTACAGTTTGGCTCAGCTCTTGCTAATGAAGCAAAGGCGAATGCATTCATAACTATTCCGGGTATGCGCGGACTGCCTCCCAAGGAGATCAGCGTAAAGAATCTTGCAAATATTATCCAGGCAAGGATGAGTGAGATCATGGACTTTGTGACCTATCATCTTAAACAGGTGGGTATGGACAGTAGAATGCTAAATGGTGGGATCGTACTTACAGGTGGAGGATCACAGCTGAAGCATCTTATACAATTAACTGAATATGTAACCGGATTAAATGCACGTATCGGTTATCCAAATGAGCATCTGAAATCCGGACATATTGATGAACTCACCAAGCCAGTATATGCTACCTGCATAGGTCTTATACTTAAGGGATACGATGATTATGAAAGAAATCGTAAGCAGTTTGATCAACGTTACAAAGCAGTTGAGATACCTAATGATCTGCGAAAAGCCATAGAAGAAGATTTAGCCAATGAACAGGAAGATAAAGTTGAAGAAGTAGTGTCAACCGGAAAGAGAAAGGCAGGATTAAATGTAAATGGATTCTGGAACAAGTTCAAAGACAACCTGATTGATCTTTTTAAAGAAGAGGAAGATCATAAACTATAATATCGCCTGATCCATTTTAATTTTCGATTAACCCATTAATAATTGTGAAATGATACACTTTGATTTACCTAAAGAAAAATCATCCATCATTAAGGTGATTGGTGTTGGAGGTGGGGGCAGCAATGCTGTTAACCATATGTTTAGTCAAAGTATTGACGGGGTGAATTTCATCATATGCAATACTGACGCCCAGGCTATAGCGCTGAGCGACGTTCCCAATAAAATCCAGCTTGGTCCGCATCTTACCCAGGGCTTAGGTGCTGGGGCAAATCCTGAAATTGGCAAACAGGCAACTGAAGAAAGTTTAGAAGAGATCAAGCGTATTCTGGAGGTGAATACCAAGATGGCATTTATTACCGCAGGAATGGGTGGTGGCACAGGTACCGGAGGTGCACCTATCATCGCAAAGATTTGTAAGGATCTTGGAGTACTTACTGTCGGTATTGTTACCACACCATTTTCATATGAAGGAAGGAAGAGGCAACTCCAGGCCGAAGAGGGTATTCAGCAATTAAAACAGAATGTAGATACCTTACTTGTTATCAGCAATGACAAGCTCCGTCATCAGTACGGTAACCTGAAAATGAAGGAAGCATTTGAGAAAGCTGACAATGTACTGGCAACAGCAGCAAAATGTATCACTGATGTTATAAGTAGTACCGGTCAGATCAACGTTGACTTTGCAGATGTGTGCACAGTAATGCGCAATGGTGGCGTAGCCATCCTTGGAAATGCAGCATCTAATGGAGAGAATCGCGCTCAACGTGCCATTGAGGAAGCACTTAATTCACCATTACTTAATGATAATGATATCAGAGGTGCAAGATGGATTCTTATAAATATAAATTCTGCGGAGGGTGAACACGAATTCACTATGGATGAAGTGGATATCATTCAAAATTATCTATTGAACCAGGCGGGTGAGGACACGGATGTTATACTTGGGTTGGGTTATGATAATTCATTAGGCGACAGGATTGGTATAACCCTGATTGCTACCGGGTTTGAGTATAAGGATCCATTTAATAAGAGGGAGGTAAAACAACCTGAGCAGAAGAAAGAAGAGAAGATAGTTATGACATTGGTTTCCCGAACGGAAGAACCAAAGGTTTATGACCAGCCTGTACTTCCTTTTGTTACGGATGAGAAAATGACACCGGATCCGGTTAAGATAAAGGAGGAAAGAACAACTTCTGTAATAATGCCTGAAATTAAGGATACTCTTGCAGAAGACCTTCAACCGAAGTTGGTAGAGGAGAAAACTCAAATTTCGGAACCTAAAGAAAATAAGGTTCCGGTTATATTTTTCTCCGATGAAGAATCAGAGGCAGTAAAAGAAAACGAGGAAAAGATCGAATTTAAACTTGTTGAAAATAATTCTTCGGTGTCTGCAGCATCCGGAGGATACTTGGCCAAGCCTTCCAATATTTATGCAGAACCGGCTAACAGGCCGGAAACAAATTCCAGGCCCCAATACACGTCTCCTGTGAACGAACAACCAATTGCTCAACAGTTGCCGGCATTGCCACAGAAAGAGGATGAACCCTCGTTCGATATGCAACTGGTGATCAAGGATCATTCTCCTGCGGCGGATAAGCCAGGGGCACCATCAGCTCAACCTAAAGAACATGTTCCTGCTGAGGAGCCGGCAATGCCGGACGAAGCGGAAGAACAAAAAAGGAAAGCCGCTGAAAGAATACAGAAACTAAGGAATCTGTCATTCAACATCAACGCAGCCGACCCTAACAATGAGTTTGACACTGTGCCAGCATATATCCGCCGCAATCTTGAACTCTATAACACTGTTTCACCAGCTGAGAATTTCTACAGCAACTATACCGTGAAAACAGATGAGCATAATAATACCCAGATCAGCACCATCAATACTTTCCTTGATGGTAAAAAACCTGACTAAGCACATGTATTCCGTCTTTGAAAACAAAGTTTGTTTTTAGTTGTTTATCCGTATGGATAGCCGGCCCCACGCTTTTGCGAGGGGCCTTTTTTAATTCCCAACCACAATAGTGATATGCAAACAATCCTTATTACCGGCGGTACAGGCCTTATTGGTAAAGCGCTTACAGAACTTTTGATCAGCCGGCAATACAAAGTGATCATACTTACCAGGGAGCCATCCCGTTATAAAAGCAGAAATGTGGAAGGGCTTAGTTATGCCTTCTGGGATCTGCAAAAGGGAGAGATAGATAAATCGGCGATTGTTGCTGCCGATCACATAGTTCATCTGGCGGGGGCAGGCGTTGCTGATAAAAGATGGTCCGCAAGCAGAAAGAAGGAAATTGTAGATAGCAGGGTCAAAAGCGGGGAACTTATTTGCCGAGCATTAAGAGATATACCTAATAAGGTCCAGTCCGTTATTAGCGCATCTGCAATCGGATGGTATGGGAAAGATCCATCAATCCCTAATGAATTTCCCTTTAACGAAACAGATACTTCCTCAAATGATTTTCTGGGCGATACCGCGCGTCAATGGGAGAGTAGCGTTCTTTCAGTTGAAGATATGGGGAAGCGACTGGTTATTTTGAGGACCGGAATTGTTTTGTCGAGAAATGGAGGTGCGATGGCAGAATTCATTAAACCCATCCGGTTAGGAATTGCAGCAATTCTTGGCAGTGGTGAGCAGATGATCAGCTGGATCCATATCAATGATATGGTTCGTATGTATGCTGATGCTTTAGAACAACCCGACTATAAAGGCGTTTATAATGCAGTAGCACCTCATCCTGTAAGTAATAAAGAACTTACATTATTACTTGCCCGGAAAATGAAAGGAAATGCCTTTGTTCCAATTCATGTGCCTGTATTTATGCTAAAGCTGATTTTGGGAGAAATGAGTATAGAAGTCCTGAAAAGCACCACAGTTAGTGCAGCAAAGATCAGTAAGGCAGGATTCCAGTTTGCATATCCTGATATAAATGCAGCAATAAATTCATTAGTCTAAGGGTTTGAAAAATTTCAAAGATCCCTCTTAAAGTAGATTATATAATTAATTAGCCAGGTAACCATTATTAATATCAACGTGTATATTGTATGTGTTGAAACAGCTTCCAGGCTTGCCTTGTAGGCTGATTCATCAAACCTGCTCAGGAAAGCAGGAGGAGGGAGGATCCTGTCAGAAATTTCAAGCGGGAAAAACTGTCCCATATCATTTTTCAGAAATTTATACTTGAAGAGATTTACAGCAATAGGTTCGGCAACTAAAGAATAAAATAGAAAAATTGCCATTGCTATGAATGATTTTTTCACAAGTAATCCAACGAGAAATGCAATTGATAACTGTGAAAATGTCTGCAGAGCAAAGAGCCAGATATAGGATGATTGCTCCCACTTGCTTGAGTTAATATCACTTGTATTTGTATTGCCGATAATTATGGTCACAATCGTATAAAGGATAGTGAAAATTATTGTTATCAATACAACATTCAGAAGTTTCGCAAGAATAAACTGGTTCCTGCTCCACCCATCAATTATATTCTGCCTGTTGGTCCGGTAAGTATATTCATTTGTGATAAGCATTATCACCACTACCGCCGGAATGAATACTACCATTGATGAAAAATAAGCAGTGGTGCGCCATACCTCGGGAAAACTAAAGGGATTGCCAATGAACATCTTAAAAACCTGTCCCGCGCCCGATTTTTTTTCACTTATCGTGTGATAAATATTCAGGAAAATATAATTGACTCCCGGATAGGAAAGAATACATAAACCAATCAGTAACCAAAATATTGGGTACTTGTTTATTTTGAGCCATTCCGTTCTTAAGAGTGATGCCATGATGATCAATTTCCCGTTAATTCAAAGAATCTGGTTTCTAGTTTTTTCTTTTGTAAAGAAAGGTGATGTAAAACGATCCCCCTTTCAAAACAAAATTGGTTTAAATCTGCCGTGTTAATTTTCCCCCTCATACAATACAACTGCAGGTAAAGGCCTTCCCGCTTAATATTTACAATATCTTTAAATTCTTCCAGTACTGCTTTTAGTGAGTTGTTGTCAGATGAAGCTATCTCAATTATATCTTCATCTGATAAGACCTCATCCACGGGGCCGGTTGAAACGATTTTACCAGTTTTCAAAATAGCTACATGAGTGCAAACTTTTTCCACTTCATTTAGAAGATGGCTGGCCATGATGATTGTATGTCCCCTTTCCTGGAGTTCGTGGATAAGTCTCCTCACCTCTGCTATGCCAACCGGATCGAGCCCATTTGTTGGCTCATCCAAAACCAATACTCCGGGATCTCCAAGTAGGGCTGCAGCAATTGCAAGACGTTGTTTCATTCCCAAACTATAGGTGCTGAAGCGGCTGTTGCGCCTTTCATGCAAATTAACTGCGTACAATACTTTTTCTATATCCTCGCGTTTACCTCTGCCGCTGATGCTTTGGGTTATTTTAAGATTGTTTATGGCTGATAGATAATGGTAAAAATTGGGCGTCTCAAGCAGAGATCCGATATTCTTACGCTGATCACTATTGCTGGCTTGTCCAAACCAGGAAAAATTACCTGCATCCTGATTCAGCACATTGAGGATGATACTTAAAAGAGTTGTCTTACCGCTACCATTGGGCCCGAGGATTCCAAATACACTTCCTTTTGGCACCTGCAGACTAACGCCTTGCAGTGCCTTAATTGAGCCATATGATTTGGAGATATTTTCAATTTCAAGGACAGGCATTTCTTTTTTATCAATTTATGCCTTGTATCACAGACACAGAAAACATTTTTATGAATGGTACAAAAAAGCCCGCAATTAATTTCTGACAGGTTTACCTGTTTTCAGAACACCCTGGATTCTTTCTAATGTTTTTTTCTCACCGCAAAGTGATAAGAACGCTTCTCTCTCCAGGTCAAGCAGGTATTGTTCTGTCACCAGGGTTGGCTCACTCAGATCACCACCACACATCACATAAGCAAGTTTACGGGCTACCAGTGCGTCATGATCTGTGGCATAGTTTGCACGCCACATCCCGTTGATGCCCGCATATAATGCGCCTAAGGATGAACGGCCAAGCACTCTGATATCAGTTCTTTGTACCGGAGTAATGTAGCCGCTTTCATTTATTTCCAACACCGACCGTTTTGCTTCTGCAATTCTTCTTCCCTGGTTGTAAACTATCTCGTCATTTCCCTTGCGAAGTATGCCCATATCAAATGCCTCATGTGCTGATGTTGCAACCTTCGCTGTGGCGATTGATAAAAAGCGATTTTTCAAGGTTATATTCTCGGGCTCATCTTCATGCATTTCATCTGCTGCCCTCAACACAAATTCTTTGGTTCCTCCGCCTCCCGGTATTAATCCCACACCCAATTCAACCAGGCCAATATATGTTTCAGCGGCTGCGCATACCTTATCGGCATGCAGACTAAGTTCACAGGCGCCCCCTAGTGTAAGCGCATGTGGCGCTACCACTACCGGAACAGAAGAGTATCGTGCGCGCATCATTGTATTCTGGAACATGCGTATGGCCATATCCAATTCATCATATTCCTGCTCAATTGCGAGCATGAAAATCATACCTACATTTGCTCCTGCACTGAAATTGGGCGTGTCATTGGCTATTACCAACCCTTTGTATTTTTCTTCTGCCAGGCCAATGGATCGTTGGATGCCCTCCAGTACTTCCCCTCCTATGCTTCCCATTTTGGTATACCACTCCAACCCAAGCACATCATCACCCAGGTGATAGGTTCTGCAGGCACTGTTTTTCCATACAGTCTGTCCTTCAAAATTTTTCATTACAATAAATGCATCTCCACCCGGAAGTGATTTGTAACCTTTGGATGAAACATCATAATATAATCGCTTGCCATTTTCGACCTTGTAGAATGTTTTGGCTCCTGATGCAATCATATCTTCAATCCATGGAGCAACAGAATAGCCAGCCTCCTTCATCTTTTTGACAGTCTTTTCCACTCCCAGTACATCCCAACTTTCAAAAGCCCCGATTTCCCATCCAAAACCCGCCATCATGGCATCATCAACCCGGTACAATTCATCCGAAATTTCAGGAATACGATGCGATATATAAGAGAATAACCCATAATGGAAATGCCGGTAAAATTCACCCGCTTTATCAGTTCCCTGCACCAGCATAGACAACCTTGTTTTCAGATCGTCAACTGGCTTAGCAGCTTCCAGCGTGGCAAATTTTGGTCTCTGGCGCGGACCATATTCCATGGTGGATAAGTTAAGCGTCAGGATCTCTTTTGCCCCGTCTGGTCCCTTGGTCTTTTTGAAGAAGCCCTGGCCGGTTTTATCGCCCAACCAATTATTGCTGACCATCTTGTTGAGCCAGGCTGGAATATTGAAAACAGCACGCTGTTCATCATCCGGACAATTATCAGCAACTCCTGCAGCAACTTTTACAAGGGTATCAATTCCTACAACATCTGCCGTGCGAAAAGTAGCAGATTTCGGACGCCCGATCACCGGACCCGTTAATGCTTCTACTTCATCAATGGTAAGTCCAATCTTTTCCACCAGACCAAATATTGCCATGATTCCATATACCCCAATTCGGTTGGCAATAAATGCCGGGGTGTCTTTGCATAATACAGTAGTCTTTCCTAATTGAAGACTTCCGAAATCCATCAGAAAATCAACAACTTCCTGGCTGGTATGAGGGGTGGGAATTATTTCGAGCAAACGCAGGTAACGTGGCGGATTGAAAAAATGTGTTCCGCAAAAATGCTTCTGGAAATCTTCTGATCTTCCCTCAGCCATCATATGAATTGGTATACCCGATGTATTGGAACTAATGATTGTGCCAGGCTTGCGGAATTGTTCCACCTGTTCAAATATCTTTTGTTTTATATCGAGTCTTTCAACCACTACCTCTATGATCCAATCATAGCCACCAATTTCCTTCATGTTATCTGTGAAATTGCCTGTACTTATCCGCTTTACCACATCTTTTGAATAAACAGGGGATGGGTTGCTTTTAAGTGCGGCCTGTAGTGCATCATTCACCAGCTTATTCCTTACTGCCTTTTCTGTGCTCTCAACCGCTTCCTTTGGCACCATGTCAAGTAGCAAAACCTGCAATCCTATTCCCGCAAAATGACAGGCAATCCGGGAGCCCATGACACCACTTCCTAAAACAGCAATTTTTTTGATCGTTCTTTTCATATGGAAAAAATAGTTAGCTAAACAACTAATTTGTTCGAAGTTAGGTATTTTTAATTTTCAAACTAGAATTGCTTTATTATAAATTTAGCCGAATGAACAGTGCCAGAGATGCTATATCAGTTTTTACGGAGGGCTATATGGCTGTCCATCCTTCCGTATTTATTCCACCCTTTCTTGAAAAAGATAATAGGGGATTCAGAATAGGGAAATCCCTTTATAGTAATGGAGATTTTAGGAGAATATATGTTGCTGCAGCAGGAAAAGCAGCCTCTGCCATGGCGTTGGAAGTAGAAAGAATTATAGGGGAATTGGTTAGTGAGGCTTTGGTTATTACTAAAGATGATCATAGTTTGCCAGGGTCTACCTGGAAAGTATTGGAAGCATCACACCCTGTTCCTGATTACAGGAGTGTAGAAGCCGCCAATGCATTAAAGGACCTTGCTTCAAAAGCAGGTGAAGGGGATCTTTTCATCCTGTTATTGAGTGGAGGTGCTTCAGCATTAATATCAGATCTGCCTGATGGAATCAGCCTTGAAGAACTGCAGACAACTTTTCAATTATTTTTAGGATCAGGGGCAGCAATTGAGGAGTTGAATACTGTCAGGAAGCACCTTTCATTACTTAAGGGTGGCCAGCTTGCCGGAGTGGTTTATCCCGCAAAACTAGAATGCATTCTGCTTAGTGATGTCCCAACTGATGATCCGGCCGTGATAGCCAGCGGTATGGCGCATGCAGATCCTACCACTTTCTCAGATGCTCTAGCCATTATCCAAAACTATGGCCTATACCACAAAACGCCTGCATCAATACTTCAACGCCTGAATGATGGAGCAGAAGGTCTTATAGCAGAAACTCCAAAACCTGGGGATAGGATTTTTAAGAATGTAAACCATCACGTTCTTGCAAGCAATGGCATTGCCCTAACCGCCGCGGCTAATAAGGCACGTGAAATGGGATATGATATTGTGATATATCCTCAACTGCTATCGGGTGAAGCAAAGGAGATGGCCCGGAAGTTTCTTACTGATGCCTATTCAAAAGCTATAAATAAGCCAACCTGCTATATTGCGGGTGGTGAAACAACCGTAACTATAAATGGGAAAGGAAAGGGAGGACGTAACCAGGAATTTGCCTTATCAGCATTTATTTGGCTGGAGGAACAAAATACCGAACATTGGCCAGTGCTGCTTGCTGCAGGAACGGATGGTACAGATGGTCCTACAGATGCTGCAGGGGCTATTGTTTCACCTGGTATTCTTCAGATTTCAAAGGCCAAGGCCCTTGATCCTGGTTATTTTCTTGAAAACAACGATGCCTATAATTTTTTTGATGCATGTGGCGGACTGGTCAAGACGGGTGCTACCCAAACCAATGTAATGGATCTTGTCATTATGATTAGGATGCCTGATACCAGCCAATAATGTAATGTAATAAAATGCAGCTGAGCATCACTGATAGTCCCATTAATAAAGTAGCCACAGAGTAATACCTATACATATCTCTGACAGGAATCTTGCCATATTGGTTCACTACCCAAAAATAACTGTCGTTAGCATGGCTGATAGCCATAGCCCCTCCTGATATACTCAATAAAACCAAAACATTTTGCTGTAATGACAATTCGAAGGCCCCGAGTATTGGATAGATCATTGCCGAACAGATGATCAAAGCAGCTGTGGAGGAACCTTGCGCCGTTTTGAAAATTGCTGTTAATACAAATGCAAAGGGATAGATGGCAATTACAGGTATATTACTACCATCCAGAAATCTTGTGATCTCCTGTTGTAAGGCGGTAGCTTTAAGAATAGCCCCGAAAGCACCACCTGCCGTAGTAATTAAAATGATGGGGCCCGACTGAACTAAAGCTGTGGAGATCCATTCTGCCCATTCTCGCTTTTGTTTATTCCCGAGCAGCATCATTGCGATGATGGCACTGATGAAGAGAGCTATTGCAGGGTGCCCCAGGAGTTTACTGGTTTTTACTAATTCATCATTGCTGGTTAATGATGGGAAGATTACGCCGCTAGTAATTAGTATTAACGGAAGTAAAAGAACAAACAATGCTTTGCCTGCATTCTTGTGGTTAGACTTTACCGGCCGGTGATCAGAAGCCTTAGTCTCAATAGGGAAATCAATTTTTTTCACCATCCATAAGCCTGTGATTATGGCTGGTATGCTTACAACGATGCCTAACAGTATTACCCAGCCGAGCGAGGAAGAAAGTCCCAGATTACCTGCCGCAGCCATAGGGCCGGGGGTAGGAGGGATAATTACATGTGATGTATAGAGTCCGGTTGCCAATGCTAACTGCATCGAACCAGCCGGATGGCCAGTAACATTGGCCATAGCTTGAACAAGCCTCGTTAGTACGATAAAACCAGAATCGCAAAAGACCGGAATACCTACCAGCATCCCTATAGCCGCCGTTGCAGGAAGTATTTTCTTTTTAGTGACCGATCCCATTAACTTATCAGCAAGCCCGGCAGCCCCGCCTGTTTTTTCAAGAACTTCGCCCAATAAAGTACCTGCTACTATTATGTATCCAATTGCCGCAAATACAGCGCCCGCTCCATTAAAAATTGTTGTGATTGTTTTATCAGGGCCCAGTCCCGTGGCTATTCCGGTTACTAAAGCCGTCACTAATAAAACCAACATTGGGTGCCATTTCACAACGGCACAGGCCAGTACTATGAAAACTAATGCTGCCAGAATGATTAGTAAAAGTATACTGCCTGTCACCATTTAATTTTGCTTTTTATAGGCTCTGATTTTTCTCTCATTATTTTGTAAACCCAGATTGCCTAACAGGCCACTTAAAGCGATCTTACCCCAGAAGTTAAAAGTGGATCGGTCACGCATTCTATCCTGGAAAATGGCAGCTGTTCTGTCATTTTTATTCCGCAATATGGTATTTGCAAGAAAGGTTAAGGCACCCTTTCTTTTACCGTCTTCCCTGCTAAGCTGAATCCGAAGGTTGCGGTAGTCGAGATGCATTTTTCCGATGGCCAAATAATCATCTCCCTTAACATCCACAATAACACTGTCGGCATGACCTTTTAATAACTCCAGCCCGAATAGCGGTTTCAGCATCGGGGTAAAACTTTTAAGATCCATTTTTCCTAAATGTGCACGCATTTGAAAACGTTGCAAACTATCAGTGTATGCCTGATTAAAATAGAAACCCATTTGACCCTCATCCATCAATAATGCATTGGCAATTATTTTGAGGCTATCGTCCTTCGTAATTGAATTATTCCGGATGTTCAGGATAGTTGCATCCATATCTGCAAACAATATGCTTCCTTCAGCACCTGTTTTTTCTGAGAGCTCATTATACCTTATCAGTGAATTTTTCAGCGTGATACTGTCAAGTTCAAATAGAAATGGAATGTTTTGCAGCGTTCTTGCAAGCAGGGGGCGATAGCTGACAGAATCGCGGGGAACTCTTTTATCGCGGTCAACCTGCAGATTTAACTTAGTAAGATCAAGGCGATTCATTTTCCATACAGTGTCTTTCGAAGATGGCAGCATTTCGAGGCCATTGATCACACCTCTTCCGCTGCTTAATTGGATCAGATCGGTTTGATAGGGTTGATTATTAAAAAATTCATCCCTTGTAAGTTCAGTGCTCCAGGAAACACTGTCGAAACTAAGCGTTCCGTTAGCCGGATTCAGTTCTAATCCCCTTACATCTGTTATTCGATCTTTGTTCTTCTGCTTGAAATGAGATACGGTAGCTTCAATTTTCGGTAAAGTTACCAGCAATGCTTTCATTGAATCACGATGGGAGTTAAAACTCATATCGCTATTGAGCTTTCCTGTGATTCCTTCCAGCGTAAAGCTATTGGCACCCTTGTTTTGTTGCAACGCGGCGTTGGCAACCTCGAGAAAGCCCAGCGTTGATTTAAATGGTTCGCCAGTTGATATTCCTGCATCATTCATTTTAAAATGCAACAGGGGAAAATCCACTTTAAAATTCCCAGGATTTGCTTTAAAATTCTGAAGCCTCGCATCAATACTCTCGCAGTTCCATTCACCATCCACGAGTGTAAGAGCAGCAGTATTAATCAATCCGCCATCCAGACTTGCTATCTGTTTTTCCTGGCCATCCTCATGACGGCTCAAAAGTATTTTTGGGTCTTCAAGGCTTATAGACGGTATCCGGATTGCTGAAGATGACGATTCTTTATCTGTAGGCGCAGTTAAAGGCAGAAGGTGAAATTCGACACGGGGGTTTGAAAATATTAGTCTGGAAATCTGTCCGGGTATATCATTACTGGTTTCAATATTATGCATTACCCGCGTGTGTGGAAGATTTACAGAAGCGTAGATTTTATCAGTAAAAATTTCCCAGTTACCATTCAAGATTTTATTCTCACTGTTACCACCTAACTCATATTCACCGGTAGAACCTTTTAAATTTTCAAGTTGAATATTTAGCGTTCTTCCTTTCAGGTAAAGATTTTTCCAGGAGAAAATGCCTGCCGCTTCATACAGATCTTCAGCCGAAACAGAATCAGTTAGGGCAAGCACATTTATTCCTTTTCCAACGATCTTTAACCTGAGTGGACCAGACCTCAACCTGCTGGTATAATATTGCGTATTGCCGGTAGCACTGGTATTTTTTTCTTCGGGGATAGTGATATCAATATTACCCGATCCGATCTCCAATGCTTCCAGCCAGTTATTCTCTGAACCCCTGATAATTCCCGCTGCATTGGTTTTTTCAGCAACTATATCTTTTAAATTAAACTGAATATTTCCATTATTCATATTTCCACGGGCAGAGGAGGCTGAAATAGATTGTCTGCGGTAAATCACTCCTTTCATACTGGTCCATCCCCCGGGTAACTGCATTTCCAATGATGGCAGATCAATGGAGTTGTTGCCATTCATAAGCGCTTCCAATGTTCGTGAATCCAACAGATTTCTCCCACTGATCACTGCAGAAAAAGAATTTGCGTTTACAAGTGCCGATCGCTGGTCTTCTTTTGTTATCAGCAGATCAGCATCCAATATCCTGATTGTATTTATTTCCAGTTTTCGTCCTATAGCACGTTGAATACGTCGCCATGGTACGCGGTTGTTCCTGTTCTCTCTCTGCTGTAGCTGCAATTTTACATTTGCTCCGGAAACAATCAATTCCTCGGCTTTTAGTCTTCCCTGTAATAGCTCTGGAATGGAAAGATCAGTGAGCGTAAGTCTTTTAACATCGATTCTGTTATTTCCAAGCCTGCTTTTCTGCCGGGTCTGAAGAAAGTAATCATATAGTACAAGGTCAGTTTTATTTATACTCATTTCACCGAAGCCGGATGAAAAATTTTTGCTGCTGTCAGATTCGAGGTAAGCCTTCACTTTAAGCTGAAGTTCCTTTACGGCAATCTTATTTGGGATGTTTTTGTCTACTACAAGTTCCGTAACATTAAAAGCATTGCCTTCCACCCGGAAACTTTCCTTTCCTCTTGGGGTATGCGAATTGCCGATGAATTCAATATCGTCTATACTTAGCTGTTTCACATAAATGGGTCCTATAATATCGAGCAGATTGGCCCCTTCGTTTTCATCGGTTGAGTCTTTTTTACGACGGATCCTGAAGTCATTGCTTGAAAAGAAACCTTTTGATGCTTTCAGCATAGCTAGTTCCACCACTCCTTCTGTAAGAAGTTTATTCCAGTTGAGAGAATCCAGCTCAATTCCTTCCAGCCTGAAGCCGGTACTGTCTCCAATGGTAGTTATTGTTTTATGGAAGCCGAGGCCATTCAATTCAAATTTTCGTTGCCGGTTATCCCAAAGCAATTGATCCAGGTTAACTCTTATGGTTGTATCCGGATATTCAATAAGGGGATTCTGGAGTTCAAAGCGGATACTCACTTCATTGTTGTTGTTCCAGTTTGTGACGCGCTTTAACAGGTGAAGATCTGTTATGTTGAGATGTAGATTGTTAATGAAGTAGCGGCTGTTGGTGTTATTCAGGTCGGGGTAATAAGCTATTGTTGCCTGGCGGATATCACAACTTTTTACCTCCAATGATTGCAATACATCAAAGAAAACCGTCTGAATTTTCGAAACCTGTTGGTGAAGGGGGATAGGTACACGGTTACCAATGCTATCCTTTTCATAAACCCGTAACTCAAGAGTTGGACGCACCAGTGAAAATGATTCAACATTAAGTCGTTTGAACAGTAACAGATTTAAAACATCGCGAAGATTAACCGATATACTGTCGGCCATAAAACGAAACTCATTATTGGCAGTTGCGGGGTGTACAGGGTGAATATCAAAACGTGCAACTTTTATTGTCATCCTGGTAGGATCTACCCGGATAGCACTGGCATCCAGGGCGTATTCACCACCGGATAAAGTTTTTACTAACTGCTTGGCTGCTGCTACGGATCGCAATCTCACCAGTAATCCAATCGATAAGAAAAGGCCGAGGAGCAACAGCCCAACACCATAGAGTATCCATTGTTTCCTCCTAAGCCTGGCCATGGATACAAATTACAATAAAATTTACAAGCGTTAATAAACCGGGGTTCTTAGTACTTCTAATAAAAAAGCGGCTGTTGATGGCAGCCGCTTTTATGTTTAACATTAAAGATCTCATCAACTCACTCCCGCGCCGGCGTTGATAACAGAAGCAGGTGAAACAAAATGAAGTTTACCTTCCTTGTCTTCTGCCATCAGGATCATCCCATTGCTTTCAATACCACGCATTTTTCTTGGTGCCAGGTTGGCAACCACCACTACCTGTTTACCAACGATTTCTTCCGGCTTAAAATGTAAAGCGATACCACTAACAATAGTTCTTGTCTCAAAGCCCAGATCAATCGAAAGCTTTAGCAATTTATCTGCTTTTTCCACTTTTTCAGCAGCTACAATAGTTCCCACTTTCAAATCTATCTTAGCGAAATCATCAAAAACGATCTCTGTCTTTAAAAGTGCAACTGAACTGCTTACAGGTTCTGCAGTAACAGGGTTTGTTTCATTTGTTTCTGTTACTTGCAGCGGCATGCTGTTTGACTTTAACTTTTCGATTTGTTCCTGTATTTCCACGTCTTCAATTTTTCTGAATAATAATTCCGGTGCACGTAAAGAATAACCAACACTTAATAGTTTGGTTTTACCGGCATTTTCCCAGTCGAGCATTTTGTCAACCACCTTCATCATATGCAACATTTTTCGTGCTGTATGAGGAAGGAAAGGATTTATGTAGATGGCCAGGTTGGCACATAGCTGTAGACTAATGTGCAAACAATTATCGATCTCCTGCTGTAATCTTTCTGTGTCGGTTTCTCCTTCCTGTGTTAGTTTCTTCGCTTTGATCCAGGGCTCTTTTTCCTGCATATATTTATTTCCTTTCCGAGCCATATCGATCACTTCAAACTGCGCTTCCCTGAACTTATAACCTTCAAGCAATTGTTCGATCCTTTGTTTTGATTGCCTGATCTCTTCCAGCATTGCATTATCGGTTTCATCCTGTATTGCGGCATGAAGGGGTGGAACTTTTCCTTTGGTGAGCTTATGCATCAACACGAAAGCCCTGTTCACAAAATTTCCGAAGATGGCTACCAACTCACTATTCACCGCATCCTGAAATCCTTTCCACGTGAACTCACTGTCTTTGGTTTCCGGCGCAATCTGCGTGAGGTAATAGCGCAATGCATCTGCCATCTGCGGTCCGCCGTTTTCTTTTTTCACAAAATCATTGATATAATCCTGCATATCCAGTTTCCAGTTCCTACTGGTACTCATCTTATCACCTTCCAGGTTCAGGAATTCATTACTCGGAACATTATCCGGTAAGATATTTCCATGAAGTTTTAGCATCACCGGAAAAATGATACAATGGAATACGATATTATCCTTGCCTATAAAATGGACAAGTTTTGTTTCTTTATCATACCAGTAAGGCTCCCAATCGCGGCCCTTGTTCAATGCCCATTGTTTGGTGGCACTGATATAACCTATAGGCGCATCAAACCATACATATAATACCTTCCCTTCAGCTTCGGGCAAGGGAACTTTAATACCCCAGTCGAGGTCGCGTGTTACTGCACGGGGTTGAAGACCACCATCTATCCAACTCTTGCACTGACCTACCACGTTGGCCCTCCAGTCGCTGCCATGTTCATCAATGATCCACTTGCGCAGAAATTCCTCATGCCTGTTGAGCGGAAGATACCAATGTGTTGTTTTCCTTTTTACAGGGGCTTCACCACTAAGTGTACTTACCGGGTTGATCAATTCATCGGGACTAAGGCTTGTACCGCATTTTTCACACTGATCGCCATAAGCTCCATTGAACCCGCAATTTGGGCAGGTGCCTTTGATGTAGCGGTCGGCCAGGAATGTTTTGGCGGATTCATCAAAATATTGTTCAGTTTCTCTTGTTTCCAGTTCCCCGGCATTGTTCAGCATCGTGAAAAATTCCTGCGCCGTTTCATGGTGGAGTTGAGAACTCGTTCTGTGGTAGATGTCGAAAGAGATTCCAAGGTCGCCGAAATTTTCTTCTATTATGGCGTGGTACTTATCAATAATTTGCTGGGATGTGGTACCTTCTTTCATCGCCTGTATCGGAATGGCAGTTCCATGCTCGTCGCTTCCACAGATAAAGGCAACATCCCTTTTCTGCGCCCGCAGATAACGGACATAAATATCCGCCGGGAGATAACAGCCGGCCAGATGGCCAACATGTTTTAACCCATTTGCATAAGGAAGGGCAGCAGTTATGAGATATCTTTTTGGTGATTCCATGCTAAATTTCTTTAATGTCTTCGTTTGGAAGGGAGGGCAAAGTTACGTACCAGATATTAAAGTTTATTTTTTCTGTTTCATCTGCTAGTTTTGGGCGATGGCTTTTACCGATGAAATAAAGGATCTCTTTGAGAATGGTCACCACACCTATCTGCGGAATGTTTCTGTGGATTGTATCATTTTTGGTTTTCATGGAAGCGAACTCAAAGTTCTTTTACTTAAGGCCAATTATACAGAAGGGTGGGCCCTGCCGGGTGGATTTATAAAGCTCAACGAAGACATGGCTGCCTCAGCCTACCGAATCCTTAAGCAACGAACCAACCTCTCAGATATTTTCCTCCAGCAGTTCGGGGTATTTGGAGATGCGAATAGGGCTACCCAGAAAATGAATAAGAAGATACTTAGAAAATATGGTATACAATCAGACCGCAGCTGGTTGTTTGAGCGCTTCATAACGGTAGGTTATTATGCTTTGGTAGATTTTGAAAAGGTGGATCCCAGCAGCGATGAGTTTTCAACGGCATGTGAATGGTTCAATGTATATAACCTTCCACCCCTTATGATGGATCACGCAAATCTTGTTCAGGAGGCGCTGGCTTACTTACGCATGCAACTTAATTATCATCCTATAGGACATAAATTATTGCCGGAAAAGTTTACCATGCCTGAATTGCAGAAACTATATGAGGCGATACTTGGCCGCAAACTCGATCGCAGGAATTTTCAGCGTAAGATACTGGGTGTTGGAATCCTGAAAAGGCTTGAAGAGAGAAAGGAAGGCGTTGCACATAAATCACCTTTCTATTACAAGTTTGATCTGCGGAAATACCAGCGTGCCGCCCAGTCGGGATTAGGATTTCAGCTCTGAATTAATCTTTATCGGGCCAGCGGAATTCTATCGTTGCATTCCGGCTTAGGTCAGCCGAAAGAAAAACCTGGACCAGTTTACCATCAATGATCATGGATAATGTACCGGTATTGGGGGGAATACTGCCAAGGTTATGCGCGATGAAAGAAAGTTTATTTACCTCCTGGTTCCTGTCGGGATAAATGGTAAAGGATCTCATAGATGCAGTGATGGGTACCCGCACCGCAATAGGTTGGCCATTAAAGATCAGGGAAACTGTATCACCATCAACCTGCCCGTTATCATAGAGTTTTACAAGGATGCTGTCATTGTCGATCTCAAGGCTGCGAACGGTAAAATCTGACCGGCCCATTGCCATTTTCAGGTAAGCAGCGTCGGCATTGAAAGCCGGACTGCCAGGAAGAGGCAGGGGGGAAGGAATGAATTTCGTTAATTCATATTCTGCATCAGCACATTTGATCTTTAGCAATCCTCTTGACCTGTTTTCGGCTGATCCCTTGAGTTGGGTTCCCAGGCTTGATTCAGAAATACGGAAACTGTACATGCTGAAACAATTCACGTCTATGGCAGGTTTAATAGCTCCGAGCAGTTTGATCTCTTTGAGAATTATTACTGAATCAAGCGGCGAATAACTTCCTTCCAGCGAATATCGCTGGAAGCGGTTATCCCCGAAAATGTATAAGGATTCACCCCTGATAATATTGTCGGTCTGTGTAAGTTTAAGCTCAACATAAGCCGACTCGCAGGAAGTCCACCCGAGCCCTTTCCATGTTCCATTCAGCAGCTGCGCCTGGAGAGCGCAGGAGAACAGGGTTAGAAAACATAGAAAAACGGGCCTCATGGCTTATTATTTATAGTAATTTACTCAACATCAGGATCATTTTTACTATGGAAAGAAAGGAATTTATCAGAAATGGTTTTTTAGCAGCATTATCGCTGCCTGTTGATACCCGCACTAAAGAACCCGACCCGCATTCAATGGCCCTGAAAAGGCCGCCCTACCTGAAAGCAGGAGACACCATTGCAATAAGCTCACCCGCCGGCTATATCACATTGGAAGAGCTTGAACCCGCAATCAGGCAGATCTCTTCATGGGGACTAAAAGTGAAGCTTGGCGCAACAATCGGCAGGAGAGACGGAACTTTTGGAGGAACGGATACGGAAAGACTGGAAGATCTGCAGGCTTTGATCGACGATCATTCGGTTAATGCAATACTTTGTGCAAGAGGAGGGTATGGCCTGGTTCGGATCATTGATCATATTGATTTCAACAGGTTCCGCCGACATCCAAAATGGCTTATCGGATTCAGCGATGTAACTGTTCTGCATGCTCACCTGAACTCCGTGGTTCGTGTTGCTTCTATTCATTCCAAAATGTGTAACAGCTTTCCTGATATATGGGAAGAGGCCGACCAGTTGCAGAAAGATTCCATATTATCGATTCGTGATCTGCTCATGGGAAAAAGCATGTATTTCAGTGTACCCCCATCTGAGTATAACCGTTATGGACAAGCGAAGGGGGAGCTTATTGGTGGAAACTGTAAGACCATTGAATCAATCACAGGATCTGGATCAGACCTGTTGACAAAGGGAAAGATTCTTTTTCTGGAAGATACCGGTGAATATCTCTATAGCATTGACCGGATGTTCTGGAACCTGAAGAGAAGCGGTAAACTGGATCATCTTGCCGGCCTTGTAATAGGTGGATTTAAGTTCAAGCCATCCGAAGATCCGGAAGAGGAATTCAACAGGAACGTTTACCAAATTATCATGGAGAAGCTTGTTGACTGCCATTACCCGGTTTGCTTTGAATTCCCGGTAGGGCACCAGAAGAATAATTTTGCCCTGAAATGCGGAGCAATGGTTAAACTGGATGTTAATGCTACCGGATCTGTTCTTCAGGAATGAATTTTATTCTATTTTTATTGTATGCTGACACTAATAGTTTGGCTTGTCCTTTTTATACTTTGCTGGCCATTGGCCATTGTCGCTTTGATATTATATCCCATCGTTTGGATCCTCTTAATTCCCTTCCGGATTCTGGGGATAGCAGTGGATGGTATACTTGAAGCGATCAAAGCCTTGTTCCTTTTGCCCGCGCGACTCTTGCGTAATTAATAGCCGCGATAAATCATTGGCCTTTTTTTCTTGCTGTTCTTCTTCCCATCCTTTGAATGAGTGTGTCCAGCTCCAGTTGCTGTTCCGGATTGCATATAGCCCTCAGTTTCCGGAAATGTTCATAATTATTAATGGTGAGCTCTGTTTCTATTTTCCCAATTGTATTTGCATAGCTAAGGATCACTGAATCAGGTTGAGGTTCTGCTTTTAGATTTTTATATAGGGATTCCCTGCTTGTTCTCATGGAATCCAATAATGGCTTATTCTTTTGTTTTACTGTATCCAGCATTTCTTTGAATGCTGCAGCCTGTTTATCATCGAGCGCCAATTCTTTCACCATGAACTCAATGGGAGATCTTTGAGCCCTTTCTCTAGGCCGGCGTTCTTTGGTTCCAAAAAGATACATGCCTACCATCACAAGGTTAGAGATCAGCAATACGCCAATTATAAACAGAAGAGATTTATTTTTTATACTGGTCATGGGAGAATGGTGTTTTGGTCAATCATGGAATTTCGCTCAAAATGGTATTCCTGTGCCAGGGCGGTCATATGATCAGCGTTATCTTCTGGCGGGGTACCCTTATTGCTGAATAGTATAAATAAATTGATTGCAAGCAACAGCACGATAAAGGTTAATGCTACAGGCGGGCGGCTGATAAATGCAGCAAGCTTTGTCCACACACCTTCATCATTCTCCATCCTGCTCCTCAGTCGGGTATAGAAATGTGCCTTTGTTTCGGCTTTAAGAACATTGTCTAAACTACCCATCACCTCTTCCACTCTTTTTTCAGTATGCTCGTTCGATGTCATGGTCATTTATTTATTTTCAAAATATTCATTTAGTTTCTTTCTCAGGTTGGCTTTGGCCCTTTGCTCTAACGATTCTACTGCACCAATGGTTGTTTGCAGTATTAAGGCTATTTGCTCATTTCCCAATCCTTCCAGTTTCTGCAGACTGAATACTACCATTTGCTTTTCGGGCAATTGCCGGATGGCTTTAAATAGAATTGCTGCATTCTGTTTGTTCTCCAATACCACTCCCGGATGGTAAAAATCAGGTCCTTCTTTTTCTTCCTTTCCTCCTCCGGCCCAGAATGATCGTATAAATTCCAGTCTGTTTCTCCGGGTCTTTTTTCTGATCAGGTCCAGTGAACGATTCACCGTCATCCGGTAAAGCCATGTACCGATAGATGCATCTGCACGAAAACCATCTATAGAGTTCCAGGCGGCGATGAACACTTCCTGGCTCAGGTCTTCCGCGTCCTCGGCATGTTGCAAGAGACCCAGCGCAGTGTTATAGACCTTATCTTTCCACCCATCCACAAGTTCCCTGAAAGCAGATTCCTCCTTCCTTTTCAGCCTTATGATGAATTCAGTTTCGTTGAATGATCCCATGTTGTTGCGATGGTACTATCCTGCTAAAATAACGGATCTGACTTCATCATTCCATTGTGCTGTCACCAGGGCCACCTTCCCCACCTGGCCTAACAGGGCCTCCGGGAGTACCAGGTCCCATAGGGTTCATTGGTCTTTGCATTCTTCTTTCAGCAGGTGCCGGAGCCTTGCCGAAATTTCTCAGCCTGTAGGAAAAGGTTAGCATGAAATATTGCTGCAATACCTGTGTCCAGCTGTCTTCAATGGCATCACTCGATACTGTTCTGCTGATACTTCGGTTCTGTTTCAACAGATCAAATACTGAGAGCCGAAGATCTCCTTTCTGGTCTTTCAGGAATTTCTTTCCGATAGCAGCATTCCATAGCCAGTAATCCTGGTTGAATTCAGCTGTCAATCCCCTGTATAACATATTGTTCAACTCGTTATCGATATACCATCCCGATTTGCTTAAGAGATTGAGTCTTACTCCTGCAGACTGTGAGAAATACTTATTGTTCAGGTTCTGCTGAAGGTCATTTTTTACAATGCTCCTGCTTGCGTTGTAGTTGATATTGAAATCAACATACTCACTAATATTGCTCGCCAGGATTATACCACCGCTAAAGGTTGAATTCCTGGTTTCATTCAGAATATTATTTATCAGTCCCGGTGTCTTCACATAATTGTAGCCACCATTAAAAGTAAGATTCGATTTTATCGACTTGAAGGGAAATGAATATGTGGCAAAGGTCCGAAGGTTCCAGTACCCATCGAGATTTACGGGTTTGGAAAGACGCGATCCCTGTTTTAGGGTGAAGGTTGGCGTTAGTGCTGAATCGGATGTGGCAGTGAATGTCGCATTTGTTACATAATCCATCGTGTTGGTCGTAAACAGATTGAAGAAAAAGCTATTTCCTTTTCTTGAATCCGTATATGTATATCGCGTAATGAGTGTATTGGAGAAAGATTGATCAAGGTCTGGGTTACCTGTTGTTGGGAAGAGTACATTGTTAATGTTGATCACATTCTGTAACTGGTTTACGGAGGGTGTGCTTGTAGAGGCACGATAGAAAATTCTTAGATTGCTTTTTTCTCCGATCTTACCCCTGAACATTGCATTCGGCAGAATGTTACTGAATGATTTTTTCAGATTTCCTTTCGCGGGATAGGTTTGATCATTATCCAGCTTGGTATTCTGCAAGTCAACACCAAAGGCAAGCATTTTTTGTCGGTCGCCAACCCTGTAATTAATGCCACCTCTTTGTGTGGTAACATTATTGGTGAACACATTAGAAAGAGAAGTGTCAAGTATGCTGTATTTACCTGCATTATCATCAAACCGATATGCCCGGGTATCTGCTTCGTTCCTGGAGAAGCCCGGATTGTACCTGAATTGCAACGAACCTTTTTTACCTATCGGCTCCGAGTACTCGAGATTGGCGTTATAATTCTGGCTCCTTGTTTCGGATATGGATTGCTGGAAGGTGCTGTCATATTCAGGCGTTAATGCCTTAAAAAATGTTGAGATGGTTTGTTGTTCACGGGTGCTGTTCCTGTTGCTGAAGCCGGTAGTCAATCCAATTCCAAAGCTCCGCCTTGTTTTACCCAATGCCTGCCGGTAAAAAATATTGTTATTGAAATTATATCCATTGCCTTTAACCCTGTTCGGATCAACGGTTCTGCTGGTAACGGTACCATCCAGGTTCGTTTGTTCACCACTGGTATATGATCTTATATCATTTTCCTGGTAACTCAGGCTGGGACTGATGATCAATGATTTCTGCGAGTCAATTTTATATTGCATCCGCATGTTGAAGCGGTGACTGGTGGAGGTATTTATTGATTCAGAGTTCTCTGAATAAAAACTATTGGGAACATTGGTATTGAACTGCTCCCTGTTGATTCGCTCACTTCTGTCATTGGTATTGTTATTAAAGAAATAGCTTCCACTGGTTTCAAGTTTTTTACCCCAGAGGTCGCTGTAATTGAGGCCTACTGCATTTGTTTTTGTAATACCATTCTGCTGGCCTGTCTGGAAGTTACCCGAACCACCTCTGCCCATTCCTCCGCCTCTTCCACTATTGCCACCCGAAAGACCAAGCATATCCGAAGAACTGAAGTTCTGCTGGTTGATATTATTGAATAATCCAACAACTGAGATCCGTCGGTTTTTATTAAAGAAGTTCACTGCACCGCCAGCCTGGTAGCGATCATCAGTTCCATATCCTGCATACACGCGTCCAAACTGTCCGTTTCTCCGGTCTTCTCTTGTTACCACGTTAATAGCTTTAACGCTGTTACCGTCATCAACGCCGGTGAGCTGTGCCTGGTCGCTCAGGCGATCAAATACCTGTATCTTATCAACTACTTCTGCCGGCAGGTTACGAAGAGCGGCAGTAGCGTCATCACCAAAAAATTCACGACCATCAATAGTTACTTTTCTAACTGTTTCTCCCTGCGCTTTTACTTCACCATTTTCTATTTGGATCCCCGGCATTTTTTTCACCAGGTCTTCCACATTTGCATCAGGGTTTACTTTAAATTGGTTGGCATTAAATTGAACCGTATCTCCTTTTTGCTGGGTAGGAGGAGTGGTTGCCTTGATCACTACCTCAGTAAGCGTTTTGCCCGATTTTCCCAATTCTATATTGCCGAGGTCTATATCATTTCCCTGGACTGTGATCGTTTTTTCATAATTGTCGAAACCCACAAAGGTCACAGTAACTTTATAAGATCCATTGGGTATCTCCTGAAGGTTGAAGTCTCCGGTAACTGATGAAACGGTGCTTCTTGAAAATGTTGTATTGCGCACCTGTATGGTTGCCCCTGAAAGCCCTGTCTTTGCTGTACTGTCCTGAATTTTCCCCTTAACGGAATACTGTGAATAGGCAGAAAAGGATAAAGTTAAACCGGCCAGCAGAATCATAATAATCTTCATATAGATAAACTTGTCTTATATGTTAGACGAATAGTGATCACTATTCCTACGGCAGCTAAAAGATTTATTTATATTTTGCAACATGCGCATCCCCCCATACCTGAAAAAAGGTGATACTATTGGAATGGTTTGTCCTGCTGGTTTCATGCCGCCCGAAAAATGGCAGACTGCCGTTGAGGTATTACAGCAGGAGGGCTATAAAATCCGCCTTGGCAGTACCATGCACAGTAAGTCGGAGAATTATTTTTCGGGTACTGATGCTGAAAGGCTTGCCGACCTGCAGGAGATGCTGGATGATAGTTCTGTGAAAGCAATCTTTTGCGGAAGGGGAGGGTATGGTATGGGTAGGATCATCGACCAGTTGCAGTTCAAAAATTTTCGCAAGCATCCCAAATGGATAATTGGTTTCAGTGATATTACCGTTCTGCATGCCCATGTGAACAGGCAATTAAAGATAGCAAGTCTGCATGCTCCAATGGCGGCCGCTTTCAATGAGGGTGAATATGCGAATCCTTATGTACAGAGTCTGCTCGCCGCTTTAAGAGGCGAAAAATCCGTTTACAGGAAGGCCCCCCATCCATACGACAAAAAGGGGAAGGCAAGCGGCAGACTGGTGGGAGGAAATCTCGCCTTGGTAAGCCATCTTATCGGAACCCGCTCAGCCTATAAGACAAAGGATCGTATTTTATTCCTGGAAGATGTTGGAGAGCAGTTATACAATATTGACAGGATGATGATTCAACTCAAGCGCTCCGGAATGCTTGAGAATCTCTCTGCCCTTATTCTCGGAGGTTTTACAGATAACAAGGATACAGACCGGCCATTTGGAAAAGATATTGAAGATATTTTTAAAGAATTGCTGGATGAATATGATTATCCCATCTGTTATGGATTCCCCGTAAGCCATGATAAGGAAAATTATGCGCTGAAAGTAGGCGTTAACCACACGCTCATTGTAAACCAGGAGGGATCCATCCTTTCTGAAAAATAATTTCCTATTCGCATTCCCCATCTCAGGATCTCTTCTATTCCCTATTGCCTATTGCCCCCCCAACACCGAATCCACCACCCTCCTATATTCCGGATAGGTTGTGAGATCATTATGCGTGCCGCCTTCAATAGTGATAAAGCGGTCTTTAGGTTTCATCAATGGTATTAGTTTTTTCGCATTGCGATAAGGCACCACTCCATCATCCGTTCCCTGGAAAATAATGACCGGCATCAATACTTCCGGCAGGTATTTATAAGTGGGAAGCTCATAGTGGATCATCCTGCCGATCGGGTAAAAAGGAAGATAATAACTAAAGAGTGAATGGATGCTATAATAAGGTGTTTC
Source organism: Flavihumibacter sp. (assembly GCA_036675925.1). GTDB lineage: Bacteria > Bacteroidota > Bacteroidia > Chitinophagales > Chitinophagaceae > Flavihumibacter. The sequence goes on from JAKFDZ010000015.1 coordinate 363,228, forward strand.
CAGCAAAAGCAGTTTTGCATGATGGGTAGCCGCAACCTGCGCAGCTATTCCAGTGCCCATGCTCTTTCCATAAAGAATAATGCTATCTCCTGAATAGGATCTTTTAGCAAGCCGGAATAACTGATCGGCATATTGGTACAGGCGTTCTTCTGTAAGCGGACCGGTGCTTTTGCCAAAACCAGGATAATCTATCATCCAGACCTGGTAACCTTTTGCTGTTAATGGTGGAACATATTTCGCATACCAGGATATGTTTTTCCGGTTACCATGAAAATAGAGAATGACGCCTTTATTTCCTTGGCTGCTATCTGCGATGAACTGAATTATATTCAGATTACTCTCTTTATCGAAGGGAATATTGATTTCTTTATGCGGCAGACTGAAATTATATGTATCCGTTTTCAACAACGGTTCGGGATGGAAAAGGAATTTATCCTGCAGGTAAAAGATAGCGATACCCAATAAAGCATAAATAAGTAATATGATCTTGATCCAGCGCGATAATTTCATGGGGGCAAAGCTAAAGCAACTGCCCTTTACTTAGTTATCCTGCCAATGAAACCCCGATGAGTTTTCCTATGCCAAAGGTTATGGCAGCTGCAGCAAGTCCAAATAAAACCTGGCGGAAACCGGAAAACCATAGATTCTTGCCGGTAAATAGAGTAATGGCCGCTCCAATCACAAAAAGTCCAATTGCGCTGAATGTAACACTGAGCCATATAGCATTCATACCGGTAAGGAAGAAGAAAGGGATCACGGGTATGATGGCTCCCACAGCGAATAAACCAAAGGAGTATAGTGCTGCTTCAACAGCAGAACCTTTGAGCTCTTCAGCATTAATACCGAGCTCTTCACGTACCAGCAATTCATGCGCATGGTCTTTGTTTTTCAGAATCTCTGTCGACATCTCATGCGCCTGTGCTTCCGGTATTCCTTTTGCCATATAGATCAATGCTATTTCCCGACGCTCCCCTTCTGGATTGGTTTCAAGTTCCTCCATTTCGAGCTGCATCTGGTTTTCATAAAGTTCCTGGCTGCTTTTTACAGAAATCCACTCACCCAATGCCATCGAAAGGGCACCAGCAAGTAATCCCGCCAATCCAGCCATCAGCACTGTGTCCTGACCGGTAGTTGCGCCTGCTATTCCCATTACCAGACTGAAATTGGAAACCAATCCATCATTCCCTCCAAGCACACCTGCCCTGATAGCATTGCCACCAACAGAGCGGTGTTTTTTTTCAAAACGGGTGAATTGTGCACCGGTAACCCTTCCTTCTTTTTCGAGTAATGAACGAAGGATCTTTACATGATAGGTTTCGCTGCCATTAATCTCCTGCTTTTTTCCTTTTTTAGCGACGATGATAGCATTGGATATACTTTTCTCTGTATCCATTAACACTCCCAGCACATATTCATAGCCGAAGATCCGCCCGATGCGGTTGATTGTACGTGCCCGCCAGGAGGGTGGTGGAAGTTGATCGGCACTAATCTTTTCCCTGGCTGCAAAAGCCTGCACATGGCTGTTTTCAATTTCACTCATCTGCCTGAACACATTGGCAACGGTGGCATCTTCTTCATTTTCTGCAAGCTTATGATAGAGCCAGGATGCATCGATTTCAGTTTGAAGGTTTTTTAAACTCATGGCCGGGGTATTAGGTGGGTCAATATTTCAAAATATCTCTGATAAAATTATGGTATTCCGGAAAAGAAGGGAGGTTATTATGACCACCACCGTGAATTCGTATGAGGGTGATCTTCGAGGGATTGATCCGTTGCAGTTTTTCACTATGATGAAGGGGGATGAGCCAGTCGCGTGTGCCATGAATTATATAGGTATGGCAGTTAACATGTCTTATCCATTTATCAGTTCGAAGATGGTATCGTAAAACAAGACTCACGGGAAGTATAGGCAGAAATCGCTCCACCACTTTTTTGAAACTATAATAAGGTGCATCCAGTATCAGGTAGCGGGGTTTATTATCTGATGCGATCTTGGCAGCAAAGCCGCTGCCGATACTTCTTCCATAAACAATGATATGATGTTCGGGATATTCAGCAGCCAGCGTATCATACACAAACTGTATATCCTGTAACATATCTTTCTCGCCACGCTTGCCGGTACTCTTACCAAAGCCCCTGTAATCAACCAAAACCACATCATAGTTATACCGGTAAAAATCCTTTGCATATTTCGCCCATCCCTTTATACTTCTTGAATTGCCATGCAGGTATAGTACAAGGCCAAGTGGCTGTTCGCGCTGGAAATGCAGACCATTTATCCGCACACCCGGACCAATATCAAAATTCAGCTCTTTAAAAGGGATATCATACGCAAACTGAAAATCCTGTTTGAGTTTCTCCGGCTTGAAGATGAATCTATCCTGCAAAAAATATCCGAGAATACTGAATGCCGCAATTCCGATAATTATATAGAGATAAAGGGACATTATTTTTTCCACTCTTCGAGCCCGCCCCTGAGGTTGATCAGGTTGGTGAAACCAAACTTCTCCTGTAGCCGCTGAATCGCAATGGCACTCCGGATACCTCGTTTGCAGTAGAGCACTACCTTCCCTTTTCGTGGTATTGTATCTGCCCTCTGCATGATCTCACCAAGTGGCAACAACTTACCACCAATATTGAATGCTTCATGCTCTTCCTCTTCCCTCACATCAATGAGCTGGATCTTTTCTCCCTTGCTGAGCAGGTCCCTTAATTCAGCGGGACTAAGCTGCGCTATCAAAACTGGTGATGTTCTTCATGGAAGATCCTTTTCAGTCGTATTGAAGTAACCGGAGCTACTATCAGCGGGAATTTCTCCACAACAACATTTGAAGGATCGAGTCCAAAACCTCTTTCCTCTGAAAGGCTGATCTCTTTTAACCAGAAATAAAACTTCATGATGATCCTTTCAAAGAAGGGAAGCTCATTATCCTGGCTGAGGTATTTTTCCATCACTATAAACTGGAAATCACCCACCACATTATTGCGCTCCAGGCTCTCATAACGGCTATAGATATTCACTTCCTT
>JAKFDZ010000016.1:0-335078 GCA_036675925.1 Flavihumibacter sp.
CGGTGCTGCACTCATCACTGTAAAGTGCCTGAATCTCTGCTTCTGTTGGTCCTGCTGGAATATCTTCCAGGCAGCCATCGATGCCGGTTTGTCCTGTTGGCAGGGTACCGGTGAGTTGCGGAGCTTCATCATCCGCTTCAAACGTAAATGTGAACGTACAAACAACAGATTCTTCATTTGGATCGATATCGTTATCGTCATCCAAATTGTCCCAAATAGTAATGGTTCGAGTAATAATTTGATCGCCTTCACTACAAACAACAGGCGTTCCATCATCTGAACTAGTGAATCTAATGGTACCGCAGGGGTTGTCACCAATAATAATATTATAAGGGCTGGCTGCAAGCTGTGCCAACGTGGTGGGTGCAGCAGGAATATCATTAATGGAACTACAATTAAAGGTGCCCAGGTCACTGTTGGCAATTGAAGGACAAGTCACTTCAAAAGAACAACAGAGCTCCACCATTACCGACTTCGTAATGGATTTTATTTCTGTGCTTATAACTGTGCTTGTGGGTAGGCCATCTGCATCCAGTGCATAGCGAGTATCGGTTATCGTTAGCTTTACATCATATTCACCAGCTGCTGCGTATAAATGGGTTGGATCTTCAAGAGTGCTTGTTGTACCATCCCCAAATTCCCATAAGTATGTGTATTGATTATAACCACCGGTTGTTGCATTGGTAAAACTAATTAACTGAATGGTGTTGTTTTCAGGACAAGATCCCAGATAGTCAAAATCCGGGATTAAAGGTGTGTTTACAATAAAATCACCTACATCCCTGCATTTTGAACCTGTAACCTGCGTACAAGTCAGTGTACACACTTCTTCGGAAGCTGTACCCCAGGCCACAAATGTGTTAACCAATGTTAGGTTGGTTCCGCATGTCCAATCAAATGGGGTAGGAATTGTAAATGTTGTTGTCTGGCCCGCAGCAAATTCCTGGTCAAAACAATAAAAAACGTAAACTCCATTTATTGTTGCAGATAAGAAAATACCATTTCGTTTACTCTGAGTAGTATTCCGAAATGTAATATTTATATACACCTGTAGCGTTTGGTCTGGTGAAATACAATCTGCGGCTGTTAATACTTGTTGTCCTGCCGGGTCAGTTGAAACAAAAGATCCAATGATAGAAAAATCATTGGATGTACAACTTCCATAGCAATCAGTAAGATCTACAGCAGCAGTAGTTGACTGGCCCCTGCCGTCGTATGATATGAGCAAGGTAATCATTGCTAATAAAACAGTCAGAAACTGTTTATAGTACCTAAGAATTCCAGAAAAGAAGTTTCTTCTCAATGAAGGAAGGGCATAAGACAGCCTGTTAGGGATTGTCATCGCTAATGGTTTAGGGGGTGTAAATAAATCGTCTCGGTTTAGGCAATAGGACAGGACTCTCAAAACGGGGTGGCTTTGAAAATTCTCGTCAATTCTTCAATAAAATTGTCAGGTTACTTAGGGACAGATACGGTTTTAATAAAGCGGGGTTATTAAATCAATGCACCTAAAGTTTGGAGACGATCAGGTAGGGCTTTTTGATATAATTAACGGTAAAGTACAAACATTTTTAATATGTCATAGTATTTTCCACATTATTTTTTTTCTGATTGCGTATATATACTAAAGTCTTTTACCCAAAAAAAATCCCGGTCAGTACTGGCCGGGATTCAATATTTATAAAGTAAGTTCTAAGCAGCCGTAACCGCTTTATTCACCAGGTCAGCCGCCTCACTTAACATGATCGCACTCTGAACTTTTAATCCACTCTCATCAATCAATTGCTTAGCCTCAGCTGCATTGGTTCCCTGAAGCCTCACAATGATCGGAACTTCTATATTGCCCATGTTCTTATAAGCATCTATAACGCCCTGGGCTACACGATCACACCGCACAATGCCTCCGAATATATTTATAAGAATAGCTTTCACCTTCGGATCCTTAAGGATGATACGGAAACCGGCCTCTACAGTCTGCGCATTGGCTGATCCACCAACATCCAGAAAGTTCGCGGGCTCACCACCACTTAACTTGATCATGTCCATGGTTGCCATCGCCAACCCCGCTCCATTTACCATACATCCCACATTGCCATCCAGCTTCACGAAATTCAGGTTGTATTTTCCCGCTTCCACTTCTGTTGGATCCTCTTCAGATATATCTCGTAGTGATGCTACATCAGCATGACGGGTAAGGGCATTGTCATCAATATTCATCTTGCAATCCACTGCAATGATCTTTTCATCTGAAGTCTTAAACAATGGATTGATCTCCAGCATCGCACAATCCAATCCCACATAGGCATTGTACAAATTGGTTACAAATTTCACGCAGTTCTTGAATGCTTCACCACTCAATCCAAGATTGAAAGCGATCTTACGTGCCTGGAATCCCTGCAGCATTCCTCCGGGATGTACCCACTCCTTGAAGATCTTTTCAGGAGTGTTGTGTGCAACTTCTTCAATATCCATCCCTCCCTCAGTGCTGTACATGATTACATTCTGTCCCTTTGCACGGTCCAGTAATATGGAGAGATAAAACTCCTTTATCGGATTTGGACCTTCATAATATACATCCTGAGCAACAAGTACCTTGTTCACTACTTTTCCTGCTTCTCCTGTTTGTATTGTAACCAGTGTTCCACCGAGAATATTCTGAGCAATTTCTTTTACTGCCTCTGCATTCTTTCCAACTGCAACACCACGCTGCTCTGTTCCGCGAATCTTTCCTTTACCCCTTCCACCAGCATGTATCTGTGCTTTAACCACAGCAAATTTGCTGGAGTATTGGGTATGGATCTGGCGGTAGGCTTCTTCGGCTTCTCCGGGAGTATTGCAGGCAATGCCTTCCTGCACCGGCACATTATACTTCTTCAGTAATTCCTTGGCTTGGTATTCGTGCAAGTTCATATAGCAAAAATTTCCGGCGAAGATAGGGAAAAGGGGAGCTATTTTTACGGGATGGGAGATTTCAATTCGGATATAGACAACACACTTATATGCCTCCATGATGGAAGATTGGCCGTTATTCCAACCGAAGCAGGCCTGATGCTATCAGCTGACGCTACCAATGATCTGGCTGTACATGCTCTTTTAAATGCTTCCGCAATCAATCCACAACCAGTTATTCTGATCGCCGATCAAAGAGATCTCCTTCAATTCGTTTCTGCACCAGACCTCGCAGTTTTTGATTTCATTGAAGAACTTAGTCCAGCATCCGCCACCTGGTTCAGCGGAATACTCGGTATCTCCGAACAATTACTTGATGCCAACCGCTCAGCTCCCATAGCCCTGGTAAATGATACTTTCAATAATACTCTTATTAAAAGATTTCGTAAACCATTGGTGGTAATTCCTGGCGAAGGCTCTAACCTTTCTACCATTGCCGGATTTGTTTGCTCTGTCCATACAACTCCAGTGGCCAATGGATTCAGTTTGTATAATTTCGCCCCATCAGCCTTCTGATGCAAAAAATCCTGATCATACAAACTGCCTTTATCGGTGATGTAGTGCTTGCCACCGGTATACTCGAAAAGCTTCATAAGTTTTTCCCCGATGCCAATATTGATTTTCTCCTTCGTAAAGGGAATGAAGGTATGCTCCGCAACCATCCTTTTTTAGATCAACTGATCATATGGGATAAGAAAGCGGGAAAATTCCGTGACCTGATGCGTATCCTCAAAATGATCCGTGGAAAAAAATATGATCGCATCATTAATGTACAACGTTTCGCTGCAACCGGTTTCCTTACCACATTCTCAGGTGCCAGCGAAACAAGGGGCTATGATAAAAATCCTTTCAGTAGATTCTTCACAAAATCAATCCCACATATTGTATCAGTAGCCGATAAGTATAAGCATGAAATTGATCGTTGCAATGACCTGATTAAGGATATTACTGATGAGAAAGCATTTCTTCCCAAACTCCATCCTTCCCCGGCCGACTTCTCCGAAGTGGAAGCATTAAAGTCCGAACCCTATATTGTTATAGCTCCTGCATCAGTTTGGTTTACCAAACAATACCCGGTCGAAAAATGGATCTCCTTCATTAAAAGATCGCCACCCGGTCTGAAAATTTATTTGATAGGAGCCCCATCAGACCAGGCCCTTGCACAACAGATTATTGAAAATGTTCGCAATCCTGATTTGATCTCTCTTTGTGGAAAGCTCGACTTTCTCCAGTCTGCCGCACTGATGAAAGATGCACTGATGAATTATGTAAATGATTCCGCTCCCATGCATTTCGCCTCCTCCGTAAACGCACCCGTTACAGCCATCTATTGCAGCACTATGCCATGGTTTGGATTCGGTCCCTTATCTGATCATTCCATCATCATCCAGACAACTGAAAAACTCTCCTGCAGACCCTGTGGTCTTCATGGTCATAAAGCCTGCCCCGAAGGCCATTTCAAATGCGCTCTTACAATTACCGAACAACAACTTATCTCTGCATTGAACGCTGGTAAAGTGTGATCCAATCCTGCACACTCATTTTGGAACTTAACTGCCCGATAAGTACATAGGGTATATGTTCTGGTCTTTTGAATCGGATACAGCTTTTGCCCATATCAAGTTTTGTGGTAGCAGTTTTTTTGTATTCTTCCTGGAACCAATGTAACAGGAACGGATCTGCATAAATTCCCATATGGTATACGGCATAGTGGGTTTTTTGTGCTGCCAACCCCATAAATGGGAGAGGTTGCTTTGGGTCACAATGATATCCGGCCGGAAATAAGCTATGGGGTACCACGTAGCCAATCATCCCTTGCATGATCTCTTCAAAACCTTTGGGAAGATTTTTTTTGATCTCATTGCGGAGTTTAGTTATCACCACCTGCCGCTCTTCTGGCAGCTCGCTGATATATTCAAGTGCTGTACTTGCCTGTGAACTGGCCATCGCTTCAGATTTTACTCTGAAATTAAATTATTTTGCAGCCCAATGGATATCAATTGCACAGAAAAGGAATTGTTTTTACTGAAAAAGATTGCTCATGCGGCAGCCGACCTGGAGATGCCATGCTTTGTGATCGGGGGATTTGTGCGCGATAAATTGCTTGACCGTCCAACTCAGGATGCCGATATAGTTTGCGTGGGGGATGGCATTGATCTTGCCCACCGTGTGGCGGAAAGATTTCAGCCAAAACCACAAGTGGCGTTCTACAAAAACTTTGGAACCGCGGCAGTACGTATCGATGATTTTGAGATTGAATTTGTTGGCGCCCGGAAAGAAAGTTACCGCTATCATAGCCGTAATCCGGAAGTAGCTCCCGGAACACTGGAAGAGGACCAGCTTCGCCGCGACTTTACCATTAACGCGATGGCTATAAGTCTTAATCAGCCAGATTATGGCCGACTCATAGATCCATTTGGCGGACAAAAAGACCTGGCTGAAAAGATCATCCGAACGCCACTTGAACCCGGACAAACATTTAGTGATGATCCCCTTCGTATGCTGAGAGCAATAAGATTCGCCTCGCAGCTTGAATTTAAGATCGACCCGCATACATGGGAAGGAATCTGCCTCCATGTCGACAGGATAAAAATTATCTCCCAGGAACGCATAACCGAAGAGCTTAATAAGATATTGTTAAGCAGAAAACCCTCCGTGGGACTGGATCTGCTTTACCAGTCGGGCATACTGCATATCATCTTCCCACAAATGGTTGACCTTGCAGGTGCAGAATATATAGACGGGATGGGTCATAAGGATAACTTCTACCATACCCTACAGGTAATTGATAATATTTCTGCCAATACAGATGACCTCTGGTTAAGATGGGCAGCATTGCTTCATGATATTGGTAAACCCCCCACCAAAAAATTTGAGCAGGGTCATGGGTGGACATTTCATGGACATGAAGTAGTGGGAGGGCGCATGGTTCCCAGGATATTTACCCGGCTAAAACTTCCGCAAAACGAAAAGATGCGATATGTGAGGAAATTGGTAGAGCTACATCTTCGCCCCATCTCCTTAACCAAAGAGAATATCACCGATAGTGCCATCCGCCGGTTACTTTTTGATGCAGGAGATGATATTGAAGACCTTATGATGCTTTGTTCTGCTGATATCACCTCCAAAAACAAGTTCAAGGTGAAACGCTATCTGGAAAATTTCAATATGGTGAGGCAGCGTTTGGCAGAAGTGGAAGAAAAAGACAGGATGCGCAACTGGCAGCCTCCTATTACAGGTGAGCTGATTATGGAAGTTTTCAGTTTACCTCCCGGAAAATTGGTAGGGGAGATCAAAAATGCTATCCGGGAGGCAATTCTTGATGGTGACATCGAGAACAGCTATGAAGCGGCCTATGGTTTAATGGTTAAAAAAGCAGCGGAACATAACCTCCATCCCATTCAATAAAAGAATATTGTATTTTACGCACAATTAACAGCATTCATTATTATGGCTATACTGAAGTTCAGGATCTATTTTGAAGAAGATGACAGCGTTTACCGCGATATCGCCATCAGGCATAAACAAAGTTTCCAGGATCTTCACCAGGCCATCCTAAAGGCCTATGAATTCGACAATAAACATGCGGCTACCTTTTACCGTAGCAATGATAGCTGGGCACGTGGGCGCGAAATAACCCTGGAAAAATACAATAAACAATACCGCGCCGACCCGCTCATGATGAGTGATACAACCATGGGCTCTGAGATCAATGATCCGAACCAGAAGTTCGTATATGTTTACGATTTCGTTCGCAACTGGGTATTTCATGTTGAGCTCATCAATGTTACCAGGGAGGAAAATCCCAAGATCGAATACCCGGCCACTGTTCGCGTTGAAGGCATTGCTCCTTCGCAATATGGAACAAAGGGACTGGTAGGAGATAAACTTGCTGAAATGGAAGAAAAATATGACCTGCAGTCGGGGGCAGAAGGGTTTGGCACAGAAGGAGAGGACCTGGGTGATGATGCTGAAGAGTTTGGCGCAGCAGAAAGTACAGAGGAAGAAATTTAACTGCGGTGGAAAAGCTTTCCTCAACATGTATCATTGTTGTTGGCCCCACAGCGGTAGGTAAAACAGCAATGGCTATACGCCTTGCGCAACAGTTTAAAACGGATATCGTTTCTGCTGATTCCAGGCAATGCTATCGCGAACTGGATATTGGTGTTGCACGCCCGTCAGAAATAGAACTTCAGCAGGTAAAACATCATTTTATTGCCTCCCACAGCATCCGCGACGAAATGAATGCCGCTGCATTCGAATCTTTTGCTTTAGCTACCGTAAATACCATTTTCAACCATCATGATACGGTTGTAATGGTTGGTGGTACCGGACTTTATATTAAAGCTTTTACAGAAGGTCTGGATGAATTGCCACCCATTGATACTACACTCCGAAATAGCATAGTGGAGTCATTTAAGATGAATGGCATTGAATGGTTACAGGAACAAATAAGGGATAAAGACCCCCTTTATTTTCAGACCGGAGAAGTCCGGAACCCACAAAGATTAATGCGTGCTCTCGAGGTGGTTATGGCAACCGGGCAAAGCATACGCAACTTCCAGTCGGGTAAAAAAGCAATAAGGCCGTTCCGTATCCTGAAAATGGGTCTCGACCTCCCAAGAGATTTATTATATCAGCGGATCAATAAACGGGTAGACATCATGATTGAGCAGGGCCTCCTTGCCGAAGTGACTTATATCTATGAGAATATGCCGGAACTCATGGAGTCATCCCCGCTACAGACAGTTGGATATACTGAGCTGTTTGACTATTTAAAAGGTAAAATCCCCTTGCACGAAGCAATTGAACAAATCAAAGCCCACTCAAGGCAATATGCCAAAAGGCAATTAACCTGGTTCAAAAAAGATCCATCCATACAATGGTTTTCCCCATCTCAATATGAAGAAGTTCATCGGTGGGTTATAAGCCAAATAAATAGTGGGAAATAAATTCCCCAAATATTTGAGTTTTTAACCTAAACCAGCGGCATACATTTTTCTAAATGTGGCTTATGAGAAAATTAATTATCCTGATTGCCCTCGCAACTGTAAGTCTTCTCTCCTGTAAATCGCAGGAAGAAAAGGAGGCTGAGAAAGCAGAGAAAGAAAAAAAGAAAATCTCCAAGCGTAATACCTGGATCAACAAAAGCAATTCCTATTCAGATCTTTTTCTGGATAGTATGAATGTTGAGAAATTCATCGCTGATCGCCAGGTGCCCGATTCTATATCCAACCGTATGCGTAGCTTTTACAATGCGCGCAATTACCAGTTCGGATGGTTTAATTCAAAGGGTTTCACAGAGCAGGCTTACGGATTCTGGAACCTTTATGATCATTATGTAACTTATTCTGCTGACTCTTCCCTGGTAGATAAGCCTTTCCAAAAGAAAATGAACGCCCTGATGGAAGATGAATTCAGTGTGGGAAATAATGGTTCATCTGTTCAGCAGACAGAATTAATGATGACATTTAACTTCCTTCGATATTCTCTGGCAAATTTTGCCGATGGATATGTTAAACGAAAGGAATTGGAAAGATTTGTTCCCTTCACCAAGCGTGACCCGATGGAATGGGCTGATTCACTTCTCAATAAAAAACATAAGGACAATAAATATTTTGAAGACATAAATCCCGAGTATGCAAAACTCAAGGAGCAGTTGAATAAATATTTTCAGATCGCGCAAAATGGTGGTTGGCCACTGCCGGGTTCAGCTAAGCTTCCAATAAAAAAAGGCCAGTCAACAGATGCTGTACTTGCAATCAAAAAGCATTTGCAGTTGACAGGTGATCTGCCCGGAAATGATACTACAAAGGTTTTTGATGATGCGATGGAAAATGGTATCAAATCATACCAGGAACGTTATGGATATACTCCAACCGGCATAGTGAATGCCGACCTGCTGAAGCATCTGAATGTGCCTGCCACAGAACGCGTGAAGCAGCTCTTGCTAAACCTAGACAGAATGCGTTGGATGCCTTCACAACCCAAAGGGAAACTCATAGTAATTAATATACCTGAATATAAACTACACGCCCTTGAAGATGGAAAAGAGGTTTTTGATATGGATGTAGTGGTAGGAAAAGTTGGACACCATACCTCGATGTTTACTGGTACATTGAACCAGGTAGTTTTTAGTCCGCATTGGAATGTACCTCCCTCAATCGTAAAAGATGAGATACTTCCTGCCATGGAAAAGAACCCCAATTACCTGGCAGAGAATAATATGGAGATCGTTGAAAATACAGGTGAACTGCCAACCATCCGTCAGCTTCCGGGTGAAAAAAATGCCCTGGGAAAGGTAAAGTTCCTTTTTCCAAACAGCTTTAATATCTATCTCCATGATACACCCAGTAAATCACTTTTTAGTAGGGATAAAAGAGCTTTCAGTCATGGATGTATAAGAGTAAGTGAACCACCAAAACTGGCGAGCTATCTTCTGGAGGATGAAGGAAGTTGGGATGATGACCGCATCTTCGAAGCAATGAATGCCGGAACTGAAAAGTTCGTAAAACTGAAAGACCCTGCTGAAGTATTTATTACCTATTATACTGCATGGGTTGATGAGAGAGGAAGATTGAATTTCCGCGAAGACATTTATGGAATGGACAAGGAAGTTGCTGGCCGAATGTTCACGAAAATATAATACACACAAAATATATCTGAAGTAGTTTGTGCTGATATGATCCAGCATCAAAATGATTCAGGAATCGGGTTCAAAGCATCAGCCTTTGGACCCGATTTTCATTGGGGCGTGGCTATCTCTGCTGCACAAAATGAAGGAGCAGTTCTGTCGGATGGCCGAAGTTTATCGATCTGGGATGTTTTCGCCCGCAGAAGCGGTGTTATAAAGCGAGGAGTAACTCCGGCACAAGCTTGTGATTTCTACCATCGGTATAAGGATGATATCATGCTGGTAAAAGCGCTGGGCTTTAATAGTTTCAGGTTTTCCATTTCGTGGTCGAGACTGCTGCCTGATGGATCGGGAAAGGTTAATGTAAGTGGCATCCGGTTTTATGATGATGTGATAAATGAATGTCTGCAAAATGGATTGATACCTTTCGTGACCTTATACCATTGGGATCTTCCGCAGGTACTGCAACAGCAAGGAGGATGGGTAAGTCCCTTAATAAACAAATGGTTCCGGCATTTCGCCAAGATCTGTGCAAAAGCATTTGGAGATCGGGTGAAACATTGGTTAGTATTAAATGAACCCGTAGGATTTACTTCACTTGGGTATATGCTTGGGAAACATGCACCCGGCAAACAAAATCTTTCTTTTTTTCTCAGGGCCGTTCATCATGCAGCTATCGCACAGGGAGAGGGTGGTCGAATTCTTCGTAAATATGTTGATGGCGCCAGAATTGGTACAACCTTTTCCTGTTCTGAAGTAATACCTGCAACCTTGCAACAAAATGATCTTGCCGCTGCTGCAAGAATTGATCTTCTCTTAAACCGCCTATTCGTTGAGCCATTACTGGGCAAAGGATTTCCTGATGATGATAAAGGATTGATGGATAAAATGAACAGGGAGAATCTCAGTTGGAAATACACAGATAGGATGCAGTTCAATATGGACTTTATCGGACTTCAGAATTACTTCCCCGTTGTGGTTAAGCATAATGCTTTCATTCCCATAATCCAGGCTTCAGAAATAAGTGCTAAGAGGAGGCAGGTTCCTTATACTGCTATGGGCTGGGAAGTAAATCCTTCCTCTTTCCAAAACATAATCAAACGATTCTGGAAATATGGTGCCATAAAGGAGTTGATGATCACAGAAAACGGAGCTGCATACAAGGACAGGTTTACAGGTGGACAAATAAATGATGCCGAACGGATCAGTTATTTTCAATCACACCTTCAGGCCCTAAACCGGTGTATGAAAGACGGAGTCAGGATATCAGGATATTTTGCCTGGACTCTAATGGACAATTTTGAATGGGCAGAAGGGCATGAAGCCCGGTTCGGGTTGGTGCACGTCGACTTTAAAACACAGCTCCGTACTATTAAGGATTCAGGTTACTGGTGGCGTGATTTTTTACGCTAATTGTCAGAATTTGATCCCTACCGTACCTATAACATTACCGCCCGTTCCCCTCAAATCAGCGAATGTGTTCGCTTTGTCAGAAAGCCGGTATGGGAAATTGACATCATTCGTAATTCGATGAACATATGTGAGATCAATGAAGAACCCTTTATTGCGATACCCCAACCCACCACTCACAAACATTCTTTTACCATCCAGTTCACTGTCGGCGTATGGACTTCCGTAATATGAAAAGCCAGCTCTCGCCATTATGGTATTGAATTTTAACTCACCACCAACCTTTGCATTGATAGTTCCTTTGTAAATGTCCTTCACCACTCCGTTAACTGCATTAAAAAAGGCTTCATCCTCAATAGTGCTTTCCTCGGCATTCCTGAAGCGGCTGCTGCCATAGGTTACATACTCAACATCTGCAGATATAAAACCTTTTTGTTTGCGTACATCTGCCACTTCATTGATCACATATGCACCACTCGCAATAAAACGCCAGGGTGAAGAAAGGTCATATTCGTATTCCGGCAGAAAGCCATCATTTAGCTCTTTTACATTTACAGTGCTTATTCCATTATATCCTTCCAGGTCGGTTTCCAGCGTTCCATCATAGGTGTCTTTGAGTGCATAAATGGTTGGGGTATGAAAAGCAAAACCCAGCCTGAGTTTTTCTACCGGCTTATAAATAATACCGGCTTTAAGATTCAGACCAAATCCCTTGCTCGTAAACCTTTCGCGAAGAACTGCTTCCTGGAAATCATTGTTGGAGTTATCGGAAGCATCCGTCTCTGATAGCACACTGTTCTTTTCAAAGTTCACTATTGGAAGGCCAAAGCTACCACCATAGTAAAACTTATCCCTTGTTCCACCAGCGAATGTAATAGCCAGTTCAGTGATACCCCCTGAGGTTTCAATAAAATTCTCCTGGTTCAACATGAAGGCTGTATCATTCTGAAATGCATATCGAAGTGGAGTTGCTACCACTTCTGTTCCAAATCCAGGGGTCGTAAGTGTATCAACGAGATAGGTATACAATCCCATTCGGGCTGGAAAGGAAATGCTATTACTATTAAGCGCCTGATCAAGGGTAAGCCCCGATTCAGCGATCTCAGATGCATATGCTTCCGAATAAGAGCTGAAATTGTTTTGTCCCCTGTACAATATCTTATTATTAAAATCAGCGGTCCTGTTAATGGCAAGGCTAAACGCTGTATTCCGGTTTCGGTTCATTCCGTCAGACATACCCATAACAAGTCCGGATGTTCCTAATACAAAACCATTGCTTTTTTCAGTTGCGGAAGTACCACGGAAACCTGCATCATTGGTAATAAATTTGAAGCCGGGGGAGAAGACGATCTCACTTGTTTTGAAAAGACCGATACCTGCGGGGTTTACAAAATTGGAACTTATATCACCACCCAGCGCCCCAATCGCACCACCAATTGCCTGGCTCCTTGCAGTACCGTTGGGAGTGAACCATGACATACGTAGGGCATCTTCAGGTACCTGTGCGAAAGTGGAAAGTGAGATCAAACCTGCCGACAATAATAATATACTTTTTCGCATGTACGTGCGCTTTAGTTGAATACTTATGGTTATAAAAAAGGAGGAAACAAATGCATTAATGGCCAGGTGTTTCCTCCTATAATTGTGAACCGTCCTATTTAGTTTCCGCCCCTACGGGTTGGCCTGCTAACACCACCACCGCTGCTTCCGGAACTTCTGTTGCTGCTTCCGGATGAAGATGGTGAGTAACTGCGGCTTGGGCGATCAGATGAACTTTCATTGCCGCTGAATATTGATCGGCGGTTTTGATTGGAATTATAGTTCCTGTTATTATTGTTGTAATCAGAACTATAAGTTCTGGATGGCTTATACGTGTTACGGTTGCCTGAATTGGTGTTGAGATAACTACTCATGCCAAATGCCGAAACAGGGCGGCTTGGACGGTTAAATATTCCTGCGTTGGGATATTTACCACCTCCCCAGTTGCCAAATCCACCTCCGCCATACCATGGGTTATACCAATTGCCAAAGGAGAATCCGATGTATGGGTTATAAAAACTGTTCCACATATACATTGAATTCCAATGGCTGTTAAATGGACTGTTCCATGTCATGTAGCTGTTCCAGCGCCAATTGTAACGCATCCAGGGATCCATCATCATGAAATCATCCTGGAAATAAGGCCGGCGGCCTGAGGCGATCATCATTCGCATATACTGGTCATCACGATAGCTGTCACTCATAGCAGCATCATTATACCTTCTTCTTGAATTTGTTTCAAGATACTCTTCATTACCACCTTTAGCTGCAGCTATACCCGTATTTCCCGGGGAATAGTATACATCATCCGGTGTTTGTCCGGATTTATATACCGAACAGCTGCTTAACGCTACCAGCGCCAGCCCAGCGATCAGTCCCGAAATTTTGAGGTTCATAGCTTTGTCATTAATGGTTTGAAAAAATTACTTTTGCGTTCGCTGTATAAAAGTACAAATATAAGACAGCGTTTTGCAAAGTATTGTTGCAAGCAGATTGTTAAAACCCAACAACTTATAATGAGTAAAGAGATAACCAGCAGGGCACAGAATTATTCAGAATGGTACAATGACCTTGTACTGAAAGGAGGTCTGGCAGATTATTCCGCCGTTCGGGGATGTATGGTGATTAAACCATATGGATTTGCCCTCTGGGAAAATATGCGCGACCAGCTTGATCGTATGTTCAAGGATACCGGTCATGTGAATGCTTATTTCCCGCTCTTTATTCCCAAGAGCTTTCTGAGTAAAGAAGCAGCCCATGTAGAAGGATTTGCCAAGGAATGCGCCGTTGTAACCCATTACCGCCTTAAGAATGATCCTAATGGCGGCGGGGTTATCGTTGATCCCGATGCTAAGCTGGAAGAAGAACTGATTGTTCGTCCAACTTCAGAAACTATCATCTGGAATACCTATAAGGATTGGATCCAAAGCTATCGCGATCTGCCCCTGCTGATAAACCAGTGGGCCAATGTGGTTCGCTGGGAGATGCGTACCCGCCTTTTCCTGCGTACAGCAGAATTTCTTTGGCAGGAGGGGCATACAGCCCACGCTACCAGAGAGGAGGCAATAGCTGAAACAAACCAGATGCTGGATGTATACGCTCAATTTGCTGAAGAGTATATGGCAGTTCCGGTTATTAAAGGCCGTAAAACCGAAAGTGAAAGATTTGCCGGCGCAGAAGATACCTTTTGTATCGAAGCCCTTATGCAGGATGGCAAGGCACTTCAGGCTGGTACATCTCATTTCCTGGGACAGAATTTCGCAAAGGCTTTTGACGTTAAATTCCTGACAAAGGAGAATAAACTTGAATATGTGTGGGCAACCAGCTGGGGTGTAAGTACCAGGCTTATCGGAGCCCTGGTAATGGCCCATTCTGATGACCAGGGTCTGATTCTGCCACCAAAGATCGCCCCACAGCAGGTGGTGATAGTTCCCATTTATAAGGGTGATGAACAAAAAGCAATTATTGGGGAAAAGGTGAAAGGGATAATGACCGAGCTCAAAGCACTGGGGATTTCTGTAAAGTATGATGATAGTGATAATACCCGCCCAGGTTGGAAATTTGCTGAATATGAATTGAAAGGTGTACCTGTAAGAATAGCTATTGGTGCCCGCGACCTGGAGAATAATGTTGTGGAAATTGCCAGGCGTGATACAAAGGAAAAGTCAAGTGTTTCAATGGACGGTCTTGCCAGTTATATCAAAAACCTGCTGGATGATATACAATCTTCCATGTTCAATAAGGCTAAACAATACCGCGACAGCCATATTACCCGGGTTGATGATTGGGATGAATTTGAGAAAGGCCTGGATGAAAAAGGTGGATTCTTTGCTGCACATTGGGATGGTACCGCAGAAACAGAAGAGGCAATAAAAGAAAAAACCAAGGCTACAATTCGTTGTATTCCCCTTCAAAATGAGCAGGAAGAAGGCAAATGCATCCTCACGGGCAAGCCAAGCAGTCAGCGGGTTTTGTTTGCAAGGGCTTACTAAAATTTATTTATCTGCCAACACAATAAAAAAAACAGGCATGCACAAGCGAAAACTTGTGCATGTTTTTTTATTTTTCAGGACTTATCCTGAATTATGCCAGAAATTACAGAGGAAACAGATAGCATTCTCAGTTTCCAGGCCAAAAGAAAATTGCTTCAGATTTCCCGTTGGGGAAAGTTCATTTCGCTTTCCTCTTGTATACTGGTAATACTCCTGATAATTTTAATTGCCTCGGGCTTTACAAGCAGTTCTGAAAGGAATTTGCTACTGATGGCTTATATGGTCCTTCTTTTTTTGTCATTATTCCCCTGTATAAAATTATATCTGTTTTCTCATCAGTGTGGTAAGGCTATAAAGGCAAATGACAAACTCCTCCTGTCAAAGTCATTCGATAGCCTTCTTTCATTTTTTCGCTTCCTTGGAATAATACTGCTGATATTAATCTTGCTGTATTTACTATTCTTATTCATGGGTACGCTTGCCACACTATTCAACTGGGGAAGGTATTAGCCATAAAATATACTTAACAGAAACCTTAAACAACCAAACCAACTTCCACATGGAACATCGCTATTACAAATTTCAGTATCTGGGTCGGGGTCTCGAATTATTCAGGATCCAACTCGTAAACATCATCCTCACCGTGTTGACCCTTGGTTTATATTATCCATGGGCAAAAGCACGCACTCTTTCATACCTCTACAGCCAGACTCATTTTGAAGATTCTCCTTTTTCGTTTACTGGTACCGGTAAAGAAATGTTCAAAGGATTCATTAAAGCCTTTGTACTCATACTCAGTTGGTATGCATTGCTTATTTATGCATTAACCACAGAAAAACTTGGATTGACACAGTTGGTCCTCCTTGGCTTTTATGTTTTCCTCATAGCACTCACTCCCTTTATTCTACACAGTTCCTATCGTTATCGTATGGCAAAAAGTAACTGGCGTGGAATCCGGTTTGGTTATGTTGGTGAAAGGAAAGAGCTGGTTAAGATCTTCCTGAAGGGAATATTTTTTACTATCATAACGCTTGGGTTTTATGGACCCTGGTTCACCATCAATGTTCGCAGATATATGCTGAGTAATATTCGTGTCGGTAATGCAGGCTTCCGGTATGATGCTGATGGTAGTGAATATTTCTGGTTGAATTTCAAAGGGTATTTCCTGACCATTTTTACTTTTGGTATTTATTTTTTCTGGTGGCAGCGTGATATCTTCAGGTACTTTGTAAACAATCTCCATATAGAACAGGAAGAACGTGCATTGTTCCTTCATAGCAGGGCCGAAGCAGTTGATTTTTTTGAACTGATAGTGATCAATATGCTTATTGTGGTATTCAGTTTTGGATTAGGCAGTCCATGGGCTACTACCAGAACTATGAATTTCCTGACCAGGAATATTCTGATTAACGGATACATTGCTTTTGATGAATTGCAACAGGCACAGGAATCATATAATGATGCAACAGGGGAGGAGTTCAGTGACCTGCTTGATTTCGGATTCGTTATCTGAACATGAATCACAGTTTTTGCACTTTATCATGTTTAACTTTGTGCAATGGACCAAACCATAGTACAATATTTTAATGGCCAGTCTGCCAGACCGGTTCCTGCCAGGATATTGTTGTTCAACAATGCCATCCAACTTTATGATATTGTTGATAATAATTTCCTGGCAGATTTTCCCTTTAATGGCATCCGATTATTGAGTAACTCGGGTGATGCTGTTCATTTTTCTTTGGTATCCGATGGTTCCCAAACCCTTCAGATTCCACGTCATCACTTGATGCTACCTGAATTAATGAAGTATGAATCAGGTGATAGCGACCGATGGTTTAAAGGGCTTAGCAAAATAAAACTACCATTATTACTTGGGTTATTTCTGCTGGTGGTTATAGGCGGCTACTACCTGCTGGTATCCGGCTTATCCGGAATTGGCTTGCAGCTTATCTCTCCGCGTAAGGAGGCCGAACTGGGTAAGCTGGTTTATGAAGCTATGATCAAAGACCAGACTATTCACCAGGATGCAACCCAAGCATTGGCTGATTTTTCCACTTCATTAGATCTGAGTGAAAACTATGATCTTCAGTTTACCGTGGTTGACGACACTATGGTAAATGCTTTTGCCATTCCGGGAGGTCATATAGTGGTTTATAAAGGTATCCTCCAGAAAATGCAGCGTCCGGAAGAATTAGTAGCATTACTTGGCCATGAAGCTTCTCATGTGAATGAACGCCATAGCCTTCGCAATATGCTTCAGGAATTGACAGGCAGCTTCATGCTAAGCATGGTTTTCGGTGACCTGGGATCTATTGGTGGTGCCGTGGCCTCACAGGCAAATATGCTTCGCAGCCTTTCCTATTCACGCTCGCTTGAAGAATCTGCCGATGAAGAAGGGATGAAAAGGATGGTGAAAAATAATGTGCATCCCGAAGGTATGGTAATGCTGATGGACCGGCTTAAAGAAGCCAGTGAAGGAATTGAATTGCCGGGATTTTTAAGTACACATCCTCTGACAGAGGATCGCAAACAACATGCGCAGGAATTTGCACGCAAGCATTCCATTAAAAGGGATCTGCCGCCGGTATTAATAACAAATTGGGATATACTGAAACGCTCCATAGAGAAAGCTTCCATTCCACAACCCGACAAAGCCCAATGGTAATGAACGATCCTTACCTTTGCGAAAATTAAGAAGTGGACTTATTCAATAATCCTTTTGCAGAAGGCCGGGTTTTGCTGATCGATAAACCATTGGAATGGACATCATTTGACGCAGTAAGAAAGATCAGGAACCTTGTGAAGACAAAAAAAGTTGGTCATGCCGGTACCCTCGATCCTCTTGCTACCGGGCTGCTTATTATCTGTACTGGAAAACTCACAAAAAAGATAAATGAATATATGGCCCGTGAAAAGGAATATACGGGAACCATTACCTTGGGTGCTGTAACTCCCACTTTCGATCTGGAGAGCGAGCCTCAATTGCATAAAGATATATCGGGTTTAAGTGATGAATCCATACGTAAGGCAACCGCCATTTTTACAGGACCAATTCTTCAGGTGCCTCCCATCCATTCAGCTATCAAAATAAATGGAAAGCGTGTTTATGAACTGGCCAGAAAAGGCATTGAAGTTCAAATGGAACCACGCGCCGTTACTATCTCCGTTTTTGAGATCACTTCCATTGAAATGCCTGTAGTTCATTTTCGGGTTGTGTGTTCAACCGGCACCTATATAAGAAGCCTTGCAAATGATTTTGGCGCTGCACTTGGCTGCGGAGGATATTTGAGTTCTCTTCGACGAACACGCATAGGGGAGTTCAGGGTGGAGGATGCTTATACTATGGAATCAGCAGAAGAAATGATAGGTAAAACACTCAGAACGGATGATTGATCCCCAATTGAAACTGGCCATTGCCTGGCCGCAGATTATAGAACCAACCATCATTAAAATTTGAGTAAAAAGGATCCTTTAGTTTATATGCCCAGTCAAAACGTATGAGGAAATAACTGAAGTCGAATCGCAAACTTGTTCCACCCGCCACAGCCAGGTCTTTATAGAGCTTGCTTAAACGAAAAACAGCGGGATCTAAATTTGGATTCCCCCTGTTATTGCGGAACCAGATATTTCCAATATCTGTAAAAAATGCACTTTTTACCCTGATGCCATAAATGGTTGCTAGGTTAAACCTGAATTCTGCATTTGTTTCCAATTGTATGTCGGCAAATCGATCTGCATTGGTGCTGCCGAAAAGACGGGATGAGCCCGGACCAAGCTGGCGAACCTGCCAGGCCCGCATACTACTGGGCCCCCCGGCAAAATATGATTTGAAAAAGGGCAGGTTATTCTCCTTGGTTATATTTCCGAGTGTATCAAGCAGTTTTCCATAAGGCTGCCCCATGCCCGCAAAAAACCGAAAAGCCCATGAACTCCTGCTTTGGTTGATGTAATAACGGAAATCTATATCCGCTTTCAGAAATCTCGATAGCCGGGCCTGGAGATCCCAGCTTTTAATATTTCCAAATACACCTCCACTCTCTTCAAGGCCTATTTTTAGATTTATCACTTTATTTGACCTTGACCACGCACTTAGCATAATAAGTTTCTGGGAAATGATAAGTCCGTCATTGAATGAATTTCGCAGATTGGGAATACTATCGAATAAACGCTGAAGACTATCCGTAGAAAAAACCCTGACAAATTCAATATTAAGCGGACTATAGATCCAGTTTCGGTTTTTCTTATTGGTCCAGTCATATCCAATTGATGCATTCAGTGCCTGTACCTTATAAAAATCGCGCCGGTCTGTATAGGAGCCATTTGCGTTAAGGATGGTTCTTGAGGATAATAGATTTTTCTCACCTCTGATTGGAAACGGAGCTACAAATTTGGGAATGGTGAAATTCTGGCCAAGGCTTGTCTGAAATGTTTGAATGATCTGTCCTTTATTTCCCAGTTCAATACCAAAACGCAGGTTGGTGGAGGCCTGGATAGATTGCCGGGCAA
The DNA here is from genome assembly GCA_036675925.1 of Flavihumibacter sp. Lineage (GTDB taxonomy): Bacteria > Bacteroidota > Bacteroidia > Chitinophagales > Chitinophagaceae > Flavihumibacter. The sequence continues at coordinate 19,531 of JAKFDZ010000016.1, forward strand.
GATTTCGGTCACGCAATCCGAAGTTTAAGCCAAGCCCCAGCAGGTTACTGGTTGTTACCACATCTGATGCGTTCCTGCTTGCTTCCAGGTCAATATTAAGGCTCTGCTTTTTTGCAGGGTACATATTGATATTTACATCCACAATGCCCAGGCTGTCCACCGGCAGAAGGTCAACTGCAACCTGTTGCCATGCACCCATTTGACCCATGATATTGTTGGTTCTGTAAACGTCTTCCTGCTTATATAATGCTCCTGGCTGAATATAATTATTGCGAACCAGGAATGATGGCTTGAACAGATCACGGGTCCTCAGGATCTGAATGCCTTCTCTAACTATTGTATCTCTGTACACGGGGAGAGAATCACCTAACAACTGACGGTCGGGGTAGATTCGAACATTCCGGATATGATACTGCTGCAGGTGTACCGGGTTCTCAATTCCTTTCTGCCTGAATACCACGTCGATCTGGGGATTGTTTCTCCTATTCTGGACTTCTTCGAGTAAACGGATCTGTTCAAAGGGGTCTAATCCCGGGTCAATAAGCGCACCAACTACAGTATCTACTTCTGCATAAATGTCGTCGCGATTTATTTTCAGATATCCATTGTTTCGGTAGATATTGAGTATACGGTCAAGCTCAAGAGATATCTTTTCTTTACTATATGTATCCCCTATCTTCAGGATCGATTTCTCCCTGTTTTTGACGGCTATTTCCTGCAGTAAACTATCCCTGAAAGCAAAATCTATGGAATCAAAGCGCATTACCTTACCTGTGATCACATCAAAGTTCACAGTTACACGCTGCTGATCCTCAACCTGGATGAGGGTTGAATCCCATTTGATTTCCCCATACATAAAACCCTGGGCACGCAGAAGATCGTCCAGGTAGTCAAGGGAATTGACAGCATAGGAACTGTCAAAAACCGCAGGTTTGTTAAGAATCTGCTTGAAGCCTTTTCGTACCCATTTCACCTGTAGACTGTCGTCAAGCTGGTTCTGCATCCTGGAAATGAGCTCAGTTTTTTCTGAAGTCCGCATATCAGTGCTTAACTTGATATCCGTCTTGTAAACAAAAGGTTTATCGGGGGAATAATTTTTTATAACCTTGCATCCGGAGGCCATTAGCAAGGGTAACCAAAGAAGCATCCGGAAATAAAATTTACGGATGTACATGTTGGTTATAGCTGCGGGCATAGTGTGTTGAAAAAAGTATAAGGTAATGATTACAAAAAATCAGGTCAAATATATCCAAAGTTTGAGCCATAAAAAATTCAGGGATGAGGAAGGCCTCTTTGTAGCCGAAGGACCAAAGATAGTTGCGGAGCTGCTGGGGATGCCGCATATACGCACCAAGGAGCTTTACGGAACCCAGGAATGGTACGCATCACAGCCCGAAAGATCAAGCGACAAGCAATATATTGAAATCTCCGTCAGTGAACTGGAAAGGATATCATTCCTCAAGACACCTAACCAGGTTTTAGGAATATTTTACAAGCCCGACCTGGTTATTGAACCTGGCAGCTGGCAAATTTTGCTGGATGGAATTCAGGATCCCGGAAACCTTGGGACCATTATCCGGATCGCTGACTGGTTCGGTGTTCAGCAAATCATCTGCAGTCAGGATTGTGCCGATGCTTTTAATCCTAAAGTTGTTCAGAGCACAATGGCCAGCATCGGGAGGGTAGAAATTTTTTATACAGACCTGGTGGAGTATGTCAGAACACATTCACATAGGCACTTTTATGCAGCTACACTTGGGGGAACTCCGTTACGGGATATCAAGGCTCATGGACCATCGGCTTTGGTTATCGGAAATGAATCAATGGGGATCAGATCTGAATTGAAGAACGAATTGAAATATTTTGTGACCATACCCCGTATGGGGGCTGCAGAATCACTCAATGCAGCCGTTGCCACGGGCATCATTTTATCACATATCATTACGGACTAATAATTTTATTTGAACTGAATGGCACGAACCGGCTCTATCCTGCGGATGATATAAGTAGGTATTAGCAGCACAGCCATACAAATGAGGAATGTGCCAGCATTAACGGCCACTATCTGCCATGGAATCACCTTAACCTCTGCCTTACTGATATAATACATTTCTTCCGGCAAACTTATCAGGCCATAACGTTTTTGTAAAAATATCAGTGTAAACGCAAGAATGTTTCCAAGGATTATCCCCGTTAGTGTTATTACCCCCCCATGATAAAGAAAGATCTTTTGTATCATCCCATCAGGCGCACCGATGGCCTTGAGAACACCTACCATTCTTGTTCGTTCCAATACCAAAATGATGAGACATGTTATCAGGTTCAGGATAGCAACAATGATCATGATGATCAACACTATGGCAATGGTCTTGTCTTGGAGCGACAGCCAGTCAAATATATTGGGATATATCTCCTTAATGGTTCTGCTATTCCATAATACGGGAAGTTCAGTGAATACCGCTTCATTCACCCCATCAATCATTTCATGATCCTCAAGGAATATTTCATAACCACCAATACTGTTTGGCGACCAGTTGTTAAGGCGCTGTATCAGCCGCAGATCTCCTAATGCGATCATCTTATCATAATCTTCGATCCCTGTTTTATAAATACCGCAGATATTCAGCTTCCTGGCCCTAGGCGCTGATCCGTCATTCTGTATGAAATAGATCAGTATACTTTCGTTTACCTTAAGGTTTAACTGGTTTGCCGTATACGTAGATAGTACGATCTCATTACTGTAGCCACTATCAGGGAATTGCATCCAGCGGCCCTCTTTGAGAAAGGATGACATCCGCCCTGTATCATAACTGCTGTCTATACCTTTGAATAATACACCTTCAATGCTTTCAGCTGTTTTAAGGATGGCATTTTTTGTTGCATAAGGTTGCACAGATCTTATCCCCGGAACAGTTTTTTTCAATCCGGCTACAGTATCATTTTTGTCTATCGGGTATTCTTCTGCAATGGCAACCTTATCGGGCTCGTAATGCTGAACCCTTATATGTCCCCAGAAACTGAAGATCTTCTGGCTGATGGCGTGCTGGAAGCCACTTGTAAAAGCCAGTGCAATGATCATGGCCGTTACACTTATAGTGGTTGCAGCTATCGCAAGACGGATAATAAAACGGGAAAAGGATTTCTGGCGGTTAAATGCCACTCTCCTTGCTATGAATCCGGCAACATTCAATCGGCATGGTTTTAGTCAACAAATATAAAGCTTGTGCCCCAGTGTGTGGTAATTGAAGGGAATTGAATGATATTTACAAGTATTAAGGATGCGTGCTATGAAGAAATTCCGTATTATATTGATTGCCCTGGTAGTTATGACTGCCCTGGGGCCTGAGAAACTGAAAGCGCAGGAACCGGATATTATTTATTATTCAAATATTCAGAATCTGAAATTGCATCCGGCTGGTAATCCGTTTGGCTATCCACTTATCAGGCTAAATGGGGGCGATCAGTTAGAACTCCACTTTGATGATCGCGAAGGAGGTGTTAAAAGTTATTCATATACATGGGAACTTCGTAATGCCGACTGGAGCCCGGTAATGTTAAGCGCAATGGATTATATAAAAGGTTTTACCCAGCAACGCATAACCACATACAGAAATTCTTCGGTTGCACTTACCAGGTATACGCATTACCAGGTTTCATTGCCAGATAGAAGCAGCGGGCCTTCGCGCTCTGGTAATTACCTTATAAAAGTATTTCTTAATGGAGATCCTTCTAAAGTGGTTTTTACAAGAAGGGTACTGGTGGTGGAAGAAAAAGCGGGCATAGCCCTGCAGGTTCTTCAGCCATTCAATAACCAGATATTCACTACCCATCAGAAAGTTAATTTCACCGTAACCACACGCAATCTCAATATTGTAAATGCTATGCAGCAGATAAACGTTTGTATTCTGCAGAATAACCGGTGGGACAATAAAAAATTTGGCTTAAGGCCAACATTTATCAGGCAAAACAATCTTGAGTTCAATGCTGAACAGGATGGTGTGTTTTCATCGGGCAAAGAATGGCGCTGGCTTGACCTGCGCAGCTTCAGGCTCCAAAGTGACCGTGTTGATAGCGCACGCTATTCACCCTCAACTACTGACATATATGTAAAGACCGATATCGATCGTTCAGCACAGCGGTTTGTTTATTACCGCGATGGGAATGGAATGTATTTCAATGAAACGCTTGATGGATTAAATCCATTCTGGCAGGGTGATTATGCAACCGTGCATTTCAGTTATAAACCACCTGGCGGGATGCCATTCCGTAATGATCTATACCTTTTTGGGGAACTTACAAATTATGGCAAAGACCCGCAATCAAGAATGGTATTCAACAAAGAAAAAGGAATATATGAAACCTCCATCTGGTTGAAACAGGGATATTACTATTATGGCTATGCGACAAAAGAAGGTGAAGGGGAGAAGGCCTTTTTCAGCATGGACAGAACAGAAGGAAACTATTGGGAAGCAGAGAATAATTATACCATCCTTGTTTATTACCGGGCATTGGGTGGCAGGGCTGATGAACTCATCGCTGCGGCTTCTATAAATTCACTGGCTGGAAGGCCGGGCGTTATTTCAAATTGATTTGTCAGGAAAATCATCTTACCCTATCTTTGCGCCGGCAGGTCTCATACGACCAGCTCCTACTGAACTCCCCCAGGGTCGGAAGACAGCAAGGGTAGGTGGTTGTAGCGGTGCGATGTGAGTAGCCTGCCATTTTTTATTTCTCCTTTCTCCCAGTCCCTGCCCGGTCATTGGTCACCCATTTCTTCTTATCTTCGTCAGCGTCAAAAACAACCCAATACATGAAATTTTTTATTGATACTGCCAACCTGGCCCAAATCCAGGAAGCGAATGAATTAGGAATTCTTGATGGTGTAACTACCAATCCATCCCTTATGGCAAAAGAGGGAATTAAGGGCGAAGAGAATATTACCAATCATTATAAGGCCATCTGCGAAATGGTGGATGGAGATATCAGTGCAGAAGTTCTTTCCACCGATTTTAAAACTATGGTGGAAGAAGGTCAGAAACTGGCTGCTATCCATCCTAATATTGTAGTAAAGGTTCCGATGATCAAAGATGGTGTAAAGGCAATTAAGTGGTTTACCGATAATGGGATCAAAACAAATTGTACGCTGGTGTTTTCCGCAGGGCAGGCAATACTTGCAGCAAAGGCCGGAGCGGCCTATGTTTCCCCATTCATTGGACGTATTGATGATAGCGGATGGGATGGCACTGAATTGATCGGGCAGATTGCGAATATTTATGGTATTCAGGGTTTTAAAACGGAAATCCTGGCAGCTTCTATCAGGAATCCCAACCATATCATAAAATGTGCTGAACTAGGTGCCGATGTATGTACCTGCCCACTTGAGTCAATACTGGGCCTGCTGAAACATCCGTTAACGGATATCGGACTGGCTAAATTCCTGGAAGATGCGAAAAAAATGTAACTGAATTATAAGGCTTCTAACTCAGGAAGCCTTTATTTTTTTTACGGGGTTTCGTACCCGGATTTCTGATCTCATCAAGGATCTCTTCTTTAGTCTTTAGCCTTTCATCATCCCCTTTTTGCTTGATATAGATTATCATTGATCGTGTAAGTGCATTATTAGTATTATGCGTTACGGTAACCGTTACCTTATCTCCTTTAAAATCTTTATCGAGTAGCAGACTGTTTCCTTCGAATTTTCCTCCGTCACAACTGAATTTTAATTCCTTACTGGTAAGAGGAAGCCACCTTCCATCTGTATAATGACCGTCCACATTTATATAATTGTGTACCCCTTTTTTCAGGCTGTCGGTATATAAATGAAACGCGATACTGTCAAGTGTAGCCGAAGCTTGCTGCTCTTTGTCTTTTGATTTACGCTGAGCCTGAACGCTGCAGGATGAAAAAAGCAAAATGGCGAATAATAATCGAATCATCATAATTGGTCCCTCGTTATCAAGATAGTCCATTAGACGAATATTCAGGGGGCCGGGGTTGTATTACTGCGATTCCAGTTTGTTAAATCACTGTAAAATTTACGCTTAATTGGTGGATGCACGCTTCAGCCTGTCATTGATTGCCCTGCCCAGTCCTTCTTCCGGAAACGGCTCCGCAATTATCAATTCAATATCCATACTGTCAGCCATTCTCATTGCTCCGAATAATCGGCTGGCAGCTTCTTCAAGGCTGCCGGAAGGAGAAAGTATAAACTGGTTTGTAGCTGGAATTAAATCCACTGACTCCTTAAACGTAATACTTGCGATTTTTTCAAAAGCTGTATCCAGGTTAGCCGACAATATTTCCTGAGGGTTCCCCCATAACATTTTGTGTTTGGTGGCATAATGCTTTGCCAACATGCCCGGTGAAATTGGATTATCAACATATCCTTCTTCCGGTAACGCAATTTTTCCAATTATGGCCTCAATGGCTTCTAGCGAAACGCCACCAAAACGAAGAAGCCTGGGTTCCGCCTCCATAAATGAAATAATGGTGGATTCAACGCCAACCCTGCATTCTCCTCCGTCAAGTATATATCCTACTTTATCACCTAATTGCTCAGCCACATGCATTGCTGTAGTGGCACTAACATAACCGGAAGGATTTGCGCTGGGGGCGGCAAGAGGAAAATCAAGTTGCTGCAGCAATGAAAGGGTCAGAGGATGATTGGGAATACGAACAGCCACAGCGGGTGTACCTGCCGTTACAATACCGGGGATCATTTCAGATGTTGGTATAACAAAACTTATTGGTCCCGGACAAAAATGCGCTGCCAGTTCCTTTGCTTTATCGGGTAGAAAAAGACCCAGCTTTTCCAGTTGATATGTATTCGCTACATGAATAATCAGCGGGTTAAACTGAGGTCTGTTCTTTGCCATAAAGATCCTGACAACAGCTGCCTCATCCAGAGCATTAGCAGCTAATCCATATACAGTTTCAGTTGGGATAGCAACCAGTTCTCCAGCCCTTAGGTGAGCAGCAGCTACTGAAACATCATTTCCGATATTGACCATAGGATGCAAAGATACATGTGATCAGAAAGCTTTCTTTGAATCTGGTTGTTTTACATATTTTTCAAGCCATTGATGTTGTTCCCACAGCATATGGAGAATGTTTTCCTTGCTTGCATATCCATGACTTTCATAAGGCAGGGTAACATAGCGAACTGTTCCGCCATGCCCTTTTACGGCATTGTATAAACGTTCACTCTGGATAGGGAATGTTCCTGAATTATTATCCATTTCGCCATGTATAAGAAGAAGCGGGGTTTTGATTTTATTGGCAAAGCTGAATGGACTCATGTTAAAATAAACATCCGGAGCCTCCCAATAGGTGCGCTCTTCGGCCTGGAAGCCAAAGGGGGTTAGTGTTCTGTTATAAGCGCCACTCCGGGCGATACCTGCTTTGAAAAGGTTGGTATGAGCAAGGAGATTTGCTGTCATAAAGGCACCATAACTATGCCCCCCCACACCAACGCGATTACTGTCCCCAACACCTCTGCTGGCTACGGCCTGTATGGCAGCATGAGCATTAAGGTATAATTGAGGAATAAAATTATCGTTTGGTTCTTTACTGCCTTCTCCAACGATGGGCATTTCAGCATTATCGAGTACTGCATATCCCTGGGTTGCCCAGAATACCGGTCCGCCATAAGAAACACTTGTAAATGTATATTTCGATCCTCTCACCTGCGCAGCATCCGCAGCAGATTTATATTCGCGCGGATAGGCCCATATTAGCACCGGCAGCGGACCATCTTTTTTTGCATCATAAGATTTTGGTAAATAGAGTGTTGCAGTAAGATCTACGCCATCAGCCCTTCTGTAAGAGATCTTTTCCTTTGAAACACCTTCCAGCTGAGGGTAGGGATTTGTGAAGCTTGTAAGTGCCTGGCCTACGTTTTTTGATGGTTTGCGGAAATTTCGCATATAGTAGTTTGGCGCTTCAGTTGGTGTTTCCCTCCGGGTTATAAAATCGCCTTTTTCAGCATCAATAATATCAACTACAAACTCGTATACACCATCCTGGCTCCGCCATAATTCCCGGGTGTTACGCGTTTTCAGGTTCAAAGAACGTAGTAAGGGAAGGTCGCCGTTTGGAGATGATCCTGAAGATGTAAGCAGAATTTCCCCACTCTTCATTATTTTAATTACCTCCCTGCCAAATTCATTCCTGGTGGTCACAACATTTCCAAGATCATTATATGCATCATTTGAACTCCTTTCATGCAGGCTGTCAACTGTCCCGGTTGCCGGATTTAAGATATTGATCCTTGACTTTCGGTCTGCAAACATCGCCTCATAAAGAAGGGCTGTTTGTGCATTTCCCCAGTCAATTCCCCTGAACCTTCTTTTTGTACGAACCAATTCCTTAGGTTGTTCATTACCTGACGCTGTCAAAGTATAAACGGCATCCCTATTAGCTGATGGAGTTCTGCCTAATCCCTTGTCAAGTGCCTGTACATAATAAATTGTAGAAGGTTCGTCATCTCTCCAGTCGATATTCCTGGGAAAGCTAACTACATCGTCAAACCCAATAGGTGCACCTTCGGATGATGGGTTATTTGTGATAGTACGAACTGTTTTTCCGGCCATGTCCGTGATTGAATAACTGGCAGGAAATCCACTCCAGGGTACCAGGTAGGAAAAGGGCTTCCCGATCACTCCTTTTAGTATATATTGTTTATCGGGTGATACACTGAAACTGCGGTAGAGAGCTGGTTCTCCAATAGGTTTTTCCACAACATCGCTACCGCTTAATTGAATTTGCATCAGTTGTGCTGTTGCATAGTATTCAAAGAGTGATTCATCATGAGGACTTTTGATCAGATCCTGGTAAGTGCGTGAGGCTGCTGCTTTACCGAGTGATTCCTGTATTACCGGGCCTGTAGGTGCAGCCTTTTTAACCGGTTCGGTTTTACCTGAATTCACCGCTGATTTATAAATGATCAGATCATTATTCACCCAGCTGAAAGAAGATCCTAATACTGCGTTCACAGGTTTACTATTGATCTTTATTGCAATTCCATCTGCTGGTTTTGCCATATAAAGATCGATACGCTCATTTCCATGATGTAGAAATGCAACGGAAGACTGGTCGGGGCTCCACTGTAAACTGGTTCCCCTTAAATCTTCAGGGATACCGGTTAATGTAGTTGTTTTACCTGTTTTAAGATTCTTAAATTGAAGACTGTTGAAGTATGTTGTTCGGCTACCTCCGAAATTTGCCGGATTCCATCTTATGCCCGCTATCCGGTATTCTGGCTGGGCCAGCTCTTCAATAGTAGGGAAAGATGCCCTCTCAATAAATATCATCCATTGTCCTTTCCCATCCACCGACACTGTGGGAGTGGGTTTCGATAATACCAGGTCAGTAATGTCTTTTGGCGGGGTCTGGTAATGGGTGTCATCCTGAGCCATCACCATATTGCATAAAAGGAGTGCGGAAAAAAATAATGAATAGGATCTTTTCATATCATCTCTTTAGTGTGCCCAATTTAAGGAAGAAGACCCATTCGACCCTACTACGTGAAGCCGCTATAAATTAAAATTTGGAGATTTGCCCTCAATGCCTATATTTTTGCACCGCAATGATTCAAAACACGCAAAAACACCATCATCATCATTTCCTGCCATCGCAGTAAGCGGATGATGTTTGCGTCTATATAAACATTTGAGGGCTTACCACAGGTAGGCCCTTTTTTATTATTACCAGTATATGCAACAAAAACTCAAGATCGCCATTCAGAAAAGCGGTCGGTTACACGAAGATTCGGTGAAGCTGCTAAAGGATTGCGGCATTGATGTGAAAAATGGGATCAATAAGTTAAAAACCGAGGCGGAGAATTTTCCGCTCGAGATTTATTTTCTCCGCGATGATGATATCCCACAATATGTGGAAGACGGGGTGGCGGATATTGGTATAGTGGGTGAGAATGTGATGTATGAGAAAAATAAAAAAGCCATTATAGTGGAAGAATTAGGCTTTGGGAAGTGTCGGCTCAGCATAGCCGTTGGACGCAAGGATGATTATACCGGTGTTGGTTTTCTTCAGGGAAAAAGGATTGCTACCAGTTATCCGATCCTGGTTGAGAAATTTCTTTCTGAAAAGGGTATCAGTGCTGAGATCCACGAGATCAGTGGCTCTGTTGAAATAGCACCCGGCATTGGGCTTGCAGATGCAATAGTTGACCTGGTAAGCAGCGGATCCACCCTTTTTATGAATGGACTTAAAGAAGTGGAGACCGTTCTGAAGAGTCAGGCTGTGCTTATCCGAAATGAGAAACTTGAAGCGGAACAATTACAATTGCTTGAGCGTTTGTTATTCCGTATCAGGGCAGTTAAAAAAGCTAAGAACAACAAATATGTTCTGCTGAACGCCCCCAATAACAAACTGCAGGAAATCATCGCCTTATTGCCTGGAATGAAAAGTCCAACCGTACTTCCACTTGCCGAACCCGGATGGAGTAGTGTACACAGTGTGCTCAGTGAAGACCGGTTCTGGGATATCATTGAACAACTTAAAGATGCGGGCGCACAGGGCATACTGGTGATTCCGATAGAAAAAATGATCATATAATGATTGCCGGAATCCAATTAATGAATTAGTTTATGAAGATATACATCGATCCCCCAAGAAGTCAATGGCCTGCACTCCTTAAGAGACCGGTTATGGATGCTGTATCACTGGAAGGAACAGTTATGCAGGTGCTTAACCGGGTTGAAAAAGAAGGTGATGCTGCCTTATATCACTTTACCAGTCAATTTGATGGGGTTGAACTTGAAAATCTTGCAGTGAGTGCAGAAGAGATCGCTGCAGCAGAATCGATGATTGGTTCAGAACTTAAAAAAGCTATTCGACAGGCTGCAGATAATATTACTTCTTTTCACAAGCGCCAGCTCACTGGCCCCGAAATTATCGAAACAATGCCCGGGGTCCGTTGCTGGCGTAAATCTGTTGGCATAGAGAAAGTTGGATTATATATCCCCGGGGGAACAGCTCCACTTTTTTCAACCTTGCTGATGCTTGGCATCCCTGCCACTATTGCAGGTTGCAGCGAAATAGTTCTTTGTTCTCCCCCCGATAAAAATGGTAATCTGCATCCTGCAATATTATTTGCTGCTTCTGTGGTTGGAGTGACCCGGATATTTAAACTTGGTGGGGTTCAGGCCATTGCCGCAATGGCCTTTGGAACAGAATCAGTGCCACGGGTGTATAAAATATTTGGTCCGGGTAACCAGTATGTTACTGCGGCAAAACAGCTGGTTCAACAACGTGGTATTGCTATTGATATGCCCGCCGGTCCAAGTGAAGTAGCAGTTTTTGCAGATGCTTCTGCAAATGCTGAATTCGTTGCTGCCGACCTGCTTAGCCAGGCCGAACATGGAGTGGATAGCCAGGTGTTTTTCGTAACAACAAATAATGACCTCATCCCTCTTGTAAAGGAAGCGCTCTCGCGGCAATTAGAAAAACTTCCACGCAGGCAAATGGCTGCAATTGCCTTGGAGAATAGTACAATGGTAGTTACTGACACTCAAAATACAGCGATGGAACTTCTCAACGCCTATGCGCCTGAACACCTGATCCTCTGCTGTGAGGGGGCCAAAGAACTTGCAGAGAAGGTCATTAACGCCGGGTCGGTATTTATTGGCCATTATTCTCCCGAAAGTGTGGGTGATTATGCAAGTGGTACAAATCACACCCTCCCAACAAATGGCTACGCACTGGCTTATAGTGGTGTTAGTGTTGACAGTTTTGTGAAAAAGATCACCTTTCAACAACTAACGGAAGACGGCCTTCAGCGCATAGCCGATACGGTTATCACAATGGCGCGGGCCGAAGGCCTTCATGGGCATGCCAGGGCAGTTGAACTACGTTGCGGGGAACTCTTGAAAGATTAAGTCTGGAGGACATTTATTTAATTTAACCTGAATATCGTTTATATGTTTAACCTCTCTGATCTCATCAGGCCAAACATAAGGGATCTTGTACCATACTCTTCCGCAAGGGATGAGTTCAAAGGTGAAGCAAGGATTTTTCTGGATGCCAATGAAAATTCACTTGGCTCACCACTTACCAAATGGTATAACAGGTATCCCGATCCTATGCAATGGGCAGTAAAAGAAAAGTTATCAGTTATCAAAGGTGTTGCCCCGCAGAATATATTCCTGGGAAATGGAAGTGATGAGTGTATTGATATTTTACTTAGGGCATTTTGTGAACCAGCAGTCGACAACATTATTATAGTACCACCTACTTACGGCATGTATGAGGTAAGTGCTAATATCAATAATGTTAAGGTAAAGAAAGTGCCTCTTACTGCAGGTTTTCAACTTGATCTGCCTGCACTTGAAGAAGCTGTTGACGACAATACCAAAATGATATTTCTCTGTTCTCCCAATAACCCTACCGGTAATTCATTGATACGGGAGGATGTTGAAATGTTACTCAACAATTATTTTGGGATCGTAGTTATGGATGAGGCCTATATTAACTTCTCAAGACAGCGGTCCTATGTTCAGGAGCTCGAAGATTATCCAAACCTTGTTGTTTTGCAGACGCTCTCTAAAGCATGGGGATTAGCTGCGTTACGTGTCGGAATGGCTTTTGCATCAGAAAGTATCATTAATGTTATGAATAAGATCAAGCCACCTTACAATATTAACCAGGCTTCCCAGGAACTGGCTTTAAAAGCGCTTGATGAAGTTGAACAGGTTAATGAAATGATAAGGGTTTTGGTGCAGGAGCGTACAAGGCTTGAGCAGGAATTACCCAACCTTCCGGTTGTTGAACATGTGTATCCATCAGATGCAAATTTCCTGCTGGTGAAGGTTAAGGATGCCAAAGGTTTATACCAGAAGCTACTAAATAAGGGGATTGTAGTACGCGATCGTAGCAATGTGATACTTTGTGATGATTGCCTCCGTATAACAGTGGGAACAGAGAAAGAGAATACGGAATTACTTGATGCTTTGTAAATTCATAGAATATTATGGCTAAACGAATTTTATTCATTGACCGCGATGGAACACTTATCAACGAAGCGCCACCAACTTACCAGCTCGACTCTTTTGATAAACTAACGTTTTATCCCAAGATGTTCGAGTTCATGGGACGTATTGCGCGTGAGTTGGATTATAAACTCGTGATGGTGACTAACCAGGATGGGCTTGGTACAGACATCTTCCCGGAGGATACTTTCTGGCCACTCCATAATCTCGTGATGAAAAGCCTGGAAGGGGAAGGGATCTATTTTAGTGAAGTACTTATTGACAGGAGTTTTCCTCATGAGGGATTAAATACCAGGAAACCGGGAATTGGGATGCTTAAACATTATCTCAATAACGATGAATATGATATTGAGAATTCCTTCGTTATTGGCGACCGTATCACTGATGTTCAGTTGGCAAAAAACCTGGGTTGCAAAGCCATTTGGCTGAATCTTGATTCCAGCCTTGGTGGTGCAGAAATCAATGACCAGGCAGAATTACTAAGAAAAAATACTGTTGCCCTGGAAAGTACTGACTGGTCGGAGATATATTCTTTTCTTAAGCTGGGATTGCGCCAGGTAGTGCATGAGCGAAATACCAATGAAACCAGGATCCACGTGGAAGTGAATATGGACGGAAGCGGTAAATCAGCAATTTCTACGGGCCTTGGCTTCTTTGATCATATGCTTGACCAGATTGCAAGGCATGGAAAAATTGATCTTAAAATTGAAACGAAGGGCGACCTCCATATTGACGAACACCATACTATTGAAGATACCGGATTGGCTTTGGGGGAAGCTTTTGCCAAAGCATTAGCAGACAAACGTGGTATGGAACGATATGGTTTCGCGCTTCCAATGGATGAGGCCGATGCAAAAGTTCTAATTGATTTCGGTGGCCGCAACTGGCTCGTCTGGAATGCCACCTTTCAACGCGAAAGAATAGGAGAGATGCCTACTGAAATGTTCTTTCATTTCTTTAAATCATTCAGTGATGCAGCCAGGTGTAACCTCAATATTGAGTGCCGCGGTGAAAATGAACATCACAAAATAGAAGCTATCTTCAAAGCGTTTGCAAAAGCTATCCGGATGGCCGTAAAACGTGATCCGATTAGCAATTACCTCCCTTCCACAAAAGGGGTTTTATAAAAATCAGACCATACCAATTCCAACTCGTTGCTGAGGATATGCCTCTACTTCCAATTCGTTGAGCATAAACAGGGCAATATCGCCGGAGTTGATTTTTGTACGTGCGCCATCTGGAAAATGATCTGCGCTCGTAATAAAATTTCCAACCGGATCAGCGTCTATGATATCGGGAGAACAAACGAATGTCCAGTTAAGACCAGATGCCTCTAATTGTTCCCATGCTTTCTGATGCTCTAGTCCTACTGGTATATATTCCTCCGGATATTCAGGCTGTTCAATAATCAATCCCCCTTCGGTATGGTCTAGTACACCCATGCCGCCAAGGGCAATTATTCTTTTCACTGAAGCCCGCTTCATTTGTACGATGATATTTTTTATGCCAAGTGACCTTGTCTTATCTGTTCCATCAAAGCTTCCTCCCAATACACTGAGTACAGCATCGCATCCCTTTATCGCATCGAACACATCTTTATTATCAAATACACCTCCTTTGATAAGTGTAAGATCATCATTGTTGTCATTAAGTTCATGAACGTTTCGTCCAAAGGCCCTTACTTTATAACCCTTCAATAATGCCTGGTTAATCAGATGGCGACCAACCTGGCCGGTGGCACCAAAAATTGCGACTTCCATAATTCAATATTAGTTATGTGCTCAATGAATAAATGAAATATTCAGGATTGGAATTCAAAAACCACATCGTTGTATTCCGGCTTTTTTTTGAATACGGCACTGGCAAATGGACACAGGGCAATGATCTTAAGATGATGCTTACGTGCATAGTCCACCGCTGTTTCAACCAGTAAATAGCCAACATCCTGTCCTTTCAATTCTTCAGACACTTCGGTATGTTCCAGGATGATTTTATCAAAAGAGGGCTGTGTATACACTAGCTCTGCAAGTACAGCGCCTTCCTGCTGAACAAAGAATACGCCCTTGCTTTCCGTATGGGTATGTTGTATGAGCATGGCGGAAATTTTCAGTAAGCTACTTAAAAAAAGTTTTGCTGAAACGGAATTCATGCTTGATATTTGTGGTCGAATGAATAAAAACATTATAAATATTCAGTGGTGGTGGCATACAAACTCTTCCGGGGTGCTGTAATGTCATTACTGTGTTTATTGTAAACATATTCAGGCCCCGATTGATCATCGGGGCTTTTTTATTGTCCATTGGGCCAGATAGGTGAAATCGAAAAACAGAACTATGTCAAAAGAAACAAAAAAGATCAGGATAGAAACAACGGTAAAACGCATGCTGGCTGATGTATATACACCAGTTGGAATATACCTCAGGTTAAGAGACCGGTTCCGGGATACTGTTTTACTGGAAAGCACAGATTCGCATGCGGCGGATAATAGTTACTCCTTCATTTGTATAAATGCAATAGCCGGAATGGAGATCCGTTCACTAGATAGTATCGAATATAAATTACCCGGGCAGCCACCCGAGAAATTAGATATAACTAATCCAGCACTGGTTCCCGATCAGCTCTGGGGATTTATGCAGCGTTTCGAATCAGTAAATGCGGAAGGTGCTGATCCGAAAACAACCAGGTTCGCACAGGGTCTATATGGATACACATCCTATGATGCTGTTCAGTTTTTTGATTCAGTCAGATTTTCTGACAAAGCAGAAATCAATGCCCTACCCCTCATGCGGTACCGGCTTTACCAGTATGTTATCGCTATTAACCATTTCCGTGATGAACTTTATCTCTGTGAAAACAGGATCACGGGTATAGAATCCGAAATTGATGCTGTAGAATCCCTTATCAGAAGTAAAGACGTTCCGGTTTATCCCTTTGCACTTACTGGCCAGGAGCAAACCAATATGGGCAATGATGAATACATGGAGATGGTGAAGAAGGGAATAGCTTCCTGTCATAGGGGAGATGTTTTCCAGATCGTGCTTAGTCGCCGCTTCCAGCAGAAATTCCGTGGTGATGAATTCAATGTTTACCGCGCACTCAGAACTATAAATCCATCCCCTTACCTTTTCTTTTTTGATTATGGCGATTATAAACTAATAGGCTCATCTCCTGAATCACAGCTTGTGATCAGCAATGGTAAAGCTGTTGTTCATCCCATCGCGGGAACATATAAACGAAGTGGAGATGATGAAATTGATCAGCGGGAAACGGAGAAATTGCTCCTGGATGCAAAAGAAAATGCTGAACATGTAATGTTGGTTGACCTTGCCAGAAATGACCTCAGCAGGGTATGCACCGAAGTTGAGGTTACTCATTACCGCCAGGTTCAGTATTTTTCGCATGTTATACACCTTGTTAGCGAGGTATCAGGAAAAGTACCCCCTGCTGCAAACCCCTTCCTTCTTATGGCAAAAACTTTTCCTGCAGGTACACTTAGCGGCGCCCCCAAAATTCGGGCGATGCAACTGATCGATGGCTTTGAACCAACTGCCAGGGGATATTATGGTGGAGCCATTGGTTTCATGGGTTTTGATGGCAGCTGCAATCA
This sequence comes from Flavihumibacter sp., assembly GCA_036675925.1. Taxonomy (GTDB): domain Bacteria; phylum Bacteroidota; class Bacteroidia; order Chitinophagales; family Chitinophagaceae; genus Flavihumibacter. The sequence continues at coordinate 36,145 of JAKFDZ010000016.1, forward strand.
TGCGATAATGATCAGGACTTTTTTGAGCAGGAGAAATACACTGACATACCAGGCTGGTGCCGGCGTTGTAGCAGCAAGTATACCCGAAAATGAATTGCAGGAGGTAAATAATAAACTGGGCGCCTTGAAAAAGGCATTGGAATTAGCCGGGAAAATCGGTTGATCTCATCATTATCAACTAATACAACTTATTAAAACTTTATGAAGATCCTTGTTTTTGATAATTACGATTCCTTTACCTATAACCTTGTTCACCTGGTTGAGAAGATCATTGGTGAGAAAGTTGAAGTGCACCGGAATGATCAGATAAAGTTGGAGGATGTGGCACGTTTCGATAAGATAATATTATCACCTGGCCCTGGTATTCCGGAAGAAGCCGGACTATTATTACCCCTCATCAAAACCTATGCACCTACAAAGCCTATTCTCGGCGTCTGCCTGGGACACCAGGCTATAGGCCAGGCCTTTGGAGCTGATCTGATAAACCTTAAGAATGTGTACCACGGAGTAGCTACTCCTATATGGGTGGACCCTGATCATAGTTCTTCATCAAACGATGTGTTCAAAGGCCTGCCGCTTCAATTGGAAGTGGGTCGTTATCACTCATGGGTAGTAGGCGAAACAGGATTTCCGGATACCCTTGAAATTACCGCACGTGATAAAGAAGGACAGATCATGGCCCTCAAACATAAAAAATTTGATGTTCAGGGGGTTCAGTTCCATCCCGAAAGCGTACTGACGCCCGATGGAGAACAAATGATGAAAAACTGGCTGGGGAAATGATTCAGGTGTATTAAAGTAAAACGAAACTTAGCATGAAGAAGATTTTACAATATTTATTTGAACACAAGTCACTATCGCGGCAACAGGCAAAGGATGCATTGGTGAACATTGGAAAGGGACTGTATAATGAACATGAAATGACGGCTTTCATGACAGTGTTCCTTATGCGAAGTGTTACCATTGACGAATTGCAGGGTTTTCGCGACGCACTTCTGGAACTCTGCGTACCACTTGATCTTAATGGTGAAAAAGTACTTGATATAGTTGGAACTGGCGGCGATGGGAAGAATACATTTAATATTTCAACCCTGGCTTGCTTTATAGTTGCAGGTGCTGGACAAAAAGTTGCCAAACACGGAAATTATGGCGCTTCATCCATAAGTGGTGCTTCCAATGTAATGGAAAACCTCGGCTATAAATTCAAAAATGAGGGTGATGCACTTCGCCGCGAACTTGATTCTTCCAACATTTGCTTTCTCCATGCGCCATTATTCCATCCTGCCCTTAAAGCAGTTGGTCCCATCCGGAAAAACCTGGGCATGAGAACATTTTTTAATATGCTGGGACCCATGGTAAATCCAGCCGGACCGGCCTACCAATTAGTTGGTGTGTACAACCTGGAGATGGCTCGTATTTACAATTACCTCCTTCAACAAACCGAAGGTCAGTTTACAATCATTCATAGCCTTGATGGTTATGATGAGATCTCCCTTACTTCTGATACTAAAGTAATCACTAATGAGGGTGAACAATTGTTTACCCCTCAACAGTTGGGCAAGCGGATGGTACAAGCCTCAGATATATACGGTGGCAACACTGTAGAAGAAGCAGCGAGAATATTTTCGCGTATCCTTGAAGGTAAAGGTACATGGGCGCAGAATGCAGTGGTACTCGCTAATGCCGCCATGGCCCTGTTCAGTACCCGGAATTATAAGGATTATAATGACGCATACAGTGCTGCTGTAGAAAGCCTTGAGAGCGGTAAAGCAATGGCTGCATTAACAAAACTTATCGCATTACAATAGCCTATTACTAAAAAATCATTATTCCTGAGATGAATATATTGGAAGCAATTATAGCTGAAAAAAGAATCGAAGTTGAGCTGCGGAAAAAACAGGTTCCACTAGAAAACCTGAGACTTTCTGCACTATATAACAGACAAGGATTTTCACTGGTTGAATTTCTGCAAAGCGATGCACATACCGGTATTATTGCAGAGTTTAAACGTAAGTCACCCTCTAAGGGTATCATCAATGACAAGGCCAACGTGGTGGATGTGACAAGGGCATATGCTGCTAATGGAGCCTCTGCATTATCAGTACTAACCGATCACTCATTTTTCGGGGGCAGTACTGAGGATTTGATTGCGGCTCGTGTGAACAGTTTGCCTATTCTCCGAAAAGATTTCATTATCGATGAATATCAATTGGAAGAAGCCAGGGCAATGGGCGCCGATGTTATTTTACTTATAGCTGCCTGTCTGAGCCCTGATGAGGTCCGTAAACTTGCCAAAGCGGCACAGGAACTGGGTCTGGAGGTTCTGCTGGAGTTGCATGATGAGGAAGAGCTGGGGCATGTTTGTGAATTTACCCCGGTAGTGGGCATCAATAACAGGAATTTAAAGACCTTTACTGTTGATATTGAAAGGAGTTTGGCGATGGCATCACGGCTGCCGGAAGGAACCATTAAAGTTGCCGAAAGCGGTATTGATAGTGTTGCGAATATTAAAATATTCCGTGAACATGGTTTCCGCGGTTTCCTTATTGGTGAGCATTTTATGAAAGCACCTGACCCCGGAAAGGCATTTGCTGATTTTGTTGCCGACCTGAACAATATGAAGTAGAAACTGTCTTAAGATCCCGGTCAGCTGACAATGACCGGCAATCCTATGAAATGCTTGCTGCCAGAAACTAACACTTAAAATGGAAAAACTGTATGAGAGTAAAAGTCTGTGGCATGACCCAGCTGCATCAGGTTAATCAACTGGAGCAAATTGGTGCCGCTTTTGCGGGATTCATTTTTTATCCCAAGAGTCCACGTTATGTACTTCGATATATGACAACAACTGACCTTAGGAAAGAAAACAGGATCAATAAAGTGGGGGTATTTGTAAACGCGGGTATGGATGAAGTTCTCCAGATGGTGGATGAATGCCGGTTGCATATGGTCCAGCTTCATGGTGATGAAACTCCCAAATATTGTGAGAAGATCGCCGATTATGTTTCAGTGGTCAAAGCTTTTCGGCTCAGTGATAATGATAGTATTGAATGGATGATACGGCCTTACCAGGAAGTTTGCGATATGTTCCTTTTTGATACGATCGGTGCTGGTTATGGTGGTACGGGAAAGAAATTCGACTGGTCGATCCTGAAAGATGTTGATGTGGGCAAGCCTTATTTTCTAAGCGGTGGAATTGAACCGGGCGATGAAGCCGCAATTCGTGAATTCGAAAAGCAGCCTTCAGCAAAAAGCCTGTTTGCACTCGACATCAATAGTAAGTTTGAAACCAGTGCCGGTGTGAAGGATATGGTAAAAGTGGAGCACTTTATTAAAACATTGAATGCATAGTAAAAGAATCTATAAAGTAATTTGACATGATTGATCAGTTAACTTCTTATCAGCGTCCTTCCGGACATGGATATTATGGGAAATTTGGAGGTGCTTATATCCCTGAAATGCTGCACCCAAATGTTGAGGAACTGCAGCAATGTTACCTTGAGATCATGCAGGAGTCAACTTTCCAGGCCGAATTCCGTGACTTACTGCATGATTATGTAGGAAGACCAACACCTCTGTATTATGCAAAGAGACTAAGCGCATTATTAAATACCAATATCTATCTTAAGCGTGAAGACCTTTGTCATACCGGTGCACACAAGATTAACAATACCATCGGACAGATTCTCCTGGCATTGCGTTTGGGAAAAAAGCGAATAATTGCTGAAACAGGTGCAGGGCAACACGGAGTTGCCACAGCAACTGTATGCGCGCTTAAGGGTGTTGAGTGTATTGTGTATATGGGTGAGAAGGATATTGAACGTCAGGCACCCAATGTGGCTCGCATGCGCATGCTCGGTGCAACTGTTATTCCGGCCATTAGTGGTAGCCGAACATTAAAAGATGCCACCAACGAAGCCATCCGTGATTGGATAAACAACCCCTCCGATACACATTATATCATAGGAAGCGTGGTGGGGCCTCATCCATATCCGGATATGGTTGCTCGCTTTCAAAGTGTTATCAGTGAAGAAACCCGCTGGCAATTAAAGGAGAAAACCGGGAGCGAACTGCCAACGCATGTTATCGCTTGTGTAGGCGGGGGAAGTAATGCTGCCGGAGCATTTTACCATTATCTCGATGAATTGTCTGTACAACTGGTAGCTGTAGAAGCGGCAGGCCATGGAATAAATAGTGGTATGAGTGCGGCTACAACTGCCCTTGGTAAACCGGGCATACTTCATGGTAGCAAAAGCCTTCTCATGCAAACAGAAGATGGACAGGTTATTGAACCCCATAGTATTTCAGCCGGACTTGACTACCCCGGCATTGGCCCATTGCATGCTCACCTTTTTGAAAGTGGAAGAGCAACCTTTCTGAACGCTACCGATGAAGAAGCTATGCGCTCAGCTTTTGAAGTGGCACGCCTTGAAGGCATCATCCCTGCCCTCGAAACTGCACATGCATTTGCCGCCCTTAATAAAATGGATCTGAATAGCAATCACCAGGTCATTCTATGCCTAAGTGGTCGGGGTGATAAAGACCTTTCTGCATATATGAAGCAGATGGATATGATTGGCGAAACAGGTAAATGAAAAACAAACTATGAGCAAGATTCAGGAGCTTTTTGCGAAGAAAAAAAATCGGATACTGAATGTTTATTGTACAGCGGGATATCCCAGGTTAGATAGCATCGGTGAAGTGATAAAAGCCTTAGAGCAACACGGCGCTGATATTGTTGAAATCGGAATGCCTTATAGTGATCCTCTTGCTGATGGTCCGGTTATCCAGCAAAGCAGCCAGGTGGCTCTTGGCAATGGAATGACAATCTCTGTATTATTAGAACAATTGAAGGCGCTGAAAAATAAGATTCATATCCCCGTGGTATTGATGGGTTACATGAATCCGGTATTACAATATGGATTTGAGAAATTTTGCGCTGATGCTGCAAACGCAGGTGTTGATGGACTAATATTGCCGGATCTTCCGGAGTATGAGTTCGAAACAGAATATGGCGATATCATCCGAAAGAATGGCCTTGATTTTATATTCCTCGTAACTCCCGAAACATCTCCGGAACGGGTTGTTAAGCTTGATAAACTGAGTAGTGGTTTTCTTTATGCAGTGTCTTCATCGTCAACAACAGGTACAGACAAAGAGATGGTTTCTGTTGACAGATACCTGCAGAAACTGCAAGGTTATAAATTAAAGAATCCGGTTCTTGTTGGATTTGGAATAAAAGACAAAGAAAGTTTTGACAAAGCCTGTGCCCATTCAAATGGTGCAATCATAGGGTCGGCTTTTATCAGAGCTCTCGAAGGCTCAGATGATATTGGTAAACGCACAGGTGAATTTCTTCATTCCGTGCTTGATTAAATAAGGGGATAAAATCATATTATGGATCTTAAAATCCTGAAATACAATGCCGGCAATATTCAGAGTGTGCTTTATGCACTGGAAAGAATAGGTGTTGACGCAATAGTAACTGATGATCATGATGAAATCCGGTCGGCAGATAAGGTCATATTTCCTGGTGTTGGTGAAGCGAGTAGTGCTATGCGATATCTCAGGGATAGAAATCTTGATATCCTGCTGAAGGATCTTCGTCAACCCGTATTAGGAATTTGTTTAGGTATGCAACTGATGTGTAATAGTTCGGAAGAGAACGACACTTCATGTATAGGAATTTTTGAGGAAGAAGTGAAATTGTTTCGACCGGAGATAAGCCGCATAAAGGTACCCCAGATTGGCTGGAACAATATTTTCGACTTGCATACCCCACTTTTTGATAGTGTGTCTGATCAGAGCTATTGTTATTTTGTACACAGCTATTATGCTTCACTCGGCTCGCATACCATCGCAACAACAGAATACGTACTTCCATACAGCGCCGCACTTCATAGGGATAATTTTTACGGAGTTCAATTCCATCCCGAAAAATCGGCCACTGTAGGGGAGCAGATATTGCGAAACTTCATTGAAAAAATATAAAAGTTTACCTTAACCAGCATTGGATTATATGTCAGGATTGAATATTACATCACCATCGCTGGATACAGTGTGGCAAATCAGGCATCGGGTAATGTATCCGGAGCGAACACTGGATTTTGTTAAGCTTGAAGACGACCCAAATGCAATGCATTGGGGGGTGGAAGTGAATGGTGAAACAGTAAGTATTATTTCCGTATTTAAAAAAGGGAAATCCCTCCAATTCCGGAAATTTGCAACCTTATCGGAAGCACAGCGAAAGGGTTATGGTAGCATGCTGCTGGAGAAAGTTATGCAGTATGCTGAAGATGGAAATTTCGAAATGGTTTGGTGCAATGCAAGAACGGAAGCAATGGAACTTTATTACCGGTTTGGGATGATCCCCGATGGTGGGGGTTGGGAAGATAATGGCCACGAATACCGCAAAATGGTAAAACGTTTGAATAAGCAAAGCAAAGAAAGATCAATGGAAATAATACCCGCTATTGATATTATCGACGGTAAATGCGTTCGGCTCACCCAGGGTGATTATGAACAAAAGACAATATATAATGAGCATCCTCTTGAAGTTGCTATGCAGTTTGAAGATGCGGGGCTAAGGAGACTTCATCTTGTTGACCTCGATGGCGCAAAGGCAGGTGCTGTTAAGAACTGGAAAGTTCTTGAAATAATTGCTGCTAAAACATCAATGGTTATAGATTTTGGAGGAGGCATTAAACGGGATGATGATCTGCGAATCGTCTTCGAATCGGGTGCAGAATTTGCAACCATCGGTAGCCTCGCAGTAAAAGATGAAAACACTTTTGTTGATTGGCTTAAAAAGTATGGCTCAGAAAAATTCCTGCTGGGGGCTGATGTAAAAGACGAAAAGATCGCAGTGGGAGGATGGTTGGAAACAACAGACATCTGGATATATGATTTTATACGGAAATATCAGGATCATGGTATTAACCAGGTGTTTTGTACCGATGTAAGTAAGGATGGAAAGCTGGAAGGTCCAGCTGTAGATTTATATAAAAATATCATTTCAAAATACCCGGAACTATATTTTATCGCAAGTGGTGGAGTAAGCAATTTGTCTGACCTCCGTCAGCTTTCAGAAATAGGCTGTTCCGGAGCCATAGTTGGTAAGGCTATTTATGAAGGACGGATCACGATTAAAGATTTAGCGGCTAAGACTTGGGAGAATGGCCTAACATGATAAACTATAACAACCAGTGCTAACTAAAAGAATAATTCCCTGCCTCGATATCAAAGATGGCAGAACCGTTAAGGGTACAAATTTTGTTGACCTGCGCGATGCTGGTGACCCTGTGGAATTGGGAAAGCTCTACGCAGAACAAGGGGCTGATGAATTGGTATTCCTCGATATTACAGCTACAGTAGAGAAACGAAAAACCTTGAGTGAATTGGTGAAGCGGATTAGTCACCAGATAAATATTCCCTTCACTGTAGGTGGTGGCATAAGCAGCGTGGAAGATGTTAGCGTATTACTTCAACAAGGGGCCGATAAAATTTCTGTAAACACTGCAGCCTACAAAAGACCCGAACTTCTTGGTGAATTGGAGAAAGAGTTCGGTAGCCAGTGTATCGTTTTAGCCATTGATACCCGTCAGGAAGATGATGGTGAATGGTATGTATACCTAAACGGTGGCCGAACAAAAACTGAGACCAGGTGCATTGACTGGGCAATTAAAGCGGTTTCATTAGGTGCAGGAGAAATCCTTTTGACGTCAATGAATCATGACGGCACAAAGCAGGGCTTCGCCCTGGATATTACCCGTCAGTTATCCGATACATTATCCGTTCCCATTATAGCCAGTGGCGGTGGTGGTGCAATGAAACATTTTCTGGACGTGTTTGAACAGGGGCATGCGGATGCTGCACTTGCTGCCAGTATTTTTCATTTCAAAGAGATCCAGATACCCGATTTGAAGCATTACCTCGCCGTAAATGGTATTGAGGTCAGGAGATGAGGGCTTCCGGAAAGAGAGGATTTATTTAAATTTGAAAGATGAAAGTTGATTTTCTGAAATATGACGATGGCCTGGTGCCCGCAATTGTGCAGGATTTCCAGACCCAAAAAGTCCTGATGCTTGGATATATGAACCAGGAAGCGCTTAACCATACTGAGTCAACCGGTAAGGTGACCTTCTTTAGCCGGTCAAAACAAAGGTTATGGACAAAGGGAGAGGAGAGCGGTAATTTTCTTGAACTAAAGTCAATGGCTGTGGATTGTGATAATGATGCACTTTTGATCAAAGCTCATCCCCTCGGTCCCACTTGCCATACAGGTGCGGATACATGCTGGAGTGAAAGGAATCATCCTGAAGACTTCCTGTTTTACCTGGAGGATATTATTTCGCTGCGAAAGATGGCCTCTCCCGGAGAGTCTTATGTAGCAAAACTTTTTTCACGCGGAATCAACAAGATTGCACAGAAGGTTGGCGAGGAAGCAGTGGAAATGGTTATTGAGGCTAAAGACGACAATGACCAACTTTTTCTTAATGAATCTGCCGACCTGCTTTTCCATTATTTACTTTTACTTAACGCAAAAGGTTTTAGTTTACAGGATGTGATTGATATTTTAAAGGATCGTCATTCAAAATGATATGAGAACAAAATTCCTACCCCTTCTTTCTATTCGTTTTCTTTACCTGGCTTTCTTAACGGTCGGATTTATTTCACCTGTTTTCGCTCAAACAAATAATTTCAGCATTAAAGGAAATATTGAAGGCCTTGCTGATAAATCGCTGGTTTACTTAACTGACCCCGATCAACCGGGTGATACAATCGCCAGAACAATATCAGACAAATCCAGGTTTGAACTTAAGGGCGAACTGCTCCAGACCAAATTATATAATATCGTATTTCTGCCCGCTGATAAGAAAGCATTGGTTTTCCTGGATCCCAAAAATGTTTCTGTAACGGGCGATATCAATAAAATTCAACAATTCAAATTTAGCGGATCTCCCGCCCATGATGGTTTCATACTTTTCCAGAAGCGCTTTGATCCGCTCTTCAAACGTTATGCAAGCCTTAGCGAGGCTGCTTCGCGTACTGGCGTAAATGATAGCCTGATGACCTTATACAAAGCCTTGGTCAATGAAATGGCAGAAACAGGAGAGCTATTTGCCAGGGAAAATCAGGATAAAGAAATTGCTGCATTTATGTGGGCAACAACCATGCAGGTGGTAAATGATATTAATCGCATAGAAAAAAGTTTTGAGGCCATGAGCGAATCCGTGAAAAAAGGCTTTTATGGCAAATTCATAGCTGCAAGAATTGCCGAAAGCCGCGTGGGAAGGGTAGGCTTTGAAGCAATGGACTTTATTCAGGACGATACCTCTGGCAATCCTGTTGCACTTTCATCTTTTCGGGGTAAATATGTATTGGTCGATTTCTGGGCCTCCTGGTGCGGACCCTGCCGCCAGGAAAATCCGAATGTAGTTTCCGCTTTCAATAGATTCAGGGATAAAAATTTTACTGTACTTGGGATATCTCTTGACCGCGATAAGAAAAAGTGGCTCCAGGCAATTGAGGCCGACAAATTGAAATGGACCCAACTCAGCGATCTTAAATTTTGGCAGAATGCTGTTGCAGTGCAGTATAAGGTTCAGTCAATCCCACAGAATCTGCTGATTGATCCAAAGGGAATAATTGTTGCAAAAAACCTTCGTGGTACAGATCTCCATGATAAACTCTGTGAATTGCTTGGCGGATGTAATTAAGATCCGCGCCCATATTTTATTTCAGGTATAAAGAGGAAAGTGAGAAGCCTTACTTTATAGTGGATCAGGCTTCGTAAATTGGAGTATGGTTTATAGAATCCTTACATGCTTTTTTATAATTATTGTAATTACCGGAACGTCTGGCCCGCTTAATGCCCAGGCTTTATATTTTCCGGATACTATTTGGCAATCTCGCCCGCCTTCCCAACTCAAAATAAATAAAGATCTTCTTGACAGTGCTGTTTCCTTCGCTATAAATAATGAAACAAAACAGGAAAAGGATCTTCGTGTCGCCATTCTGAAATCGTATCAGCGTGAGCCGGGGTATGCTATTTTAGGTCCTACCAAGCCAAGAGGTGGCCCGGCGGGAATTGTAATAAAAAATGGATATATCGTTGCCAGTTGGGGAGATATAGATCGTGTGGATATGACCTTCAGCGTTACTAAAAGCTATCTGTCAACTATAGTTGGCCTCGCACTCGAAAAAGGGCTTATCAGGAGTATAAAAGATAAGGTGATTGATTATGTGTGGGATGGAAGTTTTGATGGACCGCATAATTCAAAAATTACCTGGGAACATCTCCTTAATCAGAGCTCCGACTGGTCGGGCGAACTGTTTAATCAATATGATTGGGCTGACAGGCCCCCGAGAGAAGGAACCATTGATGAATGGAAAAACAGGAAATTGGTAGAGCCAGGAACTGTATTTGAGTATAATGATGTCAGGGTAAATTTACTAGCTTATGCATTACTACAGGTATGGAGAAAACCTTTGCCGGTTGTGCTAAAGGAATATATACAGGATCCGATTGGGGCGTCTACTACATGGCGCTGGTATGGCTATGATAATTCCTTTGTGAACATTGATGGTATAATGGTACAGTCGGTAAGTGGAGGTGGTCATTTTGGTGGTGGCCTTTTCATTAGCGCTGCCGATCAGGCCCGTTATGGCCTGCTTTTTCTTCGCGAAGGGAAATGGAAAGACAAAAAGCTTCTTTCTGATAACTGGATAAAAGCAGTACAGCAATCCTCACCTGCAAGCCAGACCTATGGCTATTTATGGTGGAATAACAAGGATAAAGGACTTCAGGGACTTCCACCCGATATCTACTATGCTGCAGGATATGGTGGCAATTACATAATTATAGATAAAGCCAACGATCTTGTGGTTGTTACCAGGTGGCTGGATGATTCTAAATTAGCAGCTTTTATGAGTATGGTAATTAAATCAGCGCAGGGTAAATAATTTTATCTTTAAAGCGATATAGGAAAACATTTCTCTGTTCGGTGATCTTTATCACATGGTTTATTACTTTTTTACTTGTTCAACACTATAGGATTTGGTGCTGTATTTTGGAATATATTTGAGAAGTTTGACGCATTCCAACGATTAGCAAGCAAAAAAATGAGAACCCGAATTTTCTTCCTTTTGGTAGCATTTGCTATCGCCACATCCACCGCTGCCCAAAAAATAAATGACCGCTACCGGTTAAATATCCAAAAAGCAAATAGTAACATCATCATTGATGGAAATGTTAGCGAAGAGGCCTGGACCAGCGCTGAAACTGCCCGGGATTTCTTTATGGTATTACCAATGGATACCAGTTTTGCCAGGGTTAGAACGGAAGTTAAAATGACCTATGATGATGATAACCTTTACCTCGTCGCAATCTGTTACCATGCTGTACCCGGGCCCTATGTTGTAGAATCATTGCGCCGGGATTTCAACTTTGGAAAGAATGATAATTTCTTATTCTTCTTTGACCCATTTGAAGACCGTACGAACGGATTTTCGTTTGGTGCCAATGCCGCTGGCGCACAATGGGATGGAATTATTTATGAGGGGGGTAAAATGGATCTTAGCTGGGATAATAAATGGACCTCCGTTGTTAAAAATTTCGATGACCGCTGGGTCTTTGAAGCAGCTGTTCCTTTTAAGACCATTCGCTTCAAAAAGGGCATGACAAACTGGGGACTTAATTTCAGTCGAAATGACCTGAAAACAACAGAGAAATCATCCTGGGCTCCCGTTCCCCGCCAATTTCCCACTGTTTCATTGGCCTATACGGGCAACCTCGTGTGGGATCAGCCGCCACCTCCAACAGGAGCCAATATTTCAGTAATTCCTTATGTTCTTGGTGGCTTATCGAGAGATCATGATAAAAATACCAAGACTGATTACAGAAAAGAGATAGGAGCCGATCTGAAAATAGGAATCACTTCTGCACTTAATCTGGATCTTACAGTTAACCCTGATTTCTCTCAGGTGGAAGTTGACAAGCAAGTGACCAACCTCGACAGGTTTGAATTATTCTTTCCCGAACGACGTCAATTTTTCCTGGAGAACGCCGATATCTTTGGCAATTTCGGCTATACCAATGTGAGGCCTTTTTTCTCCCGGCGTATTGGTTTGAATGTTCCCATCCAATTTGGTGCAAGGCTTAGTGGTAAGTTAAATAAGGATTGGCGCATAGGCATAATGGATATGCAAACCAAAGCGGTTGGAGAAATGGATCTTCCTGTTCAGAATTTCGCTGTAATGTCACTTCAACGAAAAGTTTTCTCCAGATCGAGTGTCGGATTTTTATTTATTAATAAACAGTCAATAAATTATCAGCCCGATAAGGATCCGCTAACCCCTGAACATAGCCAGTATAACAGGAATATTGGAATTGAGTATAACCTTGCTTCTCCCGGAAATTTTTGGACGGGGAAAGCTCTGCTGCTAAAATCATTTAGTCCACATACTTCAGGGCGAACTGTTACACATGCCGCTAATTTGAATTATACAGATCGTAAGTGGCTACTGGGCTGGCAGCATGAATATGTTGGCCGCGATTACGTTGCAGAAGTGGGCTATGTTCCCAGAACCGGATACATTAAGGTTAATCCACAACTTGGATATCTATTCTTTGCTAAAACAGGTAAGATACTCAGTCATGGCCCTGTTGCCCAAAGTACCTATTACTTAAATGAAACTTTTAAGAAAACGGATTACGAAACCTATCTGGCATATAAATTTAATTTCAGGAACCAGGCAACACTGAATGGTTTGGTTGCGATGAATTATGTTAAGCTTCTACGCCCTTTTGATCCTACTAATTCGGGACTGGATTCCTTACAAACCGGAACGGAGCATAACTGGAATAACTTTAGCCTCGAATATATTTCCAGTCCCCGGAATTTATTTACTTATTCCGCATACTTACGTTACGGCGGCTATTTTGCCGAAGGAACACGTTTACAGGTTACTAATGAATTGGGTTATCGGTTTCAACCTTATGTAGGCATTACCATGAGCACAAGCTATAACGATCTTCGTTTGCCTATGCCATGGGGTAAGCGTACTTATTGGTTAATTGGCCCCCGGATAGATGTTACTTTTACTAACAAATTATATTTCACCGCATTTGGTCAGTATAATGAACAAACGAAGAACATTAATCTTAATACCCGGTTACAATGGCGTTACAAACCCGCCTCTGATTTCTTCATTGTGTACACCGACAATTACCTTCCTGAATATATGTCGGTTAAGAACCGGGCACTAGTTGTAAAGTTTACATATTGGTTCACGATGTAATTCAGGAATGCCTTACTCCTTCAGCAGCTTTGAATATATGCAGGATATGAGGAAACAAGGCATCCATTGTTTCTTCAGCACCTCGTGGGGAGCCGGGTAGTGTTAATACAAGCATATCACCAATAAAACCAGCAATGCCGCGTGACAACATTGCATAAGGCATGCGCTGTTGTCCGTAATTGCGGGCAGTCTCCATAATGCCGGGCACTTCCCTGTCAAGTAAGGGGGCAATGGCTTCCGGAGTCTGATCCCTCGGGCCCAGGCCTGTACCGCCGGCAAATAGTACCAGTTGATAACCGGCCTTCGCCAATTCCCTCGCTTTTGCCTGTATTATACTGAAGTCATCAGTGATGACTTCGCGTTTTGCCAATGAAATATTATATGTCATTAACTTTTGAGCCATGCGCTCACCAGTAAGATCAACATTGATACCTGCGGAAACACTATCAGAGCAAATGATAACAGCCGTTTTTACTTGATCTGATATGGCGTACTTCATGTCTGTTTTGCCTCCTTTTTTTTCTTCCAGACGTATGGTAGATATTTCAATTCCCTTATCAAGCGGTTTCAGCATATCATACATAGTTAGAGCAACAACGGATGCGCCATGCATTGCCTCAACTTCAACACCTGTTTTATAGATTGTATGTGCCTCAACCCTGATTATAATGTTTAGTCCATCAATACGGTGCGTAATAGCAGCATATTCTATCGGCAGGGGATGGCAATCAGGAATAACATCACTGGTTTTTTTTATAGCCAGTAGTCCAGCAGCTCTCGAAAATTCAAAGACATCTCCCTTAGGAACTTTACGCTGTTCAATTGCATCAATGGTTGCCTGGCTTGAAACTTTCAATATCGCTGATGCGATAGCCTGGCGAAGTGTGGGTGATTTATGGGTAATGTTGACCATTCTTTATTTGTTTATTTTCCATTGATGGGTTTCGTTATCAAATAATTCTTTTCCCCACACTGGCAACTCCGCTTTGATTCTTTCAACTAATTCAGAACAGGCTTCCGTAGCTGCCTTCCGATGCGCAGAAGAAGTGAATACAAACAGGCAAATCTCACCCACTTCAACAGTGCCGAGGCTATGGTAAACATGAAGGCAGCTTAGATCATATTTTGAAAAGATTGCTTCCCTGATTTCATGCATTTTTTCACGTGCCATATCCTCATAACTGGTGTATTCAATTGCTCTGACAGTTTTTCCGTCAACCTGGTCGGCCCTGACCTGACCCAGAAAAATACTATGTCCACCAATATCATGACGGGAGCTATGTTTTTGAATACTATCACCAATGAATGAACTGCTGATTGCACCCTGAATAAATAGCTGTTTTGGTTTTCTGGCTTCCATATTATGATTATATAAGGGTTTCATAATTAAGAATCCCTCCTTTTAAACTGAAGATATTTTTTTCTGATCCGCACCATTCGCGAAACATTTGCGCAGCATGCAGACTCCGTTTTCCTGATTGACAAATGAATACGACTGTTTCGCCCGAAATCTCATCAAACGATTCCTGCAAAATGGAAAGAGGTATTTTCTGATGATCGAAGGAAGTGATAAAAGGTGTTTCATCTAGATTCCGCACATCAATCACTGTAATATTTTCATTTAGCAGTTTATCAAATTGATTGTGATCTATTTCAAGATCAGTAGGAGTGATGCCACATTCCCAATCATAATCCTTTTGAGTGAATGATTCAACGTCAGGAGGTATCAAAAAAGCTGATAAAGGATTTGCACTTATTTGAATATCGTAACTCTGCATTGTTAGTGCATTAAAAGTATAGAGTCGGTTGACCAAAGATTCTCCTATTCCCGTAATTAGTTTTATCGTTTCATTTGCCTGCATACTACCTATAATTCCAGGTAATACACCCAGAACGCCGGATTCCGCACAGTTTAGAACTTCCCCGTCTTTCGGCGGGGTAGGGAAGAGGTCACGGTAATTTACTCCGCCATTAACATTAAAAACTGCAACCTGACCATCATACTGCGATACTGCTCCATAAACCAGTGGCTTGCCTATTAATACACAGGCATCATTGACCAAATATCGTGTTGGAAAATTATCACTACCATCAATTATTATATCATAATTGGAAAAGAACTCAAGACAATTGCTAACAGTAAGTTTTGTTTCATATGGAATGATGGTGACCATCTCATTCATCATCTGGAGTTTCTTTGCAGCGATACTCACTTTAGGGTGACTGATATCAGCCTCGCTATAGAGCACCTGCCTGTGAAGGTTGCTAAGGCTCACCGTATCATGGTCTACTATTCCAATTGTACCGACGCCAGCTGCAACAAGATATAAAAGCACAGGACACCCAAGGCCCCCTGCACCCACAACCAGTACTCTTGCCAAATTGAGTTTTTCCTGGCCTTCTTTACCAAAACCTTTTAATATCATCTGGCGATGATATCGGGCAAATATGTTTTCGTGATTTTGCATATTATCCACCTGAAAATGGGGGTAAGATAGCTATCGTGGCGCCCTGATATAGATTGATGTTTTCTGTAATAGTTCTTTTGTCAACCGCTATTATGAAATTATAATTGACAAGTGCAGGGAATTGTTGAAGCAGTAATTTCTTCAAACTGTCCGTGTCCTCAGGTAAATTTACTTTTACCGATGTACTACCTGTTAATTCTGCAAGTTGTCCGAAAACCATAATATTTATCTCACTGTTCATGCTGTTGTAAATAATAATTTAAATGCGGCAAGGGTCAGTACGGAGGCCAGCGTAAATTTAAGTATCTCCTGCCTGAACTTCAGTGAACCGAACCAGGCCCCTAAAAGGCCTCCCACAAATGCGATTATCACCATTAACAACATATCGCTGCTGAAGTGTATACCCTTGGTAAGTTGTCCCGATAATCCAGACAACGAATTTACGAAAATGAATAAGGCACTAATCGCCGCAGTTTGTTTCTGGTCGGTCCATCGAAGCAAAAGGAGTATGGGCGATAAAATAATTCCTCCCCCGATTCCAATCAAACCTGATAAAAAACCGATCATAGCTCCCAATAACAATGACCATACAATATTCGGAATTTGTTTTTCTTCTTCGCCGGTATTTGTAAGAAAGAAAAACCTGGCAACTGGAATTAATAACAACAACCCAAGAATTTTTTTATATAAAGTTGCATCTATACTCATTATACCACCAAGAAAGGCGAAGGGAATGGACGCAAGAGCTAAGGGAAGGAATATTTTCCAATTAAAATGCCTGCCTCTGTAAAACTGTATGAATGCCGTTAGTGATACAAAAATGTTTAATAACAGGGCTGTGGGTTTCATAAGGTCAGGTGCAAACCCGTAAATGGCCATGAGTGCAAGGTATCCACTTGCACCACCATGGCCCACAGATGCATATAAAAATGCCACGGTGAATAGAAGCAGGTAAAATATTACTGTTATTTCCATGATACTATTTATGGCAGTAGATGGACCTCTACCAAATCATTCGGTTGACAAACCATAATATCTTCATGGAGAACTATCAGGCAGTTTGCTTTTGCGAAGGAGTTAAGTTTGTAAGATTCCTGGGCATCGAGTAAACGAACAGTTTTGCCATCGTGCAAGCCTTTTAAATAATGTACAATTCCCGCAGGTTTACTCAGTGTATTTAATAAAGGTAAATTCTGTGATTCAAGTGTAACATTACGGTTCTGTTGAATGCTGATGGCTTCCAGTACATATTCATAAAAGCAGGTCAAAACTGAAGAGGGATTACCAGGCAGTCCGAAAACAAGCTTATTTCCTTTCTTTCCAAAGAATATAGGTTTTCCGGGCTTTTGTTTTATTTTATGGAAAACCTGTTCCACACCACATAGTAAGGAAGCTTTAAGTGTGAAGTCATAATCTCCTACACTTATACCTCCTGTAATTAATACAATATCACTTTTAAGAAGTGCTTGCATAAGAATGCTGCGAAGTGATTCAAGTTGATCTTCTACCCGGTAAATTTCTGAAACACTCACTCCTGATTTTGAAAGAGCAGCTTTAAGTGAATAGGAATTTGATTCATACACCTGGCCATATAAAAGAGGCTCCCCAGGAACCTGTAACTCATTTCCAGTTACAATAATGCTTACTACGGGATTTGAGTAAACAGTTAAATCAGTTATGCCGATACCTGCAAGAAAGCCTATGGCCGCGGGGCTGAGTCTGCTGCCTTTTTCTAAAGCAATTGAGCCCTTGGTTATTTCTGATCCCCTCGGCCGTACATTATCACCAATTTTAAGAAAGGGGTCTTCAATGATAAGTTCATCTTCAGATATACTGCATTTTTCCTGCATTACAACTGTATCTGCACCGGTAGGTACAGGAGCTCCTGTAAAAATGCGTACAGCTTTACCGGATGGTAATTCAAAACTATCACCTCTCCCGGCCGCTACCTCTCCAAATAATCCAAGGTCTTCTGAATCCATCCAGCCCTGATATGAAAATGCATAACCATCCATGGATGATTGAGGATAAGCAGGTATATCAATAGGCGCAAAAATATCTTCTGCAAGGATCTTTTCAGCAGCTTCACTTAGCGAAACGGTAACAGGATCGAGCCTCACAGTATTCTCCCTTATGAGTTGCCTTGCCTTAGCTGCTGTGATCATATAAAATTCTTTTCATTTCAATCTTGATCCTATCCACCAATGGTGATCATGCTACGGTTATGGATATCTTCCGGGTGAATATTTTCAAAATCCCGATGGAATTGCCCGCCATATTCCTTAGCCTTTGCTTTAATGTTGTCCCTGATCAGCGGAAGAATATCCTGTCCACTTCTGAGAGCAGTAAGCAGATCAGTTTCATGTTGGGAGAAAAGGCAATTTTTTAGTTTGCCATCTGCTGTTAACCGTATACGATTGCAACTTCCACAGAAATTCGCACTCATGGTACTTATCACAGCAAAGGTGCCTGCGTGGCCTGGTACTACAAATTTTTTGGCTGTATCATTTGGTTCTCCCTGCAATCGCTCTATTGGGTATTTGCTTCCAACTTCCAAAAGAATATCATCCAGGGTAACTACCTTGTTGCTGGTCCAACGATTTCCGCTGAATGGCATGAACTCAATAAACCTGACATGCACAGGTTCGTGTTTTGTCCATTCTACAAAATCGTTAATCTCAATATCATTCATCCCTTTCATTACCACCATATTCACTTTAACATGAAAACCTTCATTTAGAAGAAGGTGTATATTGTCATACACACGTTGAAACTGATCGCGGCGGGTAACCAATAAAAACTTTTCGCGGTTTAGGGTGTCAAGTGAGATATTAAGTGAACGAATTCCAGCTTCTTTTAATACACTAATATATTCATGTATCCTGCTGCCATTAGTTGTCATGGTAAGCTTAACAGGAAGTTCAGAGAGTGAAAGGATTATTTCCGCCGCATCTTTTCTGACCAGAGGTTCACCGCCGGTTAGCCTGATTTTCTCAACCCCCTGTTCCACAAACAATTTGGAAATAGTATTAATCTCCGATGCCTGCATCAGTCTGCTGGCGGGAGCAAAATCATATTCTTCTTCAGGCATACAGTAAAAACACCTGAAATTGCAATTATCAGTGAGCGAGATCCGGAGATAATTATGAACCCTGCCAAATGTATCTGTAAGTTTTTTTTCCATTTTTATTCCTTCAGGAATGTTTCATAGTCGTTTTTTGTATCAATATCGATTATTCCCAGTGGAAAATCCACAAGCTCAACCTGCGTTTCATATTGTTCCATCAGTTTCCTGGCACCCGCATCGCCTTTTAAAGTAAACAATGCAGGAAACAACTGTTTTCGAAAGAGGGCAGGAATTCCCCTTACTTCTCCATATTTGCTGGCAACACACAGTTTTGATTCATCACTTGCTCTTTCTACCAATTCCAGCAACAATTCAGGAGTTACAAATGGCTGATCACAAACCATAAAGATTATTGCTTCCAGTTCCCCTTTCTCTTTTATGGCGGCCTCTAAGCCAATTCTGAGTGATGATGACATGCCTTCCTGCCAATGCTCGTTCACAACAATTTTAAGATCATAAGGTTCCAATTCAGCAATTAAAGAATCAATCTGTGCCCCCAAAACAACTATAAGGGGCTCCAATCCGGTTGCAAATGCTGTTTCTACCGCAGTTGAAATCAGTGTTTTGCCCCTGTAAGATAGCATTTGTTTGGGTTCACCCAATCGGCGTGAAGCACCGGCAGCAAGAATAACAATACCGCATTTAACCTGTTTTTCGATTCTATTCTTCAAGAGATGTTTTTATCGCTTATCATAAGGTTACCTGTGCTATGGATAGGATTCATGTTATGTCTTAATGAGCCCCCCATTTTTGCTGCCAGAACAGCTTTTATTTCTGACATGATTGACAATGCGATCTCTTCTGCGGTTTCAGCACCCAACTCTAATCCAACGGGTGAATATATCCTTGATAATTCCTCATCCGATAATTTAATCCCTTCAGATTTCATGTCATCCAGCATTCGGTCAAATTTTTTCCTGGGACCAAGCATGCCAATATATTTCGCTTTAGTTTTTACCAATGCTTTAAGCATGGCAAAATCATAATTGTAATTATGGGTCATTAACACAAATACTGTTTGCTGATCAATTGAAATTCGCTCCAGCACATTTTCGGGTTTTGAAATGATCACCTGACAGCTACTTGAAAACCGCTCCTTTTTTGCGTGCGATGGCCGGCCATCTATAACAGTAGTTTCCCATCCTATAATATCGGCCATAGATACCAGGGGTATAACATCATTTCCTGCCCCTATTAATATAAGCGACACTGCAGGATTTATATATTCAATAAATGCGGTTATTTCGATTTGATCCGATGTATAGTTTTTAAATATTGATCGTTGCTCACGCAAGGAAAGTTTCACATCATCCAGCAACATCTCCCGTAAATTATCATCCTTCAGGTTACCACTTATTGTGCCATCCTCTTCAACCAACAAACACGTACCATGTTGATATCCTTTCCTGTTCCGGAGTGAAAATACCGTTACGAGAACACTGACCTGTCGTTTTGCCACAGCCTTCCGTAAAAGTTCAATTGAATTGTTTGGATCATCTTTATTGATTGGCTCCATTAGCACCTGAATTACTCCGGCACAACCAAGTTGTACCCCAATACTTGCATCATCCTCATCATTGGTATCATAGGTTACCAGCTTCCTTTGTTGTTGGTTCAATACAAGTAATGCTTTTCTTAAAGCATCGCCTTCCAGGCAGCCACCGCTGATTGCTCCGGTCATCGCGCCATCATCGGATACCATCATCCTTGCCCCCGGCCTTCGGTAAGATGATCCTTCCAGATGTACTACAGTAACCAGCGCGCTATTCCTTCCATCAAATTGTGCCGTATCAAACGCCTTTATAATGGATTGTATTTCTTTCATTCCTTTTCGTTTCAAAACAAAAATAGTCCTGCAGGGCTTATCTACATGAACCACCCCCAAAAGGGCTATAATTTACGACAATTTGAAAGCAGTGAGGCCTCATTTAAAAGGGTTTTGGCAGAATAATGCCTGATAAAAGGAATTAGGTCGGTTTTTTATCCATGCTCACATATTTTCCGGCTTATTTATTCGTTAATGGGGAATAAAATCCTGTCTTTTGAAAAAATTTGTACTCGGTTTAACTTTAATGGTGGTCATAAGCGGGCTTAGGGCCCAGCCAAAGTTGGATACTACTGATAATAAGCTTAAGCAGCAGAAGGAGAACATAATTACGGAATCTACGATCATCACGATCGAAAATCTGGGACTTAATATCAATTCTGAACTCCCTGAACTACGCCCAACCATTTCACCGGATGGGAATCTCCTGTTTTTTATATGTGAAAATCATCCGGCAAATTCGAAGTACCGGTCAATCCCCAACTCCCAGGATATTTGGTTTTCCTACAAAGAAGAGAACGGTCAATGGAGTGAGGCAAGGCATTTATCTTATCCCCTCAATACCGTGCATTATAATACCGTTTATTCTATTTCACCTGATAATAACAGGATACTCATCAGGGGTGCTTTTGTAAACGGCGCTTATGATGGTAAAGGTGTAAGTATTTGTCACCTCAGGGACGACGGTCGCTGGAGTGAGCCCGATGCACTTCGTATTCGTAATTATTTCAAATATGACCAGGGCAAACAGTCAGGTGCCTGCATGGCCCATGACGGACGAACCCTTCTGCTATATATGACTCCCGAAAAAGGGGGATCCCTGAATGACATATTTGTATGCTTTCTTACGTCAAATGGTAGTTGGACAGAACCAAAAAGCCTCGGTAAAAAGATCAACTCCCCTGAAACGGATGAAATGACTCCCTATCTGGCAGCAGATGGTAAGACCCTTTATTTCAGTAGTAACCGATCAGGAGGATTGGGTGATAATGATATCTGGATGACTCGTCGCCTTGACGATAGCTGGCAGAAATGGAGTGACCCGGTAAACCTTGGAAGCCCTATCAATACCGAAAATTGGGATGCCTTTTTTACGCTTGATGCTGGCGGGGAGTACGCCTACCTTTCCACCAAACTAAATACTTATGGAGAAAGCGATATCGTTCGTGTAAAACTAATGGAAAAGGAAAAGCCGGACCCTGTTATACTTGTTAGTGGAAATGTATATAATAAAAAAACAAATGAACCCTTAAGCGCATCACTTTTATACGAAACATTGCCCGATGGAGTAATTGCTGGTAATGGCATGTCTAATGCAATCGATGGGTCTTTCAAGATCGTTCTTCCCTTTAATAAAAATTACAGCATTCGGGCTACTGCCGACAAGTTTTTCGCGATATCGGAGAATTTAAATCTGGACTCTCTGGTAAAAGAAGGCTATAAAGAGATCCATAAAGATCTGTTTCTTGTACCTATTGAAATTGGTCAGATAGTTCGGTTGAACAATGTATTTTTTGATTTTGACAAGTGGTCACTGAGGCCTGAATCTTATCTTGAATTGGACAGGGTCGTAAAACTGCTGGAAGAAAATCCCTCTATTGAAATAGAGATGAGTGCACATACCGATAGTTATGGTTCTGATGAATACAACATGAAGCTTAGTGATAACCGCGCCCGATCTGTGGTTGAATATATCATTTCAAAAGGTATAAATGCATCGCGGATTATAACACAGGGTTATGGTGAAACTAAACCAGTTGTACCGAATGACTCCGACGAGAACCGTCAATTGAACCGAAGAGTTGAATTTAAAATCATGAAAAACTGATTTCTTCAGCAATAGCGTATACAAATTAAACCGAGATAAAGAAGAGGTCCTGTTGCAGGTCCTCTTCTTTTATCACTGATCAGTTTCCTAATCCAACAGTGAAGCCGGTTATGCTACTGCTAAACACATAATTTCCCTGAGCACTGGCGCTACCAGTATTCAGGTCTATGCGATATAATTTTGTTATTCCCCCCGAATTTAAAATGGCCCAGCCCATTCCACTCTTTCCCCCAATATCGAAACCGTTGGTTCCTTCTATATTCAACCCAAGTGAGCCAACCTCTACTAATGTTCCTGCATTAGGCGGATCCTGGCGGTATAACTTGTCAGTAGCATGGTCAATATCAAATAATGTGGTAATTGTTGCACCTGCAAAATTATTCGTGTAAGCAGCAGCACTCACTGCAGGCATACCGGGGTTAAGGGATCCATCAATTGCCGCAACCATGCCATTGTCAGGATTCAACCGCAGGTTCTGGCCGGCATCACTCACTACTCGTATTCTGTCAACAGTAGGATTGAAATCGAATCCGAAATTATTACCATTTAGAAAAGTTGATAGGGGTAAAGCGCCCACAGAAGATGCACTTCCATTCGCGGAATTGATCGTATATAATTTGCTGCTGCTTCCAAGCGCATATAGCTGTCCGTTGAGTGGACGAAAATCTATCCCAACAATCATTTCTCCCGGTTGCAAACCTGTGATTGATTTTATTATAGGTGCAGGTTTATCAGGGTTGAATATCAGAAGATTTGTTCCACCACTTATTACATAGGCCACAGGTTCAGTGGGAATCGCAATGGCGCTTATATTGGATCCGCCACCTAAGTTGCCAAGGCTTTTTGCCTTACCTGTTGCCAGGTCTATCCTGTAAAGAGCAGCTTTCCCTTTTACGTCGTTTGTGGCTAGTGCAATATCATTTCCAGGAGCAATATCAAAACCAATCTCTCCATTGAAATCAACTCCAAGATCCCCAATGGCAACGATAGTGCCATTGTTGGGCGGATCCTGTTTGTATAACATGTCGGTTTGCACGTCAATATCAAATAATGTTGTAGTGGTTGCTCCGGCAAAATTGTTATCATATGCGACTCCCGTAATCATGGCATTGGTTACTCCGTTAATATTTCCATCAGTAGCTACAACCGCACCAGTTTCGGGATGCAGGCGGAGGTTCTGACCATTGCTCGTTACAACCCTGATCCTGTCAACGGTTGGATTGAAATCGAAGCCCGCAATTCCCGATGACAGGGATGGTGTTAAGACCGGACCAACCTGTACAGCCACACCAGAGTTGGTGTTGATAACATATAAACGATTTGTTGTGCCTAATCCATATAATTGCCCGGTAGCTGGGCGAAAGTCAATTGCAATAAGCTTTTCACCGATTTGCATGCCGTTGATTGTCATATTGGATTCCGGCATTTTGGGTGATTGTGCATTGTATTTCAACAAGTTCATTCCATTATCCAAAGCATAGAATAATATATCAGGCCCCTCCGGCATCATCCCGGGATTGTCATTCTTATTACAGGCGATTATTCCCAGCGAAAGCATGGCAGCAAGGCTGCCTTTCAGTAATGTTGTAGTTATCTTTTTCATAAACTCCGTTTGTTGGTTATGGGCCATATACGGAGTTTTTTAACCTTCAGTTTTAGCTCATGGATGATTTAGCTGGCGTTTGTATAATTGGATGGCATTTTCATAGCCAAGATAGAGGGCATCACAAATAAGGGCATGTCCAATCGATACTTCATCCAGAAAAGGGAGATGTTCTGCAAAATACCGGAGGTTTTGCAGATCGAGGTCATGGCCCGCATTGATGCCTAACCTGAGTTGATTTGCCAGCTTCGCAGCATCTATATAGGGTGATATTGCTTGTGCGCGGTTTTGGGAATACCCCCTGGCATAGGATTCCGTATATAATTCGATCCTATCTGTTCCGGTTTCAGCCGCACCTTCCACCATTTCCCTTATGGGATCCACAAAAATGGATGTTCGGATCCCCGCTTTCTTAAAAGTACCGATAATGTCTATTAGATAATCCCGATTTCGGATTGTATCCCACCCATGATCGGATGTAAGCTGACCTTCTGCATCCGGAACAAGCGTAACCTGGTCTGGTAAAACTTCAAGTACAAGATCCACAAACTTTTGTTCACGGCAATTGCCTTCAATATTGAATTCTGTAGTAATAATGTTCCTGATAGCTCTAACATCAGAATAGCGAATATGACGCTCATCGGGGCGGGGGTGAACTGTAACCCCATCTGCACCAAAAGCCTGCGCATCAATGGCTGCTTTTACAACGTCGGGATTGTTGCCACCTCTGCTGTTCCTTATGGTAGCAAACTTGTTGATATTAACAGAAAGTTTGGTCATAATGCAAATATAGTCACTGCAGGTTTGTTCACCACCTCGCCACCAGTTTCAGATTCACGAGTCTTGGAGTTAGTCTGTTTGGTATGGTATAAGTTGTGTTTGAAAAGTCCTTAATCAGTAAATAGGAAATAGTATTTGCGCGGTCAATAATATTAAAGACCTCAAGGCTCGCCCAAAGGTTTTCAAAATTGCGAAATGGACTGTGGCTCCGTCTTTTAGCAGGATCACTATTAAGCAGAAGGGCACTGAAACCAATATCAATGCGGAGGTAAGGATCAATCACAAGTGCATTTCTGTATTTGACACTGTTGGGGATGTTATAAGGCAGGTTTGCTCCATAAATGGTGTTTACATAAACCTTGAAATTCTTATTAGTAGATAGATAATCCTGGAAAAATATACCTACTGTAACCAATCGGTCAGTTGGCCTTCGCAACCAACCATTCTCTGTGAGAGTGCTGTCAATAGGCCGGTTAAGTGAATCAATTGTATAATTGTAAAACTGGTCACCTTCAATATCTTCTCGTGTCCGCATAAAACCCACACTTATATAACTTTCTGCATCCCTCACAACCTCCCCAAATAAACGGGCTTCCAGTCCCGCAGCATATGCCTTTGCCTTGTTCTCGCCAAAGTATCTCATCCTCACATTATCAATGTCATAAGGAACAACATCCCACATACTCTTATAATATGCTTCTGTGGTTAGGCGAAGCATCCTGTCAAATGCCTTGAAATTATAATCAAACCCTCCACTCAGCTGCCAGCTTTTTTGGGCTTTGAGTGAATAATTAATACTTCCATCGTAACGGCGCATCTCCCGGTAAAAAGGAGGTTGATGATAAATACCTGCACTCCCCCTAAAAATAATATCTCTTTTCCAGCTGATTGGCTTCCATGAAATACCCGCTCTGGGCGATATTAATAATTCTTCATTTAGGTCGTTATAATTAAATCGCACACCAGCTTGTATGCTCAGACCCGACGAATCGCCAACATTTATATTGTCCTGGAAATACCCACTAAAACGATTAACCGAAAAATCCGCGGATGACCGGAGCCTGTTAAAAAGAGATAATTCTCCGGGTTGATAGGGGAGTGAATAGCCGGCAGAATCCTGGTATTCAAACTCCCTTAGTTGATCCGTGATCTGCTGGCGGTCAACACCAAGTCCCCATTGTAAATAATGATTACCTCTGTCATAAATACCTTTATGACTTAAGTTCCACACTTCAATATCAAGGCTGTTCCTGGCATAATTCTGAAATACGCCGGCACCAAGAGGATTTATAATCAGACCGAATTCCGGCTTGCTACGGTCAAACGACCTTTCCCCAAACAGATAGGCACCGGTAATGTCAATGGATTCCTTTTCCTTATTACTGAACCTCGATGCCATCCATTTCAACCTGAGGTTTTTCCGTGGCTGGTTTATAACTGATAATCCAGCCATATTGGTACTATAACTGTCTTCCTCACGACCTTCAAAATATATGTCCAACCCCAGGTTGGCAGAAAAAAATGGTGAAAATACCGCAGCGGAGGGCTGGCTGAATTCAGGCTCTAACGTAAATTTTGTTCCTGAAATATTTCCTATAAACTCTGCTGTCCATTTTGAATTGAATTCCCAGGTGAATAATCCCTGTAGGTCGGCCGCCGATGGAACATAATTCCCTTTTGTTTCCTGGCTGCTCAGCAGATTACGGTTACTCCGGTTACGTGCACCTATTAGCCAGGAAAACTTGTTCTTTGCGCCTGTTCCTTCAAGCTGGAGACCTTGCTCCAGCAGGCCTATATAGGCAGACCCTCCAAATGTTTTGGGTTTCTTATACTGAATGTCAAGTACTGATGAAAGTTTATCACCATACCTGCTTTGAAAACCGCCGTTGTAAAAATTTACACTCCTCGTCATTTCGGGGTTAATAAAACTTAAGCCTTCCTGTTGCCCGCTTCTGACCAGGTATGGACGGTAAATTTCAAAATCATTCACGTAGATCAGGTTCTCATCATAACTTCCACCTCTTACATTATAATTTGAGGTTAGCTCATTATTCGTTCCAACAAATACCTTAATAAGATTTTCTATACTACCGCCTGGCCCCGGAATATTTATAGCAAGTTTTGGGTTTATATTCACCAGACCGGCTTCACGCCTGCTTCGCTCATCTGTGACCGTTACCTCTTTTAGTTCCTGTGCTCCTTTTTCTAATCGGATCGTAATTGTTTCTGTTTCGGCATTATTGAGAAGGAAATTTTTCTGTTGAGGCTTGTACCCGGTATAAGTGAAAATCAGCGCAATCGCTTTTCCTGCAGGCACTGTGATCCTGAAATACCCGCTGTCATTGCTCCGAAGTCCCCCTTGTTTGCCGAGAATTGAAATGCTTACACCACTAAGACGTTGTTCATTTTCGTCAACGATTATTCCATAAATAATTGCTGTTTTATCCTGGGAGTATGCTCCCCAAAATATTCCCAGAAGAAGGCTAAGAAGTATGGCTAAGGTTCTCAATCAGGATGCTTTATAAAAGCGTTTGTAATTCAATCTAACTGTCAATCTGTTTCATTGCAGCAATTGTGGCCCGGGGATCAGGTGAATGAAACACCGCACTTCCAGCTACAAGAACGTCCGCTCCGGCTTCAGCCAGTGCCCGTGCATTTGTCATATCAACTCCTCCATCAACTTCAATCTTCACATTTATTCCCAATTGTTCTATCCTCTGGCGCAGGATTCTTATTTTATCATAAGTATGCGGAATGAATTTCTGTCCCCCAAATCCCGGATTAACACTCATGATAAGTACCATATCAATATCGGGGAGTATATCCTGGAGTAATTGTACGGGTGTATGCGGATTTATTGCCACACCGGCCATCATTCCCAAGGATTTTATTTCCTGGATATTTCGATGAAGATGTCTGCAGGCTTCAAGGTGAACTGTAAGGATATCAGCGCCTGCATTCCTGAATGCATGGGTATACTTTTCCGGCTCTTCTATCATCAGATGAACATCAAATAACTTTTTACTTGCCTTACGAAGCTGCTCAATCACCGGAAGCCCAAAGCTGATATTATTTACAAAGCGGCCATCCATAACATCCAGGTGAAACCAATCGGCCTCACTATCGTTAAGCATACTACATACTGAACCCAGGTTCAGAAAATCGGAGGCTAGTAAAGAAGGGGCAATGATCATGCTGGGAAGATAAATTATTTTTCTCCTTTAACCCTTGCGGCTGCTTCAACAGCCTCGGTAAAATTTCGGTCGAGCGAATATGCCTTAGCGTAATTACTCAAAGCTTCCTCCTTTTTGCCCAACTTTTCATAACAGCGCCCCTGCCAGTAATAAGCATCTGCATAAGTATTGGAAACAGTGGCAGCAAGTTTAAATTGCTTGAGTGCTTCGTCAAGGTTTTTCTGTTCAAAATAGATTATTCCTTTTTCAATATAGGCTTCCTGGAATTTCCAATCGATCTTTATAACCTGGTTGAACTGGTCAAGGGCTTTTGCCGTATTGCCGGTATTCGCAAAATAGATTCCCTTGATAAAATAAGGATCTGGCATCTCCCCAACAGAATCCCTTCCAATTACCAGGTCCGCCATTTCCAATGATCTTGGATCCCGTGCTTCAGCATACAGATTAGCAAGTGATAATGCCGTCATTTGAAGTGGCTGGATCCTGAAAGATGTTTCCAGGTGGCGGAGCGCTGAAGGGGTATCTTTTTTCTCCAGATACAACATTGCCTTTTCAAACCAGGCCTCAAAATCGAGGGAGTCTTCTGCCAGCATTTTATCATACGCTTCCAGTGCTTTATCATATTGCCCATTCTGCAGAAGTGCTTCTCCCAATCTTCTCTTAAGATTGGTATTTTCGGGAAACCTTACCGTAAGTTCTTTGAGCAGTTCCAATGCCTTATCATTTCTGCCAGCCATAAAGAGTGAACTAACTTTCATTTCAGCAATTTCCTCTACGGGCGATAATTCCCAGGCTCTTTGCAGGTCGGCATAGGCAAGATCGTGCTCGGCATTCCTTGTAAGAAGGGATGCCCTGCGTATATACAACTCAGTGTTTTTATTATCGGCATTGATACTGTCTGATAACGGCTTGTATGGATCCATGGAGAGGATACTGGTATTTTGGCCATTATCATCACTGGAATTCACATCCGAACCACAGGAATAAAATAATAATGTAACAGCCAATCCTAAAATGGCGAATAATGATTTCATCAGCCAAAGCTATGGTTTTCACAAAAAATGCTATTATACTAATACATTTGCCACGGATAAATTTAAAACATATTATAATGGTTTTGTATAATTGGTTAGGTATAGTGATCACCGGGGCAGTTTTTGCCATAGGATCACCTGGTTCTGCTGAAATAAGGAACACTATCTTGTCAGATACATTGCACTATCCGGAGGAAACTCATTTCAGAAACCTGAGACAACTAACTTTTGGCGGTGATAATGCAGAAGCATATTTTAGTTATGATGGTAAATACCTGGTATACCAGAAAACCAGCCTCAAAGAAGGGATACCCTGTGATCAGATATATATGGGCAAAATTCCTGAAAGCCCTGCAGAGCCTTTTGTTCCGAAACTAATTAGTTCAGGAAAGGGCAGAACAACATGCGCATTTTTTCTACCCGATGGTAAGCATATCGTATATGCTTCCACGCATCTTGGGGGAGATGAATGTCCGCCGGTTCCTGATAGAACCAAATATGGTAACCGCTATATCTGGCCGCTTTATAATAGCTATGATATATTCCTGGCCGACACAACAGGTAAGATCGTTAAGCAATTGACATCCTCAGATGGGTATGATGCAGAAGCAACTATTTCACCTGATGGGCGCCTCATGGTATATACAAGTGATAAGGATGGCGATCTTGAGTTGTATTGCATGAACCTGAAGACGGGCAGGGAAAAGCGATTGACCCATACCGTTGGTTATGACGGGGGTGCATGGTTCAGCCCGGATGGAAAAAAAATAATCTGGAGAGCCAGCCGGCCTGCTCCGGGTGAGGAAGAATCGGAATACAAAAAACTCCTTGCTGAACATCTGGTTGCACCAACCAGAATGGAAGTTTATACTGCTAATATCGATGGATCCGATGTAAAGCAGGTTACAAATCTTGGCCAGGCCAACTGGGCTCCTGTTTTTATGCCCGATAGTAAAAGAATATTGTTTGCATCAAATCATGAATATAAAAGAGGCTTTCCATTCAATCTGTATATGGTTGATGGAGATGGATCAAATATGAAGAAAATAAGCCGCGATAAGGGCTTCGATGCATTTGCTATGTTCAGTTATGATGGAAAAAAGATTGTATTCTGCAGCAATCGTAATAATGGTGGTACCCGGGATACCAATATATTTGTTGCCGATTGGACTGAGTAAATATCTCATTATTAATTATTACACCAAACCTCAAATAGTATAATATGTACAACGGTCTATTACACCTTCACAGCCTCCTCAGATGGGTCATCTTCATTTTATTGATCATCGCAATTATTAAGCATTATAAAGGGATGACTACCAAATCCGGCTATAGTGCAGGTGATCGGAAAGTTGACCTTTTCCTGATGATATCAGCCCATGTAACCTTATTGGTTGGCTTATACCAGTGGTTCGCAGGTCCCTGGGGTTTAAAACTCATCCAGGACAAAGGTTTCAGTGAAGTTATGAAGAATAGCACTGAACGTTTTTTTGCAGTTGAACACATGGTTGGGATGATAGTTGCCATAATATTGATCACAGTGGGACGTTCTGCAGGAAAGCCTTCCAATGCAGGAGGAGCTCAACACAGGAAAGCCTTCATGATGTTCCTGATTGCACTTATTATTCTGCTGGTTGCTGTTCCCTGGCCATTCCGTGAAAATCTTGGCAGAGGATGGTTCCCAGGTATGTAATTGAACCGGGTATCGGTACTTTTAGGTGTTAAGACTATTCATGAGCTTCATAAATTGTTTCATTTCGTCTATTGTACCGATACTTACTCTGGCCCATTTTCCATCGGGTTGCTCACTTGACCGAAGCACAACATTCTTCGCGAGCATATCCTTTGCAAAATCTCCTTTATAATCTTTAAGGTTGAAGAAAAGGAAGTTCGTATAGGAGGGGATGCAACGATAGCCCATTTGCTGTAGTGACTTGTACGTATAATCACGGGCCGCTGCGTTTTTTATCTTACTGGAATTGCTATGAGAACTGTCTTTCAGACTTGCCATGGCAGCGGCCATTGATAAAGCACTTAAACAAAAATTACTGCTGCCAAAATAGTTTGCCTGTAAATCTTTAATTGTCTTTGGATCCGCTATCACAAAACCCACCCGAATTCCCGCCATGGCATGGATCTTCGAAAATGTCCTTATGATAATGATATTGGGGTTTCCAGCTTTGACCAGTGATATCATTGATTCATTGTCAGGAGCATCAAGGAAATCAATATAGGCCTCATCAATAGATACCATCGTTCGCTTACTTGCTTCTTCACAAAAAGATTTAAGTACTGCAGGTTTCAGCATTGTGCTGGTAGGGTTTGCTGGATTACAGATATACACCTGCGCAGTTTTGTCATCTATAGCCCTGAGCATTGCATTCAGATCATGGACCTTTTCCCCATCAAGCGAGATCTCTTTTACTTCAACCCCTATTTTTTTTGCTGTATTGGGAAGAATACCGAAAGTGGGATTTGCAGTAACCAGATTTCCCTTACTGAAATGACGGGCCAGAAGGTTTAATGCTTCTCCAGATCCCGGAGTTACTAGGATATGATCTGCTGTAACTCCGTAATAATCGGCAAGCTCCTGCCGAAAAGTTTGCAAAGTGGGAATATTATACTGGTAACGATGCGCTGTGCCGATCATATCTGCGATCGCTTTTTTCGCTAACGGTGAGAGTCCGTAGGGATTTTCATTAGAGCCGAGATTTAGCAATCCAGACTCAGATCCATATGATTTTGGAAGATAGTCTTCCCCACCCAGTGAATTCAAAGAAAATCCCATTCCCAGAGTGGCAAGGGCAGTTTGCTTAAGCCAGTCGCGACGATGTAGCTGGTTTGACATTTTGCAGTTTTTTTGGTCCCCTTAAGATACGAAAAAGCATCATTAACGGCTGCCTAGTTCTATTACCTCACAGTCCTTCATTTGATTTCCATCAATAACAAAGCGAATGATGGTGCGTACTTTATGCCAGCCCTGTTTACCGGCAGCACCGGGGTTCATATGGAGGCATTGCAAGCCTTTATCATACTGAACCTTAAGAATATGGGAATGGCCTGATATAAATAGTGCAGCTTTTTCTTCTATGATGCGTTTTTTAACACCAGGAGCATATCTGCCTGGATATCCACCTATATGTTTCATGAAAACCCTCACATCTTCACAATCGAAAACAAGCTCTTCCGGGTAAACACTACGAATATCATTACCATCAATATTTCCATAAACACCGCGCACCCGGAGGCCGCTCTTTTGACTAAGTTCTTCCGCAATGTTTATGTTTCCAAAATCTCCGGCATGCCATATCTGGTGGCAATCTCTGAAATACCTGAATACAGTTTCATCAAGAAAACCATGTGTGTCTGAAATTAGTCCGATCCTGGTCATTTGTGCTGTTTCGCTTATTTTAGGTGGAAAGTATGATTTTGTATCTTAGCAATACGATAAGCCATGCCATACAACAGAAATTTTACCTGGTATATTGATAAACGTTCCTGGAAATATGTTTTCCTTCTGGCGATGCTGGATCGTAGCGTGTAGTAGTCGCGTCCTTGCTAAAAATAAACTTCACTCAATCAATAAACCTTAAGATGCCTCATTATATTAAATTGGGACAAATCCCGCACAAACGTCATACTCAGTTCCGTAAACCTGATGGTGGTTTATATTCCGAACAGCTTTTTTCTACCGAAGGATTTTCAAATGATTATTCTATCCTTTATCATGCGCATCCACCAACACAAATAATTAGTACAGATCCTCCAATCAACACTATGCCGGTTGTTGCCGAAGAGAAAATGCTCCAGCATCGTTGCTTTGAAGGATTTCAAATAAAGCCGGAAAATGATTTTCTGGAAAGCCGTAAACCGGTGCTTGTGAATAATGATTGTCATATTGTGCTGGCTTCCCCACGCGAAAGCATGACCCGATACTTCTATAAAAATGCAGATGCTGATGAGATGATTTTTGTTCATGCCGGAAGCGGTGTGCTTTACACCCAGTATGGGGAAATTCCCTTTGGTTATGGCGATTACCTCGTGATTCCGAGAGGTACTATTTACCAGATCAGCTTTACAGATTCAAATAACAGACTTTTTATAGTTGAATCTTTCAGCCCTATTCGATACCCCAAACGCTACCTTTCAAAATATGGGCAATTACTGGAACATTCTCCTTTTTGTGAGCGTGATATAAGGGGCCCGCAGGATTTGAGATCTTATGATGAAGCCGGTGATTTCCTGATTAAAACCCGTAAAAAAGGTATGCAATATGGACTTCATTATGGTCATCATCCTTTCGATGTAGTTGGATGGGATGGATGTTGTTATCCCTTTGCATTCAGCATTCATGATTTTGAGCCCATAACAGGACGTGTTCACCAGCCACCACCTGTTCACCAGACCTTTGAAGCAAATAATTTTGTTGTTTGTTCCTTTGTTCCCCGCCTTTATGATTATCATCCGCAGGCCATACCAGCTCCCTATAATCATAGCAATATAGACAGTGATGAGGTGTTGTACTATGTTGACGGTG
Source organism: Flavihumibacter sp. (assembly GCA_036675925.1). Lineage (GTDB taxonomy): Bacteria > Bacteroidota > Bacteroidia > Chitinophagales > Chitinophagaceae > Flavihumibacter. The sequence continues at coordinate 69,843 of JAKFDZ010000016.1, forward strand.
ATTTTATGAGCCGCAAGAATGTTACCCGGGGAATGATCACGCTGCATCCTGCGGGCATACCTCACGGGCCTCACCCTGGTGCCGTGGAAAAAAGTATTGGCAAGAAGGAAACCGGGGAACTGGCCGTTATGGTCGATACCTTCCATCCTTTACAATTGACAGTAGAAGCCCTTGAAATCGAAAACCAGGGATATACAATGTCATGGGCAGAATAGACTGGTATTAAAAGGTCAATTTTCTTATATTGTAGGAACAAAACCATTTGCCATATGATCAAATTCAGTGAAATCAAACCAGGAGATTATGTAATGGCCGAATATGAGGGAGAATTATGGGAAGGCATCGTTAATGAGCTGAACAGGGAGGACAAAGAGGTATGCGTTCAGACGGAGGTCCAGGAATTCTGGTTCAAGCCCGACAATCTTCGCTCAATACCCCTTTCGGAAGAGCAGTTGATGAAGTTCAATTTTGAGAAGGAAACAAATGGTGATGGCTGGATAAAGTACAAGAAAGGACCCTTTCGCCTACAGCTACGGCAGGAAGGTGCTTTTGACGATTTTGAGATCTGGTACCGCGAAGACCGCCGGCATATCAAGCATCACCTCGGGGTACATGAGCTCCAGAATCATTATTATCAAATGACCAAAGTAGAATTGGGAAGGAACTAGAAATCCCGAATTCCGTCATATTTTCAGTAGTTTTGACACCTAAGCACAACATTTTCAATGAGAATGGGGAAAAAATCCCCATTTTTTTATTTTTTGTGCCAAATAATCATATCTTTGCGCTCCCAAAATCTGTATGGCAAAACAAGCACTCATTAAACAGGATGGAATAATAGTAGAAGCACTTTCGAACGCTATGTTCAAAGTTAAGCTGCAAAATGACCATGAAATACTGGCCACTATCTCAGGGAAAATGAGGATGCACTATATCAGGATCCTGCCGGGCGACAAGGTAGGGGTGGAGATGAGTCCATATGATTTGACAAGGGGTAGGATTATTTTCAGATACAAATAATATAATAGTCATGAAAGTTCGTGCATCAATCAAAAAGCGCAGCGCTGATTGCAAGATCGTGAGGAGAAAAGGCAAGCTGTACGTGATCAACAAGAAAAACCCTCGTTACAAGCAAAGACAAGGGTAAACCTTGACTGTGCCCTGAATCAGTCATTAGTAAATCGAAAATAGAATCAGATTATGGCTCGTATTGCCGGTGTTGACTTACCAAAAAACAAGAGAGGAGAGATAGGCCTGACCTATATCTTCGGAATCGGTCGCTCTACTGCTCAGCAAATTCTTGACAAAGCTAATATCAGCTATGAAAAGAAAGTGAATGAGTGGAATGATGATGAGTTGACTGCCATCCGTAACATCATCAACGACGAGTTGAAGGTGGAAGGTCAGCTGCGCTCTGAGGTGCAGATGAGTATCAAGCGTTTGCTCGATATCGCCTGTTACCGTGGTCTGCGTCACCGTAAAGGGTTACCGCTTCGTGGTCAGCGTACCAAAACGAACAGCCGTACCCGTAAAGGAAAGCGTAAGACAGTTGCTGGTAAGAAAAAGGCTCCTAAGAAGTAAGACATAGTGCCGCTACCAGATCCAGCTTAGGAGGGGGAGGAGCGCCACGATCCCGGAACATGTGTACCGGGAGATATTTTTTAAAGATTACCTCATTATCTAAATGGCAAAACAACAAACCAGCGCTAAAGCCGCTGCCAAGAAGAGAATCGTGAAGGTAGATTCATATGGCGATGCCCATATCTCTGCCACGTTTAACAACATCATCATCAGCCTCACCAATAAGAATGGTCAGGTTATTTCCTGGTCCTCTGCCGGTAAAATGGGTTTCAAAGGTTCTAAGAAGAACACCCCTTATGCCGCCCAGATGGCTGCCGCAGATGCTGCAAAAACTGCACTTGATGCAGGTTTGAAGCGGGTGGATGTTTTCGTGAAAGGACCTGGTTCCGGTCGTGAAGGCGCTATTCGTTCTCTCAGCCAATCAGGAATTGAAGTGGTGATGATCAAGGATGTTACCCCGTTACCACATAACGGTTGTCGTCCGCCGAAAAAACGCCGCGTATAAATGTCTTTTATATACCGAAACCCAAGGTCCAATCAGGCTTTGGGTTTCGGATTTTGTATTTTCAAACATGGGTGTACAATCGATTTTAAGATTTTTAATGATTGTACATCGTAACTAAAAAATCAAGTTGATATGGCACGTTACACTGGTCCAAAGACCAAAATTTCTAGAATCTTCGGTGAGCCGATCCTCGGAAATGGAAAATGGCTTAACAAGAACAGCAATCCCCCCGGTCAGCATGGTGCTGCCCGTAAGCGTAAGAGCCTGGGTGAGTACGCCCTCCAGCTCCGCGAAAAGCAAAAAGCAAAGTATACCTATGGCGTTCTCGAGAAGCAATTCCGCAGAACATTTGAAGAGGCTGCACGTCGTAAAGGTGTTACCGGTGAAAACCTGATCAAACTGCTCGAGGCACGTTTGGATAATACGGTATTCCGTATGGGTATCGCTCCTTCACGACCAGCTGCCCGCCAGTTGGTTAGTCATAAGCATATCATGGTTAATGGTGATGTAGTGAATGTTCCCTCTTACCAGCTTAAGGCAGGTGATATCATTACTTTCAAGCCCGCTTCAACAGAAAAAACTGGCTTAACAAGTATGGTTCGCGGCAAAAACCAGAAGTTTAGCTGGCTCGATTGGAATGAATCTACCATGACGGGTACCTTCATCGCTTATCCTGAAAGGGAAAATGTTCCTGAGAATATCAAGGAGCAACTGATCGTTGAATTGTACTCTAAGTAATAGAGGATAGTCAATAACCCATTACCGAATCATGGGATGCCGCTGCGGCGCATACTTTTTTCGGAACAACAAAACGTAAATCGAACATACAAATGGCCATTTTAAACTTTCAGAAACCCGACAAAATCGTTCTGCAGAAAGCAAATGATTTTGAAGCACAATTCGAATTCCGTCCGTTGGAGCCTGGTTACGGTGTAACCATCGGTAACGCCCTTCGCAGGGTACTACTGAGCTCATTGGAAGGATTTGCTATCGTGGGTATCAGAATTGAAGGGGCTGAACATGAATTTGCTACCATCAAAGGTGTTACAGAAGATCTTACTGATATCATTCTGAACCTTAAGCAGGTTCGCTTTAAGAAGGTAGTTGATACTGAAGTTTCCAATGAGAAGATCGTTCTGCACGTTAAAGGCAAGAGCGAATTCACTGCGGGCATGATCCAGGATGGTACGCAAAGCTTCCAGATCATGAACCCTGAGCAGCTGATCTGTACCATGGATCCTTCTGCAAAACTCGAGATCGAACTTACCATCGGTAAAGGCCGTGGTTATGTTCCCGCTGAAGATAATAAGCAGAAAGATGCTCCACTGGGCTTCATTCCCATTGACTCTATCTACACGCCTATCAAGAATGTTAAGTACAGTATTGAGAACACACGTGTGGAACAGAGAACCGACTTCGAAAAGCTGATCATGGACGTCGCAACCGATGGTACCATCCATCCGGAAGAAGCTGTTAAACAGGCTTCCCGCATCCTGATCCAGCACCTGATGATCATCACTGATGAGAACATCACTTTCGATAACAAGGAAGAAAAGAAAGAAGATCTGGTTGATGAGCAAACGCTGCAACTGCGCAAGGTACTGAAGACTCCTTTGGAAGACCTGGACCTGAGCGTTCGTGCATTCAATTGCCTGAAAGCCGCCAAAATCAACTCCCTGAGCGAACTGGTTCAATACGAGCAGGAAGACCTGATGAAGTTCCGCAATTTCGGTCAGAAATCACTGGCTGAAATAGAGCAGGTACTCCATGAACGTGGTCTTAGCTTCGGAATGGACCTTGCTAAAATGGGAATTGATAAGGAAGACTAATTCACGTTCACTATTTATAATCGTAGGCTGCAATTCCTGACACGGTGCAGCCGGTAAAACTTAATGTCATGCGTCACGGAGACAAACAAAACAATCTCGGCCGTAAAAAAGCCCATCGCGAGGCCCTTCTGGCTAACCTCACGATCAACCTGATTGAACATAAGCGTATCGTAACTACACTCGCTAAAGCAAAAGCGCTTCGCGTGTATGCAGAACCTTTGTTCACTAAGGCTAAATCAAATGATACCCACAACCGTCGTGTTGTTTTCAGCTACCTGCAGAATAAAGAAGCAGTTGCTGAACTCTTTGATAGCATCGCAGCAAAGATCGCTGGTCGCCCGGGTGGTTATACCCGTATCATTAAGCTTGGTGCCCGTGTGGGTGACAATGCTGAACAGGCTATGATCGAACTCGTTGATTTCAATGAAGTTTATGGTAAACTGGCTGATGCTAAAGCAGAGCCCGCAAAGAGAACACGTCGTGGATCTAAGAAAGCCACTACAGAAACTCCGGCAAAAGCCAAGCCTGCAGCTGAAACTGCAGCACCTGACACAGCTGAAGCGCCTGCTGATTCTAAAGAAGAAAAAGCAGCTGAATAAAGGAATGAATGATTGATTTTCTATAAGGGCAGAATGGTTTTCCATTCTGCCTTTTTTTTACAGATATTTGCAAAACTTTTTTCCAGTATAATGACGCAAGCTCCTCAACAACAAGCTATCCTCGTCCTGGAGGATGGATCGGTTCACTATGGTAAAGCATTTGGAACCATTGGCACCACCACTGGTGAACTCTGCTTCAATACCGGTATGACCGGTTACCAGGAAGTTTTTACAGACCCGAGCTACTATGGCCAGGTAATAATAATGAATTCGGTCCATGTAGGTAATTATGGCGTTAAAGATGAAGATATTGAGTCTTCCACAGTTAAGGTTCGAGGCATAATCGCCCGCAACCTGGAAGAACAATTCAGTCGCCGTATGGCCCAGGGCTCCCTTGATGATTATCTTAAAGCAAATAATATCGTAGCCATAGAAGGAGTTGATACAAGGGCCCTCACTGCCAAAGTACGTACAGAAGGTGCAATGAATTGTATTATCTCCTCAGCTATTACGGATATTGAAGAACTAAAAGCTTTGTTGCGGGAAGTCCCTTCTATGAACGGTCTCGAACTTGCCAGTAAGGTGAGCACCCAGTCTCCTTATGAATTGGGAGATCCCCAAAGTGATATTCGCATCGCTGTAATCGATTACGGTGTGAAGAAACATATCCTGGAATGCATGGTTGAAAGGGGCGCTTTTGTAAGGGTCCATCCCGCCAAAGTGAGTTTCGAAGAGCTTAAGTCTTTTAATGCAGATGGTTATTTTATATCTAACGGCCCTGGTGATCCTGCTCCCATGGATTATGCCATTTCTACCGTACAAAACATCATGCAGGAAGAAAAGCCGCTATTCGGAATCTGTCTGGGCCATCAGTTACTTGCACTCGCCAATGGAATTCCTACTTTCAAAATGCATCACGGTCACAGGGGACTAAACCACCCCGTGAAAAACCTGATCACAGGAAAATGCGAAATTACAACTCAGAATCATGGCTTTGGTGTAGATCCTGAAGCAGTAAAAAATGCCGATCATATTGAGATCACCCATGTTAACCTGAATGACAATTCCATTGAAGGAATTCGTATAAAGGGAAAGCCGGCTTTCTCTGTTCAATATCACCCCGAAAGCACTCCAGGGCCACACGATAGTCGTTATCTCTTTGATGAGTTTATTAAAATGATCAGGGAAGCAAAGAACTGAATTGAGTCCTCATATTGATACTATAGCCAGCAAGCCTTTCGCTTGCTGGTTTTTTTTAAGCCTTAATGCTTATTTTACTGTTTCATTAGCATGAAGTATGATACACCTGCCGGTTTTTACTGTTGACGAATTCAAAATGGCAGCCATAGAGCGCTCCGATCAGGCTTTCGTTTTTGAGGGATTAAGTCATCCCCAGGTAATTCCATTTTATGGTGTTAGCTACCGTAGTTATGAGGCAACCGCAGCACAGATGGATTTTTATGAACAACTCCTTAGCGATGGTACGGGTGGATGGTGGAAGATCACAGACAACTCAAGTGGTAAAATGGTGGGTGCTTGTGGTTGTAACAATTTCCAGCACAAACATGAGAAGATCGAAATTGGCTACTGGTTACTTCCTGATTATTGGGGAAAAGGGATAATGCGAAAGGTTTTACCAGAATTACTCTTACAAATGACGCGCATTTGGAAACTGCACAGGGTGGAAGCCTGGGTTGAATCTGGTAATGACAGTAGCCGGCGATTGCTCGAATATTGTGGTTTTAATTGCGAAGGATTATTAAGAGATACAGAGATCAAAAATGATAAGCGTATAAGCCTCTATATATATGCGAAAATCTTGGACTAAATTTATATCATGAAGATAGCCATCATCAATGGTCCAAACCTGAACCTGCTCGGCAGGAGAGAGCCTGTTGTATACGGGTCACAGAATTTTAATAGTTACCTGGAAGAACTCAAAGAGAAATTCCCATCTGTTGAATTCAGTTATTTCCAAAGTAACGTTGAGGGAGAACTCATTAATGAATTGCAGCGGGTAGGCTTTGACGTTACTGGTATCATTCTGAACCCAGGTGGATATACACACACTTCCGTAGCAATTGGAGATGCAATTGCAGCCATCGATTCACCCGTCATTGAAGTGCATATCAGCAATATTCATGCTCGTGAAGAATTTCGAAAGATATCCCATGTTTCAGCCAAAGCAAGGGGCACCATCTGCGGGCTGGGACTTAAAGGATACGAATTGGCAGTCCATGCCCTCCACCCCGTCTGACGTATGTCCTGACATACGTCAGACGGGTAATATGTTTAGGGTTTTAATGCAGCTTCCTGAACCTTGTCAAGTTTGCCGATATAGAGACTTCGGCCATGAGTAGCCAAAACAATTTCATTTTCGCCCTTGTGGATCGCAATATCATGAACGGGAACAGAACGGGGAATACCCTGACCCAGGGTCATAAAGCTGACGCCCATATCTATACTTGCATAAACTCCTCCATCGGTACCGATATAAAGTATTTTTTCTGAGCGGGGATCCTCACGGATAACATTCACAGGTTCCATTGGTAAATCCATACCAAGTTGTTGCCAGCTGGCTCCGTAATCATCACTCCTGAAAACATATGCATTAAAATGATCATTACGGTAGCCATTCAATGTTACATACACCCTGCTTTCCTTGTATACACTGGCAAGCACCCTTGAAACATAAAGATCCTGTGGGAGTGATCCGAGATTTACCAATCTTTCTTTGGTAGTAGATTTTTTCTTACGGCTGTCAACAGGTTTTCCTATTTGCGTCCAGCTGTTTCCTCCATCTTTACTAACAGCTATATTCCCATCATCAGAGCCTATATACACCAGTCCGAATCGTAAAGGGGACTCACTGATGGTACTTATTGTGCCAAAAGGCACATCACCCTGCCTCGCACCGTTTGTAAGATCCTGACTTAAAGTCTGAAGCTTTTCACCCCTAAGCAGCGAACGATGAAAGCGGTTAGAACCATAATAAAGAATATCCTTGTTATGCTCACTAAGCAATATGGGCGTCTGCCAGTTGAATCGAAGTGGGAGATCTCCCAGTTCATGTTGTGGCCGCACCATTTTTCTTTCCTGCTTTGACAGATCAATACGATTGTAATACCCAAATTGAGAGCCACTATAAACAATTTTATTAGTGCGAGTATCTACCTGTGCCTGCATACCATCGCCACCATTAAGCCTTTTGAAGGCATAGTCACCTTCATCCACCCAACCAATGTTTTCTTTGTGATTTGATGGTCCATACCAGCTTCCATTATCCTGCAAGCCCCCGTAGATATTATATGGCCTGGCGCTATCCAATGCAATAGAGTAATATTGTGCAACCGCTGGACTGTTTGCTTTAAACCAGTTAAGTCCGTTATCATAGGTTATGTTTACGCCACCGTCATTTCCATTGATCATATGGTTGTCACGAATCGGGTTTATCCAAAGCGCATGATGGTCGGCGTGAACATTTGGTTTATCAATAGTTTTAAACGTTTTTCCACCATCTTCGGAAAGCTGTGCATATATGCCAAGGATCACAACCTTATCGGAGTTTACAGGTGATACATATATCTTCCCGAAGTAATATCCATAAGTACTGAAAATGTTAATAGGTTTGTCGTGGGTTAACTTCCAGGTTTTGCCTGCATCATTACTTCGGTACACCTCACATCCTTTGACAGATTTGTTCTGAAAACCATCATTCACATAAAAATAGTCATAAAGAGCAGTTGGCTTAACCTTATCATCCCTAACCATAGCTTTAACTGAGGAAGCAGTGTATTTGTCTGACATACGATTGGCCCTGAGAAATTTTTCGAGTTTTTCATCATTCAACTCATCGAACTGCTTTTTATTTAACCCCTTAAAGTCCTTCAGCTGGTATACAGTATCTTGTTTTCCGGCAGTTGTATCTGGTAACACAAACTGGTTGTCAACCACTGCATATACTATTTGCGGATCAGATGAGGATACTGCCAGACCAATCCTGCCAAGTCCATCTCCGGTAATAATGCCTGAACCCTCTTTGCTAATTAATTCCCAGTTAACCCCGCCATCATTACTCTTGTAAATACCACTCGATTTACCACTTTCTTCAAAATTCCATGCTGATCGGGTCCTATACCATGCGGAAGCATATAGTTCCAATGGATTTTTAGGGTTGATATCCATGTCAATTACTCCAGTATTCTCATCAATAAATAAAGTCTGCTTCCAGCTTTTGCCCCCATCAGTGGTTTTATACACCCCTCTCTCTTTATTGGATGAATACAGATGACCAATTACTGATACCCATGCAGTATTGGTATCTGCTGGATGGATAATAATTTTAGAAATATGCTGCGATTCTGGTAATCCAAGATATTCCCATGTTTTTCCATTGTTGGTGGAGCGGAAAACCCCTATACCAGCATAGGAAGAACGGCTGCCGTTTTCTTCGCCGGTACCAACCCAGATGCTACGCCTGGACGCCTTCCAGTTCACGGCTATATCACCGATACCTATTACCTGCTCCGTGTCGAATATGGGGATGAAAGATTGCCCATTATTAGTAGTATGCCAGAGACCACCACTCGCATAAGCCACATAAAATTCTGTGGGGTCATCGGGATTTACCTCCAGGTCAATAGCCCTTCCACTCATCACCGTAGGACCGATATTGCGGAAACTTATGTCCTTAAGAATGCTTCCAGCCTCCATTTTGCTACGGTTTTGCATTCCTTTAAGACGCTCCTCTGCAGTTGTTGGCTTGATTTGTGCGTAGCTTTGGGTGTAAATGAGAACAGCTACTAGGGTGGCAAATTTGCTGGTGCGGATAAAACGGGATAACATATCAGACCTGGTTTCGTTATAATGTTAACTTCAAACATACTAACAATGCGTTGGATTCTATTCATACTCCTCTTCGTTTCCACAAGCAGCGTTGCTCAGTGGAAGGATTTTATTATTGGGGTTAAGGGAGATACCTTGAACCGCGTTGATAAGATGGGACTTAAACAAGGTCCATGGGTGCACAAATACGAAACTGTAAGGGGAGAACGCGGGTTTGAAGAAGAGGGTGAGTATAAAGATGATTTGAAAGAAGGAAACTGGCGGAAATATTCCCTGATGGGCGACCTGCTTGCTATTGAAAATTATCGCTGGGGATTTCTGGATGGCATGAGCCAGTATTTTGATATAAGTGGCAATCTCCTAAGGGAAGAAAGCTGGCGGGCATTTAATCCCAATCAGCAATATGATACAATTGATGTGGAAGATGTAATGAGTCCGGGAAATTTCAACCAGGTGATAGTAAAGAACGAAGGGTCTTCTTTAAAACATGGTACCTGGAAATTCTATGACCCATCCTCAGGGTTCATCAGTAAAACAGAATTCTATCTTTTAGGAAAGGTCGATAAAAGCAATCTCCCTCCCACACTTGCCAAAGACACAATGAGTGTTAGTGCCAAAAAAGTGCAGAAGCCAAAAGAAGTACTTGATTTCGAAAAAAAGAATGCCGGAAAGAAAAAGATCCGTGTGCGTGACGGATCTGTAGGATATTAGCGGCTGAATTAACACCTCCATACTTGCGATCAGACAAAAAGATCATCCTCTTCCTGCTGGCAGCGCTGAATTTCACGCATATCCTTGACTTCATGATCATGATGCCGCTGGGTAATTACTTAATGCCCTATTTCAGCATCAATCCCCGCGAATTCACATACCTCGTTGGGGCTTATACGATAAGTGCTGCTATAAGTGGATTTGGAGCAGCATTTTTTGTTGATAGGTTCGATCGTAAAAAATTATTGATCATTGCTTATGCCGGATTCTTACTCGGAACTCTTGCCTGCGGTTTGGCACCCTCCTATATTTTGCTGCTGGCGGCCAGGTTATTGGCCGGACTTTTCGGAGGGCTAATCGCCGCACAGGTACTGTCAATCATCTCCGACCTTTTTGTATATGAGGAAAGAGGTAAAGCTATGGGTGCCGTAATGAGCGCTTTCGCAGTTGCATCAACACTCGGTGTTCCATTTGCCCTCTATCTTTCTAATCTGATCAGCTGGCACGCACCTTTTATACTCGTTGCTGTATTAGGATTAATACTCCTGCCATTGTTAATGAGATACATTCCTGTAATGGATGCACATGTTCGTGACCGTGAGGAAGGGACGAAAGCATGGGAAGCACTCTCACAGGTTCTTCGCAGCCGCCAACAGATGCTCGCACTTTTATTTTCAGCCCTCATCATGATGGGACATTTTCTCATCATTCCTTTTATTAATCCCTTCATGGAATACAATATGGGTTTTTCGCGATCTCAAACACCCATGATATACCTGGTAGGAGGGATTGCTTCCTTTTTTGCAGCCAATATTCTCGGAAGGGTAGCAGACCGTTTTGGTAAGCTGCCAGTTTTTACAATCTGCGTGTTACTCAGCCTTTTCTTTGTTTTCAGCCTCACACATCTCTCACCCATTCCCTTCGTTTTTGTATTGTTGATGTTTGCAGTATGGTTCATCCTTTCCACCGGAAGAGGCGTAACGGCGCAAGCTATGATAAGTAACGTGGTTAAGCCTGAACAAAGGGGAAGTTTTATGAGCTTTAACAGCAGCCTCCAGCAGGTGGGAACCACCATAGCATCGGTTGCTGCCGGACAAATTGTAATTCAAGGTAAAGAAGGTCAGATTCTACGATATGGTTGGCTGGGATATGGGAGCATAATAATACTGCTGATAGCACTTGCCTTAGCACGATACCTATTTGGAAATATGGAGAGAAAGCAATAAATTTGATATCATTTTAATATCAAACTGCTTTTATGGAAAAGATTGTTAGGCCCATTTCCGGTTATTTGGCATTATTGCTGACACTTGGCCTGGTGGTTGGCGCCATTTATCTCTTTATCAACTACGGAGGCAACAGATCAATGCTTATCTGGGGCGGCATATTATTGGCAGTTGCAATATTTATTTCCGCTGGTCTGATCGTAGTTTCTCCAAACCATTCCCGCGTGCTCACTTTTTTTGGCAAATACATTGGTACGGCAAAGGAGAATGGGTTACTATTTGTGAATCCGCTTTACAGGAAACAGATGATCTCATTACGGTCAGAAAACCTTGAGAGCAGTAAACTTAAGGTTAATGATAAACTTGGAAACCCCATTGAGATTGCTGCCGTGATTGTTTGGAAGGTTGCCAATACTTATAAAGCTGCATTTGATGTTGAAGATTATGTACAGTATGTTCGGGTTCAGAGTGAAGCAGCTATACGTCACCTTGCCACCAGTTTTCCCTATGACCAGTTTGAAGATGCTCAGGCTGATATTACTTTAAGAGGGGGAGGAGAGAAAGTGAATGAATTGCTTGAGCAGGAATTGACCGACCGCCTCGCGCCGGCGGGAATCTTTATTATGGAAGCCCGTATCAGTCACCTTGCATATGCACCTGAAATTGCAGGCGCGATGTTGCAACGCCAGCAAGCCACTGCCATTGTTGCAGCTCGTACCAAAATTGTGGAAGGTGCTGTAGGGATGGTTGAACTGGCGCTTGCGGAGCTTTCCAAAAAAGAGATAGTTCACCTTGATGAAGAAAAGAAAGCCGCCATGGTAAGCAATCTGATGGTGGTGCTCTGTGCTGAAAAGGCTGCAACACCCATTCTAAACACCGGTTCCTTGTACCAGTAAAATGTAAATGGTAAATCGTGAGTGAAAAGAAGAACTTTGTGCTCCGCCTTGATGAATCAATCTATAAACACCTTGAGAAATGGGCGGCTGATGAATTCAGAAGTGTCAATGGTCAGCTTGAATGGATCATTCATCAACAGCTTAGGGCTGCAGGAAGATTGCCTAAAACTGAACCTGCAAAGCGTAAGGCAACAAATGGAGAAACAAATTCTAAAAATGGCTCGGGGTAGAATATTAGCTTATTTATTTTTTTTTACTTTTCCCGGATGATATTGTAAAGCAGCATTTTTCAATACATCTTGTTTGTAAAAATATACTGGCCTTAGATTACCCTTTACAAACAGCTCTGCCTGGTCATTAAAATGCTTTGATCCGGGTATAGTTGATTGTCCCCCAGTAGAAATTGCCATCGCCTGTACGGAATCACCAAACTCCACCACGGCAACAAAACTGTTCCCTGCATAGCCATAACCTTTTTTCGAGCCAGCCCAGGTTACTTCATAGGCTGGTAGTGATCCGAAAAATGCCGAAGCCATAGCCACAGGATAACTGGGTAATGCATCATCAATCTCCCCTTCATTTAAAGGCCGTTGAAAACGATTGATCTCACCCCATGGTATTTTCCATCTGCCAAAATGTTCTTCCATCCCCTTAATTGCCAACTCCAGCAATTCCAATTGTTTCAAAGTACTGGTTCTTTGCATAAGTAATGATACATAGTTCACCTGGTCATTTATTTCCATCGGATCAATGCTTCCTGCCTGAAAATTCATGATTGCATAAACCCATTCAATTGCCAGGCTGGTGGCAACTGATGAGATAGCTGATTTTTTATTCCATGATTTCAATGTATCGATGGGGGCTTTAAGTTTGTCAGTTAGTGGATCGGATTCAGGTAAAGAATTATATGCATTGATCAGTGGAGGAAGCATAGTGTCAAAAATAGAAAGATGGGTATCAAATCCCAGGTCTGACAATGACTCAATGGTAAACTGCTGCTTAGAAGCAAGTAATTTGATTGCATACAACGACCTGAAATTTTCTTTTTCAGGCGCCATGAATGCCGGGTAATGGGCTCTTTCATTTAACTCTTCACCTGTTGCCCCCCATGCAGAACTGTTGCAATTCTGAAGCCATCCATTTTCAGGGTTAATAAAATGTACAAGTTCCCCCGGATCATATAGACCTTTCCATTCTGTAGCACTTGTAGTGCCATCTACTGGTAAATTCCAGTTGTAACTGGTATCTCTTTTTGGGAGAAAATTGCCATGCCAATAGGCAATATTGCCCTTCCCATCTGCATACATAGTATTGGTGGAAATATTAGATTTTAATTCAAGGATTTCCTGAAAATTTTCTAAATCCACTGCCTTTGATCTTTGCCAGGATTGGATTAGTCCATTGAGGGAGCGATTATTGGCTCTTAAACTTAACCAGCTTGCATCACGCTCTCCAAGAACTGGTCCGTGATGTGTTTGGAATACTTTGGATACATGTACTTGGATCTTGCCATCAAGTATATAACGTAGGGTAATTTCTTTTTCCGTTATATTTTTCCAGGTATTATTATGGAAATATTGGAAGCCATCCCCATTCTTCCTAACTCTTTCTTCATATAAATCTGCTACATCTGCCATCGTTGAGGTATGCATCCACCCGCAATGTTGATTAAAACCCTGGAATACAAAAAACTGTCCCCAGGTTATTGCACCATATGCATTCAGTCCTTCTTCACTCACCAGGTGCGCTTCGGTCCGGAAATAAAATCTTACATGGGGGTTAATATAAAGCAGGCTCTTCCCGGATAACGTTTTTGTTGGTGATATCGCAAATGCATTAGAGCCATTCAATGAAGCAGGTTGATGAGAGTTGAATACAGCTGCCTGTTCGTCATCAGCAGGCAAAGGGTAAAGCTGCTGAATATCTTTTAATCTTATCCCCGCCGTTTGCATGGATGTATAACCTCCATCGGTAAACAGCAACGGAAACCAGGGTTCAAACTGCCTTAATATTCTGGGTTTTTTATCGGGGTTTTTGTGTAAAAAATAATTCACACCATCTGCAAATGCATCCAGTAATTTTTTTAGCCATGGTGGAGATGCTTCATAATCTTTTATTGCAGCCATACTATCATATACCTGCCGGTTCAATAAATCTGTATACAAATAAGAAGGGCCATTTACTTCTGACAATCTCCCCATTTTTTCCAGATAATTATGTTCTACCTGTTCAAATCCATCCTCGCATTGAGCATACATAAGCCCAAATACAACATCTGCATCTGTTTTACCATAAATATGGGGTATACCCCAGTTATCGCGTATTATAGTGACTCTCTCTGCAATTAAATCAAGTCTGTTTTCCCCTACCTGGTCCCCCTTTGTTGAACACCCAAGCCACATAATTAAAATGATCATTATATTCCTCATACCTCTATATATACGCATTAAGGTTGGCTATATATATTTAAAAATATAATAAATAAATTGTATTTTATCTACTCTTTCGTAGTACCACTAAACCTTATCGTATGTCAAATTCCGCATGGAAGCAACATTCTGAAGCAGGCAATTATGCCACTGGATATTGCCGGATTTTATTGGGCATTGCTGTAATGGGAACCTTTATTACAGCCGTTTGGAATATGGGTGGCTTTTCGGAAAACCAGCAGACAGCTTTGCTTCTTAAATCAAAAGGCTTTGATTACCGATTATTCGGAGCAATCGAACTCCTCTTCCATGAAAAAATGATCGGTATATTAGTGATGATTTTCGGAGCCGGCCTTGTTGTTTATTTCACTAACCCAGTCAATACCGAACCATCACTAAAGTCGGATTTATTTATTCGAAGGCAAATCTGGCTTATAATCCTTGGCGTGGTGAATGGGCTGATTTTTTTGTTTTCTGGTGATATCCTTTTCCACCTGGGCATCATGGGTATATTATTGTTTCCATTTACAAGGCTTTCTGTAAAAGGCCTGCTCCTTGCCACACTTATTACTGCCTTAATTTTTTCGGCTAAAATTTATTGGGATTATGCAGATCATCAATCCGCCTATAAAAAGCATAGCGCAGTTCTGGCTATTGAATCCAGGATCAAAAAGGATTCAGCTATTGCAAAAACAGCTACCGTAAACAAACTACCGGCTGACTCAGCTAAAGCTAAGAAGGATACGCTTACCAAATTACAACAGGAGGAAAAAGCTGCATGGGAAGGAATTGTGAAAGGAAGGCAATATGACTCTACTCGCGACGCCGGTGAAAAAAAACAACTACAGTCTGTCTCCTATATAACCTCATGGAAACATTTACTTCAAAGGGTCCAGGGTAAACAAGCCAGCTGGACTTACACAAAGGGTATCTGGGATTTTGGAAGCCTGATTTTGCTCGGGATGCTATTATTTAAATCAGGGTTTCTTACTGGTAATTTAAACAATAGAAAGTATCTTTTTTATGCGCTTCTATTTCTTGGCGCTGGTTTACTATTAGGTTGGTGGCGACTTCACCAGCAACAATTATCCCTTATCAATTATGAAAAATTCATTGCCTCATACTGGGTGCCACCAGCAATGTTCCTGCCTTTTGAAAAACTATTTATGGTAACCGGATATGCATCTCTGGTTCTGTGCCTTTCACAATTAAAACAGTCCAATGCGTTTTGGCAGGCATGGTCTGCTGTGGGGCGATTGGCATTGACCAATTACCTGATATTGTCGATCGTATCATCCCTCTTTTTCTATGGATTTGGTTTGGGATATTTTGGGCGTCTTACCCAGGTTCAATTATATCTTTTTGCTGCGGAAGTCATACTGGTACAGGTAATATTAAGTGTTCTCTGGATTAGATTCTATAAACAAGGGCCGGCAGAATGGTTACTCAATTCACTTGTGAATGGAACCTGGGAATCTCTGCCAAAACAAGAACAGAAAGTATCAGCTTATCCTTCTTCAATTACTAATAACTAAACCTTAGAATTTATTATATGGAACTAAACAGAACCCCTGATTCTCCTCATCCGGTTTTTTCAGCAGATCGGATCAAATCAGTTGATGTTGTGAGAGGTGTTGCCCTTCTCGGGATCCTGTTAATGAATATTCCAGGCTTTGGTATTCATTGGAGCAAATTTTTTGAAATCATTAAAGGACCATATGATTCAGTTGATTTCAAAACAATGCAAACAATATTTATCTTTTTTGAAGGCACAATGCGGGGATTATTCTCAATGCTTTTTGGCGCAGGGATGATCCTTTTTATGATGAATAAAAAAGAAGTTCCCGGAGCACCCACCGTAGCTGAATACTATTATCGAAGATTATTATGGTTGGTATTGTTCGGTGTATTTAACGCCTATATATTATTATGGCGCGGCGATATCCTGTTTTTTTATGGAATAGCTGGAATGCTATTATTTCCATTCCGCAATGCGGGAACAAAATGGTTATTGACCTTATCTGCGCTTTGTCTTTTTGTGGGACTATTGAAGATCGATTCCAACTACCAGGATCTCCGTAATAAACGACAGGCTTACCATGCTGCAGTTAAAGCGGAAAAGGAAAAAAAGAAACTCACCCCGGCCCAGGAACAGGCAAAAGCCGAATGGCAGGAAATGGAGAAGCAAAGAACCACGGTTGATTCTGCCATAGTTAATAAAGATCTGGAAGCAATGCATTCGAATTATCCCACAATCTTCAGGCATTTATTGCCACAAAATGCCGGAAGTGAAACATGGGGAGGCTACCATGGCATTTGGGATAGCCTCACCATGATGTTCCTGGGGATGGCTTTATTTACAGTTGGATTTTTTTCCAATAAATGCAATACATCTACCTACCTTTTATGTTTAATTATTGGATATACTATTGGGATAACCTGTAGCTGGGCAATGTTCTGGAAAGGAATAATTGGTGGTGTCAATATTGGACAGTATGTTGACCAATACAGGGTAGGACATGAAATATTATACGATTGGAAGCGGGTATTTATTTCACTTGGACATGCAAGCCTGATAATGCTCATATATCGTAGCCAGCTGGTTCCATGGTTAATGAAGGCACTTTCCAATGTTGGTCAGATGGCTTTTACCAACTACCTGATGCAAAGTATTTTCTGCACTTTTTATTTCAACGGATACGGATTTGACAAGTACAATGAACTGCGTTTCCACCAACTTTATTATGTGGTGATAATTATCTGGATATTTCAATTGATTTTTTCCACTATCTGGCTAAGATATTTCAGATTCGGACCCTTTGAATGGCTTTGGCGATCGTTAACTTACTGGAAGATTCAACCAATGCGTATGCATAGAGCTGAACCAGTTGCCAATTTTGATAAAGAGCTTGCCTGAGCGTAATTAAACCTGAAGTAATCGATAAAAAAAGGAGATGACTTATGCCATCTCCTTTTTTATTATAACGGTAAAATCCGTCAGGAAACCTAACTAGAATGCTTTCTTGTCCTTCTTTTCCTTAGCCTTTTGCATGGGCGTAATGCCAGTACTTTGACCACGGGTACCCTGCTTCATTTTGTAAAGCTGGAACTTACTTGGTTCAGCTATGGTGCCCCAGGTATTATTGGATTCATTGATATCCGCAGTTTCACGCATAGGATCAAGTTTGATTGATTTAACTTCCTTGTCCTTCAGATACACCTTGGTAACCTTGTTTTCATTCTTCCGCCAGATCTGGGCAGGAATACGGTCAATATCCTTAGTGCCATCCGCATATGTGAACTCAACTATGATTGGCATTACAAGGCCTCCCTTATTGGAAACAGCAACCTCATAAATGTGTTTGTTTGCATACTTCTGCTGAATTTCTGCGTCAGCTTTTTCAATATTTGAAGCAGCCGGAATGGTGTAGGTAGTGGTATCAACTGGTTCCAGTCCACGGGCATAACGCCAGTAGAAATCACGCAGCGTTGTATCTCTGTCTACCTCAAAAACAACATTCTTGTCTTCACGGTTACGCACTTTTGATATATCCTCAAACGCATTCACCTGCGGTTTTGCAAGTTTAGTGGTAGTTACACCTGATGGATTCCTGTTCACAGGCTCTCCAAATTCTGGTCGTAAATATCTGACAGTATCAATAGCCATATCGGTTACATCTGTACTATAAAACCATCCCCTCCAGAACCAGTCAAGGTCTTCAGCACTCGCGTCTTCAAGCGTACGGAAAAGATCAGCAGGTGTCGGATGCTTGAATGCCCAGCGACGTGCATACTCTTTAAACGCATAATCAAACAACTCACGTCCCATGATGGTCTCCCGCAGAATATTCAATCCGGTTGCTGGCTTTGAATAGGCATTTGGACCGAAACCAATGATGTTTTCACTATTGGTCATAATTGGTTCCAACTGGTCTTTAGGTAGCTTCATGTAATCCGTAATATAAGCAGCCGGCCCACGACGGCTTGGGAACTTATTATCCCAAAGTTCTTCCGTCAGATATTCTACAAATGTATTCAGTCCTTCATCCATCCATGACCACTGACGCTCATCACTATTGATGATCATCGGGAAAAAGTTATGACCAACTTCATGGATGATAACCCCCAACATTCCATACTTGGTGCTTTCACTATATGTTCCATCAGGCGCTGTGCGTCCATAGTTGAAACAGATCATTGGGTATTCCATACCGTTAGATGCTTCAACACTCTGCGCTACCGGGTATGGATATGGAATGGTAAACTTTGAATAGGTTTTGATAGTATGTGCAACTGCTTTGGTAGAGTAGGGGCGATAGAGTCCATATGCTTCCTTGCCATAGAAACTCATGCACATTACCATTTTACCTTCAACATTTGCCGGCATGGCATCCCATACAAATTTGCGGCTTGAAGTCCAGGCAAAGTCACGAACATTATCTGCCTTGAAAATCCAGGTCTTCTTTGCCTTGCTTTTGTTTTTTTCTGCAGCCTTGGCTTCATCAAGGGTAACGATCTCAACAACATCCTTAGCTGTCTGGGCCTTTTGCCAACGTGCAAGTTGTGCGGCATTCAAAACAGCAGGGTAATTCAGACACTCACCTGTAGAACCAACAACATGGTCGGCGGGAACAGTCATCTGAACCTTGTAGTTTCCAAAAACAAGGGCAAATTCACCTCTTCCTGTGAACTGATGGTTCTGCCATCCCTGGAAATCACTGTAAACACAAAGGCGCGGGAACCACTGTGAAATCGTAAACAAATGGTTGCCATCTTCCGGGAAGAATTCATATCCACCTCTTCCGCCTTCCTTCATACGATCACTGATCCGGTAATTCCAGTCGATCTTCAATACATATTTTTGTCCGGGCTTCAATGGAGTAGGAAGATCCACACGCATCATTGTTTTATTCACAACATACTTAAGCGGTTTATTAAGTGCATCTGTAAGTTTGGTAATGTTAACACCAAAATCATTCTTTTCATTCTCATAACGCTTGATGAAAAGATCTGATGTTTGCGCGCCCATTGTACTTGCATCCTGGTAATCTGCATTGCGCTCTGAACTATGTTCGTTTTCATCCAGCTGCAGCCACAGATAGGTCAGAACATCCGGAGAATTGTTGTAGTATGTTACAGTCTCCGAACCTGTTAGCCTAAGGTTCGCTTCATCAAGTTCCACCTTGATATCATAATCGGCCCGCTGCTGCCAATACTTGGGGCCAGGGGCTCCACTTGCTGTTCTGTACTCGTTCGGAGTTGGTAGAATGGTTCCCAACTGCTCAAATTTGTTGGCATGGTTGGATCCCGGATTGTTCTGAATGTTCTGGGAAAACGCCGGTAAAGCTAAAAATCCCAGACATGCAAAGAGTAGTCTTCTCATGTTATTATTGCTGTTTGTGTAGGTTTTCTGATTGAGGGAATTCTTTCTATTGCCATTTTTAATGAGAACAGGAGAATGATGGAAGAAAGGATCCCGATCCACCATCCCTGCCCGATTTTCAACTTTTCAACGAATATATAGGATAGCAGTAAAACAACCGCTACTACAAATAATTGACCAACTTCTATACCCAGATTAAATGCCAGAAGATGGCTGCTTAAATTTTGGCCTCCCTCCAGGTCAAGGAGAAGATTTGCATATGCCAGCCCATGTATCATCCCAAAAAACAGGGCAAGGAAATATATTAGGGACAATTTACTATGCTGCCTTCCAGGCTTATAAAATAAATTACTCAATGCTGTTCCTGCTATCGTAAGCGGGATGAGAAACTCTATCCATTCTACATCCATTTTAACGTGCCCTAATACACTGAGAACAAGCGTAATGCTATGCCCGATCGTAAATGAGGTCACAAGTATGAAGATCTTTTTCCAATCCTGGATCCTGTACCGTAAACATAGTGCTGTAATGAATAATATGTGATCGAGTGCATCCCAGGTCAGAATATGTTCTACACCCAGGCCGAAGTAAAGGTTAAAATCTTGCATAGTTCGTCAGGTCTCCAAAATAAATCAGAGTTTTGTGACAGAAAAATTTAATTGTTCAATGGCAGTAGTTTTGTTTAAGTGGTTAATGACATCCTTTATAACCGTCCTCCATCCGTTTTATGTAGGGGTTACTGAAATTCAGCATAATCCTGCTGAAAAGACCGTTGAGATCAGTGTCAAACTATTTATTGATGATTTTGAGAGCACATTGGGCAAGTCCTACAATACCAGCATCGATCTTACCCATCCAAAAGACGCCACCCGTACTAATCAGCAGGTGGCAGATTATCTTTCAGAAAACTTAAGGTTAAAGATTAACGGTAAACCCGTGCGTCTTGAATTTGTTGGATATGAGCGTGAGCGTGAAGCAGCCTGGTGTTATGTGCAGGTTAGTAATGTTATTACCGTAAAGAAAATAGAAATTGAAAATACCCTTTTATATAACTCTTTTGACAAGCAGATAAATCTCATGCATTGTACAGTGGGGGGGCAGCGAAAAAGCTCAAAACTGGTGCATCCCGATCATACGGCTGAATTTGAATTTTAATCAGCATCATCCATCCCTTCGCGGATATCTTCAGAAATGGTCACTAATATCTTATCGATCCTGAGTGCATCCATATCAATGATCTCAAATCTAAATCCCTTCCATTCCATAGAATCTCCGGTTTGCGGAATACGCTCCAGCTTATGTAGTATAAATCCTGCCAAAGTATTGAATTCATGTTCGCCTTCATTCATCCAGTCTGTCATTTCAAACCTTGATAGGAAATCATAGAAAGGTATTTGAGCATCCACCAGATAAGAGCCATCATCACGCTTGATGATTTCATAATCTTCTATATCCGGCTGAGGAAGGTCGCCAACAATAGCTTCCAAAATATCGTTTAGGGTTATCATTCCCTGCACGCTTCCATACTCATCAACAATAAAACAGGAGTGTAGCTGTGATTCCTTAAACCGTTCAAGAACCCGGTAAGCCGTATTGTTCTCAGGAACAAACATGGCAGGTTTCATAATATGTTTAAAAAGAGTAAGATCATTTGTAATGTAGAGATCCTTGATTGATACAACACCCTTGATATTATCAATATCCCCCTCACAGATCGGATAAATGGAATGTGGTTCCTTCAAAATCTTCTCCTTGATGGAAACCTCATTGTCATTAAGATCAAACCACACTATATCACTCCGGTGGGTCATTAAGGAACTTATATTTCTGTCTCCAAGGTGAAATACCCGCTCAATTATTTCCTGTTCTGCCTCATCAATTGTACCCTGCTCGGTACCTTCACTTATAATAGCTTTTATTTCTTCTTCAGTTACCTGGGTATCATTGCGTTGAACATTAAATAATTTAGAAAGAAGATGAGTCGATTTGCTGAGAAGCCATATAAATGGATGGGTAATCCGGCTGATGATATGCATGGGACGGGCAACCAGTTTAGCAATCTTTTCGGGATTGCTAAGGCCTATTCGTTTTGGAAGTAATTCACCAAGCACCATACTGAAATAGGTCAGGATTATTACCACTACAGTTGTTGCAATACCATTGCTGTACGGTGCAAGTAAAGGGATGCCCTGGAAAAAAGCTGCCACATCCGATGTTACAGTGTCACCCGAAAATATACCCGTCAATATCCCGATCAGGGTAATACCTATTTGCACGGTTGATAAGAATGTATCCGGATGGTTTGATAACTCAAGGGCTTCCCTGGCACGGGCATCACCCCTGTTGGCCTGGCTTTCAAGCCTTGCCTTACGGGATGAAACAAGCGCTATTTCAGCCATCGAAAAAAGTCCGTTTATTAGGATTAGTCCCAGTATTATAAGAATCTCCGTCATTTTTATTGTATTGTCAGCTGGTATTCACAGGGGGCAGCCCGTAATTCTTGTTGAAGATAACACTCATTCCGTAACCAATACCGGCACCTACCATTCCGCCTGCTATCACGTCAAGCGGAAAATGTACACCAACATATACTTGTCCATAGGCAACAGCTGCAGCTGCCAGGAACAAAAGGCTTATAAAGGGCCCTGTAATATGTCTTAAAGTGAGGACCATAAACGTGGCAAAACCAAATTGATTAGTAGCATGTGATGAAGTGAAGCTGCTGCTTCGCGGACAATAGCTGATAAAAAATCGAACCTGCTCGGCAAGTAACTGATCACGGCAGGGCCGGGTTCTGAAAATATTATTTTTGATAAGGTTGCTGCTCACCTGGTCTGTGATCGCAATGGTTACTATAACCGCTATGACCCATATCCAACCCCTTTTTCCGAAATTAATTGCAGCAAATACAAGGAAAAACAGGTAAAGGGGCACCCAGAAATATGTTTCCCGGATATGCTGGAAAACCATGTCAAGCACCGGGTTATGCCATTCGCTGTTGATGCGAAGCATCAGGCTCCTGTCATATTCAATTAACCGTTCTATAAGATCCATGTTGTTTTCTAACAATCACAAAAATAAGCAGTTATGTTTTAACCGCATGGTGAAGTTTAAATAAATACGACTTTTGCACACTATGAACAGGATCCCCCGCACCGTTAGATGGGTCTTTGCAATTTCCATCCTTCTGCTTTTGGCCATGACCGCCGCTCGTGTTTTTAGCTGGTATATGTTTCGTTTACCCGAAACCGAAACAGACAATATATTCCCCACTTTCTGGCTTGGATTTCGGTATGATGCACGCGTGGTTGCCGCCATAGGGCTGTTTTTTCTCCTGCTTTCAGCCTTTCCTGCCCTTAACCCCTTTCAAAACAAAAAAGCCAGAAGAATCTGGATTATCTATTATATACTGGTCAGCTTGTTACTCACCATATTCTTTGTTGTGGATTTTTTGCATTACCGTTACCTGAACCAGCGACTGAATGCAAGTGCTCTTAGCTTTTTGGAGGATGCAAAAATATCAGCAGGTATGGTCTGGCAAACTTATCCCGTTTTTCGAATAATCCTTTCCGTTATTGTGATTAGCTGGCTGATCGCGAAAACAATCCGATGGATTTATTCCTTTATCGCTGATACAGGATTGCCTCCAACCCGCCGTTCGCGAATTAGTTTTTTTGTGGCTTCGTTCCTGGTTTTTGCCCTGGCTTTATTTGGAAGGGTTGCTCAATATCCTCTTCGCTGGAGCGATGCATTTAACCTGGGAAATGATTTCCAGGCCAATATTGCCCTAAATCCGATACAATCATTTTTCAGTTCTTTTAAGTTCCGGAGTTCATCCTATGATTCACTAAAAGTTAAAGCTGCTTACCCGCAAATGGCCGCTTATCTCGAGGTTGATTCACCTGACCCCGAGAAACCTCATTTTAAAAGGCTTGTGGTCCCTGATTCTTTGTATAACTGGAAAGGAAGGCCATCACCCAACATTGTTCTGGTGCTTTGTGAGAGTTTCAGTGGCTATAAGAGCTCTATGTGGGGAAATCCCCTGAATGCAACACCCTATTTTTCTTCCCTCTGCAAGGATGGGTTGTTCTTTGATAATTGCTTTACACCACTTATCGGTACTGCCAAAGGTGTTTGGGCAACTATTACAGGTATCCCGGATGTTGAACTGGTTAAAACAGCTAGCAGGAATCCGCTGATGGTTGATCAGCATTCCATTATCAATGATTTCCGGGGCTATGAAAAATATTATTTTCTGGGAGGAAGTACAAGCTGGGCAAATATCAGGGGTATACTTACTAACAATATTGCCGGACTTCATCTTTACGAGGAAGGAAGCTACTCCGTTCCAAATGTAGATGTGTGGGGAATTAGTGACCATAACCTCTTTAGGGAGGCACACGCAGTTCTTGAAAAAGAGAAAAAGCCATTCTTTGCTGTAATCCAGACAGCCAACAATCATCGCCCATATACCATTCCTAAGGAAGACCAGGAAGCAATGGGACTTGTCAACTATCCCCAGGACAGCCTCGATAAATTCGGATATCGTAGTAATGAAGAATTGAACGCATTCCGGTACATGGACTTCAGTATTAAACAGTTCATGGAAACAGCAAGACAATCTCCTTATTTTGAACATACAATTTTTGTGTTCATAGGAGATCATGGAATTGCCGGTAATGCTAATTTTGGTTTTCCATCTTCCTGGACGGTTAACAGCCTCTCTGCAAATCATGTTCCATTATTGTTTTATGCACCTGGAAAATTGCCTGCAATGAAACTGCATGACCTGGCATCGCAAATCGATGTATTACCAACACTTGCAGGAATTGTAAATATTCCTTACAAAAACACTGCAATGGGTCGTGATCTTATGGTTGCCCACCATCGCGATAGTGGGAGGGGGAATATGGCTTTTATTATGGATTATAATAACAAGAATATTGGTCTGCTGAAAAATCAATTTTACTATAACCGGCCTATGCAGGGTAATGCTACAGTAATGGAGTGGGCAGATTTTGCCGTTCCATTCAACGGGAATATTCCTGATACGGCTCCATACGAATGGTGGAGCGAGGCATTCTATGAAACAGCACGATATATGCTGTTGAACAATAAAAAATCGGAAGACTAATACCTTCCTAGGCCTTTATTTTTTTTGCCATCATAATAAGGCGTGGCGACTTTCGGACATCATAATGGCCGAATTCGTAATCGCCATAAACTTCCTGGATCTGAAGGTTATGAAATGAAAACATATCATTGAAATCGCCCAGAGAAAATTTTGCAACCTTTTCTGTATACTCTAATGGCTCTTCAAAATTTTCATCTTCTACAACGATCCTTTTATAAAAATGAGTTTCATCAAACCATTTGGTGATATAAAAATTCACTCCATCTATTTCTTCTTCACTCTTATGTACCAAATGATCTTCTGCATAATGTACATTCAGAAAGTCCATCACAAATAGAGCATTTGGTTTCAAAGACTGAGCTATGGTTCTTATTGTATTGTAGTGTTCGCGCTCTGTTCGGAAATACCCAAAACTGGTAAAAAAATTGAATGCATAATCATAATAATTCATCCTGAAAGGAAGCCTCATATCATGTACATAAAAATGCAGGTTCTCCTGTTCATATTTTAGTGCTTCCTTGATACTGTCCTCCGAAATATCAATGCCCGTAACATCGAATCCCATCGCTGCGAGGCTCCTTGAATGCCTGCCTCGGCCGCACGCAATGTCAAGCATTGTAGACCCTGCCCCGGGTGCCAGCTTTAACACCAGTTGCCGGATGAATTTATCTGCTTCATCCTCATCCCGCTTAAAATAAAGAAGATGGTAGTATGATGAATTGAACCAGTCGCGAAACCAACTTCCTGTCGGCATGTAGGGGTATTTTTACCAAAAGTAAAGGGCGAAACCCAAATAATCGCTTATTTTTGGAATACTTAAACCTTTCGAACTGTGGCATTGATAAAAAGTATTTCCGGAATTCGTGGTACCATTGGCGGGCTTCCAAACACAAATCTGACTCCCCTCGATATTGTAAGATTTTCCGCTGCTTACGGCAGCATGCTTTTAACAGGTAACAAATCCGCTAAAGTTGTTGTTGGGCGTGATGGTCGCATATCCGGTGATATGGTCAATCAATTGGTTTTGCAAACGCTGGTGGGCCTCGGAATACAGGTAGTTGACCTCGGATTATCTACCACTCCAACCGTGGAAATGGCGGTTAAATGGGAGAAAGCAGATGGTGGTATCATTATAACCGCAAGCCATAACCCTAAAGAATGGAATGCGCTGAAATTACTCAACAGTGACGGGGAATTTATTTCGGCAGAAGCAGGTGCCCAGGTACTTGAATTAGCTGCTAAAGAATCTTTTAAGTTTGCGCCCGTCGATAAACTCGGTTCAATAACAACAAATGATACTTACCTCGATAAACATATTGAGGTTGTATGTAATCACCCCTTAGTGAATGTTGAAGCCATTCGTGCCAAGAATTTGAAAATTGTAGTTGATGCCATCAATTCGTCTGGTGCCATTGCAATGCCTAAATTATTGAAAGCACTGGGTGTAGAAGAGGTAATTGTTCTCAATGAAGAAGTAAACGGAAAGTTTGCCCATAACCCCGAACCCCTCCCGGAAAATCTTTCCGGGTTGAGTGCTGAAGTAAAAAAGAAGGATGCTTCACTGGGCATCGCAGTTGATCCCGATGTTGACAGACTTTGTTTTGTGTGTGAAGATGGCAGCATGTTTGGTGAAGAGTTTACCCTGGTAGCTGTTGCCGATTATGTTCTCTCCAATAGAAAGGGTAATACTGTCTCTAATATGTCATCCACCAAGGCATTAAAGGAAATAACATTAAAACATGGCGGCGAATACTTTCCCTCACCTGTAGGGGAAGTGAATGTGGTGAAAAAGATGAAGGAAATGAATGCCGTGATAGGAGGTGAGGGCAATGGTGGAATTATTATGCCTGATCTTCATTATGGAAGAGATGCCCTAATCGGAACCGGCCTTTTCCTGAGTGCACTGGCACAACATAAAAACGGCATTAAGTCGTTTCGTTCCAGGTACCCCGACTATTTCATCTCCAAGAATAAAATCGAACTTGAGCAAAATATTGATGTAAAAGACCTGTTTGAAAAAATAAAGAAAAAATACAAGAAGCAGCCGGTCAATACCGAAGATGGTTTGAAGATTGAATTCGATAGTGATTGGGTTCACCTGAGAACCTCTAACACAGAGCCGATCATCAGGATTTATGCAGAAAGTAATTTTGAGACTACAGCCAATAATATAGCACTCAGGCTAATGCAGGATATTAAAGAGTTCCTTTAAATCAAAATAAATACAGAAATTTGCGGCTCCCTGTTTAAGGGAGCCTTTTTATTTAAATGCATTCAAGTGAACAGAACTTATTTCGATAATGCTGCAACTACCAGCCTTGATCCGGCAGTGCTGGAGGCTATGATGCCATACCTTACTGAAAAATTTGGCAATCCTTCTTCCATCTATTCCTACGGGAGAGAGAGCCGCCTGGCCATTGAGAATGCCCGTAAATCAGTCGCTAAGATCCTTAATGCACACCCGGCTGAGATATTCTTTACCTCAGGTGGTACAGAAAGCAGTAATACTGCCATAACCGCCGCAGTTAGAAATCTCGGCTGCAGGCATATTATCAGTTCCCGGATCGAACACCATGCTACCAGTCATACGATCGAATTCCTACATAAAAAAGGAGAAGCTGCGCTCAGCTACGTAAAACTTCTTCCAGACGGTCATATCGACCTCGAAGACCTTGAACTTCTCCTTAAGGAAAGTGAAGATAAATGCCTGGTAACATTGATGCATGCCAATAATGAAATTGGAAACCTGCTCAACATTAATGCAGTAGGCGAGATTTGTAAAAAATACAATGCGATCTTCCATTCAGACACTGTTCAAACAGTAGGGCATTACCCTTTTGACCTTAGGAAAACACCGGTACATTTTATTACAGGTGCTTCACATAAATTTCATGGACCCAAAGGTGTAGGTATGCTCTATATAAATGAAAGCGTTCACATAGAACCATTCCTTCATGGTGGATCGCAGGAAAGAAACATGCGTGCAGGAACTGAAAATTTATATGGTATCGTGGGCTTTGCAAAAGCGCTTGAAATTGCTACCCACAATTATGAGACAGATAGTAAACATGTTGCTTCTATTAAGAAATACATGGGAGATCAGTTGAAGGCTCATATAAAAGGAGTTGAATTTAATGGTGATGCCTTCGGTAATAGTCTCTATGCTGTCCTTAATGTTTCGTTCCCGAAAACAGAGAAGTCTGAAATGATATTATTTAATCTCGATATCAGTGGTATATGCGCATCAGGCGGAAGTGCCTGCACCAGCGGTGTTGACCAGGGATCACATGTTATCCGTGCCATTAAAAACAACCCCAACCAGGTTGCAGTAAGGTTCTCCTTTAGTAAGCATAATACTAAAGAGGAAGTTGACTTTGTGGTGGATAAGCTTAAAGGAATGATCTGAAGATCCCAGCTTTGTCATTAACAAAACATTAGAACCAGTTCTTTTTACTTCTTTCTTCTCATGTGGTCAGAATATTGAACGGCTTTCAAAACCGCGTCAACTAATCATATGAGATCAATAATTACACTACTACTGTTATTGTCGGCTACTGTTTTCAGTTATGCCCAGTCTGATGTAAAATTTGGTGTTAAAGCAGGTGTCAATTTTGCTACTATTGGTGGCGAAGCTAACCAGCAACT
The DNA here is from genome assembly GCA_036675925.1 of Flavihumibacter sp. Lineage (GTDB taxonomy): Bacteria > Bacteroidota > Bacteroidia > Chitinophagales > Chitinophagaceae > Flavihumibacter. Next base: position 98,626 of record JAKFDZ010000016.1, read on the forward strand.
TAACCAGATTCTTGAATGGACAAATGGCTATGTATCAACAACCGGACGTACTGGTATGCATGTTGGTGGCTTTGTTCAGATTCCAATTTCTGAAACAGTTGTTATCGAGCCTGGTTTAATGTATTCTACAAAAGGTTATACACTCAAGGGTGATGTTGATTTGAAAGTGTTGGATCTGTTGGGTATTGGCGCAAAAGCCGACCTGATGTCACAGTACCTCGATATGCCGGTACTTATTAAAGCTACGCTGGGTAATGGTTTCCAGGTTTATGCAGGTCCACAGATTTCTTACCTCATGAACGCCGACCTCCGCACCAGAGCCAGCGTACTTGGTGTGAATCTCCTCAATAAAAAGTTTGATGTAACTGAGCAGTTCAATAAAATTGATGCAGCCCTTACTGCTGGTATTGGTTACGAATTCAGAAATGGAGTAGCCATTAACGCAGGTTATGATTACGGACTTAGCAGGATAGATGCTAACAAATCAGTTAATGCCCGTAACCAGGCTGTGAAAATTGGAATGTCACTTAAATTCTAATAGTAAAGTAGTCCTCTGAAATCAACAAAAAAAACGGCAGCTTATAGTTGCTGTTTTTTAGTTGATCATGTTTTTTATCTCCTGAAGTTTTAAAAGCGCCTCAACGGGCGTAAGCCGGTTGATATCAAGCCCTTCCAATACTTTACGGATCTGGTCAAAGGTTTGTGAGTGCACATCAAAAATTGATAACTGTATTTTTGGTCCACCGATCTCCTTTACTTTATGACCCAGATCTTCAATTCTGGGAGATCCTGCGCTATTGTCATTATCTGAAATATCATTTCCTGAACCAAGATGTTTGCTTTCTAATTGTTCAAGGATCTCATTTGCCCTGCTAATGAGAGTGCCCGGCATTCCCGCCATACGGGCAACATGAATTCCAAAGCTATGAGTACTTCCTCCCGGTGCAAGCTTGCGAAGGAAAATAATTTTATTCCCTACTTCCTTATTGGTAATATGAAAATTTTTAACCCTTTCCCATTTATTTTCCAGCTCATTCAATTCATGATAATGAGTAGCAAAAAGGGTAAGTGGCGAATGAACAGTTTGATGCAGGTATTCTACAATACTCCACGCAATGGATATTCCGTCATAGGTTGATGTGCCTCTTCCAATTTCATCCAGCAGGATCAGACTTCTCGATGTTACGTTATTAAGGATGCTGGCCGTTTCATTCATTTCAACCATGAAAGTTGACTCTCCTCCGCTAAGGTTATCTGATGCACCAACCCTTGTGAATATCTTATCCGTTATAGGAACCTGTGCTTCATCAGCAGGTACAAAACTCCCCATATGCGCCATAAGTGTTATAATGGCCACCTGCCTGAGTAAAGCACTTTTACCACTCATGTTGGGTCCAGTAAGTATAATAACCTGCTGTTCACTTTTATTTAGTTCTATATCATTGGATACATATTGTTCTCCTGCACCAAGGAACCTTTCAATAACCGGGTGACGTCCTGCTTTTATGGTCAGATCAGTACCCTCATGCATCTGCGGCCTTTTATATCGGAATTGCAGTGCTATATTGGCAAAACAAACCAGGCAATCCAGTATGGCCAGGATATTTCCATTCGCCTGTATAGGTTGTAGATAATCCTGCAATTCGTTCAACAAAGACTCGAATAATTCAAGCTCAATCCGCATGATCTTATCTTCGGCACCCGTTATCTTTTCTTCATACTCTTTTAACTCCGGCGTTATATATCTTTCTGCATTGGCAAGGGTCTGTTTCCTGGTCCATTCTGCCGGAACTTTATGTTTATGGGTATTGGTTACTTCCAGGTAATAGCCAAACACATTATTGAACCCTATTTTCAGAGATGGTATTCCTGTATTCACTGACTCCTTCTGTTGCATTTGTACCAGGTATTCTTTTCCGGTACTCGCGATGGCCCGCAGATCATCCAGCTCCTTATTAATTCCCGATGCAATAAAACTCCCTTTTGCAGTTGTTGGAGGGGCATTCTCCACCAACTCTGCATGGATCTTACCCGCTATATATACACATGGATTTAATGCATCCGAAAGCCGTGCCAGGTAATCATTGCTTGCCCCGCCACAGAGCAGTTTTATGGCTGCTACCTGTTCTAATCCCTTTGCTAGCTGCAATACCTCGCGCGGACCAATCTTTTTCAGTGGTATCTTGCTTACAAGTCTTTCAATATCTCCCGCCTGGCGGATATGCTGTGATAACTGATTGCGCATATCCACAGATGTTATAAAAAATTCCACCAGGTCCAATCGCTCATTTATCCGCTTAATATCTTTTAGCGGGAATACGATCCAACGTTTCAATAATCTTGCGCCCATGGCACTCACTGTCTGGTCCATCACCCTTAATAGCGAGTGACTCTCAGCACCGGGTGTACCCAATAGTTCCAGGTTGCGAACAGTAAACCGGTCCATCCAAAGAAAATCATCCCTGTCGATCCTTTGCATAGAAGTAATATGCTGAAGGTTGGGATGTTCTGTATCCTTGAGGTAATGCATTATGGCTCCGGCCGCAATCAATCCATTAGTAAGTGATTCTACTCCAAAGCCTTTAAGGGAATGTGTCTGGAAATGTTTTAATAGTATGTCCTTTGCATAACTGTCCTGGAATATCCACTCATCAAGTGAATATGTATAAAACCGGGGACCAAAATATTCCTTGAACAGTTTCTGTCGCTGACGCTGGAACAAAACTTCTGCCGGCTGAAACGACTGTAACATTTTATCCGCATACTCGCGGTCACCTTCAGCAATGAAGAACTCGCCTGTTGAAATATCGAGAAAGGCTATCCCAAAAAGATCATCGCTTACAAAATATAAACTGGCAAGGAAGTTATTGGAATGGTGATCAAGTAATTTATCACTGGTGGCAGTACCAGGCGTCACCATTTCCGTTACACCTCTTTTCACAATGCCCTTGGCCATCTTCGGATCCTCCAGTTGGTCGCAAATCGCCACACGGTAGCCAGCCTTCACCAGTTTATGCAGGTATGTTTCCACCGAGTGATGCGGAAAACCTGCCAGCTCCGACGCCGAGGCTGAACCATTGTTTCGCTTGGTAAGGGTAATGCCCAAAACCTGGGAAGCAATTATGGCATCCTGCCCGAAGGTCTCATAGAAATCACCGACCCGAAACAACAGGATCGCATCGGGATACCGCTGTTTGATGGCCCGATGTTGTTGCATTAAAGGGGTGTCGGCACTACTCTTTGACATGGCCAGCAAATATAGGTGCTAAGGACGCTGCAGGAAAGCGTGTTTTAGCGGTGGGGGGCAAAAAGTGAATATCTTTGCAGGATGCGAAAACTCAGCATGGATGAACTGAACCGCAAAACTGTGGAAGAATTCAGGGAAGCCGCCAAAATACCGATCATAGTCGTGCTCGATAATATTAGAAGTATGCATAATGTAGGAAGTGTTTTCCGTACAGCGGATGCCTTCCTCCTCGAGGCTGTTTACCTCTGTGGCTATACACCACAACCTCCGCATCGCGATATTCACAAAACAGCCCTTGGCGCTACAGAAAGCGTAGAATGGAAATATTATCCCACAACGCTCGATGCCGTGGAATCCCTTAAAGCATCAGGATATGGTATCTATGCAGTTGAGCAGGCTTCTGGTAGCTATTTGCTTAATCAATTGGAAACAACAGCTGACGAAAAGCTGGCAGTGGTTTTTGGTAATGAAGTCAGCGGAGTGGATGCCAATGTTATTGCTGCCAGCAACGGATGTATTGAGATCCCGCAACTTGGAATGAAACACTCACTGAACATATCTGTTGCTGCCGGAATAGTTTTGTGGGAACTCGTACGTGAAAAAATTAGCTCCCGTCACAACTCTGAATCAAATGTTATACCCAGCCCCCAGAAATTATAATTATGACAGCTATCCGGAATTATTTAAGCCTCATTAAATTTTCGCATACCATTTTCGCAATGCCTTTTGCCATGATCGGTTTTTTTCTTGCAGCAACGGGCGCCACAGGGTATTTCGGCTTCCTCACACAGGATTACAAATCCGCCATCCTGAAATTTATTCTTGTAATACTTTGTATGGTTTTTGCCCGCAGTGCAGCCATGGCATTTAACAGGTATCTCGACAGGCATTTTGACGCGATGAATCCCAGAACAGCAATTCGCGAAATTCCCGCAGGCATAATCAGTGCCGATAAAGCCTTGCTCTTCACCATTTTTAACAGCCTCCTTTTTGTGGCAACATGCTATTTTATTAATGCACTTTGCTTTTACCTTTCCCCGGTTGCATTGATGGTAGTTCTTGGGTATAGTTTCACCAAAAGATTCACCGCACTCTGCCATCTGGTTTTGGGGCTGGGACTCTCTCTGGCACCAATCGGGGCTTACCTGGCTGTCACCGGACAATTTGATTGGCTCCCAATACTTTTCTCCTTTGCCGTCATATTCTGGGTTAGTGGATTTGATATTATTTATGCACTGCAGGATGAAGATTTTGATCGCAGCCAGCAGTTGCATTCCATTCCGGCTGCCCTGGGCCGGGCTAAAGCATTATTCGTTTCACGCCTTCTGCACCTGTTGAGCGCAACCAGTGTGATCATTGCCGGTATATATGGCGAGTTTGGCTGGTTATACTGGGCTGGCGTGGCCGTATTTACGGGCATGCTGATTTACCAGCAATCCATTGTAAGCAAGGACGACCTTTCACGCGTTAATATTGCTTTCATGACAGCCAACGGAATTGCCAGTGTTGTATTCTCCATATTAGTTATTACTGACCTCTTCCTTCGTTAATTCAATATCATCAACTAAACCAACAAACCTTCATGCCAAGAGTGCTCGCAATCGATTATGGTGGCAAAAGAACAGGCATAGCGGTAACAGATCCATTTCAGATCATTGCCAGCGGACTTACAACTGTTCCTTCCAAAGAGCTGATACCATTTCTTAAAAAATATTTTGAACAGGAAGAAGTTGAACGCATCATCATCGGTGAACCCAAAAACTGGGATGATACTGATACCCATGCCACACCATTGGTGGAAGCCTGTATTAAAGATCTTAAGAAGAATTTTCCCCAGATGCCAATTACCAAAGTGGATGAAAGGTATACATCAAAAATGGCCAAACAAAGTATGCTGGAGAGTGGGATGAAAAAAAAGGACCGGCGTAATAAAGCATTGGTTGATGAGATCGCAGCAACAATTATGCTGCAGGAATGGCTGGGGCGCGCATAGCCCTCCTTCTTCTTCAGGTTCTTTTCCTAACTTTGCAAATCGTTTAATTAAAATAGCAGATGATTCTACCAATTGTGGCATATGGACATCCCGTTCTGAGGATGGTAGCAAAGGATATATCAGCAGATTACCCCGAACTGGAAAAACTGATAGCAGATATGTGGGAGACCATGTATTATAGTAATGGAGTAGGATTGGCGGCACCACAGATCAACCGCGATATCCGATTGTTTGTAGTGGATAGTAAGCAAATATTTGAAAATCTCGACGACGAAGAAAAAGCTGAATACCCGGGTGATACTGGTATTAAGCAGGTCTTTATAAATGCACATATCAAAACACTCAATGGTGATGATTGGCCTTATAATGAGGGATGCCTGAGTATTCCAAAGATTCGCGAAGATGTATTTCGCCCCGAAGAAGTTACACTGGATTATGTGGATGAAAATTTTCAACCTCAATCAACAACCTTCACCGGAATTACCGCACGCGTAATCCTGCATGAATACGACCATATTGATGGTAAACTTTTTATTGACCATCTTAAACCACTGAAACGTAAATTGCTCAAAAGCAAATTGGATGATATTTCCAAAGGTAAAGTACGCGTTGATTACCGAATGATGTTCTATAAATAACTTCCCCTATGAATCTCAATAGAATACCTGCCCTGAATATACTGATGGCAGGTGTTTTGTTATTTGCTATCGCACCGCTCCATTCCCAGGATACTACTATATTGGTTGACCAGAAAGTGGTTACTCTGAAAGAAGTTGTTGTCCGGAATAATATGGACATTCCTTCTTTTATCAGACGGATTCAATTCGATACCAGCTTTTACCGTGCCTTCAAAAACCTGCGCCAGCTGAATTATTCTTCCATCAATGATATCAGGATGATGGATAAGAAGGGAAAGGTCATTGCTTCCCTTGAAAGCACCATTCGGCAAAGAGTTGACAAAGACTGCCGCCAAATGGAGGTGCTGAAAGAGACGATAAGAGGTGACCTGAAAAACCGGAAAAATGAATGGAACTACTACACAGCTGAAATGTACGCCGCTTTGTTTTTTACAGAAGGTATGGTTTGTGGTGCCCAACAATCTGTTGCAGAAGCAGAGCTCAGTCTCAAAAAAAAGAAAGGACTCCATAAGCATAAAGAACAACTGAAAATGCTTTTCTTTAATCCCGGACGCAAAATTCCAGGTATCCCATTTATAGGCAATAAGATAAATATCTACGAATCACCCATGGCCCGGCTCTATAACTTTGAAATGGATATGGAGTATTACCAGGGGCATAACGCTTATACTTTTAAAATTACGCCCCGCCCCAATCTTACAGATGCTGAAAGAAGCAGTATTGTTATCAACCAGATCAATACATGGTTTGATGCTGCCGATATGCGCATTATCGCACGTACCTATGATATGAGCTATAATACCGGCATCTATGATTTTAATGTACAAATGGAAGTTGAGATGGGAAAAATCAATGATCTCCTGGTTCCCATAACAATCCGCTATATCGGAAACTGGAAAGTAGCCACCAAAAAAAGAGAAAGGGGCATCTTTACAGCTACCATCTTTCAGCTTTCGGAATGACTGATCCCCTTGAATTTTACATAATTCCGCCATTTCTCTATCAGTAGTTGCATATCAGTTGCAAGCTCACTTTCAAATAATACCTGTTCACCGGTGGCAGGATGTTTAAACCCGATATTCTTTGCATGTAGCGCATGCCTTGGACAGGTATTGAAACAGTTTTCAATGAATTGCTTGTATTTGGTATAAACCGTCCCTTTTACAATGCGGTCGCCTCCGTAAAAATCATCATTGAAGAGTGGATGACCAATATGTTGCATATGTACCCTGATCTGGTGTGTTCTGCCCGTTTCCAGCCTGCATTCCACCAGCGTTACATATCCAAAGCGTTCCAACACTTTGTAGTGGGTGATGGCGTCTTTGCCATATTCCCCTTCCGGGTATGCATCAAATAGTTTACGGAATCTTTTATGCCGACCAATGTGTGCAACCACTGTGCCTTCCTCTTCAGCAGGATCACCCCATACCAAAGCAATGTAACGGCGAAAAACAGTATGGTCAAAAAATTGCTTTGCAAGGGAGGTAACCGCTTTATCATTTTTTGCTAATACCATCAGGCCACTGGTATTCTTATCGATCCTATGCACCATGCCAAAGCGGGGCAGGTTTTCTTCCGTGATATCCTTGTTCTGCTGTTGTAAATACCATGCAACACCATTGATCAGCGTACCGGAAGGATTTCCTGATGCCGGATGCACCACCAATCCAGCCGGCTTATTAATGATCATGATATCATTATCCTCGTAATGAATATTAAGAGGCATCTCCTCCGGAACTATATGCTCACCTCTTTTTTCCCGGTGGGAGTATACTACTATCTCATCAGCAGGCCTTATCTTATAATTGCTTGCTACAGTTTTGCCATTTACCAGTACCCTGCCCGCATCAATTGACTTCTGTACTTTATTGCGGGTAGCATACTCGATACGGGCCACCAGGAATTTATCGATCCGTAAAGGTTCCTGTCCCGCATCAATGCGGATAGTATGTTGCTCATACAGTTCTTCGGTGAAATCCTGCTGTTCTTCTGATTCATCTTCTGTATGCGCCATAACCATGTTTCAAACTAATTTTCGCAAAAATAGGCATCTGCACCCAGCCTTACGCTAATTTTGCAGGATGCAGGATGTATTGTTTAATGACCTGGGGCAAATGGATTATCAGCAGGCCTGGGATATGCAGGAGGATCTTCTGCTGTCTAATGTAACAAAAAAGGGTAGCGGACTAGCCAGCAATACGGAACATCACCTTTTATTTGTAGAGCACCCTCCCGTTTATACCCTTGGCAAAAGCGGGCATATGGAGCATGTGCTGATTTCAGAAGCTGAGCGTGAAGAGAAAGGGATTGCATTTTTTAAAACGAACAGGGGTGGTGATATTACTTTTCACGGTCCCCAACAATTGGTGGGGTATCCAATATTTGACCTCGAAAAATTCTATACCGACATCGGGAAATACCTGCGCAACCTCGAAGAAGTGATAATCCTTACCATGGCAGCTTATGGTTTGAAAGGGGAGCGGTCAACAGGAGAAACAGGAGTTTGGCTCGACCCTCAGGTTCAAGGCAAAGAAAGAAAGATATGCGCCATGGGCGTCCGCTGCAGCAGGTGGATCACAATGCATGGTTTTGCATTTAATATAAATACCGACCTCAGCTATTTCGATAATATCGTTCCTTGTGGTATCAAACAGAAAGCAGTTACTTCGTTGGAAAAGGAGCTGGGTCATTCACTCGATATGGAAGAGGTGAAGCAAATAGTTAAAAGAAGTTTTGAAACTGTCTTCCAGATCAGGTTACAAACGAGTAACACCAACATTATCAGAAATCTTTACTGATATAAAAGCGGTTCTTTTCAAGAAGCACACCATCCTCATAAAGTTCAAAATGGTACCAGCCAGCATGCATGAAATTCGATTTCTCCATGATCAAAACCTTTTCGGTAACCTCCCTGATCTCAAATAAGGGGGATTTGTCTGCTTCAAAAAAGGATACCCTGTACTTCTTCCGGCCTGCCTGGGGCAACTGGATATTTAATAATCCCCTTCTGTCAGTGAAAATATAGGGGGATGGCCTGAATACATCGCGGGGAACAAAAGGTCTGATATATATAGTATCGGGATGAGAAACGAGAAGCGTGTCTTTTGTACGGTAGCTGATAGAATCACGGAATTTTCGGAGTTCAGTATCCGGGATCCTGCCCTTGATAGTATCTGCTCTTTTTACTGTATAATAATGAACAGGCTTTACTACTACCGGTGCTTCAGTTCTAACCGGTGGATCCTTCTTTTCCGGAAGAGGGGAAACTTCAGGATTCTTATCATTTTTAATAACTGCAGGTTCATTTTTCTCCACCACGCGCGCTGGAACTAACAACCTTGCTTTCTGGCTTTTGCTGAAAACATAACGACCACTGTCCAGTAATATATAGAGTCGGTAAAACTGACTGGTATCAGGCGAACGTGAATCAAGATATCCATTCTGCAGAACGGTAGGATCAGGTATGGTCATGATGGTCTTGAATAATCGCTGACTATCTGCTGATCGTTGAATACTAAGTTGACGGATTTTTTTGCCATAGGGGTTGGTCCAGCTAACCAGCACTTTATTGCCTGAACGTAATACCACATTGAACGCAGGAAGTGTATCCTGGGCCCATATTTTAGGTGCGCAGGTTGCCAACAATAAAACAAATCCCAGCCTGATCATCATAGAATTAAAACTTGCCATCGGTGACAAATATAAGATAGCACTGATGGTAATCAGACGTTAAAATATCAACTCTCCGGGCATTAAGGATCGGTTTCCCTGTAATCCGCCACTGTGAATCAATAGCAGCCGCGACCCCTTTTTGAAATTGTCCTTCCGAATTAATTTATCCACACCATATAGCATTTTCGCAGTATATACAATATCGGTCGGGATGGAAGTAGCGGCATAAAGTTCATTCATAAAGGATATGAGCTCCGGGGGATGTTTGGCATATCCACCAAAATGAAAATCGAATAATATCCTGAAATTCCGGTTAGTATCATGCAGACCCCTTCGTACAGAAGCGCTTAACAGGTCATTTCCCTTGAGGCTGCTGATCCCTATAATTTCCTGGAGTGGAAGAGCGGCATTGCAGATGCCGGTAAGCATGGTGCCAGTACCTACTGCACAACAGATATGCGTATAGGCCGCTAAATCAGGCACAAGAGATAGGATGGTTTCAGCCCCGGCAATTCCTTCCGGTCCCCGGCCTCCTTCAGGCACCACCAGCCATTCAGGAGGGAGCAGGGATGGGTCATTCTGAAGGATTTGCGGATCGCGATAGGCTTCCCTGCTCACAAAAACCAATTCCATACCATATGATCGGGCTTCTGCTAATGCATCTGATAATTTTACTCCTTCTTCTCCGCGCACAATTCCACGTGAGGACAGTCCCGCCTCCCGCGCAGCAAAAGCCAGTGCCACGAGGTGGTTCGACCATGCCCCGCCAAAACTCAAAATGCCTTGCTTATGCTGCCGGATGGCATTCTGAAGGTAAACCTGCAATTTGAACCATTTATTTCCTGAAACAACCGGATGGACCTGGTCAAGCCGGAGGATATCAGTTTCAACCGATTGCAATGCAGAATACCTGAACGATTGTATGGGGATACTATGAAGGGGAAAGGGTATATTCATCGGGGTATATTATATTCGTGCCCTCAAACTCAAAATTAGAACAATGCAACCAACACTCGTGATACTGGCCGCCGGAATGGCTTCCAGGTATGGTAGCCTCAAACAGATACAGGGATTTGGTCCAAGTGGTGAAACAATAATGGAATATTCCATTTATGATGCGATTAGAAGCGGCTTTGGAAAAGTGGTTTTTATTATCAGAAAAGACTTTGAACAGAATTTCAGGGAACAATTCGACTCCAAACTGGAGGGGAAAATAAAGGTGGAGTATGTGTTCCAGGACCTGAGCGCCTTTGTTGAAGGTGATGTTCCCGCTGATCGTAGCAAACCATGGGGAACAGCTCATGCTGTATTGTGTGCAAAATCTGCAGTACAGGAACCTTTTGCGGTTATTAATGCTGATGATTTTTATGGCAGGGATGCATTTGAAAAGGCATATAATTTTCTGGTGAATGATTGTAATGAACGCACCTATGCCATCATTGGTTATGAATTGCTCAAAACCCTTTCTGACCACGGAACGGTTAACAGGGGCGTGTGCAGACTTGATGAAAAAGGCAATCTTGAGTCAATTGCCGAGCGATTGAACATTGCATTGCGGGATGGAAAAATAACCTGTGATGATGGCATGGAACCTCATGAACTGCCGCTGGATAGCAGCGTATCAATGAATTTCTGGTGTTTCCACCCTTCAATATTTGCCATCAGCCACGATATGTTCCGTGAATTCGTGCTAGTCAATAAAGAAAATCCAAAGGCAGAATTTTTTATACCTATTGTAGCTGATGAATTCTCTAAATCCGGAAAAGGGGTGATCCCGGTGATTGCCACCAGTGCCGATTGGTTTGGGGTTACCTATAAAGAAGACGCACCAAGTGTTCAGGCCAGCCTTGATGCCCTCGTAGCAAAAGGGGAGTACCCGCAGAGCTTATGGGGATAAGCTTATTGCACAAAAAAACTGGCGCTATCATGATGATACGCCAGTTTTATTTATTTATATGTTTATTCAGTTAGTGGGGGAGAAGACTGGTCGAAGTATACTCGAAACATAATCGAAACATATCCTCAAACTCAATAGCTCATTACGTTATAGATGCATTCCTCGATCTTTTTTATCTGCTGAACACGTTCAATCCCCTTCACGTTTGATTGTGTTGGCATCCTGATCGTTACTGCTGTGGTATCAGCCTTTATTGCTTCCAAAGCCTGGAAAATATTCTTACTCTGGCTGCTGAAAACAACTCCTTCAGCTGTCAACTGCTTACCACTTAACACCCCGATCACTTCGCCCGCATGGTTGAAAATAGGTCCGCCGGAATTTCCCGGGTTGGCTGAGATAGCAATCTGGTAAGCTATCGTATCTCCATTGAAACCTGTTTTTGCACTGAGATAACCTTCATTATATACGATCTCTGTACGGGGGAAGCCCAGCGTAAAGATCTGCTCTCCAAGCTCAGCCTTTGCCCTCCTTATTCCATAGGGAAGCCGGATGGGCTGGTAACGATCATCTACTATTTTAAGGATGGCGATGTCAGTATTGTCATTAACATGAAGGGTCTTAGCCTTGAAATACTGGCCTTTTGTATTAATTATATAGATGGAATCCGCTTTGGCCACAACATGGGCAGAAGTTACCAGGTACCCTTTGCCATCGATTAGAAATCCTGTACCGCCGAATTTCCCCGGCTGCGCCGGACGGAATTCAGCAGGTTTATCGGCTGTTTTAAAAGTGTTGATCTCGTTTTGGGTCTTTTTCTGGGAGATCTTTACAGCATTTATTTCCTTTTTGAGTTGGGCGATCTCAACCGGACTGCTTTTTGGCGTGAGGTAAGATACAAGCCCGCTGATCGCAAGGGCTGTTAATCCCGCAATTGATGCAGCCAAAGCCAATACCCGCTTATACTTGTCCACCAATTGCATCACCTTCACTTTCGGTGACTCAGTTTTAATTTCACCGTTTTCAAGGAGCTTGCTATGCGTTTCATGCAAAAGGGAACGAAATGCCTTTCGGTCATTGTAATTACCAATCTGGCGCAGAAAATGAGTCTGCTCCACAACAAGTTGATCAATTTCCGGATTTGTTCTGCGAAGCTCTTCGAAATATTCCTGCTCCTGGGCGTTCATTTCGCCCTGTATATACTTTTCAATTGCCTCCAATAACTGCACATCTTCCATCATACTGCCTGGTTTTTATATTGCGCAAAAAACAGTTTCTTTAATCGGGTTAAACATTTATACTTCTGGTTCTTTGCATTATCTGCGTTCGTATACCCAAAATCACCTGCTATTTCCGCCATATTCTTCTTATGTATATAATAAGCCTCCAAAAGACTTTTACAGGGCTCACCAATGCTGAGCATCGCCTTTTCCATCATATGAAAGGCCTGGTTTTGAAGTTCATGCTGCTCTAGTTCCTCTTCCACAGGTACCGATTCTGCAACTTCTTCTACCTCCGATGAAAATCTCGTTATTTGCTGTAACCTTTTGAGCCACAACCTTCTCGCAACAGAATAAATATATGTCTTCAGGCGGCAGTGCAATTCAAATTCATGACTTTTGGCCTTTTCATATACAACCATGATGGCCTCCTGGAAAATATCCCTGGCATCATCGGCTGTTCCACTATTGTTAATGATCATTGCCTGTACCATATTATAATGTTGCTTATAAATGGTTTCCGTCGCCTTGCTTTCATTCCTGGCCAGTCCCATTAACAATTCTCTTTCTATTGGATCTGTGGTCACACTGCTTCGTTTAATACTCAAAATAACAAATAGTAACCCGTAATCAACGCTGAAAAAATATTTTAAGATGGCAGGGTTACCTTTTAACCCATGCGGGTATAAAGCAGCAAATCATTCATTCAAACACACAAAAAAAAATTCATGAAAAAGTTTTTTGCTGTTCTGGCTATCGCCGCCGCTTTCGCTGCTTGTAACAACGCTGCTGACACAACTGAAGAAATCGCAGATTCTACTGTTAATGCAGTTGATTCAGCTGTAACTGCTACTGTTGATAGCGCTAAAGCTGCTATTGATTCTACTGCTTCTGCTGCTGTTGATAGCGCTAAAGCTGTAGTTGACTCTTTGAAAAAGTAAGTTTTTCATATGGCAAGCAATCGTTAGGGCTATCCTGTTCGCAGGATGGCTTTCTCTAACGGGCTTAAAAATTAGTCGATCTCTAACCGGGATCGACTTTTTTTTGCCCATAACTGACTGATTTTGTGGTCTTACTCATAGGTTGGTGGGATTTTTACTAAAAGGGATTTAGGAAATCTACCCAAGGGTCAAAAAAGCCGATAAAATATTCTTTTTCACAGAATAAATAGACAATGTCTGTCGTTGTTAGCTTGTCCAGATCCTTTGTCCAAAATCAGAATCTTATGAAAGCAATTGTACACGCTTACCCGAAACTGCCTAAAAGGCCAACCTTATCACCCTGTCACCAGCTGCTGGTGGCCAGTCATTCATGGACAGGCAATTGACAGATCAGAGGTATTTCCATTTCAACCTCTACTATTAATTAATGTCAATTAAATGTTATGAAACGACTAATAATCATATTGTTGGGAGTTATTCTTTCTTTTCATGGATACTCCCAAAGTGCCACAGCCGCCAACAAAGCAAGCTTTGGTGTTGACGGTGAACTTCGCGCTCCTTATCTCGGTGCCCTGCCACAAGGAGTAAACTTTTCGCACGACTGGTTTTCCCAATCCGCTATCGGGCCACTCGGCGGGGTTCCAATTTTTATTATTGATACTACCGGTGCTAAATTTATCACTGACCAGTATGCTGCGGATCCTAATTTCAGGAAACTTCCTTTTTTCCGCCTTATGCGTTATCCGCCTTTTGATACAGTGAGTGGCAGAAGGCTGATTGATGCTATTTTTATCCGCGATTACCACGACCAGGATTCTACCGTATTCACCATTTCCAACAAAAACGGAGATAGTCCGGCTACCTGGGATGGAGAAACAACGGTTGGTAATATTCCCCAAAAGAATGATATCCTCGACATGTTCGTTCACGTTAGGCGGGCAGGGGAAGGACTCACCCTAGCAGACTCCCTTTGGTTTATTGGCGGAGTGGCCATCGACGTGAACTCCGGAAGCCGCTATTTCGATTTTGAATTATACCAGACAGATATCTTTTTCAACAGGACCACCGGTAAGTTTTCCGGTTATGGTCCCGATGCCGGACATACATCCTGGAAATTTGATGCCACCACCGGCGTGGTTACTACTCCGGGTGATGTAATATTTTCTGCCGAATTCGGCGGAAGCGGCCTCGAAATCCTTGAAGCCCGGATCTGGGTTCATCAATCCGCCCTTTCAATCAATTCACCCAATTTTGACTGGGTGGGCGATTTTGACGGTGCAGGGGGGATCTATGGTTACGCCAATATCAGGCCTAAGGATAATACAGAAATATTCTACTCGGGATTGCAGAATAACCTTGCCACCTGGGCGGGGCCTTTTCAGTTAGTAAGGGGAAATAACACCGTCCAGACCACCTATGATGCGAAGCAGTTTCTCGAATTTTCCGTGAATATGACCACCCTGGGACTAGATCCAATCAGTCTGCTTGGCGGTGGTGGGGCCTGCGGAATGCCCTTCAGACGTATTCTTGTAAAAACAAGGGCGTCTGCTTCCTTTGAAGCGGAATTGAAAGATTTCGTGGGTCCATTCGACTTTTTCACCTTCGAAGCTGCTGATGCGGCGGCTGACCTGCCCATGATCTGCGGCGATGAGATGATCAGTACCATCAGCGTACTTAATCCTCTTCCCACCTCAACTTATACCTGGATCACCCCCGACGGTAATATTGTTGGCGATACATTCGGTGTTTCCATTACCGTGGATACCCCCGGTACCTATATAGTACGCCAGCAATTGCTGGCAGGCTGTGGGCAATATGCCATGGATACAGTGGTAATTACCGAAGACCCCATTTGCGCACTCTTACCCCATAACCGAATCCAGTTAAGTGGATCTTTAAAGAATACTTTGGTACGACTGGAATTTAATGTTTCGGCCAATGAGAATGTTAAGTATTATATCATTGAAAGGAGTGTAGATGGCAAAAATTATTCAACAGTTAAAGAGTTGAATAATAATGGCTCTACAGGATATGCCACCTATTTAACGGATGATAACATATCTAACCTTGCAGGCAATCAGGTACATTACCGGATTAAGATGGTTCGGCTAGATGGAACCGTCCGTTATTCAGATCCTCTGGACCTGAGCCGGGGAAGCCGGCCGGCTGGAAGTTTCACCATCTCGCCAAACCCGGTAGTGGACAGGATGCAATTGGTTATTCCTTCCCTGTCAGACAATGATTTTGCGCTCATTAAAATTTTTGATGCGGCCGGTGCGTTAATGGAAATGAAAAGGGTAACACTCCGTTCAGGGAATAATGTGATTGGATTTGACGGGTTTGATAAATGGAGCAGCGGTATATATCCTGTTCAGGTTCAGGTGGGCGACCAACTGATGAATCAAAAAATGATCCTTACCAGAAGAAAACCCTAGAAAAGCATCCAAATCCAAAACATGAAATTCCAGAAACCACTTAAACTATTCCTGATGGCCCTTGGCTGCTGCATTTCCTTTGGGTTGGCAGCCCAACAAAGGACCAGTTCCACGGTGAATGCCGGAGGGGGAAGCTTCCGAAACGATCATTACCAGGTGGACTGGAGTATCGGAGAGCTCGCCCGCATTGACACACGGATTTCTGACAACAAAGTATTGCTTGTGACGCAGGGCCTTTTGCAACCCGATTTTGGGGGGCAGCTGGTGATGGTTTCAGATCCGGGATTTGCGCCGGGGGAAGTAAAAATACTGCCCAACCCTGTACGCAGCCTGTTGCAAGTGCAATTTTCACTACGGCAGATCGGAAGAATCAGGTGCATCCTGTACAGTGCAAAAGGCGAACGGGTGTTTCAAAGCCAGTTCCAGTACTACGGGTACGGGTACACACAAACAATAAATATGACAAAGCTGGCAACAGGCGGATACTATCTGTATGTTGAACTGGAGCCGGTGGAGGGATCAGTTGTCAGAAAGGGTTCATTTAAGATAATTAAGATCGATTAACCATCCAAAATCCAATTCCAATGATAAAACAAGTTATGCCATTTGTGGTAGGACTGTTTTTATGCACTTCACTTCATGCTCAGGTGCCAAAGCAGATCAATTACCAGGGTATTGCCAGAAACGCTTCGGGAGTTGCGTTAGGTAACCAGTCCATCAGTTTAAGGCTGACCGTTAGGGAAGGAAATCCCAACGGTGCAGTCGTTTACCAGGAAGTCAGAAAGGTGGAAACAAACCAGTTTGGTCTTTTTTCTACTGCCATTGGCAGCCAGGGAGCAACCAGTGTTTCAGGAACCCTGGAATCCGTAAACTGGTCCAACAATTCCGGAAAATACCTTCAGGTGGAAATGGATCCAAAAGGTGGATCACAATATATAGCATTGGGTAGCTCACCGCTTACCAGCGTTCCTTTTGCCTTCAGGGCCGAATCAGCTAATCCTGTTGGACAGGCTGGTGGAGATCTGTCAGGTAATTTCCCGAATCCTACCTTAAAAAATGGTGTGGTCGACAGTGATAAACTGGCAAACGGAGCTGTTAATGCCGATAAACTGGCAAACGGAGCTGTTACAACCACAAAACTTGCTGATGGTTCCATCACGGCAGCCAAGCTGGCACCAGGCATCGTGATTGGCGGAGGTTCGGCTTCCGGTACTGCCGGCGGTGACCTCACAGGTAGCTTCCCCAACCCATCTGTAGCTAACAATGCCATCACTTCAAATAAAGTTGCAGACAATGCAATAGGTAATTCCAAAATCGCGGCCAACGCAGTAACAGGAAATAAAATTGCTGACAATTCCATCACCACATCAAAAGTTGCTGATGGTTCTATCACTGCTGCCAAGTTAGCCCCAGGGTTGATCATTGGTGGTGGTTCCGGTGCACCAACTGGTGCTGCAGGTGGTGATCTGGCTGGCACCTATCCCAACCCAACCCTTGCCAATGGCGCAGTATCAGCTACCAAAATTGCAGCCAATGCTGTGGGTACAGGTAAGATTGCCGATAATGCAATAACTACTTCAAAAGTGGCTGATGGTTCCATCACTGCAGCCAAACTGGCGCCGGGAGTTATTCCCACTTCTTTACCAATGAGTGGTACTGCCGGTGGTGATCTGATGGGTACTTATCCTAATCCCTCCATTTCGGCTAATGCCGTTGGTACGGGTAAGATCGCTGACAAAGCTGTAACAGGTTCAAAAATAGCAGACAATACCATTTCATCTCTGAATATTAGTGCAAATGCCATTACTACAGCCAAAGTAGCCGATGGTTCTATTACTGCGGCTAAACTTGCCCCGGGTGTAATTCCAACATCTCTGCCAATGAGCGGAACGGCAGGAGGTGATCTTACAGGGTCTTATCCCAATCCAACCATTTCTGCAAATGCAATTAATAGCACCAAGATTGCTGACAATGCGGTGGTTTCGAATAAAATAGCTGCCAATGCCATTACTACCGTTAAAGTAGCCGATGGTTCTATTACCGCAGCAAAGCTTGCTCCAGGTGTAATTCCAACCTCTTTACCATTGAGTGGTACTGCTGGTGGAGACCTCACAGGTGCATATCCCAATCCAACAATCGCAAATGCTGCCATCACAACTGCTAAAGTTGCTGACGGTTCAATCACTGCGGCAAAGCTTGCTCCTGGTGTAATTCCAACATCTTTGCCAATGAGTGGAACTGCAGGTGGTGATCTTACAGGATCATATCCTAATCCAACCATTTCTGCAAATGCAGTTAACAGCACCAAGATTGCTGACAATGCAGTGGTTTCCAATAAAATAGCTGCCAATGCCATAACTACCGTCAAAGTAGCAGATGGCTCAATAACTGCGGCAAAACTTGCCCCTGGCGTTATACCTACCTCATTACCCATGAGTGGTACAGCGGGTGGTGACCTTACCGGTTCCTATCCCAATCCGACCATTGCTTTAAATACTATTACTACAACAAAACTTGCTGATGCAGCCATTACTACTGCAAAAGTTGCAGATGGTTCCATAACTGCCGCTAAGCTGGCACCGGGTGTAATCCCAACATCCTTGCCGATGAGTGGTACTGCAGGTGGTGACCTTACCGGATCTTATCCCAATCCAACTATTGCAGCCAATGCAGTTATCAGCACCAAGATCGCTGACAATGCAGTTGCTTCCAATAAAATCGCTGCTAACGCAGTAACAACAATTAAAGTAGCGGATGCGGCTATCACTACCGCTAAAGTAGCCGATGGCTCTATCACTGCTGCCAAACTCGCCCCGGGCGTAATTCCAACTTCTTTACCAGTGAGCGGAACAGCGGGTGGTGATCTCACCGGATCTTATCCCAATCCAACAGTTGCCGCAAACGCAATAACTACCGCCAAAATCGCGGATGGATCTATTACAGCAGCAAAACTTGCTGCCGGAGTAATTCCAACTTCACTTCCTGCCAGTGGCCCTGCGGGTGGCGATCTTAGTGGTACCTTCCCCAATCCGGCAGTTGCTAAACTGAATGGTGTTGCCATCGGTGGTGCTGCTCCCATAAGTGGACAGGTTCTCAAATTCAATGGTACACAATGGGCTCCTGCAACAGATAACGCAGGTGGTGGAGGACTCGTTCTGCCTTTCACAACAACGGCTGCCAGTACCTCCGATCTGTTTGGTATAAGTAATACCGACTATGGAACTGCAGTAGCCGGTGCCAATGGCTCTTCTGCAGCCAATGCAACAGGTATTGCAGGTCGAATTACCAATGCTACCCCTGCCGCTACGGCAGCAGCAGTAAGGGGTACAGTAACATCAACCTCTGCTAATGGATATGGTGTACTTGGTGCACATAGCGGCGGAGGTATGGGTGTATCTGGAAGCTCAAATACCGGTATAGGTGTTTATGGCAGCTCAAATACCAAATCAGGTGTATATGGTTATAGCGAAAGCGGATATGGTGTATTTGGAAAAAGTAAAAACGGAAGTTCTGCCTTCTTTGACCTAACCGAAGGAACCAATTATAATGATGCCCTCATCGTATCTAACGACCAATATAACGCCATCAGTGTTTCCAGTACAAAAGGAAATGGCGTAATGGCCTTTGCCAATAGCCTGGGTGGTGCCGCTGTTTGGGGTATTCATAATAATGGTGGTGAAGGAATTTCAGGTATGAACGTTAGTGATATTGCAGGAGCAGTTGCCGGTACCAACTACGGTACTTATGCAGGTGTTCGTGGAAATTCACCCGAAGGTATCGGTGTTCTTGCAGAAGCAAATACAGAAGGTGGTTCAATGGGAACAGCTCTCCTGGCCCGTTTAGATGTTGCCGGTAGTGGTAATCTTGCAGTATTCCAGGTTGGAGCTACCAATGTTGCCAGGATCGACCGCACAGGAAAGGCATTCTTTAATGGTGGTACACAAACCAATGGTGCCGACGTTGCTGAATTCTTTAATGTGGAAGGTTCACTGAGTAGTTACGAGCCCGGTGATGTTCTGGAAATATCTACCGAGGGTGATCGCAAAATGGTTAAATCCTCTGCCCCATATTCAACACTAGTTGCTGGTGTTTATGCAACAAAACCAGGATTGTTGCTTACTGAAGAAGATGCCGTAAATGGCGCTATGGACAATGGTGTTCCCATGGGTGTTATCGGAGTAATTCCTACGAAAGTTTGCCTTGAAGGCGGAGCCATCAAAAGGGGCGATCTTCTGGTAACCTCTTCCCTCACCGGAGTAGCCATGAAAGCTGATCCCGACAAAGTAAGAGTTGGACAGGTTCTTGGGAAAGCCCTGCAGGATTATAATGCAAATGGCGTTGGAAAAATCAATGTACTGGTTAGTGTTAAATAATAAATCCAAACATATTAATATGAAAAACATCATCAAATACATAATCATGATGCTCATTCTGGTGGCGGCTTCCGATAGCCTCAAAGCCCAGACACATTCAAAGGCCGACAAAGCACTGCTTCCAAGCAACAGGCCAATGCCTGACAAAATGGTCATGCAACGTAAAATTGAAAATATGCGTAAGATCGCCCGTGAGCAGGAAGAACAGGTTAAGCGGGCAGAAGCAGAAAAAAGTCGTAATGCCGTTTCAACACAACCGGCTGATGCCAAAAAGACAAATCGCTAAACAAATAAAAACAAATCAGAGAGCCGCCTCAGAAATGAAGCGGCTTTTTTGTTCCCAAAACTAGGCATATAAAAAATTGGTATATAAAATAGGGACCAGATAGGGACCAGATAGGGACCCGGAGTAAGGTTGGCCCTTCGATAGAGTATAGAGCGGGGGAAGGGTTTCGGCTAACGGTAAGCATTACAATAGTCGAAAGAGTACCGAAGGATACTAAAACAATTGACGGCACCGTATCGGTAGGGCGAAAAACGCACCCAGGGTAATTTTGCGCTGGCACAGAATTATGCTTCCGCTGTTAACAAAGATCCCGAAAAAAAGAGCTTTTATACCCCTTTCCGTAAAGGCGCTAAAACGGAATATAACCTGGCGATGGCAGATTTTATGAGAGCCCCTGTTATATATTCCTGCAACCTGACTCTCTATAATGGACTGGAAGGTTATATCATTGAAGTTGTGGCACTCGACAATTTCAAGGTCATCAGCGCCTTTTGCACGATCTACCCAGGTAATAAAATTCTGTTTACTGTGTTCGATTTCGCGGGCAATGAGACCCGTAAAGTATTAGGGGATTAAATTAAAAAAGCCGTCTCAAACTAAATTGAGACGGCTTTCTGAATATATAGAATCAGAATCCCATTTTCTTCTTCAGGTTATCATCTATAGCATCCAGGAATTCCTGCGTATTCAGGTAATGCTCACCGTGACTCACCTTATTACCATGAACACAAACCGCAAGGTCCTTGGTCATCTTGCCTGATTCAACCGTTTCAATGCAAACAGCCTCCAATGCATTTGCAAAATCAATCAGTGGCTGGTTCCCATCAAGCTTGCCGCGGAAAGCGAGTCCACGCGTCCAGGCAAAAATCGATGCTATAGGATTTGTAGAAGTCGGTTTACCCGCCTGGTGATCGCGGTAATGGCGGGTTACAGTTCCATGAGCTGCTTCAGATTCCATGGTCTTTCCATCTGGTGTGATCAATACAGAGGTCATCAGGCCCAAGGATCCGAAACCCTGCGCCACTGTATCACTTTGCACATCTCCGTCATAGTTCTTACAGGCCCATACAAAATTGCCATTCCATTTCAATGCACTGGCAACCATATCATCAATCAGCCGATGCTCATATACAATTCCGGCAGCTTCAAATGATGCCTTGAACTCATTGTCATAGATCTCCTGGAATATATCTTTAAACCGACCATCATACTTTTTCAGAATCGTATTCTTGGTAGACAGGTATAACGGCCATTTTTTGCTTAGCGCCATATTAAAACAACTGCGGGCAAAACCTGTGATACTTTCATCGGTATTATACATGCTCATTGCCACGCCATCGCCTTTAAAATTAAAGACCTCAAATGTTTGTGGTGTGCTTCCATCCTCAGGTGTGAAGGTCATTGTAAGTTTTCCCTTACCCTTAATAACCGTATCGGTTGCACGGTACTGGTCACCAAAAGCATGCCTTCCAACGATGATGGGAGCGGTCCAGTTTGTAACAAGCCTTGGGATATTGCTGATTACAATGGGCTCGCGGAATACGGTGCCATCCAGAATGTTTCTAATAGTTCCATTGGGACTCTTCCACATTTGCTGAAGGTTGAACTCCTTTACACGGGCTTCGTCCGGAGTTATGGTCGCACACTTTATGCCTACACCATACTGCCTGATTGCATTGGCGGCATCAATGGTAACCTGGTCATTGGTAGCATCGCGATGCTCAATACCGAGATCATAATATTTTATATCCAGTTCCAGGTAGGGGAGGATCAGTTTGTCTTTGATAAATTGCCAGATGATACGGGTCATCTCATCTCCATCCAGTTCAACAACCGGGTTGGTTACTTTGATTTTTGTACTCATAGTTGCCTGATTTATTGATGCAAGTCTGCAAACCTAAGGTAAATGAGTAAAAAAACAAATGAGAAAAATGTCCTATACACGATTGTAGTAGATTTGCATAATGAATCACCAGCATGTCAGATGATGCCTATTCCTATATTTCCCGGTTCATTGATTTGAAGAAAGATGAAAAAGAAATGTTGTTGAAACACCTTCAGTTAATGACCTGTGCACCAAAGCAGATACTTACCAGGGCCGGAGAAATGGAGCAGCATGTTTATTTCATTCAGAAAGGAATCATACGAAAATATTTTTACCGCAATAAAGAAGAAGTCACCATCCAGATCAGTATGGAGGGTGATCTTGTGTCATCAAGTGTTTCATTCCTTTCTGGTGTGCCTTCCGATTTCGTGTTGGAAACCATGGAGCCAGCTACACTTGGTTTTATCACCCGCTCTTCTCTGGAAACGCTGTATGCCAGCAGTACAAATTTTGAAAGAATGGGTAGGCTGATAATCCTTGAATGGCTTCTTTACAAAGAAAAACAAGATATCGATAGGATGATCCAAACACCCAAAGAGAGGTTCCAGATGTTGATGGAAGAGAGACCATCACTGATAAACCGGGTGCCACAAAAATACCTGGCTTCGCTCCTTAATATTGAACCTGAAACTTTCAGCAGGTATAAAAAACAGCTAATGGAAGAAAAAGACAAAATCGTTTGATCATGCCAGAAGCAACCCTGAAAAAATATGAACCAGCATTGAAATCATTATACGCTTATTTCAATGCAAATTCAGGTTTAACGGAAGATCAGTTTAAAAGGATCGCCTCTTTTTTTACCATCCGTAATTTTGAACGCAGGCAAATTGTTGTTGAAACCGGGCAAACAGATGATTATTTCAACTATATCCTCAAAGGTGTGGCAAGAAAATATATCATCACCGGCAAAAAAGAAATTACCCTGCAATTATCCACTGAAGGACATTTTATCCATTCTGAATTGTCGTTTCACACCCGCAAGCCTTCGCTTTGTTTTGTAGAAGCCATTGAGCCATGCATTTTTCTATCCCTTCATTATGATCATTTGCAGCAGTTATATATTGACATGCCGGAGTTGAATAAACTCGGTAGGCTGATGACTTCACAGATGTATGTTAGGAAGGAATTGCGCGATCTTTCGCAAATACGTTTAAGCACCCGTGAGAGATTTCTTCAATATATACAAAGACATCCTGATATGCTGCAACGCGTATCACAGAAATACATCGCTTCTTATCTCAATATCAAACCCGAAACTTTCAGCAGGCTGAAGCATCTCCTTAGAATTAGACCAAGATGATGATTCGCGTCATTTGGATTCAGCTTCAAAGGCTACATAAATATTGGCCGCCAGTTGTTCACTTATAGTAAAAAATGGTTGGGATGGCATCCGGATTTCCAGGGAATGGTCAAACGCAAATCGCCTGCTTACTTCAAGCCTTGTTCCAATTGCAATATGGTTATGCCTTAGCAATTCAAGCATAGCGGTTGATTGATTACTCACACTGATTACATCAGCCTGAATATTCTCCGGAAGTTCAAGTAGGCATATCTGGCGGATCAAAGGCATCCTTCCCTGGCTATCAGGAATGGGATCACCGTGTGGATCGGTCTTTGGATTGCCTAAGAATAAATCAAGCCGGTCTATTAACTTTTTGCTGCTGATATGTTCCAGTTCTTCTGCGATCTCATGAACCTCTTCCCAGCCAAAGCCAAGTTTCTCCACCAGGAAATACTCCCATAAACGATGCTTGCGAATTATTTGTAAGGCAATCTTCTTCCCCTCCGCAGTTAGTTTTACACCCTTATACGGCTGGTATTGCAATAGTTTTTGAGACTTCAGCTTTTTAAGCATGTCGGTGACAGATGCCGGACGGGTTGATAAAGCCTTTGCAAGTGCATTTGTGCTCACCACTTCATCATCCTGCTGAAGATGAAAAATGGCCTTGATATAATTCTCCTTACTGCTCGAATATTTCAATTGGACTAAATATGTATTTAGGTAAATCTAAAAAATTATATCATATCAAAAACAGGCATTTATGCCAGATAGAGTATTTTAGCTGTTCACGGAAATCTATCTCATGTATCGTACTAGCTGGATCACGGCCTGTTTGCTTTCTATTTTATTGATGGCCTGTAAGGAAGAAAAGAAACCATTACTGGATACCGAAAAGGTTGAAGTGGATGATTTCATAGATTTTTTCCCGGAACTAAAACTTCCATTTCTCGTAGCCGATACGAGCCTGCCGGCAAAGTCGCCCGATTCCCTTCGTATTGGCAACAAAATATTTGCCCAATTTGTACCCGATAGTATCCTCCACCCCATTTTCGGTAAAAAATCCACACCAAAGATTTATCCAATTGGAAAACTGGAAGTAGAAGATGGTGAAACCTATCTGTTCGTTAAAGCCGTTCTTGCGCAGAAAAGAACTGCCTACCTGCTTGTTTTTGATAAAGAGATCTACAAAACGGTTCTGCCCCTTGTAACTATTTCCGGAACCCCCAAAGAAGCGGATAGAAATGTGGCAACCATGGATAGCCGTTATACCATTACAACTTTACGGCAACGTACCGCTGCCGATGGCCAGGTGGTGTATAATAAGAAAGTTTATGTTTATAATACCGAAGGTGTTTTTACAATGATCCTCACAGAGTCTAATGATAAAGACGCTGCTTCAGCAGTTTTGCTAAATCCTATTGATACACTGAAAGCAACACATAAACTTTCAGGTGATTATATCCGTGATAAAAAAAATGTATTGTCCTTCCGCGATGGTCGCACAGAAGGCACTTTGATGTTTTTTGTTCACTTTGAAAAGGATGGAGGTGAATGCCGCGGTGAATTAAAAGGCGAAGCAAAGATCACCGGAAAAAATACTGCCCGGTACACTGAAACAAATGGTCCCTGCCTGATCGATTTTACTTTTTCAGGCAATACTGTAACCATGAAAGAACTGGAAGGATGCGGTTCCTATCGCGATATTAAATGCTTCTTTGAAGGTAGTTTCACCCGTAAAAAAAAGGCAACACCTCCCGCAAACAAGAAAAAGAAGTAATAATACGTTTTAAATAATCGTTTATATTGCGTCGCTGATACACATTGCCAATTGAAAATGCTTGATATGAATTTCAGAAATTACAAAGTTCCCTATGCCCACGATGATCGCTATGCCAAAAAAGTTGCCTATTTCTCCATGGAGTTTGCTGTTCATCAGCCTCTGAAAATATATAGTGGCGGTCTTGGTTTTCTTTCAGGTTCTCATTTAAGAAGTGCATATGAACTTCGCCAGAATCTGGTGGGAATTGGCATTTTGTGGAAATACGGTTATTACGACCAGGTTCGCAACCAGGACCAGACCTTACAGGTTACCTGGATGGAAAAACATTACAGCTTCCTGGAAGATACCGGTATTAAATTTCAGATATCCATTCATGATCATCCTGTTTGGGTGAAAGTATTTTACCTGAACCCGGAGACCTTCAAATCAGCTCCACTTTTTCTATTAAGTACTGACCTTCCCGAAAATGATTATGTATCTCAAACAATCACCCATCGTTTGTATGATGCCAATGTTGCTACCAAGGTAGCCCAGTTCATTCTCCTCGGCGTTGGGGGTGCAAAACTTATGGATGAACTTGGTTTCAATCCCGATGTATACCACCTCAATGAGGCTCATGGAATAAGTGCTGCCTTCTATCTCTATCGTAAGTTTGGTAACAATATCCAGGAAGTTAAAAAACGTCTTGTTTTCACCACGCACACACCTGAAGAAGCAGGAAATGAGAAGCATGATATCTATCTCTGTAATAAAATGAGTTATTTCTGTGGCCTCTCTGTTGATGAAGTTCGCACGCTTACAGGAATTACTGATGACCAGTTCAATCATTCACTGGCAGCCTTGCGGTTTGCGCGCATTGCCAATGGAGTATCCCAATTGCACGGAGTGGTATCAAGGCATATGTGGGAAAAATATACGGATATCTGTCCCATCCTCTCCATCACCAATGCCCAGAACTGGCGCTATTGGGCCGATAAGCAACTGTATAAATTTATGGAGGAAGGCAATGATAAAATGTTTGATGACCGTAAAGAATACCTCAAAAGAAGGGCCTTTGAGATCGTTGCCGACCAGACAGGAAAATTATTCGATCCTAATGTATTCACAATAGTATGGGCAAGGCGTTTTGCCGGTTACAAGAGGGCTGACCTGATAACCCGCGACCAGCAAAGGTTCCGCGCATTGCTTGAGAATAAGAACTTTCCTGTGCAGATCATTTGGGCTGGAAAACCTTACCCAATGGATTATCCCGCCATCAATGATTTTAACCACCTGGTTCATTTAAGCAAGCAACATAAGAACATGGCGGTTTTGATCGGCTATGAATTATCACTCTCCAAGCGTATGAAGCAGGCTGCGGATCTTTGGCTCAACAACCCAAGGGTTCCCCGGGAAGCTTCCGGAACCAGTGGCATGACCGCCTCCATGAATGGTGCTGCAAACTTCAGTACCGACGATGGCTGGATACCGGAATTCGTTAACCATGGCAATAATGGTTTTGTAATTCCCAAAGCAGATTATGCAAATATGAATACGCATGAGCAGGACGAATATGACCTGGAAATGCTTTATAAGATCCTGGAACAACAGGTGCTGCCGCTCTATTACAGTAATAAAGAAACCTGGCGCCAGGTTGTAAAAAATGGAATGCGCGATGTGCGTTACCAATTTGAAAGCAATCGTATGGCCCATGAATACTATGAGATGTTATACAACGCCGCTTATTAGAATGAAAAACATTTGCACCCGGTTTTCTTTTATCCGATAGTCTGCATTAAATTTAGATAAAACAGAACGCGTGCAACCAAAAGGATGGGAACTGCTACAGCCATTGATGCTGCTTATCCTGATTGCATCAATTGGTATTACCGGGTATATGATAGTTGAAGACTTCCGGTTTGTGGAAGCTCTTTACATGACCGTGATAACCATTACTACTGCCGGTTTTACTGAAGTCAGACCCCTTAGTGATGACGGAAGGATCTTTACTGTTTGCATGCTCATCCTGAGCTGGATCACACTCGCATGGGCTATTACAAGGATCATACAACATATCATAAACGGAGAGATCAATAAATACTTCAAATTCCGCAAACTCATGAACTCGGTTAACAAACTCAACAACCATGTGATCATCTGTGGTTTTGGCCGAAATGGTCAACAGGCGGCCAGAACGCTTGGTTTACATAATCACCAGTTTGTGGTAATTGAGAAGCGTCATGAACTTGTTCCTAAAATGGGAGAGGAGCACAATCATGTCCTTTTTATCCATGGTGATGCTACCGATGATGATGTATTGAAAAAAGCAGGCATCGATCGTGCTTCTGCACTGATAAGCAGTCTGCCTGTTGATGCAGATAATGTGTTCATCGTTTTATCGGCACGCTCGCTTAATAATAAGATCCGGATTATCAGTCGCGCTTCTGAGCACAGTTCTGCACAAAAGCTGAAGAAGGCCGGTGCCGATCATGTGATAATGCCAGACAGGATCGGTGGCACCCATATGGCCACACTTGTATCAAAACCTGATGTGATAGAATTCATAGATTATATCAGCGGCGAGGAAGGGGAGTCTATCCATATTGAATCGGTCGATTACCAGCAATTGCCTGCCCCCTTGCATGATTGCTCACTCAGGGAAATAATGGATTGGAAGAAAACAGGAGTTAACTGTATCGGGGTGAGAAATGGAGAAGGGAAATTCCAGATCAATCCCCCCGATGAACTACAAATTAAGAGCGGAATGAAGGTATTTGTACTCGGTACAAGGGCACAGATCGAAAAAATGAAGGGGAATATAGATTAATACGAAATCTGGCATAATAATGGGAGATGGTGCTTCGTTATTATTCTATCACCAAAAAATCCCTCTATGAAAGCGATCCTTTTAATAGTATCCCTTGCATCTACCCTTGGCTTTTCCGAAACTGATCCCGTTAAAGGAAATGGCGCTGATAAGAAGCAGGAAGCGGTAAAGAATATTCCACCCCAGGCAAATGCAGGCGAAGACCTGGTAATCTCCTCTAAAGATATTGTACAACTTGATGGTACTGCGTCCCGGGAACCGGATGGCATTATTTCAAGGTATCATTGGACACAGATCGGCGGCTCACCGGTTGTTATCGCTAATCCACAGGCAGCCATCACCGCACTTAATGTTGCATCTAAGGGAGAGTACAGTTTCCGTTTATCTGTAATCGATGATAAAGGAGGCCTTTCCACAGACGAAGTGAAAATTATTGTTAAATAATCGTTGATCGTACCTTTTAAAAAAATCAGGTCTGGCAAGCGCCAGACCTGATTTTTTTATTTAACGATATCCAAAAGTTCCACATCAAATACAAGCGTGCTTCCCGGAAGTATTTTTGCTCCAGCCTGGTTATCTCCGTAAGCGAGGTCGGCCGGAATAAACAGTTTCCATTTACTTCCTACCGGCATTAATTGCAATGCTTCGATCCAACCTTTGATCACCCCATTTACCGGAAAATCAATCGGCTGGCCACGATCTACAGAACTGTCAAAAATGGTTCCGTCGATAAGCGTTCCGTGGTAGTGGCATTTTACTTTATCTGAAATAGCAGGTTTAGGACCTGTTCCTTCTTTAACCACCAGGTATTGTAATCCACTTGGCAATTCCACAACTCCGGGCTTTGTCTTATTTTCAGCGAGGAAAGTTTCCCCAGCCCTGCGTGCTGCGGCTGATTTCTCTTTCTTGATTTGCTGCAGGTAATTTGTAATGCTCATATTCATTTGATCTTCGGTGAGTAATGTTTTCTGTCCTTTCATGGCTTCATTCAACGCCCTTGTAACCAGCGCTGAATTGATCTGGGTGATACCCTGATCACGGTAGAATTTCGCAAGGCTCATGCCAATTGCATAACTCATGGAATCTGTTGCATTTTTTAAAGGCACCGGAGTTGCAGTTGCCGGTTTTTTTGCTGTAGCTGCTTTGGCCGGCGCCGCAGGTGTTTTTTTAACCTGTGCCATACCGGAAACAGCTGCTGCAAGGAGTAAGGATGTTAGAAGCGTTCTGCGCATGTTTACTTTTTGTGGCATCGAAAATAATACAATCCCTTCATTAAACCTTTCGCTCCTCATATTGGTCTTATTATTGCTGCTTTAGCATACTTTAAATCTATTATCCCCCGTTTACTCTAAAATCACTTACATGAGAATCTTTTATTTAGCCGCAAGTATTGTAATGTTCGCCTCCTGCGCAACGGCCCAACAAACTGATAAAACAAATGATGTTCTCAAGAAAGCCGGTAATATTCTGAAAACTGTAGGGGGCTCTGGGTCCCTGAGTAATGATGAGATCATTGCCGGATTAAAAGAAGCACTTGTTGTAGGAACCAATAACAGTACTGGTAAGCTTTCCGCTGCAGATGGTTTCTTTAAGGATGCTGCGGTAAAATTACTTATGCCGGAAGAGGCACGCAAAGTGGAACAAAGACTCCGCCAGATCGGAATGGGTAAACTGGTTGATGATGCCATCCTTAGTATGAACCGCGCAGCTGAAGATGCCTCCAAACAGGCAGCGCCAATTTTTATTAATGCGGTAAAACAGATGACTGTACAGGATGCTGTGGGTATACTTCGTGGTACTGATTCAGCTGCTACCGGATACCTGCGTAAAACAACTTCTCCTGATCTTACTGCAGCTTTCAGGCCAATAATTGAAAACTCCCTCGAAAAAACAGGGGCTACAAAATATTGGAAAGAAGTATTTGATGTATACAATAAATTTACCCTCAAACCAGTGAATCCTGACCTTTCCGGTTTCGTTACCGGCAAGGCAATTGATGGTATCTTCTACTATGTAGCCGACGAAGAAAAAAAGATCAGGACCAATCCCGCAGCAAGAGTTAGCGATATCCTGAAAAAGGTTTTCGGATCCCGGTAATTTTACTTGAACGGCAGACAGGCTGTATTGGATTAAAGTAAATTGCAATCCTTTATGATTGCGAACACCTTATCTGTTTACCGTAATGCATATAGTGGCCTTTCAAAGGAAACCTGGCTGCTTTCACTTATCATGCTCATCAATAGGAGCGGCACCATGGTGGTGCCATTCCTTAGCCTATACTTAACCAGCCCGGCCATGGGATATTCAGTGGGCCAGGCGGGTTTTGTTTTTGGTTGTTTTGGGGCAGGTGCTTTTTTTGGAGCATATGTAGGTGGTAAACTCACTGATAGTATTGGTTTTTATAAAGTACAGCTTTTTACATTACTCGGTGGAGCCATATTGCTTATTGTGCTCGCCCAAATGAAAAGCCTTCCGCTAATATGCATCTTCACTTTCCTGCTGAGTTTTGTGAATGAAGGGTTTCGTCCAGCCAATTCCACCGCAATAGCTTTTTACAGTACTCCCGAAAACCGGACACGCAGCTATTCCCTTAACCGTTTGGCCGTTAACCTGGGATGGGCTTTGGGCTCAGCACTAGGCGGCATAATTGCAAAATTCAGCTACGAGTGGCTGTTCTGGATCGATGGATTTACCAATTTCTTTGCAGCCATACTGATGTGGAAATTCCTGGGTAATATTGGATCTAAGGCTACAGCTTTAAAAAAGGAAAAAATTATTTCAGCCAATGGAATAGGTAGCGCATATAAAGACAAAACCTATCTTTTTTTCATTCTGCTGGTAGCTGTATTTGGAGCCTGCTTCTTCCAGCTCTTTACGAACGTTACAGTTTATTTCAAAAGGGAGCTTCATTTTTCCGAACCGGTGATCGGTATGCTCATGGCATTGAATGGTATCCTGATCGTGATGTTTGAAATGGTGCTTATCTACCGCCTCGAAGGCAGGAGGCACCAGATGGCCTATATTGCTCTCGGTGTGGGCATGGTGGCTTTATTCTTTATTATACTTGGAATTGGAAAGATCGGGCTATTGATTGCCACAATGCTTATTGTTCTGATCACTTTTGGCGAAATTTTTTCTATGCCATTTATGAACAGTTTCTGGATTTCCCGAAGCAGTGAATTCAATAGGGGTGAATATGCAGCATTATACACCATGGCCTGGTCTGCTGCACAAACATTGGGGCCAATGCTATCTGCCCAACTCGCAGAAAATAAGGGATTCTCCTATACCTGGTACGTTGTGGGTGGTGCATGCCTGTTGGTGGCAATAGTATTCTGGAATTTCAGGTCTGTCAATACTGTTTCCTCACCCCGCCAGCTCGCTTAACTGCAGCCATCGCATTTCCTTTTCTTCCAGCAACTCCGTAATCTTTCCTATCCTCTCTGCGGTTTGCTGAAGCTCATTATATGGCAGGTCACTGGCCGACATTTTTTCACCCAACATTCTTTTCTCTGTTTCCAATGTTGCTATCTCTTTCTCCAACAATTCAAATTCCCTTTTCTCTTTGAAACTGAATTTCTTTTTTGGACCATTATCCTCAATATCAGGTTTTGGTGTATGGGGAGAACCTATAGCTTGCTGCGGCTTGGTTTCCTCGATTATTTCCTGGTCTTTTAACCAATCGCGATAGAGACTGTAATTGCCTGGAAAATCACGGATATTCCCATTGCCTTCAAATACGAATAAATGATCCACGAGCCTGTCCATAAAATAACGGTCATGCGAAACGATCAGTAAACATCCCTGGTATTCTGATAAGAAGTTTTCAAGCACAGCCAATGTAGGCAGGTCAAGATCGTTGGTTGGTTCATCAAGTATCAGGAAATTTGGATTTCGGAATAGCATTGTCAGTAACAACAATCTTTTCTTTTCCCCACCACTGAGTTTACTGATGTAGCCATACTGTTGGTCGGGACTAAATAAAAACAATTGCAGGAACTGTGCTGCACTTAAACTTCCTCCATCGGCAAGGGGAAAACTCTCTGCAAATCCTTTCACAAATTCAATTACACGCATGTCTTCCTTCCATTGCAGACCTTGTTGGGAGTAATATCCAAATATGATTGTTTCACCAATATTTACTTTCCCGCTATCGGGTTCTACAATTCCCTGGAGAATGTCGAGAAAGGTAGTTTTACCCGCACCATTCTTACCGATGATCCCAACTCTTTCCCCTTTCTTAAAAGTATAATCAAATCCTTTTAGGATTGTTTTATCGTCATATTGCTTCGAAACTTTTTTTAGTTCTACAACCTTGCCTCCAAGCCGGTTCATTTTCATCTGCAGCTGCATTTGCTGCTCCTCAAGTTTTTGTTTTGCCCGGGCCTCAACTTCATAGAAATTATCCTGCCTGCTTTTTGATTTAGTAGTTCTTGCCTTGGGTTGCTTACGCATCCACTCAAGCTCCTTACGGTAAAGGTTACGCGCTTTATCAACACTGGAGGCCTGTTGCTCAATTCTGGCAGCTTTTCTTTCCATGAACTGCTCGTAATTTCCCTTATAAACATAAAGGTCGTTTCCATCAAGCTCCCATACCTCTTCACAAACAGCATCCAGGAAATACCGGTCGTGCGTAACGAGTAAAAGAGTCACTTTTTCCTGGTTAAGATAATGTTCCAGCCACTCAACGGTCTGAACATCAAGATGGTTTGTTGGCTCATCCATAATAAGCAAAGTATGCTTATGCTCAAATCCGATATCGATCAGGGTACGCGCTAAGGCGACCCTCTTCTTTTGTCCCCCCGATAACGTGCCAACCGCCTGGTTGAGGTGGTGGATATTTAATTTGCCAAGGATCTGCTTTACCTTTGAATCGAAATCCCAGCCACCGGTATCATCCATGCCTGAAATTGCTTTACCTAGAGCTTCAGCATCTTCTGATTCGCTGGCTGCTTCAAAAGCCTTGATGGCATTTAATGTGGGATGGTTGTGATGAAATATATTGTCAAGTACAGATAATTCTTCTATGAATTCTGGTTCCTGGTCAAAAAGGGCAACGGTAACATCTTTATTGATCCACACTTTACCGCTATCGGGAGTTTCCTTGCCGGATAGTATCTTTAGCAATGTTGACTTGCCCGAACCGTTCCGGGCAACCAGAGCGATCTTGTCACCTTCTTCAATGTTAAAAGAAATTTTCTCAAACAATGGCTTGATGCCGTAACTTTTCCCTAAACCTTCTACAGAAACATAATGCATGGCGCGAAGATACAAACACTAAGGTTGCATATAGTTGGTTTGCTATTAATGATGCTGCAAATAGGAACTCCTGCTGCATCTCAATTTCCTGTCAACCCTGATCCTGATCCCGAGGTGGATTCACATTATATAAAAACATATGGTCCCGAATTGATTACCAGGTTTTACTTCTCCCAGAAATATACTGCCATAGTTCTTGAAGGGAAAGAGGAGGTTCCTGATCTGCGTTACCGGCCCAATACCACTATCAATATGGGAGTGGGATTTACCTACCGTTCATTAACCCTTAACCTGGCATATGGATTTCCCTTCCTGAACCGTGATAAGGGTAGAGGTGATACCCGCTATCTTGACCTTCAAAGTCATATTTATACCCGCAACTGGACAATGGATTTTTTTGGACAGTTATACAAAGGCTATTTTTTATTACCTAAAGGGACAGCTATCCCAAACAATGATAAATATTATGTAAGGCCAGATATTGGAGTATCATTATTTGGCCTGGCTGTTTATCAATTGCAGAATGGAAGAAAGTTTTCTTACCGGGCAGCCATGGTTCAGAGTGAATGGCAGCAAAAATCGGCAGGTACCTGGTTACTAGGAGGAGAGATATATGCAGGTTCTTTTTCTGCTGACAGTAATTTTGTGCCGGGATTGCTCTCAATGAATTACCCCCAGCGTGATGTAAGGAAGGTCCGTTTTATAGAAGCGGGACCCGGCGCAGGGTATGCCTATACAGTTGTTATGGCCAGAAACTGGTTCATCACGGGCTCTGCTACCCTCAATCTAGACGTTGGCCTTACACGCGAATTCAGGAATGGTGGAACAAGCGATAAGTTTAGCATAAGTCCCAATTTCATTTATAGGGGCGTTGCTGGATATAATAGTGATCGCTGGGTTGCCAGCTTAACAATGGTTGGCAACCGTGTTACAGTAAGAGGTGCCAGCAGTAACCAACGGTATCTTTTCAATACAGGTAATTACAGGGTTACACTTGCCCGCAGATTTTTACCCGGACCGCGCCTCAAACCCAAACTCAAATGGTTAGATCCTAAATAGCAGCAGTATGCCAATTAATAAAAGAATACAGTGGAAGCGTATAACCTTACTACTATTGCTGCTTTTGATTGGTTATTTGATCTATTTTTTATGGGGCGCTTTTCCTGTTATCAGCGGATATAGTGCAAAGATGACCTGTTCATGCGTTTTTGCAGCTGGGCGCGATCTGAATTCCGTTAAGGCAGAGGAATTGGGTCGCTTCCCGCTTAATCTTGCTCGCATTTCTGTGAATAAAGAAGATAGTTCTGTGGATGCATCTGTTTTGGGGTTTGCTATTCAGAAAGCCGCTTACAGGCAAGGATTGGGGTGTACACTTATTACCGGCATATCTGAAAAGGAGTGGAGATCAAAGATTTTTCACCTTACGCCTTCTCCAACAACAAATAAAGATTCAATTCCCTGGCCCCTGGGTGATCTTCTTCCCGATTCTTTCCCTCGTGGAATTGATACTGCAAATCTTAGAAACGCGATCCGGTTTGCCTTTGAAGAGAATGATGCTGGTAAACCTATTCGCACCCGGGCTGTAGTAGTATTGTATGATGGTCAGTTGGTAGGAGAGCAATATGCTCCCGGATTCGATCAGAATAGTCTGCTCTATTCGTGGTCAATGGCAAAATCGATCTGGGGCGCTTTAACCGGAATTATGGTGCGGGATGGACGGATCGATATATCCATGCCAGCAGCAGTACCGGAATGGCGTTCAGCTTCCGACGGTCGGGAAAAGATAACAGTTGAAAATTTATTAACGCATACAACCGGGCTTAATGTAGAAGAGGACTATACCAAAGCCTCTACCGCCACCAATATGCTTTACCGTGAGCCCGATATGGGGGAATATGCTGCAACACAGCCATTAAAATACCCACCCGGTTCAGTATTTTATTATTGTAGTGCAAATTCGAATATTCTTTCCCGGCTTATCCGCCAGAACCTGGGTGATAATGTCTACCACGCATTCCCCGCTACTAAACTGTTTCATAAGGTTGGTATGTTCAGTGCAATTCTCGAACCTGATGCCTCAGGCACTTATGTGGCTTCTTCATACATGCTCGCAACCGCACGTGATTATGCGAGGTTTGGATTGCTCTACCTTAATAATGGAAACTGGAATGGTGAACAGTTGCTCCCAGACAATTGGATCAAAAAATCGCTCACACCCACACCAGTAGCGCAGCTAGGTGAATATGGTTATCATATGCGGCTGAATGCGGGTAACCCAAACGATACATCAAAGCGTATGTTTCCTTTCCTGCCCCGAAACATGTTTTATGCATATGGCTATGAGGGCGAATATATTATAGGTATACCCTCAAAGAAACTGGTAATTGTACGGCTCGGACAAACAGCCGGATATAATTTTGACCTGCAAAAATTTGTCAGAGGTGTCATGGCCTCAATCCATAATTAATATGGAAATAATTTCAGACAGACCGGACTGCCCACGGTAATAACCGTTTCCGTGGGTGTTAAAGATCCTGAACCTGAATCACGACGGAAAAAACGGATATCATTGGTATCCTGATTGGCAACTAAAACATACTTGCCGGAGGGCTCAATTACAAAATTCCTTGGCTTCTTTCCAATCACATCCTGAAATCCTGTATTCTTTAATTTGCCGTTTCGGGGGTCTATCATGAAAATGCCAATATTGTTTGCTTCATAACGGTTGGATGTATAGAGGTTTTTCCCATCAGGAGAAATATGTATATCGGCACTGCCCCTGCTGCCTTTATATTCTGCGGGATGTCCATCAATATTATCGAAGGGCTGAAGTTTTCCATTTTTATAACGATATCCGCTTACTTCACCGGTCATTTCCTCCATAAGATAAACCCATTTCCTGTTTGGATGGAATGCAAGGTGGCGTGGACCACTGCCCGGGTGAATGTCAACATAGGGGACCTTCGCCTTAGAAAGTGGATTGCGCCTCGCATTTTCTTTAAATCGATACACCATAATTTTATCAGTCCCAAGATCAGGAGCAAGCAAATAATCGCCATCGGGAGTAATAACGGTTGCATGTACATGGGGCGCCTCCTGCCTTTCTGAATTTATACTTTTACCCTCATGATTTATCAACTGGTGCTGGTCAGATAAACTGCCATCCTCATTAACTTTATAAGCAACAATATTTCCACCGCTATAGTTTCCGGCAATTACCCATTTACGGTTCTC
This sequence comes from Flavihumibacter sp., assembly GCA_036675925.1. Lineage (GTDB taxonomy): Bacteria > Bacteroidota > Bacteroidia > Chitinophagales > Chitinophagaceae > Flavihumibacter. The sequence goes on from JAKFDZ010000016.1 coordinate 135,571, forward strand.
CGAAACCGTTATATAGCAGGGATGGTCTCCAAGGCTCGGCCTTGTATTCAAAAGCTTAAGTTTTCCAATTGATTTATCAAAGGAATAGGCGGTTATTTGCCCTGGTTTATCTCCCCCTGTTTCACTTACTGCATAGAGGTAGTCTCCATTTTCTGAAATGGCCAGGTAAGATGGTTGTTCAATTCCCCTGGCAGTATCCACACCCTCAACTTGTCCCGTGGAGGCATCAAACCGATATACATAGATACCCTCGCTGATACCGTTGGTATAGGTTCCGGTGAATAGGTAATATTGCTGTGCCCATAAAATGGAAACAGAAACAGTTAATAAGAGGGAAAATATTATTCTTTTAAACATGGTATTTATAATTAAGCCAGTAAATATATCATCAGGCTGATGCCTAAAGCTAACAAAACAACAAACAACCAATTATATTTCTCCAGGTAATATTGGGTCCTCTTTTGTTTTACCTGCTCATCAATTGATTCAATAAGATCATTATCGGTTCCGGCAACCTTAACAATTGCCGGCACAAGTGGTAATAAATTTGGATAACGAAGCGGTCTGATGATATTAAGAATGCAGTTAACTATCTCCCGGTTTTTTTCTGGTTGTTCTGATTCATGCAGGATCCTGATATGAGCTTCACTGCAAAGCTGGGCAAGTAATTTTTGTAATGCTTCATGATTCATTCTGAAAATATCTATGCCCGAAACATATGTTTCCATCTTACGGGCTTCAGCAAGTATTATTGCCGGAGTTATAATAATGGGTGGATGTTTTAGGATCTGATCTGAACTGTATTGCCAGCGTTTCTGGTGATACTCACTTCTCTTAACCGGATCTGAAAGCACATCATATGCCTCCTGGATCTCCCGGAAATGATTGCTGGCATATACATTGCCTATATTCCTGTCAGGATGGTAACGCATGGCCAGCCTCCGGTATGCTTTCTTAATGACTGCATCACCCGCACCCGGCTGTATCTCCAGAATATCATAATAATCCTTTATAGCCATGATTAATAATCAAAAATAGGTCAGCTAACACTAATTTTGCGGCCGGATACGAACAATTATCTCTTTGGCGTTTTAATAATATGAAAATTCAATTCCTGCTTCCGTTAAGGCCAGCCTTGATTGCCGGCTTTTCATTACTGCTGATGAACTGTTCAAATAACAAGCCGGAAGGTGCTGCAAAAGTAGCTATACCAAACGCTGAATCATCTCTGGTAAATAACCCAACACCTCCAAATAATGAAGCAATCGCATCTTTGTCTTCCTTAAAGGTTCCTGATGCGGTCACCGTTCTATCGAGGCCACAAATTCCTGTATTGTGCTATCACCAGGTTCGTGATTACAGGCCATCTGACTCACGTTCAGCGCGTGATTATATTGTTCCGCCTGCAGTATTCAAAGAACAAATGAAAATTCTGGCTGATAGTGGATATACTACGATCCTTCCGGAACAACATTATCGCTATTTAGTGAATGGCGAATCCCTGCCAGAGAAACCAGTGATGATCAGTTTTGATGATGGCTGCGATGAACAATTCCAGGTTACGGAAGAGGTACTGAAACCATTGAATCAAAAGGCAGCATTCTTTATAATGACCGTTGCCATAAACCGCCCAAACTTTATGAGCGAAGAACAGATTCGCAAATTGTCTGATGATGGGCATGCCATTGCCCTTCACACCTGGGACCATAATAATGTAAAGAAGTATTCCGGAGAGGATTGGGATAAGCAAGTGGCAAAGCCCCGGAAAAGATTAGAATCAATTACGGGAAAACCAGTTGAATTTTTCGCATATCCTTTTGGGTTATGGAGTCCACAGATCATTCAACCATTGAAAGACAAAGGAATTGTTGCTTCCTATCAATTATCAACAGCAAGGGATTCAACAGACCCGATCCATACTATCCGTCGCATTATTGTTCCAGGCAACTGGGACGGTCCCCAGTTGCTGAAACGAATGGCAGGCAGCTTTCATTGATCAGCCTCAGGCTTCCTCTTCGGCGTATGCACTTACCGGCTCACAAGTGCAAATGAGATTGCGATCACCAAACGTGTTGTTAACACGACACACACTCGGCCAGAACTTATTCTCCTTAACATAAGGCAAGGGGAAAGCTGCCTGCTGACGACTATAGGGTTTATCCCATAGGTCAGCTGTTATCAAAAATTGGGTATGTGGAGCATTTTTGAGTGCGTTATTGCCTTTATCTGCTTTGCCATTTTCAATAGCTGCGATCTCTTCGCGAATTGAAAGCATTGCATCACAGAAACGATCCAGCTCGGCTTTGTCCTCACTTTCTGTGGGCTCAATCATTATGGTTCCAGGTACGGGGAAACTCATCGTGGGCGCATGGAATCCATAGTCCATCAGGCGCTTGGCTACATCTTCTGCCTCAATACCCGCACTTGTTTTAAACGGACGAAGGTCAACGATGAACTCGTGCGCACAGGTTCCATTTCTTCCATTATATAGAACTGAATAGGCTTTATCAAGCCTGGATTTCATATAATTGGCATTCAGGATAGCATATTCCGTTGCCATGCGCAATCCTTCTGAACCCAGCATCCTGCAATAAGCATAACTGATAAGCAGGATAGATGCCGATCCATAGGGAGCAGCAGATACCGCTCCATATTCATTTTCGCCATTTCCGGTAGCCCAGTGGCCGGGTAAATGTGGCTCAAGGTGTGCTTTCACACAAATGGGTCCCATTCCAGGGCCGCCACCACCATGTGGAATGGCAAAGGTTTTATGCAGGTTCAGATGGCAAACATCCGCACCAATCAAACCGGGTGAAGTTAATCCCACCTGCGCATTCATATTGGCGCCATCCATATATACCTGGCCCCCATGCTGGTGAACGATATCACAGATCTCTTTAACGGTTTCCTCAAAAATTCCATATGTACTGGGATAGGTGATCATGGTACCAGCAAGGGTTTCACTGTACTGTTTAGCCTTGGCACGGAAATCTTCCAGATCGATATACCCATTTTCAAGGGCCTTCACCACCACCACTTTCATTCCCGCCATAACTGCTGATGCAGGATTGGTTCCATGGGCTGAAATTGGAATGAGGATCACATTACGATGTTTATCGCCATTAGCAAGGTGATAATTCCGTATGGTTAGTAAGCCCGCATATTCTCCCTGTGCACCGCTGTTGGGTTGCATGCTGCAGGCATCAAATCCGGTGATCACAGAAAGAAAAGCAGAAAGTTCCTTTATGATTTGCTGATAACCCGCAGCCTGGTCAACAGGAGCAAACGGATGTATCTTACTGTAATGACTCCAGCTCAAAGGCATCATCTCAGTTGCAGCATTTAGTTTCATCGTGCAACTTCCCAGGGAGATCATCGACGTATTCAAAGAGAGATCTTTGTTCTCCAGTGATTTGATATAACGCATCATCTGGCTCTCACTTCTATGTGTATTGAAAACAGGATGCGTGAGGTACTCACTGGTACGTGTAAGTGCAGAAGGGATATTGTCTAATGCCGCCTCATTGTCAAAGCTTACACCATAATTTTCATTGCCCGATATGGAAGCAAATACACCAACAATGTCGAGCAGGTCAGATTGAACTACTGTTTCATCAAGCGATATTCCAACCAGGTTACCTGGTAAATAGCGGAAATTAATCTCCCTGGCTAGAGCGGCCTCACGAAAAGCAGAAATCTCTTTGACTTCAACTGTTAATGTATCGAAATAATATTCATTTACAATCTTGAAACCCAGAGAAGTTAGTTCATGGGCAAGCGTGCGGGTAAGCAGGCTAACACGCATGGCTATGTTACGAAGTCCCTCCGGACCATGATACACGGCATACATAGCTGCCATGTTGGCAAGCAATGCCTGGGCAGTGCAAATATTGGAGGTTGCTTTCTCCCGCTTAATATGCTGCTCACGTGTTTGCAAGGCCATTCTCAAGGCTCGGTTACCGGATGCATCAATACTAATTCCAATTATACGACCCGGTAAGGCCCGCTTGAAATCATCTCTGGCACTGAAGAAAGCCGCATGCGGTCCCCCATAACCCAGCGGCACACCAAATCGTTGTGCTGAACCAAGCGCAACATCCGCTCCTAATTCGCCTGGTGAACTTAGCAGGGTAAGCGCCAGCAGGTCTGTTGCCATGGCTACATATCCACCAACTGCATGAAGTTTACCGATGAAATTCCGGTAGTCCTCAATGCTTCCCTTATCATTGGGATATTGTACCAGGGCGCCGAAATATCCTTTATCAATTTCTGCTGTTCTGTAATCACCAAAAACAACCTCTATTCCAATAGGAGTGGCTCTGGTTATTACCAGGTCGCGGGTTTGTGGATAAACATCGTTATCAACAAAAAATTTAGGCTGGTCAATCTTTTCAGTACGATTCACATGATGAAAGAACATATTCATCGCCTCCGCGGCTGCGGTAGCTTCGTCAAGCAATGATGCATTGGCAATGGGCAGTCCGGTCAGATCGCTTACCATAGTCTGGTAATTGAGTAAACTTTCCAGTCGCCCTTGTGAGATCTCCGCCTGGTAAGGAGTGTACTGGGTATACCATCCCGGATTCTCAAAAATGTTTCTCAGGATAACACTGGGTGTAAGGGTGTCATAATAACCCTGTCCAATATAGGAGCGGTAAACTTTATTTCGAAGGGAGATCTCTTTCAACTCCTTCAGCAACTGTGCTTCGCCTATTGCATCGGGTACCGCCAGGGCATCTGTTTTACGGATAGCCTCAGGGATAGTTTTACTGATAAGTTCATCAAGACTACCGGCTCCTATTGTTGCCAGCATTTCATCTGTGGAAGACAGGGTGCCGATATGACGGGTAAGAAATTCATTCGACTGCGATTGGAATAAATTCATAATATGAAAGATTGACCTTTTTACGGATGCGCAAAGGTAATATTTGGTCGGCAGACTAACATCTGTTTGTTCAATACTTTAGGCAAACGTTTGCTTCCTTGTTAACGTTCACATGCCGGCAGTGCCGGAGAAAATGTTGTTTCTTTGCGGGATGACGGAAATCCTTCCCAATTGGCAGAAAAAAGCAGAAGAGCGGCAAAAGCTGTATAAGAGCTTTTTACAATCTGCCAATAAGAATAAGGTGCTAAAGGCTCTGCCCGCACTGCACGACGAAGCCTTTGAAAAGATCGACTGCCTCCAATGCGCCGCATGCTGCAAGAATTATTCCCCACGTTTTAAAACCACCGATATAAAGAGGATCAGTAAACACCTCCGCATGAAAGAAAGCGTATTCATAGAAACTTACCTTCGGCTCGATGAAGAGGGTGACTATGTTGTGCGATCAACACCATGCCCGTTTCTGGGCCATGATAATTTCTGCAGCATCTATCAACACCGGCCCTCAGATTGTGAGCGTTTCCCCTATACTGATGAAGACGTACTCCTGAAGCGGATTCCACTCACTTTAAAGAACAGTAGTTTTTGTCCCGCTGTATATTATGTTCTGGAAAAACTGATGGTCAACATAAAGTAAGAAGGAAGCGGAAATACAATTGCCAAATCCGATATTTGTGAACATGGCTCATTTACCTGTTCTCATTAAGGACCTGGCTTTAATTCTTGGTGCTGCTGCTATCACAACCCTTATTTTCAGAATGCTGAAGCAGCCGCTTGTACTCGGCTATATCATTGCAGGTTTGTTGGTGGGCCCTCATTTTAATTTTTTCCCCACAGTAGGCGCAGCCGAAGACGTAAGGATCTGGGCAGAGATAGGCGTGGTTATTCTTTTGTTTTCCCTTGGACTTGAATTTAGTTTTAAGAAGCTCATGCGGGTAGGAGGGGCCGCTTCCATCTCCGGTATTATTGAGATCGGTGGAATGTTGCTGCTTGGTTATACAACCGGCTTGCTCCTGGGATGGTCACAGATGAATTCCATTTTCCTCGGTGGAATCATTGCCATTTCTTCCACCACAATTATCATAAGAGCATTTGAAGAGCAGGGGCTTAAGGATAAAAGCTTTGCCTCATCAGTGATGGGAATGTTGGTGATTGAAGATATAGTTGCCGTATTACTTATGGTATTACTTTCAACAGTTGCCGTAAGCCAGCAGTTTGCCGGAAAGGAACTGATTTTTGCCGTAGTTAAACTCGCCTTTTTTCTAAGCCTCTGGTTTTTAAGCGGTATTTTGATCCTTCCCAGCTTTTTCCGTTGGGCCGCCAGATGGTTGAATGAGGAAACGCTGCTGATCATATCACTCGGACTTTGCCTGGCTATGGTAATTCTCGCTACCAATATAGGTTTCTCTGCTGCGCTTGGCGCGTTTATTATGGGTTCTGTTTTAGCGGAAACATCACAGGCTGAGATCATTGAACACCAGATGCAGCCGGTTAAAAATCTCTTCGGAGCTATCTTCTTTGTATCTGTGGGGATGCTTATCGACCCAACACTGTTATGGCAATATAAATGGCCTGTATTGCTCATAACACTTGCTGTTATCCTCGGAAAAACTTTTTATGTGACCCTCGGATCATTCATTTCCGGTCAACCCCTTAAACAAAGCATGCAGGCTGGAATGAGCATGTCACAAATTGGTGAATTCTCCTTCATTATCGCTACTCTGGGAGTATCATTGGGCGTTACAAGCAAATTTCTCTATCCTATCGCGGTTGGGGTTTCGGTCATTACAACCTTTACCACTCCCTTCATGATAAAGTGCTCCTTACCGCTCTATAATTTTATCGACAACAGGTTGCCGCCACGCTGGCGTAACAGGCTGAACCGATATAGTACCGGTGCACAACAGATTCCAGCTGATGCCGACTGGAAGCAGGTTTTTAAAACTTACCTTTTTACCATCACCCTAAATTCGGTGGTAATACTAGCCGCTATATTCATGGCTGTCAGGTTTCTCGACCCCTGGTTACGTACCCAGTTTGATAATATGATGGTGGCACATGTTATTACAGTTGCATTGACATTACTTCTGCTATCTCCTTTTATATGGGCCCTTACCATAAAAAAATTGCAGCGAGGTGCCTACACCAGCCTATGGTTGAATAGCCAGGCAAACCATGGACCACTGGTAGTAGTGGAGATCCTTCGTAATCTGCTGGCAGTACTTTATTTGTTTTTATTGCTGAACCAATTGTTCGATGTGATGACAGCTTTCATCGGTGCCATTATTGTGCTGGCAGTAGTGCTCTTTATTTTTTCTAAACGATTACAGGCCTTTTATGCCCGCATTGAACGACGCTTCATGACCAACCTCCATCATAAGGACCTTGAGAATAATACAGGTGCAACAAGTACCCTTTCTCCATGGGATGCACACCTCGTTTATTTTACTGTTCGACCAGAAGCGGAAGTGCTTGGTAAAAGTCTTGAATCACTCGGGTGGCGTGAGAAGTATGGAGTGAATATAGCATCAATTGACAGGGGAAGTATAAAAATTCCGGCTCCTAAAAGAGATGAAATGGTGTTTCCCTATGACCGTTTGGGCGTAATTGGAACCGACCAGCAACTGCAGGCATTCAGGGCAGTAGTTGAACCATCCGTTATAAAAGTTACCACTCCTGAAGAAGAAGATATAAAACTGATGAAAATGAGGGTGGATGAGCATAACCTGCTAAAGGGACAAACCATTCGGGGATCCGGTATCAGGGAAAAAACAAATGGATTGGTTGTGGGCATTGAAAGAAATGGGCAGCGTATACTGAATCCTGATTCATATACCATTTTTGAATGGGATGATATAGTATGGGTAGTGGGAGACAGGCGCAGGATTCTTGAAATGCTCGATAGTAAATAATCAGTATTCCATCTTACGAAGGGCCGGTGCTTTAAACCAGGTGGTCATCACTACCAGTATGGTCATAGTGCCCCCGAATATCACTGAGGGTATTAGTCCCATTGCCTTTGCAGCCACACCACTCTCAAATTGACCGATCTCATTACTGCTGTTAATGAACATGCTGTTAACGCTCATCACCCTGCCACGCATATCGTCAGGCGTCTTGAGTTGTAGAATTGTTCCCCGTACCACAACACTAACACCATCCAGCAGGCCACTTACCAGTAGGGCGGCGAATGAAAGCCAGAATGTTTTTGAAATGGCGAATACTATTATACATAGTCCAAAACCACCCACTGCAAAGAAGAGCTTTTTACCCTGTGCCCTTTTCATGGGGAAAAGCGTCAGCAGAATAACCACGCAAATAGCGCCTATATCTGCCGCTGCATTCAACCAGCCAAATCCGATAGGACCTACCTTCAGAACATCTTTTGCAAATACAGGAACCATGGCAACTGCGCCACCAAAGAGAACGGCAAACAGGTCAAGTGTCAACGCTCCCAGAACTTCTTTGGTTCTGAACACAAATTGTAATCCTTCCATCACACTGTCCAATGTCCTCTGGTTTCCTGCCCTTGCTGCCGGGGGTTTAGGAAGAAGTCGGCTGATCATTATCAACCCTATGCTGATGAGTGAACAAATTACCACCAGGGTACCGGTAGTATGAAAAGCAGCAATCAGGAAACCTGCACTCGCATGCCCTGTGACGGATGCCGTTAACCAGGTACCCTGGCTCCAGGTGGTGGCATTTGCCAGTAAGGGCCGGGGTACCATTTGTGCCAGTATAGCTGAAAAGGATGGTCCCGTGAATGCACGGAAAATACCAGTGAAGAATATTGCAATATAAATACCCCCAACAACCATCGCTTTGGTTCCGCCATTGTGATATGACCATGAAAGCATCAAAAGCGCAAGGGCGCAACTCAGGTATAAAAATACTCCTTTGAGCAGGAGTTTACGTTTATCGGAAAGGTCTATAACATGCCCCGCGTACAATGCCAGAGATATTGCAGGGATGGCTTCTGCCAGTCCCACCAAACCCATGGCCAGTGGGTCATTCGTAAGTTCGTATAACCACCATCCAACAAGTGTTGACATCATTCGAAGGGCCATGATAAAAAGGAACCTTCCAGCCATAAGAAAACGGAATTCCGGTAGCCTGATACTGGCAAGCGGATCTGATTGTTGTTGCCGTGCAGGCTGGATATCGGTCATATATGGGCGTTAGGGAAGTGCAATAAAGTGTTTTCCATTCTCATAATCTTTTTCAAGTGCATCCAGTATTGCCTGAACATGTTTCTCATTACCCAGGAAATCAGCATTGCTTACATCCACAAATAATGTTTTTATATTATGCTGTCGAATGTATTGAGTATAGGTTTCCTGGATATTGAAAAGGTATTCATCGGGGATACTTTGTTCATATGGCCTGTTGCGTTTACGGATATTCACCTGCAACTTCTGCACCGGCGCATGCAGATAAATAAGTATGTCTGGTTTTACCAACTGTTGGTGGATAATATCAAAAAGACTCTGATACAATCTGAACTCTTCTTCAGGAAGGTTAACCTTAGCGAAAAGCAGGCATTTGGTAAAGAGATAATCTGAGATCGTAATGCTGTGAAAAAGATCCTTTGTATGCACCAGTTCTTTTAGTTGCTTATAACGCTCCGCCATAAAGAATAATTCAAGGGGGAAAGCAAACTGGGCTGGATTTTCATAGAATTTTGGCAGGAATGGATTATCCGCGAAGGCCTCCAGAATCAATCTTGCATTATAATGTTTTGATAAAAGGTGGGCAAGTGTGGTTTTGCCAGCTCCAATATTTCCTTCGATCGTAATAAAATGATAATTCATAGGGTGATTTTATTTACAGCCAGCTCATCGGGGCATTCGTCCAGCATTTCCTTTATGGTTATACCTTCAACAGGGTGTACCAGATCGGGGGCCAGTTCTGCCAGGGGCACGAGGGCAAAACGCCGGTTGGGAAGTTGGGGATGGGGAATAGCAATATGGGCCGTATCATGAACCTGCTGGTCAAATAACAGAATATCGATATCAATTATCCTGGGCCCGTACCGGTTCAGACGGCGACGACCCATTTTTTCTTCTATCAGCAATAATGTTGTCATAAGGTCCATGGCGGCTTCTTCGGTTTCCAGCTCCAATACCTGGTTAAGAAAGGCAGCCTGGTCCATCTTTCCCCAGGCTGCCGTTTCATAAATGGAGGAGCAGCGGGTCACCCTGCCAGCCATTTTTCCGATAAGGCTGGCTGCCTGTTCAAGATATCCCACGCGGTTTCCTATATTACCCCCTATCAAGAGGTATGCTTTATGCATATATTCTTTACTTTACAGCCCAAATATCCGGCAAACTCTTTTTTAACCAAGCTGTTCTATGGCACAATTCTTCAAATACTTTTTCGCAGCACTCCTGGCACTCTTCGTTTTTGCATTGCTGACAGTTTTTCTCTTGTTCGGTATTGCAGGCGCAGTGGCCTCGCGGGAGGATGTGGTGATAGACCAGCATTCTGTTTTATACCTCGACCTCGGTAAACCAATTGCCGAACAGGCAAAGGAAGATCCCTTCGGACCATTCAGGGGTGGCGATGATTTTGCTCAGCCTGGTGTTTATGATATCGTGCGCCTAATTCAGTTTGCAAAAAATGATGACCAGGTGGAAGGTATTTACCTGAAGGCTGGCTCCAATGCCAATGGCTTTGGTACCAATGAGGAAATCAGAACGGCTCTTAAAGATTTTAAGGCCTCCGGAAAGTTCATCATTGCCTATGGAGAAGTGATTCCACAGCAGGCCTACCATGTTGCCAATGTTGCTGGCAAAATATATACACATCCCAAAGGCGGTGTCGACTGGCGTGGATTTGGACTTCAGTATGTATTCTTTAAAAAAGCACTGGACCGGTTAGAAATTGAACCCCAGATTTTTTATGCAGGGAAATTTAAAAGTGCAACAGAACCATTCCGCGAAGAAGAAATGACGCCGGCTAATGAATTACAATCACGCGTTCTGCTGGAAGATCTTTACACTCATTTTCTACATGAAACTGCTTTGTCGCGCAAAAAAGATTCCACTGAATTAAGACGTATGGCTGATTCAAATAACATACGGTCGGCAATAGATGCGCTCAAAGCCGGACTGGTTGATGGTATTAAATATGAAGATGAAGTAAAAGAAGAGATACGCCGCCTTAGTAACAGCAAAAGCATTGACAAAATTTCTTTTGTTTCAATGGGAAAATATGCGCAGGCAGTAAATTATAAAGGTGGTGAAGGAACCGACCGTATCGCTCTCATTTATGCAGAAGGAAATATCGTTGATGGAGCAGGTGATGCAGAAAATATTGGCGGTGACCGTTTCCGTAACTATATAAGAAAAGCCAGGCTTGATGATAAGGTGAGGGCTATAGTGATCAGGATAAATTCGGGCGGCGGCAGTGCCATGGCCAGTGAAAATATGTGGCGCGAATTGGAGCTTGCAAAAAATGATAAGCCGGTCGTTATAAGTTTTGGAGACGTTGCAGCCTCGGGAGGTTATTATATGGCTTGTAATGCCGACAGTATCTTTGCACAACCCAATACGATCACCGGATCTATTGGAGTGTTTTCTATCATTCCTAATATGCAGGGTTTTTTCGGTAATAAACTAGGCGTCACTTTTGATGGAGTAGAAACCGGACCCTATGCCAATTCACCATCAATTGTAGAACCTCTTTCTGAAACAGAACGACGTTTTTTTCAGCAGGATGTTGACAGTATCTATCATACTTTTCTAACCCGTGTGGCCAATGGCAGGAAGATGCCAATAGCTGCTGCAGATAGTATTGGACAGGGTAGGGTATGGACGGGTAAAAGGGCTATTTCGATCGGACTGGTTGACAGAATCGGTGGATTGGGCGATGCCATGCGCTCGGCTGCAAGCCTTGCTAAACTCAAAACTTACCGGATCCGTGAATACCCTGAAAAATTAAACATATTTGAGCTCATTACAGGTGCCTACAAAAACACGGTTGAGACAAAATCAATGAAAGAAAGTCTTGGAACCGGGTTTTATGGTATTTATACCGAATGGCTTTCTATCAAAGAATCCATCGGCAAAGTACAAGCGAAAATGCCTTTCCGTTTGATCATTCGCTAATCCACTTATTTCATGCGCTTAATAAAACTGGTGCTCATCAGTGCTGTTGTGTTTTTTTTATTGCTCACTGCCATGAGCCTGTTGATACCTTCCAATATAAGGATATCACGTGCAATTGATATCCGATCAGCCACCAATGATGTGCTTCCTTATTTGAAGGACCAGTCAAAATGGCCTCTGTGGAATGCCTATTTTAAAGACAGCAGTAAGAAATTTATCGTCAGTACAATCAGCAGCACCGATAGCCTGGTACTTACCCGCTGGAAGGCAGGCGATAAAACATTTCAAAGCGGTATGGCTGTTTATAACCAGGTGGAAGGAACCGTTACCGTTCAATGGTATTTTGATTTTACCCTTAGCTGGTATCCCTGGGAAAAGATCGCCAGTATTATATATGATGGACAATTGGGCACCCCCATGCAGGAAAGTCTTACCGATCTTAAGACGCTTGTGGAAGCGAATCCTTAACTTTAAAACATAAAAATCAGCTATATGAAGTATTTATTTCTGGCAATCATTGCTATTTCAAGCATTTTGCCTGCCTGTGCCCAGCAACAAAGAAAAAGTCCGCACGAAACTGTGAGCGCGGGCAACATAAGTGTAACCTATGGCAGGCCTGCAAAGAAAGATCGTGAAATTTTTGGTGCTCTGGTGCCATACGGTAAAGTATGGCGCGCAGGTGCAGATGAAGCAACAGAAATCACCTTTACGGCAGATGGAAGCCTTGGTGGAAAACCTGTAAAAGCGGGAACCTATACACTGTTCACTATTCCTGGAGAGAAAGAATGGACAATTATTCTCAATAGCCAATTGAAGCAGTGGGGTGCATATGAGTATGAGAAGCACAAAGGCAAAAACGTGCTGGAAGTTACAGCACCGGTAAAGCAATTGTCAGCTCCCGTTGAATCATTTACTATCAGGGTTGATAATGGCCAGTTGATCATGGAATGGGATAAAACCCAGGTAGCAGTTCCGGCATCCTGATAAATTTTATTTAAGGAAATAATTCATCCAGTATGGCTTCTGTGACCTTTGTCAGGAAGCCATATTCATTTTCAGTTATACAATAAGGTGGCATAAAATATACTGTATTGCCCAGCGGACGTAGATACACGCCCTTTTCAAGAGATTTTGCCGTCACGATCCTGCTGATTTCATTCAGGTACACATCTTCTCCGGTATTTATTTCGAAAGCAAGTATGGTTCCCGAAACGCGGGTGTTTTTAATAACAGCCCTTGATTGATATTTCTCTTTTAATCTTTCTTCAAATACTAAATTCATTTTGCAGATCCTGTCAATACCTTCCCGGGCCGCTGGTTCCAGCAAAAGTTCCAGGCTGGCAATGGCAGCTGTGCATGCCAACGGATTTGCTGTGAATGAATGACCATGAAAAAATGTCTTTTTTCTATCGTCACTTAAGTATGCTTCATAAATTTTTTTTGTACAGGCAGTCACGCCTAAAGGCATCACCCCACCTGTTAAACCTTTGGATAGACAAATGATATCTGGTTTCTGTTCCAGGTAATCACTGGCAAACATCCTGCCCGTTCTGCCAAATCCGGTCATCACTTCATCGGCGATACAAATAATTCCCCTGGCCTTCACTTTTTCCAGCACACCATTTAACAGCCGGGGGGCCATTAGTTTTATGCCACCTGCTCCCTGAACAAGTGGTTCATAAATGAATGCCGCTATCCTTTGTCCCTCTTTTTCAAGAAGATTGTCTAACTCCTCGCCATTGCCTGATGTTGGTGTATCAATAAAGCGTACATCAAATAACAGATCATGAAATGGGCGGGTGAAAACACTGCGGTCGCTTACAGACATCGCTCCGAATGTATCTCCATGGTAGGAGTTATTGAAAGCAAGAATGGTTCGGCGGGGGTGTGGTGAATCCTCCGATTCCGTCGTTCCCTTGTTCCACCAATATTGAAGCGCCATTTTGAGCGCCACCTCAGTGGAAGTTGAGCCATTGTCGGAATAAAATATTCGTGAAAAATCACCTGGAAGCAATGGGAGCAAACGGTCGGCCAGCGTAATAGCCGGCTGGTGCGTAAAACCGGCAAATATTATATGTTCCAGAGCCAATGCCTGCTGGTAAAGCTTTTCTGCTATATAAGGATGGGAATGGCCGTGAAGATTCACCCACCAGCTGCTGATGGCATCAAGGTATTTATTGCCCTTTTCATCAAAAAGCCAGCTACCTTTCCCGGATTCAATGAAGATGGGTACGGGAGATTCCTTTTGCGGGGTAAAGGGATGCCAGATCAGCTCCCTGTCTTTCTCTATCCAGTTCATGCCGTAAAACTAGGGTAAAGCCTTCAGCCTACCATTCAATACAATAAACCGGCCATTTGTATTTTTTTAACTACATGCAACGGCCAACAATAATACCTTGTCAGTTTAATCAGAATAATGACAACAGAACACCAATTGGTGAAGGATTGCCTGAAAGGGAAGCCATCGGCGCAGAAAGCGCTCTATGAACTGTTTGCATCCCGGATGTTAGGTGTTTGTTACCGGTACACCAAATCAATGTCTGATGCAGAAGATGTTTTGCAGGAGGGGTTCGTGAAAGTGTTCCATTACCTTTCACAGTTTAGGGGCGAAGGCGACCTTGGTGCCTGGATTCGCCGGATAATGGTTACAACAGCTATCAATTATCTTAAGAAAAACAGTCGATACCAGTATGATCTTTCATTCAGTGCCGACGAAAATCATTTCCTTCATCCGGTATCACCCGATGATCCGGAAATGATGCTTGATGCCAAGCAGCTGGCTGATATCGTGCGACAACTTCCGCCCGGTTACCAGGCCATCTTTAACCTGCATGCAATTGAAGGATATACCCATGTGGAAATCAGCAATATGCTGGGAATCCACGAAGGAACATCAAGATCACAATATGCGAGAGCCCGCAACCTGTTGATAACATGGTTGGAAAAAGAATCCGAATCAACTAAACAAACCCGATATGCCCGGTCCTGAATTCGATAGAAATTTACAAGCTAAAATGCAGGAACTGCAGCTTGAGCCTTCCCCGGCAGTATGGGAGGGGGTAGAGGCGCAGCTCCATAAAAGAAAGCGAAGGAGAGGAATAATTTGGTTTTTCCTGCTCGCCTCGTTCCTGACAGCCGGCGGAATTACCTGGTATAATCAATACAGCATTTCTCCAATCGCAATAAACAAAACAAAAAATAAGGATTCCCACCCATCAACTACTGAGGGATCTAACAATACTCCGCAGCAGAAAAAAATAAATGAAGATGATCTGAGAAAGCAGGATAAACATCTTAGTGAGCCTGATAAAACTGATCTGAATAATAATACTAACAGCCAACATATAAATATTGCAGACCGGGATTCAAAAATAAGCAACGAGAGAAAGTCCAATCCGGATGCGGCCATAAGTCAAAGAGATATTGATAATCTCAGGGCAAATAAAAATAAATCTAACAGACATCCTAATGCCGTTTCAACTACAAAGCAGGTGGAATTGGTATTAATAGAAAAGGATATTAAGGATGGCAGGGTAGATACTAAGAAAACTATTACAGCTGAAGTTGGAGAAAAACTTTCAATGGAAGAGGATATTTCAAATGATCCAAATGCGTATACAAGATTTTCACTCCATAACCATTCAAGAGATTTTATTATTCCTGAACCGCGCCGTGATGTTGGAGATAATAACCTTGTCGTTCAAAACTCTTTACTTAAAAAGAAAGATGAAAATAAAAAACTTAGCTGGAATATAGACTTTGGAATTGGTGCAAGTTCACTTCAGGAAGGCATTCTACAGCAGTATAATGCTGTGGCAAATGATTACCTGGCACCCACCTCTGTTCCGGCCGGATTAGCAGCTATCCAAAGAAGGCCATCCGCTGTTACGGCAGCACCGGCATTTAAGATAGGTGCTTCCCTCAGCAGACCACTAAGTAAACGTACTGCAGTATCTGTTGGACTTCAGTACAATTACATGTCTAATAAAATTGAAATCGGAAAAGCTGTGGATTCTGCTTTGACTTTATATGGGCAGGACCAGCAACGTCTCGATGTGGGGGCAGCCTATAATGGAGCAGGTAATAATGGTGAGGCATTTTATAATCGCTACCATCTTCTACAAATGCCATTGGAATTTGCCTGGAACTTTGACCGCGCTGAAAGATGGTCGTGGAACAGCGGACTGACTATCGGTTACCTTATAGGCAGTGATGCGCTTCTCTATAACAAACAGGCCGGAGTATATTACCGGGATGACAATGCCTTGAATAAATGGCAGACCGGCATTCACACTTCCATAAATTATGGTTTGCTAAAATCTGATATCCTTAAGGTGGCTGTAGGTCCTTTTGCCAGCTACCAGTTGAATTCACCTGAACGTACCAATTCGAAGAAACACCTCCTGATGATTGGCATCGGGGCAAGGATACAGTTCAAAGCCAAAAACTAACAAATATGAAACAGGTAATTAAAATGAGGATGGCATTCTCAATGGTCCTCGCATGCCTTGTACTCAGCTCTTGTGTAAAAGACCGTATTACCAGAACCTATTCGATCAGGACGCCAATCTATGCATCTAAATCAGCCATTCTTGCTGGCCTTAGTGCGGAGGAGCCAAGACCAATTGATAAGACAGGAAAAATATGGTGGTATGGTAACTATATTTTCATGAATGATCCTGGTAATGGTATTCATATCATCAATAATAGTGATCCGGCAAGGCCTGTGGTAAAAGCCTTTATAAAACTTCCCGGCAATATTGATATAGCTGTAAAAGGAAATATCCTCTATGCTGATCTCTATGCCGATATGCTGGCAATTGATATATCAGACCCCCTGAATCCCGTTCAGAAAAAGCTAGTTGAGAATATTTTTCCCGAACGCAATTATCAGTATGGTTACAACACCAACCCCGATCAGATAATAATTGGCTGGAATACAAAAGACACCATAGTTGAAGTAGATGGACCTATAAATACCCCAGGGTGGTTCTGTGTCAATTGTCAAATTGCTTTTAGTGGAGATACAAAAGGAGGGGGTGATGGTATCGGGGGATCAATGGCCCGTTTTTCGATTGTGAATGATTATCTGTATACGGTTAGCACTTCAACGCTTTCTTCTTTTACCATCGCAAAACCAGAAGACCCGACACTTGTTAATGCCAACCCTTTTGGTTGGAATATTGAAACCGTATATCCATTCAGAGATAAATTGTTTATAGGATCTTCCTCCGGTATGTTCATAGCAGATATTTCTAATCCCGCAAGTCCCCAACTTGTAGGCAGTTTCTCTCATGCCAATGCCTGCGATCCGGTAGTTGCCGATGATAACCATGCATATGTAACATTGCGTACAGGTACTGAATGTATGGGTACCTCAAACCAACTTGATGTTCTGGATATTACCAATATCAGCAACCCGGTATTGCTAAAGACCTATTCAATGGCTAATCCGTTTGGACTTGGAATAAAGGGCGACTTTTTATATATCTGCGATGGTGATGCCGGCCTGAAAGTTTTCAATAAAAAACAACCCCTGAACATTGAACCCGTGCAGCGCATAGAGGTGGCCGATACCTATGATGTGATTATTCGACAGTCACTCCTTATACTTGTTGCCGGTGATGGATTGAGACAATACAGGATAGGGGAGGATGGAAAACTTTCGCATTTAAGCACCCTGAAGACCAACTAATGAAAAGGTTAATGTTGTTATTGATAATGCTCTCATCATTGCAGTTGGTTCATGCACAGCAAAACCTTAAGTTTCGTTCATTGAACACCGTTGGATTACTCATTGGCTCATCAGAAAGAGCTGGTGAACTACATACTGTTAATGGCATAACCCGTAATAATTGGTTTGCAGGTATTGGATTGGGATGGGATAATTATCGTATTAGCAGCTTTCCGCTGTATGCATCTTTTGCACGTGAATGGAGATTGGTGAAAAATGCGTTGTTTGTAGGTGCTGATGGGGGTGCAAATTTCAGTGAATACCGTCCCGGTTGGTTTGCAAGGGGAGGAGTTGGATATAAGATCGGTGTTGGCAAAACCGGATCTGCAGTACTGTTTGATATAGGTCATAGCTTCAAACAGGTTATCCAGCCTCGTAAGGATGTACAACCCTGCGTCATTGGTCCATGCCCGGAGAATATTGATATTTACAATTATAAATTAAGCAGGATTTCATTAAGAATGGGTCTTCAGTTCTGATCTATTCTATTGGATCATCCTGTTTGAGAAACCGCAGATTTCTCAATATTCCCTTGTATCTGGAGCGCTTCAGGGGCGAATGACGAAACAGGCTCCTGAAACGCTCTTCACCCAGCATTTCCCAATCGCCTGTTGTCATATTCAATAACCCTGGTATTGGACTAAATGCAGGTTCCGTGGTAGGTTTGGAAAACCTGTTCCATGGACAAACATCCTGGCAGATATCACAGCCAAACATCCAGTTGTTGAATTTTCCCTTCATCTCCGATGGGATCAGTAAATCTTTGAGTTCGATAGTAAAATAAGAAATGCACCGGCTGCCATTGATTGTTTTATCAGGTAAAATAGCATCGGTGGGACAAGCTTCAATACAACGGGTACAGGTGCCGCAATAATCTTTGGTATATGGATCATCATATTCCAGTTCAAGATCTGTTATAAGGGTTGCTATAAAAAAGAAAGATCCCGCTTCTTTGTTGATAAGATTACCATTTTTTCCAATCCAGCCAAGTCCACTTTCCTTCGCCCAGGATCTTTCCAGCACGGGTGCTGAATCTACAAATCCACGTCCATTCACTTCCCCTGCCAATTCGCGTATACGAAACAGTAAGTGATGGAGTTTTTCCCTGATCACTTCATGGTAGTCATGTCCATAGGCATATTTTGAGATCCCTGGTATATTTTTTTCCTGCTCTACTGCAGGATAATAATTCATGAGTAGGGTAATAACAGATTTTGCACCAGGAACCAATTTGCCCGGGTCAACCCGAAGGTCAAAATGATTTGCCATGTATGACATGGTGCCATGGTAATTATTGGTTAACCAGTTTTCAAGGCGCCTTGCATCGTCATCCAATCGCCTGCTTCTTGCAATTCCACAATGCAGAAATCCAAGTTCAGTAGCATAGCTTTTTATCTTTTCAGAAATTTTAATCTCGAAATTCAAAGAAAAAGTTTTGTTAAAATCAAATTTCTATTATTTTTCGGGTTCTAAACCTATCCTTATGAATATCCGTAGCATCGGCACATTCATTTTTTTTATTTTAGTTTCAGTAGTTAACGCCCAGGATAAATCCCCGATCAAATTTGGTAAAATTAGTCCCGACGATTTCAAGCAACAAGCTCCCAGCTTTGATACGAGCGCAAATGCCGTAGTTATTTCAGATGTCGGTACCTCCCGGATTTTACCAAATAACTCTGGCGGATTTGGATATGAATTCCAACGTCAGTTGCGCGTGAAGATCCTCAATAAAAATGGTCTGGATGCAGGCGATTTCAATATCCCTGTTTATATATCCCGTAATTCAGAAATGAAGGAAGAGTTGCGTGCCCTTAAAGCATTTACCTATAACCTGGAAGGTGGTAAAATTGTGGAAACAAAGCTTGAGAATTCACAGGTTTTTACGGAAAAGGAAAACCGGAATTATCATATGAAAAAGTTTGCCCTACCTGCTTTAAAGGAGGGCTCCATCTTCGAGATAAGTTATACCATCCTATCCGATTTCCTTTTTGATTTCCGTCCCTGGCAGTTCCAGGGCGACTATCCCTGCCTCTGGAGTGAGTATAACGTTGAGATACCTGAATACTACCACTATGTTACATTAACACAGGGTTATCTTCCTTTTCATATCAATAAATCAAAAGAAACATCCCGTACTTTTCTTATAAGGCCGAAAACCGGGCTCGATGCCAATAGCAGGCCCTTTTCTATTGATGGTATGGTTGTTATGAAAACCTGGGTCATAAAAAATGTACCATCCTTAAAGGAAGAAGCATTCACAACAACAATTAATAATCACCGCAGCAAAATTGAATTCCAGCTTTCTGCAATTGTTTATCCCCAAAGTCCGATTGATTATGTAATGAACAGCTGGCCAAAAGTTTCAGAGGATATGATGAAACATGAAAATTTTGGTCTTCAGTTGTCAAAATTCAACGGATGGCTCAAAGACGAATTGGAGAATGTAATTGGTAACGCCACTGATCCGCACGAGAAAACAAAGAAAATATTTGAATATGTTAGAGATAATTATACCTGTGTAAGCCGGGGAAGCATTTATACCAGCACAACCCTTAAAAGTATATTCAAACAGAAGAGCGGAACGGCAACCGATTTAAATCTTTTGCTCACGGCAATGCTGGAGCAGGCCGGCATTGAAACTTATCCCGTATTGCTTAGCACGCGGCGTCACGGTTTTACAAATGAGATTTATCCTCTGATGGACCGGTTCAATTATGTGGTTACAGCTGCGCTGGTTGGTGAAAATGATTACCTGCTGGATGCCAGCATTCCGGAACTTGGTTTTAATATGCTCGATGAATCATGCTATAACGGTCATGCCCGTGTGCTGACCAAAGATCCACCGGCAATATTTCTTTCATCTGACTCCCTCCTTGAAAAGAAGGTGACTATGGCCTTTATTGTTCCCGAAAACGGACAGTTCAATGGATACGTAAAAACACAGATGGGCTACTATAATTCATTACGGTACCGGCATGCCATTAAGCAATCAGGAGAAACTGGTATAATAGATAACCTTAAAAAAAGCCTTGGACCGGATTTTATTGTAAAGGACGCTCGTTTTGATTCGCTCACACAGCTTGAGAAGCCTATTGCATTGCATTATAATATTTCTCTTAAGGCCGATGACCCGGAAATAATCTATCTAAATCCTATTATCGGTGACGGATACAAAGAGAACCCTTTCAAATCTGCCACCCGCTTATACCCCGTGGAGATGCCATACCGCATTGATGAAACTTACCTCCTTAATCTGGAGATCCCTCAAGGTTATGTTGTTGATGAAATTCCTAAATCCGCAAAAGTGTCCCTCAATGATAGCGATGGTTATTTTGAATACCTGGTTTCATATGATAAAACCCGGATTCAACTCCGATGCAGGGTGTTGTTGAATAAAACCACCTTTGTTCAGGAAGATTATGAGATCCTGAGAAATTTCTATGGCTTTATCGTTAATAAGCAGGCAGAACAGATCGTACTCAAAAAAACCGCGAAACCATGAGTAGTCATTTGAACAAGTTTTTTTTCCTGGCTTCATTCCTTACGTTGGCCAGTTTCAATATATCGGCGAGCGAATATCCATTCATGAGCATCCCGTCACAGCTGGTAAAAAATGCGAATGCAGTAATACGTCTCCAGGAACAGGTAATTGAAATTCATTCCCTGGGAAAGATTACAGTTAAAGACCGCCGTATCGTTACCATCCTTAATGAGTCAGGCGATCACCACGCATATCTTGTTGCGGGTTATTCCAAAATGGTATCTATTGATAAAATGGATGGAACCCTGTTTGATGCTGCGGGCAACAAGATCCGCAGCTTAAAAAAATCGGAGATCAAAGATGAGAACTATACCATCTCCGGTCAGATGATTGATGATAACCGCTACAAATACCATAATTTTTACCATAGAACTTATCCCTATACAGTAGCATATGAGCTGGAATATAGCCAATCCCAAAGTCTTTCCATACCTGATTGGACTCCGCTGAGAACCCGGGGAGTTTCGGTGATGCAAAGTAGTTATACTGCCATCATGGACAAGGACTACCAGTTAAGAACAAGGGAGTATAATATATCAAGCCCCGCTGTTATTTCAAACAACGGGTCAAAAAAGATCCTGAAATGGTCGATCTCAAACCATCCTGCAATTGTTGGAGAATATGCAGCACCGTCCATAGAAGAGCTGGCACCACATATTACAATATCTCCTTCAGCCTTTCGTATCGATGACTTTAACGGCTCCCTCAGCAGTTGGGAAGACTATGGTAATTTTTATGCTAAGCTTAATGCTGGAAGAGATCAGCTACCGGAAGCTACCAAACTTAAAGTAAAACAACTGGTTGAAGGATTGAAAAGCGACGAAGAAAAAGTAAAAAAAATTTATAATTATCTCCAGCAAACCACACGCTATGTGGGTGTTCAGCTTGGAATTGGTGGGCTCCGTACTTTCCCTGCCAGTTATGTTGTTGAGAATGGATACGGCGACTGTAAAGCTCTTTCCAATTATATGGTTGCCATGCTCAAAGAAGCAGGGATAAAGGCACATTATGTTCTTATAGGTGCCGGCGATGATGTGAGGGAATTTCCGGCAGATTTTCCTTCCGATAATTTTAATCATATTGTATGCGCAGTTCCACTGAAAAATGATACTATGTGGCTGGAATGTACCAGCCAAACTAAGGCAGCAGGATATATGGGAAGCTTTACCGGCAATAGAAATGCATTACTTGTAACAGATGCTGGTGGTAAACTGGTTCGCACTCCTGCATATAGAAAAGACGATAACCTATTCTGGTCAAAAGTAACCGCAACATTAGAAACCGACGGTAGCCTCAGGGCATCGTTGATTAATCATTACCAGGCACTCTGTAGTGATGATGTTCATGCCCGCATCCATCATTATTCAAAAGAGGAACTTCAAAAATACCTGAAGAAAAATATTGACCTGCCGGATTATGACCTCATTTCATTTGACTACAAAGAGTTTGAGGGAAAGCTACCTGTCATTAAGGAAGACCTGCATATCATTGCGCGTAACTATGCCCAGTTTAGTGGTAAGAGATTATTTATTCTGCCCAATATCGGAAATCGATGGAGCACAAAAATCAATACTGATACCGCTCGACTTTATAAGATTGAACTTACTGAAGAAAGGATAGAAAACGATACGGTCCACATAACAATACCGCCGGGTTATCTGGTAGAAAGCAAACCCAAAAACGTTGATCTGAAAACTCCATTCGGTTCATACAATTCTACAATAGAATATATTGCCGGAAAGATTATCTATCATCGTAGGTTAGAGCTCAATAAAGGAAATTTTAGCGCCACCTCTTATAATGATCTGGTGGCTTTCTATGATAATATTTATAAGTCTGATAATAGCAGGGTTGTATTAAAAAAATCTGAATAATCAGATTATTGAATCGATTGTTCTACCACCTGCCTGATCTCTTCAAAAATGGTTCTTTTCTGATCAGGGCTGTCAGATTTTGTAAAAACAACTGCTGCATAGCCTTTTCCGCGATGGATCCAGGGCCAGGTTCCGCTGATACCGGGGCAGTTCACAAGAATGCCATTCCCTTCGGCATCCTTCTCCTCGATCCAGCAGCCAAGGCCATAGGAATTGCCCTGTGATAAAGGTGATGTATAAACGATTTTTGCATCGGCAGCCTGAAGCTTCAGGATCTCATTCACCGAGCGCTCTGTCAGAACCTGTTTGCCATTGAATTGACCCCTATTGAGTAACATCGCCAGGAATTTTATATAATCTTCAGCTGAGGATTTTCCACCCCCTGACGGATTCTCAGCATAGGCATCATCACTCATGAAATTTGTTCTCTTAAAACCAAGATGTTTTCCGATACGGTCGCGCACAAGTCGGTCAAAATTCTTCTTACTGATGATCTCTAATACCCGTCCAGCTATATTATGACCGATGTTTCCATAATAGAATTCAGTTCCCTGTTTTGATTTAAGATTCCTGTCTTTTGCGATGGCATTTACCTCCTCTTCGAGCGTATTATATTTTTTCTTTTTGATGGCTGCCCTGAAACTGGGAAGATCCGTTTCTATTCCTGTTGTATGTGTTAAACAGTGACGAAGTGTAATATAGCCTTTGCTATAACTCTCCAATGCGGGGATATAATCACCCAGGCGATCATCAAGAGATATTTTGCCTTCTTCTACGAAAGTCATGACCAATGCAGCTGTAAGCCATTGGCTTGCCGCGCCAATATTTTCCTGCTGGGTTGTTTTCATTTCACCAAACTCACGTTTATATATATCCTTTCCATCCTTGTAAATGATCATGGCAAAATCAGTCCCGAGATCCTTACTGTTCTTCTCAAGTACTGAAGTAATTGCAGGGATATCAATAAGTCCAGCCCTCAGCTTTGGCTTGGCCTGTGCTAAAACGTTAGCGGACGCCGCCAGTGCCAGGGAAAAGAATAATGTCTTCATAAGGTTACTCATATACTATGATTAGGCGATAAAATTAAGTGTTGATTGCTGCTCATAACGTTAAAAACCATAGTTATATGTTTTAGACTGAAAAAATTACAGGAAACCAGGGATAATACTGCTCTGGCGTCAGGTCGTATTGTTTTTTCCTGCCATAGTTACCGGAATAACAGCTTGGATAGAGGTTTGATGATTGATAATACAACCTAGAAGAAAAAAGAAATATGAACCTGAATAATTTTACCATCAAGGCAGGTGAGCTAATCCAGAATGCACAGCAGTTGGCATTTAACGGGCAGCATACCAATATTGAAACAGAACATTTATTGAAGGCATTGCTCGACCAGTCGGATTCACCCATAGAATATCTTCTCAAGAAAAATGCCGTTAACATTACCCAACTTGAGGCACAGCTTGACCAGTTGATTGATAAGCTTCCAAAAGCACAAGGCGAGCCTGCTCAGGCAATCAGCCGCGATACCAACAATGTGGTACTTCGGGCTGGTTCTGTCCTCAAATCATTTGGCGATGAGTTTGTAACACCTGAACACCTCCTGCTCGCCATTCACCAGGGCAATGATTCTACAGCAAAACTGCTTAAGGATGCCGGACTTACTGAAAAAGGCCTTATTGCCTCTATAAAAGAATTGCGAAAAGGTGATACCATCACCTCCCAGACCCAGGAAACCCAGTTCAATACGCTTAACAAATATGCCAAGAACCTCAATGAACTTGCAAGAAACGGAAAGCTTGACCCCGTGATTGGACGTGATGAGGAGATCAGGCGTACACTTCATATTTTAACGCGCCGAAGCAAGAACAATCCCATCCTTGTGGGTGAGCCAGGTGTTGGTAAAACTGCCATTGCAGAAGGCCTCGCAATGCGCATAATGAATGGTGATGTGCCGGAGAACCTGAAAAGCAAGATAATTTTTGCGCTTGACATGGGCCAGTTGATTGCAGGTGCCAAGTATAAAGGTGAATTTGAAGAACGCCTTAAAGGTGTTGTGAATGAAGTGGCCAAAAGTGATGGTGAGATCATTCTGTTTATTGATGAGATACATACCTTAATAGGCGCAGGTGGTGGAGAAGGTGCAATGGATGCTGCCAATATCCTTAAGCCAGCTTTGGCAAGAGGTGAGCTGAGGGCAATAGGAGCAACTACCCTTAATGAATACCAGAAATATTTTGAGAAGGACAAAGCACTTGAACGCCGTTTCCAGAAAGTAATGATTGATGAGCCATCTGTAGAAGATGCTATTTCAATTTTGCGCGGCATCAAAGATCGTTATGAAACGCACCATCATGTACGTATTAAGGATGAAGCAATTATTGCGGCTGTTGAGTTATCGCACCGTTATATTACAGACCGGTTCCTTCCTGATAAGGCTATTGACCTGATCGATGAAAGTGCTGCAAAACTCAGGCTCGAGATGAATTCAATGCCGGAAGAACTCGATAAACTCGAGCGCCAGATAAGGCAGCTCGAAATTGAGCGCGAAGCAATCAAGCGGGAGAATGATGAAGAAAAACTTAAGGAACTAGGAATAGAAATAGGCAACCTCAGCGTTGAGCGAGATACCCTGAAAGCCAAATGGCAGCAGGAAAAAGATATGGTGGAAAAGGTTCAGACGGCAAAAGCATCCATAGAGGATCTGAAGCTTGAAGCTGAGAAAGCAGAGCGTAACGGCGACTATGGAAAAGTTGCCGAGATCCGTTATGGAAAAATACAGGAGCAGGAAAAGATAATCAACGACCTCAGTGCAGAGTTGAAAGAATACAGCCAGCATAGCAGCAGGCTTATGAAAGAGGAAGTGGATGCAGAAGATATTGCAGAATCAGTGGCTAAAGCTACTGGTATACCGGTTGCAAAGATGTTGCAGAGTGAAAAAGAAAAGTTACTCCAGCTGGAAGATCACCTGCACGATCGTGTGGTAGGACAGGAAGAAGCGATCACTGCCGTTGCCGATGCCATTCGAAGAAGCAGGGCAGGACTAAGCGACCCACGCCGCCCTATCGGATCATTCATTTTCCTTGGTACAACCGGTGTGGGAAAAACAGAATTAGCAAAGGCTCTTGCTGCCTATCTCTTTGATGACGAGCACATGATGACCAGGATCGACATGAGTGAATACCAGGAAAAGCATACTGTTTCCCGACTGGTAGGCGCCCCTCCGGGTTATGTTGGTTATGATGAAGGAGGCCAGCTTACCGAATCTGTAAGACGTAAACCTTACAGTGTTGTTCTCCTTGATGAAATCGAGAAGGCACACCCCGATGTTTGGAATGTGATGCTCCAGGTACTGGATGATGGCCGCCTCACCGATAATAAAGGCAGGGTTGTGGATTTCAAGAATACCATAATAATTATGACAAGCAATATCGGAAGTCATATTATACAGGGAAATTTTGAAGATGTAACTGAAGCAAATAAAGAAGAAGTAGTAGATCGTACAAAGCGTGAAGTGATGGACTTATTAAGGCAGACCATCCGCCCTGAGTTCCTGAACAGGGTCGACGAGATCATCATGTTCCAACCCCTGATGAAGAATGATATCCGGAATATTATCCGCATTCAGTTAGCTCAATTGCATGAACTCGTGGCAAAGAATAATATTCAGCTTAAGTTCAGCGACTATGCCATTGATTTCCTGGCCGAGCATGGATTTGATCCTGTATTTGGTGCAAGGCCGCTAAAGAGACTCATTCAGAAGGAGATTGTCAACCAACTCAGCAAGCGCATACTCATGGGTGATATAGAAAAGGATCGCCCGGTTTTAGTGGATGTATTTGATGGTGTTGTTGTTTTCAGGAATGATTAATTTTAAAGATGTGTTATTATAACCGGCTGATCATTCCGGTCAGCCACTCTATACAATTGGGCGATTATGCCATAGCTCTGCCGGAAGGTAGTCCTATGGCATTTCCTGTGCAAAGTGGATTTGAATATGCACAATGGCCTATCATTAGAATACCATCTGGTAAAGAGCTCCCTGAAGCCGTTATGGCGCATTGGGAATTTATAGCACCCTGGATGAAGACGATGAAGGATGTTGAGGCCGGCCGTCAAAAATATACCACCCTGAATGCTGTTGGTGAAAAGGTATTGGAATCAAAACTTTATCGGGAAGCTGCTCTTCACCAAAGATGCCTGGTGCCCTCCAGTGGGTTTTATGAATGGCGCCATTGGAAGCCGGAGGGGAGTAAGAAAGACGTTGCAATACCCTATTTTGTTCATCTGCCTGCACAGGAGATTTTCTATATTGCAGGGGTCTGGCAAAACTGGACCGATCGGGATACCGGGGAGCACCTGACCGGGTTCGCATTACTCACCACTGCTGCCAATTCATTAATGGAACAGGTGCATAATAAGAAAAAGCGTATGCCGTTGGTGCTACCCCCTGATCTGGCGCTGGAATGGATAAAGCCGGGTTTGTCAGAAGAACGCATTCATGAATTATCTAACTACCAGGCAGATGCTGCCCTGATGAAAGCAAGCACCATCCGTAAAGATTTTCGAACAGCACTTGATCCACTTGAAAGCTGTTCTTACGAGGGCTTACCTGAACTAAATCTTTAATATGGTCAGGTTCACAGCACTTATAGAGAAATTTGGACAAATGGGAGAAAAAACCGGCTGGACATATGTTAAAGTTCCCGCGGCAATTGCAGTAAAGCTCAAACCGGGCTGCAGGAAGTCGTTTAGGGTCAGGGGAAAAATGGATGATCTGGAAATCTCGGGAATGGCACTGATACCCATGGGGGAGGGTGATTTCATCCTGGCGCTTAAAACGGAACTGCGAAGGAAGCTGTTAAAACGTGCCGGGGATACGCTCAAGCTTGCGCTGGAAGAAGATACCATTCCTTATGAGTTAAATCCTGATCTACTGCTATGCCTGAAAGATGAACCCGATGCTTTCGCCTATTTCAATACGCTTGCCTCTTCGCACAAAGTGTATTTCAGTAAATGGATCGATTCGGCAAAAACAGAGGAAACGAAAGCCAACCGCATCGCCGAGGCTGTTGTAGCCCTCGCGAAGGGCTGGGGATATCCTGAAATGTTAAGGGCCAGGAAGGCCTGAACAATTGTAGCCGGCTTTTGTTGATATATTTACAAACCAAAGCCCTGCCAAACAGAACAAACCATGATAAATCAGAATAAATTAGAGATTATAGAGCCCCGGACAGTATGGATCGGGGAAGAAAAGGCAGAATTGAGCCTGGTAATGTATGGCGATTATGAAAGTGAAGCCTGTGCCAAAGCACAGGATGTCATCGATCTTTTGCTCAAACAGTATGATGGGCGTATTCGATTCCAGTTCCGTCATTTTCCCCTAACCCGAATCCATCAATTTGCCCATAAGGCAGCCGAGGCAGCAGTGGCTGCTGTTCAGGAAGGAAAATTCTGGGAAATGCATCATCTTCTTTTTGCGCATCGTAAAAGGTTGGGATCCATTAGTTTAAAAGAATATGCTTTTGAAGCTGGTGTGAAAGACAAGAATTTCATTCCAAAATTGGTCGACTCGGTTTATGGCTGGACGGTAAGGGCCGATCTTCTCGAAGGAGTAGGAAAAGGAGTTCGGGATGTTCCTGCCCTTTTTATAAATGACCAGCTTTATGACGGCAAGTTTACACAGCCTGCCTTGTCAAAAACCCTCCTGGAAAGATTGCCCGCCAGGAAGAAAAGAGCGTAAGAATCCTGAAAACAGGTACCTTTGCAGCCTTATTTTTTAGAATATGCTGTTGTTTAAGGAGTTTACATTTGATTCTGCTCATTTCCTTCCAAATGTTCCTGAAGGCCATAAATGTAAAGAAATGCATGGCCATACCTACCGGTTAAGGGTTTGGGTGGAGGGTCCCTTGCACCCCCAACTCGGGTGGGTGATGGATTTTGCCGACCTTAAAAAAGTGGTTAAACCCGTGGTTGAAAGTCTGGATCATAAATGTCTGAACAAACTGCCGGATTTAGAGAATCCAACATGTGAACGCATCGCTGTTTATATCTGGGATAAAGTGAAACCGCAGCTACCCCTACTTGTTAGAGTAGAACTGCATGAAACCCCTACATCCGGGGTTATCTACGATGGGAAATAACGATTTGGAAACATATATTTTAGGGTTAAAAAGCTTAACTTTCTGATCCTTATAAATATTGTTAACCATTAATAAGTTACACCATGAGCACAAATGCAGAAGACCTGAAGAATGCTGCCTCCGAAGACGCTGAAAAAGCAGCAGATAAAGTTGAAAATTCCTGGGAGAAATTTGAAGATAAAGCAGAAGAGACCTGGGATAAGGTGGAAGACAAGGCGGAAGCCCTCTGGAAGCAGTTACAGGCAAAAACTGGATTCAGTGATGAGAAAATCAATGACCTGAAACAAAAAGCATCCGGCCGGTATGAAGATATGAAGGCTGAGGTAGAAACCTGGGATGATGAAGCTAAAGAAAAGTGGGAAGAACTAAAAGGAAAAGCAGGTGGCTGGTGGGCAAGCATCAAAGATAAATTTGATGGTGACGATAATAAAACCGCTTAAGATTATTGTAATTAATTACAAACTGCCTGGATTTACCAGGCAGTTTTTTTTGCTATCCTGCTGGCCATTCCCTGAAAGATGAAATAATGGAAAGGAAGCATGGCATACCAGTATAGTCTTCCCCCCAATCCCCTTGGCCTGAACGTTGCCGTTTGCTGCAAATAGTTTTTATTGTCTTTATTGATCACTCTGAATTCAAGCCAGGCCTCGCCGGGTAATTTCATTTCGGCGTAAAGAAGTAATCTCATTTCCTTTTTATCCGCAATCAATACCCTCCAGAAATCCAATGCATCACCACTATGGATCTCGAGCTTATTTGTTCTGCCCCGCCTTAATCCAACCCCTCCCGCCATTTTATCCATGATCCCTCTTGTTCGCCATAACCAGTTTCCATAATACCACCCTTGTTGCCCGCCGATCTGCCAGATATTATTCATCACCGGTTCTGTCTCTCCCTTGATCTCTTTTACCTTCTGGTC
Organism: Flavihumibacter sp.; assembly: GCA_036675925.1. Taxonomy (GTDB): domain Bacteria; phylum Bacteroidota; class Bacteroidia; order Chitinophagales; family Chitinophagaceae; genus Flavihumibacter. The sequence continues at coordinate 165,773 of JAKFDZ010000016.1, forward strand.
AATAAAACATCCGAAGCTTGGAACTTCTATCCTGTTCATCCAGTCGGTAGGAGTGGAAGAGGCAACAAATGCATCTTTCCAGCTACTTAATACCAGGTTCTGCTCAATTTTCTGAAACGCCAGCGATACTGATTCCTGGTAGGGTAACAATGTTATTCCCAATACCGACGCAAGATCATTTGGCCGGCAAATGACGGGTATCTTCATACTATCCACAAGATTCACCGCCAGGGGATAAGAGGTTGAAGTAATAAAATATAACCAGTAAGATGATAGTCGGGGAGTCATTACCGGCAAAGTGTATATCCATCTTTTAAGGGATCGAACTTCGGCAAATTTTAAAAGCATCTCCCGGTAACTAAGAATCTCTGGTCCACCGATATCAAAATCACGGTTGTAAAATTCAGGACGATTCATAACACCTGCAAGAAACTGTATTACATTCCGAATGGCGATAGGCTGGCATGATGTGTTAAGCCATTTCGGTGTCACCATCACCGGCAACTTTTCAACAAGGTCGCGGATTATTTCAAAGGATGCACTCCCTGATCCAACAATTATACCCGCCCTTAATGTTGTTACCGGAATTCTACCGGCACGAAGAATTTTTTCAACCGCCAGCCTTGAAGAAAGATGTCGCGACAATTGTTTTTCATTAACGATTCCACTGAGGTAGATCACCTGCTGACAATTTGTAGGCTCCAGTAAGTGGAGGAATTTTTCTGCCGATCTTGTTTCCATGCCGCTGAAATCATTATCAGCACTCATCGAGTGAACAAGATAATAGGCTATATCAATATTTTCGGGAAAGCAGGAGGTCGACTTCTCCTCCAGGAGGTCCACCTCAATCACCGATAATTGGGGATGCTGATGTTCTTCCTCAAACCGCCTTCGATTACGTACACTGCAAACCAACTCGTGCCCTGCTTCAAGCAGGGTTGGGATAAGCCTCTGCCCTATATAACCATTTGCTCCGGTAATGAGGATGCGCATTTCCTCATAACAGGGATGGCATGGATTATGTTGATACAACCTTAAGACCAGGCAATAATAAAATGTTCTGATTATCGTTTTTTTGCGTAGAAGGGCCTTAATCGGTAACTTGCCGCTGGTCCTATGATAAAAAACCGTTTATGAAATTGAAGTTAGTAGTAGGAGGGCTCTTTGCCCTTCCAGTAGTGTTAAGTGTGATTGGATGTGAAACTGTTTATTCCAAAGAACAGCAAACCACAGGTGCCGATAGTACTGTTGTTAGTGCAGATACAACGGATAAATCTGTTTCCACATCCGCCTCCAATACAGTAGCCCCCCTCTCAAATGTTGATACAGCTGTATTTAATAAAAAGATCAATTATATCGCCAATGGCGATACAACTGGACGGTGGCCGGTAAAAACCGATTACCCTGTTAATGGTGCAATTCTGCCTTTTAAACGAATCATTGCTTATTATGGAAACCTCTACAGCACCCGGATGGGTATACTGGGAGAGTTGCCGCCAGCTCAAATGCTTAGCCGGTTGAAAGACGAGGCAAAAAAATGGGAGGCCGCTGATCCGGAAATGCCGGTTCAACCAGCACTGCATTATATTGCCGTTACCGCCCAGGGTAGTCCGGGTAAAGGAGGAAAATATCGTCTTCGCATGCCGTTCCACCAGATCGATTCAGTTCTCAATATGGCTAAGAAGATCGACGCCATTGTGTTTCTTGATATCCAGGTTGGACTGAGTAACCTTCAGTCAGAAATTCCGGAGCTCGAAAAATACCTTAGCATGCCAAATGTTCACCTCGGAATTGATCCGGAATTTTCAATGAAAGGGGGACAGGCACCTGGAAAAGCTGTCGGCACATTCGATGCTTCAGATATCAATTATGCAACTGAATATCTTGCCGACCTGGTAAAGAAAAATAACCTGCCCGCCAAAGTTCTTGTGGTTCACCGCTTTACCCAGAAAATGGTTACCAACTACAAGCAGATCAAAACACGACCCGAAGTACAGGTGGTGATGCATATGGACGGTTGGGGAGCTCCTGCGCGCAAGATCAATACCTACCGCTTATTTGTACAAAGAGAACCTGTTGAATTCACCGGCTTCAAGATCTTCTATAAGAATGATCTGAGGGAAACACCTTCGAGGATAATGACACCAGAAGAGTTGCTTAAACTCAGGCCAATGCCGATCTATATTCAATACCAGTAATAAAACTGACTATCACCGATCATCAGAATACCTATGACCAGTGAACAGGAGCACTATCTGCAGCTTGCCATTCAGCAATCTGATAAAGGTATGGAAGAGGGCCATGGCGGACCCTTTGGTTGTGTAATCGTAAAGGACGGAAAAGTTCTGGTTGCTACCCATAACAAAGTGTTGTCAACTAATGATCCCACTGCACATGCTGAAGTAGTAGCGATCAGGGAAGCATGTCGCATGCTGAATGATTTCCAATTAACCGGATGTGAACTGTATGCTTCCTGTGAACCCTGCCCCATGTGTATGGGTGCTATTTACTGGGCAAGGCCAGGCAAGGTTTATTTTGCAGCAACGAAGAAGGATGCAGCGGAAGCTGGGTTTGATGATTCATTTATTTATGAAGAGATGGATGTAGATTATAGCGACCGAAAGATTCCATTCATCAATCTCCCACTCGAAGCTGCAAAGCAGGTATTTGAAAAATGGAAAGCTAAAACGGATAAGAGACTTTACTGAGTTTGCAGCATACGCAATACTACAAAGGCAATAACCACCAGTGTAAGCAGCAGTACAACTGCCAGTAATACCCAGGGATTTCCTTTCCACTTTCTTTCTTCCCTTTTCTGTTTCTTTTGCTGCAGGAATTTTTTAAGATCCTGGTTTAGTTGGGTGACCAGCTCCTGAAGTTGTTCTTTATTTCCAAATTCCTGCAGTCCTTCCAGGGCATCTGCGGCAAATTCATTCTGGCCAAGCCATTCTTCCACAGCATGCTGGTCTGAATGAGATAACCTCCCGCTGATATAATCCATCAGTAGCTGGTTGTCAATATCCTTATTGCTGTTTGCCAATATGTTCAACAATTGCTTGTTCATTGGTGCTCCTTTTGCTGAAGCCTCTTGAGTATCATGAGTTTCAGGTTTCGTTTGCCATTCTGGATGAAACTCTTCACCTGCAAAAGGCTGAATCCCGTTTCTTCAGATACCTGCTGATAGCTTTTCTTATTCAGGTAAAATAAAGTTATACATTGCTGCTGGTCGGCACTGAGTGTTTGTAAACCCTCATGCATCCAATCCAGCAGCTGGTCTTTTTCACGGATAGCATTTATAGCCGTTTCATCTTCGGGTAAAAAGGTATGGTCATTCAGTTCAAGGGCTTTCCTGTGTTTGTTACGGAACTGCATCAGGCAGTGATTCTTCGCGATCATGTAAAGCCATGATTTGAAATATTCCACCCGGTATTTTTCAAGTTCTGTAATGGCCTTCAAAAAGATCTGTTGCACTGCATCCCGGGCTGCCTCTTCATTCTTCAGGTATTTCATGCATACACCCAACAATAATAAAGTGTATCGCTGTAGCAAAATGCCAAGCCACTCTTTGTTATGATCGGCATAAAAGCGGTCAAGCAATTCTTTTTCACTTATATGATTGTACCTGTCTGCGTTCACAACAACAATTTATTGTTTTTTTGTAAGATGCCGGTATAGGCTATTTCCATAATTTGTGCCTTCATATGATTAGTGAACGTATTTATATTCCCGTTGTTGCCGTTTGCCCGGTAAGGGCAGCGGCCGACCATCGCAGTGAAATGACCAGCCAGCTCCTTTTGGGAGAACAGGTTCATATATTAGATGAAATCAATAAAGAGTGGCTTTTCATTCGCTCCATCCATGATGGCTACGAAGGCTGGTGCCAGAAGATACAACTGGCATCATTAACCGATGATGCTGTTTCCATCAAAGGATATTTCAGTGGTACGGCGGGCGTTGCTAACGTAAACGGGCAGCCGATGCCTGTTTTTCTGGGCACACCTGTATATGAAGCAACCATAAATGCCGGTGGTTTTTCAATTTCATTTGAGGGCTTATCAATCACAGCATCCGGTGCCGATATCAGAACTATTTTATATCAACATGCATTGGAATACCTGAACACTTCATATTTATGGGGTGGACGTACAACCGCAGGGATAGATTGCAGCGGATTTGCACAGATGGTATATCGCCATGCAGGAATTCACCTCCTTCGCGATGCTTATCTTCAGGCTACGGAAGGAATGGCGGTTGGCTTTTTGCAGGAAGCAAAATGTGGTGACCTTGCTTTCTTTGAAGAAGAGGATGGTCGCATCACACATGTTGGGATCTTGCTGAACGATCATGAGATCATTCACGCCTCCGGTAAGGTCCGCATAGATAGTATCGATCATGCAGGAATAATAAATCGCGACACAGGAAAACGAACCCACCAGTTGCGTATCATCAAGCGCTACCTGGATTAAAAAGTTTTCTTATCCAGTTAAACAGGAGGCTGTCCCAGCCAAGCAATTTGAAAGCAGTATAAAAAAGAATACCCGCGAAGATCTTTTTCATTAGCAGTGTATCTATTTTGGCGGCGATCTTTCCCCCAAAATGACCGCCGAAAATAAAACCTATTGCCAATAGTCCTATGATCCTGAAATCAATCGGGTTTGCAGTGTCTTTACAGTACTTATAGTATTGAAGGAAGCCCAGCACAACTACCGGCAAAGTAAGCACGCCCAGAGATGTACCCTGGGCCTGGTGTTGGGTATAATTAAAGAAATAGATCAGTAGGGGAACAAGTATAATGCCACCTCCCACACCAACCAATCCGCTGAGCACACCGGCGGCCAGCCCAATGACTATGATGGTGATCAGTTCTGGTATATTCATGTGCTAACGGAGATGGATAGCTTATTTCTGGAATGTTTCTTTATAGAACCTCATAGCTTCCTGGATAATATCAAGCGCAGTGGCTTTATCCTGGAATTCATTTACCTGCACGGTCTTATTCTCAAGCTTTTTATATTCTTCAAAGAAATGCCTGAGCTCTTCAAAGAAATGCTTTGGCAATTCTTCAATATTGTTATAATAATTCACGCTCGGATCATTGGCAGCAACAGCAATGATCTTATCATCCGCATCACCACCATCAATCATCCGCATTACACCCACCACCTTTGCTTCCATAAGGCACATGGCCTGAACAGGTTGCGACGTGATCACCAGGATATCCAACGGATCCTTATCATCACCATATGTTTTTGGAATAAAGCCATAGTTACAGGGATAGTAAAAAGAAGAATAAATGATCCTGTCAAGTTTAAGCAGGCCACTGTCTTTATCGATCTCATATTTAGCCCTTGAACCCTGGGGAATTTCAATAACAGCGGTAACTATGCGTGGTGCATGCTCTCCTGTAGGGATGCCATGCCATGGATGTGAAACGGTTAGCATAAATTATTTCAGTTTTTGGTTAAGATGAACCCCGCTGCTGTTGCACCAAAACCCAGCAGCAAAGTGGCTGCAATATACGACAGGGCGGTGGAGTAGTGGCCACCCTGTAACAATTGTACATTTTCTGTGCTGAATGCCGAATAGGTGGTGAACCCACCGCAAAGCCCGGTTGCCAGCAATAGCCGCATGGCATCATCGGTGCCGGGCCGGTTATAGTAGCCTACAACCATCCCAATGATCAATGATCCTGCTATATTCACCGTTAGCGTGGCCCAGGGGAAATGTGATGGCCTGATCAGCTGGCTGGCTGCATACCGTAGCACAGAACCAACCATTCCGCCCAAGGCAACGAACAGGTAATTTCTCAGCATGATCAGTGAATATCTTTAAAGTCTACCAGCCACTCTCCATTTATTTTCACAATACGCACGGTGGTTGTATCCTTATTCTTATATGTATTTGTATAGGTGTAATTCACAGTGGAGTCATTCACTGTTTCAATATTCACTGGTAAGATATTGGCATCCTTGAAGCGCATGCGTTCTTCAGTACCCAGTTTATTGTAGAAATCGTTTTTCCATTTATCGAAGATCATCTGGTTGGTAGAATCTTTCAATAGATAGAATTCAGCCTTGGCCATATTGCCATCCAGTGATGCACGGATGAATTCTCTACCTGCATCCTGTGCATCTTCCGCCTTTTTAAAGGCAGCATCATTGGTGCAGGAACCGAATAGGCAGGTGATGAGTAAGGCGTTCAATAGGAGGGTGTTCTGCTTCATACCCACAAACTTAAATAAAAAGGCGTCAGTAAGATACCGACGCCTTTATTTGGTTTTTACACATTGTTCAGGAGGAATGATCCTCTCTCTCTTTTTCACGATCGTAAGCCCTGATAATGGCTTTAACCAGGCGGTGACGTACAACATCCTCTTCATCGAGAACGATGTGCGAAATGCCGTCTACATTTTTGAGGATCCGGACCGCTTTCTCCAATCCGCTTCGCTGATTCTTGGGAAGATCCACCTGCGTAAGGTCACCGGTGATGATGGCCTTTGCATTGGCGCCAATCCTCGTCAGGAACATCTTCAGCTGGAGGTCGGTAGCATTTTGCGCTTCATCAAGAATGATGAACGCATTGTCTAGTGTTCGGCCGCGCATATATGCAAGCGGCGCGATTTCAATGGTACGGTTACTCATGTAATAGCCGAGCTTGTCGGCCGGGATCATGTCATCCAGGGCATCATATAACGGGCGTAAGTAAGGGTCAATCTTTTCCTTGAGATCGCCTGGAAGGAAACCCAGGCTTTCTCCCGCTTCCACTGCCGGACGTGTAAGGATGATCTTCTTCACGATCTTGTTCTTCAATGCCCTAACGGCAAGAGCAACTGCGGTATAGGTTTTACCTGTTCCCGCCGGACCGATCGCGAAAAGAATATCATTCTTGTCAACACCCGTTACCATTCGTTTTTGGTTGGCAGTACGTGCACGCACTGTTTTCCCATTTGGACCAAACACGAGAATGTCATTGGGGTTGCGCTCCACAAAATGGTCAACCGTTTCGGCATCATCGCCGCCAAGGATCTGTTCAAAATAATTCTCACTCATATGGCCATTGCGTTCAAGGTACTGAACGATCAGGTCGATCTTTTCCTTCGCCGTATCAACCTGTTCGGGAGCACCGCTGAGTTTGATCTGTGTGCCGCGGGAGAGAATTTTTAAAAGAGGAAATTTTTTCTTGAGAATGTCTAATTTGCCGTTGTTAACTCCGAAAAATTCAATTGGGTTAACGGTTTCGAGGTTGATGATTTTTTCTGTCAATGCGCTACAATTTTAAGTTCACAATTAATACCATCGGCAGTCGCGATTCTCTCATCGCATGCTTTACAAAGAAGCTTAGTAAATATAATTCTGTGACTATATAGATGCAAAGTTACTTATACACAGATTGTGGATATTGTTAATATTCTGAGCGCTCATATAGATCCCCTGCAACCCGGCGCCCCGCATTTGCAAACAAGCTTTCCATCATGATGGGTATCGCCATAATTGCAGGTAAGCTCTTCTCCTTTTTTGAGTTTGCGAAGTGTGTAAAATTCTACCCGACCATAACAACATCTCATGTAAGTATTGGGAACACAGGAGTGATTCACATATCGTAAAGCATTTGATTTTCTACTTGCATCAAGTGCAAGTCCATCCCCGAATTCAACCATGGCAACTTTCTTTTTCCCCAACACTCTTTTACGCGCTTCCTTTTCTGTAATGATCTCTCCTCCGAGGTTGCCGATCTTTACTCTTGCGCCAATCGACTGCTCTGTAAAACAGCCCCTCCCATCAATGTTGCTCCTGCCAATGCGCAACTTATACAGCAGTTCTTCCGGCATCGCCATTCTTTTGTTCAGTTACTTCTACCCAGGTGTGATCAGCCAGTAAACGTACAGCAGCAATGAATTGCTTGAAAGGTGCGGAAGCGCCCCATTCGGTGGGACTCACCATGGAAAGAATAAATGTATCATCCTTCTTTTCGTAGAGATAATATATATGTCCGATGACAGGTTGAAAATTCAACTTCGCACCATACACGATCATAGATAATTCCTTTCGCTTGCGTATCTCCTGAGCCTGCCTTGCCAACAGTTCTATCTGTTCGCGGATCTGGTTCAGATGCATGCTCGTTTGTTCCTCCATCGCCTGCAATGCCTTATGTCTTATCACACCTTCTTCAGTAGGCTTGATCATCACACTTCCAACAGAAGAAGCATAGGGCAATACACTCATCTGCTTATGATAGATATCTATGTTGCGGAATGGATTTCCATCCTTATCTCTTGATTCCTGTGATATCTTCAGATAACCATTTGGCATGATCTCTTTCCTTACACGAAGAACTATATCATCCTCACGAAGAAATTGCACATCAATAGTTGAAGCATTCAGGATCTCAGCGCGAATACTATCGGCCAGTGTTTTATCTGAAAAAGGATGCAGCATGCCATCCGGCCTCACTTCATATTGTGAGAAAAAAGCTTCATTGTCAAGTGTAACCCAGTTGATCTGTATTGAAAGTTCCTGTTGCTGATTGGCAGATTCAATGCGATAGTTTCCCGAACGTGGCGGCATGCCCTGCTGGTAGTCACATTTCTCCGGAAATAATTGCCAGGACGCAAGAAAATTATATGCTTGAACCATAATGGGAAATTGTGTAAAGGTTGGATCATTAGTCAAACAGATCTGACGACAAATACCTGTCGCCACGATCGCAAATGATACAAACAATTATCCCTTCTTTTAGTTCCCGCGAAAGTTCTATTGCTGCATGAACGGCACCGCCGCTGCTCATGCCACTGAATATTGCTTCCTCGCGCGCAAGCCTTTTTGCCATACTGCGCGCATATTTTTCGTCGATCTCTATTACACGATCAACTCTTTTGCGATCAAATATTTTAGGAAGATATGCCTCGGGCCATTTGCGGATCCCGGGAATTTTAGATCCATCTGTAGGCTGGCAGCCCACAATAGTTATTTCAGGGTTCTTTTCTTTCAGGTATTTCGAAACACCCATAATGGTTCCTGTTGTTCCCATGGCAGAAACAAAATGCGTCACCTTGCCATCGGTATCATTCCAGATCTCCGGACCTGTAGTATTATAATGCATCTGTGGATTGTCGGGATTGGCAAACTGGTTAAGCATAAGATAGCCACCCTTTGCTATCTGCTCATTGGCATAATCAATAGCACCTTCCATTGATTTTTCTTTAGGAGTGAGTATCACTTTTGCGCCAAATGCTTCCATGCCCAACACCCTTTCGCGGGTTGCATCTTCGGGCATCACGAGTTCTATTTCAACGCCATAAAGACTGGCGATCATGGCAAGCGCTATGCCTGTATTACCACTGGTTGCTTCAATGAGTTTGATACCGGGTTTAAGTTCACCACGGTCATAGGCACCTTTGATCATGCCAAAGGCAGCCCTGTCTTTTACGCTGCCACCTGGATTGTTGCCTTCGAGTTTGGCATAGATGGTCACAGCTGGATTAACAGTTACATGCTTAAGTTCAACAAGAGGAGTATTGCCAACTAGATCAAGAATTCCGGCCATAAAAATTCAATTGATTGATGACCGGAAAGTTATTAAACATACTATTAATAAACAGTAAATGTTTGGGCTGTAAGCTCTTCATTGATCATTTCGCTCATATTCTGTTCCTGGTCCTGCACCCATACTGGAACAGGCGTTGGAATGATCTTCCAGTTTCCATCCTGCTTGTGCATTTTAAACATGATCCTGTTTCCCCTGTCGTCAACTACATCAACGGAAAACAAGGTCTCCTGCGAAGTGATCATCTTGCGGAAATTAAATTCCCTCAGGCGTCCATCGGCCTTAATAAGACGCGTGAACTGTATATTTTTAACGAATTGCATCTGCTATTGATTTCTATAAACAAGTTATAAGCAGCAATTCCCGTGCTACAGTTCCCTAAAAACTTCTAAAAAACTGAAAAGTTTTGAACATTTTTGCAGGCATGTTCACCCGAGAAGAAGCATCCCTGTTAAAAACTAAGTTTTTTACGGTACTGGGCCAATATATGCAGCCCATTCCTGCAATGGATGGAGGACAGGTTAACTGGATGAATTATAGAAGAGGTGTCAAAAATGTATTTTTCCGCATAGACGCTGGCAGGTCTTACTGCGAAACTGGCATGCTCATAGCCCAACCCGACACAAGAGAACGCCACATCTTCTTTGATAAATGCCAGGCGATGGCCGATTTCCTTCCTCCTGTTGAAGGACCGGAATGGATCTGGCTCCGCGACCAGGCAGATGAAAACAAAAAAATGGTGAGCCGGATCTACTCCCGGTTGAACGGCGTTTCACTGTTCAACCAGGCCGATTGGCCCACCATCATCTCATTTATTAAACCCAGGCTGATTGCCCTCGATGCTTTCTGGTTTGAAGCAAAAGAGGTAGTCCTGTAATTAACGTACTCTTTTTCTCAGATCAGCCAGTGGCAGTGTGATCCTTTTGCCCACCTGTTTGCCATCACGATAACTTACCAGCTTAAGATTGGAAGCCCCTGCCGGAAATTGCAATGGTGTTTTATATACGGGATAAAATGTATCTGGCTCAAACTCATCAAAACTATAATGGATATTGATGCCTTCCACTTCTGAAGTGAGACTCACTTCAATGGTTGAATCCTTCAACTTTTTTACATTAACGATAGGATCATACATGCTGCGTGAATAATTAGTACCTGCAAAATCGGAGCGGGTAAAATGCGCCTCAGTGCGATCCACAAAACTCTTCCAGTCTTTCACCGCCATCGGACTCCATACTGCTTCAGCAACAGCCCAGCCTCGCGGCCAGAGCATATACTCTGCATGCCTTACAGTATGTAATCTTTCACTCCAGAGATTTGCTTGTCCGCCAAGTATATAACTTGAATCAACACCAGGAGGAATAGGGTTGAAGGAATATGATTTACTCAGCCTTACCATTCCATAAGTGGGAGGCTCTGCAAGGGGATCACCCTGGTAGAGGTCAACATAGGTGAAGGTATTTGGACTCATCACTACCGGATGTTTCATTTTAGCTGCTTCAATGCCGCCTTTCTCTCCCTGCCAGCTCATCACTGCAGCGCCAGGTGCAAGTCCGCCTTCCATGATCTCATCCCATCCCATCATCTTCTTTCCTTTGGACTCAATGATCTTTCCTACCCGCTTTACGAAATAGCTCTGCACCTCATGCTGGTCTTTCAGGTTCTCTTTCTTCATAAGGGCTTTGATAGCGGCACTTTTTTCCCAGAAGCCTTTATAGGTTTCATCGCCTCCCATATGGATATACTCATAAGGGAATAGCTGCGCTACTTCAGTGAATACTTTGTCGAGCACCTCATAAACCTTCTCATTGGCCGGACATAAATTATTATCCAGTATGCCATAGAATTTACCATTTCCGGGCCAGATCATGAAACGATCTCCAACACTCACCTGGTATTTACCCGGGGTACATACCAGGTCGGGATAGGCGGCGATCATGGCAAGGCTATGACCCGGAATATCTATCTCAGGAAGTATGGTTACAAACCTGGCATTGGCATAGGCAACTAACTCACGGATATCCTCATGCGTATAGAAGCCACCATAGTTGCTTTTTTCTCCTGGTTGTTGTTTTTTGAACTCGCCCCAGCGGCCCGTGCGCTCTGCCCTGAAGGCTCCAACCTCAGTGAGTTTGGGAAGGCTCTTGATCTCAATCCTCCATCCCTGGTCATCCGTAAGATGGAGATGCAGCCGATTGTATTTGTACTTCACCATATTGTCAATAAAATCTTTCACTTGCTGCTTGGTGAAAAAATGCCGGGCAACATCCAGCATCAGTCCGCGCCATGCAACTCTTGGATGGTCCTTGATATTCACATGCGGAATTTTCCAGCTCATATTTTTCACCACCGTTTTGCTTTCAATTTCTGGTGGGAATAACTGCCACATGGTTTGCAGTCCATAGAAGATGCCGGCAGCTTCATTGGCGCTGATCCTGATACCTCGATCATTCACTTCCAGCTGGTAGCCTTCCTTTCCAATGCTGGCATCGGCCTGCTTGTTGAGTTGTAAACGGATCACCGCATTAGGCATATTGCGAACCACGCTGGTGTTGAAACCGGTGGTTGCCTTAATGCGTTCCGAAAGCTGGTCGCTGATGGTGATCAGCTCCGGCACCTGGTCGCTCAGGTCAATACTCACGGCATTGGGTAGGGTATAGGTGCCCGCGCCGGGTTGCATACTTACGGGCTGCGGAATCAGTTTGGGACCGGGAACAGTTCCCTGGCCAAAAACAAGAACACTTACAATTAATTGAAGGGTAATCAGGCAAGATCTTAACATAACTTGAGGGATAAATTGGGCAATGAAAATACTGGATTATGTTATTTTACACCCATGAAAATTTTGTCCGCTACAATTACCCTTTGCCTGCTGGCTTTTTCTCTTACTATAAATGCCCAGGATTGCAAGCTCCAGAAGACCACCGACGATTTCAGTGGCCAGCCTAAACTCACCACCGGGTTTGTTGATCTTCAGGGGGTAAAACTCTCCATTGATGCAACCAGCAAAGAGGTGGATTATTTTTTCGTCATCAATAATCCCATGGCCAATTGCATCGGCGACCGTTCAGAAGCTACATTTGTATTTGAAGGTGGCAAGCAGAAACTTGAACTGAAGAATACCGGCGGCGATAATTGCAATGGATTCTTTCATATTACTATGCGCAGTGGACAATATACTCCCACCGCCATGAATAGGCTTTCCACAAAAAAAGTGATCTCCATAACATTTTCCGATCGCAATGGAAAGCTTACCGCCATAAGCCTCACTCCCCAGCAGCAGGATCTATTGATGCAGCTCACCGCCTGTATGGCGAAAGAGGCAAAAACGCTCCCGAGATAAGCTTTTTATCGGCCTATTTCTGCTTCAGGTGAACCAGTACAGGAAAATGATCAGAGGAGTAACGGCCATCCCGGGTTTCCAGGATCGTTACATGCTTTTTCACTTTAAAATTTCCCCGATAGAAAATGAAATCGATGGGCTCCTTGGGTAATGAGTCTGTTTTCCATCCATTGAAAGTTCCGGCGGGACCAACCAGTTTCTTCCTTCTTTTACTGGCGGTGTTGACCAGGTAATAAGGTTTGTCTTTGTCGGTTAATGCCACGATCGGCGGTTCAGTGGGGGTGGCGTTAAAGTCGCCTGTCAGGATAATATCATAATCACCTGCTACTACTTCCATTACTTTCAGGAGCAGCAGAGCACTCTGCCTCCTGGCTTCTTTTCCGATATGATCAAAATGGGTATTGAAGACGAATGATTTTTCACCGGTGATCTTATCCATTACTTCCGCCCAGGTAGCCACCCGCGTGATGGCCGCGTCCCAACTTTTACTTCCAGGTACTTCCGGTGTTTCTGAGAGCCAGAAGGTAGCTGAATTGATAACCTCGATTCGCGCAGTATCATAAAAGATTGCCGAATATTCACCTTTCTCTCCGCCATCATCTCTTCCCTTCCCAACATATTTATAGCCCGGCAGCAGCGAAGCTAGATCAGTCATCTGCTCATGCAATGCCTCCTGAACGCCAAGAAGATGGACATTGTTTTTGAGAATCTGGTCTGCCACGAATTCTTTTCTGTAAGGCCATGCATTGGCACTGTCGGCTGGCGTATTAAGCCGGATATTAAAACTCATCACATGCAGGGGCTCCTGTGCTGTTGCGATGAGGGGGAAAAATAAAGCTGCTAAGAATTTAAGTGTCATGCTGCAAATTAATACTATCCATCTGACATCCGTCAGGACAGATGTCAGATGGGGGAGAAAAAAAGCCCGCAATAATGCGGGCTGAATTAGTATGCGTCTGACGTATGTCCTGACGGATGTCAGACGGGTTATTAGTAACGGTAGTGTTCCGGCTTGAAAGGACCCTCTCCTGAAATGCCGAGGTATTCGGCCTGGGCAGGTGTCAGTTCATCAAGCACAACCCCGATCTTGGCGAGGTGCAGGCGGGCAACCTTTTCATCAAGATGTTTAGGGAGAACATAAACCTTGTTCTCATACTGGCTGTGGTTAGTCCAGAGTTCGATCTGCGCCAGGGTCTGGTTCGTGAAGGAGTTACTCATCACAAAACTTGGGTGACCAGTTGCACAGCCAAGGTTTACAAGACGACCTTCTGCAAGCAGAATGATGTCCTTGCCATCAACAGTGTAGATATCCACCTGTGGCTTGATGGTATCTTTTGTATGTCCATAGTTAGTATTCAACCAGGCCACATCGATCTCAATATCAAAGTGCCCGATATTACAAACGATCACCTTGTCTTTCATCAGGCGGAAATGATCTCCGGTGATGAGGTCGCGGCAACCTGAAGCGGTAACAACGATATCAGCTTCTTTAACAGCGTCGATCATTTTCTTCACTTCAAATCCATCCATCGCAGCCTGCAGGGCACAGATAGGATCGATCTCAGTAACAATAACGCGACAACCGGCACCAGCCAGAGATGCAGCAGAACCTTTACCAACATCACCATAACCACCAACAACAGCAACCTTTCCGGCGAGCATTACATCAGTAGCGCGGCGGATAGAGTCAACCAATGATTCCTTACAACCATATTTGTTGTCGAATTTGCTCTTGGTTACTGAATCGTTCACGTTGAATGCTGGAACCGGCAATGTGCCTTTAGCCATACGCTCATAGAGACGGTGAACACCAGTTGTAGTTTCTTCACTAAGTCCCCTGATATGCTGGATCAGCTCAGGATATTTATCGAAAACGATATTGGTGAGATCACCACCATCATCAAGGATCATATTCAGCGGGCGGTCTGCAGCGCCAAAGAAAAGGGTCTGCTCAATACACCACTCGGCTTCTTCATTTGTTTGTCCCTTCCAGGCAAAAACCCCGATACCTGCAGCAGCAATAGCAGCGGCAGCATGGTCCTGGGTTGAAAATATATTGCAGGAACTCCATTTAACTTCAGCACCCAGCGCAACCAGCGTCTCGATCAAAACGGCAGTCTGGATCGTCATATGCAGGCAACCTGCAACACGTGCACCCTTCAATGGCTGTGTAGCGCCGTATTCAGTGCGCAGGGCCATCAATCCGGGCATTTCAGCTTCAGCAAGACGGATCTCTTTACGACCCCATTCAGCCAGGCTGATATCTTTTACCTTATAAGGCAGTGTAAAATCAATGTTTGATTTTGTTACTGTGGACATATTAACTCTTTTAATTCGGCGCAAAGGTACTGATTTGAGGGAAGTTTTATTAGATTGTGTTTCAATTTAAAGCCATGATAGCCTACGATACTTTATCAGAAGCCGTAAACGGGCTGAAGCAGCGTGGTTTCAATATAGATTTTAACCTTTCTTTTGATTGTATCACCTGCCACGAGACCCCGGTCAACCTCCTCCCTTCAGAATTCGAGATCGTTGAAGTTCACCGTTTTGAAGGTGCCACCAACCCGTCGGACTCCTCTATTTTATATGCCATAGAATCCAAACACGGGCAGAAAGGAACGCTGGTAAATGCCTATGGCGTTTATGCCGATGATATTAGTGCCGAGATGATCAAAAAATTATCAATCCACCATTAGAATATTTAACCTTACTCATGAAAAATTTTGCTGGCGCGATCATCATCGGCGTAGCGGTCATTATCAGTGTACTGATACTTGCAAACGCATATAAATACAAGTTCATCTCCACGGAAACGATTACCGTGACCGGACTCGCAGAAAAAGATTTCACCAGCGACCAGGTAGTATGGAGGGGAAGCTTTACCAGAACCGGGATGGATCTCCGCGCTGCTTACGCATCACTCAAAGAAGATGAGAAACAAATACGCGATTACCTGAAAGGGAAGGGGATACCCGATTCGGCGATTGTCTTTTCCTCCGTTGATATGCAAAAACTTTTCGATTCGCGTTATGATGAAAATGGCAGGATGACTGGTTCCGCATTCACAGGTTATTCATTAACAGGAAGGGTGACGGTAGATTCAAAGAACATAATCTTAGTTGAAAAAGTATCGCGAGAAGTGACGGAACTACTCGAGCGTGGACTGGAGTTCAACTCCATGGCACCAGCCTATTACTATACACAACTAAATGAACTAAAGATCGACCTGCTTGCCAAGGCATCGGAGGATGCTAAGCTGAGAGCAGAAACAATTGCTAAGAGCAGCGGCATTTCACTGGGCCACCTGAAAAAAGCCAATATGGGCGTGTTCCAGATAACTGGTAAAAATTCGAATGAGGATTACAGCTATGGCGGTGCATTCAATACAAGCTCAAGGGAGAAGACTGCGAGCATAACGCTTAAGGTGGATTATTTGGCCCGGTAAGGAGAGATGGAGGGATGGAGGGATGGAAGGATCAGCGCGATTTCACCATGGATGCTACGATCTTGTCAATAGGCAATGTAACAGCATCTTCATTGAACTCATGCCAGTTAATAAAGCGGAAAGTTTCTATCTCTTTGGTTTCCTCGTATATACGTAGCTGTGATTCATCAAAATCAAAGGGGATATTTCTGAGGGGTGCTTTGATTTCTTCAAGGGCATGGGCAAAATAATAAATGGAGATGATCTGGTGGGAGGGATTGAAAGCACTCATCTGGAAATAATCTGTTGTATAAATATGATCTCCCACATTAACTTTCAATTGCATTTCTTCCATGAATTCACGGGCCAGGCAATCGCGGGTTCCTTCACCAAATTCAAGTCCCCCTCCCGGAAACTTCGTATACAACCCACCACGAATCTTTTCATCACTAACCAATACCTGCCGGTCTTCATTGATCAGTATTCCATAAACCCGGATATTAAACATGAGATTGCTTTCCTGCAAAATGCACCGAATATCAATCTTTACCAAATCCGCCAAAGGAAAGCCGAATTTCATAAAGTCTTTTCTTTGACACGGTCATATCCATTCCATAACTAAGCCGTAAATCAATATGCTCTGTTCTTCCAACCTTAGGAGGCATACGAAAACCTGTAACAGCTATCGGACCAAAGATTGTCAACTTATGAAAGTAAAATTCACCTCCTCTTTTATCATAGGATTCCAGTAAATTATACACGATGCCAGCGCCACCATACCAGCCATATCCAGCCTCGCTTACCAAACTGGAACCGTGACCTATATTAACGGCCGCTATCAACGAGGATTGCCAGGAGAAATCGCCTTCAAATTCAAAAACTTCTGTAAATACACCAATGGGCTGAAGAATTATTGATAAACCCAGGTCTTTCATAAGCGGTTTGGTATAACCAATTGAAAGATTAAACATGGCATCCGTCATGCCAATATAATTGGGTCCACGTTTTTCTGAAAAGCTTCCACTTACTCCAAGGTTTACCCCAAAAAAACCTTCCAACGGAACAGGCTTCTTTTCTGGCTCCTGCGAAAATGATAATTTGTAGGCCATGCCAAACAAGTATAAAAGGATAAGGTGAGGCTTCACCTCAATAAACTACAAAATCCACTAGTGAAATGCAACCGGCAGGAATCAGAATAACTTTTTCTTAAGGAAAAACCAGCCAATGGCGAGCGAAATGGCCATGGAAAGAAATACGGGAATATAAAACGCATAGGGCGAGTTGGCATAGGGGATAGGCACGTTCATGCCGTAAATACTGGCAACCAAAACCGGGAAGCTAAGCGTGATAGTAATAACAGAAAGCCTTTTCAACACTTCGTTCTGGTTATTGGCAATAATGCTGGCAAATGCATCGAGGGTACTGGAAAGGATATTCGTATAAATATTTGCCATCTCAAGGGCCTGCGAATTATCAACGATCAGATCACTCATGATCTCTTTTTCCTCTTCATTAAGACTGAGAAAATTCGTTCTCTCCAGTTTGATCAGCAACAGTTCATTACTACGTAAAGCCGTTACAAAATACACCAGGCTTTTCTGGATCCGCATCAGTTGCAAAAGTTCCTCATTCCTATTTGAATCATAGAGCTTTTGCTCCAGCAGGTTTCTTTTGTGATTGATCTCTTTTAGGAATTCCATATAGTTCTGCACCACTTTCTCTATGATCTTAAGCACCATCAGCTTTCGGTTATCGGGATGACGGTTCTGGAAAGTATTCAGGAATTTCTTGATGGCATCATTCTCAAAAGAGTTTACCGTTACGATCTGGTTATGCGTTAAAATAATACAGATAGGAATGGTAATATAAAATGCGTCACTGTCATTGAAGGAATTGTTCTCCGTCGGAGTTTTAATGACGATGAGTTTTACATTATCATCTTCTTCAAAACGGGTTCTTTCATCAATATCGAGTGAGTCGGTAAGAAAGTCGAGCGGAATATCCAGGCCCTCCGCCAATTCAGTGAACTCCTCCTGTTTAAGCGGTGGAAGCACATTCACCCATGCGCCGTTTTCAGGCTTATTGATGGCAATGGTCTGGTGGTTGATATTTTTAAAGTACTGGATCACGTGGCTGCAAATAACAGATAAAAGCTATAATCACAAAAAGAGGTTTATACGCCAACTTCCACTGTGCCCGTGAAAACCTTTTCGGCAGGCCCGCGGAGCCAGATATTGGTGAAGCTTCCATCATGGTTGCGGTCAAATTCCACGCTCAGCCATCCGCCACGGGTTTGTACCCTCACTTCGTTAAAGCCAAACTCATTGTGATAATTCACAATAGCACATGCTGTAACGCCGGTTCCGCAGCTCAGGGTCTCATCTTCAACGCCACGCTCATAGGTGCGCACCTTGATCTCATGATCAGATGTTGTTTCTACAAAGTTCACATTAATACCACCAGGCGAAAAATGATCATTATTTCTCAGCTCACGTCCCTTTTCAAACACATCTATCTCTTCTATATTTTTAACCGTCTTCACATAATGGGGTGAGCCGGTATCCAATACCTGGTCACCCTTGAATTCATTGATCGTGATTACATCCTGCATCTTCAGCCTCACTCTTCCCTGCTCATCGATCTCTGCCTCGTGTTCCCCATCTACTGCAATGAAACGATAAGTAGTGCGAATGATCCCTGTTTCGTAAGCAAATTTTACAAGGCATCTTCCACCATTGCCACACATGCTGCTTTCATTGCCATCAGCATTATAATATTTCATTTCGAAATCATAATCGCTCCTCGAATTCAACAACATGAGTCCGTCAGCTCCTATGCCAAACCGACGATCACACAAAAAGCGGATGACCGGTCCTGTTAGTGCATCGTGCTGTCCCTTGCGATTATCAAATATGATAAAATCATTTCCGGTTCCCTGGTATTTAAAAAAATCCAATTTCATACGGTCACTGGTTAAGTGGTTAAGTGGCGGTGCTAAATGGCGGCAATGATCTCAAGTGATTTCTGGATCAGCTTTTCCACGGCAGCCTGCCCGTCTTTAGAAAACTCCTTTGATACCCGGTTAGCAACGATGGCATTCAGGCTAAGGCAATGATGCCCCAGCAACCGGCCCAATCCATAGATCGCGGAGGTTTCCATTTCAAAGTTAGCGATCCTGTGCTGACCAAACCGAAAATCAGTCAGGCGGTCAACCAGGTCGGGATTATTGAGTCCCAGCCTAAGCACCCTTCCCTGTGGACCATAGAAACCCGGGCAGGTAACGGTAATGCCCTGGTGATAGCCTTCCACAAAATGCTTCATCAGCGAAGGGGAGGCACTGGTGATATAGGGCTGGGCGGTTTTCTGGTGCAGTTGCGTTTGGGTCAGGAATGACTGGATAAGTTGCTGCTCTTCCTCATGCTGTACATGCAGGTAAAAGTTCAACAGATTGTCTATCCCCAATCCATGTGTGCCGGCAACAAATCCATCCACAGGGATGTCGGCTTGCAGTGATCCGGAAGTGCCTATGCGAATAATTGACAGCGAATGTAATGATGGCCTGATCAACCGGGTTTCAAAATCAATATTGACCAATGCATCCAACTCATTCAATACAATATCAATATTATCGGGACCAATACCGGTTGATAAAACAGAGATGCGTTTGTTACCGATAAAACCAGTGTGGGTAATGAATTCTCGATGTTGCCGCTTATATTCTACCCTGTCAAAATGCTTACTGATAGCCAAAACGCGGTCAGGGTCACCCACGGTGATAACCGTTTCCGCCAGTTCTTCGGGGCGCAGGTCGAGGTGATAGATAGCACCTCTATTGTTAATAATTAATTCTGAAGGTGCAATAGATTTCATATGCGATGCGTTTATGAAAATAGTTTGAAGAGATTTGCAACGAATGTATAAAAATCCCTAATTTCGCCCTTCTTTAAATGGTCCTGTGGCCGAGTGGTTAGGCAGAGCTCTGCAAAAGCTTCTACAGCGGTTCAAATCCGCTCGGGACCTCCAAAAAGAGGATCATAGTTTAGAAACTATGGTCCTTTTTTTTTGTTGTTACTTATTATTATATATCATGAAATATTCTAACCAGGTTGGCGCAGCAGCATCCCTACTTGTTATCTTATCATGTTTTCTAACATGGGTGATCATCCCGGGATTGAATATTTACGTAACCGGATTTTCAACTGAAGGTACAGGCTTTGGTAAACCGGGTATCATGAATGTTTTTATGAGTGCAATAGCACTGGTATTGTTCCTTGTACCTAAACTCTGGGCCAAAAAAACCAATCTTTTTTTTGCGGGATTTAATCTTGCCTGGGCATTCCGGAATTATATTCTTGTATCAACCTGTCATGGTGGCGATTGTCCATCACGCCAATGGGGATTGTATCTCTTATTGGGAGCATCACTTATACAGATGGTAATGGCTGCGCTACCCAGGGAGTCAGATATTAAGACCGGCAGATCAGGATCCTGATATAAGTTTCGCTACCCCGAAGGCAGCGCCCGCTGCCATGATCCCGATGCTCATTGTGAGCAGTGCGCCAAAGAGTGGATTAATCCCATTTTCTTTGGCCTTATAGTATCCCGAAATTACCAGTATGCCACAAGCAATGATTGCTGCTGTGAAAAGCATGCGCACCGGGTCAGTAAATACTATGTAGGGAAATATCACCAGTAAGCCCGATAAAAAATAAGCAATAGCAACTGTTATTGCTGCCTTCCGATATACCTGATTATTATTTTTCTCTTTGGATCTATCAGGAACACTGATCACCTCTTCCAGGTTTTTATGTTCTTTCCGAAGAACTGAAATAGCCTGCTCCTGCTGGCTTTCGGAGAATCCAAGTTCCATCAGGTCGGGCGAGCTGATGGTTTGGGTATTGGTAGATCGCTGGGCCGCCCATGCCCCGATGCCCATGGCTATAGCACCCACGCTGGCAATAACCAATCCTGAAAAAACGATGACATCAGACGGAACGGCCATGCCACTCAACCCTGCTGCGAGGGCAAGTGGCACGGTGCTTCCATCACTCATTCCGATTGCTATATCTCTTCTCAATCAAGTTGTTTTAAGCATTCCCCGATAATTGTTACCGCTTCAAGAATCTGCTCCCTGCTGATAACCAGTGGTGGAGCAAAACGGATCTTATCTCCATGTGTTGGCTTGGCAAGCAGGCCAGCATCTTTCAATGCCAGGCAAAGATCCCATGCTGCTTCCGGATTCTGGTGTCGGATAACAATAGCATTCAGCAAACCTCTTCCCCTGATGGTCTCAATATAAGGGGAGTTTAGATTCGCCAGTTCTGTTCTCAGCAATTCACCCATCTCTTCTGCATGTTCGGCAAGGTTTTCATCCTTCAAAACTGCCAGTGCCGTCATCGCAACTTTACAGGCGAGTGGATTTCCACCATAAGTTGATCCATGTTCCCCCGGCTTGATATTCATCATAATGAAATCATCTGCCAGCACAGCACTCACGGGAATTGTTCCTCCGCTTAGTGCTTTTCCGAGGATCAGGATATCAGGTCTTACCCCTTCATGATCACAGGCAAGCATCCTGCCAGTGCGGGCTAATCCTGTCTGGATCTCATCAGCTATGAAAAGTACATTATATTTTGTGCAGAGTTCGCGCACGCCGGTGAGGTATCCATCATGCGGCACTACTACACCTGCTTCACCCTGGATGGGCTCCACCATGAATGCTGCTACATCAGGATCCTGCAGGGCAGTTTCCAGGGCTGCAAGGTCATTGTAAGGAATTATCTCAAAGCCCGGCATAAAGGGACCGAACTTACTATAGCTGCTTGGGTCGGTAGAGGAGGAGATGGCTGCAAGCGTTCTTCCCCAGAAATTATTTTCAGCAAACAGCACTTTGGCTTTGTTTTCGGCAACACCTTTTTTAACATAGGCCCATCTACGCGCAAGTTTAATTGCCGTTTCACCACCTTCCACGCCTGTGTTCATGGGCAGCACCTTATCATAGCCAAAATATTCGGTTATATATTTTTCATATTCGCCGAGCAGGTTATTATGGAAAGCGCGGGAAGTAAGCGTCAAAACAGAAGCCTGCTCTATGAGCGACTTCACAATTCTCGGATGGCAATGCCCCTGGTTAACGGCACTGTATCCACTAAGAAAATCGAAATATCTTTTTCCATCCACATCCCAGAGAAAAACACCCTCGCCGCGTTCCAGCACAACAGGCAGTGGATGATAATTATGCGCGCCATGTTTTTCTTCTAATTCAAGAAAATAGGCGGTTTTTTCAGATACTATAGTTGCGATTGTTGATGACATTTTGGAAGAAATTTTTTATAAGGCAATAGTCAATAGAGAATAGTCAATAGGGAATAGAGAGTAGATAAGAGAGAATAGAATAACGCCAATAAAATCAGGAGAAGAACCCCACCACAAATCCCAAAAAACCGCGGTACATCTACAACGTACATCTTACCTCTTACCTCTTACCTCTTACCTCTTACATGTCTCCACCTCTAACATTTCTTCCGTCAGTGATTAAGAAGATCAAGGTTAGCCGCCAGGAAGCTGAATATGGTGTTGCGTGAGTTGATATGAATGCTTTGTACGAAAATAGGAATTTTCAGGCAGTAGGAAAAATCAGGCCATGGTTGTGGCTATGCAGCGGTAATGGGAGGGGAAGGGTTTTTCCCATCCTGCCGGAACTTCATTGAAGATGCCAAATACAGTTGAGCCCGTGCCGGTCATGGCGGCATAAACTGCTCCCTGCTTATAAAGTTCTTCCCTGATCCGCGCTATCTCAGGAAAGCGGGCACAGACCCCCGCCTCAAAATCATTCTCCATCCCTCCATCCCTCCACCTCTCCACCGGCTCCTTCACCACCTCACTGAGATCGGAACTTACTCCCTTCAACTCAAGTTGCTCAAAAGCCTCGCGGGTGCTGATATGGAGGGCTGGATTTACCAGCAGAATTTTTTTGCCCTTCATGGATGGGATCTCAACCGGCTCCATGATCTCACCCCTTCCAGTTGCAAACACAGGTTTGTTCCGAATAAAAAAAGGACAATCGCTTCCTAACTGCAATGCATAGTTGATAAACTGTTCTTCGGAAAGATCCAGTTTGAATAATTTGTTTAGAAGCAATAAGGTGAAAGCGCCGTCGGAGCTTCCGCCACCCAGGCCCGCACCCATGGGGATCTGCTTGTGCAGGTGCATCTTTACCGGCGATAGCGCAAAATCTTTTGCCAGAATATTCCAGGCCTTTATACAAAGATTATATTCCGAGGCTGCATCGATGGGGAGCCCGCTGGTGGTAAACGCAAATTCTTCAGCACGCACCGCTTCCAGCATATCGGTACAGTTAATAGGAAAAAAGACGGTTTCCAGGTCATGGAAACCGTCAGGCCTTTTGGCTTTAACCTGTAATCCCAGGTTGATCTTGGCATTTGGGAAAACGATCAAGGCCGTTAGTTTAGCGAAATATTATTGTGACTTTCTGCTGTTGATCTCATCTCGGATGGCGATGGCCCGCAGGTAGTCTTCCTGCTCCAGCACTTCGCCTAACAGTGTATTAAGTTCTTCCAGATTGAGTGCGCTGAGGTCTTCGCGGCCGGAGGGACTTTCTTTTGGCGCCCCGGCTTCCACCTGCTTTTTAGCCTTGCCAGAACTGTCTTCCATGAGGATGCCGGCACTGTCGAGGATGTTCTCGTAAGTATAGATAGGGCATCCGAATCGCACGGCCAACGCGAGGGCATCAGAAGTACGGGAGTCGATCTCCACGGTATCATTTTCACCTACACAAACCAGTTTACTATAGAAGATCCCTTCCTGCAGGTCGCTGATGATGATCTCCGTGAGGTCAACATTGAAGGCACTCATGAAGTTCTTCATCAGGTCATGTGTCAGCGGGCGGCTGGGCTGCATTTTTTCAAGTGCAACAGCAATGGCCTGGGCTTCAAAACCGCCGATAACGATGGGCAATCTGCGCAGTCCATTTACCTCCCCAAGCACCACTGCGTATGAATGTGTTTGAGTAATGCTGTGCGACAAGGCTACTATTTCCAGTTCTATCTTCCTCATAATGAAGGCACGAAACTAAGGCATTTTACTAAAAAAAACCGCTTACTTGCCTTTCAGCTTTTTCACCGCCTCAATGATCTTCGGCATCACTTCAAAAGCGTCACCCACAATACCATAATCAGCGGCTTTGAAGAATGGTGCCTCCGGATCTTTATTGATCACGACGATAGTCTTACTTCGGTTCACCCCGGCCAGGTGCTGGATAGCACCGGATATGCCTACGGCAAAATATAGATTGGGGGCGATGGATCCACCGGTTTGTCCCACATGCTCATGGTGCGGACGCCAGTGCGCATCGGCAACGGCGCGACTACAAGCTGTTGCTGCACCCAGCAATTGCGCCAGCTCTTCTATCATACCCCAGTTCTCCGGACCCTTCAATCCACGTCCGCCACTGATAACCAGTTCGGCCTCACTTAATGGAATCTGTCCCTTCACTTTGTTGGTGGCAGTAACTTTAACCTTTGGCGCTTCGATAGTGGCAGCAAATGGTGCTACTTCTGCAACCCCTTCTACCAGAACTGGTGTAAAAGCGTTGGGGGTGAGGGATATTATTTTGATGGGGGAATTGATCCTGATATTGGCAAATGCCTTTCCGCTGAAAACGGCTTTCTTCACCACAAATCCATTACTGGTATCGGGCAGCGCAACAGCACCCGCTACCAGTCCGGCTTTGAGGCGTGCGGAAAGTCCTGGTGCAATGGCCTTGCCATTCACATTTGCAGAGATAACGATTATATCTGCCTTGCTGGCCGCGGCAGCTTCTGCAATAACTTTAATAAACAACTGAGCATCCAGGTGATCGAGTTGCGCATCGGCAACATGGTGCACTTTTTTAATGCCATATTTACCAAGGGCAGAGAGATCGTCACTAACATTTCCCAATACCAGGGCCTCTGCGCTGGTGCCGGTTTGTTCTGCCAGTTTCGCGCCATAGCTGGCTGCTTCGAAAGATGATTTTTTTATTTGGCCTTCAGCTTGATCTATATATATAAGAACAGACATGCGTAGCAATTGAATGATGATGGAATAAGGTGATCAGAAAAGTTTTGCCTCTTCGTGAAGCAGGCGAACCAGTTCTTCCGGATTATCGGGCGATACCAACTTAACACCCGCTTTTGCCGGGGGCAATTCAAAACGCTCAATACTGGTGAGGGCCTCCACTGCAGCGGGTTCCACCACTTTCAAAGGCTTGGTACGCGCGCCCATGATACCTTTCATATTGGGAATGCGCTGCTCGGCCATTCCTTTCTGGCAACTAACCACAACGGGGATATTCACCTCGGCAACCTCTTCTCCACCTTCAATTTCGCGGGTGATGGTTGCCGTATTGCCCGCCAGTTCAAATTTGGTGGCTAGCGATACGAATGGCATATCCAATAACTCAGCTACCATGCCCCCAATTGAGGATCCATTATAATCAATGGTTTCCTTGCCGGTGAACACCAGCTCATACCCACCCTCGCGGGCAATATTGGCGATGTTGCTGGCAATGGTGAACGAATCGGTACTGTCGGTGTTAACACGAATGGCTTCATCACCACCCAGTGCAAGGGCCTTGCGGATGATGGGGTCAGCATCGGCGCCGCCAACATTGATGAGGTGGATAATGGTGGAAGGATCCTTTTCTTTGAGCTCGATGGCGCGAACCAAAGCATACCATTCGTCATAGGGGTTGATGATCCACTGAACGCCGTCGGCAGCGAATTTCGTGTTGTTATCCGCGAAGGCTATTTTTGCCGTGGTATCCGGCGTTTTACTGATACAAACTAAAATTTTCATACAGCTGCAATTATGTAATGTTTGAAAGTTGTTTATGCAACTAATCGTTGTACAAATATAATAGGTTCAAAGATAGTTACAGTTGCAGCTCAAATAAATTTTTCAAGAATTATGGACCGCATACAAAAACTTAAGGAATTTCTGGCGGCCAGTCCAGCTGATTCATTTCTCAAACATGCATTGGCGTTGGAATACATCAAGACCGGTGATGATGAACAGGCGCGGGAATTATTTGAAGGCATCCTGGCAGACAATCCTGATTATGTTGGCAGCTATTACCATTTGGCAAAATTGCTGGAGCGTACAGGCGACACCGAGGGTGCTGTACATTGTTACCAGAAAGGAATGGAAGCTGCAGGGCGGGTGGGCGACCAGCATGCATTTGGTGAACTGCGATCTGCGTTGGAAGAGCTGACCTTCTGATCAGCGCATATTAGGCTGCAGGGCCAATGGTTTTCTAAACCAGAATATCACCCCGGCAAGCATCAGCAGGCGGAAGATAAAATAAGCCCAGTAGTTGATATTCCACGCATCGGTGATATCACTGATGCTGGTGAAATATATATAAAAGGTTTGTAGCACCAGGAAGATAAAATTATAGAACAGGAATCCGGCGATCAGCAGGAACCGACTCACGTAAACCGTATTAACAGTCAGGGATGAATTTCTATAGAGTAAGATCATGGCATAGCCCGCTGCCAGCATATACCAGAAAGAGGGCAGGAGCTGGTTCCAGAAAGTATTCCGGTAGATGCCTTTGATAAAGAGGGTCAGCATCCAGGTAGCGATAACAGGGATGATGGTTATGAGCAGGAATCGCCGGTAACGGGTATCATCCCACAGGAAGTAAAAGAAAAGTAGTCCGGTAATAGTATCGATATGGATGGTCAGGTTACTGATGGCCTGGAAAGTGGGTGAGTCCATCGGGTATATATAAACGATCCCGAAAAGGAACAGGTTATAGAGCACATGAAGCAGTATGAACAACTGTAATTTCTGTTCCCATCCCTTTTTAATCAGTAAAATTGCAGCGGTGAGCAGCAAAGCGAACAGGGTGAGGTTATCAATTATAGATATAAGTAGACCTATTTCAGGCATTTAGGATCAAGTTTAAGGTTATCGCCCATGCGAATATGCCACACTAACGGGAGGGGGTAGCATATTATTATCGTAAAAATACCCGGATATATACGCAATCTAGATGAGCAAAAAAGACCTGGCAGTAGCTTTTAAGCAGTTTATTGAAGAGCATTCGTTATTTACGAAGCACGATCGGCTGCTCGTAGGCGTTAGTGGTGGCATCGATTCCGTGGTACTCTGCCACCTGCTTCGGGAGGGGGGATATAGCTTTGAGATTGCCCATGTAAATTTCCTGTTGCGTGAGCAGGAAAGTTTCAGGGATGAGGATTTCTGCAGGCAGCTTGCGCAGCAATTGGATCTGCCCATTGCCGTGGCGCGTTATGATACCCGTGATTATGCGCAGGAGAAAAAACTATCCATACAGGTGGCCGCAAGGGAACTTCGCTATGCATTTTTTAACCAGCTTATAACAGAGCGTAAGGGTTCGGATACTGAAATAAAAAATCTGCTCACCGCCCATCATGCCGACGATAATGCCGAAACGGTGTTGATGAATTTATTCAGGGGAACAGGCCTCGCGGGGCTCCGTGGCATTCCACCCTCGCGTGGGGAGATCCGTCGCCCACTTTTGTTTGCCAGTAGAAATGATATCACTGAATACGCTTCTCAAAAAAAGGTGACATGGGTGGAGGACAGTAGTAATGCTGAATCTAAATATGCCCGCAATTTCGTTCGCAACAATATAATCCCGGCATTACGTGAACAGTACCCGACTGTTGTCGAAAACATCAATGATAGCGCGCGCCACCTGCATGATGTAGAGGAGTTTTATATGGCAGCCATGAAAAGGCAGTTGGAGAAACTGGTGCTTAAAAAAGAAGCAGAAGAACAGCTTCCTATCCTTAAGTGGAAACAGTTGCCAGGTAAATCTGCCATTTTATATGAGTGGCTGCAACCCTTTGGTTTTAGCAGTGGGCAGATGGCTGACCTTGAAGCTCTGGCCGATAGCCAGACCGGGCAATATATTGATTCACCTACCCACCGGCTTCTGCGGAACAGGAACTGGCTGGTGCTAACTCCACTACCCACAGAGGCATCGGGTATTATTCTTTTAGAAGGGGATGAGGGAAAGATTCAATTCCGCGATGGAATTCTCCAGTGGAAAATACAGGACTATAGTGGTGAACCAATTTCGGAAAATAGCCTTGATGGCTGGCTAGACGCTGCTGATATCCGCTTCCCATTATTGCTGCGCCCATGGAAAACGGGAGATTATTTTTACCCCCTGGGTATGCGAAAAAAGAAAAAACTTGCCCGCTTTTTCATTGATAATAAACTAAGTCGAAATCAGAAAGAAAAGACCTGGGTGATAGAATCTTCCGGAAGAATTATCTGGGTACTGGCACAAAGGATCGATGACCGTTTCCGGATCAGTGCATCAACCAAAAAGATCCTGCAATTTAAGTTCGTGCCACTTACTAATACCTCGATTTGATGGTTTCAATGAAGTGACTCATCACGTCATAATCGGCCAGTAGTTTGGCAGCTACAATGGTAAATAGAACACCAAAGATGGCGCCGCTGAAGTGGGCGCGATGACCAATATTATCACCTCCTCTTTTTGCGAGGTAAGCAGATATACCAAGGAAAATAAAACCAAAAATATAACCGGGAATATCGATCGGTATGAAAAGCAGTCGGAGTGGCATTCCTGGTTGAAGCATGATGGCAGAGAAGATCACTGCCGATACAGCGCCGGAAGCTCCAAGGGCGCGATAAGAAAAATTATTGCGGTGCTGGAAATAATCGGGAAGCACAGAAAAGATCAGTGCAAGAAAATAAAGCAAAAGGAACATCATTTTACCATTGCTTCCGAATAGGGTAGGATGGCTAAATAGTCCAATTTCAAGGAACTCTCCGAAACTCCAGAATGAGATCATATTGAATGCCAGGTGCATGAGATCGCCATGAACAAATCCGCAGGTGATGAAGCGATAATATTGTTTTCGGCTATCGATCTCTGCGGGCCAGAAGAGCAGGTCTTCCTTCACCTTTTCGTTGTTGAAAGCGATGAAGGAAATAACTACTGTTATAATGACAATGGATAGGGTAATGCTAAACATGGCGGCAAGATAATTAATCGTGGTGGTATTTTTCATTGCGCAGGATGGTGCATGCCCGGTATACCTGTTCGGCAAGAACCAGACGCACAACCTGGTGGGGGAATACCAGTTTGGAAAGGCTCCAGGTGAAATCGGCCCGCTCGCGTACAGCGGCATCCACACCATAAGCACCGCCGATCAGGAAGATGATCTGTTTCCTGCTTTCGTTTGCGCGTTGCTGTAAGAGGGTTGCCAGCTCGGGAGAGCTGATATTTTTCCCCCGCTCATCCAGCAGCACCAGGTAATCGTCTTTTTGTACCGACTGCAGCACCGTTTGTGATTCAGCTTTTTTTATCAGCGCGGGATCAGTGGCTTTGGATGGCGGCAGCAGTTTCCATTCACAAGGGAAATAGCGGTTGACTCGCATGGTGAAATCTTCTACGGCTGCCTTAGTGGAGGCATCCTGTTGTTTCCCGATTGTCCATAGCTGGATCTTCATGGGTGCAAGATAATCTCTTGGGACAAAAGTCACATACCGGCATCAATTGAAGCGGGAGATTTGTATCATGGAGCCATATAGCAAAGACCATTGGGAAGCGGTATACCAAAAAAACGAGCCTGGAAAAACCAGCTGGGCACAACCCATTCCAAAAACATCACTGGAATTCATACACTCTTTCAACCTGCCGAAAAATGCAAGAATAATTGATATAGGTGGCGGCGATAGTAAACTGGTTGATTATTTGCTTGAAGAAGGATACCAGGATATAACGGTTTTGGATATCTCAGAAACAGCTATTGAACATGCAAAGGAAAGACTGGGGCAAAAAGCAGGTGCTGTAACATGGATCGTGTCTGATATCCTTAATTTTAATCCAGCCGGAAAATATGATTGCTGGCACGACAGGGCTACCTTTCATTTCCTGACCTCGGAAGCCCAAAGGCTTGCCTATACTGGTATTGCCCGCTCTGCTGTTAGCGGGTATCTTACTATTGGAACCTTTGCAGATAACGGTCCGGAGAAGTGCAGCGGACTGGTTGTAAAACAATATTCTGCTGCAGCCCTTACAAGAGAATTTGAGCTGGGTTTTGAAAAGATAAAATGCATACAGGATGACCATATAACCCCCGCCGGAGTGGTGCAGCATTTTACTTTCTGCAGTTTTAAGAAGAAGAATAACTAAATTGTATGGTCTCCCCACCATGCAGCCTTATCGAAAATATTTTACACGAATCTTAGTGGTTCATTACCCCCGGGAAGCCTCAAATATGATTGCCGAAACGGATAGTCATTACAATATCATTTCAAAGGATATCAGCTTTGCATCCCGATCGCCCAACCCAATAGACAGGCGACTGGATTTCAGCGCCTATTTTCTGGCACTGATTAAAACACTTTCCGGGAGAGGAGAGGATTTTAACCAGGTCAGGAAAATCTGCCTCGAAATCGTAACCGACTATGTGCGTCCCAAAAATAGACTGCAGGGTTATTTGAAAAGGCTTCCGGCAAAGCTGACCAATACCTGGATAGCGAATAAGATAATTGCCAGGTTGAATAAACGAATGAGCACAAATCCTCATCCCGATGGATTCGTTGCCAGGATCATTACCGACAAGCAAAAGACTTTCGGACTGGGCTATGGGTTCGATATTTTAGAATGCGGCATCTGCAAGCTTTTTGCAAAACACCAGCTTGAAAAATATGTAACCATTCTATGTGAAGTGGATGAGATCACCTCTGGTTTGGCAGGACTTCAATTGATCAGGAGCGGTACCATTGCCAGGGGAGCTCAATGCTGTGATTTCCGGTTTAAAAAGGATTCGCCTCCTGTGGAAATAGGTTAAATTTGTATCTACAATAAGGAAAACAATAATTCCTTAAAATTTAAAACGATTCAATTATGCGAACCATAAAAATGCTGTTGATGGCAGCTTTCACCATCCTGTCTGTTTCTTTGTTTGCCCAGGACCCAACGCCTAAACCTCAAAAGATGGAGAAGGAAAAAAAGGAGAAGGCAAGTTATAGTTGTCCCATGCATGCCGATGAGGTTAGCGATAAGCCCGGCAAATGTTCCAAATGCAATATGGACCTGGTAAAGGCGAAGAAGGAGAAAAAGCATTATAGCTGTCCCATGCACCCTGAAGAAGTAAGTG
This sequence comes from Flavihumibacter sp., assembly GCA_036675925.1. Classification (GTDB taxonomy): domain Bacteria; phylum Bacteroidota; class Bacteroidia; order Chitinophagales; family Chitinophagaceae; genus Flavihumibacter. The sequence goes on from JAKFDZ010000016.1 coordinate 197,277, forward strand.
ATAAACCCGGAAAGTGCTCCAAATGCAATATGGACCTGGTAAAGATGAAGAAGGATAAGAAGGAATATAGCTGTCCGATGCACCCCGACGAAGCCAGTGATAAGCCTGGTAAGTGTGCCAAGTGCGGAATGGATTTGAAAAAGAAAGACGATCATTCAGGACATAATCATTAATTACCGTAAGGGTGGGAATGGCCAGGAGTACCAGTTTAGCAAACAGGCTTAGGGAAGTATTGCTCAATGGGCATTGGATTGCTAACACCAATTTCAAAGAGCAATTAGAGAAAATAAACTGGGAACAGGCAGTTCAGAATGTTGATAGCCTGAATACAATTGCGGCGCTCACATTTCATGTTAACTATTATATAGCTGGCCTCATAAAAGTGTTCAATGGTGGAAAACTTGAGATCAGTGATAAGTATAGTTATGATCTTCCGCCGATACAATCATCAGAAGATTGGCAGAAATTGGTGAATGAATTTTTATCGGATGCAGAGGTGTTCTGTAGCCAGGTTGAAAGGATGGAAGATTCACAGTTAGACCAGCCCTTTGTTGATGAAAAATATGGTACTTACCTGCGAAATATTGAGGCCGTAATTGAGCATAGCTATTATCATTTAGGACAGATTTCATTGATCAGGAAAATGATCTCAAAGAGATCTGCACCCACATTAGATATGGAAACTAGTAGCCTGTGAAGATGCTTTGAGGCAACGCTAAATAGTTTCATATGAATATTAAAACTGTTCAACTTCCAAACAGTCTTAACGTGGAATATGTGGAGCAGGGAGATCCGTCTGGCAAGCTGGTTATCTTTTTGCATGGCTATCCCGACTCCTGGCAATCCTATGCAACGGTATTGCCTTACCTGTCTGCAAACATCCATGCATATGCCCCTTCACAAAGAGGCCATGGCAATACCGACAGACCTGAACAAGGCTATGATCCAAAAGATTTTGCAGCCGACCTGGCATTATTCATGGACGAGCTGAATTTGAATGCTGCTGTAATTGTGGGGCATTCAATGGGTGCAACCATTGCCCAGCGTTTCGCGCTGGATTATCCTGAACGAACAAAAGGTCTGGTGCTGATAGGTGGGTTTTCAACCTTCATCGGTAATGAGGATCTGGCAGAATTGCTTGAGGCAGTTAATACATTGAGTGATCCTGTCGACAGGGATTTTATGGAGGAGTTTCAAAACAGCACAGTTGTTCATCCCCTCAGTCCATCCTATCTTAAAACACTTGTTGATGAAAGCCTGAAACTGCCCGTAAGAGTCTTGAAGGCCGTATTATCCCAATTAGTGAAAGTTGATTATACCCGTGAATTACCTTCATTGAAGGTGCCGGTACTATTGGTTTGGGGTGACCAGGATAATTTAACCGGAAGAGAAAACCAGGATCAATTTCTACGTTTAATTGCCCGATCACGGTTATCTGTCTATAACGGTATTGGACATAGTGTGCATTGGGAAGAGCCTGCGCGGTTTGCTAACGAAGTGGAAGAATTTGTCAACATGATCAGATAGCTATGATAAAAATATTCATTACAGCATTTCTCCTGCTCCGCACGCTATCCCTTTATGCTCAGGTAGCAGATGGGGTTGACAAGATAATGGTTGGTGATATTGAGCTTCATTATGTGGAGCAGGGAAAAGGGGAGCCCCTGATTCTTCTTCATGGCGGCCAGGGCGATTACAGGGCATGGCCAAGACAGATGGAGGCATTTGCCTCCAGGTATCGTGTGATATCTTATAGCCGGCGCTACCATTATCCAAATCAAAATTCGCAAGTATCAGGCAATTACTCTGCTCTTACAGACGCAAATGATCTGGCTGGTTTCATTGCAGCGATGAAGCTCGGGGCCGTACACCTGGTCGGGACTTCATATGGAGCCTTCACTGCTTTAGCTTTTGCGATAGATCACCCGGAGCTTGTGAAAACCATGGTGCTGGCTGAACCTCCTGTACTTCAATGGGCAACCAGAACAGAGCGTGGGGCGGAGTTGTATAATGAATTCATGACAACTATTCACAGGCCTGCCGGGAAAGCTTTTGCAGCAGGTAACAATGAAGGCGCGATGCGCATACTTATAAACAGGTTCGATGGAGTTGGAGCATTTGATTCACTGCCACCAGAACGTCGAAAAATAGTAATGCAGAATTCCACCTTCTTCAAAGCTGTCACGAATTCATCAGATCCTTTTCCCTACCTGGCAAGAGACAAAATTGCGCAGCTCCGCATGCCGGTTCTTATTGTAAGAGGTGAGCATACCAAGGAACTGGATATTTTAGTGAGCGATGAAATTATTCGCACAATCCCCAATGCAGAAAGGACGATCATCCCACTTGCCGGACATGGCTCTCCGCGACAGAATCCAGTTGCATTCAATAAGGCTGTTTTGGCATTTCTTTTAAAGCACGAAGCAAATAATCGCTAAATTAGGTTGATGCATTAATTATGGAGAAACCATTAGTGGACAAAGAATACTTACTTGAAAAGTTTCCGGGCAAGGGCGGTTGGATTTATGCTCAAATCCCCGAGATCCTACAGAATAAACACGCACATTTTGGTTGGGTAAGAGACCTCACGCCAATGGGTAATGGCAAACTGTTCTTACCTGTAAAAGCTGAGATCAGGAAACGCATAAGAAAACAGGCGGGCGACTACGTTAGGGTGACATTGTATCCCGATAATCTTCCTGTTGAGATTCCGGAAGAGCTGAAACTCTGTTTGGAAGATGAACCAAAGGCATTAGAAGTTTTCATGGCATGCACCAAAGGAGAGCAAAAAGCATTTATAGCCTGGATTTATTCGGCCAAAACAGAAGATACTAAAGTTGAAAGAATAGCACGCACCATCAACAAACTGGCAAAAGGAGTAAAATTTTATGATTAAATATATCCTCGCCTTTATACTACTATTTAGTTTGACGATAAAATCAAATGCACAATCAAATACAAAAGAATCAGTATTGCAGGCCGTAGTAATCAATTTGTTTGATGCAATCTCAGTGTTGGATGTTGAGAAAACCAGGACATATTGTACATCCGATATTATGCTTTTGGAAAATGGTGAGATATGGAATTTTGATACTCTGGCTCTTCGACTCACAACAGTCAAAAATAAGGCAACATCCTTCAACAGGGTTAATAGACTGGATTTTATAGAAACGAAAATAGTGGGTGATATTGGTTGGGTTACCTACTTTAATGAAGCCTCTATCCAAATGAACGGCAATAACCGAAAAGTCAAATGGCTTGAATCGGTGGTCCTCAAAAAGGAAAGCAATGAGTGGAGGATCTCCTTATTACATTCAACGGTTATGAAGGAACAGCAATAAAAACAACAACATGAAAAAGTTGCCATTACTCCTTTTTATGGTGATTTACAGTATTTCCTTGTATTGCCAATCTCCAAACAATGCCCTTATATTATTTGATGCATTCAGTAAGGATACAACATTAACTAAGGGCTGGGGATTTTCTTCAATAATTGAATATAATGGTAAACGGATCTTGTTTGATGCCGGAAGCAATGCTGATCTGTTTAAAAAGAATGTTCTTCGACTTGGTGTGGACTTGAAAAAGATTGATTTTGCGGTGGTCTCCCATGCGCACTACGATCATCTGAACGGTATTGATTACCTACTTTCCATAAACCCTGCAGTTAAGATCTATTTTCCTGATGATACTTTTTGGGGATCACCGGGTATGTTCAATGCAACAGGCCAGGATTCTTTAGTAAAAGACTCCCTGCCACAAGAACTGCGCTATTTCGATGGCAGATCGGCTGTTTTTAAAATAGACCAATCTGGTGGGCGTTTTCTGCATGCCAATATTGAATATATAAAGGAATTTAAAGAAATAATGCCGGGAATAGCGCTTGTGCCAACCCGGGCAAAGTATATGGGGTACTTTTCTAAATACCCTAAAAGTTTTACCCCAGGTAATTTCAATGATACTAGTGATGATATAAAACTGAATAACCTCCCCGAGTTATCTTTATCGCTGTCCTCTAATAAAGGTGAAGTTTTATTTGTCGGCTGCTCTCATAGTGGTGTTGAAAATATCATCCGGGAATCCTTGCTAAAAACAGGGAAGAAAGTAGATCTCCTGATTGGCGGGTTTCATCTCTTACCTTTCGACCGAAAACAAACAACCAGCATCTGCGAAATGATAAAGAACGATCTCAAAGTGGCCAGGGTAGCTCCCGGACATTGTACAGGACATCTGGCATTTAAAATATTGCGCGACCAGTATAAGGAGAATTTTATTTATGCAGGTTTAGGTGAGAAGATAGATTTTTAACGAATAAAAAAGAAACTCCCTTTTACAGATGAACATTTTTTGAGGGTTTACAAATAGGATTTAGAGGAAGGAAGGTATGCGTTGATTTTAGCCTGAGAGCATTTCTTACAAATGGAAAGTAACTGGAAGGGGGTGATGAATTTTCAGGTGCAGAGATATTTTACAAATAGAAAGTGGCACAAAGGGACAGTTAGATGAATGAGGTTTTTAGTTGGAGAGGGGTTTTACATTTGGAGAGGGGTTTTACATTTGGATATTATAGTGGTCAACCAAAAGTTAGTTTCGATCTGTAAGAAATCATTACACTCTCTTTTTTAATTAGCATTCTATTTACTTGCATTTTGTAAATAATCAGTGCTCTATAATTTTAAGTTAGGAATTCTTATCACTTTCAATTTGTAAGAAATATTTATTGACGCGTTGAGTGCATGCCGGGAGTCTGCCCTTTTCAACAAAGCAAATAAGGACCTTTAAACAAAGTGATCCCCTTCATTTCATTCTAGTTTTGTTTCATCAAAAAAATAATAAACATGAAACAAAGCAATTATGGAGGCAGGTTACAAAAGCCTGTGGGATCAGGATTCAATGCGCACTCAACAGCCAGTGAGGTAACTGAAGGAATCGACCTCACAGGAAAGACAGCTATCGTCACAGGTGGCAATGCGGGCATAGGCCTCGAAACGGTCAGGGTACTTTCAGCAGCCGGCGCAACGGTAATTGTCCCGGCCAGGGATATTGAAAAAGCAAGGAAAAATCTTGGCGCGCTGCCAAATCTTGAGTTGGAAACAATGGACCTGATGGATCCCGGATCAATAAAAGCTTTCGCAGATAAGTTTCTATCCTCAGGGAGGCCACTACACCTCCTCATCAATAATGCAGGTATCATGTGGGTGCCCTTGCGCCGCGATAGCCGGGGTATCGAATCACAACTGGCGACCAATTACCTGGCACAGTTTCAGCTCACTGCATTATTATGGCCGGCGTTGAAAAAGTCCGGCGGGGCAAGAGTAGTTAATGTATCCTCTCATGGCCACCAGTTTGCGCCATTTAATTTTGAAGATCCTAATTTTCTGCATCGCGAATATGAGACCTTGCAGGGTTACGGTCAGTCAAAAACTGCCAGCAATTTATTTTCCCTTGAGTTAGACGTAAGGGGGAAAACATTCAATGTAAGGGCTTATTCTGTTCACCCCGGCTCGATCGGTGGAACAGAGTTAGCAAGGGAAGCGCCAATAGAACTCTTTCAGCAGCTCGGCTTTTATGATGTGGATGGCAACATTAAACCCGAAGTGGCAGCATCGCTTAAAACCATCCCCCAGGGCGCTGCAACAACTGTATGGTGTGCAACAAGTAATTTGCTGGATGAAGTAGGAGGGGTGTACTGTGAAGATGCAGATATTGCAGAATTGGTGGAGGAAAATTCAACTTCAGCAAATACAGGAGGGGTGCTGGGCTATTCGCTGGATGAAACCCATGCAAAGCGTTTATGGATACTGAGCGAAGAACTTACCCGCATGAAATTTGCGGTTGTTTAAAGTATTTACCTTTATAAGGCAGCAGATGGACTACTCCGCAAAATATATCACCCCTCAAATAAAGCTATCCTGTTATGAGGATAAGTTTTTTAAATCGGATATCATGTTTGAGCATCATATGCTTATCTGGTTTATTTCGGGTGAAACAAAAATTGTACAGGCCGATGGAACATATATCTTCAAGTCGGGGGATATATTTTTAATACCAAGGAACCAGCTAGCCACCATCATCAATTATCCCCGGAATGGACAGCCACACAAAACAGTTGTGATGCACCTTACGACGGAAAGACTGAGGGAATTTTATGCCAGTCTGAATCCAAGGCATGGCGGTTCAGGTGCGCAAAAAATACTACCCTTCACCAGCCATCCCTTGCTGCAAAGTTGCCTGGCATCGCTGATACCCTATTTTGAGATGAGAGATATTCCGGAGAACATTGCGTCTTTGAAAATTACTGAGGCGATCAGTATACTTCGGGCCATAGATCCGGCTGTGGACCAGGTGCTGGCCAATTTCGAAGAGCCGGGTAAACTCGATTTAGTGAGTTATATGGAGAAGAATTTTATGTTCAATATGCCGATGGAGAAGTTTAGTTATTTGACCGGCAGAAGCATCACTACTTTCAAAAGAGATTTCAGGAAGGCTTTCAATACGACTCCGCAGCGATGGCTCACCAAAAAACGACTGGAACTGGCACATTATCATTTAGTTGAAAAAGCAGCCAGGCCGGTTGATGTTTGTTATGAAGTGGGATTTGAGAACCTCTCCCATTTCTCTTATGCATTCAAAAAACAGTTTGGTTATCCCCCAACAGCAGTGCTTGAACAGCGGGCATCCATTAATCAATAAGGTTTAGTAAATTTAAGAGAGGCCTCTGTGTAACAGATCTTGTGCATTGTCAGTTTAAGGAACCTGGTTATTAACCCTTATAATAAGCTGTATGAACCGTAACTCATTCCTGAATGCATGCCTAAGTGCCGGCGCATTCATGGCTGCTCCGTTTACCAGCCTGGCAGAAATAGCGAAAAGAAGAGTGGATAAAGGGATCAGGGTACTGGCCGGTAAAGATCGGTTCGATAAACCTCTCTCACTTATGGAGGGAGATATATTTTATACCAAGGTTTCCTCAAAAGATACTAACGGCGATCTTTACATTTTTGAATCAACCAGGGATAGGAAAGGGGGGCCACCACTTCATTATCATTATGAACAGGATGAGTGGTGGTATATCCTGGAGGGAGAGTTTCTCTTTAAAGTTGGAGAGGAAACATTTACCGCAAAAGCTGGGGATAGTGTTTTTGGTCCGCGTATGGTGCCACATGCCTTTGCAAAAACGAATGAAGGGATAGGCCGACTCCTAATGGCTTTTCAGCCAGCAGGAAAAATGGAAGAACATTTTAAAGCGCTGAGTGAAGGAATATATTCAAAATTATCAGCTGAAGAAAAACACAAATTCAGGCAGAATAACGGATTTGAAGTTGTTGGTCCGGCACTCACAATTGACAAATCCTTACCGCAGAAATAGATTAATGTACATTATGAAGTATAGCCTTTTAATAATCCTGTTTTCCATTCCAATTCTGCTTATGGCACAATCAGATAAAAAAGTGGATGAAAACTTTCTGCAATCCTTTGCCGATGCATTTAATGCACATGATCTGAATGCAGTGATGGCGCATATGACAGATGATTGCGTGTTTGAAGCATCGGCAGGTCCGGATGCCAACGGTGAGAAGTTCTCAGGTCAGGAGCAGGTCAGAAAGGCTTTTGAAATAGTATTTAAAACCTATCCCGATGCACATTGGGGAAAGCCGAAACATTTCATTTCGGGGAACAGGGGTTTCTCTGAATGGGTTTTTACCGGAACTAAAGCAGATGGCACAAAGGTGGAAGTGACTGGCTGCGACTTATTTACATTCCGGGATGGAAAAATAGCTATTAAGAATTCCTATAGAAAGAACAGGCAAATGCTAAAATAAACCCCCTGAAAACGTTACTGGAATTTAATTATTCATGTTTTAAATTTTAAATCATGCGACAAATTAAATGTAACGGCTTCATTACCGTAATCGCTGCTTCTTTAGTTTTCATAAGCTGTAATCAGCCAGAAACAAAGGTTGAAGGTGCAACTGCCGATACAACAATGGTGGCCAGGGCAGAAGATAAACCCGCAATGCCAGCATATGATCCGGCAATGGATAGTTATAATATGCAGAGTGAGGCTATAAAGAAACTGAAAGATACACTCGGTATTAAAATGTATGAAGTAAGTATAAAGCCAGGCGAAATCTTTCCTTTACATTCTCACCCCGACCATACTGCGTATGTACTGCAAGGCGGAAAAGCAGCATTGTATATTAAAGAGGTTGGTAAAACTGATACGGTCGACTTTCCCACCGGCTTTAGTATAGTTAGTGGTCCATTGTCAGATTCAGGAATGAATATTGGGAAAACAACTATCAAAATGGTGGTAGCCGATATTTACAGACCGCGTAATAACTGATGGTATGATCCGCTTACGCACCGCTACAATTGATGATCTTTCAACATTAGAAGAATGGGATAAGCAACAGCATGTAATTGATTGTGACCCGGACGATGATTGGAATTGGGACTATGAACTTAGAAGATTTCCTGCATGGCGAGAACAATTGATTGCTGAGTCAGGTGGTCGACCCATAGGATTTGTGCAGATAATCAATCCAGCCCAGGAGGAAAGTCAGTATTGGGGTGAAATTGCAGAAGGGTACAGGGCTATTGATATTTGGATTGGGAAAGAGCATGATCTTAACAAAGGTTATGGTGCAGTAATGATGAAGCTTGCTTTGGAAAGGTGTTTCGCTGTTCCGGAAGTTAACACTGTATTGATTGATCCATTGGCATCAAATGTTCGTGCTATAAAATTTTATGAGCGTATAGGATTTGTTTTTATCGAAGATCGAAGGTTTGGAGAAAGCGACTGCAAAATTTATGGAATTAACAGGAATAAATTTATAGAAGCAGACCCTGAAAACTGATGCTCGTATATCCACTTTCATTCGTAACTTAAAGCAATTGCTTCCTCAATTCCGTACTGTTATTATTCGAATAAACCTAAAAATCTGCGTTTATGAAAAAATACCTGTACGGCCTTCTTATTTTCCTGCTCTGCAACACCGGCATTGCGCAAACCGGTACTGCCGGTACCGACAATAAAATCATCCTTGGTACTATTGACAATATAGATTCCAAAATTTTAAAAGAAAAAAGACAGGTTTGGGTATATGTACCTAACAGTGAACAGGGAGGCCGGGTAACAGCACCTGCGAAGTATCCCGTGGTATACCTGTTAGACGGCGATGGGCATTTCTATTCAGTGGTGGGAATGATACAGCAATTAAGCTCGGTCAATGGAAATACCATCTGTCCGGAAATGATTGTAGTGGGGATAACAAATACCGACCGCACAAGGGATTTAACGCCAACCGCGGTGGCGGCAGGTCCATATATGGACAGCAATTTTGTGAGAACCTCGGGAGGTGGCGAGCAGTTTACAAGGTTTATGAAGGAAGAGCTGATGCCCTTTATCGATTCTACATACCCTACACTTCCTTATAAGGTAATGATCGGACACTCATTGGGCGGGCTGGCAGTCATAAACACCCTGCTGAAACATAAAGACCTGTTCAATGCCTATGTGGCCATCGATCCAAGTATGTGGTGGGATAATCAAAAATTAAATAAGTCTGCCGGTACTATTCTGTCCCAAAAGGATTATAAAGGCAAATCCCTTTTCCTGGGAATTGCCAATACCATGAATGCCGGTATGGATACAGGGAAAGTGAAACTGGATACCACTATGGATTCGGAGCATATCCGCTCCATATTTGCGCTGAATAATATTTTCCAGCAGAGTAAATCGAATGGGTTGGCTTATAGTTATAAGTACTATGATGATGAAACACATGGTTCCGTTCCGCTGATCAGCACCTATGATGCCTTAAAGCATATTTTTAAGTTTTATGATCTGCGGTTAACCATGGAGGATAATATGAACTTCTCCCAAAACACTATTACAAAAGTGGAGAATCATTATAAAGAGGTGTCAAAACATTTTGGCTTTAATTACCCTGTTCCGGAATTGATGATCAATCAAATGGGTTATATGGCTATGGGAAGTCAGAAAATGGAAGAGGCGGAATACCTGTTCAAAATGAATATCAAAAATTATCCCACCAGCTTAAATGTGTATGATTCAATGGGTGATTTTTATGCCGCTAAAGGAGAGAAGGATAAGGCTATCGAAAACTATAAGAAGGCCCTTGCGATAAGAGAATATCCGGTTACGCGCACAAAACTGGATGCACTGATGAAACAGGGGACTGCTAAATAGGATCCTAAAATATGAACACCAGAGAAAGAATAATCCAAAACTATATTGATGGTTATAATCAGTTTGATACCGACAAGATGGTAGCTGATTTTGATGATGATGTAATTTTTGAGAACATCCAGAATGGCGATGTAAACATGTCCCTTGCCGGGTTGCAGGCATTCTGGGAACAAGCTGAACAAGCAAAGACATATTTTACAAAGCGAAAGCAAAGCATCTTATCAATAAAGCATTCGGGGGATAGCAGTGAAATTGAGATCGACTATCATGCAGTTCTGGGAATGGATTTTCCCAACGGATTAAAGAAAGGGCAGGAGTTAAAATTGAAGGGGAAGTCTGTTTTTGAATTCCAGGGCGATAAGATCATCAAATTGACTGACCTAAGCTGAAAGGTCAGCAAGAACTCCACCATCTCCGAACTCAAAAAAAAGTAGGAAAATATTGCGTAGTTAAATAACTACATATATATTTGTAGTCAAATAGCTACATAATGAATCTGAGAAGGGATGTATTCCAGGCCATTGCTGACCCAACAAGGAGGGCAATTCTCCTGTTGGTTGCCACTCAATCGATGAGTGCAGGGGCAATCGCCGCAAACTTTGACACCGCCAGGCCCACTGTTTCAAAACATTTGCAGATCCTCACTGAATGTGAACTCCTTAGCCAGGAGCTGAACGGCAGGGAAGTGTACTACCACCTCAATCCAAATAAAATGAAAGAAGTTTCTGATTTCCTTGAACCCTTCCGAAAACTCTGGGATGATAGGTTTAATAAACTGGAGAAGGTGATGAAATCATATAAACCAAAAAAATAGCTGATCGTGGAACAGAAAACAAACATTCAAGCGGAAAGCGACAGGCAGGAAATCATCGTGACCAGGCTTTTCGATCTTCCTGTAGAACTCCTGTTCAAAGCCTATGTGGAACCTGAAATTGTAGAACAGTGGATGGGAACAAAGGTGCTAAAACTTGAGTCGCACAATCACGGATCCTACCAGTTTGAAATGACCGATCCAAAAGGCAATAAGCATCTTTTTAATGGAACCATTCATGCGTTTGAACCCAACGAAAAGATCATCCGCACTTTCGAAATGGAAAACACTCCTTTTCCTGTGCAGCTTGAGTTCTTATCCTTCGAGCCCATTTCAGAAGAGCAGAGCAAACTGACCATGCAAATTATATATAAATCAGTTGCGGATCGCGACAATATGCTGAAACTACCCTTTGCGCAGGGTATCAATATGGCACATAACCGACTGCAGGAAATTGCCCTTAAAACAAATTAAACAGCAATGAGTAAACGAAATAAAATCATTTATTGGGTTGCCACCCTTTGGCTTTCACTGGGAATGGTTTCAACTGGAATTGTCCAGATTATCCAGATGGAGGAAGAAGTCCGGAAAATGACTGCCCTTGGATATCCCATATATTTTCTTACCATAATTGGTGTATGGAAATTAATAGGAGTAGTGGCTATACTGGTTCCGAAATCACCTTTAATTAAAGAGTGGGCCTATGCAGGTTTTTTCTTCCTGATGACGGGCGCTATACTCACCCATCTTGCAGCGGGTGATAAGGCAGCTGAATATTTTGGACCTTTCCTTTTACTGATCCTGACGATCATATCCTGGTATTACAGGCCTGCCGATAAAAAATTCGCATTGAGTGTCTAAACCAATAAACATGAATCCGAAAGTTGATACATTCTTAAGCAAAACCAAAAAATGGAAGGAGGAGATGACCCTGTTACGCGAGATCACCCTCGATTGTAAACTGGAGGAAGATTTCAAATGGATGCATCCCTGCTATACTTATAAGGGAAGCAATATTGTTTTAATTCATGGCTTCAAGGAGTATTGTGCGCTGCTTTTCTTTAAAGGCGTTCTGATGAAGGATGAAAAAGGAATCCTCATTCAGCAAACAGAAAACGTGCAGGATAGGAGGCAGATAAGATTTACGAATCTTGCGGAAATACAAAAGCTTAAACCCGTCCTTAAAGCCTATATAAAAGAAGCCATCAAAATAGAGGAGTCGGGTCTGAAGGTGGAATTCAAGCGTACAGAAGATTTTCTGATGCCTGAAGAATTTCAGCATCGTCTTGAAACGGATAAAGTATTACAAAAAGCATTTGACGGTTTAACACCCGGGCGCAAAAGAGGCTATCTACTGTACTTTTCAGCCGCCCGGCAGGCAAAGACAAGGGAGAGCAGGATTGAAAAATACCTTCCTAAAATACTTGCAGGAAAAGGGGTGGATGATTAGGCAGTGTTGATCTGAGGGGCATATCGACTTATCTTGATTCGTTAGGGCTTACCGAAAATAAGCCGGACTTTACCGCTCGTATTTCATTCGATAGAATAATCTCGAATTATACTAGCTTAGTGTAAAGCCATATACAGATCTGTGGCGCTCCCACCATCTTAATTGGAACAGAATAGTCGGCAAGAAAGATCATGACACAGAAAATATATCAAATAGATGCCTTCGCAGAGAAGGTATTTACCGGAAACCCGGCAGCCGTTTGTCCCCTTGATCATTGGTTGAGTGACGAACTTCTTCAACAGATCGCGATGGAAAACAACCTGGCAGAAACAGCCTATTATGTAAAAGATGGCGACCAGTACCAGATCCGCTGGTTTACCCCAACGATTGAAGTTGATCTATGCGGCCACGCAACATTAGCATCGGCCTATGTTTTATTCAACCATGAAAACTATACAGAGAATTCTATTCGGTTTTATTCGCATAGGAGTGGTGAGCTGACTGTAACCAGGAATGGAGACCTGTTGACCCTCAACTTTCCCACCGATAAATTGGAAGCAGTAGAACTAACAGCACAGTTAGCTGATTGCTTTAATACCAAACCAATTGCTGCCTTTAAAGGTAAGACAGACTACATGCTGGTTTTTGAGCGTGAGGCGGATATAAAAAATTTAATTCCGGAACTTGACAAGATCTCAAAACTCCCGGCACGCGGCGTTATAGTTACGGCGAAAGGAGAGGAGGTTGATTTTGTATCCAGGTTCTTTGGTCCACAGTCAGGAATAGACGAAGATCCTGCAACCGGCTCAGCGCATACCACCCTGGTTCCCTACTGGGCAGATCAACTTGGTAAGACTGAGTTCTCCGCCATTCAATTATCGGCGCGAAAAGGGTTCTTGCAATGTAAGTACCTGCACGACAGGGTAGAGATCAGTGGTCATGGGAAATTGTACCTCAAGGGAGAGATCTATTTAGATTAGTCTACATAAACCATATGAGGCTATTATTATGAAGCAGTCTGTACAAATTGAATATCTGGGCAACTGTTTGGTTATAAAATTTTGCGGTTTGCTTATCGCAAACAATATAATGCCAGTGATAATATGGAAATGAAAAATAAATTGCTACTAAGCAGGGAAGTCAAATTAAATCTGGTCATCTATGCAGCATTCATGCTGATTGCAGTTATAGGTTTGATTTATGGTAATGCAATTAAGGACAAGCATTCCTTTTTGCGTGTATGGGATTATGGGAGTGTACTCATTCTTTTGCTGGGTGTTCCATTTTTGTTCCTTCAAACAAAAGCCAATCTTCCGAATTTTTGGGAGCACAATATCTCCAATAAGCAAAGGCTGCTGATTCCTGCTGCAACCGGTGCGATATTCGGGATACTCGATATAATTGCCATTAAATTAATTCTTCATCCCGAGCCATACACGGAGCTACCGCCATTTCTGCAGCCATTTCCCTATTCCCTATTCCTGTATTTTTCCGGTGCATTCGAGATAGAAGTATTTTATCGGCTTATTCCGCTTACATTAATCCTGTTGTTAGGGAAATGGTATGCAAAGGGGAAATACTTTTACAGCTTTTTTTGGGTGGGGGCGGTTTTAACATCCTTGCGGGAGCCCATAGAACAATTACCCAGCGGAGGAGCTCTCCTTATTATTTATTCATTGCTGACGGGATTTCTAATGAATTTGCTACAGGCTATTTATTATAAGAAGGCAGGCTTTCTGGCATCCTTAGCCGTTAGACTTGGACACTATTTATTCTGGCATATTCTCCTGGGAATTTATGTGGAATACTGGGAGTTGCAATAGCCGCTGAATAAAGAATAAATAAATCATGAACCCAGGAAAAAAATTACTTAGAATAGTTGTTCTTACCGTTGCGATAACCTGCACGGTGGTGTTTACACCCTGGGATATTTTGTGGCTATGGATTTCACCGCTGCCGGATACTGTTCAGGAACAAGTTGACAATGCTACAAAAACTAATCTCGACGGCATTATTGTTTATGTAGATAGAAAAGATAGAGAACCTGAATTTTATTCTGCGGGCTGGAACAACCGGGAGAATAAAATTCCCGCTAATCCGAAAGCACTATTCAAAATAGCAAGTATTAGTAAGTTGTATATCGCCACTGCGGCCGCTAAATTGGTCAGCAATAATACCTTGACGCTGGATAAAAGCCTTACGGATTATTTACCTGAATTGGTTGAAGAAATTGAGCATGCCGATCAGATTAGTTTGCGGATGCTGCTAAAGCATCGATCAGGCATTCCCGATTTCATTGACAACCCTGCATTAGATTGGTCCAATTTGCCTGATAGCTCCAGAGACTATCTAAGCCTGGTATTAAATAAACCCGCTGATTTTAAACCAGACAGTAGGTATAGCTATTCCAACACAAATTATCTGTTGATTGGAACAATCATCGACAAAGTATTGGGCTATAGCCATCGTCAATATATAAAGAAAGAAATACTGGAACCTCTAAGGCTAACAGAAACATATAGTATACTGAATGAGGTGAACTTAAATGATGTTGCCAGTGGCTATTATATAGGTTATGAGAAAGATTTAAAGACGCAGAATTATATAAACCCGGGTGGCTCCATGGTTGCAACAGCTGAGAATGTAGGCATATTTTTAAGAGCATTAAATGATGGTAGATTGTTAAATGATAATGAGCAGGCAATTTATTCGTCCATTTATGATTATGGACATACGGGTTTGTTGCCCGGATATTCGAGTATTGCCCATTATCACAAGGATATTGATGCCGTTGTTATTCTTTTCGTGAATACAAGTGGTGGAAACTCCTGGACGAAATCAGAGATTGTTTATAACCGTATTGTCAGGATTTTACAAAAACAATCTTCCAAACAATAAGATTTATAATGGAACAGATCAGGCAGGTAATGAAAAGTATGATCAGTATCTCGGAAGAGGAGCTAAACGAGTTCCTAAGCAAAGCCATTACCAAAACTTTCAGGCGACAGGAAATCATTAGTCGGCCTAACGCAGTTCCTAATGAAATCTATTTTATCAATAAAGGGCTTATCAGGGTATTGATAACTGATAATGAGGGAACAGAACACACCATTCATTTTGCCCTGGAAAACCAGTTTATAGCAGACTATTCCCATTTTATCCAGAAGCAACCATCGCTGTATAGTTTACAGGCGGTGGAAGAAACGGAGGTTATTGTTTTGCCTCGCTCGGCCATTGAATGGGGATATAAGCACTTACAGGAAGGACAAAAAATGGGCAGGTTAATAGCTGAATTCTATTTCATTTACCAGGATGATCGCATCAAGAACCTGTATGCCCGAACGCCAAAGCAACGGTATGATAGTATCACAGAGGTGTTTCCCAATATCCATAACCGGGTACCGCAACATATGATCGCTTCCTATTTGGGAATTACTCCCGTTCATTTAAGCAGGCTGAAAAAAGCTGAAAACTGAAAGTATAAACATTTGTTATCGTCTTGCCCGGCTAAGGGGACGACATTTACAGAATGAAACTATCCAGTAAAGAAGGGAACCGCCTAAGAATAAAATATGGCGATTGGGCAATCGTAACCGGGGCATCATCTGGAATTGGCCTTGAACTGGCCACTCAATTAGCAAGTGCAGGATTTAACCTGGTTCTCCATTCAAGACATTTGGCCAAATTGCAGGAAGTTGAAAAGCAATTAAAATCTACAGCAAATATTGAAACCAGGTTGGTAGCTTCCGATGTATCAGAAACGAAAGGTATTGATGAGATAATTCGGGCCACGCAAGACCTGAATGTTGGGCTATTAGTTGTTTCTGCAGGTTATGGAACATCAGGAAAGTTTATTGATAGTTCAATCCATACAGAAATCAATATGCTGAAAGTGAATTGCGAAGCTTTACTTGTGCTCACACATTATTACAGCCAGCAATTTGCAAACCAAAAACGTGGGGGAATTATATTAATGAGTTCCATGGTTGCATTTCAGGGCACTCCATATGCAGCAAATTATGCGGCAACAAAAGCGTATGTACAAACATTGGCAGAAGGGTTAGCCATTGAACTAAAACGGTATGGAGTAGATGTTTTGGCAGCTGCCCCCGGTCCGGTTGAAAGCGGATTCAGTCCAAGAGCCAATATGAAGATGTCCATGGCAATGAAACCTTCAGAGGTGGGCATTCCCATTTTAAAAGCATTAGGGCGAAGCACGACTGTTTTGCCGGGGGCGTTGACAAAACTATTGGTTTACGCACTTAGAACAGTTCCAAGATGGGGAAAGGTTAGAATTATGGAAAAGGTTATGGCGGGCATGACCGAACATCAGCGATAAATCACAAGAAGTACATTCCCTGAAAATTTCGTAAATTAAAGCTACCAATGCGCACCCCTGATCACTGGGGGATCCCGAAAAGCCTTAAGAGTAGGGATTAATATCAACCAAATAAAATGATCACTGCAATTATCCAGCATGAAGTCAGCGACTTTACGGAATGGAAGAAGATTTTTGATGCAGATCAGCCTAAATTACAAGAAGCGGGAGCCAGGCTTCTGGGCATCTACACCTCTGTTAAGAATCCCAAGGATGTTACGCTCCTGTTTGAAGCTCCCAATGTTGAACTTTATGATACGCTCATGAGTGATCCTGAAAGACAGGAAGCGATCAGGAAGGCCGGGGTAATTGGTGAACCGGTTGTTACCTTTCTCAATAAAGTTTGATAGCAGGAATTGTTGACATCAAACCTGGTTACTATGAAAAAGAACTTAATTACTCTAAGTTTTAGTTCAGCGCTGTTCTTTTTGTGTTTATTCAGTAACAGCAACCTCGTCAAAGCACAAAGCACGCCTGGTACAGGCCCTGAGCTTAAAAGCATATACATTAATGGAGATAGTACCCATTGTATTGATATCGGCAAAGGTGAACCCGTGGTTTTTGTTCACGGTGCCCTGAGTGATTATCGCAGCTGGGGTGCACAGATGGATGCTTTTGCTAAAAACTATCGGGTAATCGCTTATAGTCGGCGTTATGCATATCCCAACAAGCAGGTAATTAATGATACAGCCGATTATTCATTTACTGTGTATGCCAGAGACCTGGTCGAATTGCTGCAAAAGCTGAACCTCGGTCCGGTTCATTTGGTAGGGCATTCTTCCGGCGCCTATACTGCATTATTAGCCACGATGGATCAGCCCGGCCTGGTGCGCAGTCTGACGCTTGGGGAAGCTCCCGTGATGTCTATGCTCCAGAACGTACCAGGTGGCGACACGCTGGTTAATAACTTCGTCACGAAAGCTGCGATACCTGCAGCCGAAGCCTTTAAGAATAATAACGATGAGAAAGCGGTAAAGCTTTTTATCACGGCTGTGATGGACGACAGCTCCTATTTTTCAAAGCTTCCTGAGCAGGTCCGTGCAGGTATGATGGCCAATACATTGGAGACAAGGGGATCTGTCTTAAATAAAAATATATTTCCGCCGGTTAGTTGTGATGATCTCAGCAAAATAAAGACGCCTGTGCTACTGGTTGCCGGCGACAAGTCGCCCTTGTTTCTCCATTCTATAACGAAGGAGCTTAACCGCTGTTTGCGCAATAAGGAAAATGCAGTCCTTCTTAATACCTCGCATGGACTGGGTTATGAAAATCCGGAAGCATTTAACAAAGTAGTGCTTAGCTTTATAGATAAACACTAAGCATTATTAACCAAAAGAAAAACATATTTGCCATCAATGGAAGTGCAAGTTCAAATTCTGCGAACCTGAAACTGATTGAACTCATTGCAAGAATGACGGGAACTGAATTCAACCTGACAATCTTTAACGACCTCAAATCACTTCCGCATTTTGACCCGGAACTTTCTGCAAATAATCCACCCGCACCTATAGTCGCATTCCGAAAAGCAATTGAAGAATCCGATGGCCTGATCATTTGCACGCCTGAATATGTTTACAGTATTCCCAGCGGACTGAAAAATGCTATCGAATGGTGCATCTCGACAACTATATTTACGGACAAACCAATCGGACTGATAACAGCCGCGGCAGGTGGTCAAAAAGGCCATGAGGAGTTACAGTTGATCATGAAAACTGCATTGACAAAGTTTAAGGATGATACTACTTTACTAATACAGGGTATAAAGGGGAAATTTGATGAGCAGGGTAATCTCACCGACAATGAGACCCATAAGCGCCTGACCAGTTTTACAACTGCTTTAATTGACCTTGTACAAAACCGTTAACACCAGCCTATGAAAAAACTCATCTCAATTATTATACTCACCTACATTTCCCTTGTATCTTTTGGACAAACGAAGAAGCCTGTTGAAACGGGTAAGACCAGACCGTTTGTACTAGGATCAATTGAAGAAATTTACTCGAACAGATTATCGGAAAAGAGAATACTGAATATATACCTGCCGGAAGGTTACAACACAACAGATACAATACATTATCCGGTCATTTATTTGCTGGATGGTTCTGCGGATGAGGACTTTATCCATATAGTTGGACTTGTACAATACAATTCATTTGAGTGGGTCAATAGGGTGCCCAAATCAATAGTGGTGGGGATAGGAACGGTAGACAGGAGGAGGGATTATACCTTTCCATCCAACATTGAGGACGATAGGAAGAAGAATCCGACATCAGGGCATTCTGAAGCATTTATAGATTTTATAGAAAAGGAGCTGCAACCCTTTATTGAGAAGAAATACAAAACCAATAACTCCCGGACAATTATCGGCCAATCACTTGGCGGATTGCTGGCAACAGAGATCCTGTTTAAGAAGCCAACCCTGTTTAATAAGTACATTATTATCAGTCCAAGTTTATGGTGGGATAATGGTTCCCTGTTAATCAATGACCTGGAAAAATTAAAGGAAAACTCCAGCAAGGTTAGCTTCATTTATATTGGAGTGGGGAAAGAGGGACTTACCCCAACCGTTATACCGAGGGTAATGGAAGTGGATGCCAATTTATTAGCTGAGAAGATACAATCAGTTAAGGCAAAGAATATTAAACTGGCATTTGATTACCTGCCAGAGGAGAATCACGCCACCATTATGCACCAGGCGGTTTCAAATGCATTTCGGGTAATGTTTGCAGAATGGAAGAATGATAATTAATAAATTCGCACAAACAACCAGCTATGATATATCAATACATAGCACCCAGTCCAATTTTACAGGAGTTTGTCAGGGATTATCTAATTGCTCATTTCACATTTGAAAAAGGGGAGGACATACCTTTCAAACCTTATTCTCCCAAGCCTGAGCAAACCATTACCTTTTTGCCAAAAGGTAACTTAACCATCAGCGATCCCTTAAAAGGAGTAGATCAGGTTGCGCCCTCAGTGTCCATTTGCGGGCAGCAGGTGTCGAGATATAATTTTTACCTCAGCCAGGAGTACCTGATGCTGAGAGTGCATTTTCAACCCGGGGCACTGTATCGGCTCTTGCAAATTCCATTGTTAGAATTTAGGGACTGCTGGTTCGACGCGGGATCTGTAATTAACAATGAAGTAGTAGGAGTGAATGATCGACTTGCTCATTGCTTAAGCTACACTGAAATGATTGATGTTGTGGAAGATTACCTGAAAAATAAATTGAGAAAAGTAAAAGCAGATTTACATCCTCTTGATAAGATAGCTGCCTGCCTTTATACCAATCCATCCCGGTTTTCGCTGGACTGGCTTGCACGGCAGGCTTGTTTGTGTCCAAGGCAGTTTAATCGAAAGTTTACTGAAAGAATGGGCGTTGGTCCTAAACTATACAGCCGTTTGGTTCGCTTTTATAAAAGCTATCAGTATAAAGAAGCCCATCCCGATGATGATTGGCTAAGCATTGCACTATTATTTAATTATACGGATTATCAGCACATGGTGAAAGACTTCAGGGAATTCGCCGGTGTTAATCCCAATTTATGGATCAACCAGGATAATCAATCCCCGGAGAGAATCCTGAAGCTTGAATGAAAATGAAGAAGCCTGCCCGTTTAGCTCACTGAAAGAGGTGGCCCAACCACTTTCATCCCATGAGCAGCAAAAAGTGTTTCTGCTTCCTGGGGGGATGGTGGTGACTTCATCTTACAGCTTTTCATGAAAAACTCTTCCAATGATCCGGCGGGCTGAACAGCCAATAGTAAGGTGCCGGGATTATCTCCGGTATAAGCCCATACATGTGGAATCATGCGGGGTGCAAAAAGTGAATCACCAGGTTTCAGGGTAAACTTCTCGTTCCCAACTTCAAAGGCGAATTCACCCTCCAACGCGTAAAACCATTCATCCTGGTTGTAATGGAAATGTCGGGCCGGACCACCTTTGCTCATCCCTTCATGTTCAAATACAAACAGTGAACCATCTGTATCCTTACCAGATACTTTGATTTGCAGGGGGATAACACCCCAGATCATAAGTTCCTCCTGGAAGCGATTTTTTCCTTTAGGAACATACACCGCCTTATCAGCGCTGAATCCTGTTGCTGTAATGGACGGAACATTGGGAAGTGTACTGTGAGCGAAACCTGTCATCCCACTGGCAGCTACTGCTGTACCCAGGCTGGCAAGTTTTACAAATTGTTTTCTGTTCATGGCTTTCAAATTTTTTCTATGAGGTTGCCGATAACAGTTATCAATATAAACCTACTGCATTATCTGAATGGGTTGGTGGTATAAAAAAGACATTTTGAAGAAGCCGTTTTTCAACAAACATTATCTTTAAGCACCTGCTCACCTAGTGGGGTGATTATGCTAATTGATACATTCAACGATACAATAGATATATGGATATCGGAGTTAGACCGCTTTGATCTGGCGCAACTCTTATTAAAGCCTGACAGTGGAAGCTGGTCGCTTGGACAGTTATATAATCATATTATTGATGACACTGGATGGTTTATTGGTCAGATCGAAAGCTCCTTCAGTGATGAAGTAAACGTAAATATTGAAATGTCGGAAGCGGCAAAAACTCTTTTCGCCAACGGCTCATTTCCCGATCAAAGGATCCAGGGTAATCTTGTTTCAGCTGAAAAAGTAACTCAGCCCAATAGCATAGAGGAGATAAGAACAGGCATGGAGCAATTAAAGCTCGCTGCAAATGAGATCTGGATAAGAATGCAGAGCGCCCAACATTTTGGAAAATCTGAACATCCGGGACTCGGTTTTTTCAATTGTTATGAATGGTTGGAATATTCCGAAATGCATATGAGGCACCATTTGAAACAGAAGCGGAGGATTGAGTCCTTTATATTTAAGTTAATAAATCATACCTTTAGTCAGTTAAAAAAGGATTAATTAATACTGGGTAAAAATGTGAAAAATATCTTTCCCATGTATAAGAAATTCACACAGATCTTATTAATATGTGTCTTCTTATTTACAACTAATGGAAGAGCACAGGAGGCAGTATCATCCAATGGGAAATTCGCCACCATTGATGGTTTGAAAGTTTATTACGAGGAATCGGGGAAGGGGGTGCCCGTGATATTATTGCACCATTTCTTTTCTACTGCTTCACTATGGAATAAATACCTTCCTGAATTATCTCAAAAATACAGAGTCATTGCTGTTGATCTCCCGGGGCATGGCCGTTCTGGTTATATGGATACCACCAGATACTATCTGCATAAAACAGCCACGAAATATATTATCGGACTGATCGAGTATTTGAAATTAGATTCTGTCTATTTAATGGGAGCAAGTTCAGGTGGATCTATATCATTACAACTTGCTATTCTCAAACCCGAGTTGGTTAAACGACTGATTGTGCTTGGAGGGCATATTTATTATCCAAAGGAACAAAGAGTAATAGTGGCCAATTGGAGAAAGACTCCTGATTCAGCATCACTTGCTCGGCATGGGAAAGAAAAAGCTGAGTTACTCCAAAAACAATTTCTTTATTTCAGTCAATTATATGGTGATCCAAGCTATACCCCAGATATGTTATCAACCATTCGAGCGAAAACCTTAATTATACATGGTGATAATGATAAACTTGCCCCAATATCCAATGCCTGGGGGATGTATGAGAATATTCCCGGTGCATTTTTATGGATCGTTCCGAATGGTGGCCACTTTCCTTTTCCGCCTTATATAGACCCTGTTAATACAAAAGACTTCGTTAAGAGAACACTTGAGTTCTTAAATGGAGACTGGGATAAAAATTGAAGTAAAGCGAATGCTTTATTTTGATATTCTATTTAACCATGTAACAAATTTTGATCCAGCAGCGTCTAATCTCAAAAAATGTTCATGAGAACTATAAACCTACTCTTACTCGCTTTTCTTTTAAAATTTTCAACTGCAGTATTAGCGCAACAATCCAATAAGGAAAAAGAAGTTTTACTGATAGGAACATTTCATTTCCATAATCCAGGTGCAGATATAGCTCAAACGGATAAGTTCGATGTTTTAACGGAAAAATCTCAGAAGGAATTAGATATTATCGCTCAAAGAATTAAAGCATTTGCACCAGATAAAATATTTGTTGAATGGGATTATACTGCCTCCTTGGAGTTGGATAGTTTATATGCATTACACCTGGAAAACAAATACTTCGATTATATAGAAAACAAATACCCTAAGAATACATTTTATAAAGAAAATGAAATATTTCAATTAGCATTCAGGGCAGCGAAATTGAGTGGTAATAAAAAAGTATATGCGATAGACGCGCACACTGAGTTTCCTTTTGACAGTTTATTGATTTCAAAGGAGAAGGCCAAACAGACCGAACTGAAGGACAATATCTTTAAGCGCATAAAGGAATTTGAAGATACAGACAATGAAAATAAAAGAAAATATTCTTTGACCCAGTTGTTACTGGAATATAATAAACAATCTAACAGAAATTATGACCTTGGATCGTATATAACAATGTTTAACGCTGCAGGCATGGCAAACGATTTTACCGGTGCAGGTTTAGTGGCTAATTGGTATAAGCGAAATTTATTAATGTATTCCTTTGTTCAAAAGCTGACGGAGAAAAATGATGATAAAATTGTTATCCTGGTTGGAGCCGGGCATGCAGCTTTATTTAAGCATTTTATAGACCTGGACGAAAATTTTAAAGTTGTGGAATTAAGTGATATTTTGGGTAATGATCAAAAATGAAGTTTCCCTATTTTTTGAAAGAATAAAGAAAGTTTGTCTGTTTGATTCAAGTGTCTACAAGGATACACGTAATGCTTTAGCTTCCGCCTTCATAATTGTATTACTGGTTGCCCTATCGCATGGGATAGGGGGAGTGATCAGGGCAAGAATAAATAACTGGGACCCAAGGGAGTCCTTTGTTTTCGGCTTTCAGGGTGAGATAGCATTCTGGCTGGTACAATCAATTGTATTCTTCCTTATTGGGAAACTGCTTCTCCATAAGCCCATAAAGCTGAGAGAAATACTGTCTTCAACAGGCTATGCCATTTTTCCAGGCGTTCTGGTCATACTGGCTTCCCTATTACAAGGGGTGGGCTTATCTGTTCCGATGCTTATTCTCCTCGCCATATACCGGCTGGCAACCTGCGTGGCGGCCCTCTATCAAATTTTGAATATAAAACTGTTGAGCGCTATACTGATGGTAGTAGCCGGCTCGGTAACAGGCTTTCTATCTTTAGGTCTTTTAATTAAATTAACTGAATGGATAAGCTGATATCAATATTGCGAAGAAGAATATTGGTTTTTTCTGTGCTACTCATTTGTAGTGCCAGCTTATCTGCACAGTCAACCCTGGTATCAAGCATTGATGTATTTGGCAATAGAAAAATTCCTTCTGATAGAATTCTTTCTTCTATCCATTTAAAGGAAGGCGACAGTATCAATCCTTTATCCATTAAAGCAGACAGTATTATTTCTGTAATTAAAACGATCCCAGGTATCAGGGATGTTACAGTGAGTCCGGTTTGTTGTGATGTTCAAAATGGCTATTCGATTTATATAGGTATTGCAGAAAGGGGTACTAATATCCTGAAATACCGAGTTGCACCAAATCAGGATCTTAGTTTGTCGGATGACATCATGCAAGCCTATCGAAACTTCAACCAGCAGGTTAAAGAGGCTGCTATGAAAGGAGAGGCATCCGAGGAATATTTTAATGGCTATTCTTTGCTGACCTATGCACCTGCCAGGAAAGAGCAATCAAACTTTATTCTATTTGCAGAACAAAAATTTCCAACCATAGAGAAGGTTTTGAAGTATTCTAAGTATGCAGAACACCGGGCAGCCGCCGCCCAGGTAATTGCTTATTCCAACGATAAAAAGAAAGTAGCTAAAAATTTACTTTATGCCATAAATGATCCGGATGAAAATGTACGGAATAACGCAACCCGTGCAATAAGTATATTAGCTGGCTATCTTTCTGAAAGTCCCGATACCAAAGTGACTATCCCCGCCACCCCTTTTATTGATATGGTGAATTCAGTTTCGTGGACCGATAGAAATAAAGGTGCAATGGCTCTTTTGGAGCTGACAAGAAACAAGGACAAGAATATTTTGGAGCAGATCAGAAAGCATGCACTGCCTTCTGTGATCGAAATGGCAAGGTGGAAGAATAGGGGACATGCATTATTCAGTTTAATTATTCTTTGCAGAATGGCCGGAGAGGATGAATCCACCGTTATAGAAAAGAATTTTTCAGATAATTGGCGGGAGGCGGTGAATCATCTCTTATCAATTCTTCAATATCCTTTGTAACTGCCTCGCCGTCTTAAACCCACATTTTGAAGCGATATACTCAATTGTATATTCAGGATTATTAAGCATGGTATTCGCATATTCCTTTCTTAAGAGTGTCAGGTATTCCAGCACAGTAGATCCCGTCTTTTCCTTGAACACCCGGCTCAGATTGCGGGGGCTCATCCCCACCAGGGAAGCAAGCGATTCAATGCTGTTCTCTTTGGAAAGATTGTCTATGAGATAATCCTGCACTTCATGCACCTGCGGATTAATATGATTCCTGTAGTCCAGGTAAATGCTTTGCTGCTTATGCGTTCCGCTTCTCCGGTGATAGACCACCAGTCCGCGGGCAACCTTATGCGTGAATAAAGGGCCCTTTAAATCTTCGAGGATTGCCAGGGCAAGATCAATGCCTGCGCTGATGCCGGCGCTGGTGTAAACATTATTACTCTTTACAAATAGAATATCTGCTACAACCTTTGCCGTGGGAAATTGCTCCTGTAAGGCTTTTACCCTCCGCCAATGGGTGGTGCATTCTGTGTCTTTCAGCAGTCCCGCCTGTCCCAGGGCAAAAGCACCCGTACAAATGGAGCAGACTGTTACTTTATTATCAGAACATTCTTTCAGCCATTTAAAGAATTCCCTTTCGGCTTTAAAGGGGATGCTGTTTACATAGTCATTATCCATCCCGGGCACGAATACAAAATCGCCTTCTTTTAATTTAGCTTCTGTAAAGTGTTTGATGTTTTCAAATCCCAGTCCGGCCGTACTCATAGGGTTATCCTGGTACTGGTAAAATTCAATGTCTATTTCGAAGCCATAGAACTTCGCTTCAACAAAAACCTGGACCGGACCGGAAAGGTCGAGTAGTTCAACGGTGGGGGGAATGATAAAGGCAACTTTTTGCATATAGTGGATTATAACTTTTATAAATTCTTATTCTTTGTTCGGGCGAGAAGCAGAATATAAAAACCAATAGTGAAATCAATGGACAGGCAAAACATGTCGTATTCAGGCGGGATCAATCCCGGATCCTGGAACAGGTGGTAAAACAGATCCCAGGTTCCATGAAGGAAATAACCACCTGCCAGGAGATATAAACTTTTCTTAACGCCGTAGTATGCCAGAAACAGGAAGACCACCGCCTGAATACAATTTACAATTAAGGCGGGTAGGTTTGTCCAGGTAAAGCCAACATAGAGAAATCCTATCCCACAAAGTATCAGGCCATAGATCAGTTTCTTGTCGAACTGCTTCAGCAGGATGAAAAGGAAAATGACCACCAGTCCGGATGAGATTCCAATCAGAGCAGCTGTCATAGTTAGTAGTTTAATGATGATTTTCAATTATTCCGATAAATGGCAAGGCACTGGGAAGAGCAGAAATAATGGCCGGTGGGGTGGGGATAATAGATCGCGTTTTGGTGGTCCACAATTACCATTCGGCAAACCGGATCGACGGTAATATTTTCTGGTCTATCAACCCTGATCTCAAAAACCTCTTTTTCTTCTTTGATATTTTTAAACTTGTGATTGCCTTTGGAAAGGAAGTTGCAAACAGATTTATTCTCAATTGACGATATGAAATCGTCTGAACACCACAAAGTTCCCGGCGAAGCTTTGGCGGCAATTCTGGCCACGAGGTTGATGGTGGAACCAAAATAGCTGCCGGCTCTTTTTAAGATGGTACCAAAATGAAGTCCGCCGTGTACCTGAAGGAAATTTTCTTCCCTGGCGGTTTTTGCCTCCAGGTTAAGGGCAGTTTCCAGTAACGTTTCAGGAGAATCGGAGACAAACATAATTTCATCGCCTCTACGTTCATGGATCCGGGTATCGCCCACCAGGCATCTTTCCGCGATTTGGATAAACCGATCGATCAGGTCGGCAGCCGTTGCCGGGCCATGCGTTTCCGTTAGTGCGGTGTATCCTGATAAGTCGGCCATCAGGATGGCAATATTCTTTTCCATCAGAGTTGCACTGCTTCTCATATCCTTTTGTTTAGAATACAAAGCTAGCGTGGATTGAAGCGTCCGGAAGGACAGGGGGATGTCAGAAACGGACAGAGGTATGCCGGCGGGTATCCTCAAAATGTATCGCCCTGGGCTTAGCAGCAGCATAGGTGGTCGAAACATAATCGAAGCATAAGCCAGAACGCAATACCAGCATATATTATAGCGGAATAAAGCGATAAATTTGAGAGGGCAGGATAGGTTTCCGGATTTTAGATAAGATTAATAATTGAGTATATTCATAAATACAACCACATACAGTCATGCGGAGACCAGCTTTGCTTATTTCTTCTCTTCTAGTTTTTATGATTTCTTCTTATGGACAAAAAAATGAGGTGCGATTTCTCATTGATACTACCATAAGTATCATGAGGGAAAATTCAGTCAATGCTTCAAAGGTTGACTGGGTTAAAGTAAAACAGGAAGTTCATGGCAGTTTTTTTTACAAAGATAGTACAAGGCAGGCGGGGCAGCTACCTATTGTTATCCTAACCGGTGCCCAGACAGGCAGCTCCGGCGAGTTCCTGATTATGACGTTTAAAGGTCGGCCTAACACTATCCTGCTTGGTGCTACCACTGCCGGGTACGTAACGGTAAATAATGGTTTCCAAATAAGCGATTCAGCAGCCATGAACCTTTCTATCGGTTATGGAGCTGATAGAAATGGAACTGTGTATACAGAAGCACTAAGGCCTGATATTTTTATTGACGGACCAGATAGTTTTAATGATCTGGCTAATGACGTCAAAGTTAAGGCAGCCATCAAATGGCTCAAAAAGCAGTGAATCTGGCCATGGAGTTAGATAGCTAAATGACAAACAAGCAAAGAAGGCACATATAAAAAGTCACAGTAAACAATGGAAAATTTACCAGCATTTATAAGTATCGTTTTCGGACTGACAACCCTATTGACAGTCGGACTCTTTTATAAAGCGACCAACAATTCAAAATTGACTTTAGTAATTCTCCTTATTTGGCTGGCAATACAGGCCGTTATCGGCCTTTCTGGTTTTTACACCGTGACGGACACAATTCCGCCAAGATTTTTGCTTTTAGTTGTGCCACCCATACTTCTAATCATCGGACTTTTTACCACTTCAAGTGGCAGACAATATATTGACAGTTTAGATATAAAGACCTTAACGATTTTACACACAATTAGAATTCCCGTTGAAGTTGTTTTGTTTTGGCTATTCGTAAATAAGACCGTTCCAGAGCTTATGACCTTTGAAGGCAGAAATTTTGATATTATATCAGGGCTGACTGCTCCGGCGATTTTTTATTTTGGGTTTATAAAGAATCAAATAGACAAAAAACTCATACTGGTTTGGAACTTCATCTGTTTAGGACTTCTGATAAATATTGTTGTGAATGCAGTTCTGTCGGCCCCGTTTCCTTTTCAAAAGTTTGCTTTTGATCAACCAAATATTGCTGTTCTGTATTTCCCATTTAACTGGCTGCCATGTTGTGTAGTTCCTTTGGTTTTATTATCGCACCTGGCAACAATCAGACAATTACTAAATGATGAGCGAAAGTAAAACAGCGAAAATTGTAATCGGCCTTATTTCAGTTTCACTACTCTGGGCAGGTTGCACCGACCAGTGTTTATAGTGCAATAACATTCCTGTGATGATTGTGCTTGGTGACAGAGATATGATCTCAATTGAACATGGACTGGAGATGCACCGTTTAATAAAGAATAGTCAATATTGTGTATTACCCAATACAACACATGAAGTATTTGCTGAGAGACCTGATCTTATCAGCCAGGTTGCGATTGATTTTTTCAAATGAGATGAGCGACTATTTAAGGCGGATTGCTAACAACGAAAACATTATTTATCATGTTTCTTTATCAGAAACAAACTTGCGGCCAATAATAATATAGCACCCGGAATGACCAATGATGTTAGCGAAACTTCTTTGCCAGAGAGCTTATACTGAGCCAGTGCAGCTAGATATGAAACCACCAGCGTGGTAAGAATAGCTTCCCAAATGATGATCTTTAATTGAAGAAAGCTGCTCACTTTTATCCAGGAGGGAAGGAGTGCCGTTAAGCCCTCTGCGTTCCTGGCCTCAAACAGAACCAGGAGACCCACTGAAAAAACAAATAGCACAAGGGAGAGGAGGAATATATCAACCGACTGTAACATCCCTACTGCTATCAGCGAAGCAGCTATACTTTTATCCGGTAAAGAAATATGGGATAGCGCATGAATAAATTCATATACACCTAACAAAGCCAGAACCAACCCGGCAATAAAAACAACAAAGGCAATGCCTTTGATAATTCCGTGCAGTGCAACAAAGAGGATTTTCATCATATGTATTTCAATATATGAAGAAGAATTAATATATTAAAAATGAATTTAATAATTTCGATATGGTTAGGGTGATCCGAAGTAGCGTCAATAAATAACAAATGAAAAAGATTGTAAAACTGGCATTGATTTCAATCCTTGTATTGGCAGGTATTATTTTTCTTTCGTTCAAATTGTCACCCTATCCATCAGTTTGGATGATTCGAAATGCTTTCAATAAAGAAGCAGTGCGGGTAAATATGGAACTGGAAAAGCATGTTCCAGATAAAATAGAAACCATCAGCAATATACACTATGATGAAAAAGATCCGGATGCTTTTTTGGATGCCTACTTCCATCGGGATTCTGTAAAAGCAAAAGCTAAACTACCTGTTATAGTATGGACACATGGAGGCGGATTGATATCAGGAGATAAAACCCAGGTTGCTAATTATTGTAAAATACTAGCGGCGAAAGGTTATGTAGTAATCTCAATTGATTACACCGTTGCGCCGGAAGCAAAATATCCAACACCCATTCAGCAACTGAACAGGGCATTGGCATACATTTCATCCAATGGAGATACATTTCATGCCGACACCACTTTTTTTGTGCTCGCGGGAGACTCAGGCGGTTCGATGATTTCAGCCGCCGCAGCAAATGTAATTACAAGTCCTACCTATGCAGAAATGACCAGGATAAAGCCGGGCCTTACTCTCCACCAGCTAAAAGGTTTGCTTTTATATTGTGGGATATATGAGATTGACAACTTAAAAACTGAAGGTGCTTTTGGATCCTTCCTAAAATCGGTAACATGGGCCTATTTCGATACGAAGGACATTTCGAATAATGCTTATGCAAAGACTGCTTCGGTTACAAACTACCTGACAACTGCATTTCCGCCCACATTTATTTCTGCCGGAAATAATGATCCTCTATTACCACAATCTAAACTTTTAGCAGACAGACTATCTGCTGTTAATATATCAATAGATACCTTGTTTTTCCCTGAAAATCACGAACCCGCTTTAGGACATGAATATCAGTTTACATTTGATGACTCATGAAAATTTGCACTTGAACGGTCGATTAAATTTCTAAAACAACTTGCAAATGAGGCCCAACAATAACAAGGTATTTCCCAAAGCGGGGATAGTGCTACAATGAAAGTTCAGTGCTAAATCAAATTTTAGTTTTATAAATTGACTGTAGTGCTGGAATGCCACGCCTTAGGGAATACTTTAACGTTAGCGGCTATTCTATAGCGACAGAGCAGTAAAGTTATGAGACATCTGCACCCGGAAAAATAACAGCAAACGACCGGGGAAAATACGGTACAAATTTTGACTGAAGTATGATAAATTGATTTCCGAAATCAAGTTCCGAAGATTCAGTTTTATGGTTGCTCCATTTTAATTCAGTCCCTCGCCTTTATTATTACTATTGCACCTGAAGCTAGTTTAACCATAAACCTTGTGTTAAAAGGGCTATTTCGCCCTCAAAGTCCAAGCCTAAAAGTTTAATTGAAGACATTAATACAGTAATAAAGGAAACCGTACTATCCTGGCGCGTATAGACAAGGGCACATAAGTATCCAACAATATACATTAAAAAATATTTTATGGCAAACATGATGGATTACATCAAATCGACTGAGTCAAATCTTGATCTGCATGAAATCATGCAAGCTTCAACTAAAGTATTGTTGGGTGTTACAGATGAAGCTGCACAAGCATTATTGGATCATTTAGGTATTAAATCCATTTTTGATCTTGCAATGTCTCGTGTGTTCTCCAATGCGCATGACCTTTTAATGGCAGGGCTTGATCCGACAAATACACTGTACAAATTTGGCACGCCTCCTGCTGACATTGTTAATGAATCATTAGTTGAAGATGTAAAAATTGATGAATTGCGCTTTGAGTCGATTGGTATTTTGGAAGGAATAAATACTATTTCCGCAAATTTACTCAGTAATGCACTTGATGTTAAGACGGTACGAGACTTGGCTTTGTACCCACCATATGTAGCAGCCAGGGATATATTTGTTTCTGTTTTTTTTCCACAAACGCTTCCAACTTTTGACAAAGACGCTCCTTCCGATCTTGTTCCCCAATCGGGTCAGTACCCTACCGAAAGGGTGTTTTATAAAACACTTGTTATCGATGAACTAGAAGAGGATGTAGCGGCATTAACCAACTTGGATACTTCAGGACCAATTGACATTTCTCCTGTAATCAGCCAAAAGTTTGGATTTAGAAAACCAGCTATTGGCGCATTACTCACTTATTCCCAATCCTGGTTTGCACAAGGGGTAGCGTTGGGGCAACTTCTCCATAGTTTAGCTCTGGCTCCAGGTGAAAGTACCCGAATGGCAATGATTGATTGGTCAAGACGAGTAAAGGGAAAACAACAAGAAGATATAACTGAAACCGAACAGCTAAGCAATACAACACAACACAACAGGGCTATAAGTGAAGTAACCAATGCTGTGGCTAGTGAAGCACAATCTGGCTTTTCAAAGACTCATGCAGAAAGCACCAGTTCACAAAAGGGAACAGCATTGGGCGTGGGCTTGGGCCCTTTGACACTAGGGGGGTCTTCAGGGAGTGGCCAAAACGTAACTGATGCAATAAGCTTTTCAAGTTCTTCTGGTAGACGTACGTTGTCCGCTTCGATGGCGCAAAACGTAATGGATAGTACCCAACAAAATGCAAATGCTGTTCGCAATAGGCGTGCATCAGTAATAAAAGAAGTTTCTCAAGAGGAACATGAAAAGGTTAGTACACGAATTGTTACTAACTATAATCACATGCATGCTATGTCTGTTCAATATTATGAAGTCATTCAAATTTATCGTGTAGTTGTGCAATTAAGTGAGGTGGAAAAATGTTTATTCATTCCAATGCAATTAATAGATTTTGGTAATGTTGGTCTCATACGAAAATTCAGGGAAGCACTTTTGAGAGCAGCACTATCACAGGAGGCTGTCGAAATGCTAAGCAATAATTATGATACTGTAGATGTAAGGTCATTTGAAGATGGATATATTTCACTTAGAAATGGAGGTCTCGTTCCCCATGATATGAAGGAAAATGCAAAAGTTGTTGGCCTACCCAATGAAAGCAGATTAACTGGATTTTATTTGATGCCGGCTGGGATTAATCCCGCCTTACGAATCGTTATTTACTTGAGGGATGGCAGTACTATAACACCTACTATTAATGGGCAGGATGTTAAATTAGTTGATGCCTATCTGATTCATGAAATGGATTTTATTGGAATGACAAATCCAACGCCTGCTACGGATTACAGTTTTCTTGCTGCAGTTAATTTTATGTATAAGGGAATACCATTTAGTTTCGACGTTCCCATTAAGTTGGAAGCAAATTCTGCCACACAAAAAGTATTATCTTTTAAAGGCGGTGGTATACGAGCTAAATTAATTGATCATTTAAAAGCTAATCAACTTCATTACAGTCAGGCAATATTTAATGCACTTGATCCGGCAACAGTAACACTATTACTTTCGGAATATTCCTACAATAATAAACCTGTCACTGTTCAAATAGATCCTCAACCAATTACAACGGCCGGAAATTATTTAGTATTTAAAATGCATGTAGAACCTGACACTGATGGTCAGTTTCAAGAAGAAAAAGAGTGGGCCGAATGGATGGCTGAGCATGGTATCGATTTTACCAAAGTAAAACAGGAAATTGTTCCACTACCGAGTGGGGGCGTATTTGCTGAGGCGGTGTTAGGGCGCTATAATTCGGCCGAGAAATTAGACATGACAAGGTTCTGGAATTGGCAAGACTCACCAATTCCATTTGCGGCTCCTGAGATTGCGCCAATACAAACCGGAAGCAGGGGAACAGAGGAAAATTTGAAACCCGGTAATCTTAGTCAGCCTCTTGTAAATATCGTTTCACCTACATCACTTCCTGATCCTACCGGCATGACCTCTGTTTTACAGTCTATTGCAAACGGAAATATGTTCCGTGACATGAGTGGCCTGGCCAATACAATAGGTCTGGCGCAGGCAGCACTAGCGAGTAGCGGTCAAGGAGCGGGTGAATCAGCTGCACAGGCGGGTTCAAATTTGGCAGTAGCAGCAAAGAAAGAAGTTGAGATGTTCAAGGCAGCACTTGCATTTGTTGCATCGATGTATGGTAAAGGAAGTCCTGATACCTCTCCCTCTACTATTTCTAATGAAGGTGCCAAGATCAATCATGGACGTAGCCTTGATCAACGGAATTCCGGGCAATCTTCAGGTAATAGCAGCAACGCATCTCCTTTATCAGGTAGTGCTTCTGGTGATGGCAGTACAGGTGGGGGGCCTGATAATACTTCAAACATTCCGGGACTCACTAATACAAGTGGGCCTGGCGTACAGGAGCAGGCCGCCTTCCAAAAAGCAGTATGGGGCCAGGCAGGCGATTCGCAGGCGAATACTGCAAAATCATTGCTTGCTTTTTCTGCTGACGCAGGAACTGTTGATGCCGCAGCTGGTTTTACCGGTGTGCAAAAGGAATTGCCTCCTCTTCCAGCTCCTTCGAGTATTGCATTTCTTCCTGTGAAAAATATGCCTGGTCCTTCTCAACATCCAGCTTTAATGGCAAGTTGTCCCGCAAATGAATTTTTTGGAGATCCTCCAACACGCAACCAGCCAACTAAAGGAACAACGTTGTCTCCTTCCGAAATTAGTAAGAGAAAAGGAGAGATTATAGCTGCTATTAACGCAGCCAAAGCAGATCGCCCACTTTCAGCCGACAACCTGCAACATTGGTTAGATGGTTCAGGAACTGTACATGTAATGAGTGCTTCTCATTTTAAAAAAGTAGATAGCGAAGTACCAACATTTCTGCATAACAAATCAAGAGACGAATTTGAAGCTGGATGTTTAGCACGTTTAAAAGATAAAAATCATCCTCAAGGAACGCTACTTCCACCAAATAAAGTTGTTGGCGCAAAAGGTCCCGTGAGATTTCTTCAATATCGGGATGGAGTTAAGCCATCCGCAACCGCAACATCATTATCGAAAGATTTATTTACTGCATTGGGTGCATTTAATGTGCATTCTGTGATTTGGGTACAGGCTACATATAAAGGAACGTCAGGGGGAGTTGTTGGACTTTTTGCGGATGATAACTATGAAGTGGAAATCCTTCGTTGGTGTGTACAGATATATGATGTTTACGACTGGAACTTAACGGCGGCAACACCATTTCTATTAACAGATAGTCAATTGAAAACAGTTCCACTACCTGCTGGTGCAGTCACTGTACAGAAAATTGGTCCAGATTCTAATATGGTTATGATTAAGGATAGTTATTTCCGCGATCTTGAAGTTTCTGGTACAGGTAGAGCCTTCTTAGTACGTAGTGAATCATTTGAAGCACCTTCAACAGCAATGAACAAATTTAATTTTAAAGTTTAAATGTTGCGAATTATCAATTGCCTTGTTGTGTCAACATTATATTATAAATGGTAGATATGCTATTGACACTTACCTACCTATACAACCTAAAACAACTAAACAACTTCATCCTGTTATTCCTTGAAACCGGAAGCTTCTTGCCCAGCACCACAATCTCTGAATCGCCAATTGAATTGACATGATTCAAGGCCACAACATAGTTGCGGTGGATCTGTAAAAAATCAGGTTCTGATAAGAGCTTCCTGAATGAATTCAGCGATGCTGAAATCTTGTATTCCTGCTTGGTGGTAACCACCTTGCAGAGCTTGTCCATTACTTCAATGTATACAATGTTTGATAGTGGTACCCGGTCGAGGCTGCGACCATTGGGTAATAGTAGGGGTTGAGGGTTCATGATATTTTATTTTAGGGTTGGGGTTAGGGGCGCTCGATCTTCACCTCGCCATTGGCAAAATGACCTTTCTCTCCGGGTTCAACAATCCAGGATAAGGATTGTCCTGCGCATTACCGTTTAAGGGTAAAAGCGTAAAAAGGAGTATAACTAAATGTATGAGGCTGGGTTTCATTTAGCTGGGAGGGGGTTGTAGAAGGATTCCGGTTTTTTGGTTAGTTTCATTGAAAGATAAGCTACCCATCGCAAAACTTCTATTGTCATGATCAAATCGATTCTACTTGCCATAGCCCTATCCATCACCGTGGGGGCATCGTCGCAAACTACCAACTTCAAAGAAAACTGGACCAAACTCTTCAACGGCAAAGACCTCAGTGGCTGGAAACAACTTGGGGGTAAGGCTAAATATATTGTAGAGAAAGGAGAGATCGTTGGCACTACCGTGGTGGATGAACCCAACTCATTCCTGGCTACCGATAAGAACTACGACGACTTTATCCTGGAGCTGGAATTCAAGGTTGACCCGCGCATGAACTCGGGCATTCAGTTCCGCAGCGAGAGCAAGCCGGAATACCAGAACGGTCGGGTGCATGGCTACCAGATGGAGATAGATCCTTCTGCGCGCGCCTGGAGCGGGGGTATCTATGATGAAGGCCGCCGCCTCTGGCTCTATACCCATGAATACAATGAGCCGGCTAAAAAGGCCTTCCGCAATAATGAATGGAATCGCTACCGCATAGAATGTATCGGCAATACTGTCCGCACCTGGGTGAATGGCATCCCCGCCGCCCACCTCGTGGATGATCTTAAAACCACCGGCTTCATCGCCCTGCAGGTGCACAGCATCGGCAAACCCGAAGAGGCCGGCAGACAGATCCGCTGGCGTAATATCCGGATCCAGACCAGCAACCTAAAGCCATCTCCCGAAACCGGCATCTTTGTGGTGAACCTCGTTCCCAATACACTCACCGATGCCGAAAAGAAAAACGGCGTTAAGCTGCTCTGGAATGGCATCAATACGGATGGCTGGCGCGGCGCCTACAAAAAAGCTTTCCCTGAAAAGGGATGGAAGATAGAAGAGGGCATGCTTCGTGTGATGCCTGCGGGTGGAGGTGAATCCACCAATGGCGGTGATATCGTGAGCGAAGAAATGTTCGGCGCCTTTGAACTGCAGTTTGATTTCCGCTTCACGGAAGGCGCTAATAGCGGCGTGAAATATTTTGTGACCGAGCAGGAACAGAATTCAGGCTCGGCCATAGGCCTTGAATACCAGATCCTCGATGATGCAAAGCATCCCGATGCCAAAGAAGGCGTGGTGGGTAACCGAACCATCGCCTCGCTCTATGACCTTATCCCTTCCCTCAAACCCGGTCAGGCTATCAAGAAGCCCGGTGAATGGAACCGCGGTATGATCCGCGTTCATCCTGATAACCGGGTGGAGCATTTCCTGAATGGCTATAAGGTGGTGGAATACCAGCGCGGCACACCAATCTACCAGGCCCTGGTGGCAAGGAGCAAATATGCCATATGGCCTAATTTCGGAATGGCAGAAAAGGGAAGGATACTGCTGCAGGATCATGGTAACGCGGTGGACTTCAGGAGTATCAAGATCCGTCAATTGTAAATGCATCGCTTTGAAGACATCTAAAAAGCCCGTATATGCGCTGGAGCAGACCATGCGATGGTTCGGTCCCGCTGACCCCGTGAGCCTTCCCGATATCAGGCAGGCCGGCTGCAGTGGTGTAGTCACCGCCCTGCACCATATCCCCAATGGAGAAGTGTGGACCAGGGCAGAGATAATGAAAAGAAAAAAAGAGATCGAGGCTGCCGGACTGCGATGGTCGGTGGTGGAGAGTGTTCCCGTTCATGAACAGATCAAAACACGTAGCGGTAGCTGTGAAAAATATATCGCCAATTATATCCGCTCCATCAAGAATCTTGGGGAAGCGGGTATCAATATCGTTACCTATAATTTTATGCCGGTGCTCGACTGGACCCGCACCGACCTTGCCTATACCGTAGAGGATGGCAGCAAGGCCCTTCGATTTGAGAAAGCAGCCTTTGTTGCCTTCGATTGTTTTATGCTGCAACGTCCAGGGGCAACCGAAGAATACAGTCCCGCCACTATTCAACGTGCTGAAGACCGTTGGCTGCGAATGTCAAAAGAAGAGAAGCAGATCCTGCAACGTAATATCATTGCCGGTTTACCCGGCAGTGAGGAGTCCTTCACCCTACAGCAATTCAGGGAGGCGCTCGCGCCTTATAAAGGCATTGATGCAAATGCGCTTCGTGCCAACCTGGTTTACTTTTTACAGAAGGTCATTCCCGCTGCTGTGGCGGCAGGTGTCCGCATGGCCATCCATCCCGATGATCCGCCATATCCGATACTGGGATTGCCGCGTGTGGTGAGTACCTCAGCAGATATCAGGGCGCTGGTGAAGGCCGTTCCCTCGCTGAGCAATGGACTCTGTTTTTGCACCGGCTCCTATGGCGTTCGGGAAGACAATGAGTTGCCGGCCATGGTGAAGGAATTTGGTAAGCGCATCCACTTCTTCCACCTCCGCAATACACGCCGCAATGAGTGGGGCGATTTCTATGAAGACAATCACCTCGATGGTGATGCTGAT
Source organism: Flavihumibacter sp. (assembly GCA_036675925.1). GTDB lineage: Bacteria > Bacteroidota > Bacteroidia > Chitinophagales > Chitinophagaceae > Flavihumibacter. Next base: position 235,186 of record JAKFDZ010000016.1, read on the forward strand.
ATGTATGCCGTGATGAAAGAGATCGTGCTGCTGTTGAAACGCCGCAAGCAATCCATCCCCATGCGGCCCGACCATGGTCACCAGATGCTGGATGACCTGAAGAAGAAAACCAATCCGGGTTATTCTGCAATCGGCAGGCTGCGGGGGCTGGCAGAGTTACGCGGACTTGAACTGGGCACACGGAGAGGGCTGGAGGAGAAATAAAATAAAAGCAAGATGAAAGGAATTATCAATAAGAATTTCCTCCTGCAAAACAAGCAGGCCGAAAGACTATACCACGATTATGCGGCGGGGCTCCCCATCGTTGATTACCACTGCCATCTGCCGCCGCAGGAAATTGCGAGCAACAAACATTTCACCGACCTCACAGAGATCTGGCTGAAGGGGGATCACTACAAGTGGCGGGCGATGCGTGCCCTTGGTGTGCGTGAAGAACTGATAACGGGTTCCGCCAGCAATGAAGAGAAATTCCTTGCCTGGGCTGCAGCGGTACCCAATACCGTTAGGAATCCATTGTTCCACTGGACGCAGATGGAACTGAAAAATCCTTTTGGCGTAGATGCTTTTTTGAACAGGGATACGGCTCCTGAAATATATGCGCATTGCAATGCGCTGCTGGCAGAACCCGGCTTTTCTGTGAAAGGCCTCCTCGAGCATAACAGGGTAGTGCTGGTGGGTACAACCGATGATCCCTGCGATGCCCTTCAATACCACCAGCAACTGGAGGGGCAGGGCAACTCTTTTGTGGTGCGGCCATCATTTCGTCCCGACCCCGTTTTGAACATTGCCGACAAAGAAAGTTTTCTTGCCTATAAGCAGCGGCTGGAATTGGCGAGTGGCATCCCCATCACTAATATGGAAAGCTTACTGAGCGCTTTGCAGGAGCGGGTGCAGCATTTCCACCAGCATGGTTGTAGAATTTCCGATCATGGACTGGTACAGATGCCTCTCTTACCAGCATCCCTAAGCGCAGTTGAAAAAGACTTTTCGACATTTCTCAATAGAGCCGATTTCCAGATGCCTGATGCAGATGCATTTGCCGGTTATGTGCTGCTGCATCTTTGTAAATTTTACCATGCCAAAGGATGGGTGCAGCAGTTCCATCTTGGTGCCATCCGCAATCTGAACAGCAGGCTGCGCAGCAGGCTGGGGGCTGATAGCGGGGTTGATTCTATTGGGGATGATGCGCAGGCAATGCGACTGGCGCGTTTCCTCGATGCGCTTGATAGTGAAGATAAATTGTGCAGGACTATACTCTATAACCTGAACCCCGCGCTCAACGAAGTATTTGCTGCCATGACGGGCAACTTCAATGATGGCTCGGTGGCAGGGAAGATCCAGTACGGATCGGCCTGGTGGTTCCTTGATCAGAAAGATGGAATCGAGAAGCAATTGAATACGCTTTCCAATTTGGGGGTGCTTAGTACATTTATTGGGATGACAACTGACAGCAGGAGCTTTCTCTCTTATTCGAGACATGATTATTTCAGAAGGATACTCTGCAACTTGCTGGGCCAGGAAATGGAGCAGGGAACGCTGCCCGATGATGAGCAGTGGATGGGATCCATTGTGCGGAAGATCGCCTTCAGCAATGCGAGGGATTATTTTTCTGTTTAGTGCTGTCGCTTCTTAAGACTTGCGAATACAAGATCATTCAGAAATGAAATGATCTCCGCTTCCTGTTTTGATTTTCCGAAATCAGTGAGGGAGGGGAGATGGTGCATAAAGAAATTCTGGAAATGCGCCATCTCAATAATGGTGGATGCCAGTGATTTCGGGTATTTATAGTCCGGAGAGCATTCAGAAATAATATTCCCAATTACTTCGCATACATCTTTATAAGGCTTGAAGAACTGTTGTTTATTGTCTTCACTCACCTGCTTGGTGAGGTATGCTTTTGAGCCTTCTGAAATGATGATCTTGTGAAGCAGCGCTTCATTGATATGACTGGTCCGTTCATCATCTTCCACCGCCGCGGCAAGCAGGTCGATCACTTTTTTTAATCGAACCGTAGGGTCCTTGATATTATTGGTTTGAAATCTGATCTGGAATTCAAGCCATCCCCAGTACCATGCTGTGAGGTAAACAAGGAGCTTATGCTTGTTCTCGAAATAACGGTAGATACCCGCTTCCGTTGTGCCGATCAGTTCTGCCAGTTTCCTGAAGGTGAAAGCTTCAAAGCCGATCTTGTCTATCAGCTCCACACTATGTGAAAGGATATTGCGGCCCAGCTCCGAACTCTCCGGGTTGCGGAGATAGAGGGCCTCATTCATACTTATTTGCAATTCAATTTTCATGATGGGTGAGCCCGAGGCTATAGGGCAAATCTAGTGAATATATGTTTACATTTATTTATGATAGTAATACTATTATTTTAAACGATTTCGCTATTTTTGTAACCCATCAAAAAAGCAAGAATGAAAACGCTTACAAAAGAAATGCAGGCTGCCATCACACCCGCCATGGCATTGGATCTGCTCAAAGAAGGTAATAAGCGATTTGTTAACAACCTTAAAGTGAATCGCAATCTTCTTCAGCAGGCCAATGAAACCTCTGACGGACAGCATCCCTTTGCTGTGATCCTGAGCTGCATCGATAGCCGCACCTCGGCTGAGCTGATCTTCGACCAGGGGCTTGGTGATATCTTCAGCGTTCGGATTGCCGGTAATATCATCAACGAAGACATTCTTGGCTCCATGGAGTTCGGCTGCAAGGTGGCCGGCTCAAAGATCATCGTGGTACTTGGACATACCAAGTGCGGTGCCATCAAAGGTGCATGTGACCATGTGGAGATGGGTAATCTCACCGCCCTGCTTTCCAAGATACAGCCGGCGGTAGAAGCAGAAACAACAGTGAGGGATAACCGCAATTCAGGCAATGCCGAATTCGTTGAAAAAGTTGCCAGTCTGAATGTGAAGCGCACGGTTCAGGCCATCATGGAACAAAGCCCGATCCTCCGTGAGATGATCGAGAGCGGAGAGGTGGGCATCATTGGCGGAACGCATGATATTGCCACCGGCCTGGTAAGTTTCTACCCCGAGACCAGTTTCGCGGCTGTTCTTAAGGAGCCTGCGGGTGCTTTCAATTTATGATGCAGTGAGCGGGGCATGCGTTAATTAAATAAATTTGAGGAGGATATAATTCCTGCTTCACCAACGCATAATCCTGCATGAAATATAAACTTGAAAAGCCAGTTCATGGTAGCATTGGTACAGAAAAGTACCAGTGCACCATTGAATGGCGAAACGGGCAATTCATTTCAGATGAACCCCTTTCCAGTGGCGGCGCAGACAGTGGCCCCGATCCCTTCACGCTTTTGCTTTCCTCGCTTGCTTCCTGCACGCTGATAACCCTGCGGATGTATATTGAACGCAAGGGACTTGATATTCCCAGCATCGCCGTTAATACCAATCTCTACCAGAGCACCAAGGATGGTCAACTGGAAACGATTATCGACAGAGATATTTTGTTTACCAGTCCGGTTGATGAAGAAGTAAAGATCCGGCTGCAACAGATCGCTGATCTATGCCCGGTTTCCAAACTACTAATGAACCAGGTTAAAGTCAGGACCTTTATCTATAAAGAGGGGGATACCGTTACCATCAACTATGCCAATGAAAATATAACTGTTGTATGGCGACCTAAGTTCTGCCAGCATTCTACGCGTTGCTGGGCACAGCTTCCGACGGTGTTCAAGCCTAACCAGAAGAAATGGATCGATCCGGATGGGGCAGCGCCTGAGCGGATAGAGGAGCAGGTGAGGAGATGCCCTTCCGGTGCTCTTGAATTTAAATATAACCGACCGGATGATTCTATTATGGATGCGATTTAATCCCCAAAAAAACCTGCATGGAATCCACAAATAATGGTAGCTGGGTGATCGATCCGGTGCATAGTAAAATAAGGTTTGAATCAAAATATTTACTACTCACTTCTGTAACAGGTTGGTTCAATGAGCTGGAAGGAAGTGTGGTTACGGGAACTGATAATTTTGAAGCCTGCAGTATCTCGCTGCTGATCTATACCAACTCGCTCACCACACAGAATGAAACCCGCGATGAGCATCTTCGCTCTCCTGATTTTTTTGATACTGAACGTTTTCCTACCATCCGTTTTCAATCCACCGAAGTAAAAGCAGTGGAGAGGCGACTGGCAGTTACCGGCAATCTTACCATCAAGGGTGTTTCAAAACAGATCAGCTTTGACGCAGGTTTCCTTGGCACAGTGAATGATCCATATGGCAATCGCAAAGCTGGATTTGAACTACGAACTACGCTTAACAGGAAAGATTTTGATATCAGCTGGAATAAATATTTCGACCAGGAGGGAATCCTCTTATCGGATGAGGTTACCATAGTAGCTGATCTTCAACTCATGAAACTAAGCTGACGGCCATGCAGGTTACCAAACAAAATATTCATCCCACACTGGAATTCAACAGGCTCGAGGTCAATGTGCCTTTTGAGATCCATACCATGGAATGGATAGAGCAGAACCGCCGGCAGCCCAATGAGGTTCCCCACCGCCATAATTATTTCACCATCATCTGGGTACGGCATGGGAAGGGTGAACACCTGCTCGATCTCGAGAAGATGGCCATTGAAGATGGATCGGTGTATTGTATCAGTCCCGGCCAGGTACACCTACTCACGGTAGAGGGTCCCGTTGACGGCTATGTCATCTCCTTCACCCTCGATTTCCTGCCATCCTTCGATCCCTACGGTTATGCACAGGTGATAAAAGTGGATAAGGAAGTGGAGACAGATATGGAAGAAGCGGTGGCCAAGATGATGCGCGAATTCAGCAATTATTATTTGTTGCGAGCAGAGATACTGAAAGGTTTTCTGCAGATCTTCCTTATCTACCTCAGCCGCAATTTTGAAAGCCATCCGGCTGCGCTTAGCCAACCCCGTAATTATGAAACGGTCAGGGCATTCTTTGCGCTCATCGAAAAAAATTATCCCACCATGAAGCAGGTGAGTGATTATGCAAAAGAACTTGCCGTAACGCCCAATTACCTGAATGAAGTGGTGAAGAAGATCACGGGACAATCTGCCAGCCATCATATACAGCAGCGGATCATTTTGGAAGCCAAGCGGCTGGTGCGCTATTCGAACCATTCGCTAAAAGAGATCGCCTATGAGCTGGGCTTTGAGGATTCAGCCCATTTCAGCAAGTATTTCAAGAATGCGTCGGGACAAAATTTCACCGATTATAAGCGTCAGCTCTGACCTGCCCCGGCCGCTAAAGAAAACCGTAAATTGTACATCAATTTCCCTGATTTCACTATTCTCCACCGCTGGAAAACAGGCGAAATTTGCAGTATTCAAAACAAGATTATGGAAAACAATATTTTAGGACTACATCATATAACCGCGATAGCAGATAATGCCCGCAGGAACCACCATTTCTACACCAAGGTACTGGGACTGCGGATGGTAAAAAAGACAGTGAATTTTGATGATCCGGGTACCTACCATTTCTATTATGGAGATGAACAGGGTAGTCCGGGTACCATCCTTACCTTTTTCCCATGGGAAGGCATCGGCGCCGGCAGAACCGGTAATGGCATGGCCACAGATATAGGTTATTCTGTTCCGGCTGGAAGCCTTGATTTCTGGGCAGGCCGTTTCAAGGAATTCAATATCGCCCAGGAGGAAATAAAGGAAAGATTTGGCGAGCAGTTTCTTTCGCTGCGTGATCCGGATGGATTGAACCTCGACCTTATAGTACCGGCGCATACAGATGACCGTGCACCATGGGTAACAGGAGAGGTGAGCAATGATGTGGCCACAAGAGGATTTCACAGCATAACCCTCACCGTTAGGAAGCTGGAACCAACGGCTGCCATCCTTACAGATATACTGGGTTACAGTTTAGAAGCGCAGGAAGGAAACCGTTACCGTTTTAAAACCAATACGGTGGAGAATGCTGCGATAGTTGATATACTAGAAGACAGTGAAGGCAGGCCGGGCGTTAATGCTGCAGGAACCAATCACCACGTTGCATTCAGGGTAAAAGATGATAATATATTAATGGATTATCGCGAGCGGATCGCGAGGAAGGGATATAATATCACGCCCAAGATAGACCGTGATTATTTCTACTCTTTGTATTTCCGCGAGCCCGGTGGTGTGTTGTTTGAGCTGGCAACTGATAATCCCGGTTTCACCAGGGATGAACCATTGGAAACATTGGGAAGCAGCCTGAAATTGCCTAAGCAATATGAACCTGCGAGGGCAAGGATAGAAGCGGTTTTACCCGTTCTGTAAATTATTAAGAGCGCATCAAAATAAAGCTCATGAGTGCACTGATCACAGGAATACATCATGTTACGGCTATCGCCGGCAGTACGCAGAGAAATATTGATTTCTATGCTGGCATACTTGGATTAAGACTGGTCAAGAAGACAGTGAATTTTGATGCCCCGGAAGTGTATCATTTTTATTATGGTGATGATGCAGGTAATCCCGGATCCATACTAACCTTCTTTCCTTATGAGGGATTGGTAAATGGCAGGCACGGTAAGGGCATGCTCAATACCACCAGTTTTTCTCTGCCCCTGGAGGCGCTTGATTACTGGCAGGATAGACTGAAAAGATTTGATGTGGCTTTCAAGCCGCCGAGGGAACGATTCGGGACGGAGCTGGTGATCTATTTTGAAGATGATGATGGGCTTGGATTAGAATTGGTATTCACTGATTCGGATCAGCGAAAGGGAAATAGTTCAGGACCTGTTCCAGCCGCGATGGCAATAAGGGGATTATATAATGTAGAGATATGGGAAGAGGGATATGAGCGTACTGCGGGCATACTGACCCAGCAACTGGATCATGTGCTGGTGGCGGAAAGTGGTAACCGGTTTCGGTTTGCTGCAACAAAATCGCCCGGCAATTATGTGGATATAATATGTTCACCTGATAGCTTACGCGGGCTGGCAGGAAGTGGTACCGTACACCATCTTGCGTTTGCAACGCCAGACGCTGCAAGCCTCCAGGCAATCCGCAACAGGATCATGCCACTCAAGTCAAATATAACGCCGGTGCTTGACCGAAAATATTTCTCCTCGGTATATTTCCGCGAGCCGGGAGGAGTGTTGTTTGAAGTAGCTACTGCGAGTCCCGGTTTTAGCGTGGATGAATCGATGGAAACATTGGGTGAGTATTTGCAGCTACCTGAACAGTTTGAAACAAGAAGAGCGGAATTAGAAAACAAATTAATACCCATCAGGGTTAACTACGAACAATTTAAATAAGATGCATAAGAAGAATATAGTAAGCGCAGGCAAACCACTAGCTGCGGCAGATAAAGTTTTGATACTGCTTCATGGAAGAGGTGGTAGTGCAGAAGATATTTTAGGATTGGCAGAACACCTGTCGGTAAAGGATTTCGCCTTGCTGGCACCGCAGGCCACCAATAACAGCTGGTATCCTTATTCATTTATGGCACCGGTTGAGCAGAATGAACCATGGCTCTCTTCAGCCTTATCACTATTGGAAAATCTAGTAAAAGAATTGAAGGCAAGCGGTAAGAAAGAAGAGAATATTTTCTTCGGCGGGTTCTCACAAGGTGCTTGTCTGACGCTGGAATTTGTTACAAGGAATGCAGCCAGGTATGGCGGGGTAATTGCGTTCACGGGTGGACTGATAGGCGAGAAGATCAATCCTGAAAACTACAAAGGTGATTTTGCCGGAACACCGGTATTCATCGGTACGAGCGATCCCGATATGCATGTTCCTGTTGCAAGGGTTTATGCCAGCTCCAATATTCTGCGCGATATGAATGCGATGGTTGTAGAGAAAGTGTATCCGGGGATGGGGCATACGATTAGTGGGGAAGAGGTAATGGAAGCGAACAAGCTTTTGGAAGCGAAAGTTTGAGAAATGGAGGGATGGAATGGAGTGATGGAGGGATGGAGGGATGGAAGAATCACTTGAGGCGGTAGCGGAGGAGTTGTGCGTTGATGGCAACAATGATGGTGCTGGCACTCATGAGGACCGCGCCTAAGGCGGGACTCAGAACAAATTTTGGATAGAGGATGCCGGCAGCAAGGGGAATTGCGACGATATTATACCCAACGGCCCAGAAAAGATTCTGGATCATTTTTGAATAGGTAGCCTTGCCGAATGAAATGATCTTTACAACATCCAGCGGATCACTGTTCACGAGGATAATATCGGCGGTTTCTGCTGCCACATCTGTACCGGTTCCCACTGCAATACCAACATCGGCCTGGGCCAGCGCAGGCGCATCATTGACACCATCGCCTGTCATGGCAATGAATTTTCCGCCCGCCTGAAACTCCTTTACTTTTTCCTGCTTCTGGTGCGGCAATACATTGGAGAGATATCCATCCATTTTAAGTTTGCCGGCAACAGCAGCAGCGATCTTCTCATTGTCGCCTGTTAGCAGGAAAGACTTAATGCCCATCTCCCTGAGTTGTGCAACTGCTTTTGCAGAAGTTTCCCTTAAAGAGTCTTCAAAACTTATTATTCCCACGGGCTCTTTATCGAACAGAATAAAGATCACGGTTTCGGTAAGCTGGTCAATTGCAGTTGGGATTTCAGGAGCGGGAAGTGAATGTTGGGAGAAATAATTCGGTCCGCCGGCAATCACCATTTTATCCTTCACCCTGGCAGAAACGCCGATCCCCTGCAGGTAGCTGAAATCAGTGGAGGGCCAAAGTTCAAGTTTATCTTCCACCAATTTTTTCATGATCCCTTTGCCAATAAAGTGTTCTGAATTCTGCTGAACGGCGGCGGTATATTGCAATATTTCAGCAACAGTATATTGATTGGTAAGCGGGATGATATTCCGGATGGCATGGGTCCCTTTTGTAAGCGTTCCTGTTTTGTCGAAGATGATGGTGGTTAACTTCCGTGCGTTCTCAAATGCAGTGCGGTTGCGGATCAGGAGCCCCCTGATAGCCGCCCTGCTGGTGGATATGGCAACCACCAGTGGAATGGCCACCCCAAGGGCATGGGGACAGGCAGTGACCATCACCGTTACCAGTCGCTCCAGTGCAAATGGAATGCCCTGCGCCTTAGTGATCCAGTAAATAAAAGTGAGTACACCAACTATTATGGAAATAATGGTTAGCCATTTCGCAACTTTGTCGGCGAGGTTTTGGGTGTTGGATTTTGCTGCCTGCGCCGACTGCACCAGTTGTATTACTTTATTGAGATAGCTGTCGCTCCCGGTGCCGGTTACCCGAACTTTTATCACACCGTTTTCATTCACAGAGCCGGCAATCACTTTGGCATCCTTCTCTTTTTGAACCGGCATGCTTTCGCCGGTGAGCATGCTTTCGTTGACAGTACTGCTGCCTTCAAGCACCAATCCATCTGCCGCTATTTTTTCACCGGGCTTCACCAGTATTATATCATTCTTTTTCAATTGCTGCAAGGGAATATCCTTCACAGCGCCGTCCACTTCAATATGTACAGTTGCAGGGAGTAGTTCCACCAATGATTCCAGTGCGCGCGAGGCTGCCTTTTCAGAGCGCATCTCCAGCCAGTGGCCCAGCAGCATGATATCTATCAGGGTTGCCAGCTCCCAGTAAAAGTCCATCCCTGCCAGTCCAAATATCACCGCTACACTATAAAAAAAGGAAACAGTTATGGCTATTGCAACCAGGGTCATCATTCCCATGGCATTGTTGCGGAGCTCGCTCACCATGCCTTTGAGGAATGGCATCCCGCCATAGATATAGATAGCTGTACCAAGCGCCAGCAGCACATATTTATTGCCGGGAAAGCTGATATCGATCCCCATCCAATGCTGGATCATGGGTGATAATAAAAGAATGGGTACTGTTATCAGCAGGCAGATCCAGAATCGCTTCAGGAAATCTTCTGTATGGTGGCCGGCGTGTTTATTATGTGCTTCTTTTGTGTGTTGCTTACTATGGCCATGCTGCTCTTCTGGCTGCGGTTGTGGATGTGCGTTATGGTCATGGTGCGCACTATGATCCCCGGTTGGAGTATGCTTCTGTTGTTGGCTATGCTCCTGGTGTTTATTGTGATCCTTGTTCTTGTTGTCGGGATGCTGATGATGTGAATGATCCATGATTAGCGGAAATGCTTACTGTTATAAGATAAGAAATTCTAAGCAGATCAGTCAACCATGCCGGGAATCCCTCAGCGTACTGTGAAGGGGACCTGGATCATTTTCTTCTCCCATGCCATTGATAGCTGACCTTTTTTAGCCTCCGTTGTTTCAATAAAGTATTGCAATCTTTCGGTGTGGTTATTCTTTTTTGGTTTCACCTGTAAACGAAGTATATCCTCCGCCTGGTCATATTCTGATGCAAGATGTTGCTGCCAGTTGGAGTTGATGATCACCGTCCATGTTTTCTTACCCGGAATAGTGAATATAGCATACTTGCCGGGCTGGATAGTTTTGTCATCAATCACAATTGGCTCTTTGAATTCAATGGCAGTTGCATCATGTGCGCCAGTAACCCATACTTCGTCATAAGGAACCAATCCACCCCAGATCACGCGATTGCGCACGCCGGGCGAATGGTATACGATCTTCATGCTGTCATCGCCCAGGATAGCGAAGGCCATTGATTTAATACTTTTTTTAGTAGTGTCCTTAACAAGGTTGGGATTATAACAAACTTCTTCCTGCTTTTGAGCCATTGCGCCGCTTGCGTTAATAGCCAGGAGGAGTATAGTGATGAGCCGGATTAATTTGATCATTTTTCGGATTATTAGTCCGCAAAAATAAGGAAATCAGCATCCGGCTCATTGAATGATTCAACTACCAGTTATTAATTAGCTGGTTTAATTTTCAGGGCAGCCACTACTATACCTGCTGCGCCAAGAACGGCTGCAGAGATGAAAGCTATCCTGAAACCGGCATTGAGCGCATCTGCACCTGTTATGCCGGTTGCCATTGAATTTTTTGTAGCAGCCGCTGCAATCACCACAATTATGGCGAGTCCAAGTGCCGAACCAACCTGGTAACTGGTATTGACAATGCCTGATGCGAGCCCTGTTTCTGTTGGTTTTGCTCCCGACATAGCCGCCATGGTGGCTGGAATATAGGCGAGCGACATGCCCACTGCTCCGAGCAGCGATGCTGGTAATACGCTGGTGAGAAAACTTCCATTGGCAGAAACGGTGCTGAATAAAACAAGGGCGAGGGTAAGCGAAATAAGTCCCGCCACCAGGTTAGTCTTGAATCCATATTTTGCCACAAGCTTACCCGTTATACCAACCATAACGATCATGATGGTGATGGTCATGGGTAATAATGCCAGTCCGCTGTTGAATGCATTCAATTGCAAAACCTGTTGCAAATAAAGGTTCAGGAAAAACCACAGGGGTATCCAGGCTGCTGCCAGCAATCCCATTACGATGTTGCCCGCCGACAGGTTTTGTGCTTTGAAAATATGAAGGGGAAGTAAGGGTTCCTTTTTATTTTTCTGGATAGAAATGAAAAGGATAAATAGTAATAAGGAAATTGACAATAATCCCAGGGTTTGCAGTGACAGCCAACCTGATGCTTCGGTTGAAACAATGGTATATACCAATAATATCAGTGAGGCTGTCGCCAACAGAGCGCCGGTGAAGTCCACCTTTCCACTGCTTTTTCTGCCGCTTTGCAAATAAGCGCGGCTAACAACTAAAACAAAAATTGCTACCGGAATATTGATAAAGAATACCCATCGCCAATCCATCCATTCCGTTATAACTCCACCGAGGAATACACCTGCTGAACCACCGGCAGCAGCAGATGCACCCCAGAAGCCGAAAGCTTTTCCAAGTTCTTTTGGATCGGTAAAGGTTGTCATAAGTAAGGTCATGGCAGCGGGTGCTATCAATGCAGAACCCAGTCCCTGCAAGGCTCTCCCGGTATTGAGCGAGGCGGGCGACCAGGCAGATCCTGCCAACAATGAGGCGGCGGCGAGGATGGCAAAACCCCACATGAATATTTTTCTTGCGCCAAAAAGATCTGATATCCTTCCGCCTAATAAAAGTATTCCACCAAAGAGAATTACATAGGCATTAAAGATCCACTGCAAACCATTCTGGCTATAACCGAGATCAGCTTTTATGGCGGGTAATGCCACACCAATTATGGAGGTGTCCATGATTACCATAAACTGTGCGGTACACAGGAGTGCGAGGGCTGTCCATCTTTTATTATCAGGACGCGCTGTAATGATTGATGATAGTTGCATGATTGATATTTTTAAAGGTTTAATTGATTAGTAGTCCCATTGCTTTCATCAGCTGTAGCTCTGCCAGTCTTATGGCATAAACAGCCTGCAGGTTTCCGAGCCTTGCTTTGGTGAGTGCCAGTTCAGCATCGGTGAGTTCAAGCCGGCTGCCGAGTCCATAGCGGTAGCGATCATTCATCATGGTATAATTTACCGTGGCTGCCTTAACATTTTCTTCCTGTATCTGCCATTGCCGTTTTGCTTCGTCGAGATTTGCACGCAATGAAATAAGCTCTGTATGGATACTGCTCTTCATTTCCTGCAGCGCCAGTTCATTTTGCTTCACAGAGAGTTCTGCCTGTGTGGTGCGGTACTTTAAGCGGTTGCCGGCATATAGCGGGATGTTCAACCTCACACCAGCAAAGGATGTACGTGGTAATCCGTTATTCCAGATCCGGAGATTATCGGCCTGTGATTGCAACTGGTATTGCGCGATGGCAGAAAGCTGTGGTTTGAAGTTTGCCTTTTCCTGATCTATCTTTTCCTTTCCCTGCTCCACCAGTAAGGATTGCACTTTAAGGTCATTGCGGTTGTTCAATGCAAGGTCCAACCCGGTAGTGCCTTCATCGATAGTGGGGCGACTATCGTTAACGTTCAGGCTGTCTGTATAAACAATATTTATTTCCGTGTCTAAAGCAAGTAGCTGTTTCAATTCAGTGCTTATAACATGGATATTATTTTCCAGTGCCGAGATATTTGCTTCCAGGTTTTTGATCGAAATATAATTACTGAGGGTATCGGTCTTAAGATTCTTTCCCTGTAAGAAAAGTGAGCGTGAATCTTTTAAGGCAAGTTCATTGCGCACCAGGCTTTGCTTTAATACCTGCACCTGTTGCTGGTGGAGCAACACGGTGAGGTATAGTTGTGAAACATTCAATGCCAGTTGCTCTTCTGTTGATTTGGTTTCTTCCCTGCTGATGAGGGTATTGATCTTTGCGAGCCTTATATTGCTCTGATGTACCGGCTTCAGAAGGGGATAGGTTGCTGTAATGCTTCCATCAAATGCATAGCGGCCGCCATATTTTACATCATCAAGTTTTGGCGATCCTGTTTCATTGCGCAGGTAGATGACGGGCCGCTCGGTGTATACCGAATAGCTTCCATTGGCTGTTACAGAAGGCAGTAAATAGGATCGCGCTTCTTTCACTGCTTCATCTGTAACGCGGTTGTTGAGTGCTTGTATCTGTAACTGCCGGTTTCCTTTCCTGGCTAGTTGGATGGCTTCGTCTAACGCAAGGTTCTTCGTTTGTGCGGAAAGGTTATTCGCTGACAATAAGAGCAGCGGTATCCAGATCTTGATAAGGTTATTTTTTTTCATGATTGTTCCGTTAGAGTTTATGCGATTTCTTTTTGCATGGTTTCCAATACGGGTATTTCTTCTTCAACCGTTTTCTTTCTCTTGCTGGTAGAGAGGTAGGAGTAAACTGCGGGAATAATAAAGAGGGTAAGAATGCCTGCGAAGATGAGTCCGCCTGCAATTACGATTCCCAGCGACTGCCTACTGTTCTGCGTCAGGGCAATGGGCAGGGCCCCGAAGATCATTGCCAGTGAGGTCATCAGGATGGGACGGAATCTTTGTTCTGCAGCATGGATGGCAGCATCAAATTTCGAGAGCCCGGTTTCTTTAAGGTGATTGGCAAACTCAACGATAAGGATGCCGTTCTTTGTGATGAGTCCCACCAGTGTGATGATTCCTATCTGGCTGAAAACATTCAGGCTTTGATTAAACCAGTAAAGACTCAGCAGGGCACCGGTTACCGCCATGGGAACGGTGAGCATGATGATCAGCGGATCGCGCAGACTTTCAAACTGTGCGGCAAGGATCATATAGATAAGCAGCAGTGCAAGTATCAGGGTGAGATTGATATTGCCCTGGCTTTCCTGGAAATCTCTCGATTGGCCGGCCAGTGATGATTTGAAATGTTCGCCCAGGGTTTCTGCCTTAATGCGTTCCATCTCTTCAATACCTTCTTCCAGGCTGGTGCCCGGTGCAAGGGCCGCTGAAACTGTAGCGGAAGTATATTGATCATAGCGATAGATGGCGGCGGGACTCACGCCTTCATCAATAGTCACAAGGTTATCGAGGGAGATCATTTGTCCATTTGCGGAGCGCACATGTACAGCCCGAAGATCACTGATATCATTGCGGTTGGTTCTTTCTACCTGGCCGATCACTTCATACTGACGGTCGTTCTGTAAATAGTAGCCGTATCGTTGTCCGGAGAAGGAAAGTTGTAAGGTTCTTGCAACTTCCTGGATAGACACGCCCATCATGGCTGCTTTCTTCCTGTCTATATTGACCTTGATCTCAGGTTTATTGATCTTAAGATCTGCATCCACAAACATGAATTTCTTACTCTGCCTAGCTGCATTCAGGAATGAAGGCAACACTGCTGATATGCTGTCCAGCGATGGAGCCTGCAATACAAACTGTACGGGCATTCCACCTCCATAACGGGTACCAATAGTTGGCGGCAGGTAAGGGAATAAAAGTATATTCCTGAAATTGCCGGAAGCCATCCCGTATTTATTATAGAGTTCCTGGATAGTTGTTTTTCTCTCTTTGGGATCTTTGAGGTAAATAGATTGAACGGCAAAACTTGTTGGGGCGGGGGCAGGGTTGAAAGAGATGGCCACCATGCTATAGGTTTGGTATAATCCTTCGGTAGAATCAGCTACATATTTACCAACCTCGATCATGTTCTGCTTCATCTTTTCAAAGGATACGCCTTCGGGTGCGATGGCAATCAGGCTCATATTGCTACGGTCTTCAACCGGAGCAAGTTCTGATGGCAGTTTCTGTCCAATGAAATAGATAATCACTGCCGTTGCAGGAAGGAATACCCATGCCAGCCAGCGATGGCGCATGAATGATTTCAACAGGCTTAAGTATCCATTATTAAGCTTTATAAAAAATGGTTCCGTGTGTCTGTATAACCAATTGGGTTTATTCTTTTTCTTTAGCAGGTAGGCGCTAAGCATGGGAGAGAGGGTGAGTGCTACAAAGGCCGATACCAATACAGACCCGGAAACCACGATGGCAAATTCTTTGAATAATTGTCCGCTGATGCCACCCATAAAAATGATGGGCATGAATACGGCGGCAAGGGTGATAGTAGTAGAGATGACTGCAAAATAGATCTCTTTACTACCGGCCATAGCAGCTTGTATCGGGTTCATGCCTTCCTCTACTTTCTTATAAATATTTTCCAGCACCACGATAGCATCGTCTACTACCAGTCCGATGGCAAGCACCAGGGCAAGTAGTGTTAATACATTGATGGAGAAACCTGCGATGAACATGATGAAGAAGGCAGACAAGATAGAAACCGGGATGGCGAGAACCGGGATGATTGTAGAACGCCAGTCGCGAAGAAACAGGAAGATGATAAGTACTACCAGTCCAAATGCTATGAATAAAGTTTCTTCCACTTCCTTGATCGATTCGCGTACTGGTTTGGTAAAATCAAATCCAACGATCAGCCTGTATTCTGTGGATATCTCCTTCTTTAATTGTTCGAGTCTTTTATAAAATTCATCAACCACTTCAATGGCGTTAACGCCACGCTGTATCTGGATGGCTACACCAACGCCGATTGTATTTTTCCCATCTGTTTCATTGATGATGGCATTTCTTTCATTCATTTCTCCGAGTGCAGCAAAGCCAATATCCTTGAGTCTTATAACGGCATTGCCATGCTGTTTAATGATCATCTCATTAAAATCCTCTTCGGATGTGAGTCGCCCCAGTGTTCTTACACTGAGTTCATTATTGTCGCCTTCGATTCTGCCGGAGGGCAGGTCAATATTTTCTCTGGATAGCGCAATTCGTATATCCTCGGGCGTTAGCTGGTAGGCAGCCAGTTTAACCGGGTCAAAGCGAAGTCGCATGGCATATTTATGTTCACCCACGATGGCCACTTTCTGTATTCCGGGGATGGACTGCATGCGGTCTTTGATAACGGTGGAGGCGAGGTGACTAACTTCTTTGATATCCTTTGTATCGCTTTCCACTTCCAGGAAGGCAACAAGGTTATCGGGAGAAGAGGCTTTCTCCACAATGGGCGGATCAACATCGGCGGGTAATTGGTTCTTTGACTTGGCCACTTTATCCCGAACATCATTCAGTGCATCTTCCAAGTCAATATCACGATTGAATTCAATGGAGATAAGGCTTACCTGTTCTCTTGATTCAGAAGATATCGTGCGGATGGCGCTGGCCTCAGAGATAGATTCTTCCAGGGGTTTGGTGATCTTGGAGGCGATCACATCGGGACTGGCACCGGGATAAAATGTTATGACGGAGATGACGGGAGGCTCTGTCATCGGGAATTCCCTCACGCCGAGGTAACGCCATCCTACCAGTCCGGCGATGACGATGAGCGCCGAGAATACTGCTGCCAGTACAGGCTTCTTTATGCTTAATGATGGTAAACTCATAAAATAAGGTTGGGAGGTTAATTTTTAGTGCTCATGATCTTTACTGCAACACCATCGGCGGCGCGAAGCTGGTTGGAGATCATAACTGTATCGCCGTTGTTTAAACCCGATGCAATCAGGGCTTCCTGTTCATTCCGATAACTCACAGTTACCGGGGTGATCTTTGCCTGGCTATTGTGCACCACAAAAACATTGTAACCATTTGCGCCGGGCATCAAAGCTTCAGTAGGAATCATGATACCTTTTCCTGTTTTACCGGCAGTATTGAAATATATTTTTGCCGACATACCCGGTTTTAATTTTCCGCCATGGTTGCCGGTTGTGGCCTGCACGGTAATATTCCTTGATTGCATATCAACAGATGGCTCGGTTGATACAACAGTTGCTGTCATTATAGTGCTATCGAGTGCAGTGGAGAATTGAATATTTGTACCTTTCTTTACAAGGGGCAAATATTTTTCAGATACGGAGAACAGCAGTTTATAAATTCCTTCTTCCTGGAGGTTCACGAGTGGCATACCCGGATGAACCAGTGTACCGGTAAACACTTTCGAGATACCTATAGTGCCGGAAAAAGGAGCGGTGATGGCTGTTTTAGAAAGATCCACCTGGAGGATCTCCTTTCCCGCCTGTAGCGATTGAAGTTTCGACAAGGCGATATCATAATCTTCGCGGCGAACGGTTTCTGTTTTCAGTAGTTCACTAAGGCGGCTCTCATTGATCCGCGCCAGGTGGAGCTCGGCCTGTAACTGCCGGAGCCTGGCGCGGATATCAGCATCATCCAGTTTGTAGAGGAGCTGTCCCTTACGAACAACGGATCCATCTTTAAAACTCACCATGCTGATCTTTTTGGAGAGTTCACTCATGATGTCAACAGAGCGGTTGGGAACAATAGAACCGGCTACTGTTTCAGATTTATGCAAGGGTTTTTCACTCGCTATAAAAACATCAACGCCTAATGCGGATAATGGCAATGCTGGAAGTGCATCTTTATTATCTGCTGCATTGGAAGAACATGCTGACAGGATGATGATGAGCATTCCTGCTGTCAGAATTGACTTTAAATTGATAGGTTGCATGAGCCTTGGTTTTATGGTTGATTATTGAAATCAAAATTAGAATCAGGCAGGCCCAGGGGCATTACACTATTACTGATATGATTTATATAATTAATAGAATGCGTTAGATTCACACTCATTAATCATTCCTGCATGAGTATATTAATTCTGCTTGCGTTCCTTACTCTTTTTGGTGACACTGCAATAACAACTGCAGATATTACTGCGGCTGAGTATAAGCTGGTTTGGGCTGATGAGTTTATGAATGAAGGAAGACCTGATAGCGCCAGCTGGAGCTATGAGCATGGCTTTGTACGCAACCACGAATTGCAATGGTACCAGCCTGAGAATGCATTTTGTAAGAATGGCTTTCTCGTGATTGAAGCAAGGCGAGAATCAAGGCCCAATCCGAATTATGAAAAGGGGAGCAGCGACTGGCGAAAAGACAGGGACTCTATACGCTACTCTTCTTCCTGCATGATCACGAGGGGCAAGAAAGAATGGTTATACGGACGTTTTGAAATGCGTGCTAAGATCGATATCAGCAAGGGATTATGGCCCGCCTGGTGGACGCTGGGAGTATCAAAGCCATGGCCTGCCAATGGTGAGATCGATATCATGGAATATTATACCGGTAAGGTGCTGGCTAATATTGCATGCAGGGGAAAGGATGGGAAGGCGTTGTGGTATGATGAAAAATTTCCCGTTGATTCATTAGGTGGTGAAGCATGGGCCAATCAGTTTCATGTTTGGCGGATGGACTGGACGGAAGAGTATATCGCTCTTTTTATGGATGATGTTTTATTGAATAAAGTATCGTTGAGTGAACTGGAGAACAGGGATGGATCAGGATTCAATCCCTTCCGGCAGCCGCATTATATGCTGGTTAATTTAGCCATCGGTGGTATGAATGGGGGAGATCCTGGCTCAACTGTTTTCCCTAATAAATTTGAAGTGGATTATATCAGAGTTTACCAGAAGTCTTAGCTTTCCTATTATCTTATTGATGGGGTAATAATAGTTTTATGGGTTCTGTTTCAACAAAGGATACAGCATCCAAATGGCCAGCCTGGTATTTATTCCTTAAGCGATAGTGAATATGTAAAAAACTATCGTGATGAGTAAAAATGGATTGATGGTGTTGCGAATGGAAACCCAGCATCTGAGCATCCTGACGGGTAAAACTATTGATATGTTTTGCTCCCTTTATTGCTTCAGCATTTATGGTGGTTACCGAACTGTCTTTAAACATGATATGTCCGCTACCCGCTTCAACTTTGCCAATAATTAGGAAAGGAAATGCGGATGTAGTATCTGTACCATGTTTAAATGCTGCGTGGGTTATGACCCTTTCTAATTCGGCCAATGAGCTGATATTTTGCTGCAGGATTATAGTATCCCATTGCTGAACATGAGCATATACCAGGAATATGGCTTTCAGGTCTTTTACATTTTTTCTCAGGTAAGGTTTCTTTTCTTCCGTTATGGCAGCAACAAAGGGTTTGCCGTCCCATACAATTATTTCACCGCGCAGGTTTTCTACAGGGCCCAGGGCATAAAGATGTTTTGCGTGTATACTGTCTACCAGTATAGCAGCATCAAGGACACCTTCCTTATGTATTTTACTCATTTTCCCACAATACTTTACCACAGGCTGCGCCAGGGCAATATGGGTCATAAAGAGGAGCAATGATGTGAGTACTACTTGTGGTAAAGGCTTCATGATGCATTTATATGGATTCTTCAGAAATCAAAGAGTTTGGGAATATATATTAAATATTCTTAACTTAATACACTTCGCCAACCACTAAAATAAACAATATGACATCCAAAAAATTACTGGCAATCGTTTGCCTTATGCTCGGCATTTCACTCTTCGCCCAGAGCCAGACATCCCTGGAGGATATGGTAAAAGACTGGGAAAGGTCTAAGGCCTATACCAAAGAATATCTTGATGCCATGTCTGATGCCGACTATGCGCTAAAGCCCACCCCCGAGATGCGTTCCTTTGCTGATCAGATGCTTCATATCACTGATGCCAATTTTGGTTTCATGTCGGCAATTACAGGCGTGGCCAGTCCCGTTGGATTTGGAGAGGCAGAAAAAGGGAAGGATAAATCAAAAGCAGCCGTAACGAAAATGGTGATGGACAGCTATGATTTTGTCATAAAAAATCTACCAAATATTACCGCTGCACAGATGAATGAGAAGGTCAAGTTTTTCGACCGGTTCGAGATCACAAAAGCATCTGCATTGGCAAAAATGCTGGAGCACCAGGCACATCATCGTGGACAAACGACAGTTTATCTTCGACTTGCAAAAGTGACGCCTCCGCAGGAGAAATTATTCTAGTTGAAATTGTTGCCTGGTAGGGCACATATTTAAAAGAGTCAGGTTTAGCCTGACTCTTTTTCTTTTAAGAAGATGCTGTCATCTTCTTTCTTGTATTCATAATTTTTGCATCTTTTAATTTCGGACTTACAGAAACCTTCAATTCATAAGGCCTGTTAAAAGCCTCCTGGTTCATTTTGAACCTTTCAGATAAAATGCGGATTGTATCTTTAGATAAGCCTTTCTTGTATTTGAGAATATCAGAAACCAATCCTTCACTAACGTTAAGAAGTTTCGCTAAATCCACAGCTTTCATTTTGTGGTCCTTCATTAGTGACTTTAATATTTCAATTGGATCTGCATCATCAAAGGTGTTATGTTCGGTATCATATTTTTCAATAAGCAGTGTAAGCAATTCTATTTCGTCCTTAATAGCTTTTGTTTTCTTTTCAATATCCACAAGCATTTCAAGTTTGTCACAATATTTATAGTATTGAGCAGATGTCTTTATGATTTTGTATTGTAGAGGTTCCATATTATCAGTATTAGTAATTGTTCACGATATACTGCTGGTTGTAATCGCATAATTTAGTGTATTCGGCATGTGTGCCAATCCACTTGACGTATAAATGAATTCTAGTTTTACCGAAATGATATTTACATATCATCCGGAAATTATTACCGGCAATATCAAACACCACCCTGTTGCTTCCATTACCTAACAAATCTGCCGAGCCAAATGAAGAAGTAATATCTCCCGGTTCGTTCCAATACACTCGCTTTAATTGAGATAACCATATCCTGAATGATGATCTGCTTCCTGAATGCTTTAAAACAAATTCTTCAATTGAGCTTTTCTTTACGAGTCCAACCTTCATTTAGAACTATTGTAAATATAATATAAGTTCACAAAATGTGAAGTTTCGAGAGTGTGTAGCCAGAAAAATTGCCAGGAAGGATATAAATAAGAAGAAGAAGAGGAGGTAAACCACAAGAGCAGCGTTTTAGCTGCTCTTGTGGAGGTGTGACTCTGTCAGGATTCAAACCTGAAACCTTCTGATCCGTAGTCAGATGCTCTATTCAGTTGAGCTACAGAGCCATTCCCGTAAATGGGATTGCAAAGATAAGGGAAAGCGGATCAATTTTCCAAAACTTCCGCCTCCCTTATTTTAAAAAGTATTAGTAGTGCCAACGTACAAATGCCTCCATACCAGCGTATTGGGTCAATCCTAATTGCGCATATAGCCGGGCGGTTTGTCCGTTTCTGTCTTCTGCACGCTGCCAGAATTCCCGGCTGTCTGATCCCTGGAATGGCACCATATCTTTCTGGCTCTGGTGGATGAAAATACCAAAACGTTTCTTCATCATCTGGTCGGGACTCATCGGTATGGCCATCTCGATTTCCTCGATATTCCATTCCTGCCATGCTCCTTTATATAACCATACCCAGCAATCTTCTACCCAGCTATCTCCATCGGCTTTGATGCGACGCAGACTTTCAAAAACGATATCCAGGCAAACCTTGTGTGTGCCATGCGGATCGGCGAGGTCGCCTGCACAGAAAACCTGGTGTGGTTTAAGTTTGCGCAGCAACTCCATCGTTATCACAACATCTTCTTCACTCATTGGTTTTTTCTCCACCCTTCCTGTTTCATAGAAAGGCAGGTTCTGGAAATGAATATTATCATCGCTGATGCCTACATAACGGCAGGTTGCCTTTGCTTCACATCGGCGGATCAATCCTTTGATAGCCCTGATCTCTTCGGTGTCACTATCACTTGGTTTCTTTGTGGCGAGGAATTGTCTTGCATCTGCTTCAATACTCCTGCTCTTACTGGCATCTATACCCGATATCTCTTCAAAGCCTACAGCAAAATCAAGGAAGCGGGTTACGAACTCATCGGTAACGGCAATATTTCCACTGGTCTGGTAGGCAACATGCACTTCATGGCCCTGGTCGTGGAGGCGCATGAATGTTCCGCCCATGCTGATGATATCATCATCGGGGTGAGGAGAAAATATCAGGCTGCGTTTTGGATAGGGGATAGATCTTTCAGGATGTGCTGGTATAACCGCATTCGGCTTTCCACCAGGCCATCCTGTGATGGTATCACGAAGCATATAAAACACCTGCAGGTTGATCTCGTAGGCATCTCCCTTTTCTACCAGCAGATCGCCCAATCCACTATCGTTATAATCGCTGTTGGTGAGTCCCAATACCGGTTTGCCAGTTTTAAGGGCAAGACTTACAACTGCCTTCTTCACCATCTTTGGTGTCCATTCAGTATCACCGGTAAGCCATGGTGATTTGAAACGGGTAAGCTCAGCCGCTGCGGCTTCATCCACTACAAATACCGTATCGAGATGTTGCTGCAGGAGGGAGGCCGGGATCTGTTCTGTAACATCTCCTTCAACGGCCTTCTGCAATACAGGAGCCTTCATGGGGCCCCATGCCATCAGGTAAACTTTCTTGGCCTTCATGATGGTATCAATACCCATCGTTACTGCCAGCCTCGGTACCTGTGATATATTGGCGAACTCAAATGAGTTGGCGATCCTTGTTGAATTTTCGAGGGTGATCAATCTTGTTCTTGAAAACCTGCTGCTGCCGGGTTCGTTGAAACCAATATGACCATTGTTACCAATACCAAGAATCTGAACATCTACACCACCAAGTGCCTCGATCTTTGCTTCATAATCGGCGCAGTATTTTTTGATATCCTCCTTTGGCCATTCACCATTGGGGATATAAATATTTGCGGTATCAATATCTACATGATCAAAGAGTTGCTCTTTCATGTAGCGGTTATAACTCTGCAATGCATCATTGTCGATGGGATAGTACTCATCGAGGTTAAAGGTGACAACATTTTTAAAGCTCAGCCCTTCGTTGCGATGCATCCTCACCAGTTCTGCATATACTGTTTTTGGGGAGGAACCGGTTGCGAGTCCCAGTACGCAAGGTTTACCTTCTGCCTGCTTCTGCCGGATGGTAGCGGCTATTTCAGCAGCAATAAAAGCCGATCCCTGTTTGAGATCATTGAAGATCCGAACCGGGACCTTCTCGAATGAATCAACCATGATAGTGTTGGTTTTTTTGAGTTGAAAGTAAGAGCCGAAGGTAATAATCTTTGTTTATTAGCGTACAATGATCTCGTCTGCGAAGAGCCAGGCCTTGTGTCCGGCGCCTGCCTTTCCATCGGCTATAACGCCCTGGTTACGGGCCTTCAGCCTGATATAGCGTGCCTGTTGTTTACCTGTATTAATTGTCATAGAACCCATTGACAGCTCCTTCTTATCAAACGTTTGCGTAGTTCCGACACTCTTAAAATTCTTCCCATCCTGTGATACCAGGAGCTCCAGATTCTGTGGGGCATATATCCAGCTGCCGGGTGATTCCAGTATATGCAATTCAACGGATGATATGGTAGTTGTTTTACCAAAATCTATTGTTGCATCCATGTCATCGCCATTGAAGCCAAGCCATTCAACGGAGTTCATTCCTTTTGCGGAACGAAGGCCGTTCACCAGTCCAAACGCACCACCTTGTCCGGGGTATGATTTAGAAGGTGCATTTGCGAGACTTATCTTTTTTCCACTTGCTTTATTAACACTGAAATCAAGGGTCACCTTAGAACTCATGGGGTTACCATCCAGTTCGGTCCAGTAAGTGAATTTGCTGCTGCCATTGATCTTAACTGCCTGCTTGTAATTATTGCGATCGGCTGTTGTAGCGCCTGGGATCTCATGGGTGTAGATAGACGTTGCTTCTGCAAGCGGACTCTCCAGTTTCACCAGCAAACCATCATGGTTAGCCGAAGGTTCCACAGTGGCAACTGTTTCGAAATATGCCTTGCTGTAATTAGTGCCTATCAGTTTGTAGAGATCGATCAGGAAAGGAATTTTCTTTTCGAAAGCATCCCAGCTACGTTTTTCTTTAGGGCTCCAGAGCACTTCACTCAATGCACTGAGGCGGGGGAAGATCATGTACTCCACCTTCGATGGGTTCTTCATATATTCTGTCCACACGTTACCCTGCGCGCCCCAGATATAAGAATGTTTATCGGCGGGAAGTTCGGCCGGGATCGGATCATAGCTATAGGTCTCTTCAATTGGCGTATATGCACTGAATGTAACCGAATCTTCATTGCGTGTTTGTGAGTGATCTAGATAAACATAGTTGCCGGGTGTCATGATCACTTTGTGGTTTTCTTTAGCAGCAGCAATTCCACCTTCCTCTCCTCGCCAGCTCATTACGACTGCATTGGGTGCCAGTCCGCCTTCGAGGATCTCATCCCAGCCAATAATGGTTCTTCCTTTTGCATTCAGGAATTTCTCAACGCGCTGGATGAAATAACTCTGCAATTCATGTTCATCTTTGAGGCCTTTATCTTTTATCAGCTGCTGGCAGAAGGCTGAACGTTTCCAGTTGGTCTTGGGACTTTCATCGCCACCAATATGAATGTATTTAGAAGGGAAGAGAGCAAGCACTTCATCAAATACATCTTCCAGGAATTTGAAGGTATTTTCTGATGGCACAAATACATCATCGTATACACCCCATCCCTGGATAACCTGTTTGCCTGTTGTATCACCTGCCCATACACTCTCTTTCGGGAAATATTTATAGGTAGCTTCTTCAGGGAAGCAGCTCAGCTCAGGATAGGCGGCTATAGCAGCGGAGGCATGACCTGGTAATTCTATTTCCGGAATGATGGTGATATGCCTGCTTTCAGCATATTTTACGATCTCGCGGATCTGGTCCTGTGTGTAGAAACCACCATAGCGAAGGTTATCATTGCCGGTGCCGGGGTATCGACCGATGATGGTACCATTGCGGAATCCACCAACTTCAGTGAGACGAGGATATTTTTTGATCTCGATACGCCAGCCCTGGTCTTCTGTGAGATGCCAGTGGAAATAGTTCATCTTGTGCAAGGCGAGGTAATCAATGTATTTCTTCACGAAATCCATCCCGAAGAAATGCCTTCCTTCATCGAGGTGCATGGACCGATAGGCAAAGCGCGGGTAATCGCGGATAGTCATATACGGTAGTGTGAAACCAGCGTCCTTCTTATTTTGAGCAAGTAATTGCAGCAATGTTTGTACGCCATGAAAAACACCTTCAGCATCATCGCCACCAATGAAGATGCCTTTGCTGTTCACCTGCAGCTCGTAGGCGCCCGCACGGGGTTCTTTGTTGAAGAGGTTATAGAGGGTAATATCAGCAATGTTTCCCCCTTTAATGGTGTCCAGTTTTGTGCCATAGAGTTTCTGCACATAGGCTGCCAGGAAGTTGGCGGAATGTTCGAGTCCGCTTCCCATATTATTGATCTTAGTGGAAGAATTCACCGTGAATGATCCGGCGGTCTTAGAAACGGCAAAGGAAACGGGCTCGGGGACGATACTATAGTTTTGAGCAGAGAGGCTGGTGGCAAGGGTAGTAGCCAGCGCCAACAGGCAAGCGTAATTTCTCATCATGTTAATTGTTTGATCCGGGTGCAAAAATAAAGACCGGCACTTTAGGAAACCGGTCTTAAAATTATCTTTTATGCATTCTTATTTAACTACAGGTAATAAGATAGCTGAGGAATTGGTAGCATCGTGGTGAATGCGGATGGTAGCCTTTTTGAAATCGCTGTCTTTAGCTTCATAGATATTCAGGAACTGCTGCGGGTTGCGATCCATCAGTGGGAACCAGCTACTCTGGATCTGCACCATGAGGCGATGTCCTTTTTTGAATGTATGAGCAACATCAGGCAGTTCAAATTTCACGCGTTCAACAGCATTGGGTTTAAAGGCCACGGGGGTCTCAAAACTCTTGCGGAATTTGCCGCGCATGATCTCACCACGCACCAGCATCTGGTAGCCACCCATGGGATATGTCTCTTCTTCTGATCGGTTGCGGATGTCTTCATAACTGAAATCATCCGGGAAAACGTCTACCAGCTTAACAACGAAATCGGCATCGGTGCTGCTGATGCTAACAAGCAGATCGGCGATCAATGGTCCGGCCAGGGTAATATCCTGCTCAAGCACCTCTGTCTGGAAAGTAAGCACATCGGGTCTTCTGCTGGCAAAGCGCTGGTCATCGGTCATATATTCACGTGTGCGTGAGAAATGCACGTCTTCGGTGTAGGGAACAGGTTTAGCCGGATCGCTGATATATTCGCTGGGAGCAATTTTACCTACCGGTTTTGTATAAGCGAGTCCACCATTGGGCTGCAGATAGATAGGTGTTTCTTTAACAGGTGCCGGTGGCCAGCTTTCAAACTGCCTCCATTTATTTTCACCGGTGAAGAAAATGGTGGCTTCAGCAAGGGCGGGATCAGCACCCTGTTGCTTCAGGTGATAATTGAAGAAGGGGATCTCGATATTGTTCTGGTACCATTCTGCTGTTCTGCTACCAAAACGAACATTGCCGAGATAGCTGCCATCGGCACGGCTCCATTGTCCATGGTACCATGGCCCCATCACCAGTTTATTATTTGTATTTGTACTTTGTTTTTCTATTGCCTTGTAGAGATTCCAGGCGCCGAAAACATCTTCTGCATCAAAGGTTCCGCCAACTGTAAGCATTACGGGTTTGATATCATACATGGCCCTGCGAGCATCTCTCGCTTTCCAGAATTCATCATAGTTAGGATGGGCATAAAGATCTTTCCAGAATTTAATACTGTCGCCGGTGAGCTTCATGAAATTGGAGAGAGCGCCAATCTCGAGGAAGGTTTTATAGTTGTCGTTGCGTGGAATCTTAAGTGCATTCACCGGACCCTTAGTAGTTGGGTTTGGGCGTGGGTAACCGAATCCTCCGGCATAGAAATTAAATCCGTCCATGATAGCGAGTGCACCATTGTGATGGAAGTCATCCCCGATGAACCAGTCTGTAACCGGTGCCTGTGGGCTAACGGCTTTCAGAGCAGGGTGTGCACTTGCTGCCGCCATAGTTGAGTAAAATCCGGGATAGGATATTCCCATCACCCCAACACGGCCATTATTATTTGCGACATTCTTTGTGAGCCATTCGATAGTGTCATAGGTATCACTAGCTTCATCAATATCTGTCTTCCCTTTTTTGTCTTTGATGAAAGGTCTTACATCAACGAATTCGCCTTCACTCATCCACCGGCCTCTGACATCCTGCAGAACGATGATATAACCTTCGCGCATATAGTATCTCCAGTGATTATCCCAGAAGTTGCGGTACCTGTCTTCTCCATAGGGTGCACAGGAATAAGGTGTTCTTGTCATGAGAACAGGATGCTTCTCCGACTGGTCTTTTGGTGCATAGATAGCAGTGAAGAGTTTAGTGCCATCGCGCATAGGGATCATTGTTTCTGTTTTCACATAGTTATCACGGATCCAGGCGGAGTCGAGTGTGTATTGGGTCTGTGCCTGGGAGATGGTAACAGTAAAAATTGCCAACAGAATGAATATGGATTTTCTCATGTTGAATATATTGTTTGAAAAAGATGAGGGCTTAAAAATACTGATTTGATGGGTCAAAATGCCTTACTTTGAAATTCAAATTCTGTATACATGTTATTGCGTAGAAAATTTCTTCAGCAGTCACTGCTGGGTTCCTTAGGAGTATTGATTGGTAAAGAGCAACTGCGTGCTAACCCGGTTGGCGGAAAACTGGGGAAAGCATCCGGTCCGGTGGTGATCTCCACCTGGGCGCCCAATGCAAAAGCCAATGCTGCGGCCTGGGAAGTACTTGCAGCAAAGGGAAGGGCATTGGATGCACTTGAAAAAGGCATCCATGTAACAGAGGCTGATCCCACCGACCAGAGTGTGGGATACGGCGGACTACCTGACAGGGATGGAAAGGTTACCGTGGACAGTTGTGTGATGGATGAGTTTGGTAATTGTGGTGCCGTGATGTGCCTTGAACATATACTGCATCCTGTTTCTGTTGCCAGGCTGGTGATGGAGAGAACCCCGCATGTGCAACTGGTTGGTGAGGGGGCGCTGAAGTTTGCGCTGGAGCAGGGTTTCACCAAAACCAACCTGCTGACGCCGGAAGCGGAGAAAGCCTGGCGCAACTGGTTGAAGACCTCCAAGTATGATCCGATGATCACTGTTGAGCACCTGGAAGAAAGAAATAAAAAGAATAAGAAAAAGCCCGGGCAGCAGCATGACCATGATACCATTGGTATGCTGGCCCTTGATAGCAATGGTAATCTTAGTGGCGCCTGCTCCACCAGTGGTATGGCCTTCAAGATGAATGGAAGGGTGGGCGACTCGCCCATTATTGGCGCCGGGTTGTTTGTTGATAATGAGGTAGGTGCTGCAACGGCAACAGGGGTGGGAGAAGAGATCGTTCGTATCTGTGGTTCACATACTATTGTGGAGATGATGCGCGCGGGCCATTCACCTGAAGAAGCCTGTAAGAAAGCTGTGGAGCGTATTGTAAAACGCAACGGACTTCAAAAGGCTAAAGAGTTACAGGCTGGTTTTATAGCTATCAATAAGCAGGGGGAAGTTGGTGCTTATTCACTGATAGATGGATTTAACTATGCCGTGCATACGGAGAGTGGGCCATATACAAAAAATGCGAAATTTTTAATCTGATCATTTCAAGCACTTAAAATGGATTATATACTTGAAGTGATTGCTTTCAATATTGAAAGTTGCAGGATCATAGAAGAAGCAGGAGGGGGGCGGATAGAACTCTGTGCTAATCCAAATGAGGGTGGCACAACTGTTTCCTATGGAATGATGAAGGCTGCGAGGGAAGCGGTAGCAATTCCTATATTCCCAATCATCAGGCCGAGGGGAGGAGATTTCCATTATAACGAAGAGGAATATGCGATCATGCTTTCCGATATCAGGCTGGCAAAAGATAGTGGGATGGATGGGGTGGTGATAGGTATGCTCACCAGGGAAGGTGCTATTGATTTTCCAAAGATCGCTGCCATGGTGGAACTTGCTTACCCGATGGAAGTAACTTTTCATCGTGCCTTCGACAGGGTGAGAGATCCGCTTGAAGCTTTGGAGCAAGTGATTGAGGCAGGCTGCAACAGAATCCTTACATCAGGGGGTCGTGATACAGTGGAGCAGGGAATCCCACAACTGCAGGAATGGATCAAAGCAGCCGACGATCGTATCATCATACTACCTGGCTCGGGCATACGTTCAACAAATATTGCAGCCATTGCCACTGCAACCGGTCTCCGTGAGTTTCACAGCTCTGCCCGCACCCTAAAGCCCACCACAATGCTCTGGCATAATGAAAATATGAAAGAATCCATGGAGCAGTGGACAGTGGATGGGGAGGAAATCGGGAGGAGTATTGAGAATTTAAGAGGTAAGAGGTAAGAGGTAAGATTTGAGGTAAGAAGTAAGAGGTAAGAGGTAAGATTTCAGGTAAGAAGTAAGAAGTAAGAGGTAAGATTTGGGGTTCACTTAATGATAAAGGCTGCCAGAATACTGGCAGCCTTTTCCATCTCTCCATCTCTCCATCCCTCCATCTCTACTTCACATTCGTAATCTTCAGCACATTCGTTGGTAAATGCTCACGCACAGGCGTACTACCAGTACTTACAACTACATCACCGGCGTTAATGAAACCACGGGTCTTGAGGATCTCGATCTGGTCGGAGATAATATCATCCAGACTTTCTTCTTCATTATAGAAAAAGGCACGTACTCCCCAGCTCAGGCTGAGCTGGTTTACGAGGGTCCTTTCCTTGGTGAAGATATAAAGTGGTGAGCGGGGACGGTAACTGGAGAGCATGAAACCGGTATAACCACTCTGGGTCATACCAATCAGTGCATCAGAGTTAACATCCTTCGCGATCTTACAGGCATTGTAACAAATGGCATCACTCAGGAATGATGGTGAGTGTGGCTGCGGCGTGAGGTCATCCTCACGGTTATAATTATACGCTTTGTTCTCTATTTCACCGATGATTTTACTCATGGTTTCAATAACCAGCACGGGGTGCTGCCCTGTAGCGGTTTCACCACTGAGCATAACTGCGTCAGCGCCTTCCATAACGGCATTGGCAACATCGGTCACCTCGCTTCTGTTGGGCTTCACGCGGTCGATCATACTTTCCATCATCTGCGTTGCAACGATTACCGGCTTGGCGCGGTGCATACATTTGCGGATGATATCTTTCTGGATCAGCGGAACCTGTTCCATCGGGATCTCAATACCAAGGTCGCCACGCGCAATCATCACACCATCACTTTCAAGGATGATATCCCTCAGGTTGGTGATGGCTTCAGGCATCTCTATTTTAGAGATCACTTTGGTTTTGCTTTCATTCTTATCGAGGATGGCGCGGAGATCACGAAGGTCTTCAACACGCTTCACGAAAGAGAGCGCAACCCAGTCGAGTTTTTGCTCGATGATGAAGTCGAGGTCGGCAAGGTCTTTTTCGGTTAGGGCAGGAAGTGAGATCTTGGTATCGGGAAGGTTGATACCTTTCTTGGAAGAGATCTTTCCTCCCAGTGTAACCATCACCTTTACATCATTGGTTGGAGTGATCTCAACCACTTCCACTTCAATTTTTCCATCATCAATAAAGATCCTGTTGCCTACCACTACATCTGCATGCAGGTTGGGGTAGCTTACATAGATCTTTTCCATGGTGCCAATACATTTTGTATTGGTGAAAGTGAGGATATCACCTTCTGTTACCATGAGGCTGTTATGTTCAATTTCACCAACGCGGAGCTTAGGGCCCTGCAGGTCGCCGAGGATAGCAATATTATAAGGCTCGGTAGAATTGATATTGCGGATATGGTCAATGATCATCAGTTTGTCCTCATGGGAGCCATGGGAAAAATTCAGACGGAATACATTGACGCCAGCTTTTACCAGTGCCAGGAGTTGTTCGTATTTATCACAGGCGGGACCAACAGTTGCTACGATCTTAGTTCTTTTAAAAGCGTGTTGGCGACCTGCTTCTTTATCCATCTGCTGGTGCAGGTATTTGGAAGCGTGTTTAGACATATGTTTTGGTTTCGTTGCTTGAATGCTTGTTCATCAGGAGGCGAGGATCTTCACGATCTTCATCCACTCCTCATTTATTTTCTGCTTTGCTTTCACCGCATTTTCCAGCGGCGTGTAATGCATCTTATTATTCTGGATACCCACCATCACGTTGTGGCGGCCATTCATAAGTGATTCCACTGCATGGTATCCCATCCTGCTGGCGATCAGTCGGTCGAGACAGGTTGGTGATCCACCCCTTTGAATATGGCCGAGGATACAAACCCTGGTATCTACTTTAGGTAATCTGGCTTTAACGTGTTTGGCAACCTCTTCTGCACCGCCAAATTCATCGCCTTCAGCAACTACAATAAGGTTTACGAGCTTCTTGCGTTTTTCTTTTTCCAGCAGGCTGTCGAGAACGCTGTTGATATCGGTTTTGCGCTCCGGAATAAGAATATGTTCTGCGCCGGTTGCAATACCACTGTGCAAGGCAATATATCCAGCATCACGTCCCATCACTTCAATAATGAAAAGCCTGTCGTGCGCATCTGCAGTATCACGGATCTTATCGATCGCTTCAACAGCAGTATTCACGGCAGTATCGAACCCGATGGTGAAATCTGTACCTGAAATATCTTTGTCGATAGTACCCGGAAGTCCGATACAGGGAATATCAAATTCCTGGCTGAATTTAAGTGCGCCGTTAAAGGATCCGTCGCCACCTATTATTACGAGCCCGTTGATCCCTCTCTTCTTGAGGTTCTCATAGGCTTTCTTCCTTCCTTCATATTCAAAAAATTCTTTACACCTGGCTGTTTTAAGTATGGTGCCACCGCGTTGGATAATATTGGCAACCGATCTTGATTCCATCTGGTAAATATCATCTTCTACCATGCCGGCATAACCCCTGATGATTCCATACACTTCTAATCCATGGTAAAGCCCGGTACGCACCACTGCCCGAACCGCAGCATTCATTCCGGGTGAGTCACCGCCAGAGGTCAGTACCCCGATTTTTGTGACCTTTCTATCGTTCATTGAATTAAATTAATTTGTTTTGGTTAGTCATAAAGTTAGCGTGGCAAGGTTCGCTGGAGCCGGCAATATTTTGCTTAGGCGCGCCAAAAATAAGGATTTGCCATGATTATGCGGGAGAACAGGTGAGCTGTTGTATTTTGCAGGGGTACATTTTCAAAAAAAAGCAATATGCGATCAAAAAATATCATTATTGTTCTACTTACACTTGTTAGTTTGGATGGGGTTGCACAGCTCACTTATCCCGAAACAAGAAAAACCGATACAAAAGAAGATTATCATGGCACTGCGGTTGAGGATCCTTACCGCTGGCTCGAAGATGATAACAGTGAAGAAACAAAGGCATGGGTGAAAGAGCAGAATAAAGTAACCTTTTCCCATCTTGAAAAAATCAGCTTCCGCGAAGACTGGAAAAAAAGAATGCTGGAAGTTAGCAATTATGAAAAGACCACAGCGCCAAACAGGAAGGGCGAATATTATTATTACTATCGCAATAATGGACTGCAGAATCAATCCGTATTATATCGCCGCAAGGGATTGACGGGTGCTGAGCAACTGGTAATTGATCCCAATAAACTATCTGCGGATGGCACCACGAGGATGACCAGTTTCTCATTATCAAAAAATGGCCGCTATGCTGTGTATGCATTATCCAAAGGAGGGTCAGACTGGCAGAGTTACCGCGTGCGTGACCTGCAAACGGGTAAGGACCTGGCTGATCAGCTGGAGTGGGTAAAGGTATCCGGAATAGCATGGCAGGGGAATGGATTTTATTACAGCCGTTATCCCGCCACTGAAAAAGGGAAAGAACTAAGTACTAAGAATGAGAATCACCAGGTATATTATCATAAGATAGGCACTTCACAGAAAGCAGATAAACTGATCTATGAAGACGCTTCCAATCCACAAAGATTTCATATCGCCTCAACCAGTGAAGATGAAAGATTTCTGATACTTAATATCAGCGACAGGGGCAAGGGATTGCAGGGCAACGCACTCTGGATCAGGGACAGCAAATCGGCTGATAAGAATTGGAAGCCGCTGGTGAAAGAACCGGGACAATATCTCTACTCGTGGGTAGATAATTTCAATGACCGTATCATCCTTCGCACCAATGATAAGGCACCTAACTATAAGTTGGTGGTGGCCAATGCAAAGAATCCTGATATGGCAGCCTGGGAGCCATTTGTAGAAGAGCGCAATTATCCTATGCAGGGTGCGGGAAGTGGTGGTGGAAAATTATTTCTGAACTACCTGGAGAATATAAGTTCACATATTTATATCGTGAATAGTGATGGTACGCCGGAAGGAGAAGTGAATCTGCCGGGCATAGGCAGTGTTAGTGGTTTTGATGGCAATATGGATGATAAGGAATTGTTCTACACCTTCAGCTCCTATACTTATCCACCCACCATTTTCAGGTATGATATCGCCACAGAAAAATCATCCGTTTTTAAGGCGCCAACCATACCATCCTATGATCCTAAAGCCTACGAAACTAAGCAGGTATTTTATCCATCAAAAGATGGTACCATGGTTCCTATGTTCATCACCCATAAAAAGGGAATTGAATTGAATGGCGAAAACCCTGTTTTGCTATATGCTTATGGCGGATTCAATATCAGCATGACACCTGGTTTCAGCGCGGTGAATTTAACCTGGCTTGAGCAGGGTGGCGTGTACGCTGTTGCTAACCTGAGAGGTGGATCGGAGCTCGGTGAAAAATGGCATGAGGCAGGAATGCTCGAAAAGAAACAAAATGTGTTTGATGATTTTATTGCAGCGGCAGAATACCTGGTGAGCCAGAAATATACCAATCCAAAAAAACTTGCCATACAGGGAGGTTCAAACGGCGGACTCTTAATAGGTGCTGTTATCAACCAGCGTCCTGATCTTTTCGGCGTTGCTATTCCGCAGGTGGGTGTGATGGATATGTTGCGTTATCAGAAATTCACCATTGGCTGGAACTGGATCGCTGAATATGGAAGCAGTGAGAAGCCGGAACATTTTCCCTTCCTCTATAAATATTCTCCCATTCATAATATCAGGGAAGGAATTGCCTATCCACCTACCATTATTACAACTGCTGATCATGACGACAGGGTAGTGCCGGCGCATTCATTTAAGTATGCAGCAACCTTGCAGGAAAAATACAAAGGAGAGAATCCTGTGATCATCAGGATCGATACCAATTCAGGACATGGGGCGAGTAACCTCAGTAAATCCATTGAGCTCTATGCCGACCTGATGTCATTTGCTTTTTATCATATGGGTATCACTCCAAAGTTCAACTGATGAAAGTATTGGTGACAGGGGCCAATGGCCTGGTGGGAAGGGTTTTGGTGAAAGCATTGACACTTGCCGGCTACGAAGTAATTGCTACGGGCAAGGGTCCATCTAGGTTAGGCTTTGAGCATAATATATTGAGATGGTATGATGCTGATATAACCCATCCATTTCAATTGAGGAGTATAATGGAAGCAGAGAAGCCAGAAGTGGTTATTCATGGCGCAGCCATGACGCAGGTGGATGAATGTGAGCAGAGGCAGAAGGAAGCGCATTCATTGAATGTTGAAGCCACTGCGAGATTATTACTGGATGCAGAAGAATTTAGTTCCTTCTTTATTTTTCTTTCCACTGATTTTGTATTTGATGGCGAGCGGGGCATGTATAGTGAAGAAGATGATGTAAATCCTATCAGCTGGTATGGACAAACAAAAGTTGAAGCAGAGGCTGTGGTACAAACATCTACCATACCATGGGCTATTGTGCGCACCTGTTTGGTGTATGGAGCAAAACCAGAAGGGGGAAGGGCAAATCTTTATAGCTGGATCAGGGAAAGTCTTGAAGCCGGAAAGGCTATAAAAGTGGTTGATGACCAGTGGAGAACGCCCACTTTGGTTGATGACCTGGTGAATGGAATACTATTGCTGGTAGAACAGCGCAAGGAAGGGATATGGCATTTGTCTGGGCAGGACCAGCTTACACCATACCGATTTGCATTGAAGCTGGCAGAAGCATACGGATTGGATAGTGGATTGCTGGAAAAAGTTACTGCTGACAATTTCAGCCAGCCAGGAAGGCGACCCTTATTAACCGGGTTCAATATCGATAAAGCATCAATGGAGCTGGGTTATAAGCCAAGGTCCATTGATGAAGCATTTGAATATTTAAGACAATGATTTAGGGGGAAGGAAAACCTCCGCCATCATGCATCTTGCACTGCCACCGCCATTGGTTTCAATGGTGGTGATATCAGAATGAATGATGGGGTTGAAGGATTCCAGTTCCTGTTGCTGTTGTTCAGAAAGGGAATGATATGCCTGAGAGCTCATGACAAGGAATTTCTTCCCATCCCTGTTATTCACCTGAAGCATATTACCAGCGAAAGAATTCATCTGTTCTATAGATATCTCTATGATCTTTTTGCCACTCTGCGTGATCTTTTCAGACACCATTTTTCTTTCTGCCTCGTCGGTGATGGAGTCAAGGCAAATGACCACATATTGATCTGCAACGCACATCATAACATTGGTATGGTAGATCTCGCGACCCTGCTGGTCACGTGAGAAAAAGGTGACGGCAGTATATCCGAATTGCTGACAGAACTGGTCAACCAATTGCTGGCTGGTGCGGGGTGAGAGGCAGGCATAACAGATCTTATTCTCTCTGTCGAGCACCATGCTACCTGTGCCTTCCAGAAAACGGTTTGATGCTTCTTCTTTGCTCCAGTCGATCAACTGGCTATGATCAAACTTGCCGAAAATATTTTCCAGTACCTGCGGCTTTCTTTCAGCGCGGCGGTTGACGGCAAACATCGGGTATAATACAACGGTTCCATCATCATGAAAGCTTACCCAGTTGTTTGGAAAAATTGAATCGGGTGTATAGGGCTCTGGTGTATCATGTATAACGGTAACGTCTATGCCATTTTGTTGCAGTTTGCTCACGAATCCATCGAATTCTTCAGCCGCTTTATCCTGTGCATCATCAGCCTCGGTGGCAACCTGGAAAGCATTGTTCACGGCCGTCTCCGCATTGAAGCTGAAGTTCACCGGCCTTATCATCATTATATGGGAAGTTGTTTGCATGGTTGGTTCTTATTTTTCTTCCAAAGGATCTCTTAATAGTGGCATGCTCATACAATGGAAGCCTCCGCGTGCTCTCGAAAGTTCAGCGGATGGCATCGTGATGAGGCAGTCCTTTAATTTCTCTACAGTAGTTGTTCCTTCTTCCAGTTGGTTGAGAAGTTCCTTAGCCTCAATTACAGTGAAACCTGCATTCACGAAGGCATCCGCAGTTTTATCATTACGGTCATAACCCAGTACCACGCCTTCTTTCAGCGCGAGTACATTGCAGGAATCTGTCCACTGTTCGCGTGCATCAAAAGGGAACTCATTGTTGCCGGAATAGATGAAACGAACTTTTTCATCACAGCCAAGATCATTGCGACTGATATCTGTGAGCAGGTCTTCGAGGTTGTCGAAATACACCGGGTTATCAAGATCTTTTTTACGGAACTGGATGATCTTGATCTTATGATCTTCTTTCTTGCCTTCGAGGATGCGTTGAACGATATCGGCATCATCTTTCTTGATGGCCTTTTTGGAGAAATGTCCCAGCATCACCCATACATTTCTTTTCACCTGGGTGAAGACAGTATCAATATGCATGTAGTCGCGCTTTTTGGGAATCTTCACTATCGATACTTTTTTTACAACGCCTTTATTGAAGAGGGCATGTACCGCCTGATGTGCGGCTTCCATACTGGTTCTTTCACTGACGCCAATCAGCACATGGTCTTTGCTTACAACCATTACGTCGCCACCTTCGAGGGTAACCTTCCTGTCATCCCCTTCTTTTGGAAGGAGGAAATGCTGGTGGGTATCGGGGAGTTCAATGATATTGTTGCGGAGGTCGGCGAATAACGGGTGGTTGAAAAATATATAACGCACCAGCAGGGCTTCACGGGTCCTGGCTTTTTTTGCCGGCTTATTAAGAAGGATATGGTTGTTGATAGTGATACCAATATCGCGGGTGAAAATGAAGTTTGGGATTGGCGGAAAGAGCATGATCTTATCAGAAAGGCTACCGCTGATAAAAATTTTGGCGAGGTCGGCGGGAGAGTGGTTCATCATCTCCTGCTGGCTCTCATACGAGCAGCCTTCAATGGCGCAAACGGAGGCCACCAGCGTGATCCTTATCTCGCGGTCTTCCAGGATCTCTTCGAGCAGCCACTGCAATTCGATCACTTTATCGGAGCGATAAAAATCCTTGTGGGCAGGCTTGTAGAAATTCCTCTTCGCATCAGGCGCATCGATCTCCTTCAACCTGCCTTTGATCTTTTCCGGGTCGAGGAAATAAAGCAGGATCTTGGTATAATAATCATACTCTTTCCGCCGGATGGTATCCAGGTGAACAATATCTTCAAAGAGCCAGTCCTGCGCCTTGGAAGGAACTACCTTTCCGAGGCCGCTATCGGGACTATGAACTAATAATCTTCTAAGTGTACCAATTTCGCTGGTAACGTTGGCAAATGCTAAGTCTTTAGGCATATAAAAATGATTATAACTAAATAAGAATTTAGTAAACAGCAGGAAATATAACAGCGCTGTCAGTAAGGCTGGTAATAGTTAGCCGGAAGTGCTTTGGAAGCAAATGATGATATGGCTAAGGTGCTGTACATTGTATATGCCAAAACTACAGTATTATTCCCGAATAGCCACTACCGGAACATGGGTATGGTAGAGCAGGCGTTTTGTATTGCTGGGATTGAACAGTGCTGAAAAGAAACTATGCTTCCGCGGCACTGTAATGATCAGGTCAATGTCTTTGTCTTTTGAGAATATATTAATGGTTTCAACGAAATCACCGATACGGATGAAATAGAATTCGGGGTTGAAACCATCCAGCATCTGCTGCAGGTCAGCTTTTTCCTTTTTGTATTCTTCTGTCAGTTCCACATAATGGTCAACATCAATATTTACAATATGCAGGTTAGCCTCGAATATGGAAAGGACGGATCTTAACTGGTGAATGGGGGTATTGGTTTTTGCATTCTTCATATCGGTTGCAAAAAGGATATTTTTCACTCCCCTGTAGGCTGCATTAGGCGGAACAATAAGCACCGGGCAAACGGCTTCCAGCGCCATATTGAGGGAGTTACTTCCCATCAGCAATTGCTGGAGGCGGGTAGCGCCTGTGAGGCCCATTATGATCATATCGGCCCCCTGGTGTCTTACATACCTTACCAGGTTTTCAGTGAGCGAATCACCTTCTTCGGCGATAGTTTCAATATCTAGTCCGGGTGGGAGGTCGGCCACAATATTACCCAGGGCCATTTCAACCACCTGCCTGCGTGCTTCTGTATTGTTCTCCAGGGGGGTACCATCTGAACCGGCAAGAACAGGGCTGAAAACATGATAAAAAGCCAGTTTTGTACCCTTCAGATCTGCTGCAAGTGCAGCAGCATAGCGGGCAGCATTACGCGAGGTTTCTGAAAAATCGATAGGAACAAGCAGTCTCTTCATGGTATTTATTTGTGGAAATTTACAAAATGATTCTTCATCCTCCGCATGTATTACCTTTGCGCCCGTCATGAAATATCATTCAGAAATAGTTAAACGCCGCAGTTTTGCCATTATTTCTCACCCCGATGCCGGTAAAACCACCCTCACGGAGAAACTCCTCCTGTTTGGAGGTGCAATCCAGACGGCCGGTGCGGTAAAGAGCAATAAAATCAAGAAGCACGCTACCTCCGACTTCATGGAGATCGAGCGCCAGCGTGGAATTTCGGTTGCCACTTCAGTTATGACCTTCGAATACCAGGGCATTCTTATAAACCTGTTGGATACTCCCGGCCACAAAGATTTTGCCGAAGATACTTATCGCACCCTAACCGCGGTGGATAGTGTTATCCTGGTTATTGACAGTGTAAACGGGGTGGAAGAGCAGACGAGGCGACTGATGGAGGTCTGCCGTATGCGTGATACACCGGTGATCGTTTTTGTGAATAAAATGGATCGTGATGGTAAGAACCGTTTCGACCTTATTGAAGAGATAGAAAAGGAATTAAGTATACAGCTCCATCCCCTTACCTGGCCTATCAACAGTGGTAAGGATTTTAAGGGGGTATATGATCTTCATAATAAAAACCTCCGTCTTTTCACTGCACATACCAAGGCAGAAGATGGGGTATTACAGCTGGAGGACCTCAGTGACCCTGTTCTCGATGATAAGCTCGGCGCCCGTGATGCAGCTGTTCTTCGGGAAGACGTTGAACTGGTGGATGGCGTTCATGGCGAGCTGAATGTGGAAGACTACCTGGCTGGAAAAGTGGCGCCGGTATTCTTCGGGAGTGCGGTTAACAATTTTGGTGTGAAGGAAATGCTTGACACATTTATTCGGATTGCACCCATCCCACGAAGCCGCGAAACCACCAAGCGAAAAGTTGATGTGGAAGAAGATAAATTCAGTGGATTCATCTTTAAGATACATGCCAACCTTGATCCCAAGCACCGCGACAGGATCGCATTTTTGCGTGTATGCTCAGGCCGCTTTGAAAGAAATAAATATTTCCATCATGTACGTCTTGATAAAGATGTAAGGTTCAGCAACCCTTATAGCTTTCTCGCCCGCAGCAAGGATGTGATCGAAGAAGCCTACCCTGGAGATGTGGTGGGATTATTCGATACCGGAAATTTTAAAATAGGAGATACGCTAACGGAAGGAGAAGAATTCTACTTCACGGGCATTCCATCCTTTTCACCGGAGATCTTTAAAGAGGTATTGAACAAGGATCCGATGAAAACCAAGCAATTGGAGAAAGGATTGCTGCAACTTACAGATGAAGGGGTTGCACAGCTATTTACACAGTTTGGTGGTAATAAAAAGATCATCGGATGTGTGGGTGAACTGCAGTTTGAAGTGATTCAGTACAGACTGTTGCAGGAATATGGTGCATCTGTTGAATTCCGCGCCCAGCCTTATTATAAGGCATGCTGGATAACAAGTGATGATCCAAAAAAACTCCAGGATTTCATCCGCTTTAAGTCATCCAATATTGCGGAAGACAAAGATGGTCACCTTGTATACCTGGCACAAAGTGAATGGTTCCTTAATACAGAAAGGACCAATAACCCGGATATTGAATTCCACTTTACTTCAGAGATACATAAGGATATGATCTGATCATTAATAGTCGGCGCTTATGCCGGTATAGTTTTGAGGTGTGATCTTTTTCAATTCCTTTTTAATGGCTGCTGTTGTATTAAGACCATTGATGAAATTATGGATGGCTTTTTTGTCGATGGTTGCATTACCCCTGGTAAGATCCTTCAACGCTTCATAGGGCTTTGGGTAATTTTCCCTACGCAATACCGTTTGAATGGCTTCCGCTACAACGGCCCAGTTAGCTTCGAGGTCTTCATTGATCTTTTTCTCATTCAGCACAAGTTTGCCAAGTCCTTTTTCAATTGAACGGATGGCGAGAATGATATGTGCGAAGGGCACACCTATATTGCGGAGAACAGTAGAATCGGTGAGGTCGCGCTGTAAGCGACTTATAGGAAGTTTTGCCGAAAGGTGCTCCAGCAGAGCATTAGCGATGCCGAGATTACCTTCTGCATTTTCAAAGTCAATAGGGTTGACCTTATGTGGCATAGCCG
Organism: Flavihumibacter sp.; assembly: GCA_036675925.1. Classification (GTDB taxonomy): domain Bacteria; phylum Bacteroidota; class Bacteroidia; order Chitinophagales; family Chitinophagaceae; genus Flavihumibacter. The sequence continues at coordinate 275,896 of JAKFDZ010000016.1, forward strand.
AAGATCCTATCTCCCCCTTTTTTGTTTTCTGTTTGAAATAATCCATGGAGATATAGGTCCAGATATCGCGACAGAAATCCATGAGGATTGTATTGATCCTTTTCAGCCCATCGAAATGAGCCGCCATGTTATCATAGTGTTCGATCTGCGTAGTGAATTGCTGGCGCTGAAGGCCCAGGGATTCAACAAATGAATTGCCAAGCTTAACCCAGTCCTTTTTAGGATAAGCAATATGGTGTGCGTTGAAATTGCCGGTAGCGCCGCCGAACTTTGCGGTGTAAGGTATATACGTTAACTGTTCAACCTGGTTTTGCAGTCGCTCAACAAATACCATCATTTCCTTTCCCAGTTTTGTTGGGCTGGCGGGTTGACCATGGGTGCGTGCCAGCATCGGTATATCACGCCAGCTCTCTGCCAGGTTGCGAAAGGCGGTATTGAGGTTTAACAATGCAGGAAGGTATTCGAATTCCATCGCGTTTTTCCAGCTAAGGGGAACTGATGTGTTGTTTACATCCTGCGAGGTAAGTCCGAAATGAACCCATTCAACGAGGTTGGCTGCTCCACAGGCTTCGAGCTTACTCTTTACAAAATATTCAACTGCTTTCACATCGTGGTTGGTGATCTTTTCCGTTTCCTTAATAGTAAGGGCGTCTTCAGTACTGAAACCTGCTGCGGCTTCTTTCATGAAGTTGCGGGCTTTGACAGGAAGTTTGAAAAACCGGTTATCGGCGAGGAAAAGGAAATACTCCACTTCAATGATCACCCGGTATTTCATCAGGGCATATTCAGAAAAATACTCATCTAATTGTTGAAGTTGGTTACGATAACGTCCATCGATGGGAGAGATGGCAGTAAGGGATTGTAGTTCCATATATTTGCAAAATTAAATTAAAGCGATTGGACAGAAAAATCAGAGTGGGAGCAGTGAGTTACCTGAATACAAAGCCGCTGATCTATGGACTGGAGAGAGGAATGCTGCAAGACGAGATAACGCTGGAAATGGACTTCCCTGCTAATATTGCGGGCAAGTTACTCGATGATAGCATTGATATAGGTTTGGTGCCTGTAGCAATTATACCCAGGTTAAGACAACATCATTTTGTAGCCGATTATGGAATCTGTTGCGATGGCCCTGTAGCCTCTGTATGCCTGTTCAGTGAAGTGCCTGTGGAGGCGATAACCGAAGTGCTGCTCGATTATCAAAGCCGTACATCCGTGAGGCTTGCACGCATACTGATGAAGGAGTTCTGGAAGATTGATCCTGTTATCACTGATACCCGGGATGATTTCCGTGAAAGGATCACCGGCACCACGGCTGGTGTTGTAATAGGCGACAGGGCACTTGAACAAAGAAGCCGCTCGCGTTATGTGTATGACCTTGGTGAAGCCTGGAAACTGATGACAGGACTTCCATTTGTTTTTGCAGGATGGATCAGCAACAAACCAATTAGTACAGATTTTATAGCTGCTTTTAATGAAGCAAATGAGTATGGGTTGAACAGGTTGGAAGAGGTGATCACGGAACATCCATATCCGGCCTATGATCTTCATAAATATTACACGGAGGACATCATATATAAACTGGATGCAGAAAAAATGAAAGGTCTGGAGCTCTACCTCGATTACCTTCAGCGCTTTGGATTCCAGGTGAAATAATTATTTCTTCTTTAATGGCAGGTATCTTTCGATGGTGGAGTTGATCTCCTGTGAGATTCCACTGAAGTAGGTAGTTGGAATGAAAAGGATCAGGAATACCACTGATCTGATAAATGTATCAAGGAAAATATTTGATTGGGTTGGAATAAAGCTAACAGCGAGGGTGGCAGCAACGGCAATCACAATTGCCAGCAGGTTTTTCAGCGTATATGGCTGCATGTTAAATTTCAGGAATAGGAAGGAGAAGCGAAGTATATTATAAAACGTGAGTGAAATAAGCATTGAATAAGCCGCACCCATCAAACCATAATAGGAGATCAGGTAATAATTCATTGGCAGGGCGAGGATGGTATATGCCACGTTTACAATGAAATCAACTTTCCAATAGCTGGAAGTTCCCATTATTTGTCCGTTGGCCCCTGTACCGAGGTCAATTAGTTTAGCTGCTCCCATAAAAAGAATAACGCTTTCGATACCGGCAAAATCTTTTCCAAGCAGTCCGGACAGGTTGTGAAGGTTCAACCAGATCAGTCCGAACATGCCGAGCCCCACCACCAGCAGGTTGGCAACACTTTTCTTATAAATGCTTTTAATACCAGCCAGGTCCTTGTTTTTCCAGGATTCGGCAAGAACGGGTATGGTTACAGAATTCATGCTACGCTGCGGTACTTCAAGAAGTGTAACAATATAAGTAGCGATGGTCAATACAGCGGTATCAGTAAGTCCGCGGTCACCTTTGGCCGTTAGTATGAATGTATCGATGGTGCGTGATAGCAGGTTAAGGAATTGTGAGCCGAAAATAAAGAAGCCGAAGCTGGCCATTTTATATTGAAGGCGGTCGGTAACGGAACTGATTTTGGGTACAAACAGGAACTGTTTTGTTTTGCGGAGTATCAGGAACAGAACAAATCCTGATACCATATAGGAGAGGGAGAATAACTGGAGGAAGCGGTTATCGCTGATCATTTTGGCGGTCAGCAATAAGAGTAAAACGGTAAACAGTAAACGGGGAAGCAGTTCGCGGAGAGTATTGGTGGCTATGCTTTTCCGGAAAGACCATCCAAATGCTTCGAGCCACATGAAGAACAGGATAAAAAAGCAATAAGGGTAAACCAGGTAGCTGAATTCTACGAATAGGGGTGAACGTTCGGAGAATTTCCTTTCAATTATATCGCGGCCCAGCCATCCAGCAAGGCACATGATGATGAATCCGATGATGCAGACCATGGCGGTAACGAAGGGAAGATCATTCTTCTCCGGCTTCAGGTATGATTTATAGAAGGGGAAGAATTTGTAGATCACTGGAAGGCTGCCGAGTGTGCAAAGTGTTGCCAGGGTTAATCCGGCGTCGGTAATAACGCGGGTGAGTCCAAGCATTTCAGGAGAAAGAATCCGGGGAACCAGGAAAAGCATATTGAAAGCACCAACCGCGAATCCCAGGATGATGATTACGGTGGACCTGATGCTTTGCTTTTGGATACTGCCCATTGGGGCCAAAACTAAATAATTAAGAAGGATATAAATAAAATGACAAAAAACTTTTATTTTTCCGGCTGCTTTACCCAAACCTTATGAGAATTTATTTACTTATCCTTTTCTACTTGTTGATGTTTTCTTCACTTGCGAATGCACAAAATGACCTAAATCCACTTTCAACAAGTTGCAATTCGTGGTTAAAAATCATAGAAGCCGGTGGCGGAGTACAGATAGGGGATCTTGATATTCCAGGTAATAAAGTTACCGTAGAAGCGAAGTTTAATAGAACTGACCCATATTCTGGACCCTATGTATATGCAGGCAATATTGTATCAAAACATAGTGATCCTAATGATGCCAATTATCTCTTAAGGCCGGGTTCTGCAGAAGTTACAACATCTAATGGATATTTTATCACGCCAGAAGTTTGTGCATTTGATTTAAATAAAACATACCATGTAGCCATGGTGTATGATGGGAGTACGCTTAAGTTTTATAGAAATGGTTATTTATTAAGTCAGGTTGCATGTAGTGGTGATCTGATTTTGAATGACTTTCAGACAACGATTGGCCAAAACGCCTTAAACATGTCCGTAACACCAGAGGAAGGTATGAGAGGCTATATTGATGAAGTCAGAATATGGAATGTGCCACGTTCTCAGGAGCAAATCAGGGCAAATATGGATATTGCTTTACCATCACCATCAACACAACCTGGATTATTAGCATATTACCAGTTTAATGACCTTATCAATAAACAAGGTAATTCTATGTGGGATGGAAGATTGAGAAGATTATCTACCCAGATAAACCAAACAAACCCTAAATGCATTACTTCAACTGATTCTTGTAATGTCGTTTGCGATAAATCAACAGATTTTGCATTCAGACAATCTTTGTGTAATCCAAATAGTATAGATTTTATCACTGATCATATAGAAGTACAAAATGTTAGATGGGATTTCGGAGCGGCTGGTATTTCTGATTCATTTACACCAACAATAGATTTCGGCAGTACGCTTCAGAATATCCCTGTTAGTCTAACAACTACTTTTAAAGATGGATGCATTGCACAAATAGACAAACAGATATCAATTGCGATAAGCGGAGCCAATTCACCTGTACTTACATTTGATACAACTGTTTGTAAAGGCGAAGAAGTGACACTCCGTGCCCCTGAATCTTTTGCGTATTGCTGGGATCAAATAATTGGGAATACGGAAACTGAGGCCCGGGAACAAATTATTGTTGCTGATGCAACGAGGCAATATTTGTATAAAAGAGTTGAGATTGGAAACAATCTGATTGTTAATGGCAATTTTGAATCAGGCAATGAGTCCTTTAGTTCAGACTATTTATTTTCATCAGCAGGTAATGTACCGGGTAATTATGCGATAAGTAATAATGCTAAAGCATGGGATAGTGAAATAAATTGCGAACTGACATCCCCTGCTTCAGAGATGATGCTTGTAAATGGTGAGATGATAACCGGAACAACAATATGGAAGTCTACAGTTACAATTACACCTGGTACAAACTATCTTTTTGGGTTTTCTATCGCAAACTTGAAAACTGGAAATCCGCGTATTCATGTTTATATCAATGGAAATAAAATAGATCAGGCTGAGTTTGGCGCCGGTGCTTTATGTTCATGGCAGCAGTACCAGATATTCTGGAATTCTGGAATTTCAAATGAAGTTGAATTAAAATTAGTAACCGGACTTTTGCCTACGGGAAGTAATGTGTTTGCGCTTGATAATATGTTTCTGAGTGAGTACAAGTTATTCAGTGAATATATAAACATTAATGTTGAGGAAATACCCTCTGTTGTAGCAAGCGATGATGCTGCAATATGTCTCGGAAACAAAACAATACTTTCCGTTGAAACGGATTTACCAACAGTACAATGGTCCCCAAATTCATTCATTAACAATATTAGTTCTCTAACCCCTGAGGTTAGTCCAAATGTGACAACAACTTATTATGTTTCAGCCGAAACTGTGTCTGGTTGTAAAGCAATTGACTCAGTGCAAGTTATTGTAGAGCCAAAACCAATATTTGCAATTAGCTCCACTCAAGTTGAGCTGTGTGAAGGGGAACAAGCAAAAATAACGGCCTCAGGAGGCACGGTTTACCAATGGTATTATGGCGGGGAATTTTTAAGCAGTAGCCCTATATTGGATTTAGATGGAAGCAGGGAAGGTGATTTTTCAGTCATCATAAAAAATGAGTTGTGCAATCTTTCCGATACACTTACCAGCATAGTAAATATTAGTCCGGTTCCGCAAATAAGTATAGAAAAATCAAATGATATTGATTGTAAGCAAACTACCGCTTTAATTACCGCCAATGGGGCAGCGACTTTTTTATGGACAAGTAATTCAAGTATTATTGAAAACTTTGGTAATTCAATTAAAGTAGCTCCATCAACCAATACTGTTTATAAAGTGGAAGGAACTGATCCTAATGGATGTTCAGTTATTGATTCAATTGATGTGGTAGTGGTTCCGGGTTCTGCCAATGAAGAGTACAAATTGGCAAATGCATTTTCTCCAAATGGGGATGGTAAAAATGATTGCTTTGGAACAGCCAAATACGGGGCTTTGAATAACTACAGCCTAACAATCTGGAATAGATGGGGGCAACCTGTATTTAGTTCCAAGAACCAATCTGAATGCTGGGATGGAACATTAAATGGGAAAAGACAGGGAGAGGGTACGTATGTTTATCAACTGTCTGGAAGCTCTATATGTGGCGATGTGAATAAAAAGGGAATTCTTCAGCTAGTAAGATAGTTACCCATCGCATTCTTTTTGTAATCTATAATACCTTTCATTATTAGACGGATTGTAAGGAATTTCCGCTTGCCATAAAGCAGGTTATTTTTTATTCTGTTTAACAACTCATTTCTCTTTAATGCTAATTCATCCTTAAAAAAGCCTTTATGCTTATTGCATATATAAAGATGATTACGAGTCATATAATATAACCTGCTTGGCGAATGCAATACACGAGGTGTTTTATTTAGATTAAGTAAGGACTTATGATAAGAAGTCTTACCTAATTTATGGTGCATATGTATGTGATCGAACTTCACAATTCTATAGCCTAATTTTATTGAAGAGTAGCAATAGTCGTGGTCTACTTCATCTATAAATAAATTCTCATCAAAACCACCGATTAATCGGTATAAGTGGAGGTTTACAATACTACCCGATGTAATTAATTCGACTGAATCTTTAAATGTACATGTGCTGGAGGCGGAATTCTTACTATCAATATTTACTCCCACCATCGCCACATTAGCCCACGAAATTTCATTAATGCAGGAAATATATTTCTCTATATCAGAATCTGTAAAGGCTGAATCCTGATCCATAGTTAGTAGAAAATCAAACCCTTCAAGCATTGCAAGCTTTGCTACCTGATTAAGCCTTTTGGCGATTCCATGATTATGAGAATCATGAATGTATTCAAAGTTGGCAGCACTATATTTATAATCTAAGGCCGGGATACTGCTGTTATCAGCGATGTATAATTTATTGATATGAGAAGAATAGGTTTGAATGTTTTGCACCACATCCTCATCTGGATTGTATATGATAACAATACCAGCTATTTTAGCCATGATTCCACTATTTTTTTCAAACTCTTCGTTTGACCAAATGTCTCGAAGTGATTAGATAGCTGTTCTTTTCCCTTAAATGTATTTTTGGGTGCCTGCATTCGTTTTTTCTCGATTATAACAATACTATCATAAAAATGTAATCCCCTGACAGATTCAGTAATATGATTCATCATCTTTGATTTTGCACTTTTTACCGCATGCCAGCCATGGATGTTATCAATAAAATTTTTACTGAACTCAATAAACGATCCCTTTCTTTTATACCCCCCTCCATAACTAGCCCAATATGATGTGTGAAGGTCTTCACAAACATATAATCCATCGTCCTTTACATGGTCGAAAAGAACATTAAATGTGGTGATCTGTTGTTTCATAGTATGCCCACCATCATCCAGAAGAATGTCAACTTTTGGAATCTTAGATTTCAAGTCATTTAGAAAATCTGCATCTTCCTGGGATCCTATGTATATAGTGCAATTCTCGGTTTCAAATTTTTTACATTCCGGATTGACATCTACTCCAATAATTTTTGCCTTCTCCCCGAAATATTTACGCCACATTTCAAGTGATCCACCATGTGCAATGCCTATTTCAAGAAAGGTGAAATCAGTATTTCTATATTTACTAAAATACTCATCATATATATCGATATAATGCTCCCATTTATTCAACAATCGACCAGAATGCTCTTCATATATTTCTCGCAATGACTGCATTAGAAAAAGTTTTACTTTAACAAGCTGTAAATTGCACAAAATATCTGATACAACCAATCACGCGAATGATAGCTCCACTTATATCTATTTGTATTCCGGCCTATAAGCGTATTGATTATCTCCAGCGTTTAATAGCTAGTATTAAGATACAGACCTTCCGTGATTTTGAAGTTGTGATCACAGATGATAGTCCGGATTCCTCCGTGGGGGATTTTTGCCGCAATATTGGTACAACGTTGAACCTGCGTTATTTCAAGAATGAAAAAGCCCTGGGCACCCCGGAAAACTGGAATGAAGGTATCCGCCAGGCCAGGGGTAAGTGGATCAAGCTTATGCATGACGATGATTGGTTCACCGATGAAAATTCTCTCGAAGCCTTTTACCAGGCAACACTGAAAGATCCCGATTGCCCTTTTTTCTTTTCTGCTTTTCGAAATGTGGATGAGGACAGCGGACGGAGGGAGGTGGTTCAATGTAATGCCCTTGACCTGGCCATTTTGCGATTAAGCCCATTGCATCTTTTCAAAAAAGTTTATGTGGGTAATCCCAGTTGTACACTGATCAGACGAGACATAGGCCTGTTGTATGATAGCAGATTTAAATATGTGGTAGACTTTGAATACTATATAAGATGCATTCAAAAAGAGGGAAAGTGGAAGTATATCGATAATGTTTTGTTGCAGATCGGATTCAATGCCGAGCAGGTAACCAAGTACACCTTCCTGGTGAAAGAAGTTCAGATTCCTGAGAATCATTTGCTGCTGCAGACTATGGGTGCATCCATACTCCGCAACTACTTCGTTTTTGATTATTACTGGCGATTGTATCGCAACCTGGGAATTCGTAAACCAGCTGAGATCTCTGCACTTTATGAAGGACCAGTTCTTCCTATAGTAAAAACAATGCTGGAAGTGCAGTCGTCTTTTTCGCCATCAGTTCTTAAGAATGGCATAGTTTCTAAGCTTTTGATGACGGCCACCTATATCCGGAGCCTGCTTATCAAGCTATGAGGCCTTAAATATTTTCCAGCTTAAGCTTTGTCTTAATATTATAGAGAAACTTTCCCGCCGGACTCTTAAGCAGGTAATACAACATTTTCAAACGCAGCTGCCATATTTCGAGTAGCGTACTGTTACCGAAATATTTCTGATACACCTGTTTCATCTGGCTGAGTGCGTCAAGATAACTCGATTGGCTGACCCCATGCGGAGCAAAGATCACCAGTTCCTTTTCCAGAAAAAGAAATGGTTCGTTGGCGATCCTGCAGACAAAATCATAGTCCATGGCGATCCTGATTGAATTGTCATAGAGTCCATACTTGTCATGCAATGATCTTTTCACGAACATGGTCTGGTGCCAGACAGATCGCATACCCCTGTAAAGCTTTTCTTTATCAAAAGGTTTGCCTAAAACAACCTGTTTTCCACCCCGCGTAGTTAGGCATTTGCCATGAAGCCAGGTAATGCCATTATTATCTGTAAAGGCCCTTGCCACTGTTTCTAAAACAGTAGCATCTCTAAAGCGATCGCCAGAATTGAGCATGTTGACGATCGTTCCTGTTGCACGGATAATGCCCTTATTAAATGCATCTGAAATGCCCTTGTCTGGCTCGGAGATCCATTTACGATAGGGAGGGTGTTGAGTGCCCACCAACCAATCCCTGATCTCTGAATTGGTGGAGCCATCAATGATCCAGTGTTCCCAGGGAGGGCACTGCTGTTCATCGATCGAAGAGCAGGTTTCCTTCAATTCGGTAAGATTGTTGAAGCAGATCGTTATGACGGAAATACTGAGTTCCATGATTTAAAATTTCTGCGTCAATCCCTTCAATGCGTCGATCCTGAACTTTATAACTGGCCAGGTTTTTTTAGGTTTCCCTTTCAACGCATAGCCTATTCCCAGGATAATTGCAGCACCTAGCTTGAAAATAAATTCAACTACTTTGCTGTAATAGGCGGATGCCCCGATTTTCTTAACCCTTACTCTTTCACCGCGGCCTTGTCCTGAGGCAACCCTGTACAGGTATTCGCTGGTCAATTTTTTCACTTCAACCACATGATGAACTTTCACTTCAGGATCATAAAATATCCTGAATCCAAGTGCCTTCATACGGAAGAAAAAATCCTTCCCTTCACCACCAATCCTGAGTTTGCCAACTACGCCGGGAAGATTGGTGTCAAAACCGTTGATCGCAAAGAATGCTTCCCTTGTAACTGTCATATTTGGTTCAAAAGGGTAACGGTTTTTACTGAATTCTGTGACCTCATCACTGTAGTCAAAATTGGCAACCAGCGAAGAAACATAATAAGACATCCATTCTGGTTCAGCCGGAATATATTTAGGGATGATGGGGCCGCCTAATCCACTTGCTTCAGGATGTACAGTAAAAAAGCGGCGAATCTTTTCCAGGAAATCAGGGAAGGCAACAGCATCATCATCAATGAAGGTAAACAAATCACCTTTTGCAGCGTGGGCACCTGCATTCCTCGAATAGGACGAGCCCTGGCTGGTTTCTTTCAGGAAGTGGATATTAGCATCCCCATGACTGGCAATATAATTGCGGCACAGATCTTCGGTGTTATCGGTGCTGTTATTGTCAACCACAATGATCTCATAACCATTTTTATCCACCGTCTGGTTGTAGAGGCTGTCAATGGCATTGATAATATAATCGGCCCGGTTATAGGAACTGATGATAACAGAGATCATGGCAGTTGTTTGCGTTTCCATGCCAGGAAGGCCGTCAGTGCAAGTAAAAGATAAACGAGGCTGGCACTGATCGTTGAGATCGTTTTACTTGTCTGCACAGCTTTCGGTTCAAAACGGAATTCCAGTTCATGATTGCCGGCGGGCACTTTCATTCCCCTTAAAACATAATTTGCTTTAACGTGTGGAACCAACTTGCCATCGAGGTATGCATTCCATCCTTTATCATAAAATATTTCACTGAAAACCGCAAACTGATCAGAGGATGCAGTGGTTTTGTATAACACTTTATCATTCAGGTTTTCGACCCACTGGATGGTAGCTGCTGAATCAAACTGAGGTTGTGCGCCAACCGACTGCTGGTATTTTTCCTGGACGATCGCCACTTCACGAAGCATTGCACTATCAAGTGCTTTCATTTCCGCATTTCCATCCTTTACGAATCGAACTTCCTTTACAAACCAGGCCGGGCCAAATGCTTCGGGGTTTGACTGTGCAACAGCCTTACCATCGGCAGGGTTTTGCATGATGAAATATCTTGTGTTCAGCATATTGAACACCTGCATATTTCCCTTGCTTAGCTGTTGCTGGATGAGGTCATTATAGAGTCCAAGTTTAGCCGGACTATAACCCCCAACTGAATTATGAAAATAGGAAGCCCTGGAACTTTCGAAAGGATTTGCATTTGTCGATTGGTCGAATACACGGAATGGGAGGCGGGTATCGGCTTTGATGGCCAGATCGGCTGCATTCGGTTGAAGTGTTGCCTCAAATTCTTCCGGCTCCACGAAATTACGGTGACTGAGATAACGGGTACCTACACCAATAAGATCAAATGAGCTTGCGGCAAGTAATCCAAATAATAAAACTACCTGGCTTACCTGGGCTTTTCGATAGAAATATAGTAAGCCTGCTGCCAATATTATTAAAATGGTGGATCGAAGGAGGTCGGCACCAAACAGGGCCTTACGATCATCGCGCAGGGCTGAGACGATTGACTGGCCAAAGTCTGCGGCCTGTTGTTTTATTTCAGGACTTTGCTGGCCCTGCATCATCATGTTAGATAATTGTTGTTTAAGGGCGGCATCACCTGCACCACTATAATCAGCCATGAAAAAGAAGGCAGTCAAAAGAAGTATAACTGCGCCGGTAATCATGGCCGTTAGTCTGAATTTTTTTTCGTCTTCCGCAGATTTATGATCACTGTTCATGAACTGCTCCAATCCCAATGCTGCCAGTAATGGAAAGGTGAGTTGCGGTATGATCATGGCCATGGAAGGGGCCCTGAATTTATTGTAGAAAGGCAGGTAATCAAAAAGGAAATAATTGATGGAGGAAAAATTCTTACCCCATGCCAGTATGATCCCAACAATTGTAGCGGCGAGGATCCACCATTTATGCCATGATTTTACATAAACCATCCCCAGGATAAATAGGAAGCAGATAATAGCGCCTAAATAAACAGGACCTGATGTTCCGGGCTGTGCTCCCCAATAGGCTGGTAATTGTTTTACAAAAGCATTTGCCTGTTCTCCCTGCATGCCAGTTTTTTCAGTAAGTACCTCCGCCGTTCTGGTTTCATCACCAAATTCAGATACGGCTTCGCCATTTACTACATTTCCTGAACTACCGCCATATATAGAAGGCACAATGAATGTGAGGGTTTCACTGATACCATAGCTCCATCCAAATGCATAATCTTTGTTCAATCCACCGGCAGTCTTATTTTGTTCATCAACTCCTTCGGTTATTTCCGATCGTCCACCCCGCATGGTTTCTTTTGAGTACTCCTGCAGCGGATACCAGCTGATGGCATAAGTTGCCAATCCAACCACCGCCGCGAGAAGCGCTACTCCAAATGCAGGCAGAACAGTGGTGGTTTCTTTCTTTCGAAAGCTGTTAACCAGGTATGCGATACTGATAAAGCCAATAACAATGGCAGTATAATATAAGACCTGGATATGTTGTGTACTTGTTAGAAGTCCAAAGAAAAGTGCCAGCAATACACCTCCGGTCAGGTATTTTTTCTCGTATACCAGGAGGAGGGATGCTACTACTGCTGGTGCATACCCTATGGCCCACATCTTTGTATTGTGTCCCACGGCAATGATCACCGGGTCATAGGTTGCCCATGCATAAGCGATAGCGGCTAGTGCCGCCACCAGGGGCCGGATGCGCATCACCATACAAAGAAAATAAAAGCTTATGCAGGCAAGGAAGAAAAAACTTACGGGAACGGGCATCCCAAGGGTTAATAGCGTCTGCAGGTAAATGGTTTCAACCGGCGCACCGTTAGAGGTAAAGGTATATGCCGGCATACCGCCAAACATGGAGTTGGACCATAATGGGAAATGGCCATATTTCTCTTTGAACTCAAAAGATTGCTGTGCCATTCCTTTCCAGCCGATGATATCGTGCTGCTCAACTACCTTACCCATCAGGGCTGGTTGACAATAAATAATTGATACCACCAGGAAGAAAAGGATGGCGTAAATATGAGGCGATGCCTGTTTGAACCAGTTGGATTTCATGTGCCAGCTTCAGTTTAGCTGGCAAAATAACACATATTTGACCTTAAACAGGGGCAATTTTATACATTGCCGGCGAATTTATTTAACCATGTCAATTTCCCAATTCAATAAACTTGCATTTATTACCAACATCGCTTTCCTGCTGGCCATGGTTATGCGGTACTATCCCTTCCTGCCGGGGACTGCTTTACAATCAGCATTACTGATCGGCGGACTGGTATTATCACCCCTGTTTAATCTTTTTGTACTGCTGGCTAATTTATACTTGCAGCGTAAAGGCATGAAGCAGTTCCATAAAACCATTCCACTGTTGAATGCCGGTTTCTTATTGCTGCAGGTTTTTCTTTTACTAACGGGTATCCTATCTTTAGGCAATACCAACTCATGATACATAATATCATCCGCGACAAACCCAGCAGGCTTTTTATCATACTTGGAGGCTTCTTTATCGCAAATGCCATTATTGCAGAAGTTATAGGGGTGAAGATTTTTTCGCTTGAACCTACTATTGGCATTGAGAAAGCGAGCTTTACATTATTGGGTGAATCAGGTTTGTCTTATGACTTGTCGGTAGGCGTTTTACCATGGCCAATTGTTTTCATTATGACCGATATCATCAATGAATATTATGGTATCCGTGGGGTGCGCTTCCTTTCATTCCTTACTGCTGGTTTAATTGCATTTGCTTTTTTCCTGTTTTATTTCGCGATCCATACTGTACCCGCCGGTTGGTGGCAGGTGTCACAACAACAGAATGGTGTTCCTGATATGCAGGCAGCTTATAATCAGATATTGGGACAGGGAATGAGCATTATCCTGGCATCCCTCACAGCCTTTATGGTAGGTCAGTTAACAGATGCTACTGTATTCAGGAAAATCAAAAAGTTCACAGGGGAGAAGAGGATCTGGATGAGGGCTACTGTTTCGACCTTGTTCAGCCAGATGGTAGATACCATAGTAGTATCCTATATCTATCTCTATTTTGCATTGGGATTTTCTTTTCCAAGGGTAACCGCAATCGCCATGGTTGGCTATACCTATAAGTTTACCATCGCAATATTATGTACGCCACTTATTTACCTGATACATGGTTTGATAGAGCGTTACCTGGGTAAAAAACAGGCGGCCGAAATGAAGGCAGCGGCGCTTGAACTGCAAAAACAAAGTTAAACCATGGGTTCTCATTAAACCTGGAAGCCTTTGCAGGCTCCTAAGTGTAAAACCTTAACATTTATAAGGGTCTTAATTACCAGAAGCTAGCCTAATTTAACGATGAAATCAAACAATATAAATCCTACAGCTATGTCAAAGAGCTTTACACGCGTTGGTTTATTACTTGTTGCCAGCCTGCTCTCCCTCGTGGGGTTCGCACAATCATGGCCAGTTCAGCTTACCCTGCGTAATGGTGACATGGTAAAGCTATATGAGCCCCAACCCGAATCGTACGAACAATCCCGCCTTGTATTCAGGTCGGCCATCTCCCTTATAAAAAAAGGCGAGAGTGAACCTGTATTTGGAACCCTTTGGGCAAACTCGCAAACAAGGGCCGAGCAGTCCAGCGGAAATATCTCACTTGAGTCATTATCAATAACCGACATAAGGTTTCCGGCTTCAATTACCGAGGAAACAACCAGGGAAATAGAGGTGGAACTGGAATCTGGCGTTCCGGCAAGGAAGGCGATTATTTCCAGCTCATACCTGGAAAATGCTCTTTCAAGAAATAAAGAAAAGCAACAACTTGATGCTTCCTTTTCGAATAAAGCCCCGAAAGTTATTTATACAACCACACCATCTTTATTAGTGGTCATTGATGGAGAACCTGTATTGCAAAAAAACCAGGAGTGGGGGATGGAAGCCGTTGTGAATTCACCGAATACAATCGTTAAGAACAATGACGGTAATTTTTACCTCTATGGTGGCAATCGTTGGTATAAGAGCCAGTCTGCAAAAGGGCCATTTAATTATACCGGATATCCACCCGCCAATCTGGCTGCAGTTGAAAAAGCAGTAAAGAAAGGGGAGAATAATGAAAAGGAATTTGAATCAGATTTCGATAATGCTAATACAAACCGGGCAGTTATTGTAAGTACCGAACCGGCAGAGCTTATCCAATCAGAAGGTGAAGCTGATTTTACACCCATCAGCAATACTGGTTTGTTATATGTGAGCAATTCTCCTAATGATATTTTCATGGACATTGCTTCCCAACAGTATTATGTATTACTGTCGGGTCGTTGGTATCGTTCACCTTCCCTGAAAAGCGAGTGGTCTTTTATTAATGCTGATCAACTTCCGGAAGATTTTTCAAGGATACCTGCTGGTACTGAAAAGGATAATGTTCTAGCGAGTGTTGCAGGTACTCCGGCAGCGAAGAATGCACTTATGGATGCCCAGCTACCATTAACGGCAAGGGTTGACCGAAACAAAGCAACAGCCTCGGTAAGCTATGATGGCGATCCTGAGTTTGAGCGAATCAGTGGTACCAAAATGTCTTATGCCATTAATAGTTCAGCCACAGTTATCAAATACAGGAATGATTATTACCTGGTTGAGAACGGTGTATGGTTCCGTTCAAACTATCCTTCGGGTCCATGGGCTGTAAGTAATACCAGGCCTGATGAAGTGGATCTGATCCCACCATCATATCCGGTATATAATGTGAAGTATGTTTATATCTATGAAACAACTCCCGATTATGTATATATGGGATATACACCAGGCTACCTGAACAATTATGTTTATGGTCCAACTGTGGTATATGGAACAGGTTATTATTACCGGCCATGGCACCGCCGCAGGTATTTTGCAAGGCCGTATACATGGGGATTCAATATGCATTACACACCATGGATGGGCTGGACCATCGGACTTGGTTATCATCCCGGCTGGTTCAATGTTGGATATAATTATAATCCATGGGGATATTGGGGTGGAGGATGGTGGGGACCATCAATGTACCGCCCATCATACTGCAGTCCTTTTTACCGCAACAACGGATATTACGGATATAGTGGAAATCATTTTTATGTGAACAACTACAACTACTATAATTATTATGGAGGCAGACGTAGTAATAACTACTATCACAACAATATTTATCACCAGCGCAGGGATGTTGTAACCGTTGACAACAGGCGTCCGGCAAATATTTCAAGGCCTGTTCAAAATCCTGACAGGAGACAGTATACAGGCAATTATGATGGTCGATACAATAACAGCAATGGTTATAATAATCGGAATGATGGTTTGGGTGTTGACAGGAATACAAATCGCGGCGATCGTCAATCTGATGTAAGCAGAAGGGTTAGAGAAAGCATCCCTGATTTAAACAACCAGCGTGATGTTAGGGTGGAGAATAACAACCGTGAAATCATGCCCGATAGACAATATCGTCCGGGATCACAGCCACAGCAGGAAAATCGCCGTCAGGATTATAACCAGCGCAACCAGGATATGGAGCGTCGTGTAATAACCAGGCAACCAGCTCCTGGCGCACCGTCAAGACCTGCTGGTGTTGAGAACCGGGCGAGGAATGAAAGAAGTGCATCACCATCACCCAGAATTGAGCGTTCGCAGATCACAAGACCTGCAGCTCCGCCACCATCAAGGAGGGAGGCGGCCAACAGTAATCAGGGTGGTTCAACAAGACGTCCGGAAAGGAATAAAAATTAAACATCCTTTCCCATAACATAATCGTCCATCACATAGCCAAGGCCGATATCGTTGACTTCTTCTTTTTCTATCCGGAAGCCCATGGCTTCATAGAAGAACCTGGCTTTATTAAATTTATTGACATTTAAAATAAGGTGCGCGCCATTATGGGTGCGCACTTCTTCTTCTACCATATCCAGCAATGCGCGGCCCACTCCTTTGCCATGAACATCGGGTAGTACATAAAGTTTGTGCAACTTCCATATGGAATCGGTGATTGGTCCAAAGGAGGCGAAGCCCACTTCCTCCAATTCTATCTCAGCGATAATAAACCTATGCTCTTTATTGATGATCTGGTCTTCTAATGCGTCAGGGCTGTAATTCAGGCCGAGCATATAATCCATCTGGTCTTTGGAGAGAATTTCTTTATACGCTTCGGGCCATATCTGGTGGGCGAGGAATCCGATCGTTGGAATATCATCCTGATCGGCGCTTCTTATGACTAATGCTTCACTCATTTTATCTAACGGATTTATCAGGGTTATGGAAAGTGCTTTTTGAAAGTGACTGGTGCATCTGGATTGCCTGCCAACTCAATCGGACCGCAACAAGAAAGGATAGTACTGCGCTGCCAAAAAGAAAACCCGAAGACACTCTTTGCGTAATGACATCATCTACCTGCACAAACAAAAACAGATCGTATAGCCCATGAAAGAATATGGCAAGCAATAGTCCTCTTACCATCAATTGTTTTGATTGACGGTTATGGGTGAATTTGGCAAGTCCCACATAATAACCCATCAATACTCCAAAAGTGGCATGAGCCGGAACTGAAAGGAACATCCTCAGGATACCTGTTTCAAATCCATGCTCCATTACATATCCAATATTTTCAAGTGTTGCAAAACCCATTGCAACCATAACGCCGTAAATAATTCCATCAAACGGTTCATTAAAGAATTGACGGGGAAAAGCATAGGAGCGGAGCATTATAAATTTGGTCAACTCTTCGGTTAGCGCCACCACGATAAATGCCATGAGAATATAGTAGGTCCATCCATTGGCAGGCATTATAAGTTTTAAAAGTTTAATGCCTCCAAGTTGCAGGAGGATTGCGGGTAGTATTCCCAGCATTCCAAGGAAAAAAGAGTTAACCAGTGCCTTCAGCGGTTCGCGTTCATACCTGTCTTTTGAATAAATGAACCACATGATTGCGATCCCGGGTGCCAGGGCCAAAGCCAGCAATTCCATATATCAGGTTTGTTGCGCTGAAATTAGTGAATTAATATTGAGTCAGAATTGGCCTCCATGAGAAAAGCTCAGATTTTTTTTTGCTGCCTATTATTGGCTATAACTGTCCGATCACAGGAATTTGGAGGCATACCCTCAAGCCAGGAATGGAAGCAGATCCGTGCCCCCAGGGTTAGGGTTATTTTTCCGCAAGGTCTTGATAGCAGTGCATCCAGGGTGGCAGACATTGTCGCCTATACTATATCAATTCCAGACAGCAGTATTGGCAGAAAATTTAAACCATTATCCATAATTCTTCAACAGCATTCAACCATCTCTAATGGCTATGTTGCCCTTGCACCCTATCGTAGCGAACTCCTGCTTACACCGCCCCTGAATGGATTTGACCTGGGGAATGGTGATTGGTTAACAACGCTAACCCTTCATGAATTGAGGCATATCCAGCAATACAGCAATTTTAACCGTGGACTGGCAAAGGCTTTTCGTTTTGTGCTTGGAGAACAGGGGCAGGCATTGGCCAATGCACTAACTGTACCTGACTGGTTCTTTGAAGGGGATGCTGTTTACCAGGAAACCATCCTGAGTAAACAGGGAAGAGGCAGACTTCCAACATTCTTCAATGGATACAGATCCATATGGGAGGCTGGGCTGGATTATTCCTATATGAAGTTGCGAAATGGATCATACAGGCATTATATTCCTGACCATTATCAATTAGGATATTTACTTATAGCCCATGGCCATAACCGTTATGGAACAAGTTTCTGGAAAAATATTTCAGAGGATGCTGCGGCTATGAAAGGATTGTTTTATCCTTTTCAACGAAGTATAAAAAAGCACACATCACTAAGTTACAGGCAGTTTCTCCAGGAAGCCTTTTCAGAGAGGCGTAATGCTTTAACGGAGCCAACTACTAAAGTAGCTATAGATTGGGATCCTGTAAAGAATGAAGAGAATCCAGTATTGATGGAGAACGGAGAGTTGCTTTTTATTCGTTCAACCTATAGGGAGTTGCCGGTTTTTGTTCATCGCACAAAGGAGGGTGACAGAGCTATACGTCAGCGTGATCGTTCGCTCGATAATTATTTCAGCTATTCCAATGGAAAGATAATTTATGCTGCTTATCGCCCTAATATCAGATGGGGTTGGCAGGACTATGGCGAACTGCAACTGCTGGATATTGAAACCCGTCACCAGGAAAGCATTACAAAGGGAAGCAAATATTTTATGCCCTCTCTTTCATTAAGGGGTGATAGTATAGCAGCTCTGCATTTGGGTGCGGACGGAGAACATGCCATCCACCTGCTTGATCTTGGGGGTGCTATCCTGAAAGAAATAAAGTCGCCCCCTGGTATCCTGCTGGCATTTCCCCAGTTTTATAATGGAAAGATCCTTGCAGTGGCAAAGAAAAGAAACGGGGATATGGCACTTGTCTTCATGATGCAGAATGGGGAGATGGAAACGCTGACAAACTGGACAAATACAGTAATCGCATACCCCCGGTTAAAGGGCGATACAATATTCTTTTCCGCCAGTGGCAAAGAACGTGACGAGCTGATGTTGCTTAACCCGCAAACCAAAAGCCTGGAGAAACTTGTGATTCCGGATGCCTTAGGCAAAACCGGAATTTACCAGCCATTTGGAATGGGAGACAGCGTTGTTTTTAGCAGGTTTACCGCAGGTGGATATAAACTTCAGTTTGAAAAGATCAGTGAGAAAACCTTCATGAATTCCCGGCTTGAGGTGCCTGGCAATTTCGGATTAGCTGCACTTGAGGCATCTGATTCTTCCGTGAGAGTAATACCTGCAAGTAAAAAAGAACAATCGGATAGCTATAGAAAATCCAGCGGACTTTTCAATTTTCATAGCTGGCAGCCTTTTTTCGAGGATCCGGAATTCAGTTTTTCTTTGCTGGGGCAGAACCTGCTGAATACCATGCAAAGCCAGCTAACTTTCATGTATAACCGTAATGAAAGGTCAAAGCAGATTAGCTTTTCCGGTATATATGGGGGATGGTTTCCAATGATAGGAGGCGGGATAGATTTTACCCTTGACCGTAAGGCAAGATTTGAAGAAAGGACAATTAACTGGCATGAAATAGAAGCCAATATCAGTGCCAGTATTCCTTTAAACCTGAGTAAAGGAAGGCAGCTGAGTTTTTTCACTGCGCAATCAGCATTTGTATACAATAAACCATTTTTCACAGAGCCGGAAAAAAGTCAATTGGGGGATCTTTCCTATCTATATTTAAATCACCAGGTTCGTTATACCATTCAGAGTCGCCAGGCTGTTCAACAATTTAATCCGCGGTTAGCCTTGTCTTTACGTGGTCAATTCAGACATACCGTTACGCAATATGATTCATGGCAGGCATTGGCAGCTGCTAGTGTTTACCTGCCGGGATTGTCGACCAACCACAGCCTGGTCCTGAATCTGGCAGCACAGCAGCGCGATAGTGCAAGGGGGATACGCTTCAGTGATAACTTCCCGTTCGCAAGAGGCTATGAGTCTGAAAATCTTTACCGGGTAGTAAAATGGGGCATCAATTATCAATTGCCATTGTTATATCCGGATAAAGGAATAGCGCAGATAGTGTACCTGCTAAGGGTAAGAAATAATTTCTTTTATGATCATGCTTATGCAACAGATCTTTCTTTCCTGCAAACGAGTAACAGGGTTGAATTTCGATCATTCGGCAGTGAATTGTTCTTTGACACAAAGTGGTGGAACCAGTTGCCCGTAAGTTTTGGGATACGCTATTCCAGATTGCTGGATCCTGACCTGTTTAATGGACCAGGCAGCAATAGCTGGCAATTCATATTACCGTTAGACCTTATTCCACAAACTGTAAACAGAAAAAAAGAGCTTATCTTTTAATACATCTAATTAATAGTTATGAAAAAGATATTGCGTTTCCTGCTATTCTTTTTCTTTGTTGGACTTTTGGCCTTCACAAAAAATGAAACAGAGTTCCAAAGCTGGATAAGAATAAACCAACTCGGTTACAGGAATGAGGGTATAAAAGTGGCGGTATGGTGTGCTCTCGAAAAGAAAAGGGTTAGAAAATTCGAACTTGTAGATGTATCAAACGGAAAGGTCGTGTATAGCGCCGTTGCCGGAAAAGATTTTGGATCCTATGGGCCATTTGAATCAACATACAGACTTGATTTTTCTACTTTTAATAAGTCTGGCGATTATTACCTCCGCTCCGGCAAAGCAGTATCTCCTCATTTCAGGATAGGCACGAATGTATATTCCGGAACTGCCGATTTCTGTTTACAATATATGCGGCAGCAACGTACTGGGTTCAATCCCTTCCTTAGGGATAGTTGTCATACCAGGGATGGGTACACGCTATATGGACCCATGCCAGACAGCACTTATATTGATGTGGTGGGTGGATGGCATGATGCAAGTGATTATTTACAGTATTCAACCACATCTGCTAATGCTACTTATCATTTGCTGATGGCTTACCGGGATTTTCCTGCCGCGTTCAGAGACGAAAAATTATCCAATGGAACGGAAGGGCAGAATGGGACTAAAGATGTATTGGATGAGGCAAAATGGGGACTTGACTGGCTGCTCAAGATGCATCCACGGAAAGACTGGATGTTTAACCAGATCGCAGATGACCGCGATCATATTTCAATGCGCATTCCAAAGTTGGACAGTATGTATGGACGGGGTCATGAGAGACCAGTTTATTTTATTGATGGCAAACCTCAACAACGAGGTAAGGGGAAAAACAATACCACCGGCACTTCTTCTACAGCCGCAAAATTTTCAAGTGCCTTTGCGTTGGGGGCATCAATCTACTCATCTATTGATAATGGATACAGTAAGTTGTTGGAAGAAAAATCTTTATCTGCCTACCACTATGCGAACATCAAACCTGGTGTTACGCAAACTGTGTCTGTAAGAGCACCCTATATATATGCCGAAGAGAATTGGGTGGATGATATGGAACTTGCTTCCACTTACATGAATAGACTAAATGAAGCATACCAGTATGCAGATCAGGAACCACTAACACCATGGTTGGGCTCAGACACTGCAAAACATTACCAGTGGTATCCCTTCATCAATCTGGGGCATTATGAACTTGCCAAACGAATTTCAGATCTGCGTCGCGATACCATTTTGGGGTATTACAAGGCGGGGATCCAAAATGTTTATGAGAAAGGATTGCAGAATGCCTTTTACAGGGGAATTCCTTTTATTTGGTGCAGTAATAATCTTACAACTTCTTTTGCGATCCAATGTGGTTGGTATCGTAAGCTTAGCAATGACGCACAATTTGAAGCATTGGAACAAGCGAATATCGACTGGCTCTTCGGCTGCAATCCATGGGGCACATCCATGGTGTATGGACTTCCCTCCTGGGGAGATACTCCCATTGATCCCCATTCGGCATTCACACACTTGAAAAACTACCCCATCAATGGCGGGTTGGTGGATGGGCCTGTATATGCAAGTATATATAACAACCTTATTGGCATAACACTTAACGATCCGGATGAATATGCACGATTCCAGAGTGCATTGGTAGTTTACCATGATGATTATGGTGATTATTCTACCAATGAACCCACAATGGATGGAACAGCGGCCTTAATATACCTGTTGGCGTCTCTGGAAGAGGATTGAGATAATGAATCAGAAGTTGGAAAGACTTTCTTCGATAACCCTGATCTTATTGAGGGCATCTTCTTTTTTTCTTTGCTCCATTTCCACAACTTCCGTTTTTGCATTCTGTACAAACCGTTCGTTACTCAATTTCTTTTCCACACTAACCAGAAATCCTTTCAGGTATTCCAGTTCTTTTAGAAGATCTTCTTTCTGGCTCCCTGAATTAACAGGCTGTTCTGTTTCAATATAAAATTGGTCGTGGCCAATAACAGTACAGATAGTGTTGGCAACAGCAGCCTGAACAAATGAAATATTGCCCGCATTGATCTGTTTTGCCACCAATGCATTAATGGTATTGTATACTTCTTTGTTTTGAGTAATGATATGAACCTTTACTTGTTCCTTTGGTTTGATCTGGGCTTTATTTCTTGCGTCGCGGATACCGGTAATTACTTCTTTCAATAATTTTCCTTCATTAAGAATTAATTCCTGAGAAGGGGTGAGTTGACTGAATTGGCGGATACATAGTTTATCATTTTCAGTTCGTACCTGCAGGAGTGAATATATCTCTTCCGTAATAAAGGGCATAAAGGGATGCAGCATCTGGAGTAGATCCTCGTAGAAGCCAATTGCAGCTTTCAGGTGGAAGGCATTTACCGGTTCATCAAAGCCGGGTTTGATCAGTTCAAGATACCAACTACAGAAATCATCCCATATCAGTGAATAGATTGTTTTTAAAGCTTCGCTAAGTCTGAACTGCTTCATCAGTTTATCCACTTCTGCGCGCGCTTCGCTGATCCTGTTTTGCATCCATTCATTTGGCCAGTTAATTGCTTTCAGTTCGGCACTGTTAAGTTCCGGATTATGCAATGGTTTGTCTTTCCACATATTAACAAGCTTCAATGCATTCCACATTTTATTATTGAAGCTTCGGCCCTGGTCAAGAGCAGATTCATCAAAGAGGAGGTCGTTACCGGCAGGAGAGGAGATCATGATGCCGAATCTTACAGCATCAGCACCATATTTATCTATGAGATCAAGCAGGTCAGGCGAATTGCCAAGGCTCTTGCTCATTTTCCTTCCCTGTTTATCGCGAACCATACCCGTGAAATACACATCATGGAAAGGAATATTTTTCTCATATTCCATTCCCGCCATTACCATCCTGGCTACCCAGAAAAAGATAATATCCTGGCCGGTAACAAGTACTGAGGTTGGATAATAATATTTTACTTCAGGATTACCCGGGTTGGTGATTCCGTTGAATACTTCCATTGGCCATAGCCAGGAAGAAAACCAGGTATCCAGAACATCTTCATCCTGGCGAAGTTCATCAACACTTACTTCACCCAGGCCCATTTGCTGTAATTGCGTGTATGCATCACCGCGTGTAGCAGCAACAACGCAAGTTCCATCAGGGGTATACCAGGCAGGAATTTGTTGACCCCACCATAACTGCCGGCTGATACACCAGTCTTTAACATTCTCCAGCCAATAGCGATAGGTTGCCAGGAACTTGTCTCCCGGGTGAATCCTGATATCGCCATTTACCACTGCATCAAGAGCGGGACCAGCCATCTCTTTCATCTTGAGAAACCACTGGGTTGAGATCCGAGGCTCTACAACCACTCCTGTACGCTGGCTATAACCCAAACGAGATGAATAATCCTCTTCCTTTACCAAAAAGCCTTTTTCCTTAAGTTCTGCAATGATTTGTTTGCGGGCCTTGAACCTGTCTACGCCAATATATATCTGTGCTGCCTCACTAAGTGTACCATCAGCATTGAGGGTATCAACCACATCAAGCTGGTGTTTCAATCCGAGGTTATAGTCATTTATATCATGAGCAGGAGTAACCTTAAGAGCGCCGGTTCCAAAAGCCGGGTCAACATATTCATCAAATATGATTGGAATTTTACGATTGATAAGAGGCACATACGCGAAGGCATCTTTGAGGTGCGAATAGCGCTCATCGTTAGGGTTTACGCAGATGGCGGTATCACCCATAATCGTTTCAGGTCTTTGGGTGGCAATTACAATTCCATCCCCCGAAAACGTAGATAATGGATTGCCTGAAGCATCTTCAAGGCGGTAACGTAAATGATATAGTTTGCCCTGTATATCCTTATATTCAACCTCTTCATCACTGAGGGCTGTTCCCGCAGCCGGGTCCCAATTTATCATCCTCGCCCCGCGATAGATCATGCCTTTCTGGTAGAGGTCAATAAAAACTTTTATAACAGCTTTGTAGTAGTGATCATCCATTGTGAAGGTGACCCTGTTCCAGTCTACACTACATCCCAGTCTTTCGATCTGGTTATAGATTATGCCACCATATTTATCTTTCCATTCAAATGCATAGCGTAGGAATTCTTCTCTGCTGATATCTGATTTTTTGATGCCTTTTTCTTTCTCCAGCATCTGCACAACTTTAGCTTCTGTAGCAATGGAGGCATGATCACTTCCTGGCACCCAGCAGGCATTAAAACCACTCATCCGTGCCTTACGTACTAAAATATCCTGTACGGTTTCATTCAGGGTATGTCCCATATGTAACACGCCGGTAACATTGGGGGGAGGAATCACCACGGTGAATGCTGGTCGATCATCAGGAACGCTATTGAAATAACCTTTTTCTTTCCAAATGCTGGTCCACTTAGTTTCGATTTCTGCCGGTATAAAATTCTTGCTCAGTTCCATACTTTGTGATGATACTTATTACTTAGGGCTGCAAAAATAAGAAAACGAAGCGGCATCAATAAAGGATTAAGCCGTACTAATAATTTTAGTATTTGAGGGGCTTTAGTTATATTCGCATTGTGTATGCAATTGTAGATATTGAAACAACAGGCGGCTTTGCCACCGGAAATGGCATTACTGAAATAGCCATCGTTTTACACGATGGAAAGGAGATTGAAGGTTGTTACCATACATTGGTTAATCCTTTCATGGTAATACCAAGATATATTGTTGCCCTAACCGGTATTACAAATGAAATGGTGGCAGAAGCTCCATCATTTACAGAAATTGGTGAAACTATCTATGGGCTGCTGAAAGATCGTGTATTTGTTGCGCATAATGTAAATTTCGATTACTCCTTTGTGAAGCATCACCTGAACAATTGCGGGTTTATTCTCAATACAAGAAAACTTTGTACAGTAAGGCTGGCAAGAAAGATATTTCCTGGATTAGCCAGTTATAGCCTTGGTAACCTTTGCAGATCACTGGAGGTGACTATTACAGACAGGCATCGTGCAAAGGGAGATGCATTGGCCACTGCTGAAGTTTTCAATAAAATAATCAGGGGGGATAACAATTCTGTAGTTGCTGCAATGTTAAAGGGAAGGAACGCGGAGCAATTTTTACCACCTCATATGCCTGGTGAGGAGATTGATAAATTGCCAGAAAAGCCTGGGGTATATTATTTCGAGAACCAAAAGAAAGAGATTATATATGTAGGTAAGGCGATAAACCTTCGGAAAAGGGTCAGGAGCCATTTTTCTAATAATGATGGTAGTAAACGTAAACAGGAGTTATTGCGAAATGTTTACCACCTCAGCTATAAGGAATGTAGTTCAGAACTCATGGCTCTTATTCTGGAAAGCCAGGAAATCAGGCAGCGATGGCCACTTTACAATAGAAGTCAGAAAAAATATCATCATAAATATGGTCTCTATAGTTATGAAGACAGCAGCGGTTTACTGCAGTTGGTAATAGAGCAAAAAAAATCAAACCTTCCGGCCATATATACCTTCAATGCCATTATAGAAGGGCAGGCATATATCCGAAAGATCAAGTCTGGAAAAATTGCCACCGGCAAGGTGACGAATGATATAGAAATAGAGGAGGATAAGCCTGATTTTATAAGCACTGTTCCAGAGTCTGCTGAATCTTATAATAAAAGAATCCTGGATTCAATTGAACAAATCAGTTTAAGTCTGCCAAGTTTTGTACTGATAGAAAACAGGCCATCGGAGAATGAAGGTCATGCAGTTTACCTGATGGAAAAAGGTCGATTTTATGGGATGACGATCCTGCCGGATCCTTTTAAAATGCCGTTAACTTTAGAATGCTGGAAGCAAAATATTCCTCCATCCGCTGATAATGATTATATCAGGGGGCTACTATTCCAGCATGCAGAGAAAAATTTTTACACCCGGTTAAACCTGCATGAATAATGCTTAACCGGAAGTTTAAACAAGTGATCGGATGGCTTTAGCCTTATTGCCAAACGTACCAGGTTATTGCAGCAATGATGCTGTATAACACGACAACGATCAGGAATAATTTACCAGTACTTGCTTGTGATAAGTCGAAAATACGTCTCATAGAAAACCATTTTATGTTAGAAAAATGATTACACGGTAACGATGTTCTTCAGCGGTATTGTGGAACGGAGGTGTTTTGTTGAATTCCTGACTCAATTTACACAATTTTCGTTGTATTTTGGGCCAAAGACAGCCTAATTATGCACAGAGAATTAAGATCCTGGTATAGCCCATCCCTTCAAAAGGAGATGCCGGTTGCGGTTTATGGACACTATGGATTTGCCCTTTTGCTTATTCCTACCGCCGCGGCCGATTACCTCGAGTATGAACGTTTCCAGTTAATTGACAGCATCAGGCCTCATATAGAATCAGGTAAGGTAAAAGTGTTTTCAGTTGACAGCATTAATAATGAAAGCTGGATGAATAAGAGTATGGACCCCCGTCATAAGGCCATCCGTCACCAGCAATGGAATGACTATATCTATAATGAAGTGGTTCCTTTTATCCGTACCATGACAAGCCATGAAACCCCCATAGTTGTTTCAGGCGCCTCCTTTGGGGCACTTCATTCGGCCAATCTATTCTTCAAACGGCCCGACCTTATCCATGGGTTTATCGCTATGAGTGGCGTGTATCATCTCACCGAATACACCGATGGATACTTTGATGATGATGTTTATTTCAATAGTCCCGGTCATTATCTGCCGAACCTCCACGATCATCATGTTCTCGAACAGATGAGAAGTAACCGTCCAATTCATATTCTTAGCGGCAGCGGGGCTTATGAAGATCCGCATGCTGCCCGTGGACTTGCCGGGGTATTGTATAATAAAGGAATCTGGTATGAACTGGATATCTGGGGATCAGATAAAACGCATGACTGGCCTACCTGGAGAGAAATGTTGCCACAATACCTGGAGACCCGATTTTAGTTATCTGATAATGCCTTAATCGCCAACATTTGCATCCAGCATTTCCAGGAATTCATTTCTGGGTATCATCCTCGCGCCCAGGCTTTCAAGATGGCCGGTATATACCTGGCAATCGATCAATTGAACACCATCGGATTTCAATTGCTGCACCATTTTGACAAAAGCAAACTTGCTGGCATTGCTGACTTCGGAAAACATACTCTCCCCAAAAAATATATTGCCAAGTCGCACACCATAAAGGCCTCCAACAAGCTGGTCGTCCATCCAGCATTCTGCACTATGCGCATATCCCAGACGGTGTAAATCTGTATATGCCTTTATAATTTCTTCATTAATCCAGGTGCCGTTTTGACCGGGTCTGCCAGCCTGCTGGCAACAAATCATTACTTCCCGGAATGCGCTGTTGATGGAATATCTCATACGCTGGCCATTAAGCAAAGGGCGCATACTTTTTGAGATCTTCAACTCATCGGGAAATAAAACAAAACGAGGGTCGGGGCACCACCAGAGAATAGGATCTTCATCATACCAGGGAAAGATCCCTTTCCTGTATGCATCAAGCAGGCGGCTGGTTGAAAGATCAGCTCCGAATGCAAGGAGACCATCCGGCCCTGCTTCCGATACAGGAGGGAAGGGGTCGGCAGGATCAAGATAATATAGCATCAGGATGCGGTGATTTCAATAGTTGCGCCGATACCTCTTTCTGTTATGGCATCGCACATGGGTTTCAGATCGTCATAGTCGCCGTTCTTGACAGCATATTTTCCCTGGGTATGGATGAGCATCGCACATTGTTCTGCCTGCTCGGAACTGTGACCGCATACTTCTATCAGGGTCTCAATAACCCATTCGAAGGTGTTCACCTCATCATTCCATACGATCAGCTGGTATGGATTTGCTGTTTCAGTGAGAACGTCAATATCCTCCTTCAGTTCATGATCAAACTCCTCTTTGTAATTCAGCATGTAGAAAGCACTTTGATACAAAAATAAAAAATCCTTTCAAAGTGCCTATCCCTGATATAAAACCTCCCAAAACAATGGTGCCGAAAATGTATTTTTACAGGGGAGATCCAAAGGTGAGTATGTTCAGTAAAAGAGTGCTAAAAAATCAGGATTCTGTGGATTCGGAGAAGGGGCCAGGCATAGTACTGCCAATATTACTGGCAGATAAGGGGCTGGAATACCTTATTGAACTGGTCAAACAGATCCGCCCCTCGTCGCCACGTAACACAGAAGAGGCGGAAATCAAATTCAAAGCCCTTCTTTACCAATTACAGCAGGACATCAGTAGTCTGGTCTCATTACGTTCAGCACTTCGATCGCAGTTTCAAAACAGTGAGGTTTTGCCAGCACTACTCGAAAGCGGCCTTATCAGCTCAAGGGGATTTGTACAGGAATTAACGGGAAAGATCAAGCACAAAATACTTCCTGAATTACAGGAACCCACCAATTTCCTCTATGTTATCAGCAGGGTTTTTTTCAAACACACTGATCATATCTGGGTAAAATCAATTGACCGCGAATTATGGAAAAAATTGTTCCGCCTATTAAGGGTTCATATCAATATGAATAACCTCCAATTGATTGGACAATTGAAAGAAGCACTGCGTATTTTATCATTCAGGATTGCAACCCTGAGCCTCGAAAAGGAAGTGGTGCAGAGGTTTGGTCAATATCAGGATACGCTGGCCCCTTTTCTTGACCAGAATAAACTTGTAACTGTGTTACTCGAAAATGAGCATGACCCGAGAAATGCCCAACTAATCCTTTACAATATTCAGGAACATCTTTATAACTGCCGGCAAAGTATTGTTTGGCTCCGCGACCAGGGTATGTATTATGGAACCAGTCTTTCACAGACTTTTCTGACCACCCGCATAATACAGATGATTGACCGGATGCTGCTGATTTCGGATGTACTTGATCGTGATAACAAACTGGATGAAGACCGCTTTATAAATTATTTTATTACAGTTATCACTAATGAGAATAAGAAAAGCAGCCTGAGAGAATTCCTTTCTGATAATCTTGGGTTATTGGCTTACCAGATAGCAGAGCATAAGGGTAAAAAAGGGGAGAAGTATATAAGTACCAATTCAGCGGAATTTAAACAATTGTTCTGGAGCGCGGTGGGAGGAGGATTTATAGTAAGCGTAGTGGCTGTTGTAAAAAACCTGCTAACAAAAATACCCATGGCACCATTCTGGGCGGGAGTAGCCTATAGTACCAATTACGCTGCCGGCTTTGTTTTAATGGATAGAACCAATAGTACACTGGCTACCAAACAGCCAGCATATACTGCCTCGGCGGTTGCCAACTCACTTGATAGCAAAAAGCAAAAGGGGAAACCTGATCTTAAAAATCTTGCCATCACAATTGGTAATATTTCGCGAAGTCAGATTGCATCTTTTGCAGGTAACCTTGTTATTGTTTTCCCACTAACGTATGGCATCGTTTGGGCTATGGATCGCTTTCTCAACTATCGGATCGTTGATGGAAATCAGGCTATGCAACTCCTAAAGGATCAGCATCCTTACCAGAGTTTTGCCTTATTATATGCTTGCTTTACAGGAGTCTTTCTATTCGCCAGTGGTATCATTTCAGGCTATGTAGAGAATCATATGGTATATGGCAAATTACCGGAAAGGCTGCGCCAACATCCTGTGCTGAGCCATACCATGTCGGAAAAAAAATTAAACCGGCTGGTGGATCTGATGACCCGTTATTCAGGGGCGCTTACAGGTAGTATCGCGCTTGGTTTCTTTCTTGGCATGTCATCAGCTGTTGGTAAAATATTTGCGATACCTTTTGATATACGTCACATTACGATATCAGCGGGAAATGCTGCAATAGGCTATTTTGGTCTTGAGCAAAAAGTTGAATGGACCTACCTTTTAATTGTGCTGGCCGGTGTATTGGGAATAGGCTTTTTGAATTTTTTCGTCAGTTTCTCACTCGCGTTTTTTGTTGCTCTCAAATCGAGGGGATTGCTAATGCGTGACTATCCGGAACTATTCCGTTTTGTATTGCGATATTTTAAGAAGTATCCCAAGGACTTTCTTCTGCCAGCAAAGGGTGGCCGGAAGGCTGAGGAGATATAAATAAAAAACCCTGCCATAAGCAGGGTTTTTTCTGTGGGAGCACACGGATTCGAACCGCGGACCCGCTGCTTGTAAGGCAGCTGCTCTGAACCAACTGAGCTATGCTCCCGGTAAAGCAGGTAAATTTTTATACATTTCTGTGGGAGCACACGGATTCGAACCGCGGACCCGCTGCTTGTAAGGCAGCTGCTCTGAACCAACTGAGCTATGCTCCCAGAATTAATCGATGATTTACCTCAATACCTCACAAAGAACTTGCCGTTTTCTGTAACGGGATTGCAAAGATAAGGGCTATAATTTCACGACAAAATATTTTCGTAAAAAGTTCCTGCAACTCAAAGCTTCCAGTCGATGATTTCATTTACCCATTCCTTTCGATATGGGGTGGCAACCCTGATGTAATTATCAGTATAACCCTCCATAATGCCATTTTTGGAATGCCCTTCAAATAATACCTTCCTGTTTTGTCCAAGGAACTGCTGCTGGAAATACTGCTGTTTCATATAACCAAGGTTGCGGAGGCTCTTGTTCCTATCATTCCTGGTATTCATAGGAACGAAGGGTTTGATATCAAGCGCAACAGTATTGGCGCGCTCTGAATAGGTAAACACATGCAGGTAACTCACTTCGAGGCCGTGGAGAAAATCAAATGTTTCTTTAAAAAGATCTTCTGTTTCACCGGGGAAACCCACAATTACATCTACTCCGATTGCTGCATGCGGCATAAGTGTTTTTATCAGCTTAACTCGCTCTGCATACAATTCTTTTT
Source organism: Flavihumibacter sp. (assembly GCA_036675925.1). Taxonomy (GTDB): domain Bacteria; phylum Bacteroidota; class Bacteroidia; order Chitinophagales; family Chitinophagaceae; genus Flavihumibacter. The sequence goes on from JAKFDZ010000016.1 coordinate 307,215, forward strand.
TATATCTCCTGCGCATCAAAGAAAGTATCTCGTTGCTTCCACTTTGTAGCGGAATATGAAAATGCGGCATGAACTTTCTACTGTTAGCAACAAAAGTAATGATATCATTGGTCAGTAAATTGGGTTCAATACTTGAGATCCGATACCGTTTAATACCCTCTACCTCATCAAGTGATTTGACAAGGTCAAAAAAACTTTCTTCGTTTCTTTTATTACCATCTGCACCTTTACCAAAGTCGCCAAGATTTACTCCCGTAAGTACTATTTCCTTTACACCATTACTGGCAAGATCTCTTGCATTATTTAAAACATTCCGGATGCTATCGCTTCTGCTTTTTCCTCTTGCCATCGGAATGGTACAAAAGGAACAACTGTAATCACAGCCATCCTGTACTTTTAAAAAGGTACGGGTGCGGTCATTAACTGACCAGGATGCATTGAATCCACTAACATCTTCAATATCACAACTGCAGATCTTCGTACTGTCTCCTTTGGTTAGTGTAGCCAGGTGTTTAGCAATGTTGAATTTCTCAGCTGCCCCCAAAACAAGGTCCACTCCGGGAATTGCAGCTATTTCCCTGGGTTTTAATTGTGCATAACACCCCGTTATAACAACCATGCTTTGTGGTGATCGTCGCTGAATTCTACGAACTATCTGGCGGCATTCCTTATCTGCATTATCAGTAACTGAACAGGTATTGATTACATAAACATCCGCCTGGTCATCAAACTCTTTTTTTTCAAATCCTTCCTGCTCCATCATCCTGCCAATTGCGGAGGTTTCTGAAAAATTGAGTTTACAACCCAGGGTATGAAATGCTACTGTTCTTTTTTCGGCCATAGGGCGGCAAAGATACGTAGATTTGAGTCTATGCGAATGAACAAGGTACTGCCCATCCTCGCCATCATTATCATTGGCATCAGCCTGCTTATATATAATATTTATGATCCGCTAGTCATTGACAGCGAGTCATTTAGGCGAAATGATTCAGATATCCAGTATACACGTCACGCACGCTGCCGGATGAACTGCCGGCAAATTTCCGAAGCGGAAGTAAGAGATATACTAACAAATGGAAAGATCAATAAACTAAAATCTGACCCGCATGATAAACCATGCCCAACCTTTGCTTTGGAAGGATATACTAAACAGGATGGACAACATGTGCGAATTGTATTTGCGCAATGTGAATCAATTTTACGCGTAGTTACCTGTATAGATCTTGATCGTGAATTTACCTGCAATTGTAAATAAAACTCTTCATGAAGTTCTTAGAAAGAATCGCCCTGGTCCTCTTCAGCATTTATGGATTTCTGGCCTTCACAATTCTCCTGTTAATACTTTTGCCCGCATTCTTTATTGCTTCCCTTTATGGAAGGATCAAGGGTGGAAATATGATTTATGCAATCTGTGGCATATGGGCTGATTTATGGTTATTTCTCATTGGGATAAGGGTTCCCGTTATTCATGAAGCAAAGCCATCAGAGGAAAGACCATGCATATTTATCGCAAACCATATTTCTTACCTTGATATTCCAATGATCGTTAAAGTGATACGCGAGCCTGTACGCGTGTTGGGAAAACAGGAAATGGCTGGCATACCGATTTTTGGTTTTGTATACCGTAATGCTGTAATTATGGTGAATCGGAAGGATGCTGCACAGCGGGCAAGGTCGGTGGGAGTGCTTAAGAAAATGCTAATGCAGGGCATTTCAATTTTCATATTTCCCGAAGGCACCTTCAATGAAACTGCTCAACCCCTCAAATCATTCTATGATGGTGCATTCCGGATCGCTATTGAAACCCAAACACCAATCCAGCCGATAATTTTTCCAGACACCGTTAAAAGACTCTGGTATGGATCGGTGTTTTCCCTTAATCCGGGAACCAGCAGGGCAGTATATTTACCAATGGTTAGTGTTATGGACTACGATCTTCAACATATACCAGAATTAAAGAATAAAGTATTTGATGAAATGGCTGACGCTTTGAACCGTTACCAGAAAAATAGCAACATTGACTGAACCGGCCCATATCGATTTTTTTAATACGAATGCCGAAAGCTGGTATGTAGAAGTGATTCTTCCACTGGCATTACCGCGGAATTATACCTGGCGTGTACCAGCTGAGATGGTTGCTGCCATTGAACCCGGTGTACGTGTTGAAGTGGTTCTTGGAAGGAATAAGAAGTATGCAGGTATAGTTAAGCGACTTCATCAGGAAAAACCTGCTGCATTTGAACCCAAGGATGTACTGAATGTTTTAGATGATGCACCTATTGTGCATCAACAGCAGCTTGCCTTGTGGGAATGGATGGCCCATTATTACCTTTGTAGTGAAGGGGAGGTTATGCAGGCAGCCTTACCCACTCATTTCAAATTAAGCAGTGAAACTATTTTGGTTTTTAATGAGGAGTCCGGTGAAGATTTCACTAACCTCGACGATGAAGAGTTTCTTGTTGCCGAAGCTCTTTCTATACGAAATCAATTACGCCTTACCGAGATTCAACAACTACTGGACGCATCTCATGTTTATCCTGTTATCAAGCGATTGCTTGATAAAAATCTCTGCTTTGTATGGGAAGAATTAAAACAAACCTATAAAGAGAAACGCGAAACATTCATACTTCTTAAACCAGATTATCATGAGGAAGATGCACTGGCAGAACTTATGAATAACTGGTCGAGAGCCCCTAAGCAATTGGAGCTCCTCCTTGCTTTTCTACATCTGCATAAAACAGAAGGGGAGGTTACCCAACCTGCATTGCTGAAAAAATCAGGTGCATCTTCTGCCCAGTTAAAGGGATTATTGGAAAAGGGAATTCTTATTGCAGAGAAGCGATCTGTTGATCGCCTGCATAGTGTGGCCAGGGAAGTGAATATTAATTTTACATTGTCTGAACAGCAATTAGAAGCCTTCAGCGCTTTACAAACTTCCCTTGAGCAGAAGGCCGTTTGCCTGCTGCATGGCATCACATCAAGTGGTAAAACCCAGGTATATGTGAAGATGATGGAAGAGGCAATCAAACAGGGTAAGCAGGTACTATACATGCTGCCGGAGATTGCCCTAACAGCCCAGGTCATTCGACGTTTACAGCAATATTTCGGAGGTTATATCGTAATATATCATTCGCGATTTAATCCAAATGAACGGGTGGAATTATGGAATAAAGTGAAATCGGGAGAAGCCCGGATTATTTTAGGCGCCAGATCTTCGCTTTTCCTGCCATTCCAGAATCTTGGCCTCGTTATCTGTGATGAAGAACATGATTCCTCCTTTAAACAACAGGATCCTGCTCCCCGGTACAATGCCCGCGATGCTGGAATATACCTGGCCCAGTTATTTTCGGCCCGTACAATTTTAGGTAGCGCAACTCCTTCACTGGAATCTTATTATAACGCCCAACAGGGCAAATATGGGTTGGTGGAATTGAACCAGAGATACGGTGATATTGCTTTGCCGGAAATTATCCTGGTGGATACAAAGAAGATTCAAACCCCTGATAAATCTAAAGTGATCATATCACCTGATCTTGAAAAGGCTATTACAGAAAGCATACTTAATAATAAACAGGTAATTCTCTTTCAGAACCGGCGGGGTTATTCGCCCTACCAGGTCTGCCAGTCCTGTGGCTGGATACCACACTGCCAGCAATGTGATGTTTCTCTCACATACCATAAGATCAAGCATAAGCTTATATGTCACTATTGCGGAACCATATACCCGACTGTAAGCGTTTGCGAAGCCTGTGGCAATCACCATTTCACGCAGCAGAATTTCGGAACTGAAAGAATAGAAGAAACGCTACAGGAGCTTTTCCCGAAAGCGAGGATAGCCAGGATGGATATCGATGCAGTTAAGGGCAAACATGCGCATGATGCATTGATCCAGCTATTTGAACAACAGCGCATAGATATACTGGTGGGAACTCAAATGGTTGTAAAGGGACTGGATTTCGAGCACGTAGCGCTGGTTGGCATTCTGGATGCTGACGCTATACTTGGTTTCGCTGATTTTCGGGTGAATGAGCGGGGATTTCAATTGATGGAGCAGGTAAGCGGACGGGCAGGCCGTAAAGGGGATCAGGGAAAAGTATTGATTCAGGTACGTAATACCGGCCACCCTGTTTTAAAATATGTTCAGCTACACGATTACCAGTCATTTGTTAAAGCAGAACTCGAAAGCCGCCACCAATTTGGCTATCCTCCTTTCAGCCGGATGATTCAATTGAGGTTTCGCCACAAACAACCTGAAGTGGTTGCAGGAGCCGCACGGCAGATAGCAGACTGGCTAAAGCCCGTTTTCGGAGCATATCTTATTGGTCCGGCAGCTCCGGTAGTAAACCGTGTTCGGAACCAATACCTGATGGAACTAATGATCAAACTTCCTAAGGATCTTCACTTATTGCAACAATGTAAAGACCAGATCCAGTTATTAACGGCACATCTGCACCAGCAACCACCCTACAAATCTGTAATCGTGACTCCTGACATTGATCCGATTTAACATCATTTACCCGCTAATTTTAGAATGCTGTTATAAGTATGAATGAAAATTCCTCTTGTTTGTTGTTTTGCCGCGGCAAGCATTGCTTTCGCAACAACAGTTGCCTCAACTGGTTTAAAATCCCGCGCAGTTCCCAGCATGAAAATTGAGTAAACCGGTGCTAATACCTGGGCCATCCTTTCACCAAATCGTTTCTCCTTTCTGTCGCCAAGGAGCAGGCTGGGCCTGAATATTTGTACTTGCGGGATATTTTTCCGACTCACGGATTCTTCTACTATTCCCTTAAGCTTCAGGTAAAAGTTATTGTTATTAGAAGCATTAGCCCCAACAGAGGAAACAAGTATAAAATTAAAAACACCCTCATCTGCTGCAACGGAAGCTGCCATTACCGGGATATCATGATCAACTTTTCGATAATCATCATGGTTCCCTTCAACTTTTTTCATTGTGGTGCCTATAGCACAAAATACTGTTTCGCTTCCCGAAATCGCTTCGCGGTAAGCATCCTGATTCTGGAAGTCAATAATATGCTGCCTGAGTTTGGGATGGAAATTCTCCAGCGAACGTCGTACAATTACATGCACTTCGCTATAATAATCGTCGGCTAAAAGGTAGTTAAGTAAGGCGTTGCCAATTAATCCGCTTGATCCGAGGACGGTTGCTTTTCGGCCCATATCTTTGAAGTATTATTGTACCATGCAAATTCAGGAAAATTTTTCGCTTCGTGAGTTAAACAGTTTCGGCATTGAAGCAACTGCAAGGTATTTTGGATCCTTCGCTGAAGTTGAAGATCTCGAAGCCTTGCTTTCAGCTGCACAACATTCTTCCATTACAAATCAGCAACTTTTTGTGTTAGGAGGTGGAAGCAATATTTTACTTACTAAAAATTTTGATGGATGGGTGCTTAAAAACGAAATCCTGGGTATTCAGGAACTTCATGAAGATGATGCATATGTATATATAAAGGTTGGGGCAGGTGAAAACTGGCATTCCTTTGTTCAATACAGCATTGAGAATGGTTGGGCAGGACTTGAGAATCTTTCCCTTATTCCTGGTAATGTAGGTGCTTCGCCTATGCAGAATATAGGTGCCTATGGAGTAGAACTGCGGGATGTTTTCTGGGATCTGGAAGCATACCATCTTCAGGATAAAAAGGTACACACATTTACAGAGGAAGATTGTGAATTTGGATACAGGGAGAGCGTGTTCAAGAATAAATATAAAGGCCAGTTTGTTATACTGAATGTAACTTTTAGATTGCATAAAAAGCCAGTATTTCATACCAGCTATGGTGCTATCAGCGAAGAATTACAAAAAATGGGTATAAAGGAATTAAGTATCCGTGCCATTTCACAGGCTGTAATTAATATTAGGCGGTCAAAACTTCCTGATCCGGCACAGATTGGGAATGCCGGAAGTTTCTTTAAAAATCCCACAGTTACCCGGGAATACTTTGAGGAGCTAAAACTTAAGTATCCCGAAATAGTCGGGTATTCCTTACCGGGAGATCAGGTGAAACTCGCTGCTGGTTGGATGATTGAGAAATGTGGGTGGAAGGGATGGCGGAAAGGAGATGCCGGATGTCATGAAAAGCAGGCCCTTGTGTTAGTGAATTATGGCAAAGCAAAAGGTTCCGAGATATACTCATTAAGCCAGGAAATTATTGAAAGTGTGGAATTCAGGTTCGGGGTCATTCTTGAGCGGGAAGTAAATATTATTTAAGTTTTTCCCAAGCAACAGTTTGATTAGGTTTGTTGTCAATCTTCCAAACCCTATCAATATGCGTCTTTTATCAATCTGCTTGCTCCTGCTTTTTTGCAGTATCGAATCTTTCAGCCAGGACAGGATATTCAAGAAAGGGGGGGCCATCCTTAAGGTCAGAATCCTGGAGATAGGGGTCGATGAAATCCGATACAAATTGTTTGAAGAACCGGAAGGCCCTGCATATGCGATTGAAAAGGACAGGATCCTTAAAATAGTCTTTGAGAGCGGTCGTACCGAAACTTACCAGAGTAATCTCAAAGATCCTGAGCTATATGCTGGTCAATCAAGGAATGCAATAAAGCTGAATTTTCTTTCTCCCATTTTCGGGCATACCCAGCTTGCATATGAAAGAAGCTTAGCACCAGGAAGGTCCATTGAAGCGACAGTTAGTATTATTGGTGTTGGTAGAAATGATATGGTCGAATTAAGTTATTACGACCCGAATATTGGTTACCGTGAGGTTAAGAGAAATGCTGCCGGCCTTGGACTTGGAATCGGCTACAAATTTATCCGTACGCCAGATTTCATTAATCGAAGTGTCAGGTATGCCCATCTGTTGCAGGGTTCCTATATTAAACCAGTATTTTACACCGGAGTTTACGGTGAAAATATTCTGGAGTATAAAACCAATACCGTCAACTCCAAACGCACCACTACTTTCTATGGCGCATTGAATGTTGAGCTGGGTAAACAGTGGATCTTTTCTGATGTTTTTTTAGTGGATATCTACGGGGGATTAGGCTATGCATTTGACAATGTGAAATCTGATGATAATAACTGGAGTAGTGCTTCCGATGAATATACTGCCCATCATTTCAGTGTGATCCGCACCACCCGCAGCCCAGGCCTGGCTTTTTCAGGAGGCCTTAAGCTGGGAATGATGTTGGGTAAAAAGAAGATAGAATAAACTAAGAAAAATCTTCGCTGTCGTAATCTTCATCACGATAAGTACTGCTACCCAGATTGACCATAGAACCCATAAGGTCTTTAAACTCTATCCTGTTATCTATAATTTTCTTTGATATTAAGGAATGAGCTGCAAGTCCATGCAGAACAAATTCCATCCATAAAGCAGATTCTTTATCATTGATTTTTGGGAAGTATTTTTTAACCAACGCATGCAGTCCGTCAACTGCATATAACTGAATCAGTTTCTCCTTATCAGAAAGGTTGAATAAGATATCTATATGGTTACCCGAATCAAACCAATTGGTTATGGGTTTATAGGGGTTTTCTTCTCCCTTCATGGATTCTTTTCCTGTACCGCGGCGTTTCTTTAGCGTTTCCGGATTCGGGAAGTATAGAATAAACTGTGAACGGATTGCCTTGTCAACCAGGTTCATCGCCACCTGGTAGGGACCTTCCTGTTCACCTTCATATACCAATTCAATTTTCCCGGTAAGTGATGGTATGATACCTACCAGATCACTTATCCATACCTGCGTTTGTTTTTCCTTATTGATGATTCCACGGCGCTCTGCAGCACTTATTGCATTTTCAAAAGCGCTGATGGTGAGTCGTGCAGATACACCACTTTTCTTGTCAACATACTCATTGTTTCGTGCCTCAAATGCAACCTGCTCAATTAATCTTTTTACTAAATCACCTATCAGTACTCTTTTTGATTGCTCCTCAGCAATAGTTGCTTCCTGTTCTGTAATAGCAAGTGAATCTTCCAGGTTCCTTGGATAATGGGTAAGTATCTGGCTTTCGATCCTGTCTTTTAATGGCGTTACAATCGAACCCCTGTTCGTATAGTCCTCAGGGTTAGCAGTAAAAACAAAAACAATATCCAGCGGCATCCGTAGCTTGAACCCTCTGATCTGGACATCTCCTTCTTCCAGAATATTAAATAGCGAAACCTGGATCCTTGCCTGAAGATCAGGCAATTCATTGATCACGAAAATACCTCTGTTGCTTCTGGGTATTATACCATAGTGAATAACCATTTCATCAGCAAAGCTCAGCCGAAGATTTGCTGCTTTAATTGGATCGATATCACCAATAAGATCTGCTACACTTACATCAGGCGTGGCCAGTTTCTCACCATATCTTTCAGAGCGATGTAGCCAATGAATAAGGGTTTCATCACCATGTTGCGCGATCTGGTCTTTTGCAAATTTAGAAACAGGCAACATGGGATCATCATTGATTTCACTACCTGCAACAACAGGAACATATTCATCAAGCAGATTGGTCATTTGACGGGCCATACGTGTTTTCGCCTGCCCCCGCAACCCAAGGAATAGAATATTATGCTTGCTAAGCAGCGCCCTTTCTGTATCTGGAATAACAGATTCATCATAACCTATAATACCTTCGAAGCTTTTCTTACCGGAAGAAAGATTTTTTACCAGATTTTGCCTTATTTCTTCTCGCACCGACCTTGCTTTATATCCGGTAGCCTTCAGTTCGCCGAGTGTTGTTATTGAACTATGATTCATTTATTTGTTGCTTTGAAATTTTTGTTTGGGGTATATTATCCCTTAGTATAAGGTCTTCCTTTTGCCACTTTCAAAATCCTTGAATATAAAAGCTCCAAGATGATCAAGAGAGGCAAAATATGCTTTCCCATGGTTGGTTTCAGTGAACTCATTTACGAATCGCTGCAGATAAGGATCTGATGCGATCATAAATGTCGTAATTGGAATTTTCAATTTCTTACATTGAGCTGCAAGGTTAAGACAACGGGTAGTAATCTTTCGGTCTAACCCGAAGCTGTTCTTATAATACCGTTTTCCAATTTTCAGGCATGTTGGCTTACCATCTGTGATCATGAATATCTGCTTATTAGGATTTCTCCGCCTGCGAAGGATGTCCATCGCAAGTTCTAATCCCGCCACTGTATTGGTATGAAATGGCCCAACCTGCAGGTAAGGCAGGTCTTTAATTTCTACCGGCCATGCATCATTGCCAAATACAACTATATCCAAGGTGTCTTTTGGATATTTCGTTGTGATCAATTCACTTAATGCCATGGCAACTTTCTTTGCCGGAGTAATGCGATCCTCACCATATAGTATCATTGAATGGGAGATATCAATCATCAAAACAGTTGAGGTTTGAGCTTTAAAATCAGTTTCCCTGATCTGGAGATCATCTTCCTGCATATTGAATGACTCAATGCCGTGATTGATCTGGGCATTGCGTATGCTCTCAGTAAAATCGATTTGTTCAATCTGGTCACCAAAACGAAATGGCCTGGTATCCGGACTTTGTTCATCACCACCTCCGGGTTTAAATGTCTGGTGATTACCCTGGCGCGTTTTCTTTAGTTTACCGAAAATTTCTTCAAGCGACCTTTTTCGAATTCCCTGTTCTGTTTTGGGTGTGATCTTAATAGATCCGTTACCAGGATCCTCATCTATATACCCCTTTGATTTAAGGTCATCAATAAAATCCCCCATTCCATAATCAGGCCTCGTGAGCTCATATTCACGATCTATCTGGTTTAGCCACTGCAATGCTTCCCCCACATCCCCGTTTGTATAAGTCAGCAATTGGATGAATAACTCCAGCAACTGTTCAAATGTGGATTTTCCCTCCTCGGGACGAAAACCGGTGAATTGGAACCCTTTCATATTAATTAGGTGTCTGACACATGTTCGTGATATGTTCGAACATCTTCCGAACATGTGTCAGACACTTAAACACATAAACGGAAGAGATGGTTCTCTGGAAGAGCGTCACCTGGAATATACCTCCCTAAATGTAGCTCATATTGCCATATTTTAATATTCGCAAATTCTTGGAGACCTTAATATGAAGACTACTTATCCGCTTTATTATGAGAGCAATAAAATCTTCTATCCGGGCATTCCTGATGGAATCCTTATTTGTAACCTGTAATCATCCAGATAGTGGCCCAAATAGGGACCAGATAGGGACCAGATAGGGACCCGAAGTATGGTTCTCCCTTAGGTGGGAATTGGGAAAGCGGCAAAAAGAGGCCGTCTCAAAATTCTAATTGAGACGGCCTCTTTGTAATATATTGGTATTAAATTATTCCTTATCGTGGACTATCGGTTGGCAACATTGAATCAGCAGGGCCTTTCAAGCCGCCTCCTTCAAGGGAGGGTTGCACTGAACTTCCCCCTTTGTAATTCTTCTCGAGCATATCCAGCATTTGCATCAATTGTTGAGTACCGGCGATCTCGCTCCTCATCGCTTCCTGTTTCCTTTCAGGAAGCTGGCTATAATAGCTTAGTTGCTGCTCGAAATCTTTATGCAATGCCTTTGATACCTTATCGGCCATAGCGGTATGCCCGGCTTTATAGGATGCCTCGAGAAACTTAAAGGTGAAGTAATTATGCTGGTTGTTCTTGGAAACCATCGCATATGGGTTATTCTCTTCTAAAATTCCTTTGTCAGCAATGTCAAGCAGTTTTTTCGCCTCATCCTTTCGGTTTTGGTCGGCAAGGGCACCCGCGCCATCTGCATAGGCTGCACGGATGGTATTCAGGTGGAGCCTGTTCTGTTCGTCGAAATAAACGCCCTTTTTATCTGCACTCCCAAAGGAGAATTTGTTGATCAGCTTATCAACCATCCATTCAGTATTAATGCCAGTATTATTAGAAACAGGCACCAGGCGATAAGTAAGACCATCTTTACGAACAAAGTTTTCAAAACCCAGTTCGGATGCAGTATACGGAGCAGTAAAACAAATGGGTCTTTTCCATTTATTAGCTGCAATTATATTAAGGATGGCCAGGTCATTCTTAAGAAGCGTATTCTTATTTTCTGGTATCACAACAGGAACCTGTGAGATAACACTATCATCTTTATTTACAGTTCCGTTGCTTCTTACCAGTTGTTCATCCACAGGCAGAATAAACCGGCGAGCAGGAAGGTAGTTAATACTTTCCCCTCCAGTAAGGGCAACCTTGAAAGCAGGATCTTCACTACCTACAACATTCTTCATTACATCATACAGGTCATAATATTTTTCCTGATTAACGTCTGGCCTTGGATTGTAAACTATATAATCACGCTTTCTGCCTTGTATCTGATCTGCAGACCAGATCACATCAATAGGATCGCTCTCGTTGATTTTATACCTTAACTGGTTAATATACCAGTCGATCCCAAGAAGGCTATTATTGATCACCCGTATGTCTGGACGGATTCCTTCCACCTCCTGTGCATACCAGAGTGGATAGGTATCATTATCGCCAAAGGTTATCAGGATAGCATTAGGCGGGCAGCTTTCCAGGTAATCCTTTGCAAGGTCACGCGCCAGTGTCTTTTTACTTCTGTCATGGTCATCCCATTCCTGAACGCCCATAACTACAGGTACGGCAAGCATACATACAGCTGCCGCAACCATATTGGAAACCGATTCACTTGTTTTACGCATCAGCCATTCCCTTACCTGAAGAACACCGAGTCCTATCCAGATAGCAAAAGCATAAAAAGAACCAACGTACGCATAATCTCGCTCACGCGGCTGGTTGCCCGCCTGGTTGAGGTATAGAACAATAGCTAACCCGGTGAAAAAGAACAGGAGTGCCGCTACAATAAAGTCACGACGATTGGCGAAATACTGGTATATAGCACCTAATACTCCAAGAAGGAAGGGTAGGAGGAAGAGTTTATTATTTGCTTTGTTATTCTTGATACTGTCGGGCAAGGCATCCTGGTTTCCCAGGCGAAGATCATCCAGAAAGGAAATTCCACTTATCCAGTTTCCATCTCTGGCATTGCCCGGACCAAAACCCTGAATATCATTTTGCTTACCGGCAAAGTTCCACATGAAATATCGCCAGTACATCCAGTTCAACTGGTAGCCAAAAAAGAACTTGATATTATCCCCCATACTGGGTCTTTCACCATCAGCGAGGCCCAGCCAATCACGGTAGAAGTTTGCATGTCCCTGGTCATTGCTTGCATCCCAAACTCTTGGAAATAGCATTTTATCCTCCCCGGAATATACTGGCTTGATATCATATCCTACCTCTTCATAGCGGTCTGTACCCCTTGAATACTTCATACCAGTTTGCTCATAATCAATAGGGGAGGCGGTAAATACCTGGCCGTATAACAGGGGGAAATCGCCATATTGGTCCCTGCCCAGATATCCCACCAAAGAATTGGGGTTATCTACATTATACATATCTACCGCCGGATTGGCATTAGACCTGATCATGGTGGTGATATAGCTTGAATAGCCCATCAACATGAAAATCACACACCAGATCCCGAGGCGAAGGAAGTTCCAATGGTTCTTTTTTGCAACCCGAAGTCCATACCATAATAGTACCCCAAGCAACACAAAAAAGAAAATAAAGCCTGAGAAGAATGGCATTCCGAAATTATTTACAAACCGCACATCAAACCATCCTGCCAGTTTAACCGACCACTGTATTACAACAACCTGAACAAATCCTGTGATAAGGCATCCCATTATGAATGCCCAGAATGTTCCCCAGGGCGTTGCTTCATATCGTTTAAAGTAATAAACCATTACTATCGCCGGAATGGTAAGTAGGTTCAGCAGGTGAACGCCGATGGACAATCCCATCATAAAAAAGATGAATACGATCCATTTGTCAGCGCCAGGTTCATCGGCATGGTGCTCCCATTTGAGAATTGCCCAAAAAACCAGGGCTGTGAACAGTGATGAGAGTGCATAAACCTCACCTTCTACTGCACTGAACCAGAAAGAGTCACTGAAAGTATAAGCCAGCGCACCAACAGCAGCTGCGCTCATAATAGCAAATATCTGATTGCCTGTTGGCTCAACACCACCTGGCGCTACCAGTTTTTTAGCAAAATGGGTAATCGTCCAGAAAAGAAAAAGAATAGTAAATCCACTACTCAGTGCACTCATTATATTTACTGCGAGTGCCGGGTTATTTCCCCCGAATATGACAACAAAAAGACGCCCAAGAAGAACAAATAGGGGCGCGCCTGGGGGGTGTGGTACCTGTAACTTATATACACTTGAAATAAATTCACCTGTATCCCAGAGACTGGCGGTGGCTTCCATTGTAAGCAGGTAAACGGAGCAGGCAATAGCACAGATGAGCCAGCCGGCAACGGTGTTCACTTTGTTAAACTTCATAAGTGGTTGGTTATTTGTAAAGCGAGGCAAATATAAGACTCTGCGCATCGCAAAGGCCTAACGCCTAAGGTAATGGCTTACTTTTTTAGGGTTAACTAAATAAATGTGAAAATTAGTGATTATCCAAAGAAGATCTTTACGGTCTGGTAAAACAATCTGTTCTGGAGATATGCATTCTGTGCCTGTTCCAGATAGCCTTGCAATCCGAAAAGTCCGGCCGCATTCCCTTTATTAATAGCAATCTCCAAGTATCCTGCCGCATTGAACATTGCCAGCTTTTCACCCTCCGGAACATCAGCATAGGTTTCACAGATCTTTTCTATGACCTCATCTCTTTTGAAAACTATATTAAAGCTTCTTCCCTTACGCTGGGCCTCGAATTGTTCCCGCGTAATGTTAACTACCACATTTTCAAAATTATCTATATAGATGATCTGCCCCTCAATCCATGAATCACTTAGTAGCGGCTTAAGTGGATTTTTTTCATTAAAACTGGTATCAGCTTCACCTATTTCAGTTAAGCGTTTGCCGTTATTGATATCATAGATGGCTTTTCCAAATACCCTTGTACAATAGAGGGTGTTTCTATATTCAAGTTTATCTAATGGTAACCCAATTACAATTTCCGGTGATTCTTCAAGTATCATTGAAAGAAGCCCGTTATCAGCACATAAAATATACTGGTTGCGGTGAAAAGCCAGAAGTAATTGTTCAGGACGACGCTCAAAAAGGTTCACCATTACTATATGGAAAGTATGGTCGGGGAAATTATAAATGGCATTACGACAGATATAAGCCGCCTGGGGGAAATTAAAGGGACTTATCTGGTGGGTGATATCCACAATATTGAAAGCAGGATCTATTTGAAGCAACTGTCCTTTAACAGCGCCTGTTAGATAATCCTGCAGACCAATATCTGATGTTAGGGTGATAATTGCCATGAATGCTTCCGCGGTAAATGTACTACTTCACCAGTTTGCCATCCTTGAAAAAAAACTGATGTGTAAGTTTATCCGCCCATGATGGGAAAAAGCGGTTCATGAACACGGCACGTTTGCCCGTAAACGTTAGGACAAGACTGCGTTTTCTTTTTTCCATCGATTCAAGGATATATTGCGCGCATTCAGCAGCAGACATCATACTGGATTCGTCCATTGGCGATTTTCCCTGAGATTGTGCCTGCGCATTAAGAGCCACTTTCCGGATATTGCTGGCAGTAAAACCTGGTGACACCCACATAACATGAACATTTTTATCGATCATTTCTGTGCGTAATGCTTCAAGCCATCCCTGCAATGCAAATTTAGAAGCAGAATATGCACTTCTTCCAGGTAAACCCCGATAACCGGCAATTGATGAGATTCCTACTACCATTCCTTTTTGCCTGATAAGTGAAGGCAATGCGAATTTTGTACAGTACACACTTCCGAAGAAGTTCACCTCCATCACCTGCCGAAACACTTCCATTTCAGCTTCTTCGAAAAGCGCACGCATGGAAATACCGGCATTATTGATAAGTATATCAATTTCTCCCAGGGTTTCAATGGTAGATTCGATAAATTTTCTGCAATCCGTCTCTTTACTAACATCAGCCACAACTGTATGGAGCATAACATTTGTATATTCCATCTGAAGGTTGTAAAGCTTGTCGTAGTTCCGTCCGCAGGTGGCCACCCTGGCACCCCTAAGGATCAATGCATCCACCAGCGCCTTTCCGATTCCTTCGCTGCCACCGGTTACAGCCACTACTTTATTGGTAAAAAAAGATGACATATTTGGATAAGAAATTAAACACAAACCTACCCTAAAAATGAGTACTTTGTATAAAGGGCGATGAAAACTTTTCAGGAGTCAACAAACGATATTCACATATTTTTTTAAAAAGTTTCCTGAAAAATTTGGGCAGAAATGTTTTATCCCTATTTTTGCACTCCCAAAACAAAAGACAACAAGTCAAAAGTTCTTACAATAGTTGATCTGGTAGCTCAGTTGGTAGAGCAATACACTTTTAATGTATGGGCCCTGGGTTCGAGTCCCAGCCGGATCACAAGCTTTAAAGTCTCCTCAAAAGGGAGGCTTTTTTTGTGCACTTAACTGTTGTCCTTCTGCTTTCATTCTAATACTGCATTCATTCTAAACTCAGGGGCTCCAATCAAAAGATTTTTCAGTAAATTCACCGAAACACATCGCCGTTGAGAATCTGACTAATAACGGCAACATCAATCCCTAAGTAGAAAGTAATTCCCAGTATCTCCTGTTTTAAGCCTGTTTGATACAGTTACCCTATAAACATTGAAGACTTAGAACCACCAGTGTAATATGAAGGTCAACACAAGTACAGTATTTGATATCCTTTCCAGTTTGCGTATATATTTCCAGGGCGATCATGTGATCCGTCAAATTGGAACTGATGAACCATATCGATCGGATCTTTATAATTCATTCCAGATGGACCGGCATGCAAAGGTTGTTGCCGGTACCCATAAACTCCAGAAACGAAAATCTTCTGATAAACTTCTAAGACGGCTCGATGATAATGAGAAGACATTACTTGCCGTCCGAAACCTGCTTGTTGAAGGTATAAGATCTGGAAAATCAATTACGCCCGGGGCAGAATGGTTGCTTGACAACTTCTATCTCATAGAAGAGCAGGTTGTAATAGCGCGAAAACATTTACCCAAAGGATATAGTGAGGGCCTCCCCAATCTTTCGACTGGTGCCTCTGCTGGCATGCCGCGTGTATATGATATCGTTCTGGAAATTATCTCGCACAGTGATGGGCGTGTAGATTTTAAAAGCCTAAGTAGTTTCATTTCTTCCTACCAGCAAGTGACGGTTCTTACACTGGGTGAATTATGGGCTATCCCTATTATGCTTCGCCTTGCAGTAATCGAAAACCTGCGAAGGGTTTCAGGAAAGATAGCGCTTGACATGGTTGACCATAACCTCGCGGAATATTGGGCTGATAAAATGATCGCGGCCGTACAGGAAGATCCGGGAAGCCTGATTCTTGTGATTGCAGATATGGCAAGATCAAAGCCGGTGCTTGATAGTCCCTTTGTTGCTGGCTTTACACGAAAGCTTCAAGGCAAGGGCCCTTCCCTGGCATTGCCATTATCGTGGATGGAGCAACAATTGACGGCTCTTGACCTGACGAGCAATGACCTGGTTAGGCAGGAAAACCAGAAACAGGCCGCAGACCAGGTTTCTGTAAGAAACAGTATAGGTACACTTAGATTTCTTGGATCAACAGATTGGCGCGAATTTGTTGAAGCATTAAGCAGTGTTGAAAAAGTATTGCGTGAAGACCAAACCAGTACTTATTCGCTTATGGATTTCGCTACGCGCGACAGGTATAGGCATGTTGTTGAATCCATATCAAAAGGGAGTGATCTTTCTGAAACAGCGGTAGCCCAGAAAGCTCTTGAACTGGCATCGCTCAATCATGGCGTTGGAGTAAGTTCTATCCGCAAACAGCATGTAGGTTATTACCTGGTTGATAAAGGCCGGAAATTGACGGAGCAGGCTGCAGGAATGCGCTACTCAATTAAAGAAAAACTTCTCAATAGCGCCGCCCGGATGCCGGTATTTATTTACCTCAATTCCATTGCTTTGATCAGCATTGTTATTTCCATAGCAATGGTTTACATGGCATGGGAGAACGGTTATAAGGATAAATGGATATTATTGATTCTTGGCCTGGTATCATTGATAGGTGCATCACAATTGTCGGTATCGCTTGTTAACTGGATCTCAACGATCTGGATTAAGCCTGAAATGCTGCCCAGGATGGATTTTTCAAAAGGTATTCCCCCTGAATACCGCACACTGGTTGTTGTTCCAACTATGCTTTCGGGTAAAACATATATTGAAGAGATGGTGGAAGCATTAGAAGTGCGGTTCCTTGCAAACAGGGTAGAGCATCTTCACTATGGCTTACTAACTGATTTCCCGGATGCTAAAGAAGCCACAATGCCGGGTGATGCAGAACTGGTAGAATATGCCAGCATGCTGATCAATGATCTCAATCAGAAATACAATAAAACACAATATGATACATTCTTTCTTTTTCACCGTCCAAGAACCTGGAACGCCAGGGAAAAGAAATGGATGGGTTATGAAAGAAAAAGAGGTAAGCTATCTGCATTGAACGGGTTGATCAGGGGAAGAAGCCAGAATGAATTTTCAACCATTACGGGAGATTTCCAGGTGTTGACAAATGTAAAATATGTTATCACACTTGATTCTGATACCCAGCTTCCACGCGAATCTGTTTGGAAATTCATAGCAACAATGGCCCATCCCCTTAACCATCCAATTTTGGATCCGATTAAGAATCGCGTAATTGAAGGGCACGGTATCCTACAGCCACGCGTGGCATCATCCATTCCTTCAATGGCTCCCTCCTTATATCTGCGGATGCAGGGCAGTGTTTCAGGAATTGATCCCTACACACGCGTATCATCAGATGTTTATCAGGATTTATTTAACGAAGGATCATTTATCGGGAAAGGCATTTATGATGTAGATGTTTTTGATAAAGTGCTTGACCAGGTATTTCCTGAAAACAGGATCCTCAGTCACGATTTGCTGGAAGGTTGCTATACCCGCTCAGGACTACTAAGCGATGTTTTATTATATGAGGATAATCCTTCCCGATATCATGATGATGTAAAAAGGCATCACAGGTGGATAAGGGGCGACTGGCAAATTGCAGCCTGGATATTACCCTTTATTCCAACAAAGAAAGGAGGATTATCAAAGAATAGATTATCAGCATTATCAAAATGGAAAATATTTGACAACCTCCGGAGAAGCCTGGTGCCAATGGCTTTGCTGATTCTGTTGCTGATTGGATGGTTTGTTCTACCGCTTCCATGGTTTTGGACACTGGCTGTCACTATCATGATTCTTCTTCCCGTGGTAGTAAATGCAGTTTGGCAGCTTATGCATAAACCAATCGACCTAACGGTTAAGACTCACCTGACAGAAGTGGGTGTATCTGTGAATGATGCCCTTATCCGATTTGTGTTTAATTCAGCTGTACTGCCATATGAAGCATTTAAGTTTACCGATGCTGTTTTGCGAACATTATGGCGATTACTGATTACCCGCAAAAAACTTTTGGAATGGACACCGTCTGCATCCTCATCCCGGAACAATGGGAATGATTTGCTGGGATCATATTCAATTATGTTCATTGCACCATTACTTGCTTTAACATGTTTGGCATTATTTCTCCAGTATCCTTCTGATGCGCTTTTTATAGCACTGCCTTTTCTGGTACTGTGGACACTGGCCCCGGCAATATCCTGGTTCCTCAGCCAACCAGAAAAGGAGGATAGTCTGGAGTTGCCAGAAGAACAAATTCTATTCCTTCAAAAAGCAGCACGAAAAACATGGATCTATTTTGAAGAGTTTGTAACATCCCGGGATAATTGGCTTCCACCTGACAACTACCAGGAACATCCCGTATCTGTAATTGCTCATAGAACATCACCCACTAATATGGGATTGGCTTTACTAGCCAACCTGGCAGCCTATGATTTTGGATATATTTCTGCCGGAAAACTTGCAATACGGTGCCGGAACACATTAGAATCGATGTATAAACTGGAGCGATATCAGGGGCATTTTTATAATTGGTACGACACCATTTCAATGTTGCCGCTGAATCCCCGTTATGTTTCTACCGTAGATTCAGGAAATCTTGCAGGTCATTTATTGACATTGCGCCAGGGATTAATTTCTCTTCCTTCCGAAAAATTAATTCGCAGGCAGGAATTTTTGGGTCTTATCACAACAGCAATGTTAATGAAGGAACATTCCGCTGCACATCAAAGCAGTGCCGTTAAAAAATTGCTTGAACTTTTAGATACATCGGCAGAACAATGCAATTCACTTCCTGATATAAAGAATAACCTGGGTAAGATCATTGAAATTATTGATGCGCAAATTCTTGAGGAAACTGATACCAATAATGAATTCTATAAATGGCTGAACCGGTTTTCGGAACAGGTGAACCTGATACGCAATGACCTTTGTGCAATGGTGCCCTGGATGTCGCAAATGCCCATACCAGAAAAATTCACTTCCTTAGTTTCACTGGCAGATGTACCCAGTTTACAAAGTTTAATTGACGCTCCCATCCGGTTCGATAATGAATTAAAGAGTTATGAAACAACTGAACTTGATACCGATGATGAAAACTGGTTGCATAATATACGAAGCCTTTTACAAAAGGGAAGTCATCTTGCTCAGGAAAGAATTTCTCTGATAGAAGAACTTTCAATACGCTGTGAGCAATTAAGTACTGTTGAATATGATTTCTTACTTGACAAATCGACCAGTCTTTTACGCATAGGCTATAACGTTGAGGAACAAAGGAAGGACAATAGTTATTATGATCTTCTTGCCTCAGAAGCAAGACTGGGAATATTTGTTGGCATTGCCCAGGGGAAATTGCCACAGGAAAGTTGGTTCTCCCTGGGTCGGCTACTGACTAATTCTGGAGGCGATCCAATCTTACTTTCATGGAGCGGATCCATGTTTGAATACCTGATGCCACAACTGGTAATGCCTTCCTATGATAATACCTTGCTCGATCAAACAAGCAAAGCCACCGTCAAAAGACAGATCGAGTATGGCGATCAGCGTGATATTCCATGGGGAATATCTGAATCAGCCTATAATATGGTTGACACTAACCTGAACTACCAGTACAGGGCATTCGGAGTACCGGGTCTGGGCCTTAAACGTGGTTTGGAAGAAGATCTTGTAATTGCTCCTTATGCTTCTATGTTAGCCTTAATGGTATCGCCAGGAAAAGCTACTTCCAACCTGCAACAACTTTCTAAAGAAGGTTTCCTGGGAGAGTTTGGGTTTTATGAAGCCATAGATTATACAGCAAGCCGGCTACCGCGGGGAAAGGAAAATATTATTATTCAATCCTATATGGTACATCACCAGGGCATGGGATTTCTTGCCATGGCATATGTTCTGCTCAACAAACCCATGCAACTGCGTTTTATTGCAGAACTCCGATTCCAGGCCACTCTGCTTCTTCTGCAGGAACGCATACCACGTGCAACTTTGTTCTACGCCCACACTGCTGATATAATTGAAACGCATACTGCAACAACTGATATGCAGGTCAGGAAACTGAATACCGCTAATACTTTTATTCCCGAGGTTCAATTACTCAGTAATGGACGTTACCAGGTAATGATATCCAATAGTGGTGGAGGTTATAGTCGTTGGAAAGATATTGCTGTAACACGATGGAGAGAGGACACTACCAAAGACGACCGCGGTATCTTTTGTTATATAAAAGATGTTTACAGTGGACGTTTCTGGTCAAATACCCACCAGCCTACACTTCAGGCGGGTAAAGGTTATGAGGCTGTTTTTTCACAAGGCCATGTTGAATTTCGAAGGAGCGATTATGGAATTCATACAAAAACAGAGATAGTGATTTCGCCTGAAGATGATACAGAAATGAGAAGGGTGAAACTAACCAATCGCTCTCAATCGGTGAAAGTGCTTGAAGTTACGAGCTATGCTGAAATAACCATGGCGTCACAGGCTTCTGATGAATCGCATCCTGCTTTCAGTAATCTATTTGTTCAAACAGAAATAAAGCCGGAAAACAGGGCGGTCTTTTGTACCAGAAGAGCCCGTTCCGCAAATGAAACACCGCCATGGATGTTTCACCTTATGCAGGTAAATGGTGTAACTGCCGATTCGGTTTCCTATGAAACAGACAGGATGCGATTTATAGGAAGGGGCAATACGCTGGCCGATCCCCAGGCAATGCATCATGATGTATTATCCGGCACCGATGGATCAGTGCTTGACCCCATACTTTCAATACGATATCGGTTTAGCCTGAAACCAAACCAGTCGGCAACAATTGATATGATCTATGGCATCTGTGATACAAAAATTGCCTGTGAAGGTCTCATGCATAAATATCGTGACCAACACCTCAAGAACAGGGCTTTTGAATTATCATGGACGCATAGCCAGGTTTTATTGCGACAAATCAATGCAACGGAAGCTGATGCCCAGTTATATGATAGACTGGCAGCTTCAGTGATATATTCAAACCCTGATCTTAGAACTGATCCGGCAATTATACGGAGTAATCTGCGTGGACAATCAGCTTTATGGAGCCATTCTATTTCTGGTGATATTCCTATCGTATTACTTCATATATATGATGAGGAGGGAATTGATCTTGCCAGGCAAATGGTGCAGGCACATGCTTATTGGCGGCTTACCGGACTATCAGTTGATCTAGTTATCTGGAATGATGATCATGGCTCATACAGGCAGGTGTTACAGGAAGAGATATTAGGTTTAATAAGCCTTGAATCTGGTGGATCACCAGGTTATACAAAACCAGGAAATATTTTTGTAAAAGCTGCCGATCAGCTATCCACGGAAGATCGAATACTTTTTGAAAGTGTTGCAAGAGTCATTATCCATAGTAATAAAGGAAGTTTAGCGGGCCAGGTTAACAGGCATTATAAAGAACGAAGCCTGCCGGCTTTACTGGAAGTAAAGGAAACAGAAGAGGTAGAAATGCAGCAGACATTGCCATTACCAAACAATCTTGTTGCATTCAACGGTACAGGGGGATTTACTCCCGATGGGAAAGAATATAAAATCATCACCGATGCAAACAAACAAACACCGGTTCCATGGGTAAATGTTATAGCTAATCCGGATTTTGGTACCGTAATTTCAGAAACTGGCTCCGCCTATACCTGGGCTATCAATGCGCATGAATATCGCATAACACCCTGGAACAATGATCCGGTTAGTGATGTTGGGGGAGAAGCGTTTTACATCCGCGATGAAGAAACGGGTAATTTCTGGTCGCCCTCCCCATTCCCGGTGAGAGGTAGTATGCCTTATGTTACCACACATGGATTTGGCTACAGTATTTATGAACATCTTGAAAACGGAATCTTCTCCGAGATGTTGGTTTTTGTTGATACTGTTTCCCCTGTTAAATTCATCCAGTTAAGGATAAAGAATCAATCGGGCAGGGTACGGAAACTTTCAACAGTCGGATATCTTGAAATTATATTGGGTGATCTGCGTTCAAAAACCAATATGCATATCCTGTCTGAACAGGAAACCGGCAGTGAAGCTTTATTTTTTCGCAATAGGTATAATACCAGTTTCGCCGAAAGGGTATCGTTTTTTAAAGTTGATGTTACGAAACCAGGATTCACCACCGACCGTTCTGAGTTCATTGGACGTAACAGGAATCTGCAAGATCCTCAAGCGCTTCACCAGAAAAAATTATCTGGCAGAACCGGAGCAGGTATGGATACCTGCGCAGCTTTGCAGGCAAAATTTGAGCTACTCGATGGAGCGGAAAAGGAAATAGTATTCCTTGTTGGAAATGAAGAAAATTCCTATGCTGCTAGTGCATTAATTGAAAAGTTTTCTTCTCGTGAGTCGGTTATAGAAGCCTTCCAACGATCAAAAGATTATTGGAATGATGTGGTAAATGCGGTACAGGTAAGCACGCCGGATTCTTCTCTGAATTTGCTTGCAAATGGCTGGCTTACCTATCAAACCCTTGCCTGCCGGATCTTCGCCCGAAGCGGGTTCTATCAATCCGGCGGAGCTTTTGGCTTCCGCGACCAGCTACAGGATGTACTCTCAATTATTCACACTCGTCCCGACCTCGCAAGGCATCAGATACTCCTTAGCGCATCCCGACAATTTGTGGAAGGTGATGTTCAACATTGGTGGCATCCACCAGAAGGAAGAGGTGTTCGCACAAGATGCAGTGATGACCTCTTATGGTTGCCTTATGTGGTTTCCAAATATCTTGATGCAACGGGCGACATGGAATTGCTTACCGAAAACGCAGGCTATCTTGAAAGCAGGCAACTTAATTACGGCGAGGATTCATCCTATGATCTTCCTGTTAGTGGAATACAACATGGACCGATCTATGAACACTGTGTGAGGGCAATAAAACATAGCCTGAAATTTGGTAAGCACGGCCTGCCTTTTATTGGGTCCGGAGACTGGAATGATGGTATGGACCAGGTTGGCCACCATGGTATCGGAGAGAGCGTATGGCTTGCCTTTTTCCTCTATGATATTCTGATGAAGTTTGAACAGGTTGCCATAGATCATGGAGATCCTGATTTCGCCAACACATGTAAAATTGAAGCTGCAAAATTACAAGCCAATATAGAACTTGCTGCATGGGATGGTGAATGGTATAAACGTGCATGGTTTGATGATGGAACCCCATTGGGATCCAAAGAAAATACTGAATGCCGTATTGATGCTATTGCCCAAAGCTGGTCAGTACTGTCAGGAGCAGGTGACAAGCAAAGGCAGTTAGAAGCAATGTCATCCCTTGAAAAGTATCTTGTTAAAAGGGAAATGAACCTGATCCAGTTGCTGGATCCTCCTTTCGAAGGCGATGGGTTGAATCCCGGCTATATAAAAGGTTATGTGCCCGGTGTGCGTGAAAATGGAGGCCAATATTCTCATGCTGCAGTCTGGGCTTTAATGGCTTTTGCAAAACTGGGACAGCGCAATAAGGTATGGGAGTTCTTCAATATGATTCAACCTATCGGCCATGCTTCCAACCCGGCAGAAGTACAGGTTTATAAAGCAGAACCCTATGTTATGGCTGCGGATGTTTATGCAAATGAAATGCACAGGGGAAGAGGTGGCTGGACCTGGTATACAGGTTCCTCAGGATGGCTTTACCAATTTATCCTTGAATCATTGTTAGGAATGAGGCTAAGGAAAGATAAACTTTATTTCAATCCTTGTTTCCCTGCAGAATGGCCTGAAGTCTCTATAAAATACAAATTTAAAACCTCTGTTTACCATATAAACCTTTTCCAGAAGGAGGGAGAAGGAGAATCCTACTCCATTGCAGATGGCAAAGAAAACAGGGGAAATTTCCTTAACCTGGTTGACGATGGCAATGAACACCAGGCTTCCATATTTGTGTATGATAAATAGCTTGCATATTTCATATATTGTGTCACATTAACACGATGAAATAAAGTCATATGAAACCGACCATTTTATTTGTTGTTCTGGCATTCTTTGCCAGCAACGTTCTCTCTCAGCAATGGACAGAACTCAAAAAGGAGAATTTCATTTTAATAACAAATAAAGGAGGACGTATTCTCGGATACTCTCCAAATTCTGGTGTACGAATTTTATCGAAAGATGGTTATGCATTTAAGGATTTGAACAGGAATGGCAAACTTGACATCTATGAAGATTGGCGGAATTCATTTGAATCGAGGGCAAAGGATCTGGCTTCTAAAATGACAATTGAGCAAATCGCCGGACTAATGTTGTATAGTGGGCATCAATCGATACCGGCTCGTTCCAGGGGCTTTGGAAGCGGCACCTATAATGGTAAACCTATTAGTGAAAGTGATGCAAAAGCATATGATCTTAGTGATCAGCAGAAGCAATTTCTAAGTAAGGATAATTTGCGCCATGTTCTTATTACAAGTGTGGATAGTCCAGAAGTTGCAGCACGCTGGAATAATAATCTCCAGGCTATGGTGGAGGGTTTGGCGCTCGGCATACCAGCCAATACAAGTTCTGATCCCCGCCATAATGCTATCGCCTCAACAGAATATAATGCAGGTGCAGGTGGAAAAATTTCAATGTGGCCGGAAGCGCTGGGTCTCGCTGCAACTTTCGACCCCCAAATAGTACTTCAATTTGGAAAAATAGCAGCCAGAGAATACAGGGCGCTTGGCATCACTACAGCATTATCACCCCAAATTGACCTGGGCACAGAACCAAGGTGGAATCGTATTAAAGGAACTTTTGGGGAAGATCCATATTTGTCGGCAGATATGGGCAGGGCTTATATTGATGGATTTCAGACTTCTGAGGGAGTGGATGAATTGAAAGACGGTTGGGGATTTACCAGTGTTAATGCAATGGTGAAACATTGGCCCAGCGGTGGCCCGGAAGAGGGTGGAAGGGATGCGCATTTTGCTTATGGTAAGTTTGCCGTTTATCCCGGTAATAATTTTGAATTGCAAATGATCCCTTTTCTGCAAGGTGCATTCAAACTTTCTGGCAAAACAAAAATGGCATCTGCTGTGATGCCTTATTATACGATCAGTTTTGACCAGGATAAAAAATATGGGGAAAATGTTGGCAATGGATTTTCCAAATTCATCATCACGGATCTGTTACGAAATAAATATGGATATGAAGGAGTCGTTTGTACTGATTGGCTTATTACAGGGGATGAAGGGAAAACCCCTGATATTTTTGCCGGTAAATCATGGGGTGTAGAGCGCGAGAATATAGCACAGCGTCACTACAAGGTTCTCATGGCCGGCGTAGATCAATTTGGCGGGAATAATGCTTCTGCACCTGTAATTGAGGCATACCAGATGGGAGTTAAAGAGCATGGTGAATCATTCATGCGCAAAAGATTTGAACAGTCAGCTGTCAGGTTATTGTTGAATATTTTCAGGACAGGCATTTTTGAAAACCCCTATCTGGATCCGGAGAGCTCAAAAGTTACTGTTGGAAAGGCTGAGTATGTAACAGCCGGTTACCAAGCCCAGCTTAAGTCGATTGTAATGCTAAAGAACAGGCAGAATTTTCTGCCTTTGCAAAAGAAGAAAACAGTATATATTCCCAAAAGGCTTAGTCCGGCAATGCGCGATTGGTTCGGTAATCTTACACCTGAAAAATTGGATTATCCTGTTAACATGGATCTGGTTCGCAAATACTTCAATGTAACAGACGATCCTGCTGTTGCTGATTTTGCATTGGTTTTTGTGAAGAGTCCGATGGGTGGTGTTGGTTATGAGAAAGATGATCGGGAAAAAGGGGGAAATGGATATGTACCTATATCGCTTCAATATTCACCATATACTGCAGTAAATGCACGGGAGAAAAGTATTGCCGCGGGCGATCCAGTTGTTGATCCATCTATAACTGATCGTACATATAAAGGGAAATCATTTACAGCATTAAACCATGCAGAACTGAAATCAATACTTGATACCAGAACTGCAATGGCAGATAAGCCGGTCATAGTAAGTGTTGAGGCATCCGGCCCAATGATCTTCTCAGAATTTGAGAGTAAAGTTGACGGAATACTGCTTGGTTTTGGTGTTCAGGATCAGGCAATTTTAGATATTCTTACGGGTGTTGAACCATCTGGACTGCTCCCTGTTCAAATGCCTGCTGATATGAAAACGGTGGAAGAGCAATTTGAAGATACACCACATGATATGAATTGTCATGTTGATACACAGGGCAATAAGTATGATTTTGGTTTTGGCCTTAACTGGAAAGGAAAAATTAAAGATCATCGTACCGAAAAATATAAGAAACGTTAATGGGTAATGGCATGAAGTTTTTCCATTTCGGGAAAACTATCCCATGAATACGACAGCACTTAAGGCACAAGAAACATACCTGACAAGACTTTACGGAAGAGATAGAAGCAGAATACTAAAGAAAGGAATCAGAGTTAATCCCTCGAAAATGGTAATCGCGAAAGAAATTTCCCGAAACGAGCCCCTTCATATTGTACGAAAAGAGGAGAAGTCTCTACAGAATAAAAACCCATTTTCTGATTGGAATATGCCGGTTTGCGGTGGCGGATATATCAAGGCAAAAAACAATGACTGCTGGTAAATTATTATTTTATGCAAAAGGTAAATTCAAAAAAAGCATTAAGACCTGCGCAACCCCAGCGTAAGCCAGGAATAGAATCGAAAATGAAACCTTTGCCGGAATACGATTATCCCGAAAAGTCTGGTTCTGGTAAGTTAATGGGTAAGATTGCTTTGATAACAGGTGGAGATAGTGGAATTGGCAGGGCAGTGGCAGTTCTCTTTGCAAAAGAGGGGGCCGATATTGCAATATCTTATCTCAACGAAACTTCGGACGCAAGATTAACCCAACAGGAGATTGAAAAATATGGAAGGAATTGTATAATTATTCCAGGTGATATTGCACGAGAATCTGTTTGTAAAGCTATCATTACAAAAACAATCAGGAAATTTGGCCGCATTGATATACTAATCAATAATGCAGCATTGCACTTTGAACAGGATTCACTTGAAAAAATCTCAGCAAAGCAATTAGAGAGAACATTTGCTGTAAATGTTTTTTCAGTTTTTAACCTTACACGCCTTGCATTAAAGCATATTAAGAAGGGAGGGGCAATTATTAATTCAACTTCGGTTACTGCTTATCGTGGTAGCAGCTCTTTGATGGATTATGCCGCAACCAAGGGTGCTATAGTGTCGTTCACAAGAAGTCTTGCTGCAAATCTCTCTGAAAAGGGTATAAGAGTGAATGCGGTTGCTCCCGGCCCAATCTGGACTCCTCTGATCCCATCAAGTGTAAATGAAGGCTCCCCATTTTGAGTACGCTTTATAAGTATAATTTTTCTTTGGTTCTACAGGCCTGCTTGGAGCGAAGGCGTAGCCGTAGCGGAAAGCAGGCCTGTAGACGGTTTGTTTTTTTCCCG
>JAKFDZ010000017.1:0-1527 GCA_036675925.1 Flavihumibacter sp.
TTTGTCCCAGAACGGTCTTTAAAACCATCATTAAAATCGTAGAAAGCCGCTAAGCCGCCTTCTGCCTTTTTGGACACTGTAACGGTTATGGTTAATGTTTCGGTTGCATCACCTAATGTAATCTCCGCCGTTAAGTTTACCACAGCATCTTCAGCGTCATAGCTTGGTCGTGTAACCACGCCTTCATTGGACACTGCCTCTGGATTAGAAGATTCCCAGGTGATTTGCGCTCCTCTTGTTGCTACGGTTGGCAACGTTAAATCACTAATCACAGTAGACGGGAAACTAGTACCTAACTCTTGTTTGATCGCTTGAACTAATTCTTCATCAGAAGAGGCATCCACATGACTTCCCCAAATGACGATTCCTTCATCTGACATTGCACTAAACGTCATTACCCACTGCTCCGATGTAGGGTCATATTGGCGGATAAATACACCATCATACGTACCTTCATTATCGATGGTTAATTCAGCCCGGTACTTGCCATACAATTTCCATGTACCGGTTACTGCACCAGAAATAGTGTGATCACTATTCAACTTCACCCAGGTAGATTCGGTCAATTCACCTGTAATTTCTTTTCCGTGGTTAATGAATTTATAGTCACCCTTCACATCGGCTTCTGAAACTTTCTTGATTGTTTCACCCGCATAACGGTATGGTGTCGGCACTGGCCATTGTTCACGGTTCTTAAAGGTTTGATGTACACGAACTTCATGCATTTCCCCTTGCTGCGGGAAACGAGTATGTGTCACGATAAATTCCTTGCCTAGTTCTTCGTCAATAAGGTAAGAGTTATGTCCAGGAGAAAGGTAGCCTGTACCGATTCCGGTGCCCGCTTCACCAAGATCTCTTTTAAATAAGGAATTCCCCATCATTTTATTACCGATATCTTTATGATCCTTATTACTCGGGAAGTTACCTGCTCCGATATCAAATGACTCTGGGAATACTGCAGGGTTGCCTTCTGCATCTACATATGGACCATCAGGACTCTCTGATCTAAACTGTCTCATCTGATAACCGCCATCAGATGCTAAACCGCCATACGTAATGTATAGATAATAATAGCCGGTTTCCTTATCATATACAGCGTACGTTCCTTCAGCCGATCTTCCGTAGCCAGAAGCAATTTTTGTACCGAAATATCTATCAATCATTCTGCCATCTTCTGTTTTACCATCTTTACCAGGATACTTTGGCAGACCTGTTTTCTTATCTAATTCTAAAATAAAGGTCCCGCCAGACCAGGATCCGTAAGTCATATATAGCTTATTATTTTTAGCCTGAAGAATGTTGGCATCAATTGCGTTGGTGTACAGTTTATTATTGTAAGCTCCATTAGCCGTAAACCATTCAGGATTTACCTCATCGATCACACCCTCTTCAATGAGATCTGCGAGATTCGTATTCTCCCAGTGCTTATTCACAGTACTGTTTCGATCATAAGCTTCATTGTTGGTAAAACCTGAATACATAATGGTATCTAGATATTGAAATGGCCCTTCAATGTTCTTCGACACC
>JAKFDZ010000018.1:0-2009 GCA_036675925.1 Flavihumibacter sp.
AGCGCATTTTAATGCGTTTGCCCTGGTCTTTGTATGTGTAAGTAAACCTATACTGTTTTCTTAAAATCCTTTTACTTCTTTCAAATATTTATCAAACCATGCAATATGCCGCTGATACCGGTCCATAAGATAACTTGGCACACTGATCCCATGATTTTGATTGGGATAAATAACCAGCTCCGTGGGAATGCCCAGCGATCTTAATGCCTGGTACATTTGTTCAGCACCTGCCACCGGTACATTAAAATCATTTTGCGAAGCCATAAATAAGGTGGGCGTCTTTATCTTATCAGCATGAAAGAAGGGATAAGACAGCTTGATCCACTTATTCGTATTTTTCCAGGGTGCTCCCAGTTCAGTTTCATACTGCGAAATATATTGATCCGAGCCATACATGGTCAATTGCAATGAACTGCCTGCGCCGCTTACCGCTGCTTTAAAGCGCTGGTCCGTAGCGATCGTATAATTGGTAGAAATGCCACCATAGCTCCACCCCGCAATACCCATCCTGTTTTCATCCGCTATTCCCTGTTTGATAAGATAATTGGCAGCGCCAATGATGTCCATCACTTCTTTATTGCCCCAGTCTCCATAAATAGATCTTGTAAAATCAATACCCCTGCCGCTGCTTCCGCGGTAGTTGACAGCCGCTACGGCAAAACCTGCGGCAGCATAGACCTGCCGGGTAAGATCAAATTCATATTCATCCTGCCCCACAGGCCCGCCATGTATAAACAGTATTAAGGGTAATTTTTTTGCGTCAGCAATATTGGGAGGGAGATAGAGTAAACCCGATACCATAGTACCATCCTTGCTTTTTGATTGAAAACCTTTTACCGTTGCCAGTTGTAATGGAGCAAGAAATGAATCCTGTACATTGGTCAGTTTGCGAACGCTATTTTTTTCAAGACAATATAATTCAGGTGGCGTTTGCGGATCACTCATGGCCGTAACCCAGTTTCCGCTTTGTGTTTCCAGCAGGGAAAAGCTTTTATCACCTTTTGTGAGCTTTGTCATTTCACCGGAAGAGGCATCAAAGGAAACAATATTACATTGCCGGTCATCTTCCATTAATGCTGCAATGGATTTGCCATCGGCGTTCCAACGCGGGTTGCGGACAGGCCGGTCTGTTTGCCTGCTCAATAGCCTTGGTTCGCCTCCATCTTTCGAAACAACGGCAAGCAATGGCTGCCCATACATCGTAAAAGCTTCGTTGCTGCTGCTTTGCAGGTAGGCAATAAATTTTCCGTCGGGGCTCCATTGCGGGTCATAATCACTGCCGGGCCAGGACGTCAGTTTCTTTTCCATCGCCCCTTGCTTTGTTTCCAGCAGGTAGATATCCGTGTTTGCATTTTTATCAGGATCATCAGTGCGGTTGCTTACAAAAGCGATCATTTCTCCGCTGGGCGACCAGGCAGGGTTTGTTTCATTATAAACACCTTTAGTAAGCGTATCTAATTTTTTTGTGTTTATATCAAAAAAATAAAGATGGGTCCTTCTGCTGCCGAGATAGCCTTCATTGTCCTGTTTGAATTTATAACGGTCCACTACATAAGGTGTACGGATTTTTGTTTTGGCCGTGTCAGTATAGTCCGGGTCTTTCATTACTAATAAAATGCCCGATCCATCCGGTTTCCAGGTATAGCTGGTAATAGCCGCCTTTACCTTCGTAAGTTTTTTTGCATTACCACCCCGACGGTCGAGAAGGTATACCTGCTTATACTTTTTTTCTTCTTCTTCGCAGGAGCTGCATTTGGAAAGAAAGGAAATATATTTCCCGTCGGGACTGAAGCGGGCCATTGACCCTTCTCCTTCAGCATTTGTTAGTTGCACCTGGTCTTTACCGTCAAGGCTTGTCATCCATATATCACTGGTTTGTTTGTCCTTTGCAGAATCGCTGGCCGATAAAGAATAGACTACCCATTTGCCATCGGGTGATAACCGTGGATCGGAAATGGTTTGTAAACGGTAAAGATCTGAAGGTGCAATGGGACGTTTGTCCTGCGCCT
>JAKFDZ010000019.1:0-1967 GCA_036675925.1 Flavihumibacter sp.
TAAAAGTGAAGAATTGTTCCGTGCTTTTGGCCGTTACATTCAAGGGTTAAATGGAAGATATATTACAGCTGAGGATGTTGGTACAACGGTTGCAGATATGGATTTAATCCATGAAGAAACAGACTATGTTACTGGTATTTCACCAGCATTCGGTTCATCTGGAAATCCTTCACCTGTAACAGCATATGGGGTTTACGTTGGAATGAAAGCTGCTGCAAAAGAAGCATTCGGTTCTGACTCACTAGAAGGCAAAGTAGTTTCGATTCAAGGTGTTGGGAATGTTGCTTATACTCTTTGTAAATACTTGCATGAAGAGGGTGCGCAATTAGTCGTTACGGATATTAACAAGGAAGCTGTTCAGCGTGCAGTAGAGGATTTCGGTGCTCGTGCAGTTGATCCTAATGAAATTTACGGCGTTGAATGTGATATTTATGCGCCTTGTGCACTAGGTGCAACCATTAATGATGATACGATTCCACATCTTAAAGCTAAAGTTATCGCGGGTTCAGCTAATAACCAGTTAAAAGATACTCGTCACGGTGATCTTATCCATGAAATGGGTATTGTTTATGCTCCTGACTACGTCATTAATGCTGGCGGTGTTATCAATGTTGCAGATGAACTTTATGGGTATAACCATGAACGGGCAATCAAAAAAGTGGATCAAATCTATGCGAGTATCGAAAAGGTAATTGCTATTTCAAAGCGCGACGGCATCCCAACTTATGTTGCAGCAGATAGAATGGCGGAAGAAAGAATTGAAAAAATGCGTAATTCACGCAGCCAATTCTTGCAAAATGGCCATCATATTTTAAGTCGCCGCTAGGATTTTCGAAAATAGGAAGGGTAGAACGCTGAATGGGTAATTCAGCGTCTTTTCCCTTTAATAGATGTGAAATGTAAAAAAATGGAGGTCAAATACCTTGCCTGATAAGAAATATCGAATGCTCGTCATCAACCCAGGTTCCACTTCAACTAAGATTGGAGTCTTCGATAATGAAATTTCCATTTTAGAAAAAACAATCCGTCATGATTCAGAAAAAGTTAATTCATTTGCCAATATTATTGATCAATATGAATTTAGAAAGAATACCATTTTGGAAACACTGGATAACGAAGGGATTAATATTTCCAAGCTTAGTGCTGTTTGTGGGCGCGGAGGGCTGCTTCGTCCGATTGAAGGGGGAACCTATGCAGTCAATGAAACCATGCTCGATGATTTGCGGTCTGGCTTTGCTGGACAGCACGCCTCTAATCTAGGTGGTATAATCGCTCAAGAAATTGCATCAGGACTGAATATTCCGTCTTTTATTGTTGATCCTGTGGTTGTTGATGAATTAGAGCCTCTTGCCAGGGTTTCTGGATTTTCATTAATTGAAAGAAAAAGTATCTTTCATGCACTGAATCAAAAGGCTGTTGCACGCAGAGTGGCTAAAGAATTGGGGAAGAAATATTCAGAACTAAACCTAATCGTTACGCACATGGGCGGAGGGATTACAGTTGGGGTACATAAGCAAGGGAAAGTGATTGATGTAAATAATGGTCTCCATGGTGATGGTCCTTTCAGTCCTGAACGAGCTGGAACTGTTCCTGCTGGGGATTTAGTTGCTCTTTGTTATTCTGGACAATATTACCGTGAGGAAATAATGAAGAAACTTGTTGGCCAAGGGGGACTAGTAGGATACCTTGGAACGAATGACGCCGTAGAGGTCGAAAAAAGGATTGAAAGAGGAGACGACCAGGCTGCTCTCGTTTACGAAGCAATGGCTTACCAGGTAGCAAAGGAAATAGGTGCAGCAAGTGCGGTGTTAGCTGGAAAAGTGGATGCGATTGTACTGACAGGCGGTCTTGCATATGGTAAAGGTTTTGTGAAATCCATCACCGATAGGATTAATTGGATTGCAGATACGATTGTCCATCCAGGTGAGAATGAGCTTCAAGCACTGGCGGAAGGTGCATTAAGGGTT
>JAKFDZ010000020.1:0-2413 GCA_036675925.1 Flavihumibacter sp.
GCGAACTACAGAATGGCCAGGGCGATAAAGCCCAAAACAGGCCGGATATACGCATGCAACCGCGCTGACGACAGATGCAAAAGAAAGGCTTTACTCACTACTTGTGGGGAGAGTCCATATACAATTGTTAGAGGCTTACCCAAAGAATTCATGTTCAATTTTAAGTGATGAGCCAGATATCTTTAGGATAAACGCTTTAATTATTTTTGTGCTGGTCTCTGATTTCTTGTAGTTCGCTTTGAAGATAAATAGTGAATTTTCATCATCACCATTCTGGAGTACTTCAATGTCGCAAAGGTATGCCCAAACATGCTTGGGTTCGCTGCTAGATGAGCAGGGGCGATAATATATAGATTGGCTAGACCAATATTTATCATGTACTGATCTCTTTTGATCAATAAATAAATTTAATTCATCGGAGTTGTAATCTTCGCGCTCCATGACGGCAGATTCTTTTTCTTCAACCTCAAGCATCTCGTCAAAGTAGCTGTGTATGACTGCGCATACCGCCAACTCAATTTTATTATATATTTCAGGGAGATTTTCGATTCGATGAATAAGGTTTAAAGCATCACGAATTTCCATGAAAGCCTCTAACGCTTAGGTTAAGGGGCTGGCTTTAGCCAGTCCCAGTGAGCGCAGCGAACGACTTGAACCATTGGTTAGGCAGGGCTTAAAGTTGACGTTGAAAGTGACTGCAACGGCTGAGCCCCAAGTTAACCAAGCGGACAAGGAAAATTCTTACGATCGGCTATGGGAACTGTTTGCTTGGGGCGTACCCATTCTTAGCTCGAAGCTCGTTGAACGCAGTCTTGAGGCGCCCGTCGCGAACACCGAGCCAAAGACCCCGAGATTTGTACGACTGAATTGCAACAACTCGACCGATCTTTGCATCGACAAACTGAAACTGGAACGACTGTAGGTAGCGTGTCATATCCCAGCCAGCGTCGTATGTGTACTTTACGAGTAGATCAGTTTCCTGCGGTTCTTTGAATGGAACGGCGACAACCTGCATTCCCATGTCTGTGAGTTCGGAGAACAGCGCTCCATATATCTGGAATTCGTCTTCCACCTGCGCTTCGACGTAAGCACGCTTGTAGTTTTTTAGATCACCTCCGGCAACCACGTCTGTTCGAACAGTTGCGCAACCGGCTAGGACGGCTAGTAGGCACACCAAAATAAACGAAGTGAGAAGCGATTTTTGATTCATTGCAGCGTGCATGAAGATGGCTCCGATTTGGATTTTTGAAAATGGGGCGGTTACATGAACTGTGTACGGATTTTGTTTTAAGCCGCCTAACATTTGTTTAGCTACATCAATATGTATAAGCCAGCACCCAAACAAAAAATGCTAATTATCCGCTGCGTCCACAAAGTAGATGTTAACGAGTCTGGATCTCGACCAGCTTTCAATATTTCGTTTAATGTACCTTGCACACGAAATGACTGAACCCCGGCACTAAGGCCTACAACAATCAAGATCACACCCAATATCGCCATGTTTCTTTACCTCTGAATCAAATAAATACCCAATGAAAATATGCCGAGCGAGAAAGCTAAAAGCCCAAGAAAATGCTCATTGACAGCGTTTTTACCAGACGGTTCATCAGAGGACGTATTGGTGATTTTACGGAAAGCCAGTAAGAATCGTAAATTCTGGATCAGGCCAATACCTCCGAAAATTATCAGGAAAATCCCGATGACTTTTAACATACTCAGCCTCTCTTTTAGCTAACGTTTGAGCTGAGCGGCCGCCACCGGCAATGCGCTTGGGCCGCGAGCCCGATGATAAGCACCACGGGTTCGCGGCCCAAGTGCCTTGCCGGTGGAGGTCCGCTCGAGCGAAGGGTTAGGCCGCACCTGCGGGCCTGAAGCCTGAGCGGACAAGTGATGCGACGGGCGGAAACAGTGGCTCCGGCAACTCTGACCAGGCGAACCATTCCCAACGAAGGCACTTCAGCGGCTCGCGAACCTCGGGCGCTCCATGTGGGCAGGTGGCGAGAACGTAGAGCGTGACGTAGTGCTTGCCTTCTTGGGCGAAGACATCGCTGGAGAAGGGGCCACGATGAAGGTTGCGGACCTCGAGCCCCGTTTCCTCAAGCACCTCTCGCGAGGCACACGTCTCGGGTGACTCACCAAACTCCAAGTGCCCGCCTGGAAAGGCCCATGTGCCCGCGCCGTGGGAGCCGGTGCGCTCGCCAAGAAGAACGCGGCCGGCGCGCATGACGATGACACCCACACCGACCCGAACTTCGCGAGACTCCACGGTTGTTCCTGTGCGGCCTAACTATAAATAGACACCAACTGGTGTGATAACGTTTTTACGGGCGTGGTGGATAACATTCCTTGTCCCTTCGGCAAACCCTATCCAGGCCGGGCCTTGTCGCGGGCCATGGTGCGTAAGGGCGTTATC
>JAKFDZ010000021.1:0-167486 GCA_036675925.1 Flavihumibacter sp.
TTTCTTCTTTCTCCGCGCTGATGGTGAGAAGGTTTCCATCAATGTCAATGTTGAAATCTTTCTTATCCATTCCGGGTACTGCCAGTGATACGAGATAATTGTCCTTGTTGTCAGTAATGTTTACTGCAGGAACTTTCATCATCTTTCCCCATAAGTTACTTCCAGAATTGTCGAACCACTCGTTCCATGGCTTAAATAAATCTTCAAAAATGGATGGGACATTCTCTGTGCGGCGCATCAAAGATTTTGTTGTCATAACAACCCTCCTTTTTATTTGATATGGAATTAATTTCCTGCTAAAGGTAGCCTTTGATAATAGCCTGAAAAATGACTGCTGTCAAGCCTCTGTATAATTCTGCTCAGTTGTTTAATGATGTCACATCGAGTACGCGCCGTTTTTTAAACAGGAGCAATTATTTTTCTGCCTGTTTTGATTTTCCCATAAATTTAAATATGGTTAATGCACTGGTGCTGTAGTATTCTCATACATAAAAACAGCAGCAGATGAATAAACAAATTTTACTCTTTCCTCTCTTTCTTTCAGGATTGATTCTTTCCTGCAAAATGATACCACCTGTTGGTTATAATTCATCTCAACTTTAAATCGTAAAAACGTGAAACAACTAACAAGTATCCTCTTGTTCCTGTTTATTTCATTTGCAAGCCTGGCTCAATCCGCCAGCGAAGTGATGTTGGCCGAAAGCTGCAGCTTTGGCGGGAGAAAATCAGTTTTAGGTCCCGGTATATACCGCACCTATCAACTCGGCATACGAGATAATTCACTAAGCTCTATAGTTGTTCCAAAAGGCATGGCCATCCAGGTGTTTGAAGGCGATCGCTATACCGGTCGTCAGCAAACATTTTACTCCTCCGTAGTTTGCATGCCATCAGAATGGAATGAGAGAGTTTCATCCGTAAAGATCTATCGGCGTGACGACCCCAGTAATGAAAATGGAAATACCGAAGAAACTGACCGCCCGGCCCAGGGTAATTTTGTAATATTTTATGCCAGCAGGTATTACAGCGGTGCAAGTATAATTGCTCGTCCCGGCAATTTCAGCACCGCCGCATTTGGTCCGGTGAGAGGATCCATATCCTCAATTTATGTTCCGGAGGGCCAGTCTGTTGAAGTGCTTGATAGCAGGGGATCTAAAAGAACATTCACCTCCAGCGTTGCCGATCTCGCATTGCTTGGGTGGGATAATAAAATTGTATCCGGATTTATCGACAATAATTATTCGGGAGGTACTGGCGGCAATGGATCCACCAGTGGAAATAATATTCCACCCCGCGGCAGCAAGGTGATTGTATACCGCGAATCAGGATACCGTGGATAAGGGAAAGTGCTTAACGATGGTGTTATCTCCACCACACAGCTCGGTAATTCACTCGCAGGCGCCATCTCCTCCATCTATATTCCTTCCGGAAAAACTTTCCGTGCAAGAGATCGTTACAACCAATCCCAGAATTTCACCAGCTCCATTTCTAATCTCCGTGTTTATGGATGGGATAACCGTATCAGCCATTGTATCATTTCAGGGGAGGATGCAGGGGGTAACCAGAATAATAATGACGTGATAACCCTCTATACAGGATTCAACTATTCTGGTGAAACGGTTAAGATCTCTGATGGCCGTATCAATTACCTTGGACCAAATGCTGAGGGCGCAATTTCAAGTATTTCCCTTCCGCAAGGAGTGAAGCTGGTTGTATTCAGTGAAAGGGATATGAAGGGACATTACAGAACAATTACCGCTTCCACACGTAACCTTAATTCCATTGGCTGGAACGACAGGATCAAATCTGTTTTCGTTATTCGCGATTAAACAAACCTTATGATTTTTAAATCTATTCACTATTGCCTGTTGCCTCTCATCTTTCTTTTTCTTGCCGGCTCTCCTGCGCGCGCCCAGCTACTTCAGCCGGGTTTCGATAAAGCCGAATACCTCGAGCTGATGAAGATCAGCGCACGCAGCACTAATTCACCCGCCTATTATGATACCTTCCCAGCCCCGCTGGAGTTTACACAGGTTTATAAGTCGCCCATCATGGGGCTCGACAATTACTGGGATCTCTGGTCAAACGGAAAGGGGAAGGCTGTCATCAGCATAAGGGGTACCACTACCAATGCCGTAAGCTGGCTCGCGAATGTTTATGCAGCCATGGTGCCGGCAAAAGGTGAACTGCAACTGGAAGATGATTTCCGGTTTACTTATTCACTTGCTGAAAATCCGCGTGCTGCCGTGCATATTGGTTGGCTCGTGAGCACGGCCTACCTCGCGCGTGATATTGTTCCAAAAATTGATAGTGCCTTTAAAAGCGGCACCACCGATTTTATCATTGTTGGTCATAGCCAGGGTGGCGCCATCGCCTACCTGCTCACCTCATATTTGTATGGCTTGCAGCGGCAATCTGCCATCCCGTCAAACATCCGTTTTAAAACTTATTGCAGTGCAGCTCCAAAGCCCGGCAATCTCTATTACGCATACGATTATGAAGCGATGACTTTTGGGGGATGGGCTTTCAATGTGGTGAATGCGGCCGATTGGGTGCCGGAATCTCCCATCTCCATCCAGACACTGCAGGATTTTAATACCACCAACCCTTTTGCCGATAAAAAAGCCCTTGCCAAAAAACAAAAATTCCCCAATAACCTGGTACTGAAGCACGTGTACAACCAGCTTAATAATCCATCACGAAGGGCAGGCCGCCGCTACCAGAAATACCTGGGTAAGATGGCCTCCGGATTTGTGAAGAAGCAGATTCCCGGCTACCAGCCGCCGGCATATATCAACAGCAATCATTATGTGCGTACCGGACATATGATTGCCCTGGCTGCCGATGCCGATTATTTCCAGCGCTTCCCCGATTCAAAAGAGAATATTTTCGCGCATCATTTACACAACGCATATATGTATCTGGCGGCGAAGTTGCCCTAACTTTATGCCATGATATTTTCTAACCGCACGGAAGCCGGACGGCTGCTGGCCCGCAAGCTGAAAAAGTATGCAGGCGCAGATGCAGTAGTGCTGGGCGTTCCGCGGGGTGGGCTGCCGGTGGCAGGGGCTGTAGCTGCTGACCTGGGGCTGCCCCTTGATGTGGTGAT
Organism: Flavihumibacter sp.; assembly: GCA_036675925.1. Classification (GTDB taxonomy): domain Bacteria; phylum Bacteroidota; class Bacteroidia; order Chitinophagales; family Chitinophagaceae; genus Flavihumibacter. The sequence continues at coordinate 3,107 of JAKFDZ010000021.1, forward strand.
GGTGAAGAAGATCGGTCATCCCAACCAGCCCGAATATGCCATCGGGGCGGTGAGCCTTAGTGATCGCATCATTGTTCCCCATGATGAGGTATCTGATGAATACATCGAAGAAAGGACTTCAGCCATCCGGGAGAAAATGGCTGATCAATACCAGTACTGGCGGGGTGATAGACCTGCACCTTCCCTGCAGGGGAAGATTGTGATTGTGGTAGATGATGGCATCGCTACCGGCAATACCCTGATGGCGGCGGTGAAGCTTCTTCGAAAACAAATGCCCGCGAAAATAGTGATCGCCGCTCCGGTTTCATCAGGGCAGGCGGCCAGCCAGTTGGCAGAGATGGCTGATGAGCTGGTAACCGTTTATATCCCCCCACAGTTCAGGGGGGTCGGGGCGTGGTATGAGCAATTTGAGCAACTTTCGGATGAAGATGTGCGCCAATACCTGGCGGCGTTTGAAAAGGGTTCCTTATCTTAAAGGATAAAACCTAAACCCATGTTGCTCCAGGGAAAGATCCGGCAATACAAGACCATCGTAGAAGCCTTGCAGCCCGGCAAGGGAAAGAGCAGGAAACAATTGATGCTTCGGCTGGAGGCAGAAGGGTTTCTGATCAGTCCCCGCACCTACGACCGCCTCATGGAAGATCTCCGCTTTGAATTTGGCATCTCCATTCACTATGACCCAACAAAGAATCAGTACCTGATAGCGCCCGAAAGCCTTCCCGCCATTGACGCATTTCTGCAATTCTGCAAGGCCGGCGAAGTGGCAGAATTCATCCAGTCGCTCCTGATTTCCCCCTCCGAAACATTGAATCATATTTCTTTCGGCAACGGGTCTGAGCTGCGCGGTATCCATCTTCTCCAGCCGCTGTTACAGTCCATCACCAACCGGCAGCCCATCCGCTTTATGGCCGAAAACCAGAAAGGAACCGTGAAAGAGGTAGTGATGGAACCTTATATGCTCCGCGAATATGGCTACCGCTGGTTTGTGGTGGGATACCTGCGCGGTGAGGCTGGTACCGGCGATCTGCGCTGTTTCGCGGTGGATAAGATCACGGAGTTGGAAGCCCTCGCCGACCACTTTGAACCACGACCCGATTTCCCCTACGGCGATCTGTTCCGCGATCTGGTAGGAGTGGGCATCGAAGGGGAAAAGGAAAAGCTGCACCTCCGTGTTTATCCGCCCCACGACCGGCAGCTCCTTGCCTTCCCCCTGCACCCATCCCAAAAGATTTTGAAGGAAGGGAAAGAGTTTACCGAGATCGAGATGAAACTGGTGGTGAATGATGAACTGGAACAAAGGCTGCTTCAGCTTGGTGCGGCAGTGGAGGTGCTGGAACCCAAAGGCCTCCGAAAATCGATCCGCAACCAGCTCCGGGAGGCGTTGAAGTACTATAAGTAGGCTACCCATCTGACATTCGTCAGGACAGGCGTCAGACGGGTTTCTAAACCGCAAGTTGATTTGCTAATTACCCATCTGACATGTGTCAGGACAAGCGTCAGACGGGTTTAAGAACCTCGAGCTGCTTATTGGCAAATTCATGGTACTGTTCAAGCGCCATCAGGGCTGCGAGTAGGGGATCGTGGGAGCTCGAGAAATGATCTTCTACATCATAAGCGGTGCGCCATGAAACCGGCACATCGGCCGCCGCGGCAGCAGCAAACCAACTCTCATCTTTGTCTTCCCTTCCTGCGCGTATGTAGGCAACAAATTCAGGATATTGTCTTTCGAAAGCTGCAAGCCGACCAGCCTCCTGCTCCCAATAATCCTGCGCATCCACCGGATCGGGCGGAGCAAAGACCATCCCCTTGAACTGCAGCGTATACAATTCAATTCGCGAGGTGAAAAATGGTTTTATTTTTTTGAAGAAGTAGATCTCTTCTGCCAGCGAGGCAAGTGGATGTTTAGCCAGGCATTCCTGGAGCAGACTGAAATGCTGCACCGTGATCATAAAACGTTGGGCGATCCGCTCTGAGAGGGGCAGCGAATTATTTACCTCCTTGCCGAGGGCCCGAACATATTGCTCCATCACCCCGCGCTGGTGTTCGTTGGGCGCGAGAAAAATGATCTCGTTCGGGTCGTTCATCAGATGCTTGCTTTAACCTTTAACTAAATGATTCAGTGCCAAATCCTTTAATCCGGTGGCGAAGCTAAGGTTAAAGCTGCAGGTTTATGCAGACCTTTAAAGAATTCCTGAATTATACCGCAGAATTTGGCGGTTTTTACCAGCGTAATACAGCAGAACTTGTCAAGTACCCACATTGTTACGCCATTCGCCGACGTAGAGGCATCCCTTCCACAGGTATATGAATTGCAAACCCTCTATAATAAAATAGCAAATTATGAAAACACAGAATCAGCCAACGGCAAGGCCCAACAATCCAGTTCCGGATAAAGGCCGTCCACAGAACAAAGAAACCCTCGATAGCAGGAAAAACGAAGAACAGGATTTCAAGGGGGATGATATTACCCACAACGAGAAACCTGTAAAAAGCGAGAGGAAACAGGATAAAAAAAGCTAGGTAATTAGGTGTCTGACACATGTTCGGAGGATGTTCGAACATGTTGCCCGATAACTACCCGTCTGACATGTGTCAGGACACATGTCAGACGGGTAGTTAGAAACCCTCAGTATATCTCGGCTTCGTCCAGGCAGGGGACCAGTTCATTATTTCCTTTTTGGAGCCCTTTGTCCGACGGAGGATTCTTTCTCCATATAGATGACCGCTCGCTTTTTTCAGTGATCGTTTGAGGCGTAGATTCATCGCCCGTCACCAACTCATTCTCGCCAGAACCGCTTTCATCCTTCACCGGTTGCGTCTTCCTGTATTTGGCGAGATTGATCAGCAGCACACTGCCGAGTATAACTGCCAGTCCGGTTACCTGCAAAGCGCTCATGGTTTCCCCCGCAAACAGCACCCCCAGCAGAACGGCTACTACCGGGTTCACATATGCGTAGGTGCTTACCTGGGTAACAGGGCGCACTTTTAACAGCCATACATAAGCGCTGTAACCTGCCAGCGATCCGAAGGTGATGAGGTATGCGATCGACCACCAGGCGGTGCTACTCACGGCGGCCGGTTCAAAACCTCTCCATTCACCCGTGATACCACTGCCAAGGGTAAACGCTATTCCAGCTGCCAGCATCTGCCAGGCCGAACTGACGGTTGCGGAACCCTTTGAATTATACTTGTTGTAGATGGAACCGCCGGCCCAGCTAATGGATCCCACCATCAGAACCAGCAGGGCCACCAGTGCAGCGCTGCCCAGTGTACCGCTCACCACCCTGGCCGCCTGCTCCCAGAACAGGAGCAGCACGCCCAGGAAACCGATCGCGAGGCCCACAAGCGTGCTTCTGCTGGAGAGATTTTCTTTCCATTTGGGCTTATCGAGGACCACAAACCAGAGTGGGGCAGAGGAAACCAGTACCGCCACCAGGCTGCTCGGAAGCGTCTTTTCGGCCCAGATCACCGCCCCGTTTCCCACGAGGAGGAGCAGTAAACCCGTTATGATGGCCGGTTTCATTTGCTGCCAGTTGAAGATCCTTTCCTGTTTGTAAATACACCAGCCCATCAGCAGTAGTCCTGCAATGATAAACCGGATGGCGCCCATCATCAGTGCCGGGATCTCGTGTACGGCCAGCTGGATGAACAAATACGTTGAACCCCAGACCAGGTAAACCGTTAGAAAGGCGAGGGCTACGAGGACCGGGGTTGCTTTTGTGTTGCTTGCTTGCATTGGATCAGGTTTTTGGTATAACTATATCAGGTTGCTCTTTGACGGTTTCCAGGACGATGGTGGTTTTGGTGGAGGCGATATTGGGGATCTGCTGGAATTTGGTTCGCATCAGCTCCATAAGCGAGGCGGCATCGGTGGTGCGCACCTTCACCAGGAAGCAATCCTCCCCGGCAATATGATGCACTTCCTGCACCTCGGGGATCGCGGAAAGGAGGTTGCCGGTATCCGAACAGCAGGAAAATCCCTGTGAGGTCCGGATGAAAATAAAGGCCAGCAGCTTTTGCTCCAGGGCGGCGGGATTAATGGAAGTGGTGTATCGGCGGATGACATCTTTCTGCTCCAGCTTCTTTACTCTTTCGAGGATGGCGGAGGGAGCCATAGACAGGTCCCGGGCCAGATCGGCATTGGAAACGCGGGCATTAGCCTGCATTTTGTCCAGGATCTGAAGGTCGATATGGTCCAGGTTGAAGTTCATTCTGACGATTTAATGGCAAATTAATAAATTATCAGAATATTATTCGCCACAGATGGATGTTCACAGAATAATAACAAACCCGTCTGACATCCGTCAGGACGGATGTCAGACGGGTACGTACCACCCGAAAAGCCGTATACCTATTTCAGGAATAAAAGCTTTGAATGGAAGATCTTCCCGCCAATGACAACCTCCGTGATATACAATCCGCCCGCCGCATTGGCCGGCATCCGCATATTTCTCTGAAGCTGTCCATTCATTACCGCGAGCTTCTCAGAATAAACAACCCGTCCTGCCATATCACGGATATGTACAACCGCTTGTTCAGTTCCCTTACTGCTCACCGTTAGCGACAGCATAAATGACCCGCGGGTTGGATTCGGATACAATGCAAACCCTGGTGCGCTGGTTTCTTCTATCCGGTCAGAACCTGCCTGCCGGGTAATGAGTGCACCATTTTGCAGGGTGGTGAATGATCCGGTTATAGAATAGCCCGCCCAGCTCCTGCCACATTTAGCCCTCACCTGCCATATATAGGATGTATTAGGTAAAAGTCCCGTAATATTTGCAGAACGATCACCACCCGCAACATCAACCATCACCCATTTAGCCCTTTTAATATCAGGTTTATAGCTGACCTCCCAGAGATCCGCACTTAAATCGGATACCCATGAAAGCTGGACTGAATTTGCACCCACCAAACTCGCAGAGATGGAAGTTGCAACGGGACATCCCTCACAACCTTTATCATCTACCCGACCATCACAATTATCATCAATTGCATTTTTACAGATCTCGCTGCTGCCCGGATTTATCAATGCATTCCCATCGTCACAATCAGGCAATGCACTAATAAGTTCCGATAATGCTCTATAACCTGCCGGCGCGCTGCATTGCGTTAAGGTATTGCCTGAACTGTATCCATCGCCATCAGTATCCTGGTACCAGATGGTTGCAGGATTGATGACAAGATTGTTGTCATCGCAATCAGTATTATTATTCACATATCCCACCGGTTTACTGCAGCTTTGAATGGTGACCGCATTATTACCATACCCATCATTATCCTTGTCCTCATACCATGTTCTAAAAGGATCTACATCAGCATCCGTATCATCACAATCGGGTCCGCTGGTGGTATAAGAATAGCCGGCTGGCAATTCTGTTGGCAATGGCAATACATAGCAGAACGGTATACTTCCCCCATCATATCCATCGCCATCTTCATCAATATAAATCAGTACTGAATTCCATTTACCTGCATCTTCAACATCACAATCAGTAGAGTTGCTCACATATCCGGCGGGAGGCTCATTGGAAGAACAAATCACAATTTGATTCGTTACATCACCATATCCGTCACCATCAGTATCCGCATAAAAGATTGATGGGAAAATTGACGCATCCAGGTCATTGCAATCATCGCCGTTCGCAACATAACCGGGAGGAGGAGTTGAAAACCAATATGTAGTGGGAACCTTGGTTGGGCGTTCCATTAAGCAATCCCTGCTGTTTGTTGTCTCTAATGAAATATTGCCAGAAAAGGGATTGAAAATCCAGGAATAGCAGTAGAGTAATGCAGGATCTTTGTTAAGGTCATACCCAAATCCATCACCATCCTCATCGGGGAAATATATTTTAAATGTGGCTAGTGTATTTATGGTTGGGTCATTATCATTGAAATCGCCATCTATTGCTGAAAATCCGGCAGGCGCTGTCAAAGAACAAGCAAACCCTTTGGCACTCGAACCGTATCCATCCTGGTCGGCATCAATAAAATATTCTACTGGCTCGTGAATGTTTTCATTAGTATCGTCGCAGTCAGTATTATCCCTCACATAGCCCGCAGGAACCGGACATACATAAAGAATACTTTGATTGATATCCCCAAAGCCATCCCCATCTGCATCCCGATACATGGGGAAACTGTTGATCTGGATATCTGCTCCATTATCCTGACCTATACAAAACGGAGTAGTTGCGATCACCCTCACACGGTAATGATCACCCGAAGGTATAGTGGATGGTATAACGGCATTGATCACTCCCTGGTAGGCACCGCCTCCCGTACCTATAGTGGTTGCTTTGGTGAAATCTCCATTTGCATCACTTAGTTGGGCTGTGTATTGAGGATTTTGATTTGATTGTCCAGTGAAATTATAACTAACGGAGATGGGTATCCCTAATGGATTGTCCATGCAATAACTGGAAGATAATGCGCCGGTAGTAATAGTGGCCGTATTATATAACCAGTGGTCACTCATATAACCCGGACTATATGGAGTGAGGTTAAATCCGCAACTTATATAGCCCTGTGTTCCTATATTAAAAGAGGTGGCAAATTGACGTACAATCCCCGGAAAATCTGCTTTTTTTGTCCAACTCCGGAACTGTGGATTATATTCCCACAGATCATTAACTCCTCCCAACCCAATATATCCTTTGAAGCCATTAGAAAAGCCCGAAGCATTCTGCCTGCCGCCACCCGGGAAATCAGTGGTTCGTGTCCACCGGTTATTGTTAGGCGTATAATACCAGACATCCGGAGCTCCGCCTGTGCCCATATAACCTGCCGCACCAATTGTAAATCCAACCGCCCCGCTCCTGGGTAACCCTGGAAAATCGGCTTTTCGTGTCCAGCTATCCACTGCAGGATCATACTCCCAGAATTCTTTTGTAAATGTGCCAAATATTCCAGTTACACCAGTGCCAACATAGGCTTTGTTGCCCAGCGTGAATGTAGCTGCTGAGACAGGTGATGATCCCGGAAAATCAGCCTTCTTCGTCCAGCTATTGGCCGTTGCATCATACTCCCACAGATCCTTGTATGCATCGTTAAAACCCCTCCCGAGGCCCATATACCCCTTATCGCCCACAGTAAATCCAACACCGTAGGAGCGTGCCTGTCCGGGGAAATCCGCTTTCTGCGACCAGGCCTCTTTCAATGGATCATACTCCCAGAAATCCTTAAAAATAAGAGAGCCATAATCTACTGAGCCCGTGCCCAGGTAGCCCTTATTACCCACACTAAATGCCGCTCCGCCATTGCGTCCAGCAGGAATGTTAGGTTTCCTCACCCAGCTGTCCTGGGCCGAAAGCACCAGCCCGAAGGCCAGCAAAATCGCGATACTAAATACTCTTTTCATTGTTATTAATTTTCGGTTAGGAGAGGGGTATTTTCAGATCAACCAATTCTTGTTTCGTGATGCGCGGAGGCCATTCACCCCGTTTTAATTTGAGGATCACCAGCGCCGCCACTTTCTCTGCGTCAGATGTATTTGCGAAACCACGATTACCCGGCAGGGTGGGAATGCTACTCTGCCGGATCAGTCTTTTCCCTCCGTCATAGATCTCATATCCGTAGGAGTTGCCAGAAAGGGGGATGATAGTGTAGGTGAATCGATCAGTGACAATGGAGTTGGTTATAAACGCAGATTCAACCGCCCGCATCCCAAAGGAGGAAACCATTGGCAACACCATTATCAAAATTGCAAGTGGGATGTAATTACGACGGGGTAAAATGTTTTGGTTCAGGTTCATATATCCGTGTTTTATGTACTAAGGGGAGTTTGATCAAAGGCTAAGGAGTTTGTATCCGGATATTGGATTCCAGGTCCTTGATGCGTTTTTCATACACCAGGTAAACCACCACAATCAGCAACAGGGCAAGTATTAGGAGATAGATAATTTTGAGGTTCCCTTTCTGCATGGGCGATATTGTACCGGGGAGTTAAGGTATACCGGGGTGGAAGCCATTCCAAGCAAAAGAGGTGACAAAAAGGGGACAGGGGCGGTACAAAAAAGTGACAATCCGCAATAACAAAGGTGAACGGGTGTCAGAGGCAAGTGAATGCCTGGGCACAATTGTAGCCACGAACAATAAGAAGAGTAAATCTATAATGACGCAAGAAATTCTTCGAGACTTGTATCAGCCTCCAGCTGTATCCGCTGCCGGAGACGCGTCCTCCCTTTACTGACACCATTTTCTGTGATGCCCAGTATGGATGCCATCTGACGCGTTGTTAGCTGCAGGCGACCCAGTGCCGCCATCCGCAGCTCGGCCTGCGTAATATCGGGCGCGCGCTCTTTCAGCTTCCTGAAAAAGCCGGGATACATCGTATCAAAAAGCGACCGGAATCGGTTCCAATCGTCCTCGGTAATAATATTGTGATTGCTCAGCTCTGTCATCACTTCCTGTTTACAGGCTGATTCAGATTTTTCACTCAGTTGCTCCTGCAGTTTCTCCACCAGGCTCGATTTTTCCAGCAGCAATTGCGTAAATGATTCCAGCTGTCCCCTTGCCGATCGCGCCTCCGCCTCCGATGCCGCCTTCTGGTAAAGCGCTAGCTCTTCGCGATGCTTATGTTTTTCGCGTTGCCGGTACAGACTATAAATAGTACCCATGGCCAGCAGGCTGATACCGAGTATGATCAGGTTGCGGTTTTTTTCTTCCCTCTCCTGTTGCGCCAATACATTTTGAATGGCATACTGGTTCCTTTCATTATTGATGCGCAATTGCGCCAGCCGGCTGCTGCTGAGGGTGGCAACCCGCTCCAAAGAATCATGCAGCACACTATATAGCTGGAAATAATGGTAGAAACTGTCGGTCTGCTGCCTGACGCGGTGCAGCTCGGCCTTCTGGAGATAGGTCTGCTGTAAATAATTCTTCCCCTGGATGGTTCTGTTTGAATTTTTCTCCAGCAATTGTAGCGCTTCGTTCAGGCATCGCGCAGCACTATCAGGCCTCCTTTCCGCCAGGTGAATACCTGCCAGTAACTGCAATGAATTTGCTTTGATATTACTCTCATGAACCTGGGTGGATAGAATAGCCTGCTGTAGCAGTGATTTAGCGATCGGCAACTCCTTCCGTTCGAGGTAAACCTGTGCCGAGAAACAATCGTTGATGCCAGGCCAATCGATATTATTTATGCTCTCAGCAAGTTGCTTTGAGCGGGCGAAATAATGGAGCGCTGAATCACCCTGACCGGTTTTCTGGAAACCCTGTCCAACGGTATTTAATACCCGCGCCAGCGTGTGCTTTTGCTGCTCACTGCTGTCTGGGAGGCCCGCCAAGCCCTTCAATGAATAGCGGGTCGACTGCTCATATTCCCTCGAATGGAAGAGGATCTCCCCCATCACCGTATAATAGGCGTAAAGATTTTCGAAAGGCTGGCCTTTGTCGTAGAGTTCTATTGCCTTGAGGTAATAAGTTGCCGCCAGCTCTATCTGGTTATTGGCATACATCAGGCTTCCATAGGCCCAGCTGGCAAATGCGATATTGCTATCATCGCCGCTCTGGTAGGCGATCTTCAGCATTTCATCCAGTACGGCCATCATTCTGACCATTCTCTTCTCCCTGCCAAAATTGTGGATGAAGTCGGCCTTCAGGTAGAGCATCCTGACCCGGAAATTGCTTCCTGCCCCTTTCCCTTTTTGCTCCAGTGCCAGCAGCGCGTCTTTAATGGTGGTGCTGTCCTTCCCTGAAAATGCTTTCCCGATTTCCCTGAAAACCCGGTGGTCTTCACCCTTGTTTCCCCGCAGCCTTTTTTCCCAATCGGCTATCGGGAAACCTGCTTGCTGGGCAAACAATGGCAACAAGGCAATAGCGAACATTGCCGTCATGAATAGTTTAGGGAGTATGCGCACTTTTCCAATATAGTGAAAAACGGCAATACGTCCCCATACCCGTCTGACATCCGTCCTGACGGATGTCAGACGGGTATGTATTCCCTACCTCACCAGCAGAACCGTTCCCTGCTGCTTGCGGGCGGGCTCGCCGCGCTGGGAGTAAGTGCAGCGCCATACATAGGTCTGGCTGCCCTGTGGCTGTCCGCCCAACTTGCCATCCCAACCCTTGCTGATATCATTGGTCGAGAAAACCTCCTGCCCCAGCCGGTTATATATCCGGAGCTCGTAGTATTGGGGGATGCCGGGAAAGATGCCGCGGAACAGATCGTTTTTTCCATCGCCATTGGGACTAAAGGCATTCGGGAAAAATAACTCACCCATCACCGTTATACGCGAAGTGGCTGTTGCCGCACAACCATTTAAATCTTCAACCCGCAGATTAAAAACAACATCCTTATCGAGCAATACCGAAACAGGATTCAGGGTCTGCGATGACAAAAGTTTATCTGCCGGCTCCCAAAAAAACTGGCCCACCTCCCCCGAAACCTGCGCCAGTAATTGCAGGCTGCTCCCCCTGTTCAGGATTGTATCGGCGGGATAGAGCGTCAACAATGGAGGATCAAAAACCTGAACACTGATAACCTCCGATCCACTACCCGCACCAGTGCAGAAATCGCCCCCCGCCCAATCACAACTCACCATATCGCCATCGTTTAAGTTTGCAGTTCGCCATTCCGATCCCGTTGCCCCCGCCACCGCCACCCCGTTCACCAGCCACTGCACCGCGTCCACCGATCCCCCATTCTCCGCTTCCGCCACAAAGATCATCTCCTCACCACGGCACACACTGCTGCTATTGGCACTGATCAGCAACCTGCCCCCGGCTGGCCTCACCGAAACCGCTATTTCGTTTGAAAATATATCTCCCCCACCACCACACGCAGTGTTGGCGTTTATCATATAACTAACCCTGTCACCATCACGGAGCGAGTCTGTTTCGTAAAGGGCAGTACCCGCAGCAGCCAGCACCCCATTCACCAGCCAGCGCGATCCACTGGTATCAGCCAATCCCGAAATAACAGCCCGGAAACTAACCCGCTCCCCTTCACAAACCGCCCCGGCTGGCCCTTCAACCTGCAGAACAGATCCCTGCCCGGGAACGGTCACAAGAATGCCGGTGGACTCTACATATCCTCCCGGCAAACAGCCCGACGCATCCAGTAACCGGTAATGCACCCGATCGCCATTTTGTGCCTCCCGATGCAGGTATTCCGATCCGCCAACAGCAACCAACATATCATTGACATACCAATGGAATCGCGGTGCCGGTCCGGCATTTTCAACTATCGCAGTGAACAGTCCGGGCTGGCAAGGACAGATCAGCTCCGGACCATCAATTGATAAAACCGGCATCGGCAGATCAGGTTTTGTTTTTAGGGTGATGCTTGCCGTTACCACTGCCGATCCCTTATCACAAATACCTCCCGGGGTAACTGTGCAACTGACCTGGTCGCCCGCCCTGAAATTGCTGGCACTATAAGTTGCTTCGCTTCCCACCACCTGCCCGTTTAGCTTCCATTCATAACGGGGATGGCTACCCACATTGATAGCAGTTGCGCTGAGAACAACCGGACTGCCGGAACAAACAAGCTCCGGACCGATCTGCAGGGATGGCTGCGGCACGGGTCCACCCGGCGGCGACAGCTTCACCAGCAAGATATCATTGCAATCTCCCATGGGCCCGGGAACGGGACTATGATAATTGGGAAGCCCTGCAGAGCAGGTTATTCCAGCCACCATAATAGATCTATCCTTGTTTTCCACTATGCATAAACCAAAATCATTTACTTCACCGCCCAATGCCTTCTGCCATTCAATTACCCCTGAACCATTGATCCTGATAACCCATATATCAGTATTACCATTTGTGCATGGGGCATCACTATCCAACGATTCTGTGATTCCACAAAGCAGGAAACCACCATCCATAGTGGGCGCCAAATCAAATGCGTTTTCGTCTTTCGGACCGCCAAAGCTTTTCTGCCATTGAAGATTACCGGAGCCATCTACTTTAACAACCCATATATCTATATCACTGGCGGCCCTGCCGGAACGGGTAACATCGCCATCAACGGAATTTGTCATTCCAGCCATCACGGCACCTCCATCAGGAGCAGCAGATACCGCCCAGGCAAAATCGTGGTTGGACCCTCCAAATTTTTTTTGCCAGATCAAGTCACCCCTTTCGGAAAGATGCAGGATAAGAAAATCCGAGTCGCCATAGTTGAGTCCGAAATCGAAATCTGTCGACTCAGAAGAACCAACAATATAATACCCGCCACCAGGAGCAACCGCAGCTGAAACGCCCTGGTCGGTGCGACTTCCCCCAAAACTCTTCTGCCAGATAATATTACCACTGGCATCGGTTTTAACTACCCAGAAATCCTCCGCTCCATTATTATTGGTTAGATCACCGTCGGAAGAAGTTGAATGTCCAGTCAATAAAAAGCCGCCATCCGCACTAAGATCCAGCTCACTGAGAAATTCATTTCCCGAGCCTCCATATTCTTTCTCCCATAGCCATTCCCCTTTGCTGCTAAGTTTCACCAGGATGATATTGGAACTATTATCACCTAAGAGGCAATTACTGCTGCTATAGGTAGTTCCCCCCACTACATAGCCACCATCAGCGGATTCCACCACACCCCCGGCAAACTGGTAATTCTTGTCACCAATGGAAATCTCCCATTCGATGGCCCCATTAGCATTTATTTTAACAACCCATATATCAAGCGAGCCTTCATCGAAATGTACGGAAACATCATTGCTGCTATTGGAAACATATGCCGTCATTATATAACCTCCGTCACTTGTAGGCTTCACATCCCTTGGCTCATCGCCATAATTACTTCCATAGCATCGAAGCCACTCAACCGCCGGCGCTTGTGCATAGCCGTTGGCGACAGAGATCATCACCGCCAGCATTGCAAAAACGCCCACACGAACGTATTTATATAAATATCGATTTATGGAGAAGAAGCAGTAGTTCATTAAAACCCGATTCGTGATTATGGATGCCACAATTCAAATACTATAAGAGAGGAATCATTAAAATAGGGGGGACGACTTCCTTAATTTACAAAAAACCCGCGGCATCTGCAATCTCGCCTCCGCCCACCCCCGCAAATACACTGCACACATCTTCGTATATTCGTACTTGCACGCCCTGGTTCCAAACCATCGCCGTCATCCCGCTCTGACTCCCTGTTTCCGCCTGCAGTCCACCCTGCACTCAATCCCAGATTCCGGCCCCAGAGCAACCATTAATTTTTAAACCCTTTATATGAGTATTGTATCAAAAGCAATGTTATTCGCTGCCGAACACCACCAGCACCAGTTGAGAAAAGGAACCCGCATCCCTTACATGAGCCACCTGATGAATGTGTGCAAAACCCTCGCCGAGCAGGACTGTGACGACGAACTCCTCGCCGCCGGCCTCCTCCACGATGTAGTGGAAGACACACCCGTTACCATCGAGCAGGTGGAAGAAGAATTCGGTCCGTATGTAGCCCTGCTGGTTCGCGGCGCCACGGAACTGGAGAAGCTCGAAAAAAGAGCCATCGAAAAAGAAAGCAGCTGGCAGGACCGTAAAAACCAGACCATCCATTTCCTCGAACACGATGCAACCATTGAACAACTGATCGTTTCCGCCGCCGACAAACTCGATAACCTCCGCGCCATCTATATGGACAAAAAGCGCATCGGGAAAGTAGTATGGGAGCGATTCAGTGCCAACAAAAAACAGCAGGACTGGTATTTTGGCGAGCTATCCCGTATTTTTATCAAGAGGGGAAAAGACCATGAAGTGCTGGCGCATCTGGGAAAGGAACTGAGTAAATTGCACCTCAAAGTCTTTTAGGAGGTAAGAGGGAAGAATTAAGAGGTAAGAGGTGAGGTAAGAGGGAAGAGGTGAGAAGTAAGATTTAAAAGAGCAGCAACATGAGTATTGAGAATGCATATAACCAATGGGCGGAACAGTACGACACCAACAAGAACAGGACCCGTGATCTTGAAGCAATAGCGTTACGTGAAATGCTGGCTTGGGTGCCTGCAGGTGATTGCCTCGAGATCGGATGCGGCACGGGAAAGAACAGCATGTGGCTGGTTGATAAATGCAGATCGCTGACGGCCGTTGACCTCTCCGAAGAGATGCTGAACCGCGCAAAGGAAAAACTTGAGGGAAGAGAAGTGCAATTCCTCCAGGCCGATATCACCCAGCCATGGCCTTTCGCCGATGACAGTTTTGACCTCGTTACTTTCAGCCTGGTGCTGGAACATATAAATGATCTCAATCCAATATTCAGTGAGGCCGCCCGCTGCCTCCGGAAAGGCGGGATGATCTATATGGGTGAGCTGCATCCCTTCAAACAATACACCGGTACAAAGGCGCGCTTCGAAACAGAAGAAGGAACATCGGTAGTGGAATGTTATATCCATAACAGCTCCGACTTCATCCATGCTGCAGAGCGGGCAGGCATGCGCGTTAGTACGCTGAATGAATATTTTGATGAGGGGGATAGGAGCTCGATTCCGAGGATACTGGCTATAACGTTCGCAAAAGCGGATATGAAGTGAGTCATAGCGTTCACAAATTATTTTTGTTCACGAATATGTGAACAACGGAAAAACGTGAACAAATACCCGGTAAAATTGGAGTTATGCTATTTGTTCATTAAATTTAATTGTTCACGTTTTTGTGAACAAGGTATAAAAGTGAACAGTGAACGAGAATATTATTGATACGGCAAGAAAAAATCTTCGTCTGCTTACTGGTATAAAGCTGGACTGGACCGAGGAAAACCATGGTTACCGTGATGGTATCCTTCAGCTTACCATCGATGACCACCCGGTTAAATTAGATGGCATGATAAGAGTTGAATATCAGATACCGCAATTGCGCGACCTGATAAAATACCCCCTGCCAAAACAGATTCTGATCGCCCAGCGCTTCCAGCCCAAGCAAAGAGAGTTATTGCGTAAAAACAACCGACCCTATCTCGAAGCCAATGGTAACTTGTTTTTTAAAGATAAAAATCATCATATCCTGATCGAAGGTCAGCCTGTAATTCCAATCATCAGAGTTGCAGCCACCAACCGCGCCTTTGCCAGAACCGGCATAAGGGTCGTATTTAACCTTTTAATCAATCCCCATTGGCTTAACCTTCCCTATCGGCAACTGGCTGAGAAAACCGACACAGGTATTGGAAATCTCACTAACATCTTAACTGGTCTGAAAGACCAGGGATTTCTGATCCAGGTAAAGAAAGGTGAGCTTCGTTTTCAAGATAAAAAGAACCTGATTCATCAATGGATGAAAGCATATAAAGACAAGCTGCAACCGGGCCTCGAACTTGGTAGATTCCGCTTTCTTGATACGGCACTGAACAAGCAATGGTATTGCATCAGGCCCAACGAGCCCCAAACCGTATGGGGCGGTGAACCAGCGGGCGGCCTGTTAACAAACTACCTGATGCCCCAGGACCTGACCTTATATACCACAGAAAAGGTTACCCAACTGATGCGGCAATTCCGAATGGTACCGGATATTAAGGGGAAGATATTTATTTATGAAAAATTCTGGACCGATCCGGACCAGCCGCTTTACCCAACCATACCACCCTATAAAACATTATTCGATACGCATGCAGAACTGGAAACTTTTGCAGCCGATGATCCGCAGGATCCGGCAAAGCCCCTGGCCACAGCTCCGCCTATCCTGGTTTATGCCGACCTCATGAATACCAATGATCAACGTTGTATAGAAACAGCAGAAAGAGTTTATGCAAAATATATACAGGACTAATTACAACAGTATCCGCGAAGCATATCGCGAGATCTTCGATGCCCTTGAGCGCGCATTGCACCATTTCAAGATCGACTTCTTCCTCATCGGGGCCCAGAGCCGCGATGTGTGGATCAACCATCTTGACCTGAATAAACGCACCACCCGCGACATCGATTTTTCCGTATTTGTTCCCGACCGGGAAACATGGAACGATCTGGTTGACCACCTGATTGAGAAGGAAGGATTCGTTCGGGATGAGGATCAGCCCTATCGTTTTTACAAAGGTGAAATGCTGGATCTTATTCCCTTTGGCGGTATTGAAGAAAACGGGGAAGTGAAGCTGGAAGATCCGGATATGGAAATTTCGGTTGTAGGAACGCGTGAGGCTACCGAATTTGCCGAGCCAATTGATGGGTCATTTAAGGTAGTGACCCTTCCCGGACTCTGCATTCTCAAACTGGTAGCATACCACGAAAAGCCCGACCGCCGCGCAAAAGACTGGGACGATTTCCTGTTCCTCCTGTATAACTATCTGCAGATCTCAGCCAGCGACCAACTCCTGGAAGACCAGGATGATCTGATCTCAGATGATATGGATCTGGGTGCGGTTGCCTCCCGTGTATTAGGCCGCAATATGGGTGAACTGCTTCAAAAAAATGAGTGGCTCCGCTATAAAGTACTTGCAATCCTGCAGAAAAAACTCAAAGACTTCAGCGAAGAAGAGATCGAACAGATGTACCTTCTAAACGAAGACGACGACCAGGTGTACATGATGAAAATGGTTCATGAAACCATGAAAGGAATCCTGGAGTCAGATAATAAAAAAGAGTAGTCAGAATTATATAATGGAAAATATATACGTAACAAATTACAGCGCCATCCGCGATGCACACCGCGAAAACTTCGACGCCCTTGAACGTGCACAGAAACTATTCGGGGTCGAGTTTTTCCTGATCGGTGGACAGAGCCGCGATGTTTGGATCAAACACGAGATCCTCGATAATCGCGTCACAAGCGATATCGATTTTTCCGTGAGGGTGCCTGATCAGCAAACATGGAACAAGCTGGTGCATTACCTGCTCACCACAGAAAGCTTCACCCGCGACAATGATGTCCCCTATCGATTCTACCATTTCGGTATGCTACATCTCATCCCTTTCGGCGGCATCGAAGAAAATGGTAAAGTGCTGCTGCAGGAACCCGATAAAACGATCACCGTCAGCGGATTCCAGGAGGCAGCCGAGTATGCCGAAGATCTTGAAGGTCCATTCAGAGTGGTGACCCTACCCGGACTCTGCATCATGAAACTCTTATCCTACAACGAAAATCCCGAAGCCCGCGCGCAGGACTGGGATGATTTCGTTTTCCTGCTTTTAAACTACATGCAAATCACCGCCGGCGACCAGCTCCTCGACGACCAGGATGACCTGATCTCCGACAACATGGATCTTTCCGTAGTAGCTGCCCGTGTGCTGGGCCGCAATATGGGCGAACTGCTGATAGATAATGAATGGCTCCGCTACAAGGTGCTGGCCATCCTCCAGAAGAAACTCAACGGCCTGAGCCCCGAGGAGATCGACCGCATGTACCAGGCCGACGAAGATGATGAACAATCCTTCATGGGCAAGCTGGTGAAGGAGACCATGGATGGGATCATTGAAGAACATGAAGACGCGCAGGAGGTAAGCAACTAATAAAAATGTAATATATTTATATAGCAGGTAATCGGTACCCTTCCCCCATTGCATTTTTCACCTTTAAAGGCCTTCATATGAAATCTTCATTCAAACCGTTACTTGCTATTATGCTCATTACAGGAACATTCTTTTCCTGTACCAAATCCAATTCTGAAATGGATTCTTTAAGTTCCCTGGCCGACCAGGAATTATTAAAGAAGGGCGACAAGCTCAAGACGAAATACAGAACCGAAACTCTGCCCATGAGTGGGTTGCAGGAAGTGGCACCAAACAATTCACCGGCTACAGGTGAGTTTACAGTAGTCTATAATACCAAAACAAAAATCCTTGAATTGGATATGACCTGGCAGGGCCTCCTCGCCGACGCAACTGCAAGCCATATTCATGGTCCTGTACCACCGGGAGTAAACGGCGCAGTTGTTATACCCTTGTTCCAGGCGCCCCCGGGCACACCTTCCAGCTCCTTTAGTGCCGATTTGATAACCACCAATTTTGCCAGCTTTGTGGAAGCCGATTTATTGAATGGATTGTATTATGTCAATATTCACACGCCTTCCTATCCCGGCGGCGAAATAAGAGGGCAGATTGTGTTTGAATAAATAGTTATTGATTATCAATTGAATATTTATTAATTAAATTGAGAGGGTTGGGAAACCCTTTCTTTTTAAAAAAGTAGTTACATATATGAATTATTGCCGTTGCACAATTTTGTGAGTAAATAATTCGAAATTTAAAAGGCAATTTATACCTTGTAAGTATGACTATTAAAGCGGATAAAGTAAAAAATCAAATTGCTCCAAAAAAAAGAGTATCCTTTTTAAAAAGAAGAGTGACTTTACGTGCCGCTATACTAACCCGTGATTTATCCATATTGGAGGATAATAAGTCGGGGCTTAAGTATATTCAGAAGATTGCTGAACAAGCGGGTAAAGGTGCTGTTGCAGAAGCCAGGGTAGCTGGACTGGCACGCATTTATTCCAAAGGAGGAAATTTAGTGAGTATCAATAAAAAAGGTAAGGAAACCATAATAGAAAGTAAAAAGCACGATAAACAACTTTATGTAAAGTACAAACCTGCTACCAAGCTTTATGTCCCCAAAGACTAAGCGACTTCGAATAATGGCAGGCCCTAATGGAAGTGGCAAAAGCACTATGAACTCGTAAATACTATTTCAGATTTTGATTTAATCGTTCAGGAAGAAGAGTTTACTCATTTTCTAGAAACTTTTGGGAAGAGTTGGATGGATAAAGCGATACTCGAAGGCCAATCCATAGGGGTAAAACCTAAAGAGGGAATACTTGTAGTGGATGATTCTCCTTCTCCTTACGATGCTGCAATAACTGCCGACTATATACGATGGGCATTGATTGAAAAAGGCGAAACTTTTACATTTGAAACTGTTCTAAGCCATCCCTCCAAAGTTAATTTTCTCCGGAATAGTTTAAGTAAGGGTTATCATAATTACCTGTATTTCATCTGTACCATTGATCCCCAGATCAATATATCCCGGGTGGCACAGAGAGTTCAATTTGGTGGGCATAATGTTCCGGTAGAGCGTATCGAGAATAGATACTGGAAATCTTTAGAGGTATTATCCCAGCTTATACCCTTATGCCACCGGGTGTTTTTATTTGACAACTCTAGTGAGGAAAGAACGATGGAACCAGTGGCTTCCATCGAGCCTGACCGTTCATTAAGGATTCAACTGGAAAATGTTCCCTGGTGGGTCGAGGAATACGTTATTCAAAGGCTTTATAAATGAGATTAATGGCCTCCAAACAAAATTAAGGCTTAAATATCCCATGCTTAATCGCATACAGCACAATCCCGACCCTGCTGTTTACACCCAGCTTCTGCAATAAAGAATCCCGATAACTTTCAACCGTTCTGCTACTGATATACATCTCATCTGCAATTTCTTTGTACGACTTATCCGAACAGGCCAGTTTCATGAAATGGATTTCCCGATCAGTAAAATGAATCGTATTATCCTTACCCTTAGCATGCTGGTCAATATTGTTCATGTAATGCAGCATCCGGCTGCTAACCAGTTCATTCATAAAGAAGCCATGATCGCGAACACTATTCAAAGCATCGCGGAACATACCTGGTTTGCTGTCCTTGAGAATATATCCCTTTGCGCCGGCTTTGATGATGCGTATAATGGCGCTGTCAGAATCGAGCATGCTTAAAACAAGCACCTTTGAATCGGGGAGATTTATGCGGATCCAGTCGGCAGTTTCATAACCATTCATTTCCGGCATGGTAATATCCAGCAATATTATATCGGGAGCTGAGCGTGGCTTGAGCTTTTCTATGAAATCCTTACCATGGTCGGCCTCCAGGATCACTTTGTATCCATCGAAGGAATTGATAAGCGTAGACAAACTACTGCGCATCAACACATGATCATCGATTAGGGCGATGTAGGTGGTGGGGGTCATGGAAGATTCTCTCTTCCTAAATTAATCATAACCCTTGTTCCTTTCAAATCATTTGGCAGAATATTGAAGCTGGCACCGATCATCCTGGCCCTGTTCTCCATATTTTTTAATCCGGATCCTTGCACTTTACTGCTACCCGATGCGTCCATTCCCCTACCGTTATCTTCAATGGAGATATTTATAGAATCCGGCAATTCATTTATACGAACAGCAATTTCGCTTGCTTTCGCATGTTTAATAATGTTGGATATGGCTTCCTGGATGATGCGGAAAAGAATGAGGGACTGTGAATCGGTGAAGGAGATATCTTTCTCCGGTTGTTCGAACCTTACTTCGTAGCGTCCTGTTTTCCGCAGGTTATAAAGCAGTTTATTCACGGAACTGATAAAGCCCTCCCGCTGGATTAGTTCCGTATTCAGGTTATGACTAAGATTGCGGAGTTCGGTGATACTCCGCTCCAGCAATTCATCTGTGGGCTGGATGATCTCTTCGCTCAAAGGCAGACTGTTCAACTGGATCCTAACAACACCCAACAGTTGCCCGATATTATCATGTATCTCCTGGCTGATCTGGTTGAATGCATGTTCCTGTATTTCGATCCTGGTTTGGAGAAGGGCTTGCTGGTAGTCATGGGAAAGCCTTTCTTTTTCACGGAGATAATTGTTATGGCGTTTTCTTTGAAGAATGACAAAGATTGCCATCATGGCAATCAGTAAGAAAAAGATGCCACAAACAATAAACAATGCTTTGTTCAGTATAGATAGATCAATCTGCATAAGCTTGCATAGCTGATCATTGAAAAATACACAAGGTTTAGTAGGAATCCAATTTGTCTGAAAATAGCTCCGAATGAGCCCATGTATTCCGGATTATAAGTAAAGTACTCAAAGAACACGAACAGAATTGATTTGGGAACATACAGTAAAAGTATTGCCCACACAATCCAGAACATAGGATGCTTCCAGATAGAAATAATCTGAGGTTCCTTAATAAACTGGACGAGATAAATACTGGAAGAAATTGCTAACAGGATGGCACCAAAAATATAATTGTAATTAGCAAATTTTTCAGTTCCCTGTATGAACAAAATATTTCCAAGTGCAAAGGTTATGTAAGCCCCCATAAAAACACCTACCAGAAGTTTCTGGGATTTTAATTGTAATGCCTGCCGGATCAGTTCAAGTAATAGCAGGATAACCAGTGGCACTGAGATATTGTAAATTGAATGATTAGATTGCTTAAGATGTATCCTGTAATAGTAGCCCAGTGATTCAGCTACAACAATGATAGCCAATGACAATGTAACGAGCCTCAGGTATTTAGGTTGGGAAGGGTGCAGCAAAAATAAGCTGCACCCGAAAGCTATCCATTCAAGGGTGAGGATAAAGTCCATAGGTAGTTAGCTTATATAATTGAATTACATGCAGGGGGAGGGCAGATTTGTCCTTCATCAAGTCCCATAGATTTAGAAGCCGATTGACTGAATGCTGAGACAAAGTGTGTATCGCTGTCAAGTAAATCCTGTCCGTTTTTGGTACATACCAAAATGGTTGTATGCTGACCTATATAATTAAGTGGTCGATTGGGCATCTCATAGAATTCTTCGGGGCTTTCGCCGTGCATTGCAATATAAATTCTTAAACCAAATTTGGTGGAATCATTCTCGCCCATTGCTAACATATTCTTTTTAAATAATTCATCAATTTCCACTTTACTAAAATGAATACCCCTTCCATCGCCGTGTGGATTCCAGGGCGATGGCATCCTGGTTGAGTGGTTGCATTTAAAGGTGTTATCCATCATGTTCCTAATCATTCTTCGAATTGTATTGAGGGAAATAAAAGTCCCTACAATTTTCTCCGTGCTGTTTGAGGTGATCTGTAATGGCATAAAATAGGTTTTTAGAAAAATACTCCATGAATACACTAAATACAAGCATAGGGGACATTAAATTCTAAATGCGGCTGGTAAATGTTCAAACATTCAGGTCTTCAACGGATGATTGGAACCGTTAAAAAACGGGTGGGAAATCTGAAATCTAGCACATTGATGCAATAAGCCAACAATGGAATATTTGCATTGTGAATTTCACTTAAATCTTTAAGCTACTGTATACAGAAGAAAAAATTGATAATGGATATGTCCGAGGTTATGTTAGGGAGTTCAAGCTAAACAGGCCAATTATATCGCAAATTTAAGGTTTCTCTTATTCAATGGTCAATGCCTTCGATATGGTGCAAAGACCTCAATCTTCTAGCAATAAAATCTATCATACTTAAACCTTATTTATGAAACAACATATATTTTATCCGAGAAGGGCATTTTGTATTATTTCTATTTTATTAAGTTGTTCTTGCTATTGCCAATTTTTTTCTGAAGGCAGTATTACTTATCCAAATGCTTCAAATATTTTATTTTTTAGAGTTGAGGCGCCAACGATAGATAGCGTTAAGTTTTATTTTAGTAATAAAGAGGAGTTTTCAACAAGTGATGATAAAGTAGTTGCCATTAATATAAGCCTTGATTTGTCCGACTTGTCATTAATTAGTAAACAGTTATTATATACTATTTATTCATTTAAGAGTATTTCTGGGGTTGTTACATGTCAAGAAGGTGAAGATGAAGGATACTGTGAATTGATGGTTATCGAAGGTGAACTGCCAGAAAATTGGGAGGCATTTGAAAATGCTAATAGGGAGAAAATTGAGACGAATTTATTTCAGATCCGATCTTTTTTTCTTCAGAAAGATTTAATAGATGGCACTCTTAAAATAAGGTTGGAAGGAGAAAATAGTAATCAATATATATTCTTTCCTTATTCAATAAAACAGGCTAAAAATAGCATTCAATGTGCAATTATATCAACAAGCCATAAACAAGGAAGTTCCCCTGGACTCAATAAATATATGAGGTTATATGGCACTGAAAAGCATGATATTGGAGCTCAATTGTTTTATGTTATATACAATAGTGCGGAACCAACTAATTTATATGAAAATGATTTAGATGCATTTTTGAATTATAATTCAGATGAGTTGAATACGTTAATCTATAAAGTAAAAATAGCCCGCGGTGAAACAGTTGATTTAGTTTCTGGTATAAAAAGGGAAGGAGGGGTATCCGTTCATTATAAATTGCCAATCTATAAAGAAAATCAGATTAAATGCATCAATTACAATGCAATAAAAAAGTACATTAATAAGCAAGGGACTGATTCAGATAAAGCGTTAATAAAAAAAATTGACTTTAATAACCTTAATTGGGTTTTCAAGCCAAAAGGTATTAACCCGCATGTTGGTAATTTTCATTTGAATGATACTAATAGTAAAGTAATATTAAATCAGGAGTTCAATCTATTATTAAATTCCACAACAAATAAAACATTCTATAGAACATGCAATGAATTGGAAGAAACTAATCTGGAAGTCGATTCCATAAATGTAACCATACATGATGGATTCGTTAATCAGTTTAGTTTTTATATAACTAACCATAGAGAATTTCCAACCCTTAGGAGATTTCAATCTTATGGTATTAAATATTCTTTGCGTGATCTCTATAAGAGTAAGTTTAATTTATTTAATAATGGTTACTTGAATTTGTGGTATGACAATCAATCCACCCAATTTGATGGAGGAAAATATGTATTTCAGCTTTCAGAATTGTTAGAATTTCATCATCCTTTAAATATTTCAAATAATGTTTACACAGCTGTTGATACTGTTTTATTTTTCAAGCGACAAAATTTCAATTCAGCAAAAGAACATATAAGAATTCGCGAAAAAGGTGTGCTATCAATTCTAAAGTTGGATTTATTTGGAGATATAGTAGGTTTCTTAAGTGAAGAAAAACCAAATGGGCTTTTGCAGTCTGAACTAAAGTTTGGTTTTTATGGGTTAAGAAAACCAGTCAGACAGAAATATCCAATGAAAATTAGGGGAATATTTTTATATAAAGGGGAGGCAAGATTACGATTCTCTAAAATTGATAACAGTAATAAATATCTTACGATATTAACTGATGAAAATCAAAGTGCCCAACAGATAAAATATCTTCATGCCTTTAATCTTTACCAATACCAAAGATTGTTTTTTGATTTGAAGAGTGATTTGTTTACTTTTTTATCAACAGGATCTGAATTGTCTTTTTACACCAGGCTCGGTTTTTTGGTAACCAATATAAGAGATAGTATAGTTAAAGAAGAAGCAAATACAATTACATATACTCCTAAAGAGCATGGTTTAACATCTTTAAAATACTCCTTCGGCACTAACCTTAAATTATTCAGGACCCATGACATAAATATGGATATTGATTTAGAAGGGATTATTTTAAGACCATCCACTGGCCTATACCACCTTAGTAAAAGTGAATTCAATGATTTTGAGGTTGATAAAAATATTTATGCTAAAACCAGTAAATCTGGTTTCTTATTAAACCCAAAATTTTTATTTACATATAATCTTGATGAAATAAAGACCAGAAGAATTATTATGAGATTTGAATTTATTAAGGAAATTAATAATCCAGGCAATAAGTTTTATATAATGCAAATCGGATACTCGGCAGATTTAAATAGATTTATTAATCTCAACAAGCCTGATAACAGCAATATCCAGTAAAATGTTTCATAATTAGAATATCTGATTTATCCGCGGGGGTGTTGATATTCAAACATCCCGGGATTGCTTGGCGGTTTTGAGCCAGAGATTATACTCAAAAGGCATAACGCTATGGGTGAATCTGAAATATTTTATTTCATTACTTTGTTTTGATAGGGACTTTATTAATCCTCCGTGCAAATACACTGCACAACCATTCACTAAGTTTACCTCCAACCCCAAAACCCTGTACTATGCCTGAGCAAACCCATATCGCCCAAACCCAGCTTGATCAATTCCTCGAAGCGTTCCGTAAGCTCGATCTCCTGATGATCGACCTTCTCCTCGATGAAAACCTTCGCTACCAGGAAATGCCCAAACCCGTTTTCCTGAAAAAGCTGGGCCTGGCCTTCGCCCAATTCCGCGATTGCGGCAACAGCCAGCTACTCGCTTTCCCTTCCCGCTGTACCGGCACCTGCGGCTCGGGGGAGGACATGCTAAACTTTTTCTTCGTGGGCGACAGCAGCCCGCATTATATGACCCTCATCATCCAGGTAAAGGAGGGAAGGGTGGCCGACCTTTTTGAATGTAACGGCATGGCGGCAAATGCCATCGTGCCACAATGTAATATTCGTGTGTACATAGATGATCGCTTTAAAGATTTCCCGTTTTAATCCCGGCCTGTGCTCCCTACCCTAACCCCCATTCCTCTAAACCACATCAGAACCCTTAACCATTATTACCTTATCCCTTAACTCAAACCGTTTCACCTTAAATCTTACCTCTTACTTCTTACCTCTAACCTTTAACTCCCCCCACAACATGACCAAAGTATATAACTTGATTATCCTCGACGAATCCGGCTCCATGGCATCCATGAAGCTGGGAACCATTTCCGCTTTCAATGAACTGATCCAAAGCATCCGTTCCTCGCTAAAGAAGAATACGGAACTGGAGCAGTGGCTGCTCTTCTACACCTTCAACAGCAGCGGCATCAAAGAAAGGATCCCCCTCCAGCTAGTGGATCACCCCCTCGAGCTCGATGAGGATTCTTACCAGCCCGACAATATGACCCCGCTCTTCGATGCCATCGGACATGCCTGTAATAAACTGCGCTACGCCATCGAAAAGGAATCGGAGCCCAAAGTGCTGGTGACCATCCTGACCGACGGTGCCGAAAACGATTCCAAAGAATTCACGATGGCCACCATCGCCAATATGACCGCCCAACTGGAGCGGCAGGGCTGGACCTTCACCTATATGGGCGCCAATCAGGACTCCTTCAAAGTAGCCCATAGCCTCAATATAAAGAATGCCTCCAACTGGTCATTTAATGAGGAGGGATTGAAAAATATGATGCTGAAAGAGAACCATGCCCGCATGCGCTACTACGACAGGGCGGTACAAAAAGAAGATAATAAGGTAGAACCAAACTATTTTGATGATGACAAAAAAGAAACAGATTAAAATCTAACGGAGGCCTATGAACGTAGCATTTCAATTTGTACATTGGTATTCCTGAAACCTTAACCACTCGCTGATGCCCCTAAACAAATCATTCCAGCGGCGCATAGAGGTATTGGATGCCTGTTTCCGTCGCAGGCAGCGAATCTGGACCATTGATACCCTGCTGCAGGAAGTGAATGAGAAGTTGGAAGGAATGGGTAGCTCAAAGATCTCCCGTCGATCGCTGTATGATGACCTGAAAGAGCTGACCCTTGCTTACGATGCGCCTGTAGAAAAATACCCGAACGGAAAACAAACCTGTTACCGCTATAGCAATCCCGTTTTTTCTATCCGCAACCTCCCCCTAAAACAGGAGGAAGTGGGCTACCTTCGCGATGCTCTTGATATCCTCCACCAAGTGCAGGGATTTCAGCTTACCAAAGAGCTGGAAACAGTTATAGCCAAGCTTGAGAACACGATTGCCACCAGTGTGGAAAAGCGACACCAGATCATACAGTTCGAGGTTGAAACCCTTGCCACCGGTAGCCAGTGGCTGGATGATCTATTCAATGCCATCAAAGGTAAAACGGTTCTTGGTTTGCGATATAAGCCTTTCAACCGGGAAGACGCAACCGATTATGAATACCATCCCTATCTTTTGAAGGAATACCGTAACCGTTGGTTCGTGATCGGCCGAAAGGAAGGAAGGAGCAGTCCAACCATTCTGGCGCTGGATCGTATCATGAAGCTTAAGCCCATCCAGAAATCATTTGAACCCAACGATCTATTTGATCCTGAAACCTATTTCAATAATGTAGTTGGCGTAACGTTGATGAAAGATGCGGTGACGGAGCAGGTGCGCATGCAGGTGAAGCCCGATCTCGCGCCATATGTGCTTACCAAGCCTATCCATAGCAGCCAGCGATTAATAAAAACAAGTTCCAAAGGAGTAATTATCCTGGAAATAACGGTTGTGAATAATTATGAGCTTCGTTCATTGCTGCTTGGTCTTGGTCCCCGACTGAAAGTATTAAAACCAAAAGAGTTGCGCGAACAGATGAAAGCCATGTACGAGGAGGGACTGGCGGCATATTAATCACTAAATCAAACATGAGAAATTTCACCTACATATTTCTGTTCGCCCTGCTAAGCCTTGGTTGGATCAATAAAAAGAACACCATCCAGTCGGCAACCTTATCCGGTAAAGTGATCGGCATTAAGGACGGGGATACTATCGAAATCCTCTACAACGGCAAGCCACTAAAAATCAGGCTGGCGCATATTGATTGTCCGGAGATAAAAGGAAGCCAGCCTTTTGGCCGTGCTGCAAAAGAATATGTCTCTGACCAATGTTTCGGCCACCTGGTGAACATCCAGCACAACAATGAATACGACCGCAACAAACGGCTCATAGGCGAAGTGATCAATCAGAAGGGGATCAACGTTAATAAGGCATTGGTGAGTGTGGGCCTCGCATGGCATTATAAGAAATATTCTACCGACAGTGATTATGCAAAGTTGGAAGAATCTGCCCGAATGCAGCGGATTGGAGTATGGAGTGAGCCGGCACCAGTGGCGCCATGGCAATGGAGGAAACCGGTGGGGAAAAGTGTAGGGGAAAGCAAATATGAAGAATGAGTAAAGACAGCAGGTAGGCCGAGGCGGTCAGTGGTGATGTTTGTATAATAATGCACGGGAACCAGCAATTTGTTTTTTGCCACATCAATGATCTGTTGATCAGGCAAAAAAATATACTTGTCAAATACTGATTCACATCACTTGGCCATGTGAGTGAGGAGGCGAAGCTGTAGAACATCAAGAACAAAACCGAGAATTGTACAATCTTAAAAACGCAAATTGCAAATAAGGGGCTTTAGCTGAATTGGCGCAATCGCTTATAAAATTTATTAAGCTAATTCGCAAATACAAACGTTAGCGGTAATTTTATGAGAACAACCCTAATGACACTGCTGTTGTTAAATTTGGCAACCGTGACGATTGCACAAATTCCTTCTTTTGATACTACGTATAAAATAAATAAACAAACGCTTCGTATTTCAACAAAGGTCCTAGATAGCAATTTTGTTTTATTAAATAGCAAATATGCATCTCGGATTGCACTTCATGACACTATTGATGGTGTGGGTCTTGGAAACATAGAATTTCCAGATTTTGACAATGATGGTTATCCGGACATTTTACTGACTTACTTTGGAAATAATCCAACATATTATCTTTATTTGTTTGACCCCATAGGTAAACTTTATAAAAACATTTCAAACTATATGAGTTTCCCTGATGCAGTTCAATTGAAATCCAATCCAAAATACTTTTATTCTTATCATCGAGCTGGTTGCGCAGATATGAATTGGGTTAGCGACTTATTTAGAATTGTCGATTTTAAAATTGTTCAAATTGGACATATGGATGGACAAGGATGCGATTTTAAAAAGGAACTAATCCAAATATTTAAAGTAATCAATGATAAAGAAAAAGGACAACTAATCGCGAAACTTCCCTATATAAAAACGCTAAAAAATTTCGACAATAAGTGGGAATTCATAGAAAAATATTGGAATCAGAATGTTAGAAAATTCGAATAAAAACTACCGCTAACATGGTATTGGCAAAAGCGGGCTTTCAACATTCAAATGAATAAATGGGTAACTGGCGCCCGCCTTCGCCAATCCCTTCACGTTGGCAGCAACCCAAAAAGACAGAAACCGAACATTAACAACAATAATGAAATATGAACATAGATGAAATTCAAATCTTTAAAATTGACCTCAACGAAGAAGAAGTTGAAGTCATAGACTCTTCAACTTACGGTGACGATTTGGTTGAATATTTAAAGGAACTTTTTGGAGTTGTTATTTCGGGAAGTAGTGGTAGGGAGTTTCTTTTCGATAGAGAAACAACTGAAGTTAGAGCGCAAATAACAAGAATAAATAACAATGAAGACTTTGCAGAAATCACAAAGGTTATAGCCAATAGACTTCTTAGTGTTGAGTTTGAAGCACAAGAAAAAATGTCAAAACTCGGTATTACAATTCAAAAAGGGATTTTAGTACAAGCAAAAATTTCTCAAGACGGTCAAGACAAGTTTATTATTTGTAAAGCTGACCACAATGAATTTTTGAACGAAGTAAATTATCAATTATCTCGTGGACTTCCTGTTAAGAAAAAAGCTTTTAAGGCATTTGTATGTAATCTATATTCCGATAATTCTATGGATGGAATTTTAGTTTATGATACTAACCCATCTGACACAAAATATTGGTGGAAAGAATTGTTAGAACTAAATATGGTATTTACTGATGAGGATAATACGGAGAAAGCATTTGACGCAATTGACAAAGCGGTCTTCACAAAAATGAAAAAGGACCACCCTCAAGATTACACATATTTAAGAAATAGTACAGTTAGATACTTCCGTTCTAACGACAGGTTTGAAATACAAGACTTCCTAGACAATGCAATAGGGAATTACACACCTTACGATACAAATTTGAATATACCTGACCTTAAAGAAAAAATTAGAGAGCTTCCAGCGAAACCACGTTCACCATTTGACAACCAATTCAATATCATCAAAGAAAAGGTTAAGGCAAGATTTTTAAGTAAGGTAAAACTAACACCTGAAATAGATTTGCATATCAAAGGAGACTTTGCGGACAATACAATATTTGCTACAGAAGAAAATGACGGGGCAAAATATGTTAAAATAAAATCAGAAGAAGGATACAAATACTTCAAAAATCTTGAAACTGGAAACAACTAATGAAATTCATAGATGAATTCATAAAGGCCCTTTTTCCTGACTACTCTGTTCAAAGTTCTACTGAGAACATTCAAGAGTTTAAGGCAAGTTTAACCGCTACTCAATTTCAATTTGTAAAGAAAGAACTCCTTGAATCTAAGTTTAACTTCTTACAGGTTAGAGATTCTATTCATATTTCTGTAACCTTTGGACAATCAGACCCAGTGATTTTTAATTCAAGTAAGGTTGATTTTGAAGTGTTTATAAAAGGTTTAGAAAAAGAAGAAATACATTTAGATGGTGAAGAAATTTCAATCGTAATTACCATAACCAAATCAGTAAAAGATTCTTCTTGCACTATTTACGACTTACAATGTTTTGTAAAAACTTTTAATAGTTATGAAATAGGTCAGTTTTTTCAAAACTTTTCCAAATTATTTGAATTAGGACTGTTTTTTAGATTCAAAATCTTTGGACTTAAAATGCCATTCTATACAAGTTCTATTTGCTTTGAACAATTATCAGAAGACACAAAAGTTCAAGAAACTGAAAGAAGAAAAGAGATTTTTGATTTTTTTAAGGCTCAATGCCATTTTGAAAATATTGAACACTTTTGTTTAGTTCCAAGTGACTTTAGATTAATCATTAAAGATGACGAGCAATCAGAACTAAATCTACTGATGAATAGATATGCGAATCTAATTTCAATCATCTATCTATTTGATATTTCATCTATAAAAGGAAATTCAATTGAATTTAAAATCAATGGTTACAAGTCAATAAAAGGAAAATCAAATATTGCAAATCTGCACTTAAATGAGTTTGATGAATATTACAATATCTATGAATGGGTATACAATGGTGGCAATATAAATGACAAAATTGGACTGTCGAGAAACATTATCTCTCTCCATTTTAAAACAGTAGGTGAATTACAACTTCAAGGTAATCCTTTTCAATCTGTAAAATCAAGCTTTAAGGTTTATGAGAAACAAAACATCAAGCAGTACATTGAGATTAGAAATAAAATTTCAGACCAACTTTTAGACTTTAATAATAGAGCCAATAAAATAGTAGAAACATTTGCAAGTGGTTTTCAAAAAAGCACTCTTGCTTTGATTAGTTTTTACATTTCTGCAATTGTAATTCGTATTCTGAGCAAAGGAGACTTTGTAAATATTTTTTCTTTAGATGCAACTATATTGTCTTTGGCATTTTTGAGTGGTTCAATAATCTATTATTGGGTATCAAGATGGGAAATCAAAGTCCAGAGAACTCGTTTCGTCGATAGTTATGAAAACCTTAAAAAAAGATACACTGACTTATTAGAACCCGATGACATTAAGAGAATATTAAATAATGACACCGAATTTCAACAAGACTTAGCATTTATAGACAACAAAAGAAAAGCATACAGCAGAATGTGGTTGACAGTTGTATTTTTATTAGCAAGTTCGACTTTGTTTTTATTTATTACTTACAATATGACACAATTATCAGACACATTATTTTTCAAATTAATTTTCGGCAAGGTTTGAAATTGTGAGTAACAAAATAGACAAAAAAAGAAAAAGAAAAGCAACTGCCAATACGGGATTTGCGTCAGGCGGGCTGAAGTACAAAATTCAACAACAGTTTTTCAAATTAGCTATAGTACAACATCGGGATTTTGGGCTTCTAATTACCGCCCGAATCCAAAGCACCAATACATTATATGGAATTTTAACACTACAACCAAACAATTGCAATGACCAAAGAACAGCAAAAGGAACTCATCGACATTAAGAATCAAATTGCTAACCATTTTTCAAAATCCGATTGGCTAGACTTAGGTTATACTTTGGGCTCATATGATGTGATTGAAAAACACCCAAGACTATTAAGAAGCCTTAGCTTTGGTGACGACGATTATGGAGGCAATATTTTAGAAGTGCTGACTGCAATAATTAAGAATGACTCTAAAAAATTCAACGAAATTAAGTCGCATTTATCCGAGAAATTTTCTACTCCTTTGGTTTCGGATTTGATTTCAACAGCGCATAATGAAACTCCAAAAAGGATTGTTACTTTTTCACCACAAGTCTTTGAAATTCCTAACAAAGCACAAAATGACAAGTTGGTAACTGTTATGTTTCCGTTTAAACAACAAAAGTCATTTGAGGCTGTAAAACAGGCTTGTTATAACCTTCATTTAGACTGTGCTAAAGCAGATGATATTTGGGAAAATCCAACATTCATCCAGGACATTTTTGAATTAATCTTCACATGCCGAGTAATCGTTGCTGATTTTACAGGCAAAAATCCAAATGTTTTTTATGAAGTAGGAATTGCTCATACGCTGGGCAAGACTGTAGTTCCTATAACCCAATCAATGGCAGATGTGCCTTCAGACTTAGGCCATCATAGAGCTTTACTTTATTATCCTAATGAACAGGGATACAAGGATTTAACTACTGATATTGAAAAGAGATTGAAAACTCTTTTCCCAAGTCCTTTTGATTTTTAAAATTAACAAACAATATGGAATTGAAGCAAAATCAACAAACATTTCACTTAAGGCTATCTGGATTGTTATTGGAGCAGGCATTTGGATAATAGTTCTTCAAAATGCAGGTATTATACCGACAAAACAAAATGTCTATGTTAAAGGCGGAAATATCGACGTTTCTGGATCAATTGATGTAGATAGAGTTCGTGGAACTGTTAGCATTGACGGGGATGTAGATGTCGATATTAAAAAAATTAATGGAAAGAGTAATGTCTTTTATCAAGACAGAGATGGTGAATATATGGTATTACCAGTGACTGTGAGATAGAAAAACGCCCTATAACATGGGGCTTAGCAAAATGCCGGCTTCAGAATAAGTTCTCATTTGCATATCGCTACTCAGCTTCAGTTCCGGCTGACGATTTACAAATGAGCTTTGGAATATAACCTCAGCGATACATCTTTACTTAACGTCAGGCCCAGCACAAGTAACACGGACTACCGGCACATCGCC
Organism: Flavihumibacter sp.; assembly: GCA_036675925.1. Classification (GTDB taxonomy): domain Bacteria; phylum Bacteroidota; class Bacteroidia; order Chitinophagales; family Chitinophagaceae; genus Flavihumibacter. Next base: position 35,741 of record JAKFDZ010000021.1, read on the forward strand.
AAGCCGCAAAACCTTACAATCACTCTAAACGCCTAATTTTATTACGCCATAAGGGCTTGCGAATAGGAGGGATTTTCATTAAATCAGTCTGCAAATGTAATTTCTGCTGTATTGAGTTTCAAGGCTAGAAAAGCAAAGCTTACATTTAATTCTTAATGTTACCATTATCAAGAAGCTTGGTAACGCTTCTGGGCTTACTAATATATAATTCTCCACACTCAGCAATGCCTCTTCGTTATGGGCAAGCATACAGACCATCCATGAAAGTTCCCATAGGAATATTAGTTGCAGGCCTTTTTGTATTTATCAAGCAAAAAACAGGCAACACCTTCGCCAGTTTTGATCATCAGCGTAGATTGAAAGACACGGAAATTACAAGTATGAAGTTTCGAAGGAAGCCAAAGAGATTAGACAAAAAGCAGTGGAAACAGAAGAGCCATCCAGTTCCTAACCGACAACCTCCAAAATGTATAATTTATTCACTTTAAGTATCTTCATCCTCGGACAAAACTCATATAACATTTTTGAAAAACGAAAAGCTAACTCGTAAAGAGATTATCGACAACCGACTTAAAAAAGCGGGCTGGGATGTTACTGACTTAACTCAAGTAATTCAAGAGTATGACATAATATTAAGTCAAAGTTTAGCACAGGAATCCCCAACACCTTATGCTGGACATCAGTTTAGTGACTATGTTTTATTAGGAAAAGATGGGAAACCTTGGGCAGTCGTTGAAGCTAAAAAAACATCAGTTGATGCTGCTCTTGGTAGGGAGCAGGCTAAACAATACTGTTACAATATTCAATTAAAGCAAGGTGGTGACTTGCCTTTTTGCTTTTTTACAAACGGACATGAAATATTTTTCTGGGATTTAGAAAATTATCCGCCAAAAAAGGTACACGGCTTTCCTACAAAAGATGACTTGCAGAGATATAAGAATCTTAGAAAATCACGAAAGTCACTTGTCGGCGAATTTATTAATACAAAAATTGCAGGACGAGATTATCAACAACGAGCCATTCGTTCCGTACTTGAAGCAACAGAGAAAAGAAAACGAAAATTTCTTTTGGTTATGGCTACCGGAACAGGTAAAACAAGAACCTGTATTGCTTTGGTTGAAACCCTAATGAGATCAGGCTGGGTCGAGAAAGTATTGTTTCTTGTTGACCGTATTGCACTAAGAGACCAGACACTTGACGCTTTTAAAGAACATTTACCAAACGAACCCCGTTGGCCAAAGGTTGGTGAAAAAGCAATTGCAAAAGACAGACGTATTTATGTATCGACTTATCCAACCATGTTGAATGTAATTCGTGATGAAACAGATTTTCTTTCTCCTCATTTCTTTGACTTAATTGTTGTTGATGAAAGTCATAGAAGCATTTACAATACTTACCAAGAAATCTTAGATTTTTTCAATACAATTACTTTGGGGTTAACGGCTACACCAACAGATGTCATAGACCATAATACATTTCAATTATTTGAAACGGAAGATGGTGTTCCAACCTTTGCGTATTCTTTTGAAGAGGCAGTAAATAATATACCGCCTTATCTGAGCAATTTTCAGGTAATGAAAATCAAAACAAAGTTTCAGGATGAAGGAATTAATAAAAGAACTATAACTCTCGAAGACCAAAAAAAATTAATTCTGGAAGGAAAGGAAATAGAAGAAATAAGCTATGAAGGAACTGAACTTGAAAAAACAGTAAGTAACAGAGGTACGAATGCTTTGATTGTAAAAACCTTTATGGAAGATTGCATCAAAGATTCAAACGGTGTTTTACCTGGCAAATCTATCTTTTTCTGTGTTGGCAAAAGGCATGCACGGGAAGTTGAACATATTTTTGACAGTCTTTATCCGGAATATAAAGGTGAATTGGCAAAAGTTATAGTATCTGACGACCCAAGAGCTTATGGAAAGGGCGGTTTATTAGACCAGTTTATTCATAATGATATGCCGAGGGTTGCGATAAGTGTTGATATGCTTGATACAGGCATTGACGTAAGAGAATTAGTCAATTTGGTTTTTGCAAAACCCGTATTTTCTTATACAAAGTTCTGGCAAATGATAGGAAGAGGAACCCGTTTGCTTGAACCGGAAAAAATAAAACCATGGTGCACACAAAAAGATGTTTTCCTTATTATGGATTGCTGGGACAACTTCGAATATTTTAAACTCAATCCAAAAGGAAAAGAACTAAAACCACAGATACCATTACCAGTTCGGTTGTTTGGCCTAAGACTAGACAAAATTGAAAAGGCTTTTGAATTAAATGAATACGAAATCGCAAAAAGAGAGACGCAAAAGTTAAGAAACCAAATAGAAGACTTACCCCAAAATTCAGTGGTAGTCATGGATGCCAAAAATGATTTACAACGATTAACAGACGAGAATTTTTGGAATAACTTGACACCTGAAAAAATCGAATTTCTTCGCATTACGGTTAAGCCACTTTTAAGAACAATTTCCGAGAAAGACTTCAAAGCAATGCGATTTGAGAGAGATATCGTTGAAGTATCGTTGGCACAATTGAATCAAGAAACGGAAAAATTCGACACATTAAAAGACGGTATTATTGAAACCATTTCCGAATTGCCAACTTCAATTAATATTGTAGCGAAAGAATCTGAATTAATCAGGCAATCTCAAACTAATCAATATTGGACTACAATCAATGAAGACAAATATGATGAGCTTATTTTAAGGCTCTCTCCTCTTATGAAATTTATTGAATCCCTTATTACACCTTTAGGACCAGCAAAGTTCAATTTACAGGATTTGATTACACAGAAAGAATTTATTGAATTCGGACCGCAGCACGAATCTGTAAGTATTAGCAGGTATAAAGAATTGGTAGAAGAAAAAATAAATGAATTGACAGCTACCAATCCTATCTTGCAAAAATTAAAAGCAGGTGAAAGTATTTCAGAAGAAGAAGCACAGCAATTAGCAGAGGAACTTTACGAGGAACATCCGAACATTACTATTGATTTGCTTCGTCGCGTTTACAATCATCGTAAAGCACAACTGATTCAGTTTGTAAAACATATTTTAGGAATTGAAATATTGGAATCATTTCCTGAAACAGTTTCAAAATCATTTCAAGATTTTATTTCAGCTCACAATTATTTGAGTAGTCGCCAATTACAATTCCTCGACTTGCTTAAAAATTATATAATTGACAGAGGTGAATTGCAGAAACGAAATCTAATTGAATCACCATTTACTTTGTTACATCCCGATGGGATAAGGGGTGTATTTAACCCAAAAGAAATAGATGAAATCTTAAGCTTAACACAAAAACTATTAGCAGCATAATGTTACAGAATAACTCAAAACTCAAATCCTACATTGATAGTCTCTGGAATACGTTCTGGAGTGGCGGCATCAGTAATCCATTAACTGCCATCGAGCAGATAACTTATTTGCTATTTATGAAACGCCTTGATGAAATGGAGGCCAAAAGGGAAAAAGATGCTGTATTCACAGGTGATTCTTATACATCAAGATTTGAGGGGACATATATCCCATATGTAGATGAAGCTGAATTTTATTTTGAAAGAGGTGACCATCCAGTTGGAAAAGAAAAAGAGGAAGAAATAGCAAAGAAGATTGCTGAACTCAAAAAACCAAAGGATAAATCTGAATTGCGATGGAGCTATTTTAAAACTATGGCTCCTGCTGAAAAAATGCTAGCACATGTCCGTTACAATGTTTTCCCATTTATCAAATCTTTGAACGGTGGTACTTCACCTTTTACAAAGCATATGGCAAATGCAGTTTTCATAATTGAAAAACCATTGTTGCTTGTTGAAGCTATCAAACAAATTGAACTTATTTTTCTGGAGATTGAAAAAGATGCTACTGAAGGTGGGCATGCCTTTCAGGATATTCAAGGTGATGTGTATGAAATGTTATTAAGTGAAATTGCAACAGCGGGTAAGAACGGGCAATTTCGTACACCAAGACATATTATTAAATTAATGGCTGATTTGGTAGAGCCGAAATTAGGAAAACGAATAGCAGATCCGGCATGTGGTACAGGTGGCTTTTTATTAGGTGCATACCAATATATTTTAAGTGATTTAGTCCGGCAAAAAGACCCTAGTAAACTGATTAAAGACAATGATGGATTTGAAAGAGGTACTCTCTCGGCAGTGTTAACAGAGGAAGTAAAGAAAATTCTAGAAGACAGTTTCTTTGGGTATGATATTGATATAACAATGGTTCGTTTAGGATTAATGAATCTGATGATGCATGGAATAGATAATCCTCATATAGACTATAAAGACACATTGAGCAAATCCTATAATGAGGATGCTCAGTACGATATTGTTATGGCAAACCCGCCATTTACTGGGAGTATTGACAAAGGAGACATTAATGAAAATCTGAAATTGCAAACTACAAAAACAGAATTACTTTTTATCGAACGCATTTACACGATGCTTAAAATGGGTGGTATTGCAGCAATCATCGTTCCTCAGGGGGTGTTATTTGGATCGGGTAAAGCATTCACCCAATTACGAATGAAAATTGTTGAGGAAGCAGAATTGAATGCAGTGATTACTATGCCAAGTGGTGTATTTAAACCTTATGCAGGAGTTAGTACATCCATTCTAATCTTTACCAAAGGTGGCAAAACTGAACACACTTGGTTTTATGAAATGAAAGACGATGGTTATGAATTAAACGACAAAAGAAGCGAAAAATACAAGGACGGTGGAATACGTGATTATGGCGATTTACAAGACATTGTATTAAAGTTTAAAAGTAGAAATCCTGAGACCAGTAGCGACAGGGCGGCAAAATCATTCTTTGTGCCAAAATCTGAAATTGTAGAAAATGATTACGACTTAAGTATTAGCAAATACCAAACACGAGTGTTTGATGAAATTGCATATAAAGAGCCCTCATCAATTTTTGAAGAATTGGAGAAACTCGAAGTTACTATAAATGCTGAATTGAAAACCCTTAAAGACATGATTGCCTAATGGAAGCAAAGGAGTATAGATTAACAGATGTTTGTGACTTCCAAGGTGGAACACAACCTCCCAAAGAAGAATGGATAAATGAACCCCGGGAAGGCTATGTCCGTATGCTGCAAATAAGAGACTTCACCCAAGACAAATCAGAACATGTTGGTTATGTAAAAGACACACAAAAACTAAGCAAATGCAAGGAAGATGATATTCTAATTGGCAGATATGGAGCGTCAGTAGGAAAAATATTAACTGGGCATTCTGGTGCATTTAATGTTGCTATTATTAAAACAATTCCAAAGCAAGAACTCATAACCAAAAAATACTTATATTATGTTCTCACTGGAACCGCATTTCAGAACTTTATATCTACTATAGGTGCTAGGGCCGCTCAAGCAGGATTTAATAAAGAGGACCTTTCTCATTTTAAATTCTATGTTCCCACTAATATAAAGGACCAACATAAAATTGTCGATGTCCTTGACAAGAATAAGCAGATTATAAACAAAAGAGGAGTTAGTATTAAACTATTGGAAACGTTTCTTGAAATGAAATACCTTGAAATGTTTGGTAACCCATTAAACAATCCTAAAAATTGGGAAACCTTACCATTGTTTAAGGTTACGACAAAAGTTGGAAGTGGTTCAACACCGAGGGGAGGCAAAGATTCTTACTTCAAATCAGGAATATCATTCATAAGAAGTTTAAATATTTATGATTTAGGGTTTGAATATAAAAATCTTGCATTTATTGACGAGACTCAAGCAGCATTACTCAAAAATGTTATTGTAAACGAACGAGATGTATTATTTAATATAACCGGAGCTTCTGTTTGTCGTTGTACAATTGTTCCATCGCATATATTGCCTGCAAGAGTTAATCAACATGTTTCAATATTACGTCCAAATAGTGACTTGATTACAAGTGAATATCTGGCCTTTACTTTAGTTTCCAAATCATTTAAAAAATATCTACTAGGAATGGCAGGAGTAGCAGGGGCAACAAGGGAAGCTCTTACAAAAGAACAACTTGAAAATTTACAAATTCCAGTACCCGACATTATTCTTCAAAGAAAGTTCACTGAAATCATTTTGCAGGCAAATAAATTCAAAGAATATCTAATTAAAAGTAAAACGGAAGTAATTGAATTATTTGATAGCCTAAGTCAAAAAGCATTAAAAGGCACATTAGATATTATAGAGAAAATATATATTGAAGCTGAGCTTAGAATACAACCTAAAATTTCAGTCGAACTTATCTCGATTGGGCAAATCAATAAGGAATTAGAAGAATTTCATAAAATCCAACTACATACTGGTGCACCGGAAGAAATTGATAATAAAATCCGACAGCTTGAAACGGAATTAAGTATTAAGGGTGAAGTTCGTTATTGGGATGAATACGTTAAGTACAAAATTATAAAAGGAAATTTTGCGGGCCCATTTACTTTCGACCAGCTTTGGCAAGAAATAACAAAGTTTCCATTTGAAACAGTACCTGAGTATGATGAAGTTGCCAGTTTGATTTTTAAATGTCTGGAAGAGGAAACCCCATTTCTCAAACAAATTTTCAACAAGGAAAAGAATCAAATTGAACTTATAGTAAATGAAACTTCTCAGGTTTAAACTGAATTCCGATTTTAGAAGCCTGCATGCAGGCTTTGAAATTTACTTCCTTCGAGATTTCGACAAAGCGAAGTTGTGGGATTTTATGCCCTACTGTCTAGTTGGTAGAAACGGTAGTGGAAAATCAAATCTTCTTGAAGCTTTAGCAGCTATCTTTTATCACATCGAATGTATTTATTTAGATTATAAACCTGAAGGTTTTGAAGGGGAGGGAGATTTTAGTCACATTCATACTGATGGCTTTTTTGCAGAACAATGCACTCCAGATGCATTTGAATTAGAGTACCTTTTCCCAATTGATGACGGATTGTACAATCCTACGCTTGCAGAAAAGAATTATGGGGATGACAAAAGCAAGTATAATGCTCACATCATAATTGAAAAAAAAGTAAATGAGGCACCAGTTATAAAATGGGAAAACAGGCATTCTTTTGCAGATGCCACTCAAGAACCCAATGAATTAAATAGGGTTGTTGCAAAAAAATTTCTTCCTAAGTATGTTATTGGTTACTCATCAGGTGATAATGAAATATTGAGTTTGCCTTTTTTCAAAATGCGATTCATTCATTATGATGAATATGAGGACTCATTACGAAATGAAACAGGTTACTCTCAACCAGAAGGTCGGTTAGTTTATTTCGACACAAGTCATAGTCAAGCTGTTTTTTTGACAAATTACTTGATGCAGGACGAATCAATTTTACAGCCTGTATTTAATGCAATTGGTGTAAAATCTATTAAACAATTCAGAATAATTATCAGGCAAAGTGTACCAATAGCTAAATTTAAAACTGAATATGGTACTTCTGCCCTTACACCTGGAGAATTAGAAATAAACAATGTTGATGTTTTTGAATTAACATACAATCTGCAAAGAAGACCTGATGCAGAAACTAAAGATTTAAAAGTAATAGATAAGCTTAAGAGGTGTGCAACAACTCAGTTTTTTGATTCTGAAAATAAAGTACTTTACCTAGATTACTTTATTGACAAGGCAAATGAAATGAAAAAGACTTTTCAAAACAACTTTGAAGATGCTTTTGAGTTATTTAGGTCTTTTCAAATTTTACTTACTTTAAATCTTTACGACGTTGACATAAAACTGAAACAAGATTTATATAAATCAGGAAGTCTTTATGTCAATGAAACTGTTCCAGTACTACCTTCCGGCAAGCGGATTATGCGATTTAAAGATTTTACAATTGAAAAAGACAATACCAGAGAAGATATTTTAAGTAAGGCATTGTCTGATGGAGAGCACCAGTATTTACATTCTATGGGGATTTGTCTGCTTTTCAAAAACAGTAATTCGTTATTCCTTTTAGATGAACCTGAGACACATTTCAATCCTGACTGGAGAGCAAAGTTTATTTCAACACTTCGGGACTGTTTTGAAAAAGATGAAAATAATAAACGATTCATGAGAGAGTTACTTATCACTTCACATTCGCCTTTCATTATTTCAGACAGTCACGAAGAGAATGTATTGGTGTTTACGAAGAACTTTGAAACTGGAGTTGTAACAGCTGACAGACCAGGATTTAATACATTTGGTGCTTCTGTAAATAAGATTACTCTTAAAGTGTTTGGTAAAACTCAGACAATAGGTGATTTTGCGAAGGAAACGCTAGACAATTTGTATCAAAGATTGTATGATGGCGAAGATAAAGATTTGCTAATTGATGAAGCATTTAAAGTCTTAGGCGATTCTGCAGAAAAAGTGATTTTTGTGAATAAAGCCATGAATAAATAATGCTTTTCCCCTATAAATATCTCAACCACGATATTGAGAAACTTCAAGAGTGTCTTGATCATATATTTTTAGAGGTATGGTGTAAGGCTGATAAAAATGTTGATTATAATGTCACCCTACTCCATCCTTTACTTCAGGAAATAATAAACGCTATCTATTATGATGCAAATATTCCCTATGGAGAATATTTATATGAACCAATTGAATCTGTCTATCAGATTTTCCAGCTACTTGATAAACCATCTAAGTCAAAACTGGCTTGGATTTACCTACAAAACAATTGCATTGAGGACCTGTGCGATGACTCCAATGGTATCAATGCATGTACTTATGATGACTTATTAGTGTATCATGCTGATCTTCCAAGCACCTTGAAGAAATTCTATGAGAAATTATACACAGATGTTTTGGGATTAAGAATCATCGAAGAAAAAATTGGAAAACTTGAAAATCATTATGTCGAATTCTTGAAAATTAACGGTGAAGGTAAATGTCCTTTTTGCGGCATAAATAGTATCAAAGGGATATATCACAGTATAAGAGAAGCATATGATCACTATTTACCTAAAGCAGTTTACCCATTCAATTCTGTCAATTTTAGAAACCTATCACCTATGTGTCATGAGTGCAATTCATCATATAAGCTTTTGAAAGATCCAATAAATACAAGACCAAAGAAGAATCCTTTAAAAAGTGGCGCTGGAATAAAGAGAAAAGCATTTTTCATCTTTTCAACAATTCCTTATACTCTTGGCCTAACAATCACAATTACTAATAATAACATTAATACATTGACGCCAGCTGATATACAAATACAATTAACTGGAGCTGACTTGACAGAAAAAATTCAAACATGGTTGGATGTATTTGGTATTGAAGAAAGATATAAGGCTAAATGTCTTGAGAAAAATGATGGTAAATACTGGTTTGAACAAGCTACAGATGAATTTATTAATGCTCAAGAAGACTTAGGAGATGGGTTTACCAGAGAACAGTGGGTAAATTATCAAATAAGGGCTGCTCAAAGAAAACCTTATGCAGAAGGTAATTTAGTTAAAGCAGAATTTTTGACTGCGTACAGAAACAATGGAGTTATCTAGACAACGCACAAATTCAGTTGAATTTGCAAAGCACACAAAGCCTAATCACAAAAGCCAATCTTGCAAAGGTGCCTAGACTTTTACTCTAGCTTAAAGTAGCCGAATTATAGGAGGAGCTCATACATTTTATATCTCTAACTCATAAAGACACTAAAATATAGGGAGCTTACAATAGTGTTATAAGTATTCTGAACATATCTTAAATTTTCAATTCAAGTAATAGCATCCATTGCATTAATTTATATTAAAACATTATTCTATGAATGGAAATGATTTGTCAAAAATATTTAGTCTCAGAGAGAGCTTTACAATTATTGCATTAACCGGCAGAAATGGTTCAGGTTATAATGAAATAGCGCAGCAATTAAGCAAAGGTTTTAACGATGGCAAATACCAGAAACCCGACTTATTTGATTTGCGTAACAATTCGTACAAAAAATATAGAATTATTTATAAATATATTGAGAAAAATTATTCCCCATTTTACATTCTTAAATATAGAGATGTTCTTACTCTTTGCATCTTACAATATTCATTCGATGACTTTATTAATTTTCTAAAATCGACCCAATTAAAGGAATATTTCAACAATGCCTTAGTGAAGAGGTCCTCAGACTTTTGTTCAGAAATTGAAGACTTGATGAAATTAAAAGATAAGTTTGAAAGTTACTTTAATACATTTTCAATTATAGATTTTAACAAAATCAAAGAGCCGGACTTTTACAACCCATTTAATAGTTTGTTTTTTTCGGATGAATTTGAGGAATACAGTAAGCAGTTTCATAGAATATTTCAAAGAATATCTTATGTGAAACATAATATTCTTTTGGAAAAAATTACAAATAATTTGCGGAAGAGCGGTAATCCTTATAAATCGGATATTGAACCTGATGGAATGTTTTCAATAGCCGAAATAATTAATTCTATTATTAAGTCTTATCGTATAAAAAATGGTACAAATGTTACAAAAATAGTTATTGATTCCTTTAGGAATCCTCTAGAACTAATGTATTTCCGTCAACGTTATGCTGCATTTTATATAGTGGCGGTGAATAGGGAGGATAAAGAAAGAGAAGATCAATTGAAAGTTACTTATGGATCTGAATATAATGATGTTAGTATATTATTAGAAGAGGAATATAAGGGGGGTAAGGGTAATGCATTTTATAAACAGTATGTTAGAGAATGCATTGAGAAAGCCGATATACATATTTCGTTTCGTAATGAAGAGGACGCAACTGAGCTCAACAAGGCAAAAAAAGACCAAACCTCGCCATATTTTTCTTGGAAGATGCAGCTATTAAAATATTTATCGTTAATCGATCATCCAGGCTTGATTACACCATCACCCGAAGAGCGCTGTATGCAAATGGCTATTACCGCGAAGTATAATAGTGGATGTATTTCGAGACAAGTTGGTGCCACTATAACCGATGAAAATTATTCAATTAAGGCTATAGGTTGGAATAATACTCCACAAGGCCAAGTCCCTTGTTTATTAAGAAATGCAGAAACACTGATAGAAAAGCACGTAAATACAGCAGAAGGTATTTATGATTCAGCTACTGATCTGAGTGAATTTACTCCATATGAGATTGAAAGTACAAGTTTTGGCAATTCACTAGTTGAGCACTATAAAGATCAAATAACGATTAATCAACAGAATTTGAAAGGAAGGAATGTTTGTTTTTGCTTCAAGTCTTTGCAAAACTCATGCGTAGAAGGGAAAAATCAGGTACACACTAGGTCTTTACATGCTGAAGAAAGTGCTTTTTTGCAAATTACCAAGTATGGCGGCACCGCAATAAATAATGGAAAATTGTTCACAACAGCCAGCCCATGTGAATTATGTTCTAAGAAAGCGTATCAACTAGGTATAAAAGTAATATACTATATAGATCCATATCCTGGTATTTCAAAAAAACAAATACTTGAGGCAGGAAATAACAAGCCGGAATTGCGGTTGTTTAATGGAGCAATTGGAAATGCTTATCATTGGTTATATGAACCGCTTATGTCGTATAAGGATGAGTTGTCTCTAATTTTGGGGCAGGATATTAAAGACAAATTATCCATTCTCGAAATCAAATTAGCAAAATTACAAAAAGATATAGAAGAGAAGGAAGCAATTATTAATGACTTGAGGTCTAGTCATCCTGGAGTTTAAACGCAAATAAATTTATAAGATTTATCCATACCAGAAGGAGTAGCACAAGGGGATTGGTAATGATCAGATGTGGACAACATTTGGTATCCAAGGAAATGCTCTTAATATGGAGGAGAGGTGCTGTTATTTAAGCTACGGGATCAACTTTCAGTTTATCCAACCTTGAATACCCATGCAAAATTTTTAAATAGAAATAAAGGAAGTATAGTAATGTTACTTACTGCTCATCCTGTAATAAAAACCTTAAGTGTGGGTACAAAGTGAGGGATGGAGAATGTATAACAGTAGCGAAAAAAATAAAAAAAATTTGAAGCTAATTGGGCATAGAAATACTGGACACATGACTCAGAACCGTGACAAGCCCTATGGGTTTGGGCTCATCACCTCCACCCTCTACGACCCCGTCTTATCTGACGATGGCACACTAGACCCACTTGGATTAGCCTCCATCGCAGATCGACTCGGCAACCGGCTTGTCCCCGGCGTACGTGAACGTATGCGTCATCCTCGTTTCCTAACCGCCATCGCTGCAGGTGCCCGTGTTTGTGAACCCTTCGAAGGTGCTATTTGCGCTGATGGTTATAGCGAGCCTTTCCAGGTCTATGAATGGATTATAGTTCAGGCACTTTATCGCACATATAGAGATGATCCTGCCCAATATCGTGGCATGCCAGGCACACTTAAAGCCCAGGAGGCATACAAAAATAGAGATTCACTATCCCGTAACCGTTATCTTAAGAATGCCTACACCTTCGGCTTTCATGGTGTTTACAGAACGCTGGCAGAAACACTTGATATTGCTACCGATGGCATACTGGGCGAGAAAGGAGATCGCTTATTGCGAACATGGGAGGAAGAACAGAACATGGACGGTTTCCTTAGCGGCAATAATGGGGCGGGTCGTATCCTGCTAGATAAACTTCAGAAACTCCTGCGTAATAGTATTGATAGCGGTGAAGTAGCTGCGAACTGGAATTCCAACTTTTGGTCAGAATTGGCTCCACTGTTTGCCCCTTATAAGGCGGGACCAAAAGAAAAGCAATTGATCCGTAACCTGATTGTAGATGACAAGGTTGGTTTTCGGGATATATTCCTTGATAAAATTCCTGAATACTATAAAACACTGGAACCAGATCAGGATGCGATTGAAAAGAAGTTTCACGATTATCTCATGGCAACTGCAGATAAGGAACTCAACGAACTGCTGGATACTATCCAAACCTATGAGAAATTCGCCCTTGCAGTTCACAATTGTTTTTACGATATTCTTGCATACCTCTCCGACAAAAACAGACGCGTACCTTTAGCAGAACTTGAGCAGAATTGTAAACACATCCCCAATCTTGCTTCCCTTCAATCTTCCATTTCTGAAAGCCGGATATGTCTGGAGAAATTTGGCCAGGCTTTATTCTTTGAAGAGAATTTTGAACATTTGATATGCATTCAGATTCAACAGGATATCATACCGGCCATCATCAAACACCACCGCTTCATCCAGGAGTCTAAACCTCCTAATGGAAAGATGCCCTGGCTGGAAGAATTTCCTAACCAACAATTTATGATCCGGCCCGCCCATAAAACTGGAGAGCGGGTTATGCCTGTTGACCAGTACGTAAATAGTTACAGGCTTTACTCTCTGATAAACTTTCACAAAGATCTAACCTGACTGATATGGCTAAAGCTGATACCCCCGGTAAATCCCGTATCCTTGATCATTGGCGTATCCCGGCGCTTGCGGGTAAACCAATCGGATGCCTGGCTACCACCTTTACTTTCGATGCAGCTTTTTTTGAAGAAGAATGCTTGTCCAGATTCCTTGGAATGGAGTCGAATGCTGCTGAGGATGGCCCAATCTACCTGGTTGAAAGGGAGGAAAAACTAAACAGTGTGGAATGCGCATCAGTGCTGGTTGATGAAGCTTTTGGCAAACAACTGAGAAACCTTAGGTGGGACCTGATCCCTGTTCGTCTTCAACAGGGTATTCAGCACTCAAAGATCTCCGTACTTTATTGGGAAAATCACTTACGCATACTCGTTGGCTCAGCTAATTTAACCGTACCAGGCTATCGTAAAAACCAGGAGCTTGTAGCTGTTCTGGATCTGGTTGAAAACAACTTGCAGAACAAAGCATCCATCATTGTTATTTTGGATTTCCTGGTTGAGTTGCTACAGAATGCTGATCAGGCATTGGCCTCTATCAATGATAGATCGGTTGGATTTCTTCAACGTGCCCGCGTATATGCCAATTCTTTTCCTGATACCACAACTAGCAGCCGTAATATTCCTTATCAGAGTTTTGCCCTGATTACTGGACCAGGAAAACCAAACTTTTTTGAACAGGCAAACAAGATCTGGCAGGAACGGGTTGGCAATGTTGGTCCGGATCTGGCGGATATAATCAGCCCTTTTTTCGATCCATCTGAGAAGGACAATATACCTGCTAAAAAATTGTGCGAGATCATGAGAAAAAAGGGACCCTTATCAATTTCTTTCAGCACCACTGGTGAATTCTCGCTGGATGAACAACCCCACCGCATTCATGCACCTGTTTCATTGTTGAATTCTCTACCTGCAGGCAGAAAGGATATTACGTTAGAGATGGCTATCATTCGTGATGAATCAGCATCGGAAAAAGCAATCCGCCCCTTACACGCAAAGGGATATTGGTTCTCAAATAGCAAACATGATTTATACATTATCGGCTCTTCCAACTTTACAGTACGTGGACTGGGACTGTCCAATCGCCCAAACCTGGAAGCGAATATTGGAATTCTAGTCAATACTGAAAAAAACCTTCAATTGTTCAAAGAGTTGAATGCATCGTGGATAGAGGGAGAAGTAGTCAATACCAAGAATATCATGTGGCAACCTCTCGAAGATGAGGAGCTTAATGAAGCTGAACGTACACCTATTCTGCCCCCCTTCTTTAAAACGGCCACATTGCGCAGGGAGAAGGAATTATTTATTGAACTTGAATTAGATATTTCGCGGCCGGTACCTGGCTTCACTATAAGCAACATAAAAAACCAGCCGTTGCTTACTTACCAACAATGGCAGGATCAACAGTCACCGGAAAGGCCTCGCATATTGGTGGAGGAATCTAATTTGCCCTCCTTTTTATTAATTGGATGGCCTGAATCACCGATTCCAGCATCTATGCCAGTGAATATTGAAAATCAAAGTTGTCTACCACCACCAGAAGAATTAAGAAATCTTCCTCTGGATGTATTGGCAGAGCTAATTACCTCCGCCAAGCCGGTCTATTTAATATTGAAAAAATACCTTGTAAATAAAGCTAAACATAATGCTGACCCCACCATTGTCATAAATCCCTTGAAGCGCTTTAATAGCTCAACTTTTCTATTGCAGCGAACCAGGAAGTATTCAAAAGCAATTAACCAGATTCAGACAATACTGGGTAGCCCTTTTGTTACGAAGAGTTCGCTGGAATGGCGTCTGAACGGACCAGTAGGTATAAAGGCGATTATTGAAGCAATGGTTCGTGATGCACTGAATGCAAGTGAATCTGTGTTTTTCCTTACTGAAATTTGGAAGTCCCTCGGTAATGTTCAGCCACGTCACGAAAAGGGTTGCTTGCCGGTAGAGTATGTAAAGAAAGAAATTGAAAAACTTAAGGTGGATCTTGGTCAAAGAATTGTTGAGTTATGTAAAAGTTCTGAGAATAATGATATCAATCACTATTCAAAAAGACTGCTCGAATCAAATTTGAATAATCACTATGTCCTGGAATTATAAATTCTTACCCGCCATTAATCTGCATGTGAAAGATCGTATTCAGGAAGCTGATGCGGATAGACAACGATCAACGGCAGAAAGTTTGCTGCTTCGTCTGGAAACCATGCCTGGACAAATACTTGCCGATGAAGTAGGTATGGGTAAAACATTTGTTGCACTGGCTGTTGCTGTATCTGTAGCCCTGCAGGATAAAGATCAA
The DNA here is from genome assembly GCA_036675925.1 of Flavihumibacter sp. GTDB lineage: Bacteria > Bacteroidota > Bacteroidia > Chitinophagales > Chitinophagaceae > Flavihumibacter. The sequence goes on from JAKFDZ010000021.1 coordinate 51,328, forward strand.
CGACCCGTGGTAATCATGATTCCACCGGGTTTGAAGGAAAAATGGCCAAAGGATCTGGGTGTGTTTTTGGAAAGATGCCTTGATGAAAAAAGTCGTGCACGGGTGCGTTGGGGGATTGCCGGGAGCAATGTGGAATTTCTTAAACTATTGGATGATGACCCGGCTCATCGAAAGAATATTATTTTTCTCACTCACAGTGCACTTACCAGAAGCCTTACCGATAAATGGTTGAAACTCGCGATCATCCAAAGGGCTTTGTACCGGAGAAAAGATGAGCGGATACCGAAAATGTATAATAGACTCAACCGTTTCGGATCTCAGATTTTTGGCTTACAAGGGAGAAAAAATAATAATGAGAATTTGATCCTGGACCTTCTTGAGAAAGATACCTCGAAATGGAAGAAGATATTAATTCAGAATGGCTTGTTAGATGAAGGCGCTGATGATCCTGTTCCGGCGCAGATTATTGACATCCTTTATAAAGATTTGTCAGGTCAGGATTTCAATAAATTATTAGAGGTATTATATGATCACTTGCCGGCAAAGAATCTGGGCGATGTAAAATCCCGCATTAAAGATTTCAGATATTATTTCAATGAAGAAGTTAAGACGATATGGGGCTTATGCTTAACAAGGATCACGCATTCAATTCCATTGTTAGTTATGGATGAGGCCCATCACCTCAAAAATGGTAAAACTAATATTGCACGATTATTTTATGAAGCAGAATCGGATGAAGACATCAACGATGGCCAGCTACATGCCGTTTTCGAACGAATGTTGTTTTTAACGGCAACACCCTTTCAGTTGGGTCATCACGAATTATGTAATGTGTTGGATCGTTTCAAGGGCATTAACTGGCAAAATGCACTGGCAGCAGGTTTAACCCCTGAATGGTATGGCAATGACTTATTGGAACTAAGAAAGTTATTAGATTCTACACAGGAAGCGGCGGTACGTTTCGACCAGGCATGGGGCCAGCTTAATCCAAATGACCTTGTTATTAATGAACATCAATATGACGATGTGGAGGAATGGTGGGTGGCATTGCAGGGGATGGAGAAGGAGGTACTAAGTCCGGTTATTCATTCGGTTAGGGAGAGGTATGATGCCTTATTCAGCAGAATGAAATCAGCCGAAAGCCATCTTCGCAAATATGTTTTACGACATATGCGTGAAAGGGAATTTACGGGAGAATATAAAGGTGTAATTCGACGTTCCGTCTTCCCCGGATCTGCTATTAATAATGATAGTTTTAAGAATTCTGAAGGACTTCAGGTCGGAAACGGATCACTGCTACCATTTCTGTTAGCGGCAAGGTTATCCTCCTTAAATCCTGAAGCCAGGCCTGTTTTTGCAGAAGGACTTGCCTCCAGCTATGAGGCTTTTTTGTATACCCGGAAAAAGAGCTGGGATATTGATCCCATTGACATGGATGATGACCATGAGTTGATCAGACCGATAAACAACGGAGAGGCAGAATGGTACTTAAAAGAAATTGAAACATTGATAAGCGCCGATGGGAAAGCAGACCAGCATCCCAAGTTAAGTGCAACGGTAAATAAGGTAATTGACCTATGGTCGAAAGGGGAGAAGGTTTTAGTATTTTGTCATTACCTGGCAACTGGCGATAGTCTGAGGCTTGCAGTATCCCGTGCTATCCGCAATTGGATCGATGAAAAAGCTTCTCAGATATTAGGGTGCTCAAGGGAAAAGGCGGAGGAAGAACTTACGCATATTGGATCCCGTTTTGATGAAGGATATAAAATGAGGACACTCTTCGATGATAAGCTCCGGCCAATAATCCATGAATACGACGACCTGAAAGAATACACAGATCAGATTATGGGAGTTATACTCAGGTATTTCCGAACGCCGGCTTTTCTTACCCGTTATTTCCCATTAGGAGTGCAGGACGATGAAAATGTATTACTCGATAAAGCATTTGAGCAACAAGACGCTAGCGGCTTATCATTATTAAAGATGATAAGGAATTTCCTTTCCTTTCTTGCCATTAAGTGCGGAGAAGAAGAACGCAAAAAGTATTTGCAAGCACTATCCTCCATACAGACTGGCGAAATCCGTATAGGCTCCTCAGAAACCGGAAATGTGCTACCAAATGTAAGATTGGTAAACGGATCAACAGTCATGGAAACCCGCCAGAATCTGATGCTCACTTTCAATACTCCCTTTTATCCTGATATACTCATCGCAACAAGTGTGATGTCAGAAGGTGTAGATCTGCACCTGAATTGCCGCCATATCATTCACCATGATCTATGCTGGAACCCCAGCACCCTGGAACAAAGAACCGGACGTATTGACCGAATAGGAGCCAAAGCAGAACAATGTGGCAAATCCATTCACATATATCACCCATATGTAGCCGCCACCCAGGATGAAAAGATGTATTCGGTTGTAATGGATCGCGAGCGTTGGTTCAATATCCTAATGGGCGAAAACTACAAAGAAGACCTTGAATCCACCGACAAACTAGCCGAGCGTGTACCTCTGCCAGAAGTTATAGTTAAAGAACTTGCGTTTAAATTAGAAGTTACTCCTCCTCAAAGTAGTCATTATCAATCTTCTTAATCTCATAGACCTGCTGGGTAGTACATCCCAGATTATAATCTATCATTAGTTGAGCTAATTGCTCTCCATCAATGAGTACAATCTTGGTTTCATTCTTGGGAGTATATTCCTTGGCCTCTTTGGTAAAATTTGATGTTGTAATGAAAATACCTTTTTTGGCACCCTGACCAGCAAGAGCACCAACAAACTTGTGTAATTCTGGTCGGCCCACTACATTCCCCGGCTTCCATCTCTTAGCTTGAATGTAAATAATGTCAAGTCCCAGCTTATCTTCCTTAATTGTTCCATCGATCCCTTCATCGCCACTTTTACCAATTGCTTTACCTGCATCCTGAATAGAACCGCCATATCCCATTTTCACTACTAACTCTACTACTAACCTTTCGAAAAAGGTGGGTGACAACTCCACAACCTTATTTATTAAATCCGCTGCGAGTGATTTACGTATTCCCAAATAGGCTTTATCCAGTACTTCTTCCGGTGTCTGCGTATTTAATTCAGGTATTACAGTATCATCGTTTTCGTTCTCTGCTTTGCTGGCGTTCTGGAATTCCCGGAATGAGGGAAATTGCCTTAGATATTTTGCATCGATAGATCCTGGATTTTTAGACAGGGTCTCTTTACCCAAATTGGTGATTACAATTGTAGCTCTCCTTGGGGAATCCAATAAGCCTGCTTTTTTGAGATAGGTCTTAGCCCATCCAACCCGGTTATCAAAAATCGGTTGGTTGCCACTGGCCAGCATTGTTTTTCTTTCCTCTTCTGTAATCTGGAAAGTGACAGCAAGTTTTTCAATTAGATCGCGGTATTGATATTCCTGCCCATCACCTACTATTTTAAGTAGTGGCAGCATTATGGTCTGATAATTTGGTATCATATTCATAAATATAGCAATTGACTAGCCCATTTTAATCGTATTCTATATTCTTTTAATTAGGTGTACATTAAACTCCAAATACTTCAATGCATTTCAATAAATTCCTATGGAAAATATATCAACAATCTGCAGCAGGACAATCTGCCATTCAGTTATTCACTAATGGAAGTACCGAAGATCTTCTTAAATCATTTTCTGGCACATTGCCTCTTGAGAATTCGGTGGCTGCAGGCTTTATAGATGATATGTTACAATTAACTACTAGCCCAGTACTCCCAGACACACTTACACTAGAGGAGGCAGAAGCACTTTTCGATAAAATCATACAAGAAGGAATTACTTTATCCTATGAAGATCATAGCCATGAATCTTATGCACCTAACAATATAGCTTTTCTGGGATTGGTCCCTTTGATCTCAACCTGGCTTTATTATGTGTATCCCGATTATTTCAAGCCATATTTTTTTCTGCACAGATTTCATTTGTTGACCAGGATAGCCGATGCATTTGGGATAGACCTACCGCCAGTGCCACTGAAACAGTACAAGGCTGAGCGCATAAAATACTACTGGTCGCTTTGTAAATCCTTTTCAGTTTTTCAGGAAGAGAATGAACTATCTGCAGCTGAGTTCTGTGCCTTCCTTTATGACTTTGCTCCAAACTATTTGGACTCGTCGGAAAATGGAAGTGAGTCCCTACCGCAAGCCACTCAGGTTTGGTTAATAGGCGGCGACAAATATGGAGTGGATTTTGAATTTTTGGATCGGGCTAATTCACAGGAAACAACCTTTTGGCAGGGTAATGAGGATACGCGTAAGGGTGATATATTGGTGATGTATTGCTTGGCACCACGTAGTTATATTCATTCCATTTGGCGTGCTACAGACGATGGCATTGCAGACCCTTTTTTTCATTATTATAGCAGTATTTATATAGGTCATGGCCAAAAAGTACCGCCTATTTCCTTAACTAAACTAAAGAACGATCCCTATTTCAAGGATCATCCGTTGGTGCGCAAGAATATGCAAGGTGTAAGTGGATACCCGCTTACAGCGGAGGAATACCTTCGTCTCCAAAAACTTATGAATGAGCAGGGTGGTTCCCAGGTGGACCTTCCCCTATTATATAGCCATACTTTTCCTGCAAACGATGAAATTAGAAACGAGCGGGAAGTAGAGACTGTTTTAATAGAACCTCTATTGATCAGGCTTGGGTACACATCCGAACATTGGGTAAGGCAATTATCGCTTCGAATGGGGAGAGGGGAAAGAAATTTCCCGGACTATGCTTTTATTACAACTCATGATAAGGGCTATGAAACAGCATCTATGCTTATTGAAAGTAAGTTCTGGATCCGTACAAACCGGGAGTTGGAAGAAACCTTTAAACAGGTTTGGTCTTATGGGCAACGTCTATCGGCTAAGATCCTAGTAATTGCCGACAAGGAGGCCATATGGATTTATGAACGCAACAATAACAGCAGCTTTGATCGTACCAAATACACCAAAAAATTCTGGAAAGAGCTTGAACAGCCTGAGGCATTTCGTATGCTTTTGGAATTGATTGGAAATACTAAATAAGCCTAATTACCTAAGAAATTTTCCCTCATGTTTTTAAGCGAAATTCTTTATTTTACTTTTCTCTAACTGGTACTGTTTCATGTTTGATTAAGAAAAAGAGATATTACGAAAGCTCCAGCAACTATCTGGAAGGGGTAAACTTTGCGTTGAACTAGTTGTAAACGTTGTCCGTAATATCCAAATATCTACTGTTATAATAAATGATCTACAGGCTTATAAAAAAAGTAATCGAATGGCTGCTACAACAATTCTTGGTGAAAACATGTCTTTTGAAAATGAATTTAAAAGGTGCTGTAATTATTATGATAAACTAGATATGTTTATTGCTTGGATAGGTGATCCAAAAAACATCTTCCCTTTTGAATATATACATTCTGTTTCAAATATAAACGCAGTTGTAGGAATTGCATTTTACCAATCACACCCCGATGGGATAAGATTATTAATGGAAATAACCTCAGATGTTCGGATTGCAAAAGATAACCATCTGTTTCATCCCAAAGTTTATATTTTCTCGAATAAAAGAGAAAAAGAAATATTTATAGGCAGCTCCAACTTTACTTACCAAGGCTTTTACCAGAACTTTGAAGTAAATGTTTTGATTTCTGGAAAAGCAAATGATAATGAAATTGCAAAATTAGAAAAGGTACTAGACAGATGGAAATCATCAGAATTTAGCGTAACTCCTGATGATAAATGGTTACTGAAATACACTGAGCTCTATAATAAACATCGAAAAAAACTAAAAGAATCAGGTCTCCAAGATGAATCGAGTAAGGAAAAAGAAGCGACTCACTCTGCTGCTTGGTTGGCTATTGCAGATTGGGATACCTATATAAAACGAGTAGTGAAAGGGCTCAAAAATCCTAGTTTGAAATACGATGATAACCTGTTTAAAAAAATTGCCTTATTTGAAAAATATGCATCTGAATTAAAACTACCATGGAAAATTGAATACTTTAATGATATTGAAAAACGTCGCTTAATAAGTGGAATTAGGCCCTATGGTTGGCTAGGCCATGTTGCTGCATCTGGTGATTTTAGACGAATGCTGGCCAATGGTACTATACAAGAGCACAAAGCAATAGTTAATTCAATTAATGCTATCTACAGATTATCGTATCCCTTAGATTTTGAAAAACTGAGGATAGAGTTAAATAATTTAGTGGCTCTAGGACCCACAATGAAAGTTTGGGGTAGGTTATTGGCACTAATAAAACCTGATTATTTCTGTACTATTTCTGCTCCTAGAGTAAGAAAAGCGATTGGTAAAACCCTAGGCAAACCAGAGTATTTCTTCCAAGATGTAGATGGTTATATAATGCTATTGAGATTAATTCATTCTTCCCCCTGGTTCAAAAGTAAAGAACCCTTGAAAAAGAATGAACATGAAATTTGGAAAAGAAGAGCCGCTTTTTTGGACGTAATATTCTATTGATTAATATTAGTTGTGAGCTACAAAATATCGATCCGGTTATATTCATTTTAACGACAATTCTTTGCATTCGCAAGATGACAAATCTTAACTGATTAATTAATGAGTAAATAATTTATATATTGAGCTTATGAAAAAATATTATTTTATTAGCATACTTTGCTTTGCAACATGCCTTCCAATAATTGCCCAAAACAGATACTATAAATATGAATCATGGATGGATCGCTATATTAAGGGGAAATATGGATTAAATCCTAGTCAAGATGAAAAGGGAAACAGAGATTTTTATAAAAGAATGGGTTATACATATTCTACCACAATTCCAGATAAGACCATTTATATTTCTTCGGCTATAGCCATAGTAATAATCTTTGGTTGTATTTATTATTTTTCTACAAAAAAAACATTTGAAACAATTAATTAGTAAGCTATGTGGTATAGACTTGTGGAATGGTTTAGTGACGTAAAAGAACGGTACAATCTCATTCGCGATTTTAATATGTCTGCAAAAAAATCTTTTATTAGCGGACAAGCACCTACACTTCTTGAAGCTAGAACTACGATGGGTTCATCAGAATTCCGCCATGCTTTTTCGAAATTTATGGGTGGGGGTTTTAGAATTAAAGCTCTATCTGGTCAACCCTTACAAAAGAATGAATTGATAGAAATCGGTAAAGTTCTTTTGGATAACGAAGAACTTGTAAGAAAACTAATAGCACTTGGATGGGATACTCTTGAAGTACATGATGTGAAAGTGTAGGCTTCCCCAAAGTTCGGCCACAAAAGTTAGAGTTAACAACAAATCAGTTTGTTAACTTTAAATTTTAAATGCATGAAAAAGCGATTCACAGAAAGCCAGATAGTGGCTGCTATTAAGAAACAGGAAGCTGGCATTTCCGTTAAAGAGATCTGTAGGGAGGCTGGTATCAGTGAGCCAACCTTTTATAACTGGAAAGCAAAGTATGGCGGTATGGAAGCCAGTGACGTTGCCCGTATGAAGGAATTAGAAAAGGAGAATGCCGAACTGAAGAAAATGTTTGCGGAAGCCAGCATTGAAATCAGGGCTATGAAAAACTTCATTGAAAAAAAGTTGTAACGCCCCAGGAGAAACGGGAAGCTGTTGATTTTTTTGTATCTCAGGAACAGCTAAGTAACCGCAAGGCGTGTAAACTGGTGCGCTTGTCCCGAACAACTTACCAGTACAAAAGAAATCCAAAAGATGATAGCGAAGTTCAGGAGGCATTAACCATGCTCACTACCAGGCATGCTGCTATTGGTTTTTGGCAATGCTGCTACCGGCTTTGGAACAAAGGATACTCGTGGAATCACAAAAGAATTTACAGGGTTTATACAGATATGAAACTCAATATCAGAAGACGGGCAAAGAAGCGTTTGCCGGAAAGAGTGAAGCAGCCACTGAGTGTACCTGCTGCACCTAACCAGGCTTGGAGTATAGATTTTATGAGTGACAGCCTAACGGATGGCAGAAAGTTCCGGCTGCTGAATATCATTGATGATTTTAACCGGGAATCGCTGGCCATGGAAGTGGATACCTCTTTGCCTTCTCTAAGGGTTATCAGGGTTCTGGAAAGACTGATCCTGGAAAGAGGCAGCCCGGCAAGCATTCGATGTGACAACGGACCTGAGTTCATTAGCCATAAGCTGGAGGAGTGGTGCAGCCATGAAAGCCGCCGGATCAGCCTTCAGTTTATCCAGCCTGGAAGGCCCATGCAAAATGCTTATATCGAAAGAAAGAATGGCAGCATCAGGCGTGAGCTGTTGAATGCTTACCTCTTTAACAGCCTTGCCGAAGTCAGGGTATTGAGCGAGGAATGGAGAATGGATTACAACAGTGAAAGACCTCATAAATCATTGGGATACTTATCTCCTTTAATGTACACTCAGATGAAAAAAGCGCAATCAGCTTTATCCACACCGGCAAGCGGAAACCATTTAAAAATTGAAGCGCAGCCGGTTGTGGGTAAAGCGGTTGAAGCAAAGATTACTACATTTGAAAACTCTAACTGATACTGGCACTAAAATAAGGGGAGCTTACAGTATCAGGCGCCCCTGGCTTCGCCTCACCCTCACCGCCACCCTGAAAGGGCTCGCATTCCTCACCACCTTCACCCTCGCTGTGATCAGTATTGTTTTCATCATTGTGCAGGCGAGTGCAAGCGGGCAGAAGAAGGGTTAGAATACTTTCTCGAGTTGTAAATCAGTTATTGACTAACGATTTTTTTGAATGTTTAATAACTTAATTCCTTGTGTCTTGAAGTGATTGATTAATTCCGACTCAGTTCTTGTATTAATTGCCCTTATTTCTGATTTTGGGAGAATTGTATATGATGTTTCCGAGTATAACTCAAAAGGCAGGAAAACTATATAAACCGCTTCCTTAAGATAAATTGAAAATGGTGAAGTTGAAATTTGAACCTTATTCAAATCCATCCATTGGTCAATCCAATGTTGATGATTTTGATCATCATACCTAATTGTTTTCAAAATATGATATGCAAGAGTTCCTAAATGATAGGCATGTTGCCTTTTCCATCTTCCCCCATTCTGGTATGATTTACCAATATAATAATGCCCATAAACATTCTTGGTAAATGCTATGTAAATGTGGGGTGTACTTTTTACCTGATCATACTTTTGCTGGGCTTCCATGGATAGATGAAATCCCTTCTCATCAAATATTGCATTCAAGTAGTCTTCAGAATGAGTTTTGAATAATCTCACCGAGTTTTCCCCGATATATGATTCAAATGCAGCAATATTAATCACAAGATTTTTGATTTAGTTCATTGTTTAACCAAATGCCTTTTTGAGCTCCATAATCATCAAAATTTTGTTTAGGAAGAATTCCAACTGGCGAACCATTTCCATTTATTGCTTTTCGGTAGTTGATTGATAACAAATCTATATCCTTCTGTACATCAATGAAATCATTCATTCTACCTTGCGCATACCAATATCTCCATACTGGGAAAGTTCTATTCCCAATAATCACAGTGTCAGTCATTTTAAGATCATATAGTGGAATAAGGTCGGTGTGTTTAATCCAACCAAATAAAGCCGATAAAATTTTTATCTCTACGCAATCCTTAGTCCAGTTAGTTGTCGATACTTTCGGATATAACTTGCTTCTAGGTCCAGTATATAATTGCCAGGCCGGTAAAGTTTTTCTCCAATTTAATTGGCAACCCGTAGCCTCAATTAGATTTTCTCTTAGTTTTCTCAGAGATTGGTTAAATGATAACTGACTTAATTCTGAAACCATTTCTTTTGCTGGAGTTTGTTTTGAACCTGCGCATGTAATTAAGTAGGCCATTTTGTACTTGATTTTAATAATTACAGAATGATGATTTCTTATTGAATAATACAATATCCCGATGATATTTGCAACCTATTTATAATAACCTCCTAACCTCCCCAACGCCTCGCTCACCCGCTTCATTACGTCAAGGTTGTAATACTTTACCGGCTTATCGGAATTTGCAATGTGCAAAATTTGCACATTGCTTTCTGCGTCCAGTTCACCCTCCTCGAAAATGTTTGAGATGTGCTTTGTCATCACAGACCTTTCCTTCTGAAATAACTCTGCCATCTGTGCTTGAGTCCACCATACCGTTTCATCTTCCAGCCGCGTTTCCAGCCGAATGACCCCATCTTCTGACTGATAAATCAACAAATTGCTCTCTTGTTCTATTACTACAATTTTAAAATGTCGTGTAGCAGGCCATCCGCCTGTTTCTTACTCCTCATTAGCAATACGAACACATTCGGCCCTTAATTTCCTTAGCAAGTCTAAAGCTGAAGGGTTATAATCAATATTAATAAGCGGCAAATGCTCTTCTATTAAAGGTGCTTCAAAGGAAGTGAAATCATGGGTACGAAACCAGTTTATCAATAAATTCTCGTTAATCCATTTGATTATTTTTAACTCATCATTTTTAGGGAATGTATAGTTCCTCTTGTTACTCTTATTTATGAGTGATCCTTTCTCTGGCCTGTAACCTAGTATTGCTCCAATACTACGGAAGAAGGTGCCGTGTCCTTTCGCCCTTAATTCTTGTTGTAACCTGCTAAAGAGGCTTTGCGAGGCAATTCCGATATATATAATGTTGTGGTTTCTTGCCTGAAGTTCATGATTAAAAGGGGATGGAAGATTTGTTGTGTTTTTTATCCTAAGACAATATATCCCTGGCTCCTTTGGAATACGATGATCAATTCCCGCCACCGGTTGGAAGTTTTCTTCTGACATCAAGTAATGTTCAATGGAACCATCTTCAGTAACCGTTGTTGTAGCTTTATTTTCAGATTTTGAAATAGGTTCAGGCTTAATAATACTCTTATTTGCTGACTGGCCCCTCAAACTCACTGTGGTGCCGTCCCTATCGAAATATTGTGCATAGTTTTTTGTTCTTCCATGGATTTGGAACGGAGTTATTATACTGCCATCTTTCTTTTTATACCACCCATTTTTATTTAAAGCTTTGGCAATTTCAGTTGTAGTCATTGGACTTCCATGCTGTGTTAACAGTTGAATGATAGCTTCATGCAATGTCATAAGTAAGTGGCTTAACTATTAAGATATAATTATATTTTAAAAATTTGAAGACAGATGCCCCGCACCAGTTATCAAAAATTAAATCCATCATGCGGAATATTATTTTCCGACATGAATTTTCCGAACAAACTATATGCGCTACCACCGCTGAATCGTTTCTTTATTTCCTGCAACAAAGCTGATTCATTTCCAACTTTAATACCCATTACCTCGTAGAATTTCAAAACCCCGGGAGGTTCAACGGTATATGTGTATTCGTAATCACTTTCCCCCCAATGTTTTTCAACCAATGGTCCAATATCATATCCGTCAAAGAATAAATCCTTTCCCTTGAAATAAACCTCGATGGAAATTTTGATTCCAGGACTATCTACTTCATACAGCACAACTCTACTCATGGTATTTTTTTTATAACCTCCCCAACGCCTCACTCACCCGCTTCATAACATCCTCCTTCAAACCCGCGGGACTGATTCCTTTGATCTTGTCCAGGTTCCCCATGATATATTGCAACAATTCATGCGATCTGTAAACCCTGATCCTTATGCGCAGTCCACTGGCATTATGCGCCAGCACCTCCTGCGATCCATGTATAGGCTGCGATAACACATAGGGCGCCTGCTCAGGAAAATATTCCAGGATCACTTCTTCAGGCTCCTGGTAATGCATCTGCGTTATGCCAAAGGAATAACGGAAATAGTTAACCGAATTAAATCCCGGTTCCTGGTAAAACTTAGTCCGGCTCTTCTCTATCTTATTGATCCTGTCCAGTCCCATTACAATTACAGACTCTGCCCTGTCGGAGTATCCCACCAGGTACCATCGATTGCGATATTCCTTCAGCAGGTAGGGCGAAAAACTATGCAGCTTTTCCTGTCCACCGTACGACTGGTAAACGATCTCCACCGATTGTTTTTCCAGTATTGCTTTTAGCAGCTTCATCAGCCACTGCGTTCCCGGCGATAGAGCACCCGTTTCCATTTGTATGATCTCCGACTCTTCCTTGCCGATCACCTTCCCGATCCGGTATCCCTCTATCATCTTGCCCACCGCTTTCTGAAACTGTTCAAACAAAGAAGTGCCTTTCAATTGCTGCAACATCGCCGGTGCCAGGTCAATAGCTTCGATCTCTTCATGGGTGAGGGGAAACTCGCGGATACTGAAACCCTCCTGCGCATATTCATATCCGCCACGCTCTTTGTTGAACCGGATCGGCGCCCCATAAATATCCTTCATGGCACGCAGGTCTTTATTTACCATCGATTCCGAGATCGATTGCCCCAGCTTCTCCGCGATCTTATTCCGCAGGTCGCCCAGCCCCGGGTAGCGCCTCATCGTATTCAGGAGGCAATCATCAATAACATGATATCTTACTAAAGCACTTTTATTTGCCGGCATATTCTTTCCGATCTGTTTCCCATCTAAGTTAATTGTAAATAGATTGCAAGTGAACCCGCTTTCTTTGCACCCATGATCACCTCACCCGCCAAATTATCCCGCGCAGTCTGGGGCTTCGTCATCGGCGATGCCCTTGGCGTTCCCGCTGAGTTTTGCAGTCGCGATGCACTGCAGCGCTCACCCATCACTGATATGACCGGCTATGGAACGCATAGCCAGCCGCCCGGCACCTGGAGCGACGACAGCTCCATGATGCTCTGCACCCTCGAGAATATCCGCGAAGGGGGCAGCATGGAAACCCTCGCCAATAAATTCCTCGCCTGGTATCGCGATGCCTACATGACCCCCCATGGTGAGGTCTTCGATATTGGCATCACCACCCGCGCTGCACTTATGAAATTGCAGGCCGGCATTCCGCATACAGCCTCTGGTGTTTCCGAAGAAAGGGTGGCCTGTGGGAATGGCACCCTGATGCGGGTACTACCATTTGCATTTTCAACGGACTATGCCGCCAGGGATACAGCCGCCCGATTCGCTATGGTCTCCGCGGCCGGCGCCATCACCCATGCACATGCGCTTCCGCATCTCTGTTCCTTCTTCTATGCCGAACTCCTGCACCAGCTAAGTAATGATCTCCCCGCCGCCGATGCTCTTGCCATCAGCCGGCAAACCGTGGCGTCTATTATTGCATCAATGCCTGGTACAGCTACCTCAGAAATGTCTGATACAACCGTTGCACCCATGCCTGATACAACCGCTGCGGAAATTCCCGACACTTCATTTGCTGATCGAATGGCTTCTATCCTCAATAGGATCCTCCACGCCGATTTCACCACCATTGATATTTCGGATATCCGTTCGGGAGGATATGTAGTGCATACGCTCGAGGCTGTTCTCTGGAGCTGGTTAAATGGATCCGATTATCGCAACATAACATTACAGGCCGTAAACCTCGGTGATGATACCGATACCGTTGCCGCCCTCGCCGGCGCCCTGGCTGGAATCACCCACGGCCCCGATAAAGAATGGATGGAAACTATTGTTGGGGCTGAGAGGATTCATGCATTGCTGAATGGGTAGTTTTTCAATAACGCCAATTCGCTTACTTAATGGTTATTTACAGATCGCAAGTTGGAACAACCACACCTGTTTTAAGAAGCTGTTTTTTATTGTTCCATTAATAGATCAATAAAACATTTTATTGCATCATATATGGATCAATATAAACACCTGCTTTTTCGAATAACTGGTTTCAGGCACAACTTTCGATTTGTAATATTTTCCTACACCCGTGCAATCATCTTTACTCGTTCACAACCTTTTCTTCAATACTCACCATTTTCTCCACTTCACTCGCCGTACTTTTCACCCCACTCTCAATCTGCTCATCTTCACTTATCGGCTCGTCTTCGTTCATTTCCACCAACTCACTCACCATCTCCGGCGGTAACTTCTTACTATTCTTAATCTCCAACTTTCTCATGTCCTCTGCCTGCTTAAGTACGGCCCCCCGTCCATTCGTGAGCTTATTATGCGCCTGGTTATAAGTAAACTGCAATCCATCTATAGCTTTTCCGATTCGCTGGAAGTCCTCCACAAAACCCACCACCTTATCATAAAGCTTTCCCGCCTTTTCAGCAATAGCCGCCGCATTCTTACTCATGCCATCCCTCTTCCAGAGATCATAGATCAACTTCATCGCAACCACCAGGTTAGCCGGACTCACCATCAGAACATTTTTCCGGTACGCATAATGCTGCAGGTCAGGATCGCCCTGCAAGGCCGTTATATATGCCGCTTCCACCGGCAGGAACATGATCACCATATCCAGACTGCCCTTGAACTGCGGATAGTTCTTTCCACTCAATCCATCAATATGATTGCGAAGCGATTGCTGCAGGCTCTTCAACAACAGTACCTGCGTATCGGGATCTTCTTCCCTGCATAACTGGTCGTAATGCGAGAGCGACACTTTTGAGTCGATGATCAGCACCCGCTCATCAGGATACTTGACGATCACATCCGGCCTGATCCGCCCGCCCGCTTCATCCTGCGCCGAGGCCTGCACCTCGTAATGAACCCCTTTTTGCAGTCCGCTGTATTCCAGTATCGTCTCGAGGATCCACTCACCCCAGTCGCCCTGCTTCTTTGTATTACCACTCAGCGCCACCGCCAGCGATCGCGCCTCCTTAGCAAGCGTGCTATTGAGTTCCATCATCAGGTTCACCTGCGCCCGTAGCGATATCCTTTCCTCGCTTTCTGTTTTGTAAGATTTCTCCACCTGCTCCTTAAAATCTTTCAAGTTTGTTTTCAGCGGCTCCAGCATCCCGCTCATTTCTTTCTGCTGACTTTCATTAAAGCTCTTCGTCTTTTCCGAAAGGATCTCGTGCGCCAGCAGGCTGAATTCCTTATGCATCTTATCCCTCAATTGCTCGAGGTCGGTTTTCTGCTCCCTATACAAAGTGGATTGCTGATCGAGCTCCGACTTTAATTGCACGCTCATCTTATTCTCTTCAATCCATTCCCTTGTCTTCTCCTGTAACTGCTGAATAAGCGATAGCTTTTCCTGTCGAATCATCTCCAGCTCTCCATTTGCAATACCATGCGCCATCTGCACGCGGCCCAATTCCGCCCGCGCCGTGTTCGCAGCATTTTGCAATTCAGCATTCTGGATCTTATGCTGATCCATTTCACTGCTGAGTTGCCGCACGCGTTCGTTAAGTAAGGCGTTTTGCGTGATGCCCTGCTGTTGTTTATTGTACATCAGGAATATGGCCACCAACGCAACCAGGCAGAAGATGACCAATAGAATGGTAATAAGATCCATAGTGTATGATTTAAGACCTAAATATACGGGGCAAGAATGCAACCTATTTGCAGCGGGCTTATTTAGGAAATGCCATTTGAGTCAACTTCTTGGGATCTAGAATGGGAAGTATTACGGCACCTAAGGATGTGCCCTGAGTACGGGTGAATATGATGCCACGTATTGTTGAATAAGCTATTCCCATCAAGGTACTTATAAGTAGGGAGTCAACTTTTGTTGAAGAATTTTCATCCGTCTTTTCAAGAAATTCTTCCAGATTATCAACTTTGAAAACAATTTCGTGCGTATAAGAACCAGTTGCACCTACCGGGTTTTTGAATTCATCAATGCCAACAATTTCTATTCCCAATTCAATACCAACTAATAAATCTTCCGGGCGCATCCCCGTACCAACTTCGAAATTAAATGTATATCCCTGAATAGGATTATTTCCAGGATTATCACCCTCTTCAATGCTGCCCCTTTTAGTCTTGAGCTGAAGGATTGAAATCTTTTCGGGCTCTATCTGGCGTGCTGCATTCATATAGCTTTTTGATCAGTTGGCTGTGATATCTTCATCTCCATTTGTATAACCTTGCCGGAATTATAACTTATGGGGAGAGATGCAACTTTCGCTGTTTGCATTGAAGTAATTTGTTTAGACTGGAACCATTGAGTATAACTAATAGATAAGAAAGCATGAGTAGGCGTGCAAAGTACCCTTTCTTTCAAAGCAGCTTCAATTTTTGAAACGGACCGCAAAGTGAAATTATGATTACCACTAAGTAGCTTGCTAATTTCAGCCTCTGACTTACCCATTAGTTGTGCAAGGTCTTTTTGTTTGAAATTTTTCTTTTCAAGTACCCCTGCAATAAAATGAGCAATCTCCATGGATTTATCCACAAATATTTTATCCTCTTCCGAAAGTTGTTCTACCGATTGCTTCACCTCGGGTATGCGCACAGAACGTTCAATTTTCTTCTTCATTTCCTTAGAGTTTAATCAGGAAGTCTAATAACAAAATCATCTTCTGTTAATATATCCTTTCCTATAACTTCAATCTGATCCATTAACCGGGCATTATATAATGCATCTGACAACTTATTGGCGAATAGAAAATGCGGATAACAATTAGGGCAATTTTTTATCTTTTGCGCCGTTTTCCTATCACCATTTAATAAAATAACCACTTGCTCAGAAAGTACCACACAAAACAACCTTAATCCAAAATCACTCTCACCATCACTATCAAAAAACCGATAGGTAGGTTCAGGTAATCGTTCTGCTTTTCCTTCTCTCTTGAACCATTGATCTTTAGCACCATATAAATTCCCTATATTTTCAATCTTTCTATTTAATAAGCCAGCTTGCCTCCAATCTTTCGCATTTTGCTTCATTCTATACATAAAATCAGCAAACTCCGATCTGGGATTGCCAACTACCTGGACTGTATAAAATGACACCTTACCATATTGGTGATCACCTAAGCTTATTATTTCAATTTCCAACTTAACTTATAAGTTAAGACGAAGGTAATTCGTCAGGATGAATAAAAAAAATATTCTACTAATTTCTATTAATTGATTGATAATCAAAGAAAAATATAACATTTTGGTGAAATTTCATAATTAGCCGTTGATTTCAAATGTCTCACTACTTGATTATTTACCCCTGTGTTTTATTGATCCATTAATAGATCAATAAAGCATTTTATTGCATCATATATGGAACACTATAAACATCTCCTTTTTCGAACACCATCTTTACTCTAAAATCAGTTTGTAAAAATACGCCTATGATCCCTGGCTTATAAACCAGCTCACCACCTTATAAAACTGATGCCCCGCAACTCCTTGCAGGGCATCCGGTATATAAAATCTCCGCATCAATAGGAACCCGCACCCATAACCAGCCCGCTCACCGCGGCAGCTGCACCCAGTCCAGCTAACACACCCGCACCACGGCGTTTCTTTTTCTCCGGCACAGGATCAAAACTATTCGCCTTCTGAAGAATGAATGGCCTTACCAGCACCGTATCCACCGCCGTCATCTTTCGGAAATTCTTATAGTTAGCAGGAAATCCGGTAGCGATAACCGTTACCCTGCTTCCCTCTGTCTCGATCTGATAAGAAGGCTCCACCAACACATCTGCAGAAGCCATACGCAACGCCGTCGCAATAGCTTCCATCTTTAGCAGGTCCAGCGAATTGCCTGCATTGCCAACCTTGGTTCCGCTGACCTTTACCTCACGAACATCGAGGTCCACAATAACCGGCATATGCATTACACCGGAACCATAAATGTCCATGGTTTTAGCCGTTCCCGTTTTCTGAAGACTCTTACAGGAGAACAAGGCCGTCGAGATAAGGCTTAATACAATAATCTTTTTCATCTTAGTACTGGAGGGATTTAAAACTCCGGATTGTAAATATGCCCATCACCCCTGCAGCCTATTTGCATAACCGTTAGATTTTAATCATTTCTGCAGTTCTTCAAAATCCAAATCATTAAGAAATGTGGCCTGAGAGGCAATATACCTGCACTCCTCATCATCACTTTTATACCACTCCTTCAGAACCCCCATCCAATCCCTGCTATTAATAAAGTCGCGGACCTCCTGTATGCATTCTTCCGCTATCTCACTTGTCCACCCACTTTGCTTTATGGGACCAACAAACAGCTTAACGCTTTTCAGGTAATCCTCAATTTTTAAAAGATGCATAAGGTCAATGGGGTCTCTTGCATGCTCCCTTGCATGTCTTACTATATTATGTACAACAGGAA
This sequence comes from Flavihumibacter sp., assembly GCA_036675925.1. Lineage (GTDB taxonomy): Bacteria > Bacteroidota > Bacteroidia > Chitinophagales > Chitinophagaceae > Flavihumibacter. Next base: position 69,376 of record JAKFDZ010000021.1, read on the forward strand.
CACCACGTGCATAGTAGGAAAATTTATATGGAGCCTTGTCTTCATACATCATTCCGTTAACCAGCGAAGAGCCTGCTTTATATAAAGACCGATCAATACAGTTATCATTTAGCTTTTCGTGTAAACCGCCCTGCATGGCACAAATCATGCAATTATAAGATGACTGCTCAACTATATGGCCTTCCATCAATAGCCATTCCTTAACAGGATCCTCTAACGCTAATCCTGCTAATACTCTTACAATTTTTATCTTCTGAAACCCATCCACCCGCTTCGCCATATACCACAAATCGGAAGCAGGATCATCGGATAACCTGCAAATGGCTGACGCGGCATATTCTGTAAAGTAATTATGCATTCCCAATAGCTTAAGGTCATCCACCACCGATGTATTTCCACATTCTCCTAAAATGGCGATCCCATAAATGACGTTAAGCCGGTAATTAGATCTTGTTAGCAGATCATAAGCAAAGCGAAACAGATAAGGCTCTGCGGCTAAAGATTCCTTGCTGATCTCTTTAACAAAATCATCTACCAGTATATGAAGTTTGAAGCTTTTCATTTCCGCTGCCAGTGCATAAAATGCTTCCTCCGATTTTTTATCACCCGCGGCAGCGATCTCCTTTAAAAGCTGAACCAGATCCGCTGTCATTCTGGCCCCTTTTGGAGTAGCTGATATATCGTGCGCGTCCTCATCTGATTTGTCAGCATCTATAAACAGTATGGCTGATTCCTGAGGAGTTAAGTCTGCTTTGTAATTATAGATGCCATCATCCGGCAACAGTTCTGCAGCAGCATTAAGTCTTCCTTCCTCGCTTGTATGCTGACGAAGAAAATGCAGTATCGACTCCTCCGTTCTCCATTCCCCTGAACCTGCGTACGCTTTCTTTCTTATTAGTTGCCTCAATTCAGCCCTGGTTTTATGGATCTTTGGGTCTGGCAAAAACTGATCGAGAATGCTCCTGGTGAAATCATCTTTCTCAATTTTTCTTAAACGATCAAGCGCATCCCTGATCTCAAGAGACCAGTATTTACTTTTCCAGGAAATCAAAACCATAAGGGCACTACTCCTATGCCTTGCGAGGGAGCTTTCGAGGCCATATAAGATGATCTGTTCGCCTTTACCGGGATAGGAATTCAATAATTTAATAGCTGAATCTATGTTATCGATATCCCTGTAATATCCGCCCCTAGTATCATCATCTTCCGGAACATTTACATATTCTTCCCATGGGAGATGATCTATTGCTAAACGGATCAGCAGATTCACATCTCCCGGTTTATGGTGTTCTACAACATCCTCCCACGAACTGGAATTAGCAGGATCTTTTTGAATTCTCTTCAATACAAAATCCCATATATCTATGCCCAGTAAGGAAGCCACTTGCTTAGCCTCATAATATTCGTAATATTCAAAGTATTCTAAACCCTCCAATACAATTTCCTCCCAATCACGGCCATATAAAATATCCTCTATTTTGTCCCTGCAATCATTTGTCCACGCATAATTGCCCCCATCTTTTTTAACGCCCTCCATTAATGCACCAAAAAACCTCAGGAACTCGCTTAGTTTATGCAATTTGTAATAATCCGTGACCTCTGCTGCATGCTGCTTTGCATGTCGTACAAAGTTCCTGATGGTGGTTGCAGCGGGCTCATACACATACATCCCTTCTTTTTGCGATTCTGTTTCTATAAGATAGCTGATAAGGTCTCTGGCGCATTTGTAAAAATCATGATCTATTGTATCTGCCAATAACTTTTCATCCAATCCACCCACCCTGGAAATGGTTAATGCCCAGTCGGGTGGAATATCTCCCATACCAGATCCCTCGGATAATACCCAATCTTTTATTTCCTGGTTTATAGGATATTTTGACAACTCTTCTATTACCTGCATTATTCCAAAATGCCCCGTTATTTTGCCGAAATCCCAGAGATCCATAACAGGATCATCCACCATAAAATCAATGGCAGCAATGGTATGTTTCACCAAACCGTCAAGAATACCTAATATTTTTATATCAGGCAATACTGCTTCGTTCTTACTTGCTCCCAAAATATGAATTCCGGCCTGTGCTGCCCATATATTGTTCGTTTTAAAAGCCAGGTCTTTTGCAAATTGGAAGAGATATGGCTCAAAGGGAACTGCTTCCCGTATAATTGATTGCATGAATGCCGAATCCGGAGATATTGTTTTCTCCATGGTAGTGACAAGCTGAAAAATATGGTATTGACTTTTTTCATCGCCACGCAATGCGACCTTTTTAAGACTATCAAGGAGGTCTTTAATATTTTCTTCTGACAGTGGCTCTGCTTCTTCCAATTCCTCCTCCTCTTCTAAAACTAATTCCTCGTAAAGTCCATCCTTGTTGTGGCGACTCTTCATCACCAGATAGATTGAAAACTCAATTCTCCATTCCGGCACGGCTTGATTTCCCTGCCAGTTGAAATCTTTCCCGTATAAATCTTCCTGCATAAGCTAGTTGGTTTAATGGTTAAGGTTTGGTGGTTTCTAATTTAATAAATACCGTTTAAACATTTTCAAAAAGGGTGTTTTCACCCTAACCTCGTTTTCGGGAGCCCGGTAGCCTCGTTTTCGGGAGCTTTTTTCCTCCTTGTTTCATGCTGCCCATCCAGAAAAACACCCTTTTTTACACCCTCCATTTTGCAGTTCACACCAACATTTACGTCACTCACACCATAGTTTATGTCATTCACGAATCTCATTTGGAATCCTGTTTCGGGTATGGTATAATAGTATAGTTCAAAACAAACAATTAACCTAAAACCAAATGATATGAAAGAGAATAACATGCTGATCAAAAATGGATCGCATTATTTCAGGCTCCTGGTTGATGACATACTCTATGTTCAGGTAGTGGAAAAACATTGCGTACTGTTCACCCACGAGATGAACTACACCTACAGATGTTCGCTGACTAAATTGCTGGCCGACATGCCCTTTAAAAACATCGTGAGGGCGCACCGTTTCTTTGTTGTCAACTGGAATTACGTTACCGGTATTAGCAATGATGAAATCTATCTGGGTAAGCGAAGTATTCCGCTGGGCCCTGCCTATGCAAAAGATCTAAAACTGAAGTATATACACGACCTATAAGCTAACACCCACTGTGCAATGTTTACTGAGCCGGACAGCCATTCGGTTGAGCGGGAGGAATGGCCCCGCAAAACCATCCGGGAGTAAACGTTCAGCGGTATCCGAGCGGTGTTAGATGCCGTCTCTAAGCCGAGCAAAAGCCGAGCAAAAGCCGACTCTAAGCCGCCTCTAAGCGGGTTGGAAGCGGCCGGGAAGCGTCTCCGAAGCGTGATGGAAAGGTAGCGGATGCGTCTTTAAAGCGTCTTTGAATAGTCTTTGAAGCGTTTTTGAAGCGTCTCCAATGCGTTCACTATACCGAAAAAAAGTCCGAACCATCATTGTCGTGACCTGAACCGCCCAAAAGGAAGGCAGAAAAGACAGCAAAAGCCCCGAAACCCCTATTTAGAATCCCCGGAATCCAATCCCTTTTTTTCAAACCATTAAAAACCAAAAACAATGGCAAATACTAAGAGTAAAACCAACATCATCACCCATAATTATGGTGGCAAACTGGATGATCAATTTGTAATTCGCAAAATAGGCTCAAAATCCATCCTCGCCAGTTTGCCAAAAGGATACGAGGTGAAGGAACGATTCAAGCCACAGTTCGAACAGACCAAGCGCAATTTCAAGCTCGCTGTTATCTATGCAAAAAAAGCAATCCAGAACCCCGAGCTGAAAGAGCAGTATGAAGCTGTTCGACGTGGTAACCAGTCGGCCTTCAACGTGGCATTCCAGGACAAATATTATGCCCCGGAACTTTCCGCTCTCCGTACCGAATCCTATACCGGACAGGCAGGGCAACAGATGCTGGTGGAAGCCACAGATAATTTCCGCGTCACCAAAGTTGTCTTCACCCTCTTCGCGTCTGATGGCACTGTACTGGAAGAAGGTGATGCTGTGATGGATGACAACGGTTTTGATTGGATCTACACTACAAAGGTGGCGAATCCCTCGCCAGCCGGAACCATCGTACGGGTAACGGCGGAGGATATCCCAAAAAGCAAAACCATCCTTGAAGGTGTGATCTGATCCGGAGCCTTACCCTTACCCTTGAAAACACCTATTTCAAAACCCCTAAATCCCGAACAAAATGAAACAACAGGAAATCGACAAACTGACCATTGCCGAACGCGCCCTTGCAGAAACCCCGAGCTTCTTTAAGAAGCTGCGAAATGTTGGACTGGCACTCGCCGGCATCAGTGCCGCATTGCTTGCGAGTCCCGTGGCCCTGCCGGCCATAGTCACCACCATCGCCTCCTACCTCGGCGTGGCCGCTACCGTAGCCAGCGCCATCAGCCAGGTGGCGGTGAAGGGATAGGCGGATCCCTCTTTGATTCTTTTTTCATTTCAGTCCCGGCCCCGCCGGCCGGGACTTTTTAAACTAACACAAACCCTTAAGCGCAAATCACTTATTGTAAAAAACCCTTATCCCAATCATTAACCCCTACAAAAACTTTAACCCCCAACCCTAAACCCTTTTTTTATGGCAAAAATTCAATGGGATTATACAGCCCGCAACATGTATAAAGTACTCATGCAACTTCTCACTCCGCTTCATTTGGCTCGTACTGCTTACAGGAAATCAAAGAAATCGGGATATGCGGAGAAACTGTTTTCCCAACCCAATGCTGATCTGGGCTCAGTATCTAATGCTAAACTGATTCCAGTATCCAATGCACATTCAGCTTCGCTAATCAGTGAGCAAGCGGCTTCATCAATTAATTCACAGCCGGGATCACTAATCACTGCCCAACCTGGTTCAACAATCAATCCTCAGCCGGGTTCACAAATCACTGCGCACCCGGGTTCCGTTTCCTTATCAAAGCCTCTCTCCATCGGTGAACCTCCCACCCAATCCAACGCCCTTCCTCCCACCCAGACCCGGGTTACCATCGCCGGCGGTGAGCATCGTTTCAAACTGGCATCCCGATATGCACAGAAAGTAATGAAAGACCCCGATCGGCTGCATTCCTATGGCGAGCTCCATCCGGATGCGCCGAGCTTCTACAAACTTGCGTTCAACGATGCACTCGTTGGTCCCATGCTGGGTGAGCCGATACTGCGAACAGTTTTCGGTAATATGGTAAACATTCTAGTGCCGGCTACTGATAATGTGGGTGTGGCACAGGTAGAGTTCGTATTAATGGATGCGCAGAAACAGGTGCTGGCAGAAGGCAATGGCACCAAAGCGAAATACAGGGAAGAGTGGACCTGCAAAACGCGCTGCACTATGGAGCAACTCGCCGGCGCCCAATTATTCATCAAGGCCTCCGACCTCGCCGGCAACCAGGCCATCATCCGCAAAACCCTATGATCATGGAACTACTATTAGAACGCGATTACCATCCTGAGGCTACTGATGGGATCCTGAGCTGCGAAGAACGCTTTCTCTGTTTTACGATCGAACTACCGTGGAGGGAGAACCGAAGACTGGTTTCCTGTATCCCCGAAGGACGTTACCGACTGGTGCTTCGCTTCAGCGAGCGACATCGCTGGCACCTGATGCTCAAGGATGTTCCCGGCCGAACGCTGATCCTTATCCATAAGGCCAACAATGCGTTGAAAGAATTGAAGGGATGCATTGCCCCGGTAACAGAGCAGCTCTCGCCAGGCATCGGCAAGAACTCGCATACGGCTTTTAAGATGCTAATGAAGAAAGTACGCGCCTGCATCGACGAGGGCGAACGGGTATGGCTAACCGTAAAAAATCTTTCAGACCGTTACCACAGCACCCTTGCACCATCGTGATTTTTTGTGAATCCCCGGCTAGTCCTGACCGGGGATTTCTTTTACCTCTGCAATCCAATCAACAGTATTCCAATCCGATTAAAACTTAGTCAAATGAACCCCGAAGAAATACTTGTACGAGCCGGCGATAAGTGGCTGGTGCTTCGTATTGCCGATATCCGCTACATCAAGGCCGACAATAAAGTGTGCCGTGTGGTGACCATTCACCGCGAACATATTCTGACCACGCCCTTGCAGGTGCTGGAAAATGATCTGCCCGCTGACCGTTTCTTTCGCGTGCACCGATGTTACCTTGTTGCCTGGAATCATATTACGGCGCTAACTACTAATGGTATTTGTATTGGAAGTGAAGAGCTACCCGTTTCACGCAATGTGTTGCCCGATTTGAATAGTCGGTATGCGATGAGGTATTATTAGGAGGGAGTCCTACCTTTTTTAAACCAGCGTTTTTTATTGTTCCATATTTAGATCAAAATGCACACTTATTGACTCATATATGGATCAATAAAAAACACTCCTTTTCTGAGTACCATTCCTGGAGCTACATGCATTTCGTAAGTGCCGCACAGGTGCATCGTTCTCTTTACCCTAAACTACCAGTCACCCCCGCTTTCAGGGATCTTTCCATGAAAGAAAATCCCCCTTATTTCCCCTCTATTCCTCAATGCAGAAAATTTCTGAAAACGAACCTCGTTTTCGGGAATAATAACCTTGTTTTCGGGAACATTTACTCCGAGGCCAAATTTCATATCCAAAAGTTTGCAGGTATGCATAACTGTTTTTAGCATTGCATTGTCCTTGCCCTGGTGATGTCGCTAACTTCTTAATCCTTTTACTTGCTGACAAAACTAATACACTCCAACGCGGGCCTTGTGCGCTTCTCCATGTATGATGTGATGCCTCCCATACCAGGACTCATCCTCCATACCAATGGCATGGCAAAAACTTTCGGGGGTAGTGTCGCATTACAGGCCTATGATACTGCCGATGGGTTGCTTCAATTGTTTTGCCACGATTTTCCAACCAAATTAGATCTCAACAAGGAGAATGTTGAAGAGGCACACTGGATGATAATAGTGGTAGAAGGGGAACTTAATTTATATGTCAGAGACCGTGAGTTTAAAATTATTAAAGGCGGTAGTTGTGTTTTTCATACGAAAGATTACAGGATCAAAACGAGAGGTGTAAGGGTTAAATATCTGCTCTATAATCTGGAACCGATCATAGAGAGAAATGAACTTTGCCTTGACGAGTTTTCCCTGGGAGGCTATATGTTTACCAGTGAAATGCAGGTAATGGTGGCAGAGATCCTACGTGCGCCAAAATCAGTACCAAGGCCCACACAATGGTTATCAGATCGTTTATGGAAGTTGTTGCAGGGCCTTTTAGAAAAATGCCGCCTCGCTAAAGAATCAGCATATGAGCCCGACCGCATGCTGGGCTTAGCTTTTGCTGCCCATAAATTTATCCACGAGAATTATTTACAAAACTTCACGATCATTGAAAAGGCGAAAATTTTAGGTACAAATGAATGTTCGCTTAAAGAAGCATACAAAACCCATTTTGGGATAGGTATGGCTAAAACAACCAACAGTTTGAGGATAGAAGTTGCGATGAAGTTATTGTTATATACCAATTTAACGGTATTAGATATTGCAATAAGATCTGGCTTTGCATCAGATGGAACCCTGCGGGAGAATTTATTTAGTATCACAAAAATGAAACCTGAAGAATTCAGGCAAAAAAGTAAATTATGAGTAAGATCAGTAAAGAATTGGAACAGGCGGCCACGGTTGCCAATCTCACACCGAGGGCTGCGCACTTGTTGCGAAATTTTTTCCTGAAGCTCGCTACCCAGGAGGAGAAAGATGAACTCGATATCTGGATGAATGAATCAGAGGCCAACAGCCATCTCTTTGACCTTCTCCTTGACGCCAACATTGACGGCACTGGTGCTGGTACAATGCATCTCCTGATCAAAAAGGCGAAGAAAGAACCGCGGAAAAGGAATATCATCTTTAAGATCCTCGGCTGGGGTGTAGTAGCCATAATTGTGCTGACCATGATCGATATTTTTATCCCTGGACGAATTGTGAGCCGGCTTACTACCAACGATGAATTAAAGCAGATCAGCTGGAAGAAGATCACCGTGGAAACCGGCGATCAACCGAAGACGATCTGGCTGGCCGATAGTACACGGGTGGATCTGATGCCGCATTCCAGTATGTACTTTCCCGAGGATTTCTATTTTTATGATCGCCTCGTTAAGCTTAAGGGCAGTGCAAAGTTTGATGTACGATATATGAATCGCGAGCCCTTCCGCGTGGAGCTGGAAGGTGTGTATGCGCAGAGCGTGAAGGGTGCTTTTTCCCTTCAGAACGATAGTATCGCAAAGCGTATAGTGCTTGACGTGAGCAGGAAGAATGTGCTTTTTGGTTATGACAAGAATAATAACTGGAGCCTTGAGGAAGGGGAGAAGGGAATCTATGAGAATGGGACCATCCACCTGGAACGGCCAGGCCAGTCGCGCGCAAATGAGTCTTCTCAGCCCCCAACTTCTCAGTCTCCAACTACTCAGGCCCCCGCCAACCAGTCGCCCCCCGAAAAATAATTTTTTACATTTTAATCCGTACTCTTTAATTAATCCCTTTCCCTTACCTGATAAGAAAAAATATATGCCTACATGTAAATAAAATAACCATTTGAATATATGTAAAGCAATTCATCCTCATACGCTAAAACTGCCAACACATGGTAACCGAACAACTATTAATTCGCAATGGAAAGAAATGGGTCGTAGTACCGCAGACTCAAATCAGGTATATCATTGCGGAGAATAAACTCTGCAAAGTTGTGACGGCGACCCACGAATACCTGCTCAGCACGCCCCTGCAGGTATTGGAAGCTGATTTGCCTGGCCATGTATTTATTAAGGTGCATCGTTCCTGTATTGTGGCCTGGTCTTCCATTACTGCGATTACCGATTCTGCCATATATATCGACAAACTTGAACTGCCTGTCTCCCGCAAAATATTGATGGATATTAAGAACCGATACCAGAAGAAGTATTACTGAAATACGACCCCTTCATGCACTCATTGGGCCAGAATTAAAATGATTACGCATTGATTTCTTACAAATCGCAAGTGCCAGGAATTCTAATGTTTGGTAATTATTGTGAGGAGTTTTTACAAATTGAAAGTACTCATAATACATACCCAAACTGTCAGGTGTATGGATTTCTTACAAATCGAAACCAGCATTAGCATGTTCCATCGTTTTGTAACTTGTTCTTCATATTACTTTCGTTTTGTAAAAAAATGCCGCACACGAAAAGCCACTCCCACCTCCCCGCTACTTTCAATTTGTAAGGAAATACCACTACGCGAAAAACAACTCCCCCCTTCCAGCTACATACCCGTCCCGCTACTTTCCATTTGTAAAAAATACCCACACATGCAAAACCACCTCCCACCTCCCCGCTACTTCCGATTTGTAAAAAATTCCCGCACCTGAAAATCTCTACCCCTCCTTTAGCTGCCTGCAGTTTGAAAACCCTCGTCCTCAGTATTCTCCCGCCAAGTTCAACAGACAATAAACTGACCAGCATAAACCCGGAATTAACCAGTTTTACTTAGCTTACCTCCGGAATTCACCCGCCGTTGAACCCTGACTGCATGAAAGAAGATTTTCCAGGTCCCGACTCCAATTCATTCCAACATCACTGGAATGCCTTCCGGCAGCACCAGGAAGCCGGACTTTACCAACTTTATCACCTCACATATGACAGCTTCTACCGCTATGGCATGCTCTCTTCCGCTGATCCACATATCGTTAAAACGGCTATAAATGCGACTTTTATCGATATCTGGTCTAAACGATCAAATCTTCCGGAAGTTGAAAATGTAAAGGGCTACCTGTTCATTTGTTTTAAGCGCCAGCTTTTTCAGGCTATCCGAAAAGAAACCGAGTATTATAACCGCGAAGCCCAACAACCCCCGACCTTGCTTACGGAATCTTCATTTGAAGAGGCTATGATAAATCATGAACTTGATACACTCCGTAAAGCCCGTATCCGCACTGCAATGGCCTCACTCTCCACCCGGCAGAAACAGTTCATCCAGCAAAGATTCTTCGAAGACCTCAGCTATGAAGAAATCGCTGAGCAATCCAATACTTCGGTACGAACTGTGTACAATACCATCCACAGTGCTATCAACCGCCTCCGCACCGAACTCGGTGAAACTGAAATACTGCTTCTACTTGTTGCATGGCAATACTCTTATTGATAAGCGACCCCAAAATATTTTTTAAAAAAACTTTCATTTTTCTTAGTAAATAATTCTACATCCCCCTCTCTTTATCATAATTGCTGCCATGAACAATTACCGAAACTATAGTATAGAAGACCTGCTGCTCGACGATTCCTTCGTTCACTACTGCCTGGAAACAGAACAGGCGGCGGTAGAGCAATGGACTTCATGGCTAATCGAAAATCCTGACCAGGAATCTAAACTGAAAGCCGCCCGGAAACTGCTTTTCTCCCTGGGTATCCGCATCAGTGCTGAAGAAAAAATAGTTGAATTCAATAAGCTGAAAACAGCAATTGAGGCCCTCCGGAGCTCCGAAGCATCAACTCTTGTAAACTATCAAGACCCATCAAAGTCGCCGGCAAAGAATCCCGCGAAAACCTTTTCGCTTTTCCGCATCGCCGCATCCGTAGCAGCAGCCTGCCTGCTTGTATTTCTGGGTTACTGGTTAAATACCACTATAACCCCCGCTGATCAGGCAAACCAGCGCCTTGCCTATGAAATAGTACGTACCGGAAATGGAGAGCGTAAATCTGTTGAACTCATTGATGGTTCAACGGTTCTGCTTAATTCTAATAGCACCATAAAGATTCCCATCGATTATAACAGGAACAGGCGTGATCTGCAACTGGAAGGGGAGGCCCTTTTTGAAGTCGCAAAGAACGCTGGCAAACCATTCCTGGTTAAAGCAGCACAAACAGAGGTTGAAGCTCTCGGAACTATATTTAAAGTAAGATCCTACAGCTTTGAAAACTTTGTTCAAACCTCGCTGCTGGAAGGTAAAGTGAGTGTGATTCAATCCAACCGGCCGTCTTCACTCCATTATCTCGGTCCGGGTATGCAATCCACCTATTTTGCAAATGCTGATACATCTGATCTGACTTCATTTAATATCGCAACTGAAGAAAAGTGGCGCAATGGCGAACTTGTTTTTCAAAATGCCAGCTTCAGCCAGATCCAACAGACCCTTCAGTATTGGTTTGGAATGGAAGTTGAACTGCAGGGAAAACCAGCAAAGCCTATCCTTTTCAACGGAAAATTCAGTAACAAAAGTCTGGAAGATGTAATGAAAGCCATAGCCTATGTAAATAACCTTTCCTACACTATAAATGATAAACAGATAACGATTATTTCAAAGTAATTACCAATTAACATTGCTGCTATGAATCAAATGCTCCTTTCCCTGAGGTTGCGTAACCGCCTCTTATTGCCCCTGCTCATCCTGCTCTGCTTCCCATTTTCCATGCTGGAAGCCCAGCCGGGAAACACATCAAAAATCCGGATAGATATCGGCTTTACGAATGCAGATATTAAATCTGTCTTTAACCAGATAAGTTCTAAAACCCGCTATACATTTTCATATAATGAGAACGATCTGGCCTCCTCGGGCAAAATCACTGTTCCAAAAAAGAATCGCACCCTTGATGAACTCTTGCAATTGGTAAGTCAGCAATCCGGCCTTGATTTCAGGGTTGATAAAGACCTGATCCTGGTTAAGTCAAGATCCACCAGGGAATCTAATAATAATAATGCTGGAATAGATGTATCCGGCACTATAAGATCGGCTAACGGTGAACCATTGGCTGGTGCCACCATCACCATAAGGAATACATCAATGGGTACTGCCTCCAACGAAGCAGGAAAATTTCAGCTTAAAAATATTCCTTCTAACAGCATCCTGAATATTAGTCTTGTGGGTCATGATCCACTGACTGAAGCATTAAATGGTCGTAGTCAACTCAACATCATTCTTAACACTACCAGCCAGCAGATGGAGCAGGTGGTAGTAGTTGGCTATGGTACACAACGCAAAAGAGATGTGATTGGTGCGGTTTCTTCTGTTAACACTAAGAACATGGAAAAACTTGCAGGTGGTAATGTTGCCACGATGTTACAGGGCAAGGTGGCTGGTATCAATGCCGCCCCTGGTTCCGGTGATCCCGGTGCTCCACCCGTAGTGCTTGTGCGCGGCCTCTCTACAATCGGCAATAACGATCCCCTCTATGTGATCGATGGTATTCCCGGTGATATCAATGCTATCAATCCGAATGATATCCAATCGATTGATGTTTTGAAAGACGCTTCGGCAGCTACTATCTATGGGTCAAGGGCATCTAACGGCGTTATAATGGTCACCACTAAAAGAGGAAGAACCGGCAAAGTTCTTATCGGTGTCAATACCTATTACGGCATCAACCAGCTTGCAAAGAAACTTCCTCTTGCAAACCGCCAGCAGTATAATACAATCATGAAGCAGGTGGCCATCAACGATGGTACAGAACCGCTGGATTATATTCTTTCTGACACTTACACAGATAGTGAGGGGCAAACCCAAACATACCCCGATACCGACTGGCAGGATGCTTTCTTCCGGACAGCCCCTGAGAATAAAATCGATGTTTCCGTTTCCGGCGGCACGAAAGATATGCGTATGAATGTTTCCTTCGGTCGCTATGCCCAGGAAGGTATCGCCATCAAATCTAATTTTGAACGGTATAATATCCAGGTGAACTCTGACCTTACCAAGGGGAAATTTAAATTCGGGGAGTCTTTCACCTATTCCAAAACCCGTCGCCGCTTACTTCAGGGTTCTAATGAAAGCAGGGCCAACGGACAAAATGCAGGCTATCCTCTGGTATATGAAATGATCAACCGCGTACCTCATCACAAACTTTATGATCTGAACAATGATGGCGGATTCGGTAGTCGTATTGGATTCCAGATGACCGATGCCATTAACCCTGTAGGTTACCAGACCCTGGTTAATAGTCGGGATGAACCTTCCTATTTTATAGGTAACATTTTTGGTGAATACCAGATCCTGGAACCACTCAGCTTCCGCCTCCAGTATGGTTTCAATTCAAGTGACGGTTATAGTTATACGCATATTCCAACTTATTATATGGGCGATAAGGCGCAGAACCCGAATGCGCAATTATATGAAACCCGTGACCGCAGGTTCAGGGATGTGCTGAATGCAGTGCTTACCTATAACAAAATATTCCGCGATCTTCATAGCCTTAATATAGTGGGAGGCTTCTCCCAGGAAGGTGAGGTTTACAGAAGCTTATCCGGCAGTAATAATAATCTCCCTTCAAATGACCTCGGCTCACTCAACGGCGGCATAGGCGATAAGTCGGCCGGTGGTGTTCTGCTGGAAAGCACGCTACGCTCCTTGTTTGCGAGGATGAACTATTCTTATGATGGAAAATACCTGTTGGGTGCCAGTATCCGCCGCGACGGTTCCTCCCGTTTCTCCGATGCCAATAAGTACGGTACATTTTATTCTGTTTCCGGTGGATGGCGCGTAAGTGAAGAAGCATTCTTCCGTGACCGCTTCTCTTCTGTCAGCGATCTTAAACTCCGCGCCAGCTATGGCGTTCTGGGTAACCAGAGCATCCCCGATTATCTCTACCTTCCTAATACTGTTAGCTCAGGAAATCCAACCGTCAACTATCCTTTCGGTTCCGGACTCCGCCAGAATATTGCCGTGGGTGCCATCATCACTAATGCTTCTTCCCCCGATATAAGATGGGAGCAGTCGGCTACTTTTAATGCCGGTATCGACCTCTCTCTCCTGAACGAAAAGTTCCTGTTGATCGTTGATTATTTCCGCACCCGCACTTCCGACATGCTGGTTACCATTCCTCTTCCTCCAAGCGCCGGATTACTTTCCAATCCAATCCGTAATGGGGGCAAAATGCAGAACCATGGTATTGACCTCGCGCTTACCTATCGTAAAAATAAAGGCGAACTTAAATTTGATATCACTGCGAATGTTTCGGCCAGCCGCAATAAGATCCTCCAACTGGGTTATGCAGATGAAGCATTTACCGATGGGTACATGGACTATAATAATTTCCCCACTACCCGAACAGAAGTGGGTGGACAAATTGGCCGTTTCTATCTCTACCAAACAGACGGCATCATTAAAAATCAGAAAGAGCTTGATGAAGTCAGCCTACTCCAACCCAATGCAGAATTGGGCGATATACGCTTCGTGGATATCAACAATGATGGGGAGCTGAATGATGATGATCGCAGATTCATTGGCAGCGGTCTGCCTAATATGGAATACGGCATAACCTCAAATTTCAACTATAAAAAATTTGATCTCAATATATTCTTCCAGGGCACCCAGGGCAACTATATGTATAATGGTGCTAAACGATTGATGTACCAGAATACCATCTTCAATAAATCAACCGATCTGCTTGATGCATGGACGCCATCCAATGCCAACAGTAACACTCCAAGGGCTACTGTGATAGATGCAAATGGCAATATGGGAAGGCCCTCGGATCTCTTTCTGGAGAAAGCCTCATACCTGCGATTGAAAAGTATGCAGCTTGGTTATAAATTCAATGTTAAGGGAATGAACCTGCTGCGTGTTTACCTTGGAGCCACCAATATTTTCACCATAACAGATTATTCCGGATATGATCCGGGTGTGGTGAATTATTCTTCCTTCTCAAGAGGAGTTGACCGCGGACTCTATCCGCTATCAAGGAATTATTTCGCCGGATTGAATCTTGAGTTTTAATATTTCTGCTAACGATTAATAACATTGCCATGACCAAACAATTCATATACGGATCATTACTTGCCTGCCTGCTAACATTATCTGCGTGCTCCAAATCTTTTCTCGACAAGGAAAATAAAAATGAACTTTCCGGTACCTCCTTCTGGAAAACCCGCGAACAGGCCTTGCAGGCAATAACCGCTACTTATGGAGCATTACAGGCTGCGGACGGATCAAAATGGACATGGTTTGAAGAAACCTATGTTGCAGCCGCATACAAAACGGATGAAATAATTAATAATAAGGCGGAAGGCTATGGTAAAAGCCTGCAATCATTTACACACACTACTGATGAAAGCAGCTTCACTAATCTCTGGCATATGTGCTTCGCCGGTATAAACCGTGCCAATCAGTGCATTGAGAATATTCCCAAAGTTTCTTCCAATGCACAAAATGGATTAACCGATGAGGAAAAGGCCAGCCTGGTTGCTGAAGCAAAGTTCCTGCGCGCTCATTTTTACCTCCTGCTTCAAAGTTATTTCACCAATATTCCTCTTGTTGTATCGTTACCTGCTTCCAATGCAGATTTCTATCCTGCACCATCAACCGAGGCAGCTATATGGCAGCAGATAGAAGAAGATCTTTCTGATGCAATCGACCATCTTCCTGAAACAAGACCTTCCCTGGAACTCGGCAGGGTTACTAAATACTCCGCCATGGCATATCTTGGTAAGGCATACCTGTTCCAGGAAAAATTTGAGGAAGCAACCGTTGCTTTTGATGGTGTTATAAATAGTGGAAACTACTGGCTGCTTGATAAATTTGAAGATAACTTCAATGGCCTTTCTGAAAACGGTCCCGAGTCAATTTTTGAGATCCAGTTTTCGGGTGACCGGACTAATGGTAATGACGAGAGAACACCAATGCCATGGGAGGTAAGTCCCTATGCACTTAATGGATGGGAACTCTTTTATCCATCATCCTGGATGACCAACGAATTGAAAACAGATAAGAGGATTGATGGTGGTTATAGCGATCGTGTATATGGAACCATATTTTTTGATGACGCGCAATCAGTTGCGGCAGTAGTTGACCAGCCAGGGGTTATCAAAAAATATTCGGAGGTTAAAAACGATTTGAATCATTCCGTTTATTACAAGAAATATACAGCACCTACTGATCTGGCCGACAACGGATTCTATACCGGCAGTAATATTAACCTGATGCGTTACGCCGATGTTTTATTGATGCAGGCGGAGGCGTTGAATGAATTAGGTAAAACCGCCGATGCTTTATTATTGGTGAACGAGGTTAGGCAGCGATCCAAAGCCGCACCACTTGCAGCCCTCTCAAAGGACGCACTGCGCCAGCAGATCCGGCACCATGAACGCCCATGTGAACTGGCAATGGAATATGCTATTCGCTGGGCCGACCTTTATCGTTGGAGCAAAAGCAAGACGGCACCTGAAAAAATCAAGTCGGTAATGGTGAACCACCAGCATGAATTTGCCAACAACTTCATAGATGGCAAACATGATATTTACCCTGTTCCGCTTGCTGAGATCAATAAGAATCCTAATAGCAAACAAGCTACTAATTGGTAATACCAAAGAATGAAAATATCCATCCATGCCAGGGCTGTTTTTACGGCCCTGGCTTTATCAATAGCCAATGCTATTCCGGCGCAGAGCAATGATTGGGAAAACCCTTTACTGGTTTCACAGAACACGCTGGAGCCGCATGCATGGTTTTTTCCATATAAGAATCTTGAGGAATTAAAAGATGGAAGATCTTCCTCCGTAATTAACCTGGATGGTGTCTGGAAATTTCATTGGGTCAGGACCGTGCAAGAGCGTCCCCTGGATTTCTTTAAGAACTCTTTTGATTATTCCCAATGGAAAAATATAAGGGTACCGGCCAACTGGCAAACCGAAGGATTTGATTCCTATATTTTCACTGATGTTGAATATCCTATACCGCCTAATCCGCCATTTGTTCCCAAAGAGTTTAATCCAGTTGGCTCTTACATACGTGAGTTCGATCTGCCTGAAGGCTTTGCAGGCCAGCCTGTTATTCTGCGCTTCGGCGCGGTGAACTCATTCTTTTATTGCTGGATCAATGGCCAATACATTGGCTTCAGTAAAGACAGTAAAACACCTGCCGAATTTGATGTTTCACCCCATCTCCGGAAAGGGAAGAACAGGTTGGCGGTACAGGTTTTCCGCTTCAGTGATGGTACTTACCTCGAAGGCCAGGACATGTGGAAGCTGAGTGGGATAGAACGCTCTGTAACACTCATAAGAAGGCCATCCCACCATATACGCGATTTCTTTGTACGCGCTTCCTTAGATAGTGCATACAAGGATGGGCTGCTCAAACTTGATATTGAGATGGCGGGTAAAACAACCCGGCAGTCACCAATAATTGAGGTGTGCCTAATGGATGCTGTAGATACAAGTCGGGTGGTCTTTACAACTACTGTATCTGTAAAGCCAAACGACTCAGTGAATATGGTTAAAAAAATTCCTTTTGTAAAGCAATGGAATGCTGAGACACCTAACCTCTATACACTACTTCTTATTCATAAAAACAGGAAGGGACAGGTTCAGGAAGTTATCCGGCAAAAGATTGGATTTCGCAGTGTTGAAATAAGAAATGGTCTTTTCCTTGTAAATGGAAAGGCGGTTAAGTTGAAAGGAGTGAACCGCCATGAACATGATATGATCACGGGAAAAGTCATTACGCGTCAAAGTATGATCAATGATATCCGGCTCATGAAATCTTACCATATCAATGCTGTTCGAAATAGTCATTATCCCAACGCAGAAGAATGGTATGAGTTATGCGATCAGTATGGCCTCTACGTGGTTGACGAAGCCAATATTGAATGTGATGGCATGGCTTTCCATCCTTTGCAAACCGTCTCTGATCATCCCGATTGGAAAGCTGCCTACCTGGACAGAATGAAAAGAATGGTGGAACGTGATAAAAACTTCTGCAGCATCATTACATGGTCCATGGGTAATGAAAGCAGATTCGGGAAAAACCTGGAAGCAAACTATAAATGGACAAGTCAACGTGATTCTACACGGCCGGTTCAATATGAAGAAGCAAGGGACAATCCATATACTGATATTTTCTGCCCGATGTACAAGTCAACAAGTTTCCTGCTTGATTATGTAAAAGAGTGGAAAACAAGGCCGCTGATCTTATCTGAATATGCGCACATGATGGGTAATGGCGGTGGTAACCTGAAAGATTACTGGGATCTCATTTATCGTTATCCTCAGTTACAGGGCGGTTTTATATGGGATTTTTCAGATCAGACATTTCTGCAAAAAAATGAGTCAGGTCAATCATACTGGGCTTATGGAAGCGATATGGGGCAGGTGGGTGCAACCAGTGATACAAGTTATTGTGCGGATGGACTTTTCCAGGCTAACCGTCAGCCACATCCGCAGGCCTTTGAATTAAAGAAAGTGTATCAACCAGTACATTTTGAGACGGTCCCTTTGGGGAATGCCATTAAATTATATAACAGACATGACTTCACAACCCTGAGTGGAGTTATTCTTAACTGGTCAGTAAAATCAGCGGGTCAATTGATAAAGTCCGGAACAATAAAAGATCTATCCGTTCTGCCGGGGGCGCATGCAATAATCAGGTTGCCTTTGCCTGAACCGGATCTGTTGCAGGAGAAGGATTCATATCTGCACCTGAAACTTTTATCTACTATACCCACCGCATTATTGCCTGCAAATTTTGAGCTGGCAACAGGTCAATTTCCTATAACGGGAACGAAAACGCCATTGCTCACGCATAACCTCTCCGGGCAAGCGATTAAACTGTTGGACACATCCGGCCAATACAGATTAGGTAACGATGATTTTACTATAAGCTTCAACAAATCAAGCGGGTGGATGGTGCATTATGGAAAAGGCAATAACAACCTTTTAAAGGGAAGTTTAACGCCCGATTTCTGGCGAGCAGTCACAGATAATGATATCGGCAACAGTTTACAAATACGTGCTGCTGCCTGGCAATATGCAGTGAACAATGCAGTGTTAGAGGATATTCAGTTACAAAAGGGTGCAAGCGCAGATTGGCTGGTTATTACAAAGCATGTTTTACCATCGGTGAAGGCCACCTATTCCACCACTTACAGAATAAATCAAAAAGGGCAGGTTAAGGTAGAATCAAAGCTTTCAACCAGTGGCAATAACCTTCAGGAACTTCCTCGTTTCGGATGGAAACTTAAAGTGGATAGATCATTGCAACACGCTGCATGGTTTGGGAGAGGTCCTTTCGATAATTATGTTGACAGAAACTATGCTGCGCATATTGATTTATATAAGCTGCATGCAGATAGCTTTTTTCACCCATATCCAAGAGCGCAGGAGTCGGGTTACCGCACCGACAGCCGTTTCTTGCAACTTTCAGATGCGTCAGGCGGGGGAATCCGGTTCAATACTGACAGCCTTTTCTCTTTCGGCATTCTTCCATTTGACAGACAAAAAATTGAATTTGATCGCAAAAAAAATATTCACGGGTCAACCATTATACCCGATGATTTTTATTGGGTTAATATAGACCTTATGCAAATGGGTGTGGGGGGAGATAATAGCTGGGGGGCCAGAACACATTCGGAGTATACGCTTCCGTACCGCGATTATACTTTCCATTTTAATATGGAGCTTATTGATAATAACAGGGCAAATCTTATATCACTTCAACATCATGTTCAGGATACAAATAATGTAGCATCCAATTTCTTCAGCGACCTTGGGGCCTGGCATGCTTATGCGCTTCCTCTAAAGGGCGCCGATCATGGTGGATTTATCGGGCCTTTATTGATGGATATGAAGGGAACCTGGCTGGCTAACAATTTTTCATCATTTAGGGTGCTTGAAAAAGGTAAACTTCTCCAACCAGATACTTCACGCACGCGACTGTACTATTACCCGGGCAGGATGGAACAATATCTTTATTATGATGGCCTTGAATCTGTGATCCGCCTGGTTTTTACGGATAACAGGCAGGCATTGATTCACGCTACGCTTACCAATACCGGAAAACAGAACAGGCATTTTGACATTGGCTGGTCGGGATCATCAATGCTTGCTAATAGTGCTGTTTCTGCACAAAAAGGAGAACTGAATACAAGGTTTACAGATTCAAAAGCTTTGTTGAAAATTGTTTTCAGCGATGGCTTTGAAATCATGAATACAAAAGGCAGCAAGTCATATTCTGTTTTGCGGAAAAATATTCAAATTTCAGCGGGCCGGTCAGCGGACTCCTGGCAAACACAGGCATTTTATCCTGATAGCAACCAGCAAATAACACAGCACAGAAAGATTGATCCCATTGCTATTATTAAAGAAAATACGAGCCGCTGGAATGGATATCTTCAATCTTATTTCAATAAAGTACACACAGATTCTTTTACGGACTCCGAGAAAAAACTCGCTGTAAAATCTATCATGACTCTTATCACCAACTGGCGTTCAGCTTCTCGTGATCTGCTTCATGACGGATTATTCCCTTCTGCTTCCTACCAGGGCTTTTATGGGTTCTGGAGTTGGGATTCGTGGAAACATGCTGCCGCGCTAAGTCTGATCGATACCTCACTGGCACGCAAGAACCTTTTATGTATGTTCAGCTACCAGGATTCTGTTGGCATGATTCCCGATTGTATTTATGCCGATAAGAAAGAAAACAACCTTCGTAATACTAAGGCACCACTGGCTGTATGGGCCGTTATGGAAATTTTTCGGCAAAGCCGCGATACTTCCCTGTTGAAGGAGTTTTATCCCCTGGTTACAAAATATCATAATTGGTGGTATAAATACCGGGATCATGATCAGAATGGATGGTGTGAATTTGGTTCTACCGATGGCACACGCCTCGCTGCTGCCTGGGAAAGTGGAATGGATAATGCTGTTCGGTTTGATAGTGCAGTCATGGTAAAGAATACTTCCGTGGCCTGGTCACTTAATCAGGAGTCTGTAGACCTGAACGCCTTTCTTTATCTTGAAAAGCAATGCCTGGAACAGATGGCATCCATTCTCGGATACAAGGAGGATGCAATTTCTTTCAGAAAGGAGTTGGGTATGATGAAGAAGCGGTTTGATGACTTCTATGATCCGGAAAAGGGTTATTATTTCGATCGTAAATTGTTTAGCGGGAACCTGGTGAATATACCCGGCCCGGAAGGATGGGCACCGCTATGGGTGAAACTGGCATCACCGGAACAGTCCCGGGCTTTGAAGCAATTGTTGCTTGATTCGCATATGTTTAACACAGCAATGCCTTTCCCTACATTGAATCGCTCTCATCCACAGTTTGACCCAATGGAAGGATACTGGCGGGGACCAGTTTGGCTCGACCAGGCTTATTTTGCCATTGCAGGCCTACGACAATATGGTTTTAGAGGAGAGGCAGCACAGTTGGAAAAGAAGTTACTCGAAAATGCCTCCGGACTTTTGCAAAGAGAACCCATCTATGAAAATTATCATCCGATCACAGGGGCAGGATTAAATGCGCAGAATTTTAGTTGGTCGGCGGCAATGTTGTTGCTATTATTAATTAATCGAAATTCAAATTGATCATGTATTTATCAGTTCCGCAACTCAGCTCTATCCTGCAACAACATTTTGGTCTAACTGGTAACATTGAATCGCTTCAGGGCTATGATGAACAAAATGCCTTACTAACTACTGTAGATAACCGCCGTTATATCTGCAAGGTTGCATCTGAAGCCCATGACCTGTTTTTTCTGGAGGCGCAGGTAGCCATCCTTCGTTTTCTGCAGGAATCTCCGGTTAGTAAGGGGATCCAGTTTGTATTGCCAACAGTTAACAATGAATATGTACTAACAGTTTTGATTAATGATGTAAACTACTATATAAGGGTGCTTAATTTTTTAGAGGGAGATTTCCTGGTGGACCTTCAAAATCATTCACCCTCTCTGTTAGCCTCCATAGGAGATTTCCTTGGCCGTATGGATAAATCACTGAAAGATTTTAAACATCCTGCCATGCATCGGCATTATGAGTGGGATATCAGTAATGCCATGGATGCATCGCCTTACCTGGTGCATATCAGTAACCCGGAACAAAAAAGACTGGCAGCTTATTTTTTATTACAGTTTGAAACCCTTGTATTACCGGCACTCTCTGGTTTGAGGAAAGCTTATATACATAATGATGCCAACGACTATAACCTGCTGGTAACCGATGAAGCCATATCGGGACTCATTGACTTTGGCGATATGGTGTATGCGCCTTTGATCAACAACCTGGCAGTTGCATGTACCTACTCAATGCTTCATAAGGAGGACCCCCTTACTGCTGCCAAGGAAGTAGTGAAAGCTTATCACCAGCAATACCCTTTGCTCGAAAAAGAGGCTGATTTTCTCTATTACCTGGTGGCGGGCAGGCTTTGTATCAGTGTTGCGAGGGCGGCTTATAATCGTAGCCTGGATAGTTCTAATGAACACCATTTTGTTACGGAAAATGCCGCCTGGAAATTGCTTTACCAGTTAATAGAGATCAACCCCCTCCGCGCGCAACAAGCTTTCAGGGAGGCCTGCGGAATGCCTTCCTGTATTCAGGGAGGCGACGATCATGAAACGTTGATGCAACGAAGAAAACAAAGTGTTGGCCGCAACTTAAGTATCAGTTACCGCAGAAAACTTAAGATTGAAAAGGGAGCCCTTCAATATTTATATGATGACAGCGGTAACACATATGTGGACTGTGTTAATAATGTAAGTCATGTTGGTCATTGTCATCCGGTGGTTGTTAAAGCAATGCAACAGCAACTCGCCACGCTGAATACAAATACCCGATACCTGAACGATCATCTTGTTGAATATGCGGAAATGCTGACGGCAACGCTGCCTTCAACATTGAAGGTTTGTTATTTTACTAATTCGGGGAGTGAAGCCAATGATCTGGCTATTCGCATGAGTCGGCATTACACCGGGCAAAAAGATATTATTGTGCTGGATCACGCCTATCATGGCACTTCAACAACAGCCATTGAAATGAGTCCATATAAGTTCGATGGTAAAGGAGGTTTTGGTCGGCAGCCTTATATCCACAAGGCGATGAACCCCGATGGTTTCCGTGGTCCATTTAAAACTGCCGATACAGATGCGGGCGCAAAATATGCTGCTGATATAGATCGCATCATTTCATCGTTGCAGCAAGAGGGAAAAGCTCCAGCAGCTTTTATCTGCGAAACGCTGCTAGGCGTTGGCGGTCAGATTCCACTTCCTTCAGGGTACCTGACATCTGTTTACCAAAAAATCAGAAAGGCCGGCGGTATTTGCATAGCCGACGAAGTACAGGTTGGTTTTGGAAGGGTGGGAGAGGCATTCTGGGGATTTGAGCTGCAGGATGTGGTCCCGGATATTGTTGTTATGGGAAAACCTATCGGCAATGGACACCCGCTTGCTGCCGTGGTTGTTACAGAAGAAATTGCCAATGCATTTAATAACGGTATGG
This sequence comes from Flavihumibacter sp., assembly GCA_036675925.1. Classification (GTDB taxonomy): domain Bacteria; phylum Bacteroidota; class Bacteroidia; order Chitinophagales; family Chitinophagaceae; genus Flavihumibacter. The sequence continues at coordinate 92,569 of JAKFDZ010000021.1, forward strand.
AATACTTCAATACCTATGGCGGCAACCCTGTTTCCATGGTTACGGGCAAAGCTGTGTTGCAGGTGATACAGGAGGAAGGTCTACAGGCACATGCATGGAAAACTGGTACCCATCTTCTCGAACGATTAAAGGCGCTGACAACAAAACATGCTATCATCGGCGATGTGCGCGGACATGGTTTGTTTATAGGAGTAGAATTAATTCGCGATCATCAAACATTGGAACCGGCAGTTCCCGAGATCGATGATATAGTGGAGGTAATGAAAGAAAGAGGTTTTCTATTAAGCACCGATGGACCGTTGAATAATGTGCTGAAAATAAAACCCCCCTTGGTTTTTTCCAAAGCGAATGCCGATGCAATGGTAACGATGCTGGATCAGGTAATGACCGATCTTGGCTATTAGTATCAACTAATTCAAAATGCTTATTTTATGATATCCAGATCAACTATTCTTAAGCAAATGCTTAATGGGCTCATGCGTCGCTACCAGGAGCGCGTTCCTGATGTGCAGGCAATTATTAATGCGATGGTTGCTGAGGAAATTATTCAAAAGCCGGAAGATATCGATAATGATCATATAGCTTTTCGAACTTTAGGAGTACCCAACCTTGGAATCCCATCGATAGAAAAAATATTCCTTCATCTCGGATATGAAAAAAGGGACAGCTACAACTTTCCCGAAAAAAAATTGAATGCCTATTGGTATTCACCGCCGGAAGAATTTTTGCCCAGGATTTTTATCAGCGAGCTGAGGGTTAATGAGCTTTCTGAAAATGCACAACAGATTATCAGGAAATATACAAACCAGATTGAGTCAGATCCTGTAGATAAACTGGATATGAATAACCCTGTGGCACTTGATCATTTTATGCATGGCGGATTGTGGCCTATTCCTACATTGAGTGAATATTCCCGGCTTCGGGATGAGTCGGAATATGCTGCATGGGTTATATATAATCGCTACTACCTGAATCATTTTACCATAAGTATCCATAATCTTAAAGAAGGTTATAACACTATTCCTCTCTTCAATTCTTTCCTGGAAAAGAATGGATTTAAGTTGAATGATGCGGGGGGTAAAATTAAAACCAGTGCCGATGGATTATTGCATCAAAGCGCAACAGTTGCCCATATGATAGATGCAACCTTTGCAGAAGGCGATGTACATCCAATTCCTGGTTCTTATGTGGAATTCGCCGAACGAAAAATGCTCCCCCAATTTGAAGGCCAGGGGAATGAATATTCCAATAGAAGTCACCGCCGGGAAGGATTTGAAGCTGCCAATGCGAACCGCATTTTTGAAAGTACCTATCGGTCGCAAACGGAATAAGAATCTTCATCCCCAAAAATATAGGCTATCTATTTCTTACAAACCGCAAGTACTCAGAATTCTATTCCCAAAATATAGTGTATATATTTTCTTACAAATCGCAAGTACTCAGAATTCTAATCCTAAAATATAGTTTACATATTTTCTTACAAATCGCAAGTAATCAGAATTCTAATCCCAAAATATCCAGACCACAAAATATCTCCACCACAAAATATCTCCTCGCAAAAAAAGTAATATCCATTATCAACCTACTTGCGATTTGTAAAAAATTCCAGCACGTGAAAAACAACTTCCCCCTTCCCACTACTTTCTATTTGTAAAAAATACCCGAACCCGAAAATAACCACCCTCGGTTCCCCTACTTTCCATTTGTAAGAAATTCCCGCACCCAAAATTGGCACCCACCTCACCGCTACTTTCTATTTGTAAAAAAATCCCCGCATCTAAAAAATCACCATCCTCTTTTACCCTACTTTCCATTTGTAAAAAACCCCCGCGCACCGAAAAACAAACCAATCATTTAATACCCAACCTCCCCAGCACCAAAACTTCTGCTTTACCTTAGTTCCCAGTAAACGCAAACAATGGACAACAGAAGGGAGTTCCTTAAAAAAGCGGCACTACTATCCGGCACCGCAGGCGCAGCAGCCATATTTCCGCCAGCCATACAAAAGGCCCTGGCCATCAATCCCGATCCCGGCTCCAACTGGCATGACGCGGAGCATATCGTTTTCCTCATGCAGGAAAACCGATCCTTCGACCATTGCTATGGCGCGCTACAAGGTGTCCGCGGATTCAACGACCCCCGCGCCATCCAACTGCCCGATAATGATCCCGTCTGGCTGCAGAAGAACGCCAAAGGCCATACCCATCCTCCCTTCCGCCTCGACATAAAAAACACCCGCGCCACCTGGATGGGCGACCTCCCGCACTCCTGGGATGACCAGCAGCAGGCACGCAACAACGGCCGCTACGACCAATGGCTGGAAGCTAAAAAGATCGGCGGACGCAACGATAAGGATTTCCCCATGACCATGGGCTTCTACTCCCGCGAGGATATCCCCTTCTACTACGCCCTCGCCGACGCATTCACCGTGTGCGACCAGCATTTCTGCTCCGCCCTCACCGGCACCACCGCCAACCGCCTCTACTTCTGGACCGGCAAGATCCGCGAAGACCATAACGCCAAAGCACGCACGCTAAACAGCGACACAGACTATTCCAATGAAGCAAGCTGGACCACCTTCCCCGAGCGACTCGAAGAGCAAGGCATATCCTGGAAGATCTACCAGAACGAAATCAGCGTGGGGGCCGGACTCAGCGACGAAGAAGATTCGTGGCTCGGCAATTTCACCGACAACCCCATCGAATGGTTCAGCCAGTACCATGTAAAATTATCAGCGGGATATATAAACTTCCTCCAACAGGCCCCCGCGAAAATCGAAGCCTCTATTCATGAGCTGCAGCGTAAGCTCGATGCTTCAACCAACGCAAGAAAGAATAACGCAAAAAACAAAGAAGCCGACACTTCAAAGAAGACCTCAAACAATCTATCCGCCGACGCCTTAAGAAAGGAAATCGAAGAAAGAAAAAAATCACTCGCTCGTATAAACGAAGATAGAAAACGCTACACCCGCGAACGCTATGAGCAATTATCGCGGCGCGAAAAAAACCTCCACGATAAAGCCTTCACCACCAACCGCAATGATCCCTTCTTCCACCAGCTGACATCCCTCAAATATGAAGAAGCCGGTAAAGAAGTGGAACTCTCCATACCCCGTGGCGATATCCTCCACCAGTTCCGCCAGGATGTGAAGAACAAGCAACTCCCAACCGTGAGCTGGCTGGTGGCGCCGCAGAAATTCTCCGATCACCCCAGCGCCCCCTGGTACGGCGCATGGTATGTTTCGGAAGTGATGGACATACTCACCGCCGACCCCGCCCTTTGGAAAAAAACCATCTTCATCCTTACCTACGACGAAAACGATGGCTATTTCGATCATATCCCCCCCTTCGTTGCGCCGCTTCCTTCGCAGCCCGCAACAGGATCCGTTAGCTTTGGCATCGACCCAATATCCGAGGTGTCGGATAACCAGCCATTGGGACTCGGTTTCCGCGTGCCCATGGTGATCGTGTCACCCTGGACAAGAGGGGGATGGGTGAACTCGGAGGTTTTTGACCATACATCTAACCTGCAGTTCCTCGAGAAGTTCCTCCAGAAAAAATTCGGGAAATCCATCATCGAAAACAATATCAGCAGCTGGCGCCGAACCGTCTGCGGCGATCTCCTCTCGGCTTTCCGCCCTTATAACGGCGAATCGCTCTCGCTTCCCGAGCCGGTGAAAAAGGAACCCTTCCTCCAATCAATCCACCATACGCGGAATAAATCTCTTCCGCCCTATGGAAAGGATGGAAGATTTATTTCCTTGCAGGAAAAGGGAACGCGAAACTCCTGCGCTCTACCATACCAGTTATACGCGGATGGGAGATTATCTGGCGACGAAAAACCATCCGCGATAGGCAATCAAACGCCTGGTAATAAATCCTTCGAATTATCTTTTGCAGCCAGCACAGAATGCTTCGGCGATCTTTCGCGCGGAGCGGCCTTTATCGTGTATGCACGCACCCATAAAGACTACTGCCGAAATTATGCCCTGAGCGCCGGAAGCCAGTTGACCGACCGCTGGTTGCTGGACGAATTCCCCCGCAACGAATACCGCTTTGATGTGTATGGCCCCAATGGATTCTTCCGCATGTTCAGCGGAAACGAAAACGATCCCGAACTCTCGATCGTCCTCGAATATGAAAGAGAAAGTGGGAAGCCCAAACAACTCACAGGCAATCTTCTGTTGTCGCTATTGAATTTCGGTAGTACGAAATTGATTGTTGAGATTGAGGATAATTCTTATGGAGCAGCAAAGCGGACGATAGCACTCAACGCATCGCAGGCATCTAAGTCAGCGCAAATCTCAAAGCTTAACAGTCCCACGATAAATACTGAAGTCCAACCAATATCCGAAAATAACAGTTCGCAGCAACCCAATCCGCAGCAATCCAATCCGCAGCAATCCAATCCACCCCAATCCAATCCACCCCAATCCAATTCACCCCAATCAAAATCCGTTGAACGCATCGTACTTAATTCCAGTTCCGGCTGGTACGACCTGTCCATCACCGTTAGCGGATACAAAAATTTCGAGAAGCGATATGCGGGCCGCGTAGAAACTGGCCGGCATGGATTATCTGATCCGCTGATGGGTGGGGTGGCAAAAATCCGAGATTGAAATCTCCTGCTTGAACGCTAATGCTTTCCGTCTTCTAACCTGGCATGGATTCAGTGCTGTAAAACCAATTAGGGTGATTTCACGGTTTTTGGAGATGGTGATGCGATCTATATTTGTGGCAAATAAACCTCTTCATATGGCCAGTAGCCTCAAATACCTGGAAAAATATAAACGTGAAGTCCCACTCATCGCGCTTGCATTTGGTGATAAAGATCCCCGCTGGACGCACGAATATTTTTTCCTCATCAGGAGGCTGCTTAAAGACCTGGCCCTCGATGCGGATGACCCTCGTTTCGCCCTCACGCTTACCGATAGCGGACTTACCAGTTTCATCATCGGCAAAAGGGTGGTGGCGGAACCTGGGAGGGATCAGAATATCCGGCTCATGATGCCAATGGATTTCGATCATGAACAATACAATTCGGCCTCTATCCTGGGTTATTATACTACCAATGGAGTAAAGGATGCCAAACTGATTGATGTTTTTCTGGCTGTGCAATTTGGGATTCCCGGGGCTTACGATGCATGGAAGCAGGCCTGCGAGGCCGCGCTCATTTCTTCTACCCACTCCGCGCAGATAGTGGAGGTGCATCCACTTAGTAATCAGGCCGCCAGCCCAACGCTACATCCCGAAACACTATCACATGTTGACAACCCAAGCAACCTATCCCCATTAAAACTTCAAAACTCTCCCATACTTAATAATTTCAGTAATTCCCACGGATTTTCCAGGCAGAAAAGCGCCAGCCTACCCCAAAACTCACCGATTCTCCAAAACTCGCCGATTCTCCAAAACACATCCAAACCTCAAAATCATTCCCAACTCCTCTACCTGCTCGTCTCTAATGATGAGGCCTGGTCCGAATGGATGTTATGGAATGAGCTGGAGGAAAACGTTTTTCATTATAATTAGATCTTCTGTAGCGTTCTATCATTTGTTTCTTACAATTCGCAACTATGTTCGGAAACTGTCTTGTATTTTCAATCACAGATTTTTTTACAATTCGAAACTAAGCTGAGCTGCACCTTTTTATTTCCGTCTCCACAATTTTTACAATTCGCAAGTAGTAGTTCTGTATCACCGCAACTTTCAAAGAATTAAGTATAACCACAGTTATTCTGAGTGTAGTATGAGAAAAGATTTCCTGAAAGTAATATGACAGTATGGAATTCTTTAGGTCGAAAAAGGAAGGAATTTATATTGATTCATAAAACGATCAATATACCCTCTAACTGATTCATATATGGATCAATAAAAAAATGACTTTTTCTGACCCCACCCCTTCACCCCCTGCGATTTGTAATTTTTACTAACAGCGATACTTTTCTACCGCAGGCATTATCGCTTGCGATCTGTAAAATTTAATAACAGCGCTTTTTTTCTATTCCTGGGAGCACCACTTGCGAATTGTAAAATTTAATAGTAGCGGTATTTTATACCTACACGCATCACCACTTTCGATTTGTAAATTCTAACCGTCGTGTAAAATCATTCCCGGCGCGTCCAGCGCGCACCCCGCGCAACCCATATAAATACCCGAAACTGGTAATTGACATTACTCCTTTTCTTTCGTATCATCACAGTATCCAAAAGCATTAAACCATGTCCGCCTCCAATCGCCTTGGACTTTCCCTCTCCGGAGGGGGATACCGCGCCGCAGCCTTCCACCTCGGCACCATGAAAAAACTCCAGGAAATGAATGTCCTCGATCAGGTTGATATCATCTCCACCATCTCCGGCGGATCCATCACCGGAGCCGCCTACTGCACCCGAAAAAATTCATTCGAAGAGTTCTTCAACGAACTCTACAACGGCCTGCAACAAAAGAACGTTATCAAAAAACTCCTTCTCTCATCAACCTTCCTGCAGCTGATCCTGGTAGTGCTCGCCTTCCTCGTACCCGCCATAATTCTTCTGTTCACCAACTACGCATGGGGATCGCCGTTATTGATCATCGCCCTGCTTATCATCATATACAAATTCCAGTTCCAACTCTTCCCCGCCAGCAGTCGCATAGAAAAGATCTACGACGAATTCTTCTTCCATAAAAAATCATTATCCCAACTGCACCCATCACCCACACTCGTCATAGGATCCACTAACCTGCAAACAGCCCGCCCATTCACCTTCAGCCGCTCCTGGATGCAGGACTCCACCTACCAGTTCCTCGAACGCCCCATCAAATTCAACGCCGGCGATTTCCCCATCGCCCGCGCCGTCATGGCCTCCACCTGCGTACCCTTCGCCTTCACCCCCATAACCATCGATAAGAAATTCTTCCGCGAGCCCTCCGACGCCGATCGCATACACCCCGCCCTCGTCGACGGAGGCGTCTACGATAACCAGGGCATCCATAAGATCATGCAACGAGGCCAGTACAACTGCTCCACCATCATCACCAGCGATGCCGGCGGCGGCATGGGTAAAGAACTCTCGTTCAGCAATACCATCTCCCTGCTCGTACAAACAGTCAACGTATTCATGATGCGCATAAAAAATGCTCAAATGGTGCAGGACGTCTATGAAAACGCCGCCGCATCAGGCAAACAAATAGCATACCTATCCCTTGGCTGGAACGCCGAAAACAGCATCCCCGGCTTTATCTCCAACCTTGAGAAAAAGCAGGTACCCGACTCCGTTATAAGAGCACATGAACTGAAAGAGGAATGGGTGGCGAGTCCCGGTCACTATACTGGCGAAATCACCAACTGGCTGAAAGAACGGATCAACTATAGCAGCATCAATTTCCCGACCGCCGAAGAAAAGCGTATAGCCCGCACCGTGGGTACCAATCTCACCCCTCTATCAAAGGAACAGATGGACTGCCTCATCAAACAGGCATCCACCCTAACCGAGATACAGGTTAAACTCTATTGTCCAGCTTTAATCTATCATTATGCCTGATCATATCCTCAACAACCGCCCGCCCTTCCGCAAGCTGCGAGGCTATGCCTTCGACCCCATAACCTCCCTCGACCTCAACACAGTAGGCATCAACGAGATCACCTACAAAGTGCCCTGGGAGGATAACCTCAAGCCGGGGCCCGATGGTGAATATATCCGCGTCATTGACCGCGACCCCGCCAGCAACGCCATCTATAAACCCGTGGACCTTAACCGTCCCGAGATACTGGCATCCGACGGTCTCTCACCCAGTGAAACCAATCCGCAGTTCCACCAGCAGATGGTCTACGCCGTTACCATGAACACCATCAGGAATTTCGAGAAAGCCCTCGGGCGCAAAGTGATGTGGAGCCCCGTGGAGATGATCGACAGCAATAACAGGCGCAGCTTTGAATTCGTGCGGCAATTGCTGGTATTCCCGCATGCCCTGCGCGACCAGAACGCGTACTACTCGGCCGACAGGAAAGCCCTGCTCTTCGGCTACTTCAATGCCACCGCCACCAACAGCGCTATCTACCTGCCCGGAGGCATCGTGTTCTCCTGCCTATCGCATGATATCATCGCCCACGAAACAACCCATGCCCTCCTCGATGGCATGTATAGCCGCTTCCTCGAACCCACCCATCCCGATACCGCCGGCTTCCACGAAGGCTTCGCCGATATCGTGGCCCTGCTCCAGCATTTCACCCATCCCGAGATCGTCCGCAACCAGGTTCGCCTCGTACGCGGACAAATAGATGCCGAAAACCTTCTCGCAAAACTGGCCGTGGAATTCGGGCAATCGACGGGTGAATACCGCTCCCTCCGCGATGCCATCGGTAAAACAGTTGATGGTGTTTGGCAACGGAATATTGCAAGCCCAACCGATTACGAGAACAACCTCGAATGCCATGACCGTGGCGCCCTGCTGGTATCGGCTGTGTTCGACGCGTTCGTCACCATCTACAAAAACCGCACAGCCGATCTTCTTCGCATAGCCACGGGCGGCACGGGAATCCTTCCTAACGGTGATATACACCCGGACCTTGTTTCCCGCCTGGCCGACGAAGCTTCTAAAACGGCATCGCATGTGCTGAATATGTGCATCCGGGCACTGGATTATTGTCCGCCGGTGGACCTTAACTACGGCGATTATCTCCGTGCACTCATCACGGCCGACAAAGAGCTCGTTGCCAATGACGACAAGCATTACCGGATCGCTTTCATCAACGCTTTCCGCATGCGCGGTATCATCCCCGCCGGCGTTCCCAACCTCTCCGCCGATACGCTCGGCTATAGTATCTATGAATCGGAGAGCGATAAGAAGGGCTTTGCACGTGATATCAGCCAGTTCCTGCGCGGCTTCAAGGAGAAGCTGGCCTACAAAACCAATCGCGAGGATATCTTCAACGAAACCCGCGACTTCATCCGCGGCAATCCCAGGCTGGGCATCAAGGGACTGCATAGTTATATGTTCGATGAGAAGGGCGCAGCCATCGACCCCATCACTTTTGAAAATATAACCGGACTCGTATTCTCCGAGCAGTATAAAGATTTCGGAATACGAACGTCTAACAGTACACGAAAAGGTCCATCCGTGGAGATTCATTCACTTCGACTGCATAATCGTATTGGTCCCGATGGCAATGTGCTCAACCAGATCATCATGACCCTCTCGCAACGCTGCAAGCTTGCGGTGGAAGAGAAAGATGGTGTCCCCAGCTTCCGGAAATTCCGCTATGGCAATAAGAGCGATATGGCAGGAGAGAGCATGATCTTCCGCGGTGGCTGCACGCTGATATTCGACCTCGACAACCTGACGCTTCGGCACGCTATCCGCAAACCCATCTTCGATACCAAACGGCTCACGAACAAGGCTAACCGAAAACTAAAATTCAACGAGAGCAGGCTCAAAATGCAGTGGCGATGCATGCTCGGCGATCTCGTGGAGGATATCGGCTTCGCACACGACAAGCCCGAACCCCTCGCATTTATTCACCAGGCAAAAACTCCCGTTATATGAGTGCAATAGATTCTATCCGTTTCAGGATGTACAATACCGGTTCTGTGGGCGACTGTCTCCTGCTGCTCTTCCAGCGAGGGGGTGATATCGCATTTTCCATGCTTATTGATTGCGGGGGATGGATGACGAAGAAGGAAGCTATCAGCGCCTGCGTGGAAGATATCCATGCCACCTGCAGTGGCAAGCTCGATCTGCTGGTGCTCACCCATGAACATATGGATCATGTTTCGGGATTCAACCAGGCCCGTGCTGTTTTTGATCGCATTGAAGTGGGAAAAGTGTGGATGTCGTGGATTGAAGATGAGAGTGATGATATCGCGAAGATCCTGAAAGATCTTTATGGGAAGAAGATGCAGGAGTTGAAACGCGCTGCCGAAATGGCGATCACTTCGCTCAAGCGGAAGGCTGCCGCCAGCTCGCATGTAAGGGGGATGAACGCGCGTGCAATAGCGCAGCTTAGAACGATGGAGGATACGCTTGAGTTACTTCGGTTAGAGGATGGCGTTATACCGATGCGTGGGGCGAAGGCCTCGCTCACCAACAGTGATGCTGTGAGCTACCTGAAGGGTAAGGCTGAACCGCGATACCTGAAACCGGGTGAAGTGATCAGCGATCTGGAAGGAGCGGAGGGAATGAAATTTTATGTGCTCGGTCCGCCGCGCGACAGGGATATGCGGTTCTTTAAGATCGCAACCGAGGAAGATGAGATGTACAAACTGGCGGTTGCTTCGCCATCAGCAGATAAGGCTGGCGGGGCAGGTGTGTTAAATCATGCTTTCGCGTGGTTGATAAATTCGGGTTCTGCGAGTGTGTTGAATCCGGGTTCTGCAGGGTTAATAAATCCGGCTTTTGCGGGTGTATTAAATCCCGCATTTGCCAAAGAGGATGAGAATTTATCCTCTTTTAATGAACTTATTGTGGAGAGTGGGATCAGCCTGGAGGAGGGTCAATCGCCTTTTGGCGAGCAATATATTTTGCAGGGAAAGGAGAAGGAAGCATTTCTGAAAGAATATAATAGTGTTGCCAATCGCTGGCGGCAGATTGAGACCGACTGGCTCGAGAATGCTGCCTCCATTGCGATGCGGGTGACGGCGCTCACCAATAATACCAGTCTGGCGATGGCGATTGAATTTGGCGATAGCGGTCGCGTGGTGTTGCTTCCCGGCGATGCACAGTCGGGCAACTGGATGGGCTGGCATAAGCCAACGGTTATGCGCAGCCTGAAGAAAAAGGGAGGAAAGGATACGGCCGAACTACTTGCGAATACGATCTTTTACAAGGTGGGTCATCATGGCAGTCATAATGGGACGGCTTCAGTAAGTGGTCTCAACCATGTGCAGAATGATGATCTTGTTGTGTTCATGCCGCTGGTGCAGGATAAGGTGCCTTCTGCATGGGGCGGGTCTGAGAATTTCCCGGACAAATCATTATACCGTGTGCTGATTGAAAAGTCGCGCGGACGATTGGTGCGTACCGATGTTGGGGTGATCCAGGATGCGCGGGCGAAAAAGTTCCGCGCTGAACTGAAGGCTTCGGAGAAAAAAGAGTTCACCGATTCCTTTAAGAAGGGACCTAACTGGGTAGAGTATGTTATAAAGGGGTGATTTGATTCTATTTTTGCTTTTATTCTTGCACGGAGATTTTTACAAATCGAAACTAAGCTCCTATACAGCTATTTATTTTGAATGGCCGCCGTTCTTTACAAATCGAAACTAAGCTCCTGTACAGCTATTTATTTTAAATGACCGCGGATTTTTACAAATCGAAACTGTGCTGATCCAGATCATTTATTTTCCATCTCCGCATTTATTTACAGATAGCAAGTGCGGTTATCCTGAATTTAGTATGGTAGTAGTTTGGGGAATGCGATATGACAGTTTCCGATACCATCACCCTGCCCACTTGCGATTTGTAAATTTTAATAGAAGCAAGAATTTCCTACCTCAAGTCTCACCACTGGCGATCTGTAAATTAAAATAGCAGTGACAATTTCCCACCCCAGGACCCACCACTTTCGATTTGTAAATTTTAAAACAGCTTATATTTTTTTCGCGATAACACTTAATCCAGGTTCGGTTATGGTCAGCGAAATGACTTTACCAGCTTCAACATTAAAACTTACAACAACTGATGGAGCTCCATTATAGATGAATTTGTTGTCGCCGATCTTATAAAGTGCGCCTCCGTTTTTTCCCAGCTTACCGAGGCTGATCATTTTCCGCATATTGAGTTTGATGGAGAATCCCTGCTGCTCACCATCGCCATATTTATAATCACCCAGGTATTTTTCTTTCTCTCCCTCTTCCATTTTGAGATAGGTTTCGCCATCTGCATCACCCAGTGATTGCAGGTAACTGATTAGTTTGGTGGCCTCCCGGTTGTTGGGCTCTTTTTCCAATCCGTTTTTTACATGCTGCAGCATACTGATGCCATGGGGTCCTGCAATGCGCTGAACACCCGGTGTTAAATCAATCATCGATTTAACTGTTGAGTAAGCGCCCAGCATGGAATAGGTGAAAATATCGGGTCGCGCGCCTTTAGACATCAGGTAGTTCACAATATCTTTTCTACCCACATGTGATGCCGCGCCAATGGCTGTTTCCCAGTCGCCGAAACCCCAGTCCCAACAAGCTCTTGCGAGTTCAGGCCGCGGTTCCACAAGTTTCTTCAATCGCTCCAGGTCGAAATGTGATACCCCAACCACTTCGGCTACTACTGACTCTTCAATAGCGGGGTAGCGACTATTGGGAACTGTCTGCTCAACATTATCGCTGCAATAATTTATGTTGCGGGCAAACAACAACTGCGGTATGCCTACCGATAGTAATCCGAATACAGAACTCTTTACGGCTACTCTCCTGGAGATGGAATTTCTATTGTCCATGGGCGATGGTATATAATAGTAATTTAAATTATCCTTTTCTGTATGCCGGATATAATACATCAATGGTATGTGCCAACGAAAACTTGCATGGTTCGCATTAATTGCTTAAATTTAAGTACTCCTCACAGCTGCATATTTACCCCTCTTGCCCTAACGAATACACGCTTCTATCTTCACCTTTTGCGAACTGATTTTTCTTGTGGACTGTCTTTATTTATTCACCAAATAACGGGAGGTCTATTATGAACAAGAAATCAATTGTTCCACTGATCTTATGCCTTGGTCTGATCACCATCGGCTGCAGCAAGGATTATTCTTTATCCGATGAATTGGCCCTGGGCAAGCCGGAATCTGTATTGATGAAATCTATGGGCGCAACACAATATGATGGCATTGGTTATTTTGACGATGTGGATGCCTGTAATGTTGCCGGACAAGAAGGTGCGGCTTTTGCCGTCAGGATGACAGGAGATCTGGAGGGATGTCTTTATGTGTTTGTGGATGAATTCGAATGCTCTCCAAGTGGCACCTACCGCGAAGTGGGCAGGGAACTTTTTATTGGTACCTATAAAGGAAGTTCCGGTTCATTCTGGACCACCTACAGGTTTGAAGCAAAGTATGAAGGTTGTGCAGAAGACGGTTCCTATTTGGGTGCGGAAATTCTTGGTCGTTGTCAGCATCCTCTTGTTGATGGCAGCGGTGAAGGTGTATTTGAAGGTGTTAGCGGCAGACTGGATATGAAGGATGATATCGAAGCAGGAAATTACCCTTACCGCGGGCACTTCAAATTCTGAGTGGGTACTTTTCAACCGGGACCATATTAATCTTTGAGAAAGAGATTAGGTTCCGGTTTTTTACAGATTGAAAGTAGGATAAGGACAGGGTTTGCAAAAGATGCGTTTTATATTGACCCATATATAGATCAATAAACCCATATAATGTTCCAAATATGGAACACTATAAAAATGTTCTTTTGCGACTCTATCAGCCGCGCCACTTTCGATTTGTAAAATTTTCCTAACGGGAACATTTTCTACTCCTCGCATAACCACTTTCGATTTGTAAAATTTCCCTAGCGCGAGCATTTTCTATTATTCGCATCACCACTTTCGATTTGGAAAATTTTACGAACAGCAGCATTTTCTATTCCTCGCATCACCACCTGCGATTTGTAAAATTTTCCTAACAGCAGCATTTTCTACTCCGCTCTTCACCACCTGCGATTTGTAAAATCTATTAAACGGATCATTTTTCTACCCCTCGCCTCACCACTTTCGATTTGTAAATTTTGCCCGAGATGATTACGAAGTCTAAACTGAATGAGAGACTGGTTGCGCGGTATGCGCTGAATGTTAGTGTGCGCTGAATGTAAGACATGCGCTTATTGTGAGCCCACCCTTGCGAGGCCCACCAGCAGCATTACTCCTTTCCCATCCCCTTATCGCGGTAAACGGTAGGCGAGATTCCAACCTTATTCTTGAACACCGTAGAGAAATAAGCCGGCGAGGAAAACCCGGTCTTGTAAGCTACCTCAGCAATGGTCATCTCTTCATGCTGCAGGTAATATCGCGCCTTCTGTATCCGCATTTGCAAAATGTATTCATTGATATTGGTATCCATCAAGGCTTTAACCTTTCGGTACAACTGCACCTTAGAGATAGCCATCTCCTTACAGATATCTTCAATCGTAAACGCATCATTAGAAATATTCGCCTCCACAATAGATGCAAAAGTCGAAACAAAACGACGGTCGCTTTTATTTGCTCCCGGCGTCCGAATCTCCGAAGGAAGCGCCGAAGTGAAATGCTCTTTCAACTTATTCCGGTTGGCAAGCAAACTGCTCAGGGTCTGCTGTAACAACGGAAAATCAAAGGGCTTGGTGATATAGGCATCCGCCATACTTTTCATTCCCTCCATTTGCTGCGAAGTAGCCGTCCTCGCCGTTAGCAGTATCACCGGTATATGGGAAGTGCGCACATCAGTTTTTAACTGGTTGGTGAGATTGATGCCATCCCTGCCCGGCATCATCACATCACAGATGATGATATCCGGCAGATTATCCATGGCCTGCTGCAATCCACTGTTACCATCAGCCGCCTCCAGCACCTCATAACCTCCCTCGAGGCGCTGCCGCAAAAACTGCCGCATCTCCGGATTGTCCTCTATCACCAGCAGGCTGGGCTTCTCATCATGGGCTGTAATAGCCTGGCCACCCTCATCCCCTGTTGTAGCTGCCCCCACCCCACGATCATCCACCTCCGATTGAAAATATTTCTGCTCATCCAGCAACCAGTCGCTTTCCAGATGATCGGCAGAGATCTCCTCCGGCTGAAAATGCCGATTACCCAGCGGAAGCCTCACCGTAAACACCGCTCCTTTCCCCTTTTCACTCTGCACACTGATGGCACCATGGTGTAACTCCACCAACTCCTTACTGAGCGCCAGCCCCAATCCGGACCCCTTATGCGTATCATGATCGCCCTGGTAGAAGATCTCAAACAGGTGCTGCTGCGTTTCGGCACTCATCCCCAAACCCGTATCCCTCACCTCCACCACCGCCTCATTGGCCGCAACATCTTTCTCTATCTGCAAAGTGATAGACCCGTTCTCCTCCGTGAACTTGAACGCATTCGATAATAGATTGAAAAGCACTTTATCCATCATACTCTCATCGATCCAAACCGGCAGACTCCGCTCTGCTGTCAGCAAACGGCAATCGATATGCTTGCGCCGCGCGATCTCCTGGAAGAGCTGAACCACCTCATTGGCAAACAATACCAGGTCGGTTTCAACCGCCCGCACCTGCATCTTATTGAACTCGATCCGCCGCAGATCAATAAGTTGATTCACCAGCCTCAGCAGCCTCACCACATTTTTACGCATCATGCTCAACTGCTGTCGCAGCGGCGACGGCAGCTTCCTGTTTTCGAGCATCTCCTCCAGCGGTCCCAGTATCAGCGTTAGCGGCGTCCGGAACTCATGCGAAATATTGGTGAAGAAATTGATCCGCGCCTCATTGGCCTCAGTTGCCCTGGCCGACATCTCCACCAGTTGCTCACTCTGCTTGCTGATCTCCTCATTCTTGCGGGCTAGTTGTCGGTTGATCTTTTTATTTAACTGCCGCAGGTACCAAAGTAGTCCGGCGAATAATACCACCAGACTCAAGGTCACCATCAGTATATATACAAAGGTGCGCTGGGTATTGTAAGTGCGCCTTTGCTCCGCCATCATTTCCTGCTGCTTCTCTATATCATTCTGCTGGCTGAGGATCTTGTCACTCTGCAACTTCATCATCCGCACATTACTGGAATCCACCACCAGGGTAGGCAGGATAGTGCGTTTTGGTAATCCCTGCTTTTTGAGTAGCTGCACCGCATTGCGGATGGCTTCAACCCCTCCGGTGGAGTAGAGCATGGAAGCTTCCAGCCTCCCGTCGGCCACCATATCCATCCCCATCCCCTGCACAGGCAGCGCATCCACCCCGATGAACTTAATATCTGTTAGCCCTGCCTGCCGCGTTGCCTCATAGGCGCCCATCGCCATAACATCATTGTGCGCATATACGAGCTGTGTTTGCGGTAGACTCGCCCTCAGACTATCGATGCCCCGCTGCGCCGGCGGCCTGATCCAGCCTCCATTAAAGGTGTGGATGATCTTCATCTCCGGCCATTCCCTGATGGCATCCTCAAATCCCTTTCTCCGTCCGATGGCGGGCGATGACTTGGGTAGTCCCGTGATCTGGATAATATTCCCCCTCCCTTTCAGCAGACTGGCGGCATGCTGTCCGGCTATCCGTCCTACCTCGTAGTTATCAGCCCCTATAAAATTGGTATAGCTTGGCCGCGCGATCTCCCGGTCGATCACGATCACCGGTATCCCTTTTTCATAAACCTCTTCCACAATAGCGGTGAGCGGTTCTATTTCATTGGGCGATATCAGCAAAAGGTCGATCCCATCGGCCAACAACTCCTTCACCTGTTTCACCTGCAGCTCACTGTTATCATCGGCCTGCTTATAGATCAGCTCCATATCCTGGTGGAAGGCAAGCTCACGCTTCATCTCCTGAAGCATATATTTCCGCCACTCGTCGGCATCCCCGCATTGGGAAAACCCGATCCGGTATGCCTTCTCCTTACCTTTTTCTGAGCAGGCAAGGAAGAGACTACATATTAAGATAGTACAGAGGAAGCCCTTTGACCCTTTAAACCATGGCATAGCAATACTCATATGGCATCAATTGCACCTTTAAATTATTGTATCATTTCATATTCTATCCATTTCATTGCAGGATGGGGTGCCTAAAATGAAACAAATCTTAAAATTCCGGTTACAATTCTGAAAGCGTGCCCCTTATTCTAAAACTATTTTGAGCAACATCCATCTCATTATCAATGATTTAAAAAAAATATTCCATTTGGAAGAATTTCAGAAGCTTTTGAAATGCTATCCTCCCTCTTCCGCCATAGTGAAACGGTAGTTTGCTTCAAATTGCTTGTCACATGAACAGAAAAGTTTTGTTATGGAGCGTCGTCGTGGCGCTGGGAGGTTTCCTCTTCGGATTCGATACCGCGGTGATCTCCGGCGCGGAACAGTCGATCCAGACCTATTGGAGCCTCAGCGCCTTTGAACACGGACTTACCGTTTCCATTGCGCTTATCGGTACTATTTTAGGTGCCCTGCTGGGAAGGTTCCCCTCTGAGAAACTGGGCCGTAAAAAGACCCTGATCCTGATCGCCGTCCTTTACCTGCTTTCCTCTATCGGAACTGCCCTTGCTACCAACTGGTATATCTTCCTCCTCTTCCGCCTCCTGGGGGGTATCGGGGTGGGCGCCTCTTCCGTAACGGCTCCTATTTATATTTCCGAGATCTCACCTCCCAAAAGCAGGGGTAAACTGGTGGCCATGTTCCAGTTCAATATCGTTCTCGGCATCCTCGTCTCCTATCTTACCAACTACCTCATCGGCATGGAAGGCGAAAATTCCTGGCGCTGGATGCTGGGGGTTCAGGTGGTCCCCTCCCTTATTTTTCTCCTGATGCTTCGACTGGTTCCTGAGAGTCCGCGCTGGCTGATCCTCAAGAAGAACCGAATCGCCGAAGCGGAAGAGGTGCTGAAAATTATTAATCCGGAAGGCTATAAGGAAGACGTAAACATGATCCGCCAGGATGCTGTTCAGGTGGCTGGCGAAGAGGATAATACCACCCTCTTTACCCGTAAGAACCGCTTTCCGGTATTCCTCGCCGTTAGCTTCGCGGTTTTCAACCAGGTATCGGGCATCAACGCCATCATCTATTATGCCCCACGCATTTTCGAAATGACCGGCCTTGGTAAACAATCATCCCTTTTATCCAGCGTAGGTATCGGCGCCGTTAACCTGCTCTTCACCCTGATTGCGCTGAACTTCATCGACCGCTTCGGGAGGAGAACGCTTATGCTGATCGGATCCTTTGGATTGATACTGACCCTCGGACTGGTATCCCGCGCTTTTTACCTCAATGATTTCGGCGGACTCATGATCACCGTTCTTCTGCTGGTATATATCGCCTTCTTCGCCTTCTCCCAGGGCGCTGTGATCTGGGTGTTCATCTCTGAAATTTTCCCTAACCAGGTGAGGGCAAAGGGACAAACACTCGGCAGCCTCACGCATTGGGTTATGGCAGCTATAGTGGCATTTTCTTTTCCCATGCTGGCTGAAAGCCTGGGTGGCGGAAACACCTTTTTATTCTTCTGTATCATGATGGTGGTGCAACTGCTCTTCGTCTGGAAACTGATGCCCGAAACCAAAGGCAAGAGCCTGGAGCAACTGGAACACTCTATCGTAATGCATTAAACGCTTTTCTCTAATCTAAAAACGATTGCGATGAATACACCTGTCAACAACAAACTGGTTTGCTTTGGGGAGATCCTCTGGGATATACTTCCCTCGGGTGCCAAGCCCGGCGGTGCGCCCATGAATGTTGCCTATCACCTGAATAAATTAGGGATGGTACCGGCCATGATCACCCGAATTGGACTGGATGACTGGGGCAAGCGATTGCTGCAGATCATGCAGCAGCATAAGATCAGTACCGAATTTTTCCAGCTTGATGCGAGCCTTTCTACCGGCACTGTCATCGCCACCATCGGTGAACACCATGAAGTGAGCTATGATATCGTGAAACCGGTGGCCTGGGATAATATCCATTGGGATGATCGCTTTGAGAACCTGGTGCCGGACGCACGTTTCTTTGTATATGGCAGCCTCGCCACACGCAACACCACATCCCGCAATACCCTTTACCGCCTGCTGGAAATAGCGCCATTCAAAGTGCTGGATATAAATCTTCGTCCGCCGCATTATAACCGCCGCGTCATAGAAAAACTCTTACAGCAGGCCGATTTCCTCAAGCTCAATCTTGCCGAGCTGGAGCTTATCACCGGTTGGTTCAGCAAGTTTCCATCAGCAGCAGATCGAGTTAAACTGATACAGGATCGCTTCCATATTCCTTCGGTTGTGGTTACCCGTGGTAGTGAAGGTGCCATGTTCAATTATGAAGGGCAACTCTACCAGCACCCGGGCTTTAAAGTGGAGGTTGCTGATACGGTGGGAAGTGGAGATGCATTTTTTGCCGGACTCCTTTCTCAGTATGCCAATGGAGCAAAACCAGATGAGATGCTGATGACAGCCAGCGCACTGGGTGCATTGGTAGCCAGCTACAGCGGCCCTTGTCCCGATTACCAACCCGAAGAGATCCACCAGCTTATTTACCAACAGGCTTTAAGCAACTGATCACTATATAAGAACCCAAACAACACCCGCTAATTATTTAAAAACGATGTTATGAGAAAATTGCTATTGCTAATCCCCATGTTGCTGCTCCTGGCATCCACGTATGCTCAGCAGAAAAAAATAACCGGAACGGTTACCAGCAAAATCGACAAAGCCCCGCTGCAGGGTGCTTCTGTCCAGGTGAAGAATCGCGCCACCACCACCGATGCCAATGGAAAATTCTCCATTGATGCAAATGTTGGTGAATCGATCTCCATTTCTTATTCGGGCATGGCCGCCGTTACTATTCCGGTCACCGATAATATGGACGACCTCTCTATAGAGATGGAGGGTTCCGCCAAAGTAGAAGAAGTGGTGGTTGTAACAGGTTATACCACCCAGAGAAAACGTGATCTTACCGGCGCCGTTGCGGTGGTGGATATGACACCCGTTAAGAATAACAGCTCCGGTAATGCCATGCAGGCGCTGCAGGGCAGGGTGGCCGGACTCTACATCGAAAAGGACGGATCTGTGAATGGCCGTAGTTCGCGTATACTTATCCGTGGTTCCAATACCCTCGGTAATACTGATCCGCTTTATGTGATCGATGGTATCCCTACCACAAGGCCTGAAGTATTTCAGAATCTCGACCCCGCCGTCATCGCTTCCATGCAGGTATTGAAAGATGCGTCTGCCGCTTCTATTTATGGAGCAAGGGCATCCAACGGTGTTATTGTTGTTACCACTAAAAACGGTGGCAATACAGATGGTAAAGTGAACTTCCAGTTCAACAGCAGTGTATCGGCACAATCTGAAAAGCATGCCCGTTTCAAGATGCTGAACGCAGTAGACAGAGGCCGTGCTTTATGGCAGGCATCGGTGAATGATCGCCAGGATCCCGCCGCTGCCTATGGTGAGATCTATGCTTTCAACTGGAACAACGATTATGATAATCCGGTTCTCAACAGCGTAACCGTGCAGCCCTTTGTTGGTGGTGATCCTAATACGCCGGCCGGCAATACCGATTGGCAGGATGTTATGTATAAAACAGGTATCGTTACCAGTAATAGTTTAACTGTTTCTGCAGGAAATCGCAATTCATCTCTGGAAGTGAACCTCCAGCATTTCAAGAATACCGGTATGTTACGCTACACCGATTACGAGCGTATTGCAGGTAGCATCAATGCTATTACCCGTGCCTTTGATAACAGGGTAAGTTTCGGTATGAATATGCGTGTTGCCAACTCCAATGAAACCCTCACCAGCAGGGATATTGGAGGTGCATCAACAACTTCACTCGCCGTGTTCCAGGTGCCTACCATTCCTGTTTACCAGAAAGATGGCGTCACATTTGCCGGCGCATCGGGTGGTGGTTACTCCGACCGTAACAACCCGCTGCATATGCAGTATCTGTCGCGCTGGGATAATGCCAACCGCGTATCTGCTTTTGGTAGTGCCTTCGTGGAGATCCAGCCCATTAAAAATCTGTTTTTCAAATCAACACTGGGCGCTGATTATGCTACCTACCTGAGCAAGATCATCCTGCCCACTTTCACAGAAGGTGCTTTTAACAGAACCACCAATAGTTTATCGCACGACCAGAATAAATTCCTTAGTTATACATTCTCTAATACCGCCCGTTATAACTGGAACCTTGGTACTGATCACAGCTTTAAGTTTCTGGCGGGAACAGAATTCATCAAAACAAATCTCGATTTCCAGTTTACGCGTAAGGAAAACTTTGCCATACAAACAGAGGACTATTTCACGATGAGTGCGGGTACGGGTAATACCACTGTTGCAGGTGGATCAACCGGTAACAGGTTGTTCTCACTCTTCGGAAGGGTGGATTATAGTTTTGATGACAGGTACCTCGCTTCGTTTACTATTCGCCGTGACGGTTCATCCCGCTTTGGTGCCGACAATCGTTATGGTATTTTTCCCGCCGCTTCACTGGGATGGAGAATTGACCGCGAAGCATTCATGGCCGATAGTAAGTTGTTCTCTGAGCTCAAACTCCGCGTTGCCGCCGGCCGCGTGGGTAACCAGGAGATCGGTGACCTGAGCCGATTTGGTTTGTTCGATACCCGCTATGGTACCGTGCTTTCGCAATTGGTTGGTGGATTCTGGGAGCAGTATATGAATATCGGTACCGCCTATGCGCTTAGTGGGGGTAACACCGGTGTATTGCCTTCCGGTTTCGTTCAAACGCAGGCTGCCAATTCGCAGCTTCGCTGGGAAACAACAGAAGAGGTTAACGCAGGTGTTGACTTCGCATTGCTGGAGAATAAGATCTTCGGATCATTTGATTATTTCTCGCGTAATACAACCGGCATCCTGATCACACCACCTATTGCATCAGCACTGGGAGAAGGTCAGCAGAAGACCGTGAATGGTGCTTCTAAATCTAATAAGGGATGGGAATTCGTGATCGGCTACAGAGGTGAGAGAAAGGGTGACTTCACTTATAATGTTCAACTCAATTTTGCGCATTTCCGTGATAAGATTACTGATCTGCCAGAAGTTGTTCGTCCGGCTTACCCTGGAAACCTCGTGAACACGATCATCGGTCATTCGCAGTTTGATATTTTCGGTTACAAAACTGCCGGACTTTTCCAGAGCCAGGGCGAAGTTGATAAAGCGCCTACGCAGGTGGGTGCTGGTCCGGGAAGGATCCGTTACGTAGATATCAATGGCGATAATGTGATCAATGACCTCGACCGTACCTGGATCGGTACACAGTTGCCGGATCTTGAATATGGTATGCGGATCGATATGAACTACAAGAATTTTGATCTGTCTGTTTTCGGATCAGGCGTAGCCGGCAGGGAAGGTTTTGATGTGTACACCGTATTCAATAACCTGATGAGAGGAAGGGAAAATGTTGGTCCGGGTGTATTCAATGGCTGGACTCCCACCAACACCAACACCGACGTACCTGCTTTAACATTGAAGGACAATAACAGCGAGGGCCGCACCTCTGATTATTTTATCGTGAGTACTTCCTATTTCAAAATGAGGAATGTTCAGTTGGGATATACGCTTCAGCAAAAATCGATCTTCTCAAGACTGCGCTTTTTCCTGATGGGAGAGAATCTTTTCCTCATCAAGAGCAAAGATCATTTGAGTCCCGACCCCGAGCGGATTGATCTTGGCCCTATTCCCATCCCACGCACATTCACATTTGGAGTAAACGCTTCTTTCTGACCCACTAAAAAAAACGAACAATGAAACGTCAATATATAACCGCATTTTTCGCTTTAGCACTGATCTGTTTCGGCAGTTGTAAAAAGCAGTTGGAATATACGCCAACAGGGGTTTTGTCATCCCAGGATCTTACCTCCCCAACAGCAGTGGAGGGATTGGTTACAGCAGCCTATGCTGCCATTGGTAACGGAGATATGATTGGACCCATCTATAGTATGTGGGTGTACGGTAGTGTACGCTCCGATGATTCCTATAAAGGAGGCGGCGGTACAGGTGATGTATTTGAGATAGATGCGATTGAACATTACAATACAGTAGTACCAACCTTTGATGCCTTTATTTCACGGAGCTGGAAGAACCTCTACAAATCAATTTCACGGGCCAATGTTGCGCTGCGTGCGGTGAATGGACTTGCTGATGCCGATTTCCCACAGAAGCAATCAAGGCTTGCAGAATTGAGGTTCCTTCGTGCACACAGTTATTTTACTTTGAAGAGTCTTTATAAGAACATTCCCATCTTTGATGAGAACGCCACTGCCGAAGAGATCCTGGCAGTATCAAATGATCTTGGTTGGGAAGAATCCTGGAATAAGATAGCTGCCGATTTTGAATATGCTATTGAGAACCTCCCCGAAACACAGCAGCAACTTGGCAGGCCTAACAAATTTGCAGCACAGGCATACCTTGCGAAGCTTCGTTTGTTCCAGGCTTACGAGCAGGATGAGCAGCACCAGGTGGTTAGCATCAACCAGCAATTGCTGCAGGAGGTGGTTGATCTTACCCAATCGGTAATTGCATCAGGTAAGTATTCATTGAATGCTGATATCGCCGATAACTTCTTACCTGAAACAGAGAATAGTCCCGAGTCAATTTTTGCCATCCAGTTTTCTATCAATGATGGTACTACTTCCGGCCGACTTAATTATGAAGACGGACTTAATTATCCGCATGGTGCGCCGCAGTATGGCTGTTGCGGATTCAATGCCGGTACGCAGAACCTCGTGAATGCACATACTACTGATGATAAGGGCCTGCCGAATATGACAGGTTTCAACAATGGCATCGCTGATCTTTCAAAGGTTACCGTGGATGTAAGGCTTGATCATACAGTGGGTATCGACGGACATGTGTACAAGTATGATAATACAAAGCTCTTCAGCAATAGCTGGGTACGTGATGCGGGTGTTTATGGAAACTTCCACACCATGCGCAGCCAGCAACTGGCCACCAGTCCATCTTATTTCAAGAACGGGCCATTCATGGGTGTGGCGAAGAACCAGGACATCCTTAGATTTGATGAAGTGTTGCTGATGCAGGCGGAGGCTTATATTGAACTGGGCCAGCATGATAAAGCGCTTCCCCTCATCAACCAGATAAGGGAAAGGGCAGCGGCAAGTACATCAAGGTTGAAAAAGCTGGATGGAAGTTTCGCGTCTAACTATAACGTTAAGCCATACCCTACAGCAGGATGGACACAGGACTATGCCCGACTTGCACTGCAGTGGGAGAGAAGACTTGAGTTTGCGACGGAGGGACATCGTTTCTTTGACCTGGTACGTTGGGGTATTGCGGAGCCAACACTTAACCAGTACTTAAATGTGGAGAAGGTGAGGAGGCCATACCTTTCAACAGCGAAGTTTACTGCCGGTCGCGATGAATACCTTCCTATTCCGCAGTCAGAAATTACTTTTACCAAAGGGTTGTATATTCAGAATCCGGGCTATTGATGAATTGATGTTCCGATTCTACTCACAATAAACAAAAGCAGATCCACATGAAAATATTTTATGGTTTAATGGCAGCAGTTGTGGTCGGTTCACTGCTTGGTTGCGGCTCCTCCGGGACGCCGCAATCGGCAGGTGAGCCACACCGTCCACAGGTACATTTTACTCCAGCCGAGAAATGGATGAATGATCCTAATGGGATGGTGTATTTCAATAACCAGTATCATTTGTTTTACCAGTATTATCCAGATAGTACGGTATGGGGGCCCATGCATTGGGCGCATGCCACCAGCAAAGACCTTGTGCATTGGGAACACCAGCCAGTGGCACTCTATCCTGATAGTCTGGGCTGGATCTTTTCAGGATCTGCCGTGGCCGATGTAAATAATACTTCCGGTTTTGGAAAGGATGGCAAAACTCCACTGGTGGCTATTTTCACGCACCACAATTCACCAATGGAAAAGACGGGTAGCAGCGTATTCCAATACCAGAGTTTAGCGTATAGTCTGGATGAGGGTAAGACATGGGAAAAGTATGCTGCTAATCCTGTTCTCAAGAACCCCGGCATCCGCGATTTCCGTGATCCCAAGGTGATGTGGTATGAGGCGGGGAAAAAGTGGATCATGACATTGGCAACCATGGATCGCATAACATTTTACTCTTCTCCAGATCTGAAGAACTGGACAAAGGAGTCGGAGTTTGGAAAGGAAATTGGTGCGCATGGTGGCGTGTGGGAATGCCCCGATCTTTTTTCGATGGAGCATGATGGTAAGCAGGTTTGGGTGTTGATCGTGAGTATTAATCCCGGTGGACCGAATGGTGGTTCTGCCACGCAGTATTTCACGGGTGATTTTGATGGAACTACTTTCACTCCGCACAATACGGATATTAAGTGGATCGATTATGGTCCGGATAACTATGCTGGAATAACCTGGGCCAATACCGGCGATCGGAAAGTATTTATCGGCTGGATGAATAACTGGCAGTATGCGAATGTTGTTCCAACTGAAAAATGGCGTGGAGCAGCTACCCTTCCCCGTGAGCTTAGAATGGAGAAGGTTGGTGAGCAGTATTATGTTGCTTCAAGCCTGGTAAAAGAGTTGGATGTATTGAATGAGAAGAAAACAACCCTGGAGGATATTGATGCCACTGATTATGATCTTGATGATAAGTTTGGCAAATTGTCCGGCCCGGCAAAACTCGATTTGGAAGCTTCTTCGGCTGCATCATTTACCATCACGCTTTCTAATAGCAAAGGCGAGAAACTTTTGATAGGCTATGACAAGGAAGCCAATCAATATTTTATTGATCGTACACTTTCGGGAAAGGTGTCCTTTGAGAAGGGATTTGCTGCAAGGCATATAGCGCCTCGTATTAGTAAGGAGGCTGGAATGAATATGAGTCTGGTTATTGATGATGCTTCAGTGGAGTTGCTGGCCGATGATGGACTAACGGTGATGACGGCTGTGTTCTTCCCCAATGATCGTTATACGGAAATGCAAATTAATTCGCCTGAGAAGTCTGTTTTGAAAAAGCTTGTGTTTACGCCTTTAAAGAATATTCACTAAGTTGTTTTAGTGTTGCCCAGGATCCCGAGATATTCGACCCATGGACCTACTGCTGTTTTATACTGCACTGCCATTACCCTGCTGATCTGTGCAATATGGTTCAGGTCATGAACCGCCCAGGTTGCAAGCAATTGCGCCAGGGTCACCTCGCCAAAGGCCGGATGAATACCGGTTTTGGCGAGGTCTGCTTGCCGCAGGTTTTTAGAGCGAAGCAGTAGTAGGTTTTTTTCTCTTAATGCTATGAATTCATCAAGTAGTTCGTCAGATGTTTTTCCCTTGCTTGCTTCAAACTGTGCAAAGCGATCGAATTTCTCAAACTGTCTCTCTCCGCTGCCGGATAGGATTATCTCCATACGTGGAATCCAGTCAGTCTTCTCCCCATGAATGAGATGCCCGATGATATCATAGGGAGACCATGTTTCTGGTCCCTCGTTATTTGATATCCAATCATCCGATATACCCCTTAACAGGGCATTCAATGTGGCCGGAGTTCTTTCGAGGATCTCCATGGATTTATCGACAGAGAAATTCATGGTGTTATGGTATTGAAGGGAGTTTTAATTTACTGGAGCATCTCTTTTGGCAGGAATTTGCTTAGTATGGGCTTCTGCTTTTCTTCCACTACCACAAACTTCCATTTTTCACCGTCTGCAGAAGTTGCAACTACATCCTTAATGCTGAATATGGTAAAATAACCTGTTGCAGCATCATACCTTACGTTCTGATCGCCGAATGTTTTTTCCAGGTTTGCTTTGGTGAGGCTGGTGGTCATCTCTTTCTCTTCCTCAGAAACTGTTTCGCCATCCTCTGCTGGTATTACGAATTTCATGCGCAGCAGGTTTGAATATTGTAATCGCGCATAGTCGTTTGCGTTGAATTTCCTGCTGTCTTCAATCTTTATGATTTTGGGAGAATCAATAGCAAATTCAATATCGGGGTTGTTGAAGGTTTTCTCCATCAGCAGAACAAGCTGTTCCCTTGGAATAATTTTAAAGAAATCCTCAATGATATAATTACAAGCTCCTTTGAAATCTTTTTCTATGATATGGTTGGTGTAGGTCAGGAACTGCTTTTCGATCGTCTTTTTATATTGTTGCGAATAACCGGTAAAACAGAAAATAATTAACAGGCCTATCAGGGTAAGGTGCCTCATATGAATTGGTTTATACTACCAATGTATAAAAACCTTCGGTATAATCAAATTCATGCGGCACCCTTTTTGCGATCATGCTGTCTAAGCAGTTGAAGGGCAAACACAGCCATCCAGAGCATATACAATCCTATGCCAATTCTTTCCCATACTCCAAGCAGCGGTGTTGGCAGGTTTGCTTCCATCTGTGGGGATTGT
Source organism: Flavihumibacter sp. (assembly GCA_036675925.1). Taxonomy (GTDB): domain Bacteria; phylum Bacteroidota; class Bacteroidia; order Chitinophagales; family Chitinophagaceae; genus Flavihumibacter. The sequence continues at coordinate 119,571 of JAKFDZ010000021.1, forward strand.
AATGCGGTTAATCCAAGGAATATAATCATCAGCACCAGGCTGCCGATGGCATAGATCCTGAATTTTTTACCACATGCTCCAGCACTGAAAGCCATCATTAGCAAAAATGCAAGAACAGTAATTGCCGAAAACACAATATGCAAGGTATCGGTGGTGGATCCCTTACCAGCCACCAGGTCTTCCCGCTGGTGCATGGGGGGCCAGAAGAGCCCTATAGCTGCACTTACCACCATAAGCGCAGCTACAATTTGCAAGGATCGTTTCCCTTTTGCAGACAACCAGATTCCGATGCCAAAAGCAATGCTGAGTACAGCATATATATTAGCCCAGAAGATCCAACTGTTTCGGGTGGTTGCTCCTACTGCCGATAATTCGCTGACGGCTTGTTCAGAATAGTTATACCCGGGGTAGGCCATCGGAATAAATATATTCATCCCCAGGTATAATAATGAGGCTAACAGTCCGCAGGACACAAGTATTTTGCGCAGCGTTTCGTTGGGTGCTTTCATATAGAAATCCCTCCGGTCTAAAACTAATCCTATTAACGCAAAAGGATTATGACTTGCATCAGCTGGAAATTCTAAAGCCAATTATATACTCGCGAATTGTAAGAAAATCCTGCAGTCCGAAAATCGTGTTCGGAACCGGCAGCCTTAAATAACAAGCAACCCCATTATAATTTCTTAAACTCCTGCATCAGCCGCTTCAGCGTGAGTGCATCTGAAATCGTCTCTTTCTCAAGAGCTGGATTGTAATAACTATCGAGGAAACGATCTGCACCCGACCATACCGTCGCGATAATGCCCTCAAACCTTGGTTTCATTGCTTTTGTTGCCTGTTCACGGTAACGTTGCATATCCGCCACCTGCTGGAGCGCCAGTTCCGGCTTGCGCCATGGACAGGTTGCTACAGAAAATCCTTTCATGGCGAAATACACAGCAGTTGCATCGGGCCTTTCATAATGCCAGTCGCATATAAATACATCTTTCGGGATCATATCAATCGCCCGGTGCGTATTGTTCATACTTGCTTCCCACATACCGATACCGGTTGTTTTTCCATCTATCAACCGATCCCCCCAAATCATCAGGCGGCGGTTTTTTGATGCCAGATGCTCGCGGATCTTTGTTACTTCATTTGCGAATAATTCGGCCTTATCCCTGCCACTGCATCGCGGACATTTATCATCGCCAATATAGAACACCTCATCCATGCCGGCATGAAACCATTCCGCATCAAAGGCATCCATTATCTCATCCACCAATGCAAAAACAACTTTGTGTACACCCGGGTGAAGGGGACAATAACTTTTACAATAGAGTCCATCTGCGTTAGGCCATCCCGTATAATTTTTTGTATCCACATGCGGCGTTTCGTCAAATTCAGGATATACGCGTAAGAGGGCATTGGTCTTTGTTGCCCACGATTGGTGACCCAGCAAATTGATCTGCGGCGCGATCTTTATTCCATGCTTTTTTCCAACCGCCACTATTTTTTTCACATCGGTTTTTGAGAGGGGGAATGAATCGCGTAACTCGGGATGGCTTTCATATGCATAATTAAAATCCACGCGAAGTATCAGGAGGTTGATTCGGCCCGGAGCCAGTTCCTGCTCAATAAAGCGAACGAACTCATCCAGTCTTTTCGCTGAGGGTGCTGCAATGGCCAGTCCGCGTACAGGCAATACACTATCAATAGCTTGCGTGGATGTCAGTGCCTTCTGATTCGCGGACGCAGTTTTCGTTTGTGCATTAGCGGTGAACATCACTGACACCGATAGGAGGAATGCAAGTAATCGTTTAATCATGGGTTGTTGTATTGTAAAGTGGATAGAAATTTACGAAACTAATTTTCAAACCATCATAGCAAGAAATCTCTCCATATCATAGATAGCTGAATGCGTTGCAGGTGAAAACTTAGGCAGAGCCATATCAAATGCATGATCGGTTTGGGGGAGTATATGCATAACTACCGGTATATTTTTGCCGGATAATCTTTCCTTAAGTAATCGTGTTGTCCTAACGGGCGCCATTAGATCATGCCCGCCATGAATAAGTAAAGTTGGCGGACATTTAGCATGCACATGTGTAAGAGGAGAATAGAAGGCATAGGTATCGGCACACTCATCGGGGTGGCCGCCAAGCAGGGGAGCCAGGGCACCGGCTTTCTCAAAGCCCTTGTCGAGCCCCAACCGATGGTAATCGCTGCCCATTTTCTTTTTGATCCATATAGGCATTTGGGTGGGGACTTTTTTCTTTGGTTGGCCAGGCACTTCACGTGTGGTAAGGTGCTGCCTGGTATGATAGTAATGCGCTGCCAGGTCAGTTGGTCCATACAAAGAAATTACTCCCTCGCAGCTAAGATCTTTTCCGGTTAGTTCCGGCGGAGTGAAGCGATCATCCTTTGCAGTGTAGGCAGCCATTAGCGCGAGTGTTCCTCCTGCCGAGCCTCCTCCAACAACGATGCGGTCGGGATTGATCTGATATTCGGCGGAATTCGATTTGATCCAGTGGATGGCACGCTTAACGTCGTGTACCATACCCATAATATCTGTTTCAGGGGCCAGCCGGTAGGCAACATCCATTATTAGGTGACCCTGCGAAGCAAGGTGCCTGAAGAGTGGGCGTGTTCCCAGGTCTTTGTCCAGAAAATAAAATGCGCTCCCATGTAGAAAAATAAATGCGAGGGCCGATGGTTTGATTGCATCAGGAGGCTGCCAAAGATCACAGTAAATCTTCCTGCCACTTTCCGTAATGGTGGTGAAGGGTAGGTCTTTCGTCAATCGTGGTTCGGCACCGTGAGGCAGCTTGAATATTTTGCGAGATGAAAGGAAGAAATTCCGCTGTTCCGGTTTGATGCGGGTATCAAAATGGGTGCCGAAGGCTTTTTCAAAGCCGGTTGAATATTGGGGTGCACTGGTGATCAGAAGGAAATGTATGGAATAGCTCAAAACAGTATAGGAGGCAATAGTCAATAGGAAAGTAGAATGGAGCGCCCATCCTGCTATCAGGGAAAGGATACCTGTTAGAATGATGATTAAGGAAAGCGAAGAAGCATAGAGTTTTAGTATCCACCATACAGGTGCGGGCCAGCGCAGAGTAATAAAAAATAAAATGCTTGCTGCTGCAGTCAGGAGGCAAACAACAGTAAGCAGTACTTGAATGATCATTACCAGGAAATACATCTGCAGGCGGCGATATTAAGTGCCGCTTAAGGTAAACTTTCCAGGGGTTGGAGATCTTGACCTGCATTAGGGTCAATTATGATTCTACTCAAAAAGTGAATAGGTAAGCACGCTTATATAAAATCACCTGCGCATTGGAGGGTGGTCTACCCTCTGCGCAGGTGATAGTTTGAAATATAGGATCAGGCTGTTTTCTTAAGCAGCTTCTCGAGCTGGTCGAGACCGGTTGTGAAACCTTGTTCGAAGCCCATTTCAACGATCTTCTGAAGATCAGCATCTGAATCAAAGCGAACATCTACCGTTACGAGGGTGCCGTTATCAGCTTTGTCTAAACTGGTAGTCCAGTACATTTTTGGCATGTCGGTTGCGTAATTCCCCTGCTCATCACAGAAGGCATCATCCCCTTCAAAAACTTTAAATGGTTCTATCCGCGTATAATTCACCATGCACCATTGCCTGGTTTGATCCGGGCCTACCATGGCATAGAGCCAGCGGCCACCAACGCGGAAGTCCATACTCTTAGTTTCCGACCTCCATGGTTCAGGTGCCCACCACTGGTCGAGCAGGGCGGGTTCGGTCCAGGCTCTCCAAACCTGTTCTTTACTGGCATCAAAATACCGGGTGATCCGGATGGTCTTGTTTGGCAGGTCTTTAACCACCTGTAGTTTATCTACGCTGATCATTTTTCGTGGATTTTATTTGGTTTAAAACAATGTCGAGTTTATCAAAACGTTTCTCCCAGGTATGCCGGAACTGTTCCATCCATTTGTCGATCTCTTTCATTTTTTTGGCATTAAAATGATAGTATATCTCCCTTCCCTGCTGTTCCTCTTTTAATAGTCCGCATTCAGCCAGTACCCTGATATGTTTTGACACGGCCTGCCTGCTGCTGTCAAAGTTCTCAGCAATGGCATTGGGTGTCATCGCCTGTACGGCAAGCAGGGTAAGGATGGCGCGCCGGGTAGGGTCGGCTATGGCCTGGAAAACATCACGCTTCATCTGTCTTCGGTTTTAGAGTTGTAGTTGCTAGTACTATACGCAACTGTCTGGTTGCAAATATACACGCAACCATTCAGTTGCGCAAATTTATTTTTAGGCTTTAATTGTCTATTCTATTTTGTATCGCCGCATAGCATATATCCCGCAATACGCATGCCTGCTTTTTCAAGGGTGCCTTTTGAGGCGATGTTTTCAATATTGCATCTCGCCGCCGGCACCCGCCCTGCTTTGTAACATGCTCTCTTGATCTCCTGCACTATAAAACTCCCATATCCTTTTCTGCGTTCTGGCTCCATAACTTCCATATATATGTCGGCGTATGGGAAATTATAATGCGTATAATAACCACCTGTTGCAACAACCTTGTTACCGGAAACAAGTACATAATCTCCTTCGGGTTCCGGACCATCTACAAATATTTCGTCCTCCGCTAATCTTTTACGGAACACCAGTTTATTCATTTGCAATTGCGCATCATGATCGTCTTCAAACAGTATCGCTTTTGCATTGATGTCTTTTCCAAACATATTCATCATAGCATGCATTGATGATTCATTCGTCTGGCACTCCATATGATTGGCCCCTGATATTATAAGCAGTTCAGAGAACAGGTCGGGAAGTTGTTTCCGATATGGAGGAAGAATATAACATTCGAAAACAGTATCCCGATCGCAAATATTATTGAGTCCCTTTACCGATGCATACCCAACCGGCAATCCATCCAGGCTGAAAAGGTAGCTGTCTGACCAGCCTCTCTCATGGCAGGCATTATACCGAACCTGGAAATGGTTTTCCTGCAGGAATAATGCTCTCAGTGAGAGGATATCAGTCAGGGTAACTTTGGTGGCTTCTGCTTTCATGGTTTTCTATTGGAACCCGTGTTTACCATAATTTACGCAAACGTTCTCACTGTTTATAATGTCATACATATTTTATATTCGGGGTATGGCCAGATTATATTTTCTCCTCCTGATCTTACTCTCGGGCGCTGTATTATACGCACAGACAAATCCTCCTGCGGCTCGCTTCGGAACCTACTACCAGCAACGCGAATCTCATTTTAATACGCTTACCGGTAAGTCCGGGGGTATTGTATTTGTTGGTAACAGTATTACCGATGGCGCCGAGTGGCACCAGCTTTTCCCCGATGTCAACATAATCAATATGGGTATCAGTGGCGATATCAGCGCCGGGGTATTGAATCGTGTGAGGTCGGTTATTGCCAGCAAGCCTCACAAGATATTTTTATCTATCGGAGTGAATGACCTGGCCCGGAATATCTCTGCCGACTCTGTCATCAGCAATATTTTCCGTACTGCTGATAGTATTAGGATCCTGTCTCCCGCTACCAATCTTTATATACAGGGACTGTTGCCCGTAAATGATAGTTTCCCCGGCTTTAAGCAACATACCAACAAGGGGGCCACCATCCTGTTCATCAACAAAGCATTAGCAGCGGGCGCCGAAAAATATGGTTATAGTTATGTTGATCTGCTCCCTCATTTTGCCGATAAAAATGGAAAACTAGGTAGTCGTTTCACTAACGATGGACTTCATCTTACCGGCGACGCATATATCCTCTGGAAGCATATCCTCTGGCCGCATGTTTATGGCCTTCAGGAGCAACCAGCTCTTGTTCCAATGCCACGCTCAGTCAACTGGCAACAGGGACGATTCCCTTTTTACCAACTGGATAATATCGTTGTTAGCCAGAATGAGTTGGTGAAAGAGTTAGCTCCATTGCAACCATTATTTAATTCAAAGATGCCGGCTATCGCAGTCGGTAATGGTACAAGCTCCGTTAGCCCTTCCCTTCTTGTTCGATTATCGCCCCAAAGAAATGACAGCAGCGAAGCATATACATTAACAGTGAGGGATAACCGCATTGTGCTGGAGTCGCCTTCACCAAGGGGTATCTTCTACGGAATGCAGACCCTGAAGCAATTGGCGCGTGATGGCGTATATATCCCGAATTGCCATATCGTGGATTCACCCGCTTATTCATGGCGTGGTTTCATGGTTGATGTGGGAAGAAATTATCAATCGATGCAACTGCTGAAGGAGCAGATCGACATGATGGCCAGTTACAAGATGAATATTTTTCATTTTCACCTCACCGAAGATATTGCCTGGCGGATAGCGATCGACCGCTACCCGCAACTGACAGCCGATACTAATATGACCCGCGACCCGGGAATGTATTATTCAAAAGCAGAATTGAAGGAGTTGGTTGAATACTGTGCCGACAGGCATATTCTACTGGTGCCGGAAATTGATATGCCCGGCCATAGTGCTGCTTTCGAAAGGGCACTGCATACCAATATGCAGACGGATAAAGGGATGACACATGTAAAATTGATCCTCGAAGAATTGGTGCAGAGCTTCAATTTCCCCTATATGCATATCGGTGGTGATGAAGTCAAGATCACCAATGATCGCTTCCTTCCGGAGATGGTTAATCTCCTGGAGAAGAAAGGGGTAAAGACCATCGGCTGGAGCCCGGGGGGAAATGTTCCCGCCAGCACCATCCGGCAATTATGGATGGGTGATGCGCCTATTGAAAAAGGCTATAGCTACCTCGACTCCCGACATCTCTATCTCAACCACATTGATCCACTGGAATCAGTAGTCACCATATTCCACCGGCAGTTGGGTGATCGTACTAAAGAGGATACACAAATGATGGGTGCCATCCTCTGTGTGTGGAACGACAGACGTATTGCCAAAGAAAGCGACCACCTGCTTTTCAATGGCGTTTATCCTTCCATGCTTGCCTTTGCAGAGCGCTCCTGGCGCGGTGGCGGGGAGAAAGGCTGGACTACCCGCATAGGTGATGAGAATTCAAAAAGGGCAAAGGATTTCTTCGACTTTGAAAGGCGCCTGCTCGATCATAAGCAGCAGAATTTTAGCTCTATACCCTTCCCCTACTGGAAACAGGAGGGCTGGAAATGGGAGCTAAGTATTGAAAGGGATGGCAAACAAAAGAAAGTAGGCGAAGCCCTTGGCGGCACCATCGTTCTTCGTCATTGGTGGTCTCCATTAATTGATGGTCATATTCCGGCACCCCAGGAAAATTCTACCGTTATCGCCACAACTCGTGTATATAGTGAAGAGGAAAGAGCCGTTCCTTTCCTTATTGGCTTTAATAACCTTAGCAGGTCGATGGCAACTAATTCACCACCTGCCGGACAGTGGGATTACAGGGGATCTTCTGTTTCCATTAATGGTAAGCTGATTCCACCTCCTGTTTGGAGCAGGGCCGGACGCAAGGGTTCACTTGAATCACCGCTGGTTGATGAAGATTATTACTATCGTCCCCCCATCATGGTTGATCTTAAAAAAGGCTGGAATGATATCCTGGTTAAACTACCGGTAAAATCTTTCAAAGGGTCCGACTGGCAGAACCCCGTGAAGTGGATGTTCACCTGTATAATCCCCACGCCATAGTATAAGCGCCGTTTATAAAAAAGAAAAGAGCCGGCATCGGCTCTTTTCTTTGCTGGTATATTTTAAACAGCTCTATTTTTTCTTTTTCTTCTTCTTTTTCTTTGATGATTCTTCCTCCTTAACAGAGAGATCTTTTATCCGGATATTCCGGAAATAGAGTGTATCACCATGACCCAGGAAACCAATATGGCCGGCTTTGCGTTTGAGTCCGGGGTGATCACGATGATCCAATGTTCCATTGGCAGATGCCTCTGCAAGATCACCTTCCAGTATAACGGTTCCGTTCAGGGTCACTTTGATCTTGTTACCTATCAGTGATATCTCTTCTTCATTCCATTCGCCCATCGGCTTCAGATGGCCCTTTTTTGCTGTCATCACACCATATACCGAACCATGGTATTGGTAAGGTTGCAGGTTGCGGTAGATCTCGGCATCGTTATCCAGGATCTGCACTTCCATTCCTTCATAGGCAGCATCGCCTTCCAGCGGAGCGCGTATACCCACGCCATTGTTGGCACCTGGGGTTAGCTTGAATTCAAAGCGGTAGATGAAATCACTGTACTGGTCTTTGGTGAACAGGTTGCCATCGCCTCCTTTTTTAGGGTAAACAGCCAGCTTGCCATCCTCAACAACATAGGCGGTTTTATTGCCGATCCATTCATCGAGGTTGCTGCCATCAAACAATACCTTGAAACCCTCCTGCTTTTCCGTCTCTGGCAGAACAAATGGCTTCACGATATCATCTTCTTTTGGAAGGGTGGCCATATGCTTGCGAACCGCTGCTTTCAGGTATTCACTTTCATCACCGGAGATGGTTCCCATTGATTTCTCCAGCAATGCATGAACACGCTCGCCTTTCAGTTGGTTATTGGCCAGCGCGATATTCATAACGGATGATGCGGCTGCATTTTTCAGGGAGGCATTATCCAGGAATTCCGCTGTATAATACAGCGAAGGATAGGTTGGGATATTACCCAGCGCGCGCAGCAATCCGGCCTGCATGGGAACCGATGTCGCTTTTGGCATCAGCTCGCGGATCATGCTGTACTTGCTTTCATCAGCTACTTTACTGTTGGAAAGCTGGCGGGTAAAGGAGCCGATAACAGCATTCATTAGGGCCGGACTCAATTCTTTTTTAGACAGGTTGAACAGTGTTTCAAGGGCTGCTCCTTCTTTCCAGTTGGCCATGGCCTGTATCATCGCCTGCTGGGCGGCTGGACTCGCTTTATCAAATCCGCCAGACAATTCCTCCAGGAGGGATGGCGTTCCGATGGCAGCCATCACGCGGTAGTAATTACTCTGCTGTTCGGCGCCTGCGCTGCGATAAGCTGCGAGGAGCTGGCTTGCCTGCTGGTTGGGGTCCGCGATGCCTTTGAGGGCACTGGTCACAATATCCTGCCTGCGGGCTAATTCATTACCACTGGCTGTAGCTGCCAGCAATGGGAAGAGCTGTGGCAACTGATCTGCCACTACCATTTTTGGGAGGGCCGTAGCCGCCGCATCTTTTAGCTCTGCTGATTCATTATTTAGCAAGGGTAAAACGGTTGGAACCTGCTCCGATACCGCCCTTTCTCCCAATACTGTTATAATGGCTGCCTTTCCCGCTGGTGATGCCGTTGCCATGGCAGCAGTTGCTGTTTCCACGGCCGCTTTGCCATCAGCCAGCAATAGCGCATTGCGGATAGCGTTTGCCTCTGTAGCATCGGCTGTTTGTAATAGCTTTCCCAAAACAGGTAAAGCCTTTTCAGGAGCCAGTTTAACTGCGGCATTCATTACACTACCCCTAAGAGAGGCATCTTTACTTTGGAGTAGCTGTAGGGCAGGGCTCGCCGCTGAAGCTATGCCTTTATCGGCCAAAGCATTTACCAGCTCAGCTTTGGCAGCCGGTGCCAGCGTAGGCAGTGGTTTTAGCCAACTGGAGGCATTTGCTGCCGTGATGCCGGGTTGGGCAAAACGTAGTGCCGCCTGACGATAGGCAATATTCTTATCCTTGAGGGCATTCAGCAAAACCTGCTGTGCTCCGGCAGGGTATTTTTTTGTCAGCATTTCCAGCACGGCGATGCGGGTGGCAAGCTGTTCGGGTTGCTGCAGGCTTACCAGCAGTCCACTGAGCTTTTTGGTAGTGGTATTTCCATCGGGTTGCTTTCCCAGCCAATGGAGGTAGGCCGCTGTTGCGCCATTATAGGTAAAACGGAATCCTTCCTTACGGGCCGCATTGGCCAGCAGGCTTTCTGAAGCCTTGTCGCCAATAGAGGCAAGGGCATAATAGCCCGCCTTTTGCAGAACCGTGTCAGCTGGATTTGAACTCAGCAACTGGGTGATTGCAGGGGCTGCAGGCTGGTAGGCGGCATATCCCAATGCCTTCACATGGGCCAGGCGACTGGCACCGGTGGCAGCACCCATAGCACTGTGGATGGTTTGAAGCGCCTCAGGGGTACCAATTATAGCAAGGCTTCTGCTTACAGCATCAACCAATCGGTCATTACGTAACAGGCCCTGAAGGTAGGGGATGGCATCATTCTTTCCCACCATTTCAAGCTGGGTGATGATAAACTGCTGGTCAACGGGGTCGGTCAACTGGCTGAGACTCTTACCGTAACCGGTAGTGGCCATGCTCCGCCATTCTTCCCGACCTTGCTGGGTTGCATAAAAACTGAAGCCGCTGATAGCATAATGAAGCCGGCTCTTATTACCTACCTGGTTCAATTGCTTTACCATTTCCACCAGTCCGTCGGCTCCCAGAGCAGCAACTTCTTTGGCATTATAAATTAGCTGTGCCGAATCATCGGCGGGGGTCTTTGCCAGCAGGTCGGCGATCCGGGTTGGGATGGTCCTCTGCTGGTCGGTTTGTGCTATGGCAGGCGCGAAAAGGGCACCGGCCAGTATAAATGATAATATGATCTTTTTCATGATGTTCTTTCGAAGTTGAATGGATTAAATTGACCAGGCACCACGCATAGGTGGGTTCAGCAAGCGGTTTGCCCCTTCGTCATTGATGAATACCTGCTGAACCGGGTCGAAATGCAGGGTGCGGCCCAATTGCAGCGCCACCTTCCCAATATTCACGATGGTACAGGAGCGATGCCCATTCTCTTCATTAAGGGCAAATTTCTTGCGGTTCTTCACGGCATCCACGAAGTTTGTGGTAACGGGCGCCGGGTCAGGAAAGGCCGCCAGTTTCCTTTCAATATCCGGAATGGTGCAGTTGAATCCTTTGTAGAGTTTTCCTTTTGGTCCCTCTATATAGGCAGCCCCTTCCAGACTTCCATCTCCATCCAGAACAATCTGGCAGCCATCGGCATAGGTATAGGTGATGCGGCGCCAGGTTCCTACGGCATCATCATGCTGCTGGGGAGCGTCCACTTCCACACGGATAGGTGAGTCGTCATCCTTGCCAAGGAAATACTGGATTGGATCAATATAGTGCTGGCCCATATCGCCAAGTCCGCCACCATCATAATCCCAGTACCCCCTGAAGGTAGTATGGGTTCTGTGGGCGCTATAGGGCTTGAAAGGCGCGGGCCCCAGCCACATCTCGTAATCGAGTTCCTGCGGAACAGGATCCACCGGCAGGTCGGTTTTTCCTACCCAGTAAAATTTCCAGTCGAACCCAGTATGCTTACTCACGGTCACCTTCAGTGGCCATCCCAATAGTCCACTGTCCACCAGTTTCTTGATTGGCTTCACAGTTGTATTCATTCCATAAAAATTGTCTTCGAATCGGAACCAGGTATTGAGCCGGAAGATGCGGCCATGCTGTTTAACGGCCTCTACCACCCGCTTTCCTTCTCCTATGGTTCGGGTCATGGGTTTTTCACACCAGATATCCTTTCCGGCACGGGCGGCATCGGCGGCCATGATACCATGCCAGTGGGGTGGTGTTGCGATATGCACGATATCTACCTCAGGCAGGTTGATTAGTTCGCGGTAGTCGCGGAATGTTTTGATCCCTTTTCCGCCGCCCAGGGCATCGAGGGCGAGTTTGATGTGACGGGTATCCACATCACAAACGGCAACGGTGCGGGTACCGGCATATTCAAAGTGGCCGCGTCCCATGGATCCCACGCCTATCACACCCTTGGTAAGCGTGTCGCTGGGGGCAAGGAAACCCCTGCCCAAAACATGGCGGGGAACAATCGTAAAGGCAGCAATAGTACCGACGGTATTCCTGATGAATCGTCGCCGGGAATTGGTAAGTTGGCTTGACATATGTAATGAATGATTTTGCGCGCTTAAGTTAAGTATTATTGCTTGTAACGCCTTTGGAAAACCGAATTGATTGCCGTAACTTATTGCCATGAAGTACGCGCTGCTTATTTTGTTACTCCAGCCCCTCTCACTGTTCGCCCAACAGTATCCCGTTTACAGTTCATCATGGTATAGCGAAGACAATTCAGTAAACCTCTATGCCATTGAATCAGAGCAGCAGGCATTGGTTGGAAAACTGGGAGATGTAGCCCGAGCTATAAAAAAAATTCCCTTACAGCAAATTGACAGCGAAGAATTAATATCAAGGTTTGAGGAAATGAAAGGATGGTATTCAAAATATATTTCCAAACTTTCTATGTATAACAGCAACCAGTATTCACCTGCGGTGCAGCAACTGGCAGCAGAACTATCCGAAGAAACCGAAACCTACTTCCACCAATTGCTTACTGATAAGTTGATCCAGGAGAGGATCAACTATGCCAGGAAAAAAATCCGCGATCGTCATCTACCCATGCCACGAAAGGTGCGCGTTATCTGGCAATTCATGCCCTAGACTTTCGGTTATCAGGTGCCTGCAATGGGCTTCTGCTTGCCTGTTGGTTCTTTTTGACGGGGAGGACGTTTATCGTTTCCAATGATCTTTATCACCGACTTAACTACTTCAATAACCGGTGCACCTATTCCGAGTTTCTGCGCATTGGAATTGGCAGGCGCTATCACCATACTGGCAGGGTCAAATACAATATAGTTAGCAGTGCTGTCGGCTGCAGGTTGTGCAATATTGCGGGGAACAAATACCTGTATTTTGGTTTTCTTGTATGACTCAGGGTAATAACGCAGGTAATATCCATCTTCATGCTTATACCATTGATTGAGTTTGAAGCTGGGGCGACTTATCTTTGATGGCTCCCTCAGCACTGCAATTCGCTCATATGCCTCATAGGATTGAGTACCCAGGTCAAATAATTTCCGGATACCATTTCCCCCTGAAGATGGTATCATGGTAGCAACTGTTTTGACCATTCCCATCATACCACCATTCAACTCGAAAATTTGCTTTGAGTTTAGTAATTGCCTCCCGGTTGATTGTACATCGCCCGGCAGTTTACTGAATTCTTTTTTGCTTACTACAGCCCATAGTAATAACTGGATATGCTTTTGATCTATGTTGGGTGCGTCATATGAGTTTCGTAAAATGGTCTCCACATATTCTTTCCTTCCACCAGCGGCCGCTGACAAAAAATAAGCATCATTACGGGAAGGATCCGGAGTGCCGGGTTCGAGACAATAAGATTTGAACTCGGCTTCATAAAATCCTGGAGTTAATGCAAAGGATCCATCTTCAAAACGAGGCTGTTCAACCAGCGATACAGCTATGGAGTCTGTAATGGGAAGTTCTGATACAATAACGGGTTCAGATGGATTGGCAGCGATTGACTGGGTAACTGGTTCCTGCTTAGTAACTGCGGCGCAGGCGGAAAGAAAAACAACAAATACCAGTATATAGGGTAGATGTTTTAGCATGGGGTTTATTTAGGGTACAACAATAACGCTCCAACAAAATGGAAAATTATAAGCGGCCATGCAAGAGAATGCACTGCAAACTATTGTTAATGTCGCCCAACTGGCCATTTACACTGAAAAAATGACAAGAAAATCTGGCAAAGCCTTGTCATTTTTTCTGTTCTTTTTAGTTTGGTATTTTCTTTGTTCGTGATTGAATAAAAAAAGGAGGTTTTATGACAACAGCAGTTGCAAAAAGACAAAACGGTAATCCGTCCGTTTCTTTTGGAAGTGTAGTTGATAACATCTTCCAAAACAGTCTTCGTCGTTTTTTTGACGACAGTTTCTTTGAGCAGGGTATGTCGCCTATGGCCAGCGGAAGCATACCTGTGAATGTGAGGGAAACAGACCAGCAGTATGAACTGGATCTTGTAGCCCCGGGATGTCGTAAAGAGGATTTCAATATTGACCTCAACGACAATATGCTCACCATTTCTTTTGAGCAGAAAGCTGAGAAGAAAGAGGAGAATGAAAATGCTGGCTGGGTTCGCAAAGAATTCACACAGCGATCCTTTTCGCGCAGTTTTACGCTGAATGATATGGTTGATATCAACAAAATTTCAGCAACGTATACGGATGGGATCCTTCACCTCGTATTGCCTAAGAATGAAAATTCAAAAAAGCTTTCCCGTAATATTGAAGTGAAGTAAACATTGGGGGTGGGATATCAGATCCCGCCCCTATGTTTTTATGCAAACAAGCCAGTTTGGAAACACAATTTTATATCGTTATTAATCTCAAAACCAGTGAAGGTCCACAAAGCTTCGCGCGGTTTTTTATTGGAAATAACCGGCACAATGCCCATCATATTTTCCGCCAGCTGAAAGGAATAGATGCGGATGAAACGAATGTGCTTTACCTGGAATTTTGGGAAACAGTTGCAGGCCTGCCGGTGAACATAGACATGATCACCTGCACGCTCGACCAGCTCTCTGAAAATTGCAGGATCATCACAAAAGAAGTATTCCGCTTATTCAACATGGAGGATTAATTCATTCATTTCAGGGGGCTTAATTAAATTATATTTGAAGCATAAGCTCCCCAAATGAAATCCCTGCACAGAAGATTTTTTCTAAAGACATCGGGCATGGGTCTTTTGCCCGCCCTGTTTCCTTTTACCAATGCGGCGGCGGCTGTTGCTGACAATGATTTCTCGGCACCAAAATCAGAGAAACTGATTAAGTTTTTCGGTGATGGAGAAATGTTTGAGCCCGGCGATTATATAGCTGAACTGGCGAAAGCACAAGCTTCCACCGCCATTGTAAAAGACCGGTATGGAGTGGGAGGAGTAGTTGCCGAACTCGAAAAGAAATTTATAGCGCTTACGGGTAAGGAGGCGGCAATTTTTATGCCCAGTGGAACCATGGCCAATCAATTGGCAATAGCTGTTTTGAGTGGTCAGAAATCAAAAGTTTTATTACAGGAAACCAGCCATGTTTACCGTGATGAGGCAGATGCCGCTCAATCTGTTTTCGGTAAAAGATTGATACCATTGTCAAAGGGCGAAACATATTTTAACCTGGAGCAGTTAAAGCAAACAATAGCTGCAATTAAAACTGATGAGGCCTATGGGGCAGAAATAGGTGCGCTGTCAATTGAAAATCCTGTCCGCAGAACAGATGGACGTGTGTTTCCATTTGATGAAATAAAAAAAATAAGCAGCTATTGTCGCGACAATTCTATCCCCCTTCATCTTGATGGTGCAAGGCTCTTTATAGCATCTGCCTGGAAAGGGATTCCGGTGAAAGAATATGCCGCTTATTTTGATACTGTCTATATCTCCCTGTATAAATACTTTGGTGCTAGTGGAGGGGCTATATTGTGCGGACCCAAAGCCATCATAGAACAGATGCCAGAGCTTATTAAGGTACATGGTGGAAATATTTATGGTAACTGGACGAATGCAGCGATGGCCCTACACCGGCTGGAGGGTTTTGAAGCACGCATGGAACAAACCATAATGAGGACTAAAGACCTGACTACCGAACTCAATAAGATAGCCGGTATAAAAGTTGCTCCATTGGATGGCGGCACCAATATTTACAGCATTACATTATCGAAGAATCTGAATGGCCGGCACATGCGTAACCGCCTGTATAAAGAATTCAATATCCAGATGGGATTTCCGGAGGGAGCCAGCCAGGCGCTGATAACATTTAATGAGACAATACTTTACCAGGATATATCATTCATTGTCAATGCTTTCCGTAAAAGCATCACGTGAATACTTTTAGCCCTGTTTTTTTCGTTTAATGGGCTATGAAAAGCCTTTTTTGCCTGATTTTTTTCTGCAGCATCGCAGGGCAGGTTCTTTTTGCACAAGACAGCAGCCGCCGACAGAGGCGATATATGGATACAGCCATATTCACTGAATCTAATGTGCTTACCCGCAGTGATTACTTATTGGCCCTTGAACGCAGCTTCCAGTACTTTAATAAAGTTCCCAAGGTGACGGGGTCATTTGTATCGCTCGATGGCATTCGCGGCAGGCTAACTGCTGATGATTCAGTACTTTCCATCATCAAGGGAAGGCTGGCCAGTTCTGAACGCAATATCAATATGCGAAATCTCCAGATGTATTCCGCATTACTGGAGCATCTACATGAGAATGAAGAAAGCTATGAAGGGCGGCTTAATGAATATGATGCAGCTATGGATAGTCTGAGGAAAGATTTTGCTCAATTAAGAAAGGATAGTACCCTGCGTGGTATGTTTCGCGATTCGCTGCTGAGGGCCAGCTTCAGGCCACAGATTATGGACCTGAGATCGAAGCGCCAGTTGGCTGATAGTGTATTCAAGACCGCAACCGCAGATGTCAATAACCTCAAGGCACATGTAACCACCAACCTGATTGCTGCCGAAGAGTTACAACATAAGGTTGATCGCCTTCTTGCCACCACCGGTTCCCGGGCTTTTAGTAAAGAGCGACGGTATATATGGGAACCCCGCACCGGAAAATCGCGTGCAAGAAGATTAGGAGGCGAATTCAGGAAAAGCATCAAACAGGAGAATCATATCGCGCAATATTATTTTGCCAATACCCGCAATCAACGGACGATACTGTTGGTTTTCGGACTTGCATTTTTTGCCTGGGTCTGGTACAATTTCCGGAGCCTGCGTAAGCTGGGAAAACTGGATACCCTGCGAATTTTTGAATTCCGGTTTATCAGCGCTCTCCCCATTCTGGTTTCGGTGCTTTTCATGTTAAATCTTGCACCCCTTTTTGACCTTAATGCACCTGCGCTTTACCTGGAGACCATAGGATTCTTTTTGATGACAAGTTTATCTGTCTATTTCTGGAAATACCAGAAGCGGGTTTTCTTTTTTCTCTGGTGCCTCTACATCCTGATATTCCTTTTCTATAGTTCCAGCCGATATCTTGGATTACCCTATTCCATTCTTCGTTTCTGGAACCTGGGTATTAACGGGGCTTCCATAATTCTGGCCATCACGGTTTGGCGTCAGTTTATCAGGCATGTGAGCAAAGCCCGGCTTTTGAAGATCGCCCTCGGTGGGTTCATGACATTGCACCTGCTGGCAGCCATCAGTAATGTGTTTGGAAGAGTTACACTTTCCAATCTCCTTAGCTCAACAGCTATATATTCCTTTGCCCAGTTGATTGGCTTAGCCATTTTTGTTCCCCTTGTTTCGGAAGCCTTTCTATTGCAGATACAGGCGAGCCGTATTCGCAAACAATACCCTGTAAGCTTTGAATCAGAACCCATCCGTGTTGGCATTACAAGAGTGGTGACCATACTTGCAGCGCTGATCTGGGTAGTGGTATTTACCACCAATATGAATCTCTATAGCGGACTATCAGATGGCATTATGTCTTTGCTCAAAACGGTTAGGAATATAGGCAGTTTCAGTTTTACCATTAGGGGTGTACTGCTATTTCTGGGCATCATCTGGCTGGCGAATTTCCTTCAGAAGTATATCGCTTATTTCTGGGGCGATACCGGCGATGAAGCCTCATTCGACAATAAAGGGCAACGCTCAAGGCTGCTGATCACCAGGCTGATACTGCTAACAGGTGGATTCCTGCTGGCAGTAGCGGCATCGGGTTTGCCGGTAGATAAGATAACCGTTATACTTGGTGCGCTTGGTGTTGGAATTGGATTGGGATTGCAGAGTATTGTAAACAATTTCGTGAGTGGGATCATCCTCATATTTGACCGCCCCCTGCGTATTGGAGACCTCGTAGAGATCGGGGATAAGAAGGGAAGGGTGAAAGAGATCGGGGTACGCTCCAGTACCTTGCTCACAGCTGATGGAGCGGAGGTTATTATCCCGAATGGCGACTTGCTTTCTAATAATATCATCAACTGGACACTTAGTAATAATCATATCAGGATCGACCAGGTATTTGAGCTTGACCATGATGGCGAGGATCCGGAATTCCGTGAGGCACTTAAAGCGCGGGTGCTATCGGTACCAAATATGCTTAAATCGAAAGAGCCGCAGGTCCTTATTGATCCGGTGGGTGGTCATAAATATGAACTCCGCTTGTATAGCTGGTGTGCCGACGTAAATAAGCTCGAAAGCACACAAACAGCCCTTCGTCGGGCGGTAAAAGAGTTTCTCCAGAATGAACAGGATCAAAAGAAGAGAGCATAAAACTTAATAATAAGATAATCTCAACTTAACATTTGCCTGCTGATGCTATAGTACCTTGAAAAGGAAAATCAGCATATGAAAGCATTAGTAAACCAGGCAGGCTCCGTTCAGGCATTTGTGGAACAGCATATCATTCTCGATCCCGAGGCACATTCAACGGTAGGCATTATACTTGGGGATTGTGTTTTTGATTCACATGGCACTTATAAGGGTAAATGTTTCAATGGTGCCGTATATGGATTGAAAGGTGAAAAACTTGCTGAGATGGGAACAACAATGGCAACTGATGCTGCATCAATCCAGGAGGTTCGCAAATCGGGATGGGAGCTGGTTACTTCTATTCATGATCATAAATGCAGCTGGATAGAACCAACCACAAAATGGTCGCGCCAGTCACTGATCTCCTATCTTAATAATTAAGTTTTGCGAATGGATATGATCCTGTCTAGCAAAGATATCCTCATCATTATTATTACCATCCTGGTAACGATAGTACTGGTTGTTGCACTGATAATAAAGAACAAGCGCGACAGGAAAAAATATTTTGATTCGAGTCCCTCAGATGCTGTTGAAGAACAAAGGGAGGAACATCTCCATCACCGCGACAGGTTATGATATATTACTCCGTCTTTGATCACCAATGCGATCTTGCGTATTGCTGAAATATTAATGGCTGGATTACCTTCCACGGCAATTATGTCTGCCAATAAGCCGGGCCTGATTCTTCCAAGTTCATCATTAATGCCAAATACATCTGCATTTACCGATGTGGCCGACCGCAGCACTTCAAGTGGTTTCATGCCATAGTCCACCATCAGTTCCATTTCACGGGCATTGTCGCCATGTGTATATACACCCACATCTCCACCCATCACAATGGTTACGCCTGATGCCAATGCTGCAGCAAAGCTTTTTCTTTTTTCGATGATGCGGGAAGGGGCGGGTTCATTACGCTTCCATCCCCTGTATTCCGACACCGCTTCTCCTGCAGCAATGGTGGCACAGAGAGCAACCCCTTTTGACTTCATCAGAGCAAATATTTCAGGGGTTCCCTCATCACCATGTTCGATGGTTGATACTCCGGCCATTGCAGCCCTTCGCATGGCCTCGGGAGTGGTAGCATGTACCACAACCTTGCGTCCACTTCCCCCTGCTATTTCTACTGCACGGGTAAGTTCTTCAATAGAAAATGTAGGGGCGGCTTCGCCTTTTCTTCCCCAGCGGTAATCACCATAAAGTTTAATAAGATCTGCTCCATTCCCGATCTGTGTTCTTATTTCGCGCGATAATTCTTCCATGCCTCCCACTTCGGCGGCACCTCTTAATAATTGCAGTTCGGTAACATCTGATTTTGGTCCATAGCTACCGGTAGCCACAATTGCTTTTGTTGCCACCAGCATCCGTGGCCCTGATATGATACCCTTTACGATGGCTGTTTTGATGCCGGCATCATCATATGCAGCCCCTTCAGTACCAAGGTCGCGCACCGTTGTAAACCCCGCCATCAGCGTTGCTTTCGCATGCATCACTGCTCTGGCGGTTCTTTCAGCGCGCGACTCTTTAAGGACCTGGTCATCCCAGCTGGTTTCATTGTAGGGATGTAAAAAAAGATGGCTATGGCCCTCTATCAATCCGGGTAAAAGCGTTTTGCCTTTGAGGTTGATCTTTATGGCCTCGCGGGGAATATTAGTAAGTTTACCAACTGCTTCAATTTTATTATCCCGCACCAGCACCTGCCATCCCTCCTGCATCTGTTCCCCATCAAACACACGATCGGGTTGAAGAAGGTATATGCTTGTTACATTCTTAGTTTGTGAAAGCATTGGTTTACTGGTGAAAAGAAAGATTAAAATGAATACGGTGAGAACACGCATAAAGGGGAGTTTATCAAACTTAATTAAAAACTCGCCTCATTCACGCTGGGGATGGAAGGATTAATTCTGATGGCATAGATTTTTGATGGATGTAAATAACTAATACATTTCCATGGAAAATTCCCCCAGCAATATTCCTCCACAGATGAAGGGTCAGCATTCAGATAATTGCTACCAGGTGGAAACGGAATCAAATGAAGCGGCCCGACATTTATTTTATATGTCGGCCCAACGACTCCTGGATGTAAATAATTGGGGAGAAATTGCAAAAGGCTCACCGGCAAGTTTTCAGTTAACAGATAGTGACGGAAACGAGGTGCAGGGCAAGGCAAGGAAGGGATTGTTTTTTCAGATCGATCTTCCCGCTCCCGGAAACGATGCAGGAGAAGGATCTGATTATGTTGTGATTGAATCTATTGAAGACAACCTTGCTGATAATGATGCACAGGAAAATTATATCTCTATGCGTGTAAGGCCTGCTCCCAGGCCTGGAAGTACTGCGGAAGAGGCCGCACATTTTTTTACTACAGCCGCAACTTCCAATTTTATCGTCCACCGGAAGGCTAATGTTGTGAGTGCCTGCGTTATGGGGCGGAATGAGGAGCCCAATAATGAGGAGACATCAATGGCAGATAAAATACGCAATACCCTGGTAGCCACTGCTGCAATACTTGGCCTGGCCGACATGCAGTGGAAAGCGCTTGTAAAAGGTATTGTTGGCGATACTACTGATAAGGGCAAAGATTAGCCAGATCGTAGAGTTGATTCCACAGCTTCAATTTGCTTAACGGCATGGTATGGTTTCTGCCTTTAGAAGTCAATTCGTGCCCGTATTCCTAAATAAAATTTAAAAGTATGAAAAAGCAATTTTTGATTCTGGCTACGGTTACAATCACCTTTTTATTCGCTGCTTGTGACAGCGGTACCAATACCTCTATTGAGGTTAGAGATTCTACTATGCACAATGGATCTACTATGCATACAGACACTATGATGATGACTGATACAGTAAGAACCGATACCTTGATCCGCGATACAACAATTCGGAATTAATCAGAGGGAAGCCATTGCTTCTTTACTATCCTTATTGTATTTATTACGATAATCAATGGGATTTAGTCCGGTGATTTTTCGGAATACCTGACGGAAGGCTTTGGTATCTGTGTATCCCACATCATACATCACTTCATTGATATTTTTACGGGTAGCTTCGAAGCTGCGCTTGGCAGCTTCGATCTTCACCCTTTGTATATACACTGCAATAGTGTTACCTGTAGCCAGTTTAAATCGTCGTTCCAGGCTTCGCCGGCCGAGGGCAACTTCGGTAGCAAGCTGTTCAACTGTAAGCTTTTCTGTAAAGTTGGTTTCGATGAACTCCTGCGTTCTCTTTACCTCAACATCTTTATGGTCTTTCTGAGCCCTGAACATAGAGAAGGCTGCCTGGCTTTTTCTGTCGATATCAATCGCGAAATATTTTGCAGCAAGAATAGCTACCTCACGGTTTGTGTATTTTTCCAGTATGTGCAGAAGCAGGTTCCAGCAGGAGTTTGCGCCACCACTTGAATACAATCCCCCTTCATCGGTTATTATATGCCCATCCATAATGGTGACTGCGGGATACATCTCCCGAAATTCCTGGTAAAAGGCCCAATGTGTTGAGCAGCGTTTTCCATTTAGCAGCCCGGTTGCTGCCAGCAGAAATGAGCCTACGCAAAGCGATGCGATCTCTGCCCCGGCCAAATAAATATCTTTGATCCATTCTACTTCCCGACTGTTATTTTTGATGACTTCCTTAAAATCACCTAAGATAGCGGGGATAATTACAAGGTCCGTTTGCTTTACTTCAGAAAGCAATTTGTCTGCATGAACAGTATAAATACCTCCATGCAATTTAACCTCGGGGCATCTTGCTACCAGCTCAACTTTAAATAAGGGATCATTACCAGCTGCTGCCAGAAACTGGTTAGCAGTTGTGAATAGATAGCGCGGGTCGGCAACGGTTTCCATCACCGCTGATTCCGGCACCAGTATGGATATGGTTTTCATGTGTTAAAGCTACTGATTAGGACTGACGGAATCAACCCCTTTAAACGTCGTGATTTCAACCCTTTTGTCTGCGAAAAGCTTGCCATTTTTACAATGTAATTAATGAGCCCGATGAGTCAACTGATAACCTATCTTACATTTAATGGCAACTGCAGGGATGCGATGGATTTTTATCAGCAATGCCTCGGTGGTGATCTTTATCTTCAAACGGTTGGTGATACCCCGATGGCAGACCAACTTCCGGAGGAGATCAGGGGCTGTATACTCCACGCATTACTTAAAAAGGGAAGCCTTGTATTAATGGGCACAGATATGGTGGGAGATGAAGTACTTATACAGGGTAATTCAATATCCATTTTTCTGGAATGTCGTACTCCGTCACAAATGGTACGCTATTATAAAAAACTGGTTGAAGATGGCCAACAAACACAACCCATAGAAAAGACTCACTGGGGTGCGTTATTTGGAGCACTCACAGATAAGTTTGGTCATCACTGGTTGCTAAAATGTTCATAATTTATACCTTATATGAGAAAGTTAAAACTACAGGTACAGATGACCGTTGATGGCTTTATTGCAGGGCCTTTAGGGGAAATGGATTGGATAATAAGTACATGGTCGGAAGATGTGAATCAGTATGTGACGGCTTTGACTGAGCCCGTTGATACAATTCTACTTGGGCGTAAGCTTGCACAGGGATTCATTCCCCACTGGAAGGGCATTGCAGAAAAAGAAGCTCCGGAACATTACTCAAGAAAATTTGTAGAAACTCCCAAGATTGTTTTTACCAAAAGCCTTGAGAATTCAGAATGGGAATATACTACCCTGGCCAAAGGTGATCTTACCGAAGAAGTTAATTCAGTGAAGGCAAGGGAAGGCGGAGATATTATCGTATATGGCGGAGGAAGTTTCGTTTCTGCACTTATCAGGGAAGGGTTGATCGATGAGTTTCATCTTTTTGTTAATCCGACACTGTTGGGCGATGGGATGCCGATATTCAGGGAGCTTAAAGAAAGACAGGCACTTCATTTAAAAGAATCGCGGAGTTTTGACTGTGGTATTGTGTTGCTCTGTTATGAATTGGTAAATACAAATCCATTATGATATGAAAGCACTTTTCAAGACAGGCTCACTAAATACAGATCTTGCCACATTGCTGTTGCGACTTATTGTGGGAGGATTATTCATACGTTACGGGTGGATGAAAATCGTGAATTACGATCAGATCCTGCCAATGTTTGGTGATATCATTGGTATTGGTTCCAGACTATCATTTAACCTGGTGATTTTCGCGGAATTTTTCTGTGCTATTTTAGTGGTGTTAGGCTTAGTTACCCGCTTAGCGATCATACCCATCTTCATAACTATGACGGTGGTTTTCTTTATAGCACATGCGAATGATCCATTTGATGCCAAAGCTATTGCCTTCATCTATTGGCTGCTTTGCTTTGTGATCTTCATTTTGGGAAGTGGTAAATATTCTCTAGACAAGTATATCTTCAGGCAGCCGAATTAAGAGATCGCTTGTGTAACAAATAGCACATTCTGAATTGGTAAAGATTCTCAATTTCGGGAAGATTACTACCAATCATGATCCAGCATAATACGATCAGGCAGGTATTACCCGGATTTGAACCGGAGTTGTACAAAGAGATGTTTCAATATGGCCAGGTAACCAACCAGGCTGCCGGCACCACCTTTATCAATATCGGTGACCCGATAAAATCGGTGATACTTGTGTTGGAGGGTATAGTAAAACTGTATCAGCAGGATAATGAGGGGAATAAGTTTTTCATGTACAGCATACATGGTGGACAAGCCTGCGCAATTTCATTGGTAAGTGATTACCACGAGGAACTCAGCTCTGTTATGGCTTTAGCTTACACAGATACAATGACACTCACCATTCCCCTTGAGCTTATGGATAAATGGCTAATGCAATATAAGAGCTGGCACTATTTTATATTGCGGTCATATCGCGACCGATACGATGATTTACTACAAACGGTAAATGAGATCGCATTCCGGAATATGGATGAGCGACTGGAATTCTATATCAGACGCTATGTAAAACAGTTTGGCAACCAGGTAAAATTAACGCACCAGGAGATTTCCAATGACCTTAATTCTTCCAGGGAGGTCATCAGCAGACTGCTGAAGAAAATGGAAAAGAATGGATGGATAATTATACATCGAAGTTATTTTGATTGGGTTAAGTGATTTTTGGCACAGAACAAGCCAATTGTTAATAGCAATTTTACATCAGAAAAAAAACTATAAGCCATATGTTCTTCCAACACATTTATGACAAGAGTCTTGCACAGGCAAGTTATTTTATTGGATGTCAGAAAGCGGGTGTAGCCGCTGTAATTGACGCCAAGCGCGATGTAGATACCTACCTCGAAATCGCAAAGCAAAACAACATGAAGATCACCCATATCTTCGAAACCCATATCCATGCCGATTTCCTGGCAGGTTCAAGAGAGCTTGCTGCGTTAACAGGTGCTGATATGTACCTTTCAGCAGAGGGTGGTCCGGGATGGGAATATGAGTTTGCCCATAAGCCGTTGAAAGATGGTGATGTTGTTATGGTGGGTAATCTTAAGATAGAAGTGATGCATACGCCGGGTCATACGCCTGAAAGCATCAGTTTCCTGTTAACGGATACTCCAGCCAGTGATGAGCCGGTGATGTTGTTTACCGGTGACTTCGTATTTGTAGGTGATATCGGTCGCCCCGACCTGCTTGAGAAGGCTGCCGGTATGAAAGGTACCCAGGATGTTGGCGCCCACCAGATGTATAATTCCATCAAAAAATTTGATGCTCTCTCCGATTTCATACAGGTATGGCCAGGCCATGGTGCAGGATCAGCCTGTGGAAAGGCGCTGGGTGCTGTTCCGAGTACAACGGTGGGCTATGAGAAGGCCCGGAACTGGGCATTCCGATATGATAATAATGAACCTGGATTTGTGAAGTATTTACTTGAGGGCCAGCCTGAGCCACCTAAGTATTTCGCGATGATGAAGAAGCTGAATAAAGTTGATCGTCCTTTACTTACAGAGGTTCCTAAGCTCAAGCAACTGAATGCGGCCGAACTGAAAGAAGCGTTGGATAAGGGAATTAAGTTGATAGATACCCGCAATAAGTCTGAGTTTTCAGAAGGTTTCATTCCGGGTAGTATTAATATTCAGAACAACAATTCATTGAATACCTGGGCAGGTTGGTTCCTGACTTATGAAGAACCTTTTATTCTGCTTGCAGAAGAATCACAACTGGATGAGCTCACCCGGAAACTGATGCGCATAGGCCTCGACAATATCTATGGTTATGTTCCTTCCGTAAAAGTTTGGGAAGAAACAGGCGGAAAGCTGGAGAAGGAGAATCGTATCAGCCTGGAAGAGTTCAAGTCATTGAAAGAAAGCAATGGTATCCAGGTGGTAGACCTTCGTGGTGCAACAGAATACGAAAGTGGACATATTGCAGGAGCAGAAAATGTGTTTGTGGGAACTATTCTAAACAACCTCGATAAGGTAAGCAAAGACAGGAAAGTGGTGATACATTGTCAGGGTGGTGATCGTGCTGCCATTGGATATAGTATTCTTGCCGGTAAAGGATTCAAGAATGTGGTGAATTATTCACCCGGTATGAATGAGTGGGTTAATGAAGGTAATCCGGTTGTAAGTTAATAGGGTTGAATTGGGTTTTATAGGACGGGGCTGTCTCATAAAATGGGACAGCCTTTTTTTGTTGACCATAATCATCGGCCTGTTTAATAACTATCAGTATTGAGGCAGTTGAACTTTGGTAATTTCAGGAAACGGCTATTCATGGCTTTCGAGTTCTCCCATCCATATGAGTTTGATCCTGCATATTCGCGACCCGTTGCGTATTTCTGTATGGAATATGCGATCCACCAGAGTTTCAAGATCTATGCAGGAGGTCTCGGTTTTCTGGCCGGTTCTCATATGCGTAGTGCCTTTGACCTCAAACAAAACCTTGTGGGCATTGGCATATTATGGAAGTATGGCTATTATGACCAGGTTCGGAAGGCAGATCAAACAATGGATATCCTCTTCCAGGAAAAAGTATATGGTTTTTTGAAGAAGACAGGAATAAAATTCACCATAAATATTTCCGGCCATGAAGTTTGGGTAACTGCCTGGTATTTGCCACCCGGCGTATTTAATACAGTGCCAATGTTTTTCCTTAGCACCGATCTTCCAGAGAATGATTACCTGGCACAAACCACCTGCCACAAGTTGTATGATGCCAACCCCGAAGCTAAAATTGCAGCTGCAATTCTGCTCGGCGCCGGTGGTGCCCGTTTGCTGGAGATTCTCAATTGGGAGCCGGATATTTATCACCTGAATGAATCGCATGCATTACCCCTGGCATTTTTTCTTTATAAACGATTCCGAAGCCGGGATGAATTGAAGCGACACCTGGTATTCACGAACCATACTCCTGAAGAAGCAGGCAATGTAAAATCAGATTTGATCTGGCTCGAGAAAATGGGTTTTCTCTGCGGTGTTCCCATAACTGAAGTAAGGATAATTACCCATACAGAAGGCGATACATTAGATCATACGGCTTCCATCTTACACCTCGCCGGCATGGCGAATGGTGTATCAATACCACATCAGCAAACTATGCTCAAAATGTGGGCAAACCACAACGATATATGTTCTATCATCCCTATTACAAATGCCCAGCATTTCGGTTTCTGGGCCGATGAAGGAATGTATAAAGCTCTTGAAAATGGAGATGATGAGGAATTATTGAGAAGAAAGAAGATTGCCAAAATGGCTTTGTTTGAAGAAGTGTCTGACCAGAATGGAGAAATCTATGATGAAAACATTCTAACCCTCGTGTTTGCAAAAAGGTTTACAGGGTATAAGCGACCTGATCTTTTGTTTCATGATATGGAACGGTTTGAAAAGCTTATCAGCAATCCTGATCGGCCAATACAGATCATTTGGGCCGGAAAACCCTATCCGCTTGATTACACCTCCATTGGTGTATTTGACAAGATTGTACATATCTGTAAATCTCATTCCAATTGCGCAATACTGGTTGGGTATGAAATGAAATTAAGTCGATTGTTGAAAGGGGGTGCCGATATCTGGCTCAATGTGCCTCGCCTCCGCCATGAAGCATCAGGAACAAGCGGTATGACCGCTGCCATGAATGGTGCAGTTAATGTGGCCCTCCCCGATGGGTGGTTCCCGGAATTTGCCCGCGATAAAAAAAATTGTTTTGTCATTCCCTCCTGTAATCCCTCCTTACATGAGCACCAGCAGGATGAGTTAGATGCTGCCTGCCTCTATGAACTCCTGGAAAAGGAAGTTATTCCACTTTATTACGATTATCCTCAAACCTGGTTGCAGATTATGAAGGAGGGAATGCGGGATATTTTTCCGCAGTTTGACAGTGCCCGACTTGCAAGGCAGTACTACAAAGAGTTGTATAATTCCATAACTGTGTCATAAGCTCCCCAAGTACGGGAATTGAATGATCAGTTAAAAAACAGGTTATGGGTAAAAATAAAAGTGGCGGCCTTTCCAAAGTGTTCGCTTCCGTGGCTGATAAGGTAACCCGTGCCACGGGTAGTCCGGTGGCATCTATTATTGCCATGGTTATCGTTATCGTCTGGGCTTTGTTGGGTCCGGTTTTCAAATTTTCAGATACCTGGCAGCTGGTAATTAATACAGGTACTACCATCATTACTTTTTTGATGGTATTCATCATCCAGCAATCTCAGAACAAAGATACCCTTGCATTACAATTGAAACTTAATGAGCTTATCGCGAGTAGTGATAAAGCCAGCAATAAGCTTATAGACATTGAAGAATTGACAGAAGAAGACCTGGTGCGTATGCGTAAATATTATCAGCACCTTTTTGACAAGGCAAGGGAACATGATAGTAGTAATGAATCACATAGCATTGAGGAGGCTGAGGAGATTGCTCTACAGAAACAAAAAAGGGTAAAATGATGTATGAAAAGTAGATTCCGTTACACGATTTAGTGCCTTAAATTTTCTTGATTACGGGGCAATCGTTTTGCATGGTAGTAATGCCATTAATTTTTAAACAAAAAAACGATTGTTATGAAACGAGAAAACTCAAGAAGCAATTACGGACGAAATGAGTCTTATGGTTCACACTATAATAATGACAGGGGATTTGGATATGACCGGGAAGGTGAAGAAGATTATGATCGTAGGGATAGGTCCTATGATGATGACCGTTCATGGGAAGGACAAAGAGACCATGGTCGCGATAGTTATATGAGTCGCCAGGACCGTGGTTATGATCGCGGCCGTGAGGGACGTGGTTATGGATCAAATGGAGGAAATGACTATGGTCAGGGTTACGATCAGCGTGGCTATGAGCAACGTGGTTTTGATCAGCGGGGATATGACCAGCGTGGATATGATCAGAGAGGATTTGATCAACGAGGATATGATGACCGTGGATATAACCAGGGCGGCTACAATCGCGGTTATGGACAGGGCAACCAGCAGTCATGGGGCCGTGGAATGGAGCAAGGATATAATTCCGGAAACTTTGGTGGCGGAATGCCATGGGATCAAAGCCAGCGTAATTTCCCACAAGGTGGATTCGGCAATCAGCAACAGTCCTACGGACAGGGAAGCTTTGGCGGTTATAATGAGCGAAATCCAGGATCCGGCCAACAGGCATGGAACCAGGGCCAGGAGAACCAGCCGTGGAACCAGGGTCAGGGACAGGGCCATCAGTCATGGAATCAACAGGGTATGGGCCAGCAGGGCTGGAACCAGGAGCATCATGGTCAGGGGCACCAGGGCTATGGTCAGTCCAATCAGGGTTATGGTCAATCTAATCAGGGATACGGCCAGGGTAATCAGGGATATGGATCAGGAAACCAGGGCTCTAATCAATCTTATGGCCAGCAATGGAACCAGGGTCAGCAAAACTGGAATCAGGACCGTGAAAATCAGGGAAACCAGGGAAACCAGTCTTGGAACCAGGGCAACCATGGCAACCAGGGAAATCAGGGCAGCCAGAGTTGGAACCAGGGGCAATCTGGTGACGACAATAGATCTACCCAGCAGTCCTCTGGTCAGTATGGTAGCCAGGAAGATAAATCTAAGCAGGATCCATGGAAGCAAAGTGGACAGGAGGGCAATAAATCAGATGCCGGTAAATCCAGTTCAATGTCATCAATGAGCAGCACTGATAAGAAAGATCAGTCAGAAGAAAATAAGGATGGTAATAAATCAAAAGATTCTTCTCTTACTGAGAAGAACGCGAAGAAATAAACGTTCTGTTTGTTTCTGAAACCAAAGAGGCTGTCAATTGACAGCCTCTTCTATTATCCACTATTACACCAAAACTACATGGGCCTGTTTTGCTTATCTGTCATATTAGGGATCTTTTCTTCTGTAGTGGATGGTTGAGGGGCGGGATGATCAATCTCCGGTTCATTTTTCCCACCGATATCATTGTTTCCTGCGCCTTCACCAATATCATCCTGGTCATCTTTATTAGTGATATCATTATCACGGTTTGTCACCGGACCCTGGCTATCATTACCATTAGAACCACCGCCTTTACCTGGCCCGGGATCAGCGTTGAAATACATAATTGATTTGTACATGGCATTCGTTTTAAATGTTATAAATTCTGTTTCAACATCCATGCAAACAGGGTACCAGCAAAAAATGATAGAACAGATGGCACGTTTTTTTTACCAACTGCTTTAATGATGCTGTATGGTTAAAACAGAAATACCTCTTGTTGAAATAATGGAACTGGGTAGAATACTTATAAACCGTTCCAAGACTATTGCAATTGCAGAAAGTGTAACTTCAGGATACATCCAAGCCTGGATCTCATCTGCTGATAAGGCCACAAGTTTTTTCCAGGGCGGTATTACCGTGTATAATAATAGCCAGAAGTTTAAACATCTCGGGATTGATCCAATAAAAGCAGATAAGGTGAATGGTGTAAGTGCAAAAATTGCAGAAAAAATGGCAATGGCAGCAGCATCACAATTTGGAGCCGATTATGGATGTGCAATAACGGGTTATGCGGCACCTGATCAGGAATGGGATATTGTTCAGCCTTACGCCTGGTTAGCAATATGTACACCCGACCAGGTTATGTTACATAAAAGGCTGAAAGGATCAGAGGGAGATTTCCATGAGGTTCAGCAGGGATACGCGCGGCAGGCCATTGATCTGCTGCTAAAAACAATCATATGAAATCATTACACATGCTTCTGTTATTCGCGCTGATTAGCTTTTCGGTTTCGCTATCATCCTGTATAACCGAATCAAACAAAGAAGAGGAAGTTATAGTTTCTTCCGAAAAGGACTCTTCTACAAAAGATGCAATAAAGGAAGCACCCGAAACCACAAGACCGGAGCCAACCACTTCAACTGGTAATGGTGCGGCAGAACCCGGTGTGGTAACAACCGCTACTAATGCGGCCCCATTCATGGAGAAGGCGTTAAGAAGCCATCAGCAGGATATACATATCGCGGGACTTGCGGAGAGTAAGGGAACGAATGCAGATATAAAAAATCTGGCGCGCGCACTTCGGGTTGACCATCAGCAATTGCTGGATGAATTAAAGGCGATTAGTGGTAATGCACCATCAGGGCCTGCTCAGGGAAAAGAAGTTTCAGAGCTGGAAAAACTTAAAGAGGTTTCATTTGATGAGGCCTGGAAAAGTACCATGTTAAAGCAACAGGAAAGTTTGATCAATACATACACAATTCAGCTTGGCAAGGAAAATGATCCGGTTTTACAGGCTCATCTCAACAAGGCTATCACCGTTCTAAGATCAAACAGGCAGAAAATGGTAGAGTTTCTCAGTAAGTGATCATCTTCATTTTTAAAGTTGATTTCTATCATTGTTTTGCACAAAGTATTTTCATAGCTTGACCATCCTAAAATTATTTCTATGGCAGCGCTTAACAAAGAGATCAGCAATCTTCATGACCTGCTAGATTATGATGCACGTAATCTTCTTAGCGGTGAGATGCAGTTGAAACAGGTCATTCACGATTGGACCAACCGGGCGAATGCTTTCAAATTGAAAGAAGTACTTTCCAAATACCTCATTTTTATAGAGAAACATATCGTGGTGCTAACTGGTTTTTTTGCTGAAGAGAAAATGTTTTCCCAGGCATTAGCGAGTAAACCAATGCAGGCCTTTATTCAATCGTGCAACGAAAAACTACAACAATGTGCTGATCCTGAAGTGAGTGATGCCTGTTTGCTATCCTGTATCCAGGAAATTAATCATTACAAGATAAGTAGTTATGGAACTGCGGCTGCATTTGCAAATACATTGGGAATGGAAAAGTTTGCTGCTGTGTTTCATGAAGCTGAAGTGAATGAAAAGCAGATTGATGACAGGCTATCACAGTTGGCAGAGCATGATATAAACATAAGGGCAAGGGCGCCAATTTCTCTGCCTAACGTTTAGCTGGTCCATACAGGCAGCTACCGCTTCGGGTGCCTGTATGTTTTCCTTCATCAATAACCATTTGCCCATTCACAAGTACATACCTGAATCCTTCCGAGAACTGGTGAGGTTGTTCAAATGTGGAACGGTCAGTTACTTTTTCGGCATCAAAAACAACAATATCAGCAGCCATACCTTCCATTATAAGTCCGCGGTTTTTAAGATTGAATTTTTGTGCTGCAAGGGAAGTCATTCGTCGTATTGCTTCCTCAAGGCTAATGATCTTTTCTTCCCTTACATATTTTGCAAGTACCCTTGCGTTGCTGCCATACCCACGAGGATGCGGCATTCCCCGTCCATTTGATACACCTGCGTCGGCCCCAATCATATTGTGTGGATATTGCATGAAATGACGCACATCATTTTCATTCATACTATGATAAATCATTTGGGCGCCACCTGCATCGATCATATCTATAACTGTTAACACCTCTTGTTTTAATTTTGGTTTCCTTCCTTTTATTTTATTTATTTCTGAAATTGATTTTCCATTGAAACTGCTATCGGCGGAAAAGCGGGCTACAACTGCATGACTATAATTTTTGTATTTGTTTTTTTTCATCTGAGTAATCATTTCGCTAACGATGCGCCCTTTAATAGCCGGATTAGCAAATCGCAAACGGATTGAGTCCGCTCCGCCATCCTGTGCCCAATCCGGTAACTGTGTATTCAGATTGGTGCTGCTGGCTGTGTAAGGATATTGATCGATTGTAACATCATATCCTCCCTTTCTGGCTTCTTCGATATAAGACAATGTTTCACCCGAACGGCCCCAGTTTGATTTTCCACTCACTTTAAAATGTGAGATCTGAACAGGGATTCCAGCTTCTTTACCAATATTGATCGCCTCTCTGATGGCTTCAGCAACATTGTTTCCTTCGCTGCGTATATGAGAAGCGTATACTCCCTGATGAACTGCTGCAACTTTTGCCAGGCTAACCACTTCCTCGGTTTTTGAAAACATACCTGGAAGATATATAAGGCCGGTTGATAGTCCAACTGCTCCATCCTGCATTGCCTTTGCAACTATACTGTCCATTTTGCGCTGGTCCGATTCAGTAATAATTTTATTTTCCAATCCTACTGCTAATCGTCTAACTGTATTATGGCCTACCAGTGAGGCAATATTTAGTGATGTTTTTACACTATCGAGAGATAAGAAAAACTGCGAGAGATCATTTGCTGATCCCCCACAATTACCTGTTATAATTGTTGTAACGCCATCATAGATAAAATTATCAGCGGTTGGGCGTTCGAGGATGCTTCCCTCCACATGGCCATGCACATCAATGAAACCCGGGGCTACAATCAGTCCCGCTGCATCAATTGTTTTTGTTGCCTTTTCGGCAGCCAGATTTCCTATTCTGATAATCCTTCCATTAATAATTCCCACATCCCCCTTGAACCAGGCATTTCCTGTGCCGTTGATTATTTTACCATTCCGGATAAGGATGTCAAAAGGCTGGGCACTAAGGAATTGTGATTGCAGCAACAGAAAGATAAGGAGTCTAACAGAAAGGGATACCTGCAATTTCATATTTCAGTTTGAAGAAAAGTTACGATATTCTATTTCAACTTTTTAAAAGGTGAAACTGGTGTATTTTGACATTTACTGGGAAAATATTAACTCCTGCCATTTTCCATAAGGCTGTTCAGCAGAAAGTTTGTAGTTTGATAGCAGCACCCTCAAATGGTTGCCCTAACGATATGCGTTCGCAATTAAGGAATCTGGCCATTGCTACAGGTTTAATGGTGACGGCTTTGTTTGAGCCGCGTGAATTGATTTCCCAGCCATACCAACCCAGCGCGGAAGTAATTGCGGCAAGAAAGGCATTTCAGGCTGATAAATTCGGTATGTTCATTCATTGGGGCGCTTCCAGTGTGCTGGGTGACGGGGAATGGGTAATGAACAACAGAAACATAAAGGTTCCGGAGTACCAGAAGTTGCAACAGCTATTCAATCCCTCGCAGTTTGATGCTGCCACCTGGGTGGCTGCTGCCAAGGCTGCCGGGATGAAGTATATTACTTTCATAACCCGCCATCACGATAGCTTCAGTAATTGGGATACCCAGTACAGCGATTGGAAGATCACTAATACACCGTATGGACAGGATGTATTGAAAGCCCTGTCTGATGAATGCCGGAAGGAGGGCATCAAACTCTATTTATATTATTCTCTGTTGGATTGGTACCGCACCGATTACCAGTATTGGACGGGCCGAACCGGCCAGGGAACAGGGCGTACAGAAAAGGGCAGCTGGAGCGATTATATCCAGTTCATGAAGAGCCAGTTGACGGAGTTGCTAACCAACTATGGACCTATTGCCGGCATTTGGTTTGATGGACATTGGGACCAGGTTAGCTTTAATGAGACCACCAAGAAATGGGAAGGTGATAGTAAGGTGAACTGGCAGTATGATGAGATCTATGCCCTGATCCATCGTTTGCAACCTGGTACATTGATTGGGAACAATCATCACCTGGCGCCGATTGATGGTGAAGATTTCCAGATGTTTGAACAGGACCTTCCCGGGCAGAACACTACCGGATGGGGTACAGACCCAAATAGCATTTCTGCCCTTCCGCTGGAAAGTTGCATAACGATGAATGGCTCATGGGGGTTCAATATCACTGACCGGAATTATAAAAGCACCAGGGAAATGATTCAGTTACTGGTAAAAGCTGCGGGACTTGATGCTAACATGCTTTTGAATGTTGGTCCAATGCCCAACGGTGTAATACAACCCGAGTTTATAAACAGGCTTGATTCCATTGGGAAATGGATGGAAGTAAATGCTGAAAGTATCCACGGCACTCGCGGCGCGGGTATTACTAAGGAAAGTTGGGGTACGGTAACAAGATCGGCAGATGCATTTTATTTTCATGTTCTTGACCCCTCTGCCAGCGAAATCCGACTGGAGAATTTTCCATACAAGAAACTAAAGTCACTAAAGCTGCTCGCAAATGGTAAATCCATCCCCTACGAACTCAAGAAAAAAGTATTGACAATTGGATTGGATGGCATCGAAAAAGATCCATACGATACAGTGATAAAGATGATTTATGAATAGGCAGGCATAAAAAACCGGAATATGAGATACACTCTTGCGCTCGACCTTAAAGATGATCCTCAGGCCATTTCCGAATATGAGTCATATCACCGGGCGGTTTGGCCTGAAGTTCTGGACAGTCTTAGGGATAGCGGTATTAAGGAAATGCGAATCTATCGTACAGGAAACAGGCTATTTATGATTATGGAGACAATTCCCGGTTTTTCTTTTGAGGCTAAGGCTGATGCTGATGCGTTAAATAGTCGAGTGCGGGACTGGGAAGATCTGATGGAAAGGTTTCAGCAGCGTCTTCCCTGGGCGGAGCCGGGCCAAAAATGGGTGCTTATGGAAGAGATATTCCAATTTCCATTGAACAGTTGAGCGGATAATTGGTGCCAATTATTATCTTTAAGAATGATCATCATCCAGGCGGTGCATAAACTTTTAAATGCATCGCGCTTAAAAGCGCCATTATACATCTCAGAGCCATCCCCCGGACAGGAATTGCATACCTGGTATGCAAAACTGATCCGGACATGTTTCCCTGGCCAGATGCTCGTATTGTACATGCACAAACCTTCCGGGCTAACCGTTATTGTTCATGGCAAAACATTGCAGGGAACACATTGCATGTTCAAAGAACGTTTGTTGCTCTTACTACGCCGTAACGGTTTTTCGGAACAATTCATTGACAGAGAACTGGGTTTGATTGATGATGGTTATGTTGTTGGCAAAACCAGTAGCAAGCAGATGCTGGGCCGCATGAATCAGCTTACCTACATTATAGAAGAATATTGTGTCCGGTCCCCAACTATTGAAGACCTTCCCCTTACCCGGCTTGAAGATCTTATAGCCGATAATATTTACCTGAATACAGAGAATAAAAAGTACGTAGATCCACTGGATTATTTTCGGGATTTGGGGGTGGTTTCACGGCACTGAGAGTAATTTTTCCCAAAATGTTTCGGTGTTCCCCCACCTTTGAACTACAATAAGGCGGCATGCTTATTTTAAGGTTTATAAGAGCGATTATAACCTTTAAAAATTAAGCATATGCAAAAGACTAAGAAGGCACCCGCCGCACCACGTAAAAAAATGACCAGTCAGCAGAAAGAAGATCTTAGTAAGGTCTTTGAAGATGGGCTGAAAGACATGTACTGGGCAGAAAAATATCTTGTGAAGGCACTGCCTAAATTGGCGAAAGCTTCAGAGGACGAAGAATTGGCAGGGGCTTTTGAAGACCACCTCGCCCAAACAGAGGAGCATGTAGCTAAGCTTGAGCAGGTCTTTGAACTTATTGGCAAAAAGGCCGTTGCAAAAAAGTGTGACGCTATGGAAGGCCTTGGTAAAGAAGCAGAATCAGTTATGGAAGAGCATGAAGCCGGTCCGGCCCGTGATGCAGCCCTTATTATGGCAGCACAAAAGGTTGAGCACTATGAAATTGCGTCTTATGGCTCTCTTGCCACCTTTGCAAAAGTGCTTGGCAACACCGAAGCCCGTGATATTCTCGGAGGAATTCTTGACAATGAAAAAGATGCCGACAGCTTACTAAGTGAAATTGCAGAATCTATCAATGAAACAGCAGCTGAGTAAAGATTTTTGACCCGCATGGAGCAGTCCTGAAGGTCGAATTCCAAAGCGCGCTTTCAATGCTTTTGTATTGAAGCGCGTTTTTTTTGTGCTCATTCCATATTTCCGATAATCTTATTCACTTCTGTTTCCGTTGATCGAAGTCTTGCCTGGCAAAATTCAATCAGGGCGGCTGCGCGCTTTAGCTTTTGCGCAAGTTGATCAACAGTGATTGTTTCATTTTCTATTTCCGTTGCTATCTCTTGCAATTCGGCATAGGCCGACTCATAGGTCAAATGGTTTTCCATCATATATTTTTTTGCTATTAACAATTGTACTTATTTCTGCATCGGCCATAATGATATCAACAAGGTCCCCTTTCTTAAAGTCTCTCCCACTTGAAACAAAATTATTATTGTGTCTTATTAGTGCAAACCCTCTCTGCAGTAGATTTTCAGGAGATGCCATACGGAACAGCCTGATCAGGTTATCAATATTGGATTGATGCTGCTTTAATAAATTCCGGTTATAAACCCGGAGTGTATTGATCGTTTGGACCAATTCATTTTTCTTAATTGACATTAGTTGGACTGGCCTTTGAGCGAACATATTTTTCCATAAAGTAAGGGATTGTTTATGCTGAAAAAGCAGGGACTGAGATTGAAAAAGAACTGCGGCCCGCAATTGTGTTAGTTCTTGCTTGCTTGCCGCCAACATTTGCTGGGCATAAATGATTGCAGACTGCTGACGTGTTAGTAATTCCTGTTCAAAGGTTCTGTTATGCTGGATGATATATTCGGCAACTTTAGTGGGGGTTTTAAGGGAAGTATGAGCCATCATATCCGTAATGCTCTCATTTTTCTGGTGGCCAATGCCAGCAAGAACGGGGAATGGGCATGCCGCTACAGCTGCAGCTATTTCATACCTGTCGAAAAGTAAAAGATCGGTACCGGATCCGCCTCCTCGAATAATGACCACTGCATCGTAGTCCACCCCTTTTTGATGTGCAGCTTCTGTAACTTCTTCTAATGTGGCAGCCAGGGCTAGTGCATTTTGCTCACCCTGAACAGTCGTAAAAAAGCCATCAATTGTGAATTTATAATGAAATGGATTGTCTTCAAGGCTATGCAGGAAATCTTCATATCCCGCAGCATTTCGGGAACTCACAATAGCTATACGTTGGATAACAATTGGAATCTCCAGCTCCTGGTTAAAAGTCTGAAGCTTGCCATCACTGTTACGCCAAACATAATCAGGGTTTTCGTTAAGCAGTCTTTCAATGGTAGCTTGTCTTTGTTGTTCCTGCTGACCCAGTGTAAAGCGGGGATCAATGTCCAGAAGTGTAAGTTTAAGTCCGTATACCGGATGGTAATCTACTGACACCTCAGCCAGCACTTCAATATCATTGGTGAATATTTGGGCAGTTTCATTCTCAAATGCCTTAATCCTTGACGCTCCTGTACTCCATGCAACAGCGGCCATTTTTGTAATAATATTGGCATTGCCTGAAGCCGTTTTTGTTTGATTTTTTAAGTTCCTGCCTTCACGTTCAACCAGATCAAAATAATGAAATCCCTTCTGCCGATAAAAGCTGTGGTTGATTACTTCCGCTATTACCCAGAATCGTTTATAAGCAAAACTATCCTGCAAAGTTTCCTGGATTAACAGGCTGAGTTGTGATAGCCGCATGAATGATGACATGCGTTAAAGATAAGAATTG
Source organism: Flavihumibacter sp. (assembly GCA_036675925.1). Classification (GTDB taxonomy): domain Bacteria; phylum Bacteroidota; class Bacteroidia; order Chitinophagales; family Chitinophagaceae; genus Flavihumibacter. Next base: position 157,369 of record JAKFDZ010000021.1, read on the forward strand.
TAAAGAGGCGTTTAACGCAATTCACCACACAGGCATAGGCAAATTCCCATGATCTAAACAGAGAAGCTTTAAAATTTACCACTTAAAAACCATGAGGACAGGTATTTGATATGTTTTGTTCAATTCAATACACCGGTTATAAGTGTTAAAATGACAAATAATATTGATAATGACAGCTTTAGGTGTTTCATTTAGAGAAGAATCTAACTAAAAGATACAACAATAGCGCTTACCTATTTAATAGATATGCATTATTGGCGAGTGCAGCAGTTTGATAATCTACTCCTGAAAATATTTTAAAATAATTTGACTAAATAATAATAAATGTCAAAAATACATTTATTTTAGTGCAAGGAAATCGTATTTCCTTATGTTGTTTTTTGCATTGTGAACCATTATTAAAAAAAACTTATGAGATTGCTTGTCACACGAAAATTTCGGTGCATACTGCTTTGCATCTCTCTCACTTTAACCTTTTTGCAGGTTTCCGCACAATCCACTCCAGTAACAGGAAGAGTCACCGATATAAAGGGTAATCCCATTGTTGGTGCAACTGTTTCACTACAGGGTGGTAATGCGATGGTGATGACTGACCAGGATGGTCGATTTAGCATTGAAGCTAAAGAAAACGACGTTCTACAATTAACAAATGTTGGATTCAAGGAACAACGCATTACCGTGCGTGCTGGCCAGGCCATTCGTGTTTCTCTTGAAGAGGCAGTAGGCACGCTGGATGATGTTATCGTTGTAGGTTACGGTACACTAAAGAAAAAGGATCTTACCGGATCGGTTGGTGTGGTTAAGGTAGATGATGCTAAGAAAACAGCAACCTATGATGTTGCGAAAATGCTTCAGGGTCAGGTTTCAGGTGTAACCGTTCATGGTTCGGGAGAGCCCGGTGGCTTTGTTCGTATCAAAATTCGAGGGGTGAGTTCCTTTGAGAACAATGATCCACTTTTTGTTGTGGATGGTGTTCCGGTAACTGCTCCATTTGATTTCAATCCCGGTGATATTGAAAGTGTTCAGATATTGAAGGATGCTTCTGCCGGTGCAATATATGGGGCACGCGCGGCCACAGGTGTAGTTATCATCACTACTAAAAAGGGTAAGGCTGGACAACTCAAAGTCAATTACAACGGATATGTGGGAGCACAGTATAATCCCAAAAAATTGTCTGTTACTGATCGTGTTGGATACCAGAAGATCGTTACTGCGGCAGAGTTGAATGCAGGTCTTGGAATTGCACCAGCCAATGATCCATCCAGTGCAAGTTTTGTGGACGATGTTAACACCGACTGGCAGGAGGAAGGTTTTCAAACGGGCTTGATTCAGGACCATAATGTAGGTTTTTCTGGGGGAAGCGAAGCGGCTACCTATAGCGTTTCCCTTGGCTATTTCGACCAGCAGGGCACATATACAGGGCCACAGAAATACAATCGGTATACCCTTAATGCAAACCTGGGCGGGAAGAAGGGAATATTTTCCTATGGGGCAAAAGTAGCCTATAGCCAATCTGGTAAAGTAGCGCCTTTCAATGATATGGGCTCACGTGCTGTATTTGGAGGAATGGTCACCAGTCTGGTTACCGCATTCCCAACTATTCCCGTTAAGGATCCGAATCATATTGGTGGATATGGCGGACCCGCAGAAACAATTTACAGGGGTATCATGCTGAATGTGATAGGAATGAATGCGCTTCTTGATAATGAGAACAACCGCTCCCGGATGCTTGGAAGCTTTTGGGGAGAACTGGCATTGGCAAAGGGACTAAAATACAGACTCAACTTAAGTTATGATCGCACAGACTGGAAAGACAGTTGGTTCGAACCAGAGTTTGAAATGGGTACATACTATACGAATACATTATCGCTTCTTCGGGATAACAGGGGTATTAATAATACTTCACTTATCGAGAATCTGTTAACATACAAAATGGAGTTGAATAAGCATACATTCGATCTCCTTGGAGGAATAACTTATCAGTACGATCGCGGAGAAGGAATTTATGCCAGTGCGCGTGGTCTTACAATGCCCTATTATCCCAATTTTGAACAGGCGCCCGCTGAGGGAAAAACAGTATCAAGTGGCTACCAGGAAAGTAATATCTTCTCCTATCTTGGAAGACTGAATTATAATTTTGATGATCGTTTCCTGCTTACAGTGAATTTCAGAAGGGATGGTTCATCGCGATTCGCGCCGGGAAATAACTTCGGTAATTTCGCCTCAGCTGCAGGCGCCTGGAACCTACATAATGAGCAGTGGTTAAGTTTACCGGATATTATCAGTTCGCTGAAGATCAGGGGTGGCTATGGGGAACTTGGAAACCAGAATATTCCCAATTACGCTTACCAGGCTTTCGTGAATACCAATGCGTCTTACGTTTTTAACGGCGTTCTAGCACCGGGTACTACAACCGTAAATGTTGTTGACCCTTCATTGAAATGGGAAACGAAAGTTACCTCATATGTGGGTATGGATGCGGGTTTACTAAATGAGAAGCTTACTTTCTCAGCTGAATATTATCGTAATACGAATAAGGACCTTCTCTTCCCACTTCCTATACCATTAACGGTTGGATCATTCCCCTCAAATGTGATTTCCAATGCTGCGACTATGCGCAATAGTGGTTTCGAGTTCAATCTCGGTTATCGCGGCCAGGCAGGGAAATTTAAATACAACCTGAATGCAAATATGCACACCGTGAAGAATGAAGTGCTGAAGCTGGGTGATAATGATGACCCAATTTATGGTGCAGGCAGCAAAACAGAAGTTGGCCGTTCAGTAGGTGATATTTTTGTTTACCGTACAGCAGGACTATTCAATAGCCAGGAAGATATCGCAAAGCATGCACAGCAGGTGAATGCCGCTCCCGGAGATGTCCGATTTGTAGATGCAAATGGGGATAATGTTATCAATGACCTCGACAGGGTTTACCAGGGTAGTGCCATACCGAAATATTACTTCGGATTCAATGCCGGAGCCGGCTACGGAAACTTTGATTTTTCAATGTTCTGGCAGGGGCATGGAGGTAACAAGGTGGTTAATGGAATCTATCATGACCTTATGCTTGGTTTATATGCTAATTACCATACCGATTACCTGAATTACTGGACACCTCAAAATACGAATACAAATGTTCCCCGTCCGGTAATAGGAGATCCAAACGGCAACAACCGCTTGTCTGATCGCCATGTCGAAAGCGGCAATTATATAAGGCTTCAGAATTTCCAGGTTGGATATTCACTTCCTGCGGGTATCCTGGGTAAGACTAAGATCCTTAATTCACTCCGCATTTATGTTTCAGGACAGAATGTTCTTACGATTTCAGATTACAAAGGATATGATCCTGATTTCATGAGCGATGGTCTCTATAGCAGGGGCTTTGATATTGGTTCATGGCCTAACCCAAGAACGTACATGTTTGGTGTGCAGGCTGGATTTTAAGGACGCTAAATTTCAAAAAAAACGAAATGAAAATGCCAACAATAAAAATATATGCTGTACTGATTGCCGCAGCTACAATAGGGCTCACAGCATGTGAGAAAAAGCTTGAACTCGTTAATCCTAATGCACCCACCTCTGCCAGTTTCTGGAAAACGGCAGACGATGCTGTTAAGGGAGTAAATGCTGCATACAGCAGCCTGATCATAGATGGAAGCTATATGCGCTCCACACCCCTCATGATGGATACACGTGGCGACGATGCAAAAAGTAATAGTCCCTGGCTTCAGATGTACAATACCGGTAAATTTGCTCTTAACACTGCCGATGGCGCAATTTATGGCTGGTCTTATGGGGCCTTTTATGAAGGGGTATCAAAGGCCAATCAGGTCTTACATTATGTTCCCCAGATCGAGATGGACGCGGAATTAAAGAACAGGATATTGGGTCAAGCCTATTTCCTGCGTGGATTATATTTTTTCCATCTCGCCAATTTCTGGGGAAATGTTGCATATCCTACTGAGCTGCCAGCAAGTAAAGATGCTTATTATATGGTTCAGGAAACCCCGGAAGCCGGTTGGGCTAAAGCAATGGCAGATTTTGATGCAGCAGCTGATCTCTTACCTGTGAGTTATGATGGCGTAAATGGTCCTGACCAGGGTAATAAAGGACGGGCCACCAAAGGTGCTGCACTTGCTTACCTGGGCAAGGCTCAGCTTTTTAATAAACTATGGCCCGAAGCGGCCGCAAGTTTCAAGGCAGTGATTGACCTTGGTGTGTATGACCTCATGGATAATTATCGCGATAATTTCAGAGAGAACTCTGAAAATAATATTGAGTCAATTTTCGAAGTTCAGTTTGACGGAAGTGTTGGAGGAACAGAATTGGGCTGGGGCGGCACACCATCCTCTTCCTGGGGTAAATACAGCGCAAGAGCAATAACCTATGGCCCCCGTGGATTTGGTTTTGTGGATGTTCAACCAACAAGGGCTGCATTCAATTCTTTCAATGAAGAAAAGACAATTGATGGCAAAGAAGATCCACGCTTGCGTGCCACAATGTTCTTTAATGCTCCGGGGGTTACCGTATATGGACAGGAATTCTCTGTGGCCTATGCAAATAATCCTGCCGACCTGAATGATCTCTTCGTGCGTAAATATCAGAATGATGAAACCAAGCCAAATGAATTTGACTGGCGTTCAGGCATGAATGAGAGACTCCTTCGTTATGCGGATGTATTACTCATGTATGCCGAAGCACTGAACGAAACAGGTGCAACTGCTGAGGCATACCAGTGGATCAAACTGGTTAGAGATCGGGTGGGATTACCTGATCTATCGGTTACAAAGCCCGCAATGACACAGGCGCAGATGCGCGAGCAGATTGCACACGAGAGATTATTGGAATTCAGTCTTGAAGGTAAGCGGTTTGATGATATCAATCGTTGGGGATGGCTTAAGGACCCTGTAAAACTGGCTATGCTCAAGGAAAGGGATCCTGAATTCAATTCATACCAACCTGGGCGTGAATACTTTCCAATTCCTCAGTCAGAGATAGAGATAAATAAGGGATGGATTCAAAATAGCAGTTATTAAATATTTCTCATACAGCAAGCATCAGTCGTTTATTGGGAGCTTGGCAGGAGGATTGTTCCCGATCCTCCTAACCCCTCCCTTTCTATGTATTAATTCTATAAAAGTGTATATTTAACAATTAATAAGCCACATAAAATATTTGCATGAACATAACGATTGCCACCCTCGTTCGGCTGCTCTTAAGGACAGCTTTTACAGTAACCATTATTTTCCATTCATTAAATGTTTTGCAGGCACAGGTGGTCAATGTATCACTTCGTCCATCCGAAGCCCAGCACGTAATTGATAAGAATATTTACGGTCATTTTGCAGAACACCTGGGTACCTGTATTTATGGTGGGTTTTATGTGGGTGATACCAGTACACTTGTTCCACATTCTGAAGGCGTACGTAATGATGTTATTGAGGCGTTGAAAAAGTTGAAAGTGCCTGTACTTCGCTGGCCTGGTGGTTGTTTCGCCGACACTTATCATTGGAAGGATGGTGTAGGCCCCCGTGAAAAGCGACCCACAATTGTTAACAGGTGGTGGGGAGGAGTTACAGAAGATAATAGTTTCGGTACACATGATTTCCTGAATATGTGTGAGAAGATCGGCGCACAGCCCTACCTGGCAGGAAACGTGGGGAGTGGTACGGTGCAGGAACTGATAGACTGGGTTCAGTATGTAAACTTTGAGGGGGTTAGTCCCATGAGTAAATGGCGTAAAGAAAATGGCCGTGATAAACCATGGGATGTAAGTTATTGGGGTGTGGGAAATGAAGCGTGGGGATGCGGGGGTAACATGACTCCCGAGTATTACGCCAATGAGTACCGTAAGTATGCAACCTTCATGACCGATTGGAGCAATAGCGATAAAATGTTTCGTATTGCTTCCGGTGCCAATTCAGGAGATTTGAAGTGGACTGAAGTGCTTATGCGCGATATCCCTCATCATATGTTGGAAGGGGTGGCACTTCACCATTATGCGGTAATCGATTGGGCCAAAAAGGGCCCCTCTATTGATTTTACTGAAGCGCACTATGCAGCTACAATGAAATCAGCATTAAAGATGGAGGAATTGGTAACCAAGCATTCAGCGATAATGGACAAGTATGATCCTAAGAAAAGAGTGGCACTGGTTGTGGATGAATGGGGAGGATGGTATGAAGGTGATCCTGGTACTAATCCAGGGTTCCTGCAACAACAAAATACAATGCGTGATGCGATGATCGCAGGGGTAACGTTAAACATTTTTAATAATCATGCAGACAGGGTCCGAATGGCGAATCTCGCCCAGACCATTAATGTGCTGCAGGCTGTAATACTTACTAATAAGGAAAAGATATTACTTACCCCAACATTCCATGTTATGGAAATGTACAATGTGCACCAGGACGCAATAATGATACCCGTGGACTTTGCTAGTCCCACTTACATCGCTGGCAAGGATACCATGAATGCAGTTTCAGTTTCCGCATCAAAAAATAAGGCTGGTGTAACGCATATATCTCTGGTGAATATTGATCCATCCAATGCCAGGGAGATAAACATTGGCATAGATGGCCTTTCAGTTAAGTCTGTAAAAGGACGTGTTCTTTCTTCAACAAGGTTGCAGGATCATAACAGCTTTCAGCAACCTGAAAAAGTGAAGCCGGCAACATATAGTGGTGCTTCATTGAAAGGAAAACAAATAAATCTGAAAATTGCTCCTGCTTCTGTAGTGGTGCTTGAATTAAGGTAATGCAAATGTTGAGATATATATTTAAGTACACGTTGTCAATTATTTTGATTGGGGCAATGATGGCAGGATGTTCAAAAACTGATTCTGGTCCGGCCCAAAACCCTGATCCGGTTCCAGGGCCAGGTCCAAGTCCTTCACCAGCATTTGACATCAATTCAATCCGCGATAATTACGAGGATATTGCTTCCCCGGAAAAGTATTTATTCTGGGGCCCTCATAATGTACATGATCCTTCCATCATGAAAAGTGGGGAGTACTATTATGCCTATAGCACGGATGTTGCCTGGGGGCATACTATACGCGCGGGATTACAGATAAGGAGATCAAAAGACCTGGTGGAATGGAAGACTGTGGGCTGGGTATTTGAAGGCCTTCCCGCAAAAGGTGCGGCATTTATCAGACAGAACAATAGCGAACCGTTCGGATCACTCTGGGCACCATATGTTTTGAAAGTGGGTAACGAATACCGGCTTTATTATTCACTATCAAGTGCGAAGCCCAGGCTGAGTGTTATTGGTCTGGCCACCGCCTCCTCGCCAGAGGGGCCATGGAGGGAAAAAGACCTAGTGGTTGTTTCCAGGGATGACCAGACCATACAGACAAATGCTATCGATCCTGCTGTTGTAGTTACGCCGTCAGGGGAACATTGGTTTTATTATGGCTCTGCTTGGGATGGTATTTATGCATTGCCGTTAGATCCGGTAACCGGTCTTGCAAAGTCGCCAGGATATAAAGGCAAGCGCATTGCCAATCGCGGATTTACAGGAGGAAAATATAATGGAAATATTGAAGGCCCCGAGGTCATTTACAATTCCCAATTAAAAAAGTATTATCTGTTTATTTCTTACGATTGGCTTGAATCAAAGTACAATGTACGGGTAGCAAAAGCTGATAACCCCGATGGCCCCTTCTATGATTTTAATGGAAAGGATGTAAATATTAATGAGGATCATGGCCCTATGATTTTAGCACCCTATCAGTTCAGGAACCATAGCGGATACCAGGGTGTTGCCCATAATGCAGTTTTTGAGGATGGCGCAGGTCAGTACTTTATTGCCCATCAGGCAAGGCCGGGGAATGGCAAATTCTTTATGAACCTGCATGTGAGAAAAATTTTCTGGACCCCTGATGGCTGGCCCGTAGTATCTCCCGAACGATATGCATGGGAAGATAATAGCCTTGTTCCTTCGGCTGATATATCTGGTAGTTATGAGCAGATCGTGCTGGGTTATCGTGTTGTTCCGGGATATGCCGAAGAGCAGGTTTCTCCTGACTTCCAGGTGAGTGTTGATCTTATGATCAATGCTAACGGAAGTCTTAACAACAATGCTGGTACCTGGAATTATACTGCACCCTGGCTGGAACTCAAATGGAACAATGGCTACACCGATAGGCTAATGGTACAAAGAGGCCGTGATTGGGAAAATAAGAAGAACACAATCATATTCACCGGACTTAACAATGAAGGCGTTGCTGTTTGGGGAAAGAAAAAATGATCAATGATGAATAGGATTTTATTAATAACTGCCTTGCTTTTTTCATTTAATGGAACCATGCAGGCGCAAGAGAATGCAGACATCGTAGTGAATGCAGAACATAAGATTGCACCAATACAACCTACTATGTGGGGAGTGTTTTTTGAAGACATAAACCTTGGCGCAGATGGAGGCATGTATGCAGAATTGGTGAAGAACCGTTCCTTTGAATTCTCTAAACCATTAATGGGATGGAAAACAGAAGGTAAGGTGAAAGAGGGGAATTTCCTGGTAATTAACCGCGGATTTGAATCTGAAAAAAATCCCAGATTCTTACGGGTAAGCACCGAATCAGCAACAAAAGGAAGTCTGGGAATTACTAATGAGGGGTTCCGTGGTATGGGCATTAAAAAAGATCTCCAATATGATTTTTCTGTATGGTATCGCCAGCCTGTAAAAGGACTGATTATGCACCTTGAGCTTTTGAGTGACAATGGCGAAACTATTGGAAGCGCTGTGTTTGCTCCTGAATCTACCAACGAATGGAAGCAGGGCGGAGTAAGTTTGAGGGCAGGTTCTACTGTTGCTAAAGGGCAATTCCGCATATGGTTCGAAGGCAATGGCCAGGTTGATCTGGATATGATTTCTCTTTTTCCCACTGATACCTGGAAAGGACGCAAGGGGGGACTTCGCGCAGATATGGTACAGATGCTTGCTGATATGAAACCTGGATTTATCCGCTTCCCGGGAGGATGTATTGTGGAAGGTCATGATCTTGGCGTCAGGTATCAATGGAAAAAGACAATCGGCCCCGTTGAACAACGCCAGCAGATCATTAATCGATGGAATACGGAATTCGCGCACCGACCCACACCCGACTATTTTCAAACGTTTGGACTCGGATTCTTTGAATATTTTCAGATGGCAGAGGATATGGGAGCTGAGGCACTGCCTATCCTTAATTGCGGCATGGCCTGCCAGTTTAACACCGCCGAGGTGGTTCCCCTCCATCAACTGCAACCCTATGTTCAGGATGCTCTGGACCTTATTGAGTTTGCTAACGGCGATGCCACAACGCAGTGGGGCAAGGTTCGCATCGGATTAGGACATCCTTCCCCTTTCAACCTGAAATATATTGGGGTCGGGAATGAAAACTGGGGACCACAATATGTAGAAAGGCTAAAGATTTTTACGAAGGCAATTAAGGAAAAGTATCCGTCTATCAAAATTGTGAATAGTTCCGGCACTGATCCCGAAGGTGAGCGTTTCGAATACCTTAATAAGGAGCTTCGCAATATGGGTGCTGATATTATAGACGAACACTATTATCGTCGCCCGGAATGGTTTCTCAGTAACGCAGGCCGATATGATTCTTATGATCGTAAAGGCTCAAAAGTGTTTGCAGGCGAGTATGCTGCCCAAAGCGACAAAACGGTCAGTATCAATAACCGAAACAACTGGCTTACTGCAATGGCAGAAGCTGCTTTTCTTACTGGACTTGAAAGGAATGCTGAGGTTGTTCATATGGCCTCTTATGCTCCTTTGTTTGCTCATGTAGATGGTTGGCAGTGGACCCCTGATCTCATATGGGTGGATAACCTAAAAGTATATGGAACACCCAATTATTATGTACAGAAGCTTTTCTCAACAAATCGTGGTACCCATGTTGTGGAAATCACAAACAACGGGCACGCATTAACGGGCAAAGACAGTTTATATGCTTCTGCAGTGCTTGATGAAGATAAAGGTGAATTGGTTTTGAAGATCGTAAATGCTTCGGGAAATCAAGTGGAGAGGAATTTGAATATCAAGGGAGCAAAGCGAAAAGACACCTCTCTTAAAATGTTGGTTTTAAAAAGTGATGATCTTAATACTGTGAATTCTAT
>JAKFDZ010000022.1:0-3603 GCA_036675925.1 Flavihumibacter sp.
GGTAAATCCGAATCCGACTTGTGATATCACAGGTAGCAATGTTATCTGCGCAGGTGGATCAACCAGCTTCACTGCTTCAGGTGGTGCTGAAGGTGCTACTTATGCATGGACAGGACCAGGTGGATTTACTGCCAACACCGCAACTATCAGTGATCTAACTGTGGCTGGAACTTATACTGTAATTATTACTAACACTACAGGTTGTACCAGCACTTGCGATAGAACTCTCACTGTATCTGATAACCCTCCTTGTGATATCACAGGTGGCAATTCTATCTGTGCAGGTGAGTCAACCAGCTTCACTGCTTCAGGTGGTGCTGAAGGTGCTACTTATGCATGGACAGGACCAGGTGGATTTACTGCCAACACCGCAACTATCACTGATCTGACTGTGGCTGGAACTTATACTGTAATTATTACTAATACTACAGGTTGCACCAGCACTTGCGATAGAACGCTTACGGTAAATCCATTACCAGTTATTTCATGCAGTGCTACCGGACCTATTGACATAACATCTGCAACGCATAGTTCTCAGTTAGACGTTAGCCTGGCTGGTTCTGCTGATACCGAGCCGACTCATTATACTTATGCATGGACTGAGGACGGCGCAGGGTCATTTAACTTTGATGATATCAAAAATCCTGTATATACCGCTGGCGCAGCAGATGCTGGTCAAACGATTAATTTTACAATCACGGTTACTCATAAAACTACAGGTTGTTCAAGCACTTCTGATTGCTCTGTTAATGTTGGTGCAGTTGGCTCTTGTCCACAAGTACCAACAGCAGAGGTATGCAATGGCACAACCAATACTTATACAGCTGATGTAGCACCAACTGCAAATGAAACATGGGAATGGTCAGCAAACAATGGAGCAACCGTTAATGATCCTAATGGGAATCAATCAGTTTCTGTTACAGCGGGGTCACAAAGCTTTACTTTAACATTGACCAAGACCTTTGCTAACCCGGATCTGGATCCGCTTGTATGTACGTATGAAGTAGCAGTGATTGCCTGTGGTGATACATTCTGCTCTTATACACAAGGTTACTATGGTAATGCAGGCGGTTTGTCTTGTGATGGTGTAAGCGGAGGAATCACTACTGTTGATCTAATCAATGGTGCCTTAGGTGGTGGCGGACTAGTAGTTGGACGTAACACAAAGACGGTTACAATTAACGCAGGTACCGGTGCATGGCTTATAGCTGTAATGCCTGGTGGTGGTAAACCTGGTCGGCTTACTCTTGACAATGTTGTATTAGGCGCTCCTCCTGCCGGCTTGCCAGCTACTTACCTGAAGAATGGTAGAATCAATAATGTACTCTTGTCACAAACAATTGCTACTTCGCTGAATGCCCGTTTGAATGGTGGTATTTTAGGCAATTATCCGATAGAAAGCGGTTATATTGTAACAAAGGAAAACAGTACTTGCGGACCGGATGCAGAGCAGGTTGAATGTGGTATACTGGAAGGTCAGAGCCAGAATGCAATCCAATCATTCTGGATGAATACAAACGTGTGGGCTTATCTCACCAACCATGGTGCTAATGAGGCAGACGTTAATGATCTTCTGGATCTCGCTAATGACCTGTTAGGTGGTACAAAAGTTCCTGGTGGCGCTACATCTGTTCCATCTTATGCAGACGTAGTAGCTGCACTTGATGCGATCAATAATGCATTTGATGAATGCAGGTTGTCATTAGGTTATTCACCTACTGCTGTAGTATGTCCTCCATTGGAAATAACTCTTACAAGAGCGGCTCCTACTTCTTCTTTAATTGAAGAGGCTACAACTACATTGAATGTAACAGCGTTTCCGAATCCTTATACTGATAACATAAGATTTGTAATCAAGTCTCCTGTATCAGGTCAGGGTGCTTTGGAAGTCTATAACACGCTTGGACAGAAAATGCAGACTGTTTACCAGGGTTACATATTCGCAGGCAGAAGCCAGGTTGTGAATTATACTGTTCCTTCATTGAACAGAACAACCCTGATCTATATGCTCAGAGTAGGTACTCAACGCGTAACAGGTAAGCTGCTAAACATAAAATAAATAGATCCACAAATTGAAGAAAAACCAGTTAAGTCCCTCCCGCTTAGAACGGGAGGGACTTTTTCATATCCGCATTCTGATTTCTTTCTTTTTAACAAATTTCTTAGCGGGAGAGCCTCCAGGATGAAAGGAATAGAATAGATTATAAAAATTTGAAGAAAGCAATTATAATACCTGCCAGAATAGTGTTAAAAACCATCCAGCTTATGATCCTGTTTTCAGCTTTCGACCAATCTTCCTTAGTAGCCAGTCTGTCTTTTTCTGATTGACGATTAATCATACAGCTTATTGTTTATAATCTGATAAGTTTAATTAAGGTAATGATCAGAGAAAAAAGCAATCATCAGTACAACAAGCCATTTCAATTGATCCTTGAGTCCTTGTTCAATACGTATCTCCAATTTGGCAATGTCTTCTTTAAGTAGCAAGTCTATCCTTTTCTGATGCAAACCTTGTATCAATGACGCTTTCTATTTTCTGAACAATTGTTTTTGCATCATCCGGGCCTTTGAATTGCCTATTCAGTGCTTCATATAATTTAAAAGTTTGCGACGATGTTATCATACCCGCGAATAATTGTCACACAAGTTTGGTAGTAATCCGGCATAAATCTGTTTGCTGGTTTTACTGGTTGCCGCTTCACGGGCACTTTTGGAGGACATGGCGCCATGTAACTCCTACATACATTCATGCATTGACTCCGTTTGGTATTTTATTTGTAAAGGGTGATGAGGAGAAATGTTCTATATGAAAATCCCGGCCGCAAAGCAGCCGGGATTTATTTAAGATATAATGACTAATGCATTTTTAGAAATGCTTTTAATTGATGACATAACAGTAAGTACCCGTCTTGGTCGGAAAGAAATCATAATCAATCCAACTAAACCCGGCATCTCCCCATGTGGTACCCCATGAGTTCATAATCTTGTAGGCATTTTTTGAATCATCATAGCCGCAGATGACTATGCAATGCGGAAGATTTCCGGAACCTGAAAAAGTTTTCCAGATAAAACCTGCCTTAGCAGTAACAAATGAATTGTCTGCCAGGACAGTGATAATTACAGGATGATTTTTTGAAACCATTGATTTTATTGCTGCTCTATCGGTATTAATGATCTTTGAATAGCTGCCAATTTTATAGTTCAATGCTTCTGCCAGTTGAGCACTTGTGGGCATCAACGAGCAACCATTGATGCTGCTGTATGGCATTGACTGGTAGGTGCTGATGCCTTTATTCATAATAAAATCAAGTGCTGTTTGCATGCTTGTACCTGAACCACAATCGGAACTGAACTTAACCTGGTTGTATAAGAATTCCGGACTAAACACATTGGTTGTATTACTGTATGAAACCGCATTTGTCCGGTAATATTGCTCAGCCGAACGAGCCGCATATCCAATCCCAAATGCTACACAGGAACCTTCTCCGCCCTGGTTACCAACCGGGGGCATTATTAATTGAACGCCACTGGAAGAGGGCGGCTGTACTATAATAGTATTGATCATAACTGTTACAGAGTTTGAGCCCTGATTACCGGCAGCAT
>JAKFDZ010000023.1:0-7942 GCA_036675925.1 Flavihumibacter sp.
CGAAACCCAGTTCTGTAGGTTTTGTAGGCAGCCCCTCCCCCTGTTTTCAAATAACACAGGCTGCTAACGAACCGTTATCACCGCAGCAAGTCGGCTGGCTTTCCGCAGTTGCCTCGCTGCTGGAGGTAGGGACTGGCCACCTGGTAAGTGGTGGATTCATTGACCGCTTCGACCTTGAAGAACAGCTCGACTCTGACCCGGAGCAAGTTGCCAGGCTGATCCGGTCAGAACCTGGCTGGTATCACAAGCGGAGTGGTAGCAATTGAATCGGCTCTCGCATCGCCAGGGGGGGTAGGTAAAAGTCTAAACCCTTCGGCTCTGGAGACCGGCCATAGAACTCACCCCTCATAAATCCGTAGAATTTTAGGGGGGATTACCCTTCGAACTATTAATGAACTTGAGTGCTTGAGCTCATTATTGCCGAGTCCACTGCAAATCATCCGTACGGAAGGTAAGAAACGCCAGCGCGCTTCAGATCGTTGAATAGTGCATGAAGAGAAAGCCGTAGGCACAACTAAACCGAAAAAGACTCTAATTGGTAACTAAAGCGCTGACAACCGAATTTGCGCAATCCATCGCAGGGTCTTGTTTGTGCAACAATTGGCGGGTAGATCCTCGGAATAAGCGTCTCTCCACCTTTCGCGCGTCCCACCGCAGCCTTTGCCACTTCCGGGGTGTCGCTCAATGAAACTGAGGTGCAGGCCCGCCGAAGGCCTGACGCTGATACTCGTTAACAGCAACAAACAGCGCTTCCGCTTCGAGACGCAGCTTCTCCACTTCTTCCGCAGGCTGAGTTTCTTGCGCTTGGTGGTATCGGCGTAACGTTGCCAGCGCAGTATAGGCGTCGTTACTAACCGACACCCTCTCGGTCAAAACTGCATTGCCAATCTGCCGCAGCGGTGCTTCTGAAAATGCACCAGATGCGCTCCTACACCTAGGTCTTTTCAGCCATTTCCGGGTCCTCACCAGCTTCGGAATCTCTGCCTGCCCCTGAGCAAATAGGTTACGATCAACCGAGGCTAGGAGCGAACACATGTTAGATAGGCCCGACTTCCCGGAAGAACTATTGGCCACTGCCGATCGGACAAGACAGCTTATGCAGACAGCTGAAGCGTGAGAGTTCATGCGAAAAAACCGTACGCCCTACCGTTTGAAGCCACCTTGGAGTCCTGCTCGCTTCGTCCAATAAGCACCGCAGGTTTGTCGAAGGCTACTGAATTCAAGACTTCCAAAAAAAGCAATTAATTCAGAACTCATGCGCTAAGGTTATTACCTTCCCTTTATAAAGTAGGAGCTTGTGTGTCAATAGTTAATTATCTAGACGCGGTAAAAAAACATTATAACTCTGGGCTTGCCAGCGAGCATACCTATCGGGGTGATCTAGCAAGCCTTATCAAAGCCTTATCACCTTCATCGCATATTACTAATGAACCAAGCAATGTTACCGACTGTGGGAACCCTGACTTCGTAATCACCAAAAGCAATGTACCCATAGGTTTTATCGAGGCAAAGGACATTGGCAAAAATCTAGACAGCAAGCTCTACACAGAACAATTTGTTCGCTATAAGAAAGCTTTAGACAATCTCATTATCACGGATTACTTATACTTCCGTTTTTTTCGACGTGGCGAGTTGATCGCTGAGGTTAGGATTGCAGAAATTTCTGCCGGAAAACTGAAAGCGTTACCGGAAAATTTTGAAAAGTTCACAGAACATTTAAACGAATTTTGTCTGTATGTTAGCCAGACTATCAAGTCACCGAAAACTCTCGCTCAGATGATGGCAGCAAAAGCACGACTGCTTGAAAGCATTTTGGAGCAAGCTGTCCTGTCGGATGAGGAGAATGATCAAAACACCGCTCTCCAGCGACAATATGAAACGTTTAAGAACATATTGATTCATGATTTAACCCCAAAAGGCTTTGCAGATATTTATGCTCAGACTTTAGCCTATGGTATGTTTGCCGCAAGGCTTCATGATGTCTCACTGGACACTTTCAATAGGCGTGAAGCGGCTGAACTGATTCCAAAAACAAATCCATTTTTGAGGAAGCTGTTTGATCATGTCGCGGGCGTGAATATTGACGAACGTATAGTAACCACCGTCGATAACCTCGCCGAAGTCTTCAGGGCGACAAATGTTAATGAATTATTGAAGAACTTTGGCCGCACCATTCTAAGTCAAGACCCCATAATTCATTTCTATGAGACTTTTCTGTCGGAGTATGACTCTGGCTTGAGAAAAGAGCGCGGCGTTTGGTATACGCCTGCCCCGGTGGTAGAGTTTATTCTGAAAGGAGTAGACGACATACTGAAATCCGAATTTAAGCTGAAGGATGGACTGGCAGACACTACGAAAACTACAATTAAAGTACAGACCGATAAGAAAGATCATCGTACCAAAAGCGGTTACGTCTCCTTAGATAAGGAAGTTCACAGAGTCCAAATATTAGATCCAGCTACGGGTACAGGCACATTCTTGGCCGAAGCTATTAAGTATATCTATGCCAAAAAATTCAAGAATATGCAGGGTGCGTGGAGCAATTATGTAGAGGATAGCCTGATTCCAAGATTGAATGGCTTCGAAATTTTGATGGCGTCTTATGCCATGGCGCATCTTAAATTAGATATGCTTCTTACTGAAACAGGGTATCAACCTGTCAAAAATAAGCGTTTCAACATTTTCCTGACCAATTCACTCGAAGAGCATCATCCAGACACTGGCACTCTCTTCTCATCATGGCTCAGTTCTGAGGCCAATGAGGCAAACCGGATAAAAAAGGACGCGCCCGTTATGGTTGTGATGGGAAATCCTCCATATAATGGAATATCTCAAAATAACGGAGCCTGGATATCAAACCTTATAAATGATTATAAATATATCGATGGTAAGCATTTTGGCGAAAGAAAGCATTGGCTAAATGACGACTACGTAAAATTTATAAGACTGGGGCAATCGCAGATCGAGAAGACCGGCGAAGGCGTCTTAGCATATATAAACAACCACAATTTTATCTACAATCCGACTTTCAGAGGCATGCGCTGGAACCTACTCCAAGCATTTGATGAAATTTTCATATTAGACTTACAAGGGGAAGCCAATAAAACCAACCTAGCCCCACAAGAAACTGGTCCTGACGAGAACGTTTTTGACATCCCGAAGGGAGTATCTATTAACTTCTTCGTCAAGCATAGTTCAAAGAAAAAGCCAGGTTGCGCCAAGGTTCATTATGCAACAGTGTGGGGAGGGAGAGAAAATAAGTATAAATTACTTTCGTCAAGCCGCCTCAAAGATATTGAATTTTCTGAGGTTACGCCCCAAGCACCACATTTCTTTTTTTCTCCGGCAGATTATGGGCTGCAAACAAACTATCTGCAAGGCTTCGCTGTATCGGAGCTATTTCGCGAATACACAATGGGATTCGCATCCGCGCAGGATAGGCTTACGGTATCTTTCGACAGTAATGCATTATGGGACATTGTCAGCGATTTTAAAAACTTAGAAAGTTCTGATCTTCGCGAGAAATATGCTATCAAAAAAGAATCTCGCGATTGGACCATTGCCTCTGCCAAGCAGGATATCTCAGCCAATTACTCTAAAGATCTTATTAGGAAGGTTTCGTATCGACCTTTCGATCATAGGTATACCTACTATACTGGCAACTCGCGCGGATTTTATGCAAGCCCGCAGAAGAAAATCATGAAACATTTGGGGCGAGAAGATAATCTTGCATTTATATCTTGTCGCATGAACCGAGATAATAGCGACACATATTGGATTGCCGAAAATATCGTTAGCAAAAGTCTTATATCCTCGCTAGATAACTGCTATGTATTTCCTCTGTATCTGTACGCTGATAGCGAGCTAGTCCAAAATGAGGATCGCACTCCAAACTTCAATGAAGATGTTTTGAATAAGTTCGTATCCGCCGTTGACCTGGAGTTCAGCCCAGACCCAACTGAATCGAAAGGCTGCTTCTCACCCATTGACCTAATGGATTACATCTACGCACTTCTTCACTGCGAGCCATATCTTGAGCAATATCGGCCGTTTCTGAAAGTTGACTTCCCTAGAATCCCTTACCCTAAAGACAGAAAGGAATTCGCTAGATTCGCTCAGCTTGGCTCTAAACTGAGAGCAATTCACTTGATGTCAGACATTGATGATTGGGAGCCAACAATCAACTTCTCACAGACTGGAAGCGGTCAAATTTCTCGGAAAATTGCTGATAAAGATTTTGAGATAACGGATGAAAAACGCAGAATAGGCCGTGTATGGATTAATGAAAGCCAGTACTTTTCGGGACTTCACGAATCGATTTGGAATTATGCTGTTGGAGGTTACAGTCCTGCGCAAAAGTGGCTTAAGGATCGAGTGGGGCTGGTACTCTCTTACGAGGACATAAGACACTACCAACTTATCATATGTGCTTTGACCGAAGCTGATGAGTTAATAGAACGAATCAACCTGGCATACCATATATAGGGCGTCTGCCTAACCATCGAGATTTGCTGACACGCTCGCCCCATGCGTCCGTACAATGAAGACGCGGGAAGATTATAGCCACTGGCTAAATTCGATTTAGCCAGTGCTGTCAATCATTTTAGGTACCTAGCGGGCAATCTGAATACGTGGTGAATCGCCCCGGGCTTTCTAGACACTCCCCAAGCTCTGGAAATAGCGCTTTTCGAACTCTACCGGCGACAGCTGATTGTTGAAACCATGCCGTCGTTTTGAGTTGTAGAACATCTTGCAGAAAGGGGACTGCAGAAAGGGGACAGATCAAATTTATTTTCCACAGCCTGACTGGCCACTCTTGGCCGGTTTCTGCCCCTTGCCACCGGCCGCAGTCGACCCATTGCGGACTCTCAGATGTATCTACGAAACTTGGGGCGATTCAGAGGTTAAACGACTCGACGCAGTCGGGCCCGTTTGAACGAGGGGTTAGGCATTTCCTGCGGTGGAAGCAAAGTGGCCGCAATAGTATTTCCTTTCACGTGCAATTGAAGCCACACTCAGTTCAAATGTTTCGGATGAGTGCTTGGTTTCGAAGCCGCCTGGGGCGCCATCAGTAAGGTAGATACAGGATGAGGTCGGGACAATAAGCCTTAGTAGCTCTGGCAAGAGTTTCGAGTCCCATTCCTGACCTGAGCCACCCTCGCCCCAGCTATCACCACGATGAAAATAAAACCTTAGCTCTACATCTTCTTTTAACATTTCCATATTGTCAGAATGCACCCAATGAAGCCGCCTAGGGATATCATTAAATTTGAAATCTATATAATCCCGGTCACCAAGAGATTGCCACTGAGGCTTTGTCGCTGGATTTCCAAAACCTTTAATTTTGCGCAGGATGTTTTCGATTTGTGGGAGATCGCCATTCTGATGGCTTCTTTCGAAAAAATAAAATTGTGTGCAGTACGGGAGCCCCAGCAGTATTGGAGTTAGAAAATCAGTGCCTGCGCTAGGGTAGAAAAGAGCTGATTTTTTGCTAGGCCTTACATCAATCTCGGGTGGTGGAAAAAACTTTGTGAACCGCGCCACGAGCCTCGAATCTCCAACTTTCATAATGCGTTTGGTGATGGCACTGAGAATCAAAGATTGATCTACAACTTCATCAAGTTGCCTTGTTGGTAGAGAGGAAGCAAAAATCGGGCAAGGCACAAAATCACATGCTGCCTTGTCTTTTCCAGAAGCCAAGAAAAATAAAGAAGTTAGGCCCTTTAGAAATAAATCATAGACCTCAATTCTTCTTTTTTGGTTAGGCTCGTATACTTCTCCAAGTGTTTTTGAACCATGAAAAATATTGTTTCTAACTAGGTAGATAAAGTAAGTGCATTTTTCTAGCAGCTCAAAAGTTTTATTATTTATCGAAATATCCGAGGGCGTTCTGCACTGTCCAAGAATGGTCTGGAGCTTGAGAATATTCTGAAAGAACTTTTCACCTAGGAGTATCGAGATTCTAAAATCTGGCGTCACGTGCGTCCAAGCGCCCTCAGCTCTTTCGATATGAAGCAATGGTTCAAACGCTCGGTATAAATCGGATGGCTTCGTGACCGCGTATTTTTTTATGAAGGAAAGAAAGGCGCGCTGTTTTTTGCATTCACCGAAATCCTCTCCTGAATGGAATACCAATCCAGTCTTTTCATTGGATGCGCACCAATCCACTTGGTAAAGGCTATTGAATAAGAAAAACTCGTAAACAAATGGCGTGAGGGGCATTATCGATACTCGCCCCCCGCCAGGTCGCACGGCGTAGTATTGAAGGTTGGAATTGTCACAATGCACGCGGTGTAGAACGGAGATCAATTCTTCGGTGCTTTTATTTGACATGATTTCGTCCTCTTCAGCCTCCTCCATTAGCCACCCTCTCATTGAAATACCTAACGTTCAGGTTAAGGGGCCGCGGAACACGGTCCCAGTGAGCGAGGCGAACCACTTGAACCGCCTATTAGGCGTCGACGCAGATTCAAGCCGAACGCAATAAACTGGATGCCTTGATGATGCTGGATTTGCGAGCTTGAGCATACGCGTACCGAACGTCAGGTTGAAACGAGTGCGTGCTGTATGACGGCGAGAGCCAAAGAAATATTGTGGCGCGGATTGTTGCCGACAATGCAGAGTTTGAAAACTAAAACCAAATTTCGGACCGGGTTGCGAAACTTCCATGCCCGCACCTTATTTGCTTTGCCGCCTAACTATTAATAGACGACATCGCTGTCGGATAACATCCTGCAGGATGTCGGATAACGTTCCTTGCCATCCGCGAACTATCTGTCTCGGGTAAGCCTGTCGGAAATACAAACGACAAGACTGGGAGTGAGATGCGACATGGGGCAAGACCTACAGCCAGAAGCGTAGCTGGCTCCTGCAAGTTGTCTAGTGTCTTCTTTTGGCCAATTCTGTTGAACACAGTCGGATTTTCAACTCGCCTGAACTCAGGCACGACCACCACCGGAGAGCCTACTCACCACATTGAGTGGTTTCTTGGCCCTTCGTTGACCGTTGCTGCTCTGTTAGTGGGTTAATTTGAGGTTTTTTGCTTGGCGCAGGCGCACCTATCCCGTGACTGGTGGCCCTTGAGATGTAAGTTTGGCCAGCCGTCGCAGGTTTTGCACAGCAGCTGCCGGCGTGAACTCGTCGGTCGCACCACTTATGCCGCGTAGCCGCAAGCGATCCAGTTTCAGGGTGCGTTTGAGGTGGGCAAACAACATTTCGACCTTCTTACGTTCGTGACGAGAGTGCTCGTACTCAGGCGTCGCTGCGATGCGCCGGGCCACATCACGAGCCGCTTCATGGGCGCTGCGGGCAATCCTGCGAATCGAAGTGTTCGGGTAGCAACTGGCTTTTATTGGTATCGCGGAAACGACCGTGTCGATTTTTGGAAAACGTCGAGTGATTGGGCACTTCAGCTTCAAGGCTCAATCGGCAGAACCAGCTATAGGCCAGGTTCAAATGGGCCTCTTCACACAGCCGCCTTTCTGAGCGAATGCCATAGCAATAGCCCATGATCAGCATGCGGATCATCAGTTCAGGATCAATCGACGGACGCCCAATCGGGCTATAGAAATCGGCGAGGTAATGGCGCAGGTCGCTCAGATCGAGGCATTGATCAATGCTGCGCAGAAGGTGATTGGCTGGGATGTGATCTTCAAGGTTTGAACGAGTAAAATAGTCGCTCCTGCCCACTCGATAACTGTCTCATCATGCTGGTGATTCCCCCATGGAAGCCATACAGTGGCCGGTACTGTGTATCCCAAATTGTATCCTTTTTTCAAAAAGCCGCTGAATCCGCCGATCTAGACACAAACACGAGTTACCCCCGGGGCACCATATTTAGCGTCAAGCACTACCAGAAACACTCGAAGAACCGGCCCTGGAGCCGGTTTTTTATTGCCTGCGATTTCCCCTGCCCTTACCAGTCCACGGGAAGATAGATCGG
>JAKFDZ010000024.1:0-2293 GCA_036675925.1 Flavihumibacter sp.
TCGAGCGGCGAAAGAATAGAGCGATCAACATGCGATTCCGCGGCGAGATGTATAATGCCATCGGGTTGATGAAGAACAAAAACTCTTTCCAGGCTATCTGCATCCAGGATATTGGCTTTTTCAAAATAATAATTAGGCGCCGTTTCTATATCCCGGAGATTCTCGAGATTCCCTGCATAGGTCAACGCATCAAGGTTGATGATTTTATAGTCGGGGTATTTGGTAACAAACAAACGAACGACGTGAGAACCAATAAAACCAGCTCCGCCGGTGATGATAATTGTTTTGCTCATTGAAGATTTAGATTAAGGCTAAGATTAAGAATAAGGTTGAGGTTAAGATGAAATACCTTTTATTATTTTTTTTAGCCCTTCTATTACTTGCAGGCATTTTTGCGGAATAGAATGAATTTGTTCTAAATTGAAATAACCGGCCGTTTTTCCGCTGAACAAATGGCTACGAACTTCATGGGCGCTACCCCTGGAATAGTAATAAAAATTGATCTTGTCTTTCACATGTCCTCTTCCAAACCCTTCAGCAATATTTCCGGTAATACTTACTGCTGCGTTTCTCAACTGTGAACAAAGTGCATAATCTTCCCGTTTAGGAAGCATTTCTGTTAACTTATATACTTCGGCTACAATCTGATCTCCTAATTGCCAAACAGGCATCTCTGCAAAATCATTGTACGCCATTTATTTTTGCTTTTGCTTTTACTAAACCTTACCCTCAACCTCAATCTCAGCCTCTTCTACTATAAACGATCAGGATTGTTTTTATACCACTCAAATGTGGCTTTTAGTCCGCTATGAACAGATATGGCCGGGTCGTAACCAAGTTGATTTTTTGCTTTTGAGATATCCGCAAGACTATGTTTAACATCTCCTGCCCGATCCGGGCCGTGGGTTGGCAGCAATTCGCTGGCAGCCTCTTCTTTCAACGCATCGAAAAGTTGTAACAAAGAAGTCTGTTCTCCGCAAGCAATATTATATACCTGGTTTACCGCTTCTTTCTTGTCAGTAAATAAGGCGGCGATATTGGCTTGCACGGCATTGGTCACAAAGGTGAAATCCCTGCTATGGCTGCCATCACCATTAATAACGGGAGCCTTGTTTTCCAATAAAGCTTTTGCAAACAAAGGGATCACGGCCGCATAAGCGCCTTGCGGGTCTTGCCTCGGCCCGAATATGTTGAAATAACGAAGGCCGATAAATTGCATATCATAAAGGCCACCATACACTTTGGCATACAACTCATTCACAAACTTGGTAACAGCATAGGGAGAGAGGGGATTACCGATCTTATCTTCCACTTTCGGCAGGCCGGGATGATCTCCATAAGTAGAAGAACTCGCGGCATATACTACCCGTTTTATATTCTTTTCTTTAGCGGCGGTAAAAACATTCAGCGTGCCGGTGATATTAACATCATTGGTCGTCAAAGGATCTTTGATAGACCGGGGAACAGATCCCAATGCCGCCTGGTGTGTGATAGCATCAATTCCCTCACAAGCCTTCAAACAAGTTTCAAAATTGCGGATATCACCTTCGATAAATTCAAATTTCGGATGAGTGAAATATCCTTCAATATTTTTTAGCGAACCCGTTGCCAAATTATCAAGCACCCGTACAAAACTCACTTTATCATTGGCCAATAATTTCTCTGCTAAATTAGAACCTATAAACCCGGCGCCACCGGTAACTAAAATCCTCATACCAATTCAGTAATAAATAATAAATTATTTTTTCAACCTCCTCCTTAATCTCAACCTCAACCTTAATCTCAACCTCAACTTCCTTCTCAACCTTATCCTTAATTTTAACCTCTTTTCCCACCGACCCACTTCCTGAAGTCCATCGCCGAAATCATTTTATCAAAAGTTGATTGTGGTGGTTTTTCTTCTTCATAATAACTATCCTGGCCATCACCATAGCCATATCCATACCCATAACGTCCATATCCATAATAGCCATAACCCGCTTTGATCTTTACATCATTGATCACAATGGAGACCCGGGGAAGTTTATTATCCTTATACAGCTCATCAATCAATACTACCTGTTTTTTGAATGTACGGCCCTGGCGCACCAGGTATAAAGTGCAATCAGCGAATTTTCCTAAGGTTAACGCATCACTGACCATGCCCACCGGTGCTGTATCTACAAGGGCTACATCAAATTCAGTCCTTACCCAGTCAAACAGTTCCGTTATTTTTTGATCAAGCAATAGCTCTGCCGGGTTGGGGGGGATAGGGCCGCAGGCAAGAACAAATAAATTTTCATGGCCGGGAATA
>JAKFDZ010000025.1:0-5034 GCA_036675925.1 Flavihumibacter sp.
TGCAGGCTGCCGCCGTTGAGCACATGACCGCGCTGGAGGCCAAACCAGAACGCATCAAATCCTTCTTCCAAGATCCTTTCGTCAAGTATGCCGCTTGAAACTATTTGCGGGCCCAATCAATAAGAGCATGGCGAAAATGGTTTCGCAGATGATGGGGTTTGGGGAGGCCTAGACCGGAATGAAGCGGCCTGCAGTACGCAGTTTTTGTCCTAATTTTGTCCTAACCAGCACACCAGAAACGCAAAAGCCCCTGAAGTCGTTATAGAAATCAGTGGCTTAGCGTTTACATATATGGCGGGAAGATAGGGATTTGAACCCGTCTGTGAGCGTTTCAGTACGTGCCAAACCCGCTCAACTCAGGCCTTCCGCCCTCCCAACCTGCTCGTTTCGGCTCAATTCGTCGCAGTGCTTTCGACACTTTTTCGACACATCTCAAAATGGTATTATGTCGACGATATAGAAGGTCTAAGACCATGGATGAGAATGGAAAAAATTATTTTTACTGACAAGCTCTGGCAAGGTTTCATTGGGCAGGCACACTCTGAAAAATTATTAAATGTGCATGCGCATGATGCTGACGATGTCGAGCCAATCTTAAAAAGATACAGATCTTCCAGATACAAGAAAGAAGCACTAACCCTCTTTCTTCTATACGACAAAACAATCATCTCAAATGATCATCTGAGCTTTTCAGCCCCCTCTCTTGAAACAGAAAATTACATAACTTTACATAACGAATCGCAAGTATTGCAGGACATATTTAAATATTCAAATTGGACTGATCAGCGAGACCCTGCGGCATTTGCCAGAGCCCTGGAAATTGTCATTGAAAATAGTGACTTTGTTATACCGTGGGCGACTACGCAAAAATTCGATATTATTGATCAGATCGTTAAGGATTTTAGACTTCCGAAACACGAGATCCTTACCCATTTTCTTGACTTCGCCTACCAGTACTTCAAGGCAGGATCTGACCCCCAAAATCATATCTTCGCTGAAATAGTAGGGCAGGAAATAGCAGATATCTTTTGTGAGGGATTCAGAGAAGCACACGAAGACTATGGTGTACTTCATGCTATCGACGCGATACTTTTCGGATTAATGACTCAGGCTGAAAGATTTTATAATGCGAAAGCCTTATCAATCGAATACATGGCTCCAGCAGCGGGAAAAATCACCTCTGACGGTCGCTATGGACTCAACACAAACACTGACCCTTCAAACCCAAGCACCTTACTATCAGACTTCTATGTCGTCAGACAAGTGTTCGAAGATGCCAATCTATCAATACCTATACCCAGCTCCATTAAAGAAGCGTTAGCAATGAAATCAGATGCTAACTTTAAACCTTTCCAAGAACAATTAACTCTATTCCAGAGAAAATTTGCCGCTGGCCAGATAAAAGAATCTTCAGAAATACTCTTCGAGATTAAGAAGGCGAAAAAATATTTGAGAACCTCTACAGAAATGACCAAAGGCCTAAGATTAGTAACATACTCCTCGCTACCCATCGCTGTTATTGAGTCTCTTTTTCTTTCTGGTCTTCCTGCAATCAGCATGACTGCAACAGTATTGTCTACAGCGGGCCAAGCGTTTAGTGATCTTGCGAAAAGAAAAAATAGCTGGGTACTATTTGGAAAATAAACTATTCGACACAAGCCTTACCCCATTGGACTAAAACTGCTCGCCGCCGAGCAATAGCGCTGCTTCATGCGGTCACTATGATCCTTGCGATCATTGTCGTATTTAGCTCGCCATGTTCTGCATTCTTCGTGATAGTGCTGCTTAGCGGCCTTGCGGCACTCGCGGTATTCGATTGAGCCTTTACGGTGGTTGGCGCATACGCTGCTACTGTCGATGTAGTTATTAACGACCACCCACTCCGCTAAGTAGTTCGAGCCGCCATTCCAGCTCTTGATCCACTTCGAAGTTCGCTCTCGGCTTACCTGGCGTTGCTTTCGTTCAGAGACAACCGGTGCTGCTGCAATCGCTGGCGGGTTGTAGGTGTTTTCAGGCTGCTTTGGTTTGTAGTTATTATCGTTGTATATGTTCTGGGCACGCTCAATCGCTAGCGCTTCGTTTTCTTTGAACCACTCTATTTCGGCCTGGCTAAGGGGTGGCCGGGCTACCTGCGGGGCGAGTTCGAAAGGTTCTGGAGCTTCTTGAATGGCTTGCGCAGGCGGGCTGTATCGTTCGGTCGACTGCTGGCTAAATAACGGCTGACCGCCAAAGCGGATGCCCTGCTTGATCTGGTTAACGTCGATCACTATTGGCTTGGCAAATAGCGCG
Organism: Flavihumibacter sp.; assembly: GCA_036675925.1. Lineage (GTDB taxonomy): Bacteria > Bacteroidota > Bacteroidia > Chitinophagales > Chitinophagaceae > Flavihumibacter. The sequence goes on from JAKFDZ010000025.1 coordinate 2,290, forward strand.
ATCAGGCCCCAGGTAATCACGGAGCCAACTCCCAAGATGGCAATCATTCGCCACGGACCTTCTGTCTTGGTGCGCAGATGTACTGGCGCATCGTCCCTTTCCGCTTTCATAGTGCCTCCATGCTCCTCTCTCAGAATAGAAAATAAATTCCGCCCCCCTTTTCGCGCTTAAGCTACTTATCCAATGACTTCTGCCCAGATATGAGTAATCGAATAAAATCTTTAGCATCAGAAAAATAGTTCTTAAATGCCAACCTTACTTCCTCATCAGAATCGGCTTTAACCAATACGATATCAAGCTCAGGACTCTCCTTCTCCAACCGGAACAACTCTTTCATAGCGTCAGTTGCCTCTTTAAAGCTCAAAATATCAAGGCTGCCGTCTGGCTTAAATATCAAGATAGTGTTTCTGTTTTTGGTTACAGCAGCTTGCGGAGAATTAAGGCCAGCTAGAGTCCTTATCAAATGAAGATCGCCATCCAGCTCAGCAAAACGCGCCAAGAGCTCCTTGTCACTTAAGTCAGCATGAGCCCCTGCCATACCCTCATGAGCGCGACTCAATATCTCACTCGCAAGTGACATACATTCCTCATACCGTCTATCGCCCTGCTGAAACTTAGGCTGACTCTCCGTAATAAAACCAACAACCTCTACAGCTGTAGCCCATGAATGCTGAACCAAAGTTCTATATTGAATCTCAACCAAAAGCCCTTTATAGTCTTCACCAGCGCGCGAGTTCACATCATATGAATAAATATCATGAACCCCTCTGTAACCCGTCCTCTTAGGATTTTTTATATAATTATATTTGTCATCATCATTTTTTCGCTTATGTTTGAATCGTGCCTTATGAAATTCCGCCCTAAAACCATTTAGCTCTTCTATGTTGTTAAAAATAAGCCTGCAACCAGCAACATCATCCATTCTAGAAAGCTCCATCTTGGGAAATCTATGGAGCTTATTCAAAATAGTATTTCTTCGCTTATGGCGTTGTGCCACTACTATTTCCTTTCCTCTAGTTCTATTTCTTAGACTAGCCTGAAAGGTGTTCAGTACGGCTCTATGGGCTGCACGCCACTCTTCAAAGACCATAAAGTCCTCAAAATCCATCTCAGAATTGCGCAATCTTTTACCGGCCAAGTTAACTCTTGTACGGGATCCACCTGGAAACCTAGGATTTGGCATTGGGGAATCATCAATAACAAAATTACGTGGCCTTTGCGCTGCCATATTTCATTCCTTTAGGTTATTAAGCTAATTTCATCCATCAGTTTCGGGCATACCATCGCCTAGCTATTTCCATTGCAATCGCTATCCTACGTTTTGATTGGGCAAGTTTGAATCGGCTTCTTCGTATCCTGGCGAGACTTGACCTTTGCCGGCTCTACCTCTCCTTTCCAAAGCCATAACTCGTACTGAGGGAAAGCTTTCAGTAGCTCTTCCATGTCCTCTATTCGAGCTTTCACCTTCCGATTGGTGGTCACGGTCTGCCATCTCTGGCGCGCCTTGATCTCCGTAGCTTCGGCTAGCGCGGTTGCCCCAAGGTGGCGAACCAAAGCTCTAAGCCTTTCTTCTATCATTCCAAAAAGCTCTTAAAATCAATAAATAGTTATCACGGACAAAATGTACTCGTTGATGAATTATTTATCAGCACTAATCCTGCTAATGACACGAATAGTGACGGAACGAGCATGGAACTGGAAGAGCCAGAACCTTCAAAGCTGATCGGCCCCCAACAGGACGTTGAAACCGTCGAGTCCTGGGCCGACCGTAACGGCATATCCGCAGGCATCGCCCGCGCCTGGGCTAATCGGGGAATCGTGCCGACCGTCAAGCTCGGCAAGCGCTGCATGGTCAATAGCGCCCTGCTCCGCTCCTAGCTGCTGGAGCAGGAGTGGACGGCATGAATGCTCGCCTCTGTAGCAAAGAAGCCTTTGCGGCCATGACGGGTGTTTCCGTGGATACGGTCCGCTCCTTGGAGCTGAGTGGAGCCATCTCCAGCGTGAGGATTGGGCAATCTCGGCTGATTAACCTTACGTGGTTGAGCCTATAAGCCGCACAGACCAGCAATTCAAGCTGCGCGTGCCCGCAGGGCAAACTCTTCCGTAAGACGTTCAAGACCAAAGGCTAAGCTCAGCGCAAGGAACCGGCCTACCTGACCGGTCAGCAGATCGAAGCATTGTTTGCCACCATCCATAGCTATTGCCGGACGCCTCACGCCGCCATGATCGCGGCAATCTGTTTGGCCACCGGAGCTCGATAGGGAGAGGTTCAGGCACTGACGCCCGACAAGGTGTGGAACCAATTGGTTACGTCCGTGAACACGAGGGGGAGCGGGTTCGCTCACCCCCCATCGCCCAAGAGCTGGAACAGCAGATTCACCGCCATTTCAAGCTACACGGCCTATTCAGCAACTGTCTTAACAGCTTTGATAATGCTCTGGCCGAGTCCCGCTTAGCTGTCCCTACAGGCCAGTCATAGCACCTGCTGCGACACACCTTCGCCAGTCGGTAATACCTCTAACATCTTCTTCATCAAGCCAAAATCGACACTTTTCGACACTTGACCAGCCTGAAACGAAAAAGCCCCCGAAACTCTGTGAATTTCAGGGGCTTAGACGTTCTATATGGCGGGAAGATAGGGATTTGAACCCTAGGTGCTATCGCTAACACAACGGATTTCGAATCCGTCCCGTTCGGCCACTCCGGCATCTTCCCGTGGCGGCGCGCATGATAGCAGCACAAGCG
>JAKFDZ010000026.1:0-131620 GCA_036675925.1 Flavihumibacter sp.
CTGATGGTTTTCCTTGACCTGTTTCCTGCCGGCATCTGGCAGTTCAACACGGTAACTGAAAATGGACTCTGGTTTGCCCGCAGTCATGCATTTATTGAAAGCACTGGCTTTCAAACCCTCACCTGGCTTCGCATTATTGGAGGCTCCTTATTCACGATAGGAGGTGTTGTACCATTGATCTGGTTCATCGTTAGCAGTGCCGGGGGATTGAAAAAGAAAATGCCGGAAACCAAAGTAAATCGGGCGGAGAAAAAGATTGCGGTGGTTACTACTTATTAGTGGTTCACAAGTATAACCAGCTCTAACTTTGTGCAATGCTGGTACCCATAAATTACTTCGGTTGTACAGCGCCGGTATAACAGCATTTACATGGTAAGCAGCACTGCCACATAATGAACAATAGCAGCCACAAGTACAAAAATATGCCAGACTGCATGGGTGAGTAAATATTTATCCCAAATATAAAAGAAAACGCCGATCGAATAAAGTGCCCCGCCAATGATCACCAGGATAAGCACATCTGTGGGAAGCATATCAAAAAATCTGCGTCCGCCCACCACCATCATCCAGCCCATGGCCAAATAGATAATGGTGGAAACAATCTCATACTTGCCGGTGAACCTTATCTTAAAATAGATCCCAATGAGGGTGAGTGCCCATAACACGGAAAGAAGCGTATAGCCAAAACTATTGTTTATATATACCAGCAGGAAGGGTGTATAAGTGCCGGCGATCATGAAGAATATGCTGATATGATCCAGCACTTTGAATATTTTTTTGATAGCAGGCTCTGTTGCAATATGATAGATGGTGGAAGAACTAAAGAGAAACAAAAAACCAAAGGTGTAGATGGCCGAGCCAATGATGCCGGGTGTATTACCATGATTGGTTGCCAGGCCGGCAAGTACCGGGAAACCGCAGATACCAAAGAGGATGCCCACACCGTGAATGAGGCTATTGATGACTTCCTGTTGCCGGTTATAGCTATCCATGATAGATGGAAATTGAGGGATAGCACAAACTTACAATTCACATTGCGAAGTATACTGCGCAAACCAACTGACTTATTGCATTAATATCGAATATTAACCGTAAAAGGAAATTATACTGCGCATTGTATTGCTTCTTACAATTATTTGTTGTAAATTCATCTAAATGCGAAGCATAATGCGCAATACCAAATCAGAAATTGGGGAAATCATCAGGAAAAGGCGAGAGTTATTAGGCTTGCTCCAACCCCAACTAGCAGAAATTTCTGGCGTTAGCAGACGAACCATACAGCTCATTGAAATGGGCAAAGCCAACCCCTCCCTCGAGGTGCTTTTAAAAATATCTGATCCGTTGGGACTTTCCATTAAGCTTTCACTAAAAGAGCCTGTTCTCTAAACCCATCCAATTAATAGTGGCTATGCCCAAAGAAAAACCCAGATCAGCAATTGTTTACTATAACGACAAACCTGCCGGCATGCTTTCAAAGGTGGGAAGCCTATATCGCTTTGCCTATGATGATGCCTATTTAAACACTGCTGGTAACCGACCCGTTAGCATAACCCTTCCATTAAGGAATGAGCCCTATGAAAGTGAAATACTTTTCCCGGCTTTTGTCAATATGCTAAGTGAGGGTGCGAATAAAAGAATGCAATGCCGGGCGCTAAAAATAAATGAAAAGGATCATTTCAGTTTATTACTGGCAACTACCCAAACAGATATTATTGGACCAATAACCTTAAAAGCAATTGATGAAACTGCCTGAGATTAAATATTGCCCCTCCACATTGAAGGCAGGTTTTAATAGTTATAGTCCTGCCGCGAAACTCGCATTATTTGGCAGCAGGACAAAAAACATTGGCCATGTTCTTGGATTTGGATCTCCAGGAAAAGATGGGGCCACTACAGTTCTATTCAATGAAAAAAGAAAGACCATCAGCATCAGCGGTGTGCAGGAAAAATACAGCCTCTTGCAGGAAAAAAACCGGCTTGTTTTAACTGATAAAAGAGGAACCCATATATTAAAACCTATACCCGCTGAGCGACTACAGCGCACAGAAGACATGCCGGCCAACGAGCACGTTACCATGCAGATAGCAAGTCAGATTTTCGGCATTAAAACTGCAGCATGTGGAATGATCTTTTTTGATGATGGTTCACCCGCCTATTTCACCCGAAGGTTTGACTATAAACCAGATGGCACAAAATACCAGGTAGAAGATTTTGCCACACTTATGAGTAAAAGTCCGGAGCGTGAGGGGGAGGACTTTAAATACAATGCCTCTTATGAAGACATTGCCAGATTGATCGCTAAATATGTTCCTGCTGCAACTGTAGAGACGATCAATTTTTTCCGGCTGCTGGTATTCAACTACCTGTTCGCTAACGGAGATGCGCACTTGAAAAACTTTTCCTTAATGGAGAGTGTGCAGGGAGACTACCTGCTGGCACCTGCCTATGATCTGCTCTGCACGGCGCTACATATAGATGATGCTGACCTTGCCCTGAGAGGGGGATTGTATGATGGAGATATGGATGAGGAACCTTACCAGCAGTATGGTGTATATACCGGAAGTTCGTTTAAGTTGTTCGCGGAAAGGATCGGCATTCGAAATACCATCGCAGCCGATATCTTACATGAAGCAATTAAATCGATCCCTTCTTCTTTAGAAATGATTGGGCGAAGTTTTTTAAGTGAGGGAGCTAAAAAAAAGTATGCTGCTATTATTGAGGATCGGCAAAAACGGTTGATGATTCTTTAATTCTCGTCCCAAGCTTCGCACCCCATCCACTCATCTCGGTATTCTTTTCCTGATATAAGAACTCCATGCCCCAAATCTTTTAACCGTTCCCAGCCAGTAAGCAGTATCACTATCAACATCAGTGAAAGGTTTACCATCATAGATCTCAACAGTTACATCAACGAGGTCCCAGGTCGATTCATCAAAATGCCATTTGAATTCATGGGCAGCATTCTTATTGTAACCGCCACTGCCCGACTTCAATTCACCCAATACGATTTGTCTTTCAGCAACAGGCAGCGACAACTGTGCATCGGCCTTCTGGATCATCGCCGCGTTATTGGTCCGCACGATGATGGCCGTATCGCGCCAGTTGGCATTATCCGTATCAAAACCCACTTCATAATAAACAAAGGGAGCATCATTATCATCGTCCTTTGAGCAGGCTGATACAGCAACGGTAAAAAAGATGGCGATCAGGATAAGCGGAAACTTTGGCATACTGACTTTTTCTAATTGACAAGCCAGCTATATGGAAGCGTTGCATCAGGAGGAAACAGCCTGCATATACGCTGAGAGGTTCACATCGGTATCAATCTGCAGCCTGTTTCGCAAGCGCTGCCTCGTCTTATGCACTGCATCAACAGAAATACCCAGCATGGCTGCCATCTGTTTTGTGCTGAGGCCAAGTCGTGTGAGGGCCGCCATTCGCTGTTCAGCAACTGTTATATCCGGACTAGTATTTTTGAGCTTCGCGAAAAAGCCGGGATACACTTTTTCGAACATGTTTCGGAAACGGTTCCAATCGTCATCGGTGAGGATGGTGAGGTTGTTAAGCTCCACCAGCAGGTCCTGCTGTGAAGATGTCAATTTCTTTTCCCGGACTTCCTCCTGCAGTTGTTCCAGCAGAGATGATTTCTCCACTAAGGTTTGTGTGAACAGATCCAGTTTTTCCCTGGAGGCCATCACTTCCGCCTCCAGCTTGCTTTTCTCTAGGCGAGTCATCTCCTGCTGGTATTTTAGTCTTGCCTTCTGGCGCGCCAGAACCAGGATGATGATGATGGCCAGCAGACTGATACCGATAATTATGGAATTCCGCTTTTGCGCCTCACGTCTTTTCTCTTCTTTAGCAGCCAGAACCAGGTACTGGTTCCTTTCATTTTCGATTCTCAGCAAGGCAACTTTACTGCTGCTGAGGATGGCCACGCGTTGCAGTGAATCGCGGAGGGTTTGATAACGCTGTTGGTAAAAGTTCAGACTATCGGGCTTGTTAAGCGCTTTGTACAGGTCGGCCTTTGCCGAATAGACCTCCCGGCGTTTAACAGCAACCTGGAGGGGATTGAACTTTCCGTAGGAATCGAGTAACTGCAGGGCTTTATCGAGGAAAAGGGATGCACTGTCTGTATCACCCTGCATAATATTGATCCGCGCCAACCATAGAAGCGAGAAGGCGGCGATGCCCTTCTCCTGCTCTTTACAGGTTTCATAAGCATAGCGCAGGAGTGCCGTGGCAGGAGCATATTGTTTTTGGACAAAATACCAGTAGCCGATGTCGCTGGCATTGATGCCTTTCCAGATGGTGTGTCCGATAGTGTATGCCAGCCGTTTGGATTCCTGGTAAAAGTAGAAAGCAGAATCGGGCTGGCCGAGATGCTGGTAGCATTGGCCGAGGGTATTCAGGTACTTCGTTTGCAGCACCCTGTTAGAGCGGGCGGTATCGGTGTTGAGTGCGATCGCTTTTTTGGTATAGTGGATCGACTTCTTGTATTCGTTGGTGTGAAAAAGCATTTCACCGAAATAGGAATAATAAAAATGAAGGGTATCGAATGCCGGCATTTGTTCGTAGAGGTCCACCGCTTTGAGGGAGTAGGTGATAGCGGGTTCCATTTCGTTGTAGGAGTACATCATGCTGCCATAGATCCAGCTGGCGTAGGCGATCAGTTCTTTGTTAGCCGAGGCTTCCGCTTTTTGCATCATGGCTTCCAGGAGGGGGACCAGTTTTTCCATGCCATAGGGCTGGTTATAATCCTGCAGGAACCAGATCCGGGCGTGCAGTATGCGAAGCTGGAAAGTGGGGCCAGCCGTGCTGCCTTCTTCTTCAAGGATGTCGAGCGTTTTCTCCACTTCAGCGCTATCCATGGTACTGAAGCTATGCACCAGTTCCCTCACGGCCACATGATCCGTTCCCGATCCCTTTGAAAGCCGGTCGATCCATTTCCGCACGGGGAACTCGTCCGCCGCGGCGGTGTTGCACAGCATTAGGAGCATCAGGGTGCCGGCGAGGAGTTTAAGAAGAGACGGGGGGTTAGGGTTCATTCGCCCTGGTAAATTAGGAATAATCAGGGAAAGTTGGGGGGGAACAAGCAATCATAATAATCAAGAACTGTTACTTTAAAAAATAATAAACGGCTCAGAAGGCTACGCCTCTGAATTGAATTTGTAATGGATCTTTATATTCCCTTTAAATATGTAGTTCATGATCAGAATTGGAATCTTATTCCGTCTACAAAAAGTATCAACTCTAGTAAATGTGATTTTTTGCCCGATTCAAATCTAATTAATTATTCATCCCGTAAAAACTCACAAAGTGGTAATTGAAGATTATTGAATTTTTATTTTGAATGGAGTCCGAAGCGATTACTCAATTGTCTTATGATGATTACGCAGTCCCATTGAGAAACACTATTTCACTTCTGATTCAAAATGCTACTAATATGGGATTTAGGGAAGGCTGGTTCATTAAGGGAAATAGTAATCAATCTGGTGATTTTATTTCTCCTCAATTTCAAAAAGAATCTGAGGAGCATGCTCAATAACTGTATCTAATATCCGGACACCTGAATTGCGCTCATAATCTGATATCTTACTGTTATTTCTTATTTTGGCAGGCAGGTTCCACGCAACATTTTGTTGTTGCACAGAAAGCATTCCAGTAGCTTTCCCCCACTCTTCTATTTTATTCCATATATCTGAGGGGATAGATTTTAGCTTTTCCAATTCACTGATAGCTTGATTATGTTCAGCATCTTCATCAGTCAACAATTTTCTGATCGAGGGGTTTTTTGGATCCTCCAAATCTGCCTTAATGCTCTCCAAATCAATATCAAATGTTTGCTTCTTTACTGACTGCCAACATTCCTCCTTTTTGGCCCACTCGCCATACAAAGATCCTGGGGCATTTTTCTTAATAAAATATTCAATTTGAACCATTAAGGAATATAAAGCCTCTTTCAGATTTCCAGAAACAGCCTGAAATTTCCAAATTTTATACAAATCAAGCTTATTCTTTAATCTATTTGATAGATATGCTATCGTGTAGGGAACCGTGATATACCTCATGTCACCTATTGAGTTAGGCTTCACTCCATACTTCTTTTCCGCAGCACGAAAAAGTATTGCTTTTGAAATTACATCTTCGAAGTATATACTATGTACCTTTTTAGGAAGATTATAATTAATGAACTGAATATAGTTCTTCTGGTTTCCTCTTACAACAAAGTGGGGACCAATCACAATCTTTTTTGCTTCACTTACCTCCTCAAATGAATTTACATATTTAGCCAGGTCTTCCTTTGTAAACATTTGGGGTTTGGGATTCTTCAGGTCAAAGGCTTTTTGCTTTGCCTTCGTAAATCCTTCCTTGATTCTTGCATTCTTATACTGTCCTCTCGCACGCTCATAAAACCATCGAGTCTGCCCACTATGCCCTTCTGCTGGAGGAGCCCATATGCTTCTTGATAGTTTTTCCATTTCTATATGAAATGGCCTATTAGAACTAAGATCAGATATTGAAACCTTATTCTGAGTATTTGCATACTCGGAAATACGACTTACAATATCACTGAAATTTTCTTTATTCTTAATAACTGAAAGCTTGACCTGAACATTAACCTCCGAAATTTCCTTCTTATCTTTCTTCCAGGTATGATAAATAGATGCAGTTGTCTGACCTCCATTAACGATTTGAAGATCATTAACTTTTGAAATTAGGAGACCTGATCCATCTTCAGATTTCTCTATCTCAATAGAATCTGCAGTTGCAGCTATCCCATTGTTAAAAGCCAAAAACATATGTGGCTCTGTTAATATGGTTCTTCTAATCCCATTATTTACTTTTCCAGTAAACTGAAGAAATGAACGTACATTTTGCTCTAATAATCTCGATCCATATCTTTCGTAAATGTTCACTAGTGCTTCACCTGGAATTATAGCTAAATACGATTGATATTGTTCATTAAATGTAGATGAAGTAATGCAAGGAATTTTATAACCGTCGGATTTAAAATTGATTTCAATTGGAATATGTGACTTTTCAGAAATATTATACAAATAATTAACGTCAACTATTTTGAAGAATATTGGATACCCCGCTATGTTTTGACTTAAAGGGATATCTCCAAGATAAATTCCATCAGTTAATATTATTGCATTCACTCTGACAAGGGTTTCCTTTATATCCCTGGATTCACTTAATGTATACGCAAGCTGAAAGATTTCAGAGGATTCTTCAATTTCATTCACATAATCCTTGTATACTGCATTTTTAAAAAAATTCGAAACTCTTTTTGCAGCTTTATCAATATCAGATTTAGATACCGGACTAATTTCTTCTGTACCATTATAAATAGTAATAACCAGGTCCAGTGTTTCATAATTATCAGCTATTGCATAAGCATTTATTTTATGCTGCACGCCTGTCTTTAAGAGCTTTTCATCATACGCCACTCTTAGATTCTCAGCTTCACCTGACTCTGCAAGATATAATGATCCATATTGAGTAAATAGTTGTTCTAGGGCTCCGCCTTCTTCCTGAGTCAATTGATCGCTAAGGATATCCTGTTGAATTGATTGATAAAATTTATAAAGCTCTATATTTTGAAACCTATCTCCCATGTTAGTTGATTAAAGCAAAAATTAAAGATTCATCAACAATATATTCAGGAAAATTCGAAAGAACAATACTGTACTTAACTTCTCCTACACCATTGCGTACATTACATTCCTCAATTCTTGGAAAATGGTCTTTGACTTCATAAAAAGCTTCTTGTCTTACGTGATACCCTATTGTATCATACAAAGATCTATGATGAGTATAATACCCTCCTTGAAGTAGTTTTGACCTGAATTGAGTTTGCACTGAGATGTCTGAATTGAGTAATTCAAATATAGAATCAATTAATTCATTTAGATTTTCTCCGTTCTGTTGCTGCCGTTCTATCGAAAGATGATAAAGTAACAGTCTTGATAAATTTGTGGTATCCAACTGTCGTTCACTGCTAATATGAACTTTTTGATGATTGTTCCCATGTGTTGTTTTTACTTCTATTGCCCAATCATTGATCTGAAAATCTCTTAAGCTTTTTTCAGGACCAAGCCAGGCAAGTAAACATTTTTGAAAATCGCTGGTGTTTTGCAGCCATTTTCTAAGAAAATATAATTCACCGAAAAGACCCGTTTGTTCCTCAGATGAAAGTCCCTGAAGTGAAGCTTTATCAAAAAGTGATTTCCATTTCTCAAGCCTATTCAATAACTCTTTTACAATTGTATCGTCACCTGATAAATTTCTAATTCCATTTATCAGATCTTCACTGAGCGTGGAAAACACATCTTTATGTTGTTGACTTGATAATAATATCAATAAATAATGCTTAGAACTGTCTTTCTCATCCGGAATTATTTCGAGATTAATATCTTTTAGATCTGCATAATTGCTATAATTAATCTTATTTGCAGTTCGTAATCTTAGTGCAATACATCGTAATTTATTAGGCTGTCGCAATGCCACATATACATCAGGCAGTACAGAAGCCGAGTATCTTCTTAGCAATATGCCTGTGGCCAAAGACTTGTCTGTCTCCAACTCATTCCAGATCTCATTAATCTTCATCATCATCCTGTTGAATTATTTCTATATCGTCCTGGGAATTGAACTGATTAAGCAATTGTTCATGAACAGCGAAACTCACAGCATCATCTCTGTCATTTCCAGGGAAGCTAATGGCATACCCAACAATAGGTGTACCCACATTTAATCCTGCACCTTCTGGATCAAGTAAGTAAATAAGAAGTAAAGGCTTATTAGGTTTCCTGAAATTATTTCTAACAACTTCGCCACTTGGATAAGAGGGTGAGCCTTCTTTACCCGATGCTATCCAAAGCTGGTGTGTACGTAGAAGAGCCTGATTTAGTTCTTCATTATTAAGATCGATAAATTCATCGCCCGGACTAATTATGTGCGATTTTCTTATATAATAAAGGTCGTTGCTGGATTTCTCGGTGTCTTCGGTACGTCTAATTAAACCAATATATAGGTTTGAAATTATTCTTCTTTTAGCCGTTCTTTCTTTAGATATAATTCCAATTGACCAACTATTTAATTCATTATATCTTTCATTCAACTCAATAAATCGTAATAGATTGGCAGGAGATGCTGATTTTAAACTATCAAATGTTTGAAATTGTTGCAGAAATCGCTTTACAATAGGAAGTTCTACACCTCTCCATAAATATGAATTCCTTTCTGTTGGAATAGGGGTTGCCAAGCTATTTACCAGGTTTTCTGCTGCTTCAAAATTTCGTTGAATAATATCCGGATTCTTTGACAACTCATATGACTCTACTAATCTTCCGGACCATGAAACTCTTACCTCGACAGCACGCCTTATCTTATTTGATGCAGAAATTTGTAATACACCAGGGTGTGTCCTAACACGCAGGGCATATTGATCTGGAGTACTTCCTGCTACATCTGCCATGTAATCAAATTCATGCCTTAGTTGCTGTGACGCAAGGGTAATGTGGCAAAACCACTCATTTAATTCGCGACTGATAAATAATCTGCATAAATCAACATAACCAGGACGATAACCAAACCAGCGGCCCATTTGCATTAATGTGTCATACATTCTGGAAGCGCGTAGGTAATAGCTAACAGATAACCCTTCTAAAGTTAATCCCCTTGATAATTTATCTCCTCCAATAGCAATTACTGACAACCCATTCGGATGATCAAAATAATTAAGGGCATCCGCAGAACCACCATTAATCTCTTTCACTGTAATCCTTGCTGCGGCTTCATTTAAATGTGGTAAAATTGCATCCCATTCATGAACTTGTACATGAGGATCAATACTGGCCAGTTCACTATCTTGAATTTGCTGAGATGTGGTAATGTAAGATTTATATGTTTCTGTATCTGTATCAAACGCTTGTTTCAGTTCTTCAATAATTTCTGGTACGTTCATTTCAATTCCGCGACGATAAAAATCAAAAACTTCTTCCACCAGATCCTTTATTTGATGCTGCCAGGCAATTAGCCGCGAAACATGAACAAGCATTGAGTTATGACTATTGACCTGACCTCTTAACCTTCTAATAGAACATGTAATAATAAAACATTTTACAGCGAGTCTAAGCGAATCTGGCACTTCTTCAGGTACAGGTATGTCACGACGACGGTCTGGATCATTTCTGAATTCGTCAAAATCATCTCTTTGTCTGAGAGCATCAGGGAGGAATGGCCGGTGGTCGTCGACTCTTCTCACAATTGGTAAAACAGTATCCGATTCGTCATCATCCTCAATTGGTTCAAATCCAAATACTTTCTCTGGACCTATATAATTAGATGGCGCAGGAAGATTGATTATAAAATCTCTTGGGAACAGATCATCTTCCGTAAGAGGAATAAAAATATTTGCAAATGGAGTTGCTGTATATCCTATATAGCCACTTTTGTCAAATAATCTAAGTATATCTCTTATTAATCCATTTATTCGAGTTGTTCCATCGTTTTCAGGCCTTGTATTAATAGAAGCATTATCTGCCTCATCATCAATCATTAACAATGACTTGTTTCTTATCGCTCTACGTTCATCAGCCATTACAACTGATTGCGCAGACAGCCATTGCAACAAACGATTTAAGACACCCGCATTCTTTTTAACAACGGCAATAATAGGTTCGTTTGTATTAAAATTAATACCAAGAGCATTGGCTGCTCCAGCCGTAAAATCACCTCTTTCAAGGCTGGAAGTAAGAGAATGAGCTACAATTCCTGGGTCAATTCTTCCAACTCCAATCCAACGATTGTTTTGATTAAAAGCTCTTTGATGTTGGGTATCAAAGCCAAGGAACCCTTCATCTATTCGAAGTTGCGTTTGACTTCTTAAATTATTATGTATTCCAGCTAAAACAATAATTAACTTATAACCTGAATCTGCAGCTTTACAAACCAAACCAGTATAATTTGATGTTTTGCCTGATTGAACCTGACCCACTACTAATCCTCTTTTGTCGATTATGACATTCTGAGTGGGGTCAAATAAACTGTCCAGAGTTCTATCTGTTAGCCTATCCAATCTATTAATTACTTCTGGCGAATAGTTTTTCTCAATTTCCAAATAATCTCGGTATCTACTCCAGAAGCTATTCTGGCCCTGCCTCCATATTTCAGTCTTTCTTTCAACTAACCATGGCCGTCTTCTTTCCTGCGATTCAATTATTCTGAAATCATCCATTCGGATATTGTAAATAGATTGGATTTCCCGCACTAATGTTTCTCTATCTATACTAGAATACTGTCGTATACTTAATACAGCATTCACCTGATTATCAATTTCCTCTTGAGTTACGGCTTCATTTGATGGTAATAATGTTCTAATTGTTCTTATTGCGTTTTGAATCATCCTTTGAACTAGTTTTTAAATTCTATGAAATGAGGAAAATGATTAAAAGGTTCAATATTCAAAATCATGGCTTTGGCCTGATCAGCGCTTCGTCCTTCACCCACCAATTTATCAAACATGAGTTTCATTGCATTTCGTAACGGTTCCTGATCAGTACCTTCAAAAGGCTGACCTTGTAATTCAGGTTGTTCACTTTCCTTAATCGTTATTAGGGGCACAGGAACAGTTTCTTCAACAAACCGTAACAATTGGTTTAATACAGTGGTTTTTCCATCGAGGCTATCTATTATAGATAATATAAAGGGATGCTCCCTGTTAATTTCATAAAACCTTCTTCCATGTCTCTGTTTTTCGTGCCAAACAGGCTGAAACTGAATTGTTGGATACTTGCGTTGCAATACCTTACCCTTATGCCTATAAACTTCAACCGCCTGAGATCTTACTTTATTGGCGTAAGCTTTAATCTGATCTCTTAAAATTAATGGCGGCCTGGCAACTGATTTCTTTATATCAATCTGCCATTCAGCGTCAAGATTGTTAGGTAAATCAATCAATATACGAGCTAGTTTATAATGCTCTTCCTTTCTAAACATACCTAGCCAGTCGCCAGCAACTAGCAATCTCTCATTACGATAAATATAAAAACCTTGCTGTTCATTCCACCCTTTTGGGCCTTCTGCTGCTCTAAACTCTTCATCTGTGAGTTTTGATTTATGTGGCAGGACAAAACCCCTGACTTTCACCCTATTGTTTTGCAAAGGCTCTTCAGGAAATTTTTGTGTTGCAGCATCATCGGTAAGAAAGGGGTTCCACGCCTCAATTTCTCTTTGCTGGAAGAATATTTTTATACGATTATTATCAATGAAACGGTGAAAAACCATCGCAAGATGCTTCTTAACGTGTTCCATGATAATCAAATATTTGGAAAGTGAAGACTTGTCTTCTTCTTTAAGATTCTTCACCAATCTATCCATATCATTCCATACCACAATTGTTCCGGATTCGAGATTATCTAACCCTCCTTTAAATTGTTCAGGAATATAATTTATTAAATCCCATTTACCAGTTTGGTTTACAAAATCAAGATCCCATGTCCAGAATACAGATAATGACTCTGCCTTCTTTGAAATAAGTGACAATTTTCGACATTGTGAAAATGAGGCGGTTTTTAATCCAAGGCCAAAACGTCCCAAGTCTTTCTTGCCTCTCTCTTCATTTGGGTTACGGCTTCCAGGTCTCATAGCCTGAATTAATCCCTCATTATCCATACCCAATCCATCATCTTTAATAGAAAGCCATGTATCAGCACCTTTCCATTCAAAATCTACCCAA
Organism: Flavihumibacter sp.; assembly: GCA_036675925.1. Classification (GTDB taxonomy): domain Bacteria; phylum Bacteroidota; class Bacteroidia; order Chitinophagales; family Chitinophagaceae; genus Flavihumibacter. Next base: position 12,746 of record JAKFDZ010000026.1, read on the forward strand.
ACATTTTTAGCTCCTGCAGAAATTGAATTATCAACGATATCTGCTACAGCTGCTTGAATACTATATCCAATTGCTCGGAATGTTTCAATCATAGAGGAGGCCTCAGGCTCCGCCGACGTTGTGTTGTATTTAGAATAATCAAACATTTGGTTTTTTCTGGATTACTTCTGCGAGCCAAGCATGATTAATACCGCTCCCATTAAGCAGCTTGAGCTCTCGAAGAAAATTTATAATATCTAACCCATTGTATAATCTGACAGGATACCCATCCCCAAGAACTTCCTCTTGTGCCTGTTTCGTATAATAGGATGTTGTGACGAATAAACCGTACTGCCCTCGAGCTAGCCTAGCTACTAACCTGGAGATCATACCGGGCCCGATAGGATTATTTCTAGCATATTTTTTTGCCTCTCCTAAAAACTCAATCTTATAACTAAAAGGAAAAGGCAAATTAAACTCTCCATAAAAGTCGAATCCACCATCTTTGACCAACCTTGTTTGCCTAATATTATGATTTACATGTTGAAGACTTCTAAATAGCTCCACTAAAACGGCCTCAAATTCAACTGGCTTTAACAGTGTAAGAGTATTTAATATTTTTTCTTCGTCACTTCCTTCCTCTGGAAGTTGATCATCCTTTTTCAATATTTCTCTTTTGTGCAACCTAAGTTTATCAATCCTTCCTTTTTGAAATGATTCCCAAGCCTTCGGAGTAAGATCATTAGTGAATTCTGTCGAATTTCGAGCATTCACGCGACTCAATAACCAATTAACATTAACTTGTTCGACATCCAAAATTGTCAATTCGAACCGGTAGTTTTTTACCGGCTTACCTACATCTTCAAACCAAGTAAGTTCTACATTAGAGATTACGCATAGGCCATTGAAAACTATTGAGCCTTTTGCTTTTTTTGAAAAATGGAGAATTGGAGGTATCTCACTCCATTTTCCATCCAGCCATTTCTCAAATACAATTTTGAGAGTTTTATTACCCTCAAAATTCTCATAACTTCTACTCGGATCAAATTTCGCGTCACCCCAGTAAAATATTTTGGAACTATTGTAATCAATAATATCATCCCATGGATTATGATGTTTGTGGTTTATTACTCTGGTAAGCAAAACAATAAATGCAGGTACTTGGCTTTTATATTCCTTGTATTTACAACACCTTATTCCCTTTGAATTGCCTATACCTGGCAGCCACCTTACAAATTGATCACGCTCTCTAGAGTTAGCAATGTCATCTACATAGGTATGACCCAACCTATATATTTTGCTATTAATATTATCTGTCAATGTATACTAAAATATAATGTACTAGTTATATTCTTCTAAAAACAATACACCCTGTCGGCTTACGTGCCTAGCAAGCTTCGATTGGATTTCTGAAAGCATCTGTTGCCTAACTCTAAAAAGTGTTTTTAAACCTTTAACTCCTTTCCCACCCGGTGATGTAAAAAAGTATCTGAAATGAAGCACTATAGCATACTCACTATTGTCATATTTAAACTTTGGAGAAATAAATATTGCCTCAGACTTTTCATCTATAAGATTTAATTGATCTGCCCTTATAAGCATCCCCTTTACTACTCTCACATTATATGCTTTAGATTGGACATAATCACACAAAGGTGTAACAACAAGATATATTTTCTTCCAAGATGATCTTAGGACTTTTCTCTTTTGGCTGCATTCTTCACTAATAATTCTTCTAATTTCCTTTTGGCCTTTATCTCGGTTTTCAGGTTTGCCAAGAACTTCAGTCGCAACCTTACTTCTATTGAAAGCATTATTTAAGAGTTCTTCGAATATTTTATTAGAATTCTCGTTGCTATCCTCAGTTACACTTCCTGAATATTCCATAACAATGCTCTCATCAGAAATAAGTAATTTTTTGTTTATATTATATATACTATTCTTGTCAGCTAATGCATGATCATATTCAAGATCTGCATTATCACCTATAGGTGAATTGTTTATGGAATACTCAAGTGTGTCATAAAATACATTATTGAAAGCCTGGAAGGAACTTCTTATTTTATCTACCGGATTCTGGATTTTATATGCATGCTTCCCAGCAAAGCTTTCGCCTAATTTATTAATTAAATAACTCGCATTATTTGACCAATTTTCAGTATTACTAAAAATTTCCTGAAGAGTCTTATCTGCAGAATAATGCACCTTGTTTTCCCATCCAACTAAATAATTATATGCTTTATTCCTACTCAATACCTCTTCAATTTTCTCAAAGAGTTTTCCAACATTTTCATCAAATTCATCAGTCTTTGATCCATCTAGAACAAAATATGCAAGCTTATTTTGTGAAAGAAACGCAATGGGCTTTCGATCTTTCAATTCTACTTCGAAAATACTATTGATTAAATCTGCATGTTCGGCCTCGTTTCTACTCCAATAAACCAGGACATAAGGATAATTATCTTTAGAAATAACTCGAGATAACACCGGTACAAGCTTAGATTTTAGTGTTTTATCATCATGAACGGTATCATCAATAAGATTAATATCCAAAAATAAAACTCGGATATCGTTAGTTGATTCACCCAGTGCTGGAAGAAACTTAATCTCACCGGAATAGTAGGAGTATGAGCATCGCTTTTGGGCGAGTGCATTTATTAAAGGCAATGCCTGTTCAATTTTGTCGTCGATAATGGCAATTCGACCATTTAACGGAATATTCATGGAGTTTATTTCTTTAATGCAAATGCGATTGTGGCTCCATTGTGAAAATCTAATGGAAGTTCAAAGTCTCCAATTTCAGGAAAAAACAACCTGCCTTCCTGAGCCTCCATTATTTCATTAACGATATGAAGGCCAAGCCCCATTCCTCCGGGTTTTGCAGACACGAAAGGCTCGATTATATCATCAGTAGGAATTAAAAAACCAGTACCATTATCTGCAATAACCAAGTATACATATAGCTCGTCTTCAGACAAACTTATATAAATCCTCTTAGTGTAGGTCTGACCGTTTTCTATCGACTGAATCTCCTTTTGCTGGAGCCAATATATAGAGTTGTCCACTATATTCATCAAACTACCTACCAATAAATTCTTGGCAATTTTAAGCCTACGTTGCCCTCTGAAGTCTTTATATTGCGGGATTACTTCAATTTTATGCGAAGCCAATCGAAATTCAGTATTAAATAAAGATTGATCTATTACTTCCACAATATTCTCTGTAGTTCTACTTGACCTCCTAACGATTTCAGCGTAGCCATCAATAAGCGATGAGAGATGCTGGACAAGTTTTAAAACCCTTTCTGAACCATTCTCTGACTTCAAAACTTTCTCCACTTCAAATATAATTTTCTCAGCCTCATGAACAACTACAGACATACTTAATCCCGCGCCTGCCGCTTTAAGCAAATTTTCATTCACCCTTTTATAATCCGATTCAATTTTTGAAAGATATTTTACGAGCTGAAGTTTAATTTCGCTCTCTTTAACCCTTTCTTCAATATACTGTTTTGCTTCTGCCAAAATATGCATAACAGGCTCTGATTTAGGCGTGGGTCCATAAATCTCTTTTAATTTTTTTTTATCGTGCAACCTAAGAGTTTCAACTAACTCCATTGCATGAAGTATTGAGTTCTTAAATGCCTTATATGCATCATTGTCAACAAAACCCTCACGGTTTGTCTTTTCTTCTAAGTCTGTGCTATCCTTTCTTTTTAAATAAACTGCTCCCAAAATCAGATTGTTGCTGACGGCTTTTGTTGGTTGTTGAAATCTCCGAAAATCAAGGTCCAGCCAATCGTTTTCTGGCTCCCCATAATCGTACACCCGAAGGCCTTCTCTAAATACTTTTACGCCACCATTCATTCTCAAATAATCTTTAAACCCCTTTTTGTCCGTAACACCCAGCTTTAAAACAAATGCGTCAAGATCAAAGATGTACCCCTCAAAAACTACTTTTCCGATCTTAAAATCAGATAACGAAAAATATTGATCGTTTTTATCCTCATCTCTGTACTTCAATCTTTTAAAGTTCTCAATCAGAGTATTTGTTTGATTTATTGTTCGGGGGAATACTTTTGTCATCGTGGGCCAAGGAGTGAACTCGTAATTAAATGATGTAATAAGCGAATCTTCCATTTCGACTCTGAATTGAAAAAGAGCATATTCCCTTATGTCATCCCACTTTAACAAACCTTCAAACCAACCCGGCTTATCTAAAATATCGAACGTAGGAATAAACGAGTCATTGTTTTCAAATGGGGATGCTAATGCTGTTATTGATCGCTTGACTTCTCGAGCCATCCCTCTTTCCCAAGTTTTTCTTAAACTACTTATTACAATATTTGTCCCAGTCTTGCCATCCTTAAAAAGCATTGGAGATTCGCGCTCTATGATTCTAATTGGAACTTGTTCCAAATATTCATATTTATTAAATTCTGTCCAATCAATTTTAACATAAACTTCTTTTCCCATCTCCGATTTAGTAGTCATCTCAATTACATTCCCTAGCTTATGTACACCAAATCTTCCAATCCCCTTTTCTCCTATAGGTAGTCGCTTATATTTTGGAGAAACCTCCAGATTATTAATTTTTTTTGATTTAAAGTCACTCCCAGGTTCAAGCCAAACTGTTTCAACCGTATTTGCAGTCATACCAAATCCATCATCCTCTATTATAATCATTCCATTTTTTGGATCATCTGGTTTCTCCATATATATGTCAACTCTATTGGCATCTGCATCATATGAATTCTTAACTAACTCAACCAATGCTATACTCTCATTCTTTATAAGTTGATCACCCAACTGCAATAATAGCCTTGCTCTTGGTTTGAATTTCGCCGGTATTTCCTTATCATTATTCTTAGAAATCATAATAGATCTACTGAAGTTAAGTTTTGCTTAATTAGAAATTTTCGGCTTTCGACTAATAATAAATGTTTGAATATAGGAAATATTATTTCAGCAATTTTGTTCGCAAGTAAAGGTGGTACTGCATTGCCTACTTGGGTAAATTGTGAAGTGCGTGGCCCGCAGAAAAAATAGTTATCAGGAAATGTTTGTACTCTAGCTGCTTCTCTTACTGTAAAACTTCTGCATTGAGTTGGATCTGGGTAAATATAATAATGTCCATCTTGAGATATATGACTTACTACTGTTTTCGATGGCTTATTTCCTAATTGAACTCTGAATCGATCCGCAAATTTTTTTCCATCAATTGCTTCTTTAACATTCTTATGATCAGGCAATAGAGCCTCAGGAAAATCTTCGATTTTTGGTGATCTTCCTTTTACATTTCCAAAACAAGAAACAAAAAAATACCTTCTCAAGTCACTCTCCATGTGTCCCCTAGTCATATGATTACAAACTCCACCAATTTTTTCATCTAGAAACCAATCAGGCCGATAGCTAATACTTATATCTTCATTTGGAATAAATTCGGAACCTTTCCCACATTTAGGTATTCTTATTTTCTTGATCTCACTAATTATCTTTGATTTAACATCCTTATCTACTCCCGTAAGGACTCCATTCTTTATAATCGATTCGATAGCATTCTTCCACTTAATACTATCATCTTTTTGCTGAGATAATCCACTTCGTAATCTTGGTAAATTCGCCAACACTTTTTCTACTCCAACCTCGTCCATTTTTATTAGTATGCCAGGTTTGAAATGAATATCATTTCGTATTCCTAACAAAATCACTCTATGCCTTGTCTGAGGAATCCCATACTTTTCAGCTTTAATAAGAAAGTCCTTCGGGCTAAAAATAGGGTTGCCGATTTTATCAAACTTTTCTGCCGGTATAGTAAGTGAATATATTTTATATCCTGGACAACTTAATTTTACTCCATTCCTGAGCGATTCTGATAGATACACCTCAACAGGATTACTAAGATCTTTCAATATATTAGTAAAAACAGACGTTTTATTTGTTTTTGCCGATAGCAACCCCTTAACATTTTCCATAACAAAAACTGCAGGATTGTGCACAGCCAATATTCTTAAGTATTGCTTGTAAAGCCCTACGCGTTCATCCTTTTGTTCATCGAGAATCGTTTCCTGTCTTCTCGACCTTCCTACCACAGAATACGCCTGGCATGGCGGTCCTCCAATTAATAACCAGTTTTTCTCGCCGTCTAAGGCCTCGCGGATTCTTTGATCGACTTCTTTGTTTGATACTGCTTCCTCTTTTTCACCCAAAGTCGCATTCCATGATTCACTAGCAGCGATTTTTGCTTGTTTAGGATATCTCTTATAGAGATCATTCAAAGTAATATTCCCTTTAATAAAATTATAATAATCAGCTGGAGCATGACCGGGTCGAAATTGGCGGAAAAAGCTTCTCAATGTAAGTGTCTTATGAGCATGGAAGTCTTTTTCAATAGAGAGAGCAATTTTAAAAACCCTCTTTTTGTCTTTATCTAACAAAGAACAAAATCCCTCTCCTAAACCTCCCGGACCTGCGAAAATGTCAATTACTGGTATCACTTGTTTCTAATAATTTCTTTAATAGTTCAATAAGTATTATTTCTCTTTTTTCTGAAGTTTTTCTTTTAACTTCCAGCTCACAACTATCCCAAATAGTGATAACCTTCCAACCCAACTGACGCCATTTTTCTTCGTTCACTTTATCTCTCAACATTGCGGATCTAACTTTTTCGGCAATTTCAATTGTTCCACATTTCACTTTATCCCCGAATTTGCAATCTTGATGACCATGCCAAAAACATCCACGTACATCAATAATAGTTTTTAATTTTTTAATAACTATATCTGGCCTACCCGGCAAAGTTTTATCATGTAACCTATATCTTATTCCATTTGCAAACAAGTATTTCCTTACAAGTATTTCTGGCTTTGTATTCTTTGACCGAATACGACTCATGTTGTAGCTCCTGATGGCTTTTGTATGCACATCTGCCATATTATTAATCTTGTTTTTCCAATAACATAATTTTAAAGTCCAAATACTGGGATAGCTTTGCAAGGTAATCTATAGTAATTGCAAACTTTCCAGCTTCAATTTTTGAAATAGTATCACGGTTTACTTCCATGATTTCTGCAAGCTGCTCCTGGCTTAATCCTTTCTTCTCTCGTAGTAATTGAATTTGCCTGCCAATGTCTTCACGATTCTTTTGAATATACTGTTGACTTAGCGGCACCTTATTACTCATAGACTTTTACTATAAATCTAATCAAATGAAGGTAAAATAATCAGATACTTAGTTGGTACTGGTAATACCCAACCATCCGGATAAGATACCGTAGTAAGGTTGCCGCCTAACTCCCGAACTACTCCTACCTGATTAATCCCTCCTAAAACTATTTTCTGGTAATATTGAATTGCTTCTTCTTTGCTGTTGGTTTCAGCTACGAAATTTTCGATCTGATCATTGTCAAAAGTGACTTTGTCACCTACCCTGATCTCAGGAATAATTTGTGTTCCCATAATAAATGTGCAGTTTGTATAGCGTTGCCCCCGCTTCTTAAAAATTCAACACTAAGATAATTAGTAATTTATAGAGAAGGAAACTTTATGACGAATTATTTCTAAGTCAGTTACGATCATATAATAATGGTGATTGAAGTAATATTCTGCTCCTTGTATGTTATTAAAATTTGCTCAATGAATCCCTCCCTCTCCGCCAAATCGGTCCCCAACTCACAATCTTATCAGTTGGCTGGGGCGGCGGCGAGTCGGGCCTACACAGAGGGTGAAATGAATCGTGATCTGACATCCGCTTCCACACGCCACTTAATTTCATAAACTTCTCCCTCATCCGGATAAACTTGTTCCGATGCATAACTGCTCGTATCAGGAACGCCATGTATAATTTTTTTCTATTGATATACCCTCACCCAATCCACATACATCTTTACCGGTAACTGTTGCAGATCAACTTTACCTACCCAGGCTCCTCCGAGCTGCTGGTCTACTATCAGGTAAAAGGGCTGATCAAAGGGCCACTGACTGGGATCAACTGTTGGCAGACGCGGGTAAGTGAAGGTAGTTACGCCGTTTACCTGGAATACAAGTTTATCGGGATACCATTCCATTCCATACACATTATATGCATTGCGGTCGATCCTCGCCATCCCGTAATTAGGTGGATTCTTTTTCTCCTTCAACTCCAGTGTGTAATAGGAATGCACTGTCTGGTAAATACTGTCTTCATAATTAAGATGCTCCATGATATCGATTTCTCCGCCACGGGGGTAATTGCCATATTTCCTGGTTTGGGGTAGCATCCACAATGCAGGCCAGGCACCCTGCGATGATTCAAGCTTTACGCGGATCTCAACACGCCCATACTGCCAGGCAAATTTATCTTTCGTCCATACGCCACCGGTAAGAAAAGGACGGGGGTCTTTTATTGTATCGTTATTGCGAATACCTATCAGTTCCAGCTTCCCATCGTGCAGGTTATAACAGTCTGGCTCAACCGCCGACATGTGGCGGTTCCAGTCAGAACTTCCCTCTGGTGTTCTGCTCCACTTAATGGTATCCAGCTCAATGCCCTCAAACTCATCTGACCATACCAGTTTCCATGGCTTTGACTCCCTCCCTTCCTTCTGAATATGATGATAGCTGCTTTCAATCTTATATGGCACCTTCGAACAGGCTGATACTATCACACTAAATAAGACCAAACTTATAAATCGCATTCTTTTCTGATTAATTTCTCCTTACTACTGGTGTGCCTGCTCATTAAAACTCATCATCCAATTCACGCCGAACTTATCGGTGAGCATCCCGAAATAATCGCCCCAGAATGTGCTGGCCATGGGCATGGTGATTTTAGCGCCGTCGGATAGTCCGTTGAAGAGCGTATCTGCTTCTTCTTTACTGTTGGCAGTAACGGAGATCGAAAAATTGTTACCCTGCACAAAGCCTGGTGCCCACTCGCCACCGGTATCACTTCCCATCAGGATGGAACTACCGATGGGTAAGGAAACATGCATCACTTTGTTCTTGTCTGCTTCGGAAACTTTATAGTCCTCACTGGCAGGCATATCGCCAAAGCGGCCCAGGTAGTTGAATTCGCCGCCGAAAACGCTTTTGTAGAAATTGAATGCTTCCTCACAATTGCCGTTGAAATTCAGGTAGGTGTTGGTCGTTGCCATGGTTAATATTTTTAGTTCTTAAAAATAACATCACGATCGCGGTGGTGGCCACCCCCATAATGAAAGCCCAGAGCGCGCTCTGGATCGCATAATTCTTATAGTTGAAATTGGCCTCCGCGGCTTCGGTTGTTTTGAAATATCCCAGCTCAACAGAGCGCTTAATCACGTTGGGAAAATATTCGGGGCTGATCACATAGGTTATGACCCACTGGGTAAGGGGACTAATCAACGCTATGATCAGCGAGAGGATCAGTCCGGATATAAATCCCTCCTTATAGCTCATCCTTCCCTTATAATAGTTTTTCTTTTTGTCCTTCAATGCCAGCACATAGATCCATACGGCCGGGATCAAAAACAGATTGGTGAGGATCATGTGGTAGTCGATATACTTGTCGTGCAGTCCGCTGAGCTTTTCCAATACCATCCATGCCAGCACAACTACTGAAAAAATGATGGCCCATTTGATCTCGATGCTGATCTTTTGCATGCGGTTATTTTTTTGCGGGAAAGAAAAGTTAGTGCTTTTTATAGAAACCGGTCAGCAGAAAGTTTAGATGGTCGTCGGATTACAATACTCGGGTTAAAAGGAAAACAAAATAAAAAGTCCCGCCCTGAAAAGAGCGAGACTTTACACACAATCAACACTTATTTACTTGATATATTTCAACCTTTTCTTACTTGTTCACGATAAGTTTCCTGTTAAATACTTTTCCATCGGCGGTGATCCGAACCAGGTAGAGTCCATTGCTGAGTGAAGAAGGCAATGTCAATTGCTTTTGAAGAATGCCACTCACCAGTCCGGCACTCTGATTCAGCACCATCTTGCCATTCATATCGAAAAGCTGGATGGCAACCGGGGCCGCCACTGTAGTGCCAAGGTTAAGGCGGATAGAGAACTGGTGGCTGGCCGGACTAGGATAGACCACCAGCGCCGAGGCTTGCGCTACCTGCTCTTTTTGCGTGTTCACAGCAAGCGCAGCACTGGTATTGCTATTCTGCGCGGTCCTGAATTCAATGGATGCCGAATACTTCGTCATTACTTTACCGCACTTAGCCCTGATATGCCAGCTATAGTTCTGGTTACGGCTCAGGTTGGTGATTGTCACCGAGCGGGCTGCTGGTGCAACATTCGGCACATCGATCCACTTGGAACCCTTCGATGTTGATTTATATTGTACCTGCCACTGATCGGGATTGGTGGAAGCAACCCAGTTAAGCGTAGCGCTGGTAGAGCTGATATTGGTTGTGGTGAGGTTGGAGAAAACACCGCAGGGATCGCAGTTTTCATCCACTAGTCCATTACAGTTATCATCAATTCCGTTGCCGCAAATTTCGGCTGCGCCTGGGTTGATGGCTGCTACCGCATCATTACAATCTCCACCATTGGCAACCCATTCCATACCAAGTGCAACACATACCGGACCATTATAAATATTTCCCGGATTGCCATAACCATCGCCATCGCCATCATAATAATAAATATTACTGTCCTGGCATACTGTACCGCCACAATCTTCATCTACCTGTCCGTCACAATTATCATCTATATAATTATCACAAATTTCCTGAGCGCCCGGATTGACAAAAAAGTCGGAATCGTCACAATCATCACCATTCAATACATAACCGGGATAGTAGCCAATATCACAAGTTGTATGCACTATTATATCTCCAGCATCACCATAACCATCACCATCCGAATCACGATAATAAGTTTCATTATTTTCACATCCAACACCACCACCGCAGTTGTCATTATCGTCAATAAAACCATTGCAGTCGTCATCAATTCCATTATAGCAAATATCTTCAATACCGGGACGAACCCCACTGTTTGCATCATCACAATCGCCATTATTCGCAACCCAACCAGATGGTATTGTTGAGCAGTAAAAACCTTTAGCGTTATTAGGATTGCCATATGTATCATTATCAGAGTCTCTGTAGTAAGTAACCGGGGTAGTAAGGTTATATTCCAGGGCTCCCATGTCAACGGTTACATTTACAATACGCGTAGTTCCATTGATGTCTTTATCTACTCCCGCCGGAACAGCCGCATTGCTTCCAGCATCAATTGCCGGCGAGCATGCAGTCAGATTTAAACTATTATCACCAAATAAGGGATCGAGGTCAAGATTTCCGGTTCCGGCCTGGCCGCCTTTAACGATGGAATAAGTTATTGTTGGTGTACTGTTAAGTCCATTGCTGATTTCAGGAAAGCTGGTAGCTGTATTATTCCAGAGAATACAGTTTGTAATTACAGGGTTAGCGTTATTATTCGCTACCGCCCCACCTGTTGCACCACTATTTGCCGTGATAGTACAATTGATGAAACCAGGATTGGACTGGTCATTATCCACTGCACCACCCGTATTAACAGCTGCATTAGCCTGGAAAACACTATTGATAAAGGAGGGATTTGAAAGAACCCGGTTAGAAACAGCCCCACCAATGCCTGCAGAATTACCTGAAATTGAAGTGTTTGTAATTATTGGCGAAGACTCTGTATTGTAAATGGCTCCACCATAGTTAGTGGCCACGTTATTGAACAGATTACAATTATTCAGTTTTGGAGAGGATGCATTATTGAAAATTGCTCCACCATTTGTTGCAGTATTACGAGTAAAGGAGCAATTGTTTAACGTAACGGGAGCGTTGAAATTGGCAATGCCTGCTCCCGAGATTGCGTAATTATCCATGAAATCACAATTGCTGATGATGAGTCCCGTAGAATTACTCAGCATTCCTCCGCCCAAGTCAAAGGTTCCGCCCCCGTTGGCATTACCGTCACTAATGATGAACCCGTCGAATACGGTAGTTTCTGCAACACTAGTACTTGTTACAACGTGGAAAGCATTATCCTGTAAACCAGGATTCGCTCCAAAATCGTTTTGCGCGAGATCTCCACTTAAACGGGATTTGCTGGTGCGGACATCGTTCAGATCATCAATCCCGAAATCCGGGTCAAATCCTCCATATAAAGAGACGCCATTCTTTAAGGTAATAGTGGAAGTCCTGATATTGTCGATTGCCTGAAAGCCTTCATCCACGAAATAGGTTCCTCTCTCAACAAAGATTCTTGTTCCAGGCACGGTAGCGGCGGCCAATGCTCTTTGAATGGACTTAAATGGAGTAGCCCAACTGGTACCCATATTGCCATCGTTACCAGATGGTCTTACATAATAGATTTGTCCGAAACCGTCGGCAGAAAAAATCATTGTGAGCAATAATAATAGCGGACGGAAAAAGCGGTTCGTAAATTTCTGATTCATTGTTTAGGGGGTTAAATGTTACGCAAGGGGTTTAGGGCTACTTGTTGCTGATAGCATCAGATTGCTTTAAGAAAAATTGTTCAGGGAGATCAACAGGATAAGAAATACGATGCGCTGAAAACGGAGCTATATAATCCGGAGGTAAGATAATTGCGGGCGAAGATTGTAGCAAAAATGTGACCGGACAAATACCGGACAAGGGGGGTGACAAAGACAGGACAATGTGCATGTGGTCAAAAGGGTATACTTCCAAAAGCATGATTTTATATTGATCCATATTTGAATCAAAACGATGGTTTATTGTTCCATAAACAGGTCAATAAAAAAAGATGGTTTTTTCGAGCACTCTTTTTCCGGAAAGCCGATTCGTAATTGGTCGGTCTTCGATTCATGATAGTCGCAAATGAAACAAAGAAAAGGAGGCTAAAAGAATAATAGAGCCACCTTTAGTCCAGCTTCATAACCACCGAGGGCGTCAGATAGGGATTGCTGAAGTTGACCTTCTCTCCTGCTTTCTTTCCAGGAATAGGGAACATCCTCACGGAGAGGGCTTTGGCGGTATACTTTAAAGAGAGGGCAGCAACATCGCGGAGGATGGCCTCTATTATTTCCGTGGGGGTATCGCCGGCGATGGGAACAACATCCAGCCCGGTTCCGGACACTGCAGAATACAAGAGCAACTCCTGCACGGTATATCGATCCTCGGCCGCCCTTCTCGCCAATACCGTGTCTTCCACCACAGGAAGCATGAGTCCGGAGTAACCGCATTTTTTTATTTCGAGACTCTTCAGCACATCAGTAATCATTGCACAGGCACCGAGGGTGGAGGCCGATCCAAATGGTTGCTTTGTGTAGGTTTCAATGGCGAGCCCTATGCTTGCATCGAGGCCAGGTGCCGGCGATGCATCAATGCCATCGTATTTCCAGTTGGCCGAGCGCGCTATTGACTCCGCCAGCATCTCCACCGGCCGGAGGTTTTTCTCGAGGTGGATTTTCAGGAAATCGCGGGCATCATTTCCGCCGGCATCATTTCCTCCGGCATCATTCCCCTTGGCATTGGGGAAGCCGCCGGTAACATTCATGCCGGCATGGTGGAATGCTTCAGTCAGCAGGTTAGGCGATTCAAGTCCGATCGCGAAACTGTTGACCCCTTCATGGTAGGCCGCGGGAAAGAATGGAATATTTGCCGGACAATTCGCTATGGCCGTGAACCGGAAATTTGCTTCACCGCCTTCAATGCCTGCCAGTGCACGAATGATTTCTGCTGATGCTTTTATCGATCGATCATGAATTTTTAAAGCGTGTGAAGAAATAGAGAGGTTAAAGGAGATCGACTTTGTTTGGGTGACAAGCTTAGCGGCCCATTCGCCAATTCCGGGTTGGTAAACCCCTGGCGGCAGGATTTGTCCCACCGAGAGCGCAATATTATTCTCCCCCATGATCCTGTCGATCCGCTGCAGTGCTGGGAGCGACTGTTCCAGTCCCGGGCTGCTGGTATAGCTATAAAGATTTGATGTAGCGATGCGCAGGGTCTGCACTTCATAACCCGCATCAGTAAACGTTTTTCGGGCGGCAAGCAGGAAGCTGATCGCTTTTTTGAGGGTACCTGTATCGGATAGACTTTTCAGGGTAACCCCCGCCGTTATGGTGCGGATGCGGAAATTGAAACGCTTCTCCTGGGCATGGGAATAGCTGATCCAGCAAAGGAGGCATAGCAGGAAAAGGTATTTTTTAGTCATGGGGAGATCTTAGGCTATTACCGGTATAATTGTTTCCGCTTTATTACGCGGGCGGTCAAAGGCTTGCAAAACCAACCGGATCCCTTCCTCCAACTGGTGATCTATCTGACCGTAATAGACCCATTGGTTTATTAATCCGGTTTCTACTGCCCTTCCGGTTTCCAATATTTTGCCTGCCGGACAAATGACGGTACACGTAACTTCTACCACCTTCACATTATCGGTGGCTATAATAAATATTGCCTGGCCAGATAGTCCCTTATAACCACTGATATCATATGAATCAATAACAGGCGGAATCAGCTTGTCTGACTGAGCAATATGGTATTCCGCTTGTTTGGCGGTTCGGAAAGGAGTATAGAACGCCTTGGCCTCCGGGTTTTTGATGACGAGGCTGCCATAGACCTGGGCTCTTTTGAATCGATTTTGATTCGCGGCTTCCCCCTCCTTTTTCTTGTGACCCTTACGGCTGGGGTTGGTAATGAGGTATTGGTCTTCCCCCAGGTTCTTGAGATAAAACAAGTCTCCGATCTTTCCAGAGAAGTTTTTTAATAGGATGTTACCCTTGTTCTTTGCCATTTTTAAATAGGTTTTAAATAGTTATGTATATAGTCATGTCTATCTTGTCTTCCGCTTTAGTAGGCATTAAGCCTAATAGTGGTCGCCTCCTGGTCGCCTCTTTATCCCCTCTTTATCCCCTCTTTATCGCCACTTTGTCACCCTTTACCGACATTATTTCATTTTTGAATCAAAGTTTAATATACAGATTTGTTTATATACATTATATCAGAAAGCACTATTCTGATAAAATATTCCCGAAAACGAGGTTTGGGCTCCCTGGGTATGGTTTTTCTATCAGCCTTATTACAATTGGCAGGTTGAGCAAATGGTTATGCTTCAAAAAAGGTTGTTTTTTACTGATCCATATTTGAATCATTAAGGGGATCATTGTTCCATAAACAGGTCAATATAAAATGCTGGTTTTTCGAAACCCTTTTTTGGTAGCGAAACCGATTTGTAAGGAGAGCGTTTGGGAAGCGAGGCAGTTTGGTAGCGAAACCGATTTGTAAGGAAATCTATTGGGGGAAGCCCCGAAATAATTTACTCCAAAAAATTCCGCGCTTCAAAACTGCTTACTATATTGCCGCCGCCCTTACCCGGCATCCAATGAAAAAAATGTCCCCGATGCGTTTCCTCTCCCGGAAACTCAGCATCGCCCTTACCCTTACCTGCCCGTTAACACTCCCACTGGGTGTGAGCGCGCAGGAAACCCTTCCCTTTATTCACCATGAGGCGGCCGCTGAATCCATGCTCACCAATTTCGAGAAGCGACACCAGTTTGCCATCGCCCAGCTGAAGGATCCCTATAAAAAAGAACTCACAGAACAATACCAGAAACGATACGAGGCCCTCGGGAAGATCTATCGCGGCAGGCAACTGCTCACCGATACCCTGGCAACCTCCTACCTCCAAAAGCTGGTGAACCATATTCTCAAGGCCAATCCGCAACTCAGACAGTTGCAGCCATCCATTCATTTTTCCCGCGCCTGGTGGCCCAACGCCGTGAGCTATGGGGAAGGCACCATCGCTTTTAATATCAGTCTTTTTAATCGACTGCAGAACGAGGCCCAGGCTGCCTTTGTCATCTGCCATGAGTTGGCTCATCTGAGCCTCGACCATAGTAACCGCAATATCCGCGAGTATGTTCAGGAAGTGAACTCCCCCGAATTCCAGCAGCAGTTGAAGGAGATCAACAAGTCGGAATACCAGCGCAATAAAAGGACGGATGAACTGCTCCGCGGACTCTCCTTCACCGATCGCCGTCATAGTCGAACCCATGAGTACGCCGCCGATTCCATGGCCATTGTATTATTGCAGTCCACCGGCTATGATCTCCGCGAATCACTCTCCACCCTCGCCCTGCTCGATGCAATCGATAAAGAAAAACATAACGGAAACCTGGCGCTCAAGGAACAGTTTCATTTCGCCGACTATCCTTTCCGCGCAAGGTGGACAAGAGCGCCTTCCCTTACCATGAGTGAAGCCCGCGATGCGATGGTGAAGCAGCAGCAGGAAAATACCGACTCGCTGAAAACACATCCCGACTGCAGTAAACGTATCGCAGCGCTCAAGCCTACGATAGAGAAGGGTTATAAGGCATCGCAACAATTATTCCTGGTGAGCGCCGATACCTTCGCCGTTCTGGCCAATCGCTTTGATGCTGAGCTGGTGGCCTATTGCCTCGACTCAGAAGAATATGGAAGGGCGCTTTATTATGCACTACAGTTGTTCCGCGGGCAACCGCGCAATGCATGGCTGGCAACCACTATCGCGAGCTGCCTGAACAAACTTTACAATGCCCAGAAAAATCATGCGCTGGGAAAAGTAATTGATTTGCCGGGCAGCACCCGCAACAAGGAATACGAAGAATGGCTGCTCTTTTTGCAGAATGTTCGGCTCGATGAGCTGGCATCCCTCAGCTACTTTTTCGTGAAACAACATTACCCGCATTTCAACGGCAATGCCCACTTTAAAAAAGAGGCGGAAGCGGCGCGCGTCAACTACAGATCGCACAAACAATTACCCTGATAATTCATACCAAAAAACCCAACATGCTGATTAAAAAATGGCTGATAGCAGCCCAACTCCTTGCCCTTTGTCCCATGGCATTGATGGCACAGAAAAAGTTATCCATTGAAAACATCCGCTCTATCTCCCTCCGCAATTCGGGAACCATCGTGGCCGCGGAAGAAGTGAAGGGATATTTCTTTTATTATGTGAGCGATAAAGTGGATCGCAAAACCAATGAGTACACCATCCAGGTGCTGGATGAAAATCTAAAGGAAGTGAACCGCATTGTTTTTGAGGACGACAAAAAAGAACTACTGATCGAAACCTCCTACAATGGCAGTTCATTGATGTTCCTGTTCTTTAACAGAAAGGAGCAGCTCGTAACTACCAAGGTATATGGACTCGATGGCAAGCTGGAGCAGACCTATTCCAAAGCCCTCGACAAGCGCAGTGCTGCTTACTTCGCCATGGCACAGGGTTCGTTGCTGAATGACGAAGAAGGCGTAAACAAGTATGTATATGATATACCGGGAAAGGGTTTCCTCTCGGTAATACCTATGCGCGATGGACGGGATGTGACCTTTGAGGTTGATATCGTTCACAGTGATGAGAAGAAATCAATTACATATAGCGCTGATTATGGTGATTTCAAATATGCTACGGCATCCTACCTGGGATCGAGTAATGATATTGCGATGTTCGAGGTATTGAAAAAGGAGAAGCTGATGAGTAATAAGCTGGAAGGCTCGCTGCTGGGAGTGGATGTAAATACCGGCAAGAAGGTTTTCGAGCTGGATGAGAGCGTGACCAAATATAAGTTCATGCCGCTCAGCATCTCTACGCTTAGCGGTAACGGTGAGACGCTTCTGATGGGAAATTATTATGATAAGGGCGACCGTGTGATGAAGAACAATACATTGGGCATCGGGGCGGTTACTATTGATGCAAAGGGAAAGATCGTGAAGCAGAAATACAATAGCTGGGCAAACGATTTCGGGAAGTATTTTGAGGTGAACAGCAAGGGTAAGCTTGATGATATCGGTTACCTCTATTTCCATAAGCTTATACAAACGGAGGATGGTGATGTATATGCCATTGGAGAGGGATACAAGCGTACCGCCAGTGCTGGTGGAATTGCTGCAACTGTAGTGATGGCTGCGGCCGGCGGGTATAATGCTAATGCAAGTGTAACCAAGCTTACCATAACCGATATGGTGATGATCAGGTTCAGTAAAGATTTCGAAATAAAGGATGCGAAGGTTTATGAGAAGAATAAAAACCGTTTTAACCTTCCGGGAAGTGATTATGCTACGCCGCATATGCTGGCTGCATCTGCGAAAATGATGGGGGCTTTTGACTATGCGTTTACGCGCACCGATGCTGCGAAGAGCAGTTTCTATATCGGGTATAATGATTATGAGCGGGGCAAGGATTACCGTGGACTGGTATTCCACAGCATCGCTTTTGCCGATGGAAAAATTAGTCGCGATAAGCTTGCGCTGAATTCTGATGCAAGTCGACTGCGTGTGATGCCAGCTAAAACCGGATCTATTCTTGTGAGTGAATATTTCCGCAAGGAGAAAAGGTTGGATTTGCGCATGGAGAAGCTGAATTGATTTGTTGCGCTAATGTTGCGAGCTTAAGCAATATAAAACCCGGCGGCATTATGATGCTGCCGGGTTTTCATTTTTAAAGAAGATGGTTTTACAAATTGAAAGTAGGTGCCATTAAAATTGAAAGTAGGGGCCCTTAAAAATTGAAAGCAGGGAAAAGATCAGGTGAAAAATATGAGTGTTTTTTATTGACTCATATTTAGTGCAATAACTGAATTAGTGTTCAATATTTAGTACAATATAAAAACAGCCTGAATTTCAGTACAACGTCAAGCCAGTTGCAGATTGTAAGTTGGGCGCACTGCGTTAGAAAGCAGCGAGCATTTAAAGCGAGCATTTTAATTGGAGCCTTCCTAAGTTTCGAGCGTCGCGAGGAGCCCCTGCAGATCAAGCGGGCGCGTGTACATTTCAATTGTTCCTCCAGGGCGGGTAGGCCACTGGTCGCGGGGTTTGTCCCAGTACAACTCTACACCATTACCATCAGGATCATCGAGATAGAGTGCTTCGGAAACACCATGATCGCTGGCGCCGGTGAAGGGATATTTTGCATCGAGGAGGCGTTTTAAAATTGCAGCAAGATCGCGTCGTGTAGGATAGAGTATCGCGGTATGGTATAATCCCACTGCATTTTCCTCAGCCCTACCGGCACCTTTGCTATGCCATGTATTCAGTCCGATATGATGATGGTATCCCCCCGCACTAATAAAAGCTGCCTGTGCACCATACATCGTGATGAGTTCAAAGCCAAGGAGACCTCGGTAAAATTCAAGCGCGCGATCAAGATCGGAAACCTTGAGGTGAATATGTCCGATCCGGGTTTGGGGTGGTATGGTATACTGATTATCCATTTGGGTGTTTATGATGGGAAAATACGGATAACCTTCACGAAGCGACCATCATAATAGCTATTCAGTGGTGTGATGGTAACGCCATATGCCTTACCCGATGTTGAATGAATAAATTGCAATGCACCATTATCATTCTCCGTGATGATGCCCATATGTCCAACTATCCTGATAGAGCTGTCGGTGCCGGTAAACAATACAAGATCGCCCGGCTTTGCTTTCTCACGTCTCACCTGCTTCCCTACATTGGTGAAATCAACCGAGGAGCGCGGAACACGAATATTGAAATGATTGAAAACATAGGTGATGAATCCCGAGCAATCAAAACCAACAGCGGGATCGGTGGATGCATATTTATAAGGAATACCCTGAAGCGTTTTCGCAAAGCTTAGGAGTTCAGCGGGTTTTAGATCTCCCACCTCAACATCCTGTGCCGGCAGCAGCGGTGCGGGTGATTCGCGGATCACCTCAAGAGCCGGCGAGGTATGGGGTTGATTATCTGTATGGGCGACTGCTACCACTTTTGTCTCCCTTGTTGGGATACCGCGCGGGGGAAGATAAGATCCGGATCGCGCGCTACTATCGGAAGGCTTTGCATTCAGTGGATCGGGTTTGCCTGCCGGTGGAATCTGATTATTACTATCCCTCACAGAGCCGGAATCAACCGGTGGTTGCGGGTGCAGTGTATCGATAACCGTTTCCGTTGGGATCTCGTCGGGATTATCGGGTTTGTTGTCGCCACAGGCTGCGGCAAAAACAAGTATGGCAAATAAATAGTGTTTCATATATCCTTCTATTCAATAACTATTCCATGCCCTTCTGAATTGGCGGCTATGATGCTGCCGGGTTTCGGTAAATTTGTACAAATCAATTGTCTATGATCGCATTTCTTGGAACGGGCCTGCTGGGCTCGGGATTTATAAAAGCATTACTACAGAAAGGAGAAAAAGTACAGGTATGGAATCGCAGTTTCGAAAAGGCGAAGGCGCTTGAAGCGGATGGGGCCGTTGCTTTCGAGCAGGCTGCAGATGCCGTGAAAGGTGTGCAAAGAATACATCTCTGCGTGTCTGATGATGCCGTGGTGGATGCTGTGTTGCAGCAGGCACATGCCGGAATGGAAGCGGGCGCTATCATCATCGACCATTCAACTACATCTAAGGATGGAGCTGTTGAACGCACGCGCAACTGGGCGGCAAAAGGATTCACTTATGTGCATGCGCCGGTGTTTATGGGACCATCGAATGCTTTGGATAGTTCGGGATATATGATGATCTCGGAGAGCAGGGAACTCACGGAAAAGTTGCGCCCATGGCTGGAGCCTATGACAGGTAAGTTGCTTGATTTTGGTGTTGCGGCTGGTGGTGATGGCGGTAATGGTGTTGCGGCTGGTGGTGATGCGGGAAGTGCTGCTACTGGTAGAGGTGCAGGCTCAGATGCAAATGTGGGTGATGTTGCAGGAAAAGCTGCCGGCATTAAACTGATTGGAAATCTTTTCCTGATCTCACTAACTGGTGCATTCTCTGATATGCTGGTTATTGGAAAAGAAATGGGAATTGGTGGGGAAGAGATCGCGAAGTTATTCCAGGATTTCAATCCGGGTGCGGGTGCGCCTGGACGTTTGAAGAGGATCATGTCGAGAGATTATGATAATCCATCCTGGGAGCTGCAGATGGCGCGTAAAGATGCCAGGCTGATGATGGAAGAGGCGGCTAAAGGCGGAAAATCATTACTGGTGATTCCCCCCATGGCAGCAGAGATGGATAAATTTCTGGAAAAGGGATTAGCGCATAAGGATTGGAGTGTGATGGTTACGGATAAGTTCTAAAAGATCTAATTAATACAGCCGTCTCAAATTATTTTGAGGCGGCTTTTATTATTTTGAGGCGGCTTTTTATGCCTTGAAATTTACAAAATGAAACTAGCTGAGGTGAGACTGCCTACTTTATACTACTATTTATATTGACTCATATATGGATTATAATTACTCACTATTGTTCCATATATGGATCAATAAAAAAAAGCCCTTTTTCGAAGGGCAATTTCCTGCTAATGGCGATTTGTAAAATTTTCTGCTACCAGTATAAATTCACTGGTGCTTACCCAGCAAAAGAAGCTTGCAGCTTTGAAGAAGCCCTCTCCGGCACCCATTTATTTCCCCTTGCTCCCACGAGCATATTATTGAATTGAAGTCCGTTTTTGTTACCATCATCATCAAAGGAGATGCTGATATTTCCAAGTGCTATGCCGCCGTAACCAGCGTGGTTGATGATCACTTCCTGTTGTTGTTTGTTAAGAACAATTTGTGGCGCCGCCATAAAGGTGTGCGTATGCGCACCTATAATAATATCTATATCCATTGATTGCGCCGCAAGTGTGAGATCATCAATCGCTTTTTCATTTTTGTAGCCAAGATGAGAGAGGCAAACCACCAACTGACAATGGTACTGCTGCTTCAGCATGGTACTGATAGCGGTTAGGTCCCGCACCGGATCACGGTATTGCACCGCATCATTCACTTCACCAGGCACTAATCCCCGCATATTAATTCCCGCCCCGATTATACCGATCTTAATATTTCCTTTCTGCACGATCCTGTAAGGCTGTTGCAAACTGCCGAGCTGGCTATCCCTGAAATTATAATTACTTGCAACCAGTGGAATACCCGATTGCTGCCAGTATTCTTTAAGCAGATCTGTACCGCCGGCATAATCGCGGTTACCCAGCAGGGCAGCATCATAGCCCGCGCGCTGCATTCCTTTCAGGAGGTTTTTATGTTCTTCGCTATGTGATGCATCACCACAGGAAATATCCCCCGCATCTACCAAAAGCGTATTGGCATCACGTTTCCGGATGGAAGCGATGAGCTCGGATGTCTTCTGAAATCCTCCCATCTTCGCATAACGTTCATGCGTAACCGGTAACAGGTTATCGTGAAGATCATTTGTATGTAAAAGGGTGATCTGGTTATTGCCCGGCATGAAACCCTTCCCTATTGAATTACTAACCATTGAAACGGGTTTGGCAACAAGCAATGCTGAGGTAGCAAGTGCACCTTGTTTCAGAAAATTTCTGCGGCTATCCATAATAAAAATTTTTCCGTGTTAACCGGTGGTAAAAAAAAGGGTAACTTTTATCAAGGAGAACGGAAAAGGCGGGTTGGTTCTATAATAGTACGTAAATTATTTATATAATGCAAGCACCATGAAAGCTGGAATACTTTATCCCCGTTCATCCGCCCATCCCGAACTGCTTCCCGATTTTATTGACGGCATCCGCCAGAGGCTAAGGTTTTCGGGCAATGAAAACAGTATCCAACTGGTGATGGAGAGTGTTGGCTTCGGCGGACATGAAAAGGAAGTGTATGAAAAAGCAGAGAAGCTACTGGTGCTGGAGGGAGTGGATTTTCTGGTGGCACATATTGACCTGCGGGTAATGGATATATTGAAACCGCTGCTTCAAAGTGTGGGAAAATCAATGCTGGTGGTGAATGGCGGCGCTAATTATTTACAACAGCCAGTGGCGGAACCCAATATGTTTCACCTCACCCTGAACCATGCCTTTCTTTGCTGGCTCTCCGGAAAGCAGGCGGCTGGTGGCCAGGCTACACCAGGAATTATGGCAACCAGTTTTTACGATTGTGGCTATCTCCATACAGCCGCCGCAGTGAGGGGATTTACAGAAGAAGGTGGAAGCATTGTATTCAACTATATCAATAAAGACAAGTACGATGATTCCTTTACCCTCCAACCGCTGATAGAATTTCTTCAACAGAATCCGGAAGCAAAACGCCTGCTCTGTATTTATGATGACCTGCCGGCATCGCTTTTCTACAACCGGTTGCAACAATACCCGGAGGCGGCAAACCTCCATCTATTCACTTCACCAATGATGTTTGAAAAGCAGGCCCTTAAAGCAATAGAAAATGGTTTCCCCTTCCCCGTAAGCGGTTTTATGCCATGGTCTGCAAGCTCGCAAAATAGCAGCAATCAACAATTCTGCGAATACTTCCAACAGGAGGCAAAGCGGCCACCCTCCTGCTTTGCATTACTTGGCTGGGAAACAGGGATGGTGCTGGAGCAAATATTGAAAGAAGGAAATCCAGGTAGGGAAATAGCAGAGAGTCCGCGTGGAAGCCTGTTATTGGATTCAAACAGTCATTACTATTTGAGTGATCATCTGCATTCCACATTAGATTCCGGGTCATCTATCCTGGGTTTGAAACCTGAAGCGATCAATATAGATGACTGGAATACATTCATCGGGGAAGCAGCAGGGGGACTGAGTTCGGGGTGGACAAATACCTATCTCTGTTATTGAGTTTTTATACGCTGTTTTTGTGTCAATAAGTAATTGATTATGGAGGAGATACGCATCATGGTTCTATGCAGCAGCCGGTTTGGACTGCCAGCAATCAGGGAGCTATCCTTTTATGGGATCTTACCTGTTGTAGTTGTTCCTGCCAGCAATACAGAGCTGATAGAAGAACTGGATGCAGGTTTAGCTGGCAGTATGGTTACTATAGTACAGCTGGCGGAGAAAGACTATGTGGCGCAATTAGAAGAAACGATGAAGCTGCATCGTATAACACTTGGATTGATATTGAACTTCCCGAAAAAGATTCCGCTCACTGTGCAGGCATTGGCGCCGCAGGGATTTTACAATGTACATCCGGGTCCGCTTCCTCAATATCGTGGCGCTGATCCGGTGTTCATGCAGATAATAAACAGGGAGCCATTGGCCGGCATTAGCATTCATAAACTCGATGAAGGTTTTGATAGTGGTGAAGTGGTGCTTACAGAAATGATAAGACTTGATCCGCGCGATACATATGGCATGCTCACAACCAAACTTGCAGCACTGGCGGTGAAGATGGTTGGGATATTAATCAGGATCACGGCAAATGGAATGCGTGTTCCGTCAAAGCCGCAGGATTCTGATCTGGCGCGATATTATCCAAGGCAGTTGGCAGCAGATATCGTGATCAGATGGAGCCAAATGGAAGCAGGCGAAATTATAGCGCTGGTAAATGCCTGCAATCCATGGAACAAGGGCGCGGTCACGAAATTCAATGACCA
Source organism: Flavihumibacter sp. (assembly GCA_036675925.1). GTDB lineage: Bacteria > Bacteroidota > Bacteroidia > Chitinophagales > Chitinophagaceae > Flavihumibacter. Next base: position 36,973 of record JAKFDZ010000026.1, read on the forward strand.
GATTGTGCGGATAGTGGATGCAATGCAGATAGAGAATGACCAGGAAATAAAAGGTTTTCCAGGAGAAATAATTTCTTCCGATCAGCGTGGAATAATAGTAGCAGCAATTAATGGAGAATGCATCCTTGTTGTATCCATATATATCGAAGAAGGATTTCTTGGAGCCTGGCGTTTTGCGGAAAATGGTTTTAAGGAAGGCACCCGTTTTATAGAAATTTAATTTAAAAAATGCTTGCAAAAGCCGTTTTCATATTGTAGATTTATTTCAACTATCCCCCTTACCTTATCCCCTACCCCTCCGATTAACAGCTTTTTCCTGCCCCCTTAACCTGCTAATATTCTTATATTATGGCAACCCCTTATGTTGGTGAGATCCGCATTTTTGCCGGGAATTTCGCGCCCAACGGATGGTTATTCTGTGATGGGACAATTCTACCAATTTCTGAGAATGAAACCCTTTTTCAGTTGATCGGCACAACCTATGGTGGTGATGGTCAGGAAACTTTTTCATTGCCAGATCTCAGGTCAAGGTTACCCCTTCACATGGGTACTGGTCCAACCGGTTATAGTTACCAGCTTGGAGAAATGTCCGGAACAGAATCTGTTACTCTCACCATAAACCAGTTACCTCAGCATACCCATGTACCACGATGTAATACGGGAAATGGAACCAGCACCGATCCAACCAATAATTTCTGGGCAGCTCAACCTGCACTTTTCCCATATATAGGGGAAGGGGTATCAAATGCCAATATCAATGCGCCCATGAAGGCCGGTGCAATCGGATCAATTGGGGGAACGCAGCCTCATGAAAATATGCATCCCTCTTTGGCACTCAATTATATCATTTCCTTATTCGGCATCTTTCCATCACAAACATGATCAAATATATTAACTGATCAATATTATTAAACCTTAAACCATGGCTGAACCATTTTTAGCGGAGATCAGGATCTTTTCTTTCAATTTCCCCCCAAAAGGCTGGGCTTTGTGTAATGGTCAATTATTACCCATCAATCAAAACCAGGCGCTTTTTTCATTACTGGGAACAACTTACGGGGGCAATGGGACTACAAATTTTGCGCTCCCCGATATACGAGGGAGAGTTGCCATGCATTTTTCTGACAGATTCAATCTGGGGCAGCGGGGAGGAGAAGCGGCGCATACATTAAGTATTGCTGAAATGCCTTCCCACAACCATCTTGTTACTGCAACAACTGCCGTCGCCGACCAGGTATATCCCGCGGGTAATTTATTTGCGGCGGGGGCAAGTGCATCCGTGTACCATAATTCTTCTGATGCCGTGATGAACGATGGCGTGGTGAGTATAGCCGGAGCCAGTCAGCCCCATGAAAATATGGCCCCTTATACAGTACTAAATATGTCCATTGCCTTGCAGGGTATTTTCCCTTCACGTGATTAAAACCAACTAATATGGCGGAAGCATTTATTGCAGAGATCAGGGTTTTTGGATTCAACTTTGCCCCCCGCGGCTGGGCGATGTGCAATGGGCAACTCATCAGTATAGCCAGTAATACTGCCCTGTTTTCACTGCTGGGAACAACATATGGCGGAAACGGTCAAACAACTTTTGCATTGCCTGATCTTCAGGATAAGGCAGCCATGCACGCGGGCCAGGGGCCGGGGTTATCAGATAGATCTTTGGGGGAGAATGTCGGTATAGAATTTCTAACCCTTATACAATCAGAGATCCCTGCACATAGCCATAATATGGTTGGCAGCAGCGGTGACGGATCGGATCCCAATGCGGTAAACAATGTTTGGGCGGGTCCGGGAGCCGACCGGAACCTTGTATTGTACAGCGCTTCCAATACCTCACAGGTGCAAATGAATGCTGCGGCATTAGGTACTGTGGGCGGAAGTTTACCCCATAATAACCTGATGCCTTATACAGTACTAAATTTTTGTATAGCCATGCAGGGAATATTTCCTGCACGGCCCTGATGAATATTTCTGTCACGTTTCAAACATTGCAACATGCAACAAACCTATCCAAAATTACTGCGGGTATTTCTGCCCGTTATATTGCTGCTTTCAGTTGCCAGCACAGTTTTTTCCAATACATATATAGTGAACAATACAGGTGATGCTCCTGCTGCAGATCCACTTGATGGTACAGGTTTTACAGCAACACCAGGTGTGATTACACTCAGATCGGCGGTACAAACAGCTACTGCATTGGGAGGATCACATACCATCACGTTTAATGTGCCCTTACCAGGCAACATCCTTCTTACTACTGCTATTAATGTTGGAAATGCAATAGCAAACCCAACCAGTAATATTACGATTACTGGACCCGGGCAGAACCTGAGCATCGTGCAGACAGGTAATTTCAGAATATTCACGACAGGACCTGGTGCCATTCAATTTACTTTAGAAAATCTCAGATTGGTATATAATGGACCAGCCTTACCTTATTCAGGAAGCGGAGGTGCAATTTCTGCAGGTGATGTTGGTGCTGTAACAACTATCAGAAATTGCCTCTTCGAAAATTTCCGCTACCAGTTAAACAATGGGGGAGCAATAACTGCATCCGCCAATGGGCCACATACACTGGAAGTTACCAATTGTACTTTTCTCAATAACAGAACCGGCGGAGCAGGTGGTGCTATCAATTTCCTCACAACTGGGGGTACAGCCACTATCAACAGATGCATATTTACAGGAAATTCAACAGGCCCCATTGGAATAAACACCGGTGGTGATGGTGGTGCCATTAATCTGAGTGGCACAGCACCGGGAGGTACATATACAGTAACAGAATGCTTATTTGCTGGAAATTTTACTGAAAATGCAACCGCCCATGGTGGAGCCATAAATGTTGTACAAGGTGATCTTATAGCAAATTATAATCGATTTGTCGGCAACATTACTATTGATCCTACATTTGGAAGATCCATCTGGCTTGCAGGGGGTGATCCGGGAAATACCGTGAATGCAGATAATAACTGGTGGGGCGTAAATACCGGTCCGGCGGCGGGTGACATCGCCAACGGTCCTGCGCCTGTTACGCCACCTGTTGCTACCAAATGGCTGCAGTTGAAAGCAAGTGCGGCTACCAGTCCAATTTGTCCAACAAATGTTTTACTAGGCAATACTTCCGTAGTAACTGCTTCCTTACTTTCCAATTCAGCAGGCGAAGCAATCGCCTCTTCCAACCTGGATGCATTCATAAGTCAGCAGGTCAACTTCACTGCCGCATTGGGAACACTGTCTGCCGCTTCGGGTAACTTATCCAATGGAGTAACAACTGTAACCTTTACTTCAAATGGCAGTGCTGGCAACGCAACGGTAAATGCCTCATTTGATAATGTTCCGAATAATGATGCAGTAGCAAGGGCCACTATAGTTGTAAACGCTCCGGCATCTATCACAACACAACCAGTTGCCACAACAATATGCCAGGGATCAGTAGCCAACTTTTCAGTTGTTGCAGCAGGTACTGCAACACTAGTTTACCAGTGGCGCAAGGGTACCACCAACCTGGTGAACGGTGCTACCGGTAATGGTTCAACGATTGCCGGGGCAAATACAGCAGCGTTGAGTATCAGCAATGCAACAGCGGCTGATATAGCCTCCGACTATAATGTTGTAGTTAGCAATTCATGCACTGCCGGAGTAGCATCCAATAATGTTGCCCTCAACGTTTTGGTGCCACCTACAATAGAGGATCCAACCATTACCCAACCGAATTGTAATGAGCTTAAGGGAACTATTTTGGTTAATACCAGTGGATCAGGAAGCTTTGAATACAGTATAGATGGTGGTGTTAGTTACCAGCTAAGTAACAGCTTTGCTGATGTTGATCCGGGTGATTATAATATTTATGTGAGGCATCAATCAATCACCAGTTGTGCAACGGCCTATAGTGGTAATCCTGTTACTATCAATGAACCATCGGAGGCAATTGTAATTAGTGCTCCAACGGTCACCCAGCCAACTTGTGCGATAACCACCGGAACAATTGTTGTGAATGCAAGTGTAGCAGAAGGAACCCTTCAATATAAGTTGAATGCAGGTGGAACTTGGGGTAGCAGCAATAGTTTCGATGAACTTGCAGCAGGCAGTTATGATATTTATGTTCGGGAGATCTCAAATACTGAATGTGAATTTGAGTATGGTGGTAATCCGGTTATTATCAATGCAGCGCCTTCCCTCCCATCAATACAGGCACCTACTGTAACACAACCCGATTGTGATATTTCTACAGGAACAATACTTGTAAATGCAACGGGTAGTGGTGCGCTTCAATACCAATTGAACAATGGTGTATGGCAGAACGAAGCGAGCTTTGGCGGTTTGACGGAAGGCAGCTATACTATCCAGGTTAGATTGGCTGGTGATAATACCTGCGAGAGCAGTTACCAAACGGCGGTGGATATAGATGCAGCCCCGGATGCACCTTCTATTTCAACTGTGGATGTTACACAAGCAACCTGTGCTGCTGGTGGCATTATTGAAGTGAGTGCCAGTGGTAGCGGGGCACTTGAATACAGGCTTAATAGCGGCACATGGCAATCAGAGAATGTTTTTGACGGGCTTAATCCCGGTGATTATACCGTGCAGGTAAGATTAGCCTCCAGTATAACCTGCGATGAAACTTATGGAAGTACTATAACTATTAATCCAAACCTGGGATTGCCGATCTTTAGAACAGCAGGGCTTACCCAACCCACTTGTGAAGTGCCAACGGGAATTATTCAGGTCAATTACGCTGGTTCCGGTATCGTGCAATTCCGCCTGGATGGAGGTGAATGGCAATTAAGCAACATCTTCCCCAATCTGGAGCCGGGTATATATACACTGGAAGCCAGTTATGTGGATGACGAAACCTGTCTTGCGTCTTATTTCGGCAACCCGATAATACTGAATGAACCGGTAGGATGTACTGTTCCGGCAAGCATTGAATGTCCGGCAAATAAAACTGCCGTTGCACCTCTTAATAGTTGTGTAGCATCTGTTGAGTTTGCTGCCAATGCAACTGGAACTCCTGCCCCAACTGTGGTTTATAAAATAGGTAACACAGTCATCACCTCACCGCACAATTTCGCTGTTGGTGTAACAACCGTGACTGCCATTGCAACCAATAGTACGGGTAGTGATGAATGTCCTTTCACTGTAACGGTTGAAGATAATCAGGCGCCGGTGATCAATACTGTTGCATCTCAATTCATGTGGCCGCCGGATAATAAATACCAGCGCATAAATGTGGCGAATCTTATTAACAGTATTACAGACAATTGTGGAGCGCTAAGTAAAGATGATGCCATTATTCTTTATGTTACCAGTGATGAAATGGATGATGCACCTGGCGGACAGGATGGCAACTCTACCAATGATATTAGAATTGCCAGCAACTGCAAATCGGTGGAACTGCGTCGTGAGCGATATACCGGTGGCAATGGAAGAGTTTATTCTATTCATTTATCCATTACTGATGGCGAAGGGAATTCTGGTACTGCTGTAGTGAAAGTTCATGTTCCAGCCAATAAGAAAGGCACACCAGGCATAGAAGATGCTGTCGCGAATACGGTTTATAGTAATTGTAGTAACCTGATAACAAGTGCTAATACAAGCCGTCCACCAATGGAGAGTATAACTGAAGCGAGGGTGAATTTGCAGGCATGGCCCAACCCTGTTGTGCACTCAACAACCATCCGATATTCAATACCGGTAGATGCACAGGTAAGTTTGGAAGTATATAATGGAATGGGACAGAAGCTGGCTCAACTCGCAAACGGATTGCAGAAGTCGGGTTCCTACCAGGTAAACTATGATGCGTCGAAACTTTCTGCTGGCATTTATATATACCGACTTCAGACGGTTGATAAATATGGTAAGCAGGAAGTGCTGAATGGAAAGTTAGTAGTGGGCCGGTAAGCTTTATGGGGATTGTATATCTAAAGATGGCAGGTCATTGGAAAATTTCATTGACCTGCTTTTTTCTTTTATGGGCTGATATTGAACTCATCCTAAGGAATTTTTAAGCGTATACTTATTAGGAGATTCGCAAGTATGGAATGGTCTATGTCTTTTTTTTAGCAGCTTTTTAAAGTGATCCATATTTGAATCATTTTCATTCTTTAATGTTCCATATTTAAATCAATAAAAAATACCCTTTTTCGATGAGATATTATTGTATGAACTACCAGCCTTTAAGTTGTGAAGCCTTGAAAGTCCATTCAGGCGTATTCAGATTGGCGCTTGCATTCAACTGGTACCAAGGACTTATCTTCTTATTAAAATGATTCTTCAGCACCTGCGTTTCCTGTGCGGGCATATAGCTCTGGGCCAGCATAAATATCTTTTCGCCGCGATTATTTTCTGCCATATCAACGACTATCACTGCATGTCCGGGTGTCCCACCGATGATGAATACATCACCAATAGAGAGGTCACGCATGTTTTTCTGGTACAGGCTCTTTGAAAGGGAAACAGTTCCGGCATACATGAAAATGAATTCCATATAGTTTTGGAAATCTTTATAGGTATTGGAGGGAGCGGCTGATTTTATCCAGCTTGTTTTATTCCCTTTCACCAGCACGCGCCTGCCTTTGATCCATTCAGAATAATCAACCTGGAATCCATTGGTGAGTATAAAGGATATTTTGTCATAGGCTTTGGCGGCATAAAAATATTCTGCTCTTAACCGCATCACCGCGTCTGCACATTGCTGGAGATCCTTGCCAGAGATGGTCATGTCAACAACAGCTTCATAGGCTGCTGATGGTTTCTCCCTGCCATTATAATAACGCACTTTGGTGCCGGGAGGTTTGAGGGGAAGGGTTCGAAGGTAATGGGCGAAAGAACCAGGGTCCACTTCTTTTCGCGCATAACCTGCAGGGGGTGGAAATCTTTCCTTAATAGTTTTTCCCGGGTTATTGCTTGTTGTTTCAATGACAGGGACTCTAATATTTTGGAGAGATCTATCCGTTAGGGTTTGTGCATAAGGTTTAAAAAATGATCCCGCCACCACGCCCATGACGAGTATAACAATCAAAACTGTCATGACGCGCGTGGCAAGGATCAAAACGCTTCGCTCCATAGGTGATAAGGTTTATTGATGGATCTCCATACGGTACCTTTTTGCCTGCTCTCGCAGGATCTTCTCGATCTCTGTTTCCAGGGTCTGTTCTTTATTGCCGGCTTTATTGGCGCGATCTGCTGCCAGGAAATTTTCGCGCTTTGCTGTTACCTCGCTGATCTGCTTTTGGATATTATTGCGTTTGGCTGACAGGTCGGAAATATATTTCTTCAGTTCGGCCTTTGACTTTCCCTTTAAGTTTTCGGGTAGGGATGATGGTGGTAATTTGGTGAGGAAGGCAGTGTCAGCAGCATGGGCATCTACCAGGTCCCAGCTATCATTGCGATATACCTCACTCTTGCCCTTCACTGAAATTCGTTTAGCCGCCACTGATGGATGAGCTTCATAATTGACGCGGTCTACTTCTTCCTGCTTTGATTTTCCCTCAGCGGCAAGTGTACCATAACCAATATAGGTTGCATTGAGTTTATCATTCAGTACAATCAGTTCCTGGTCGTATGGCGTAGGTATATCCTGGATGCGTGCGTTGGAATTTATATTGGTGAAGCTGCCACGGCCACATTCGGCACCAAGGTTCCAGTGCTCGCGGATGCCCTGCTGGCGGTCGCCGCAATAGATAGTATTAACGATAACGCCCTTTCGTTTGGCGATGGTGCATGCTTTTGTAAAGGGTGTTGTGCCCTGCAGGAAATCTTCGTTGCCGGCAATAAAGATCACTTTGTAGTGTGCATCACCGTTATCCCAGGGAAGATCGGTGAGTGAAGTATGCATAACTTGTCCGCAGTATTCATCACCGCCATTGGTGGTGAGTCGGAACAGGTTCCGCGATACTTCATCAAGATCGCTGGTAAATGGGCTGATCTGTTTCACATAACCCACCTGTGCGCTGTTGGAGCTGCGGCCATATTCATAGAGCGCCAGTTCCACCTGTGGTGTTTTACCATCGCAGCGGGCCTTTCCCAGCACACTCACCATGTTCCAGAGTTGGGCCTTGGCCTGGTCGATAAGGCCGTCCATGCTGTTGGAGACGTCGAGGAGAATGGCGACCTGAATTTTGGTGGAGGGATGGAGAGATGGAGGGATGGAAGAAACCTGGGTTACAGGCGGCAGGGGTGGGCACTCTGCAATGATAGTTTCCTGTGTTAAACGGTTATAGACAAACGTAGTTGTAGCGGCCACGATCAGTATGGCCGTGGTGGCGTGGGATAGCAGGGAGGGCATGGTTATGGTTTTCATGTTGAGATGCAGGCGCGCGATTGAATACATAAACCGAAAAACGTTTTTGTAATGTTTTAACAATCGCCCTATCAGGGATTCGCATGATGCTGACCGCTCCAAGTTTTCTAGTTATGCACAACTCATCCGAATCTATTCCCGCTAAAATTGTATTTGTTTTTTCTTTGTCCTCATGAAGAACTTCCTGATCAAATCGATAAAGATTCTTGGCATAAGCCTGCTGGTTTTTATCGCCGTATTTGGTTTACTACTCTGGACGGGTATTATCTGGCGATCGCCGGCTTACTATTCTGTTGCTGTCACAAAGAATTTTGCGGTTCCTATTATGGATATGAAGGCCTATGATAGTGCAGGCGATCATAGCAGGCCTTATATCTACCAGCTTTCTTCGGGTAAGGGTAGTGTTTATGTTCTCGGCATTGAGCATACAAAGAATTGCAATGACGCGCAGATAGACAGCATCAGAAATATCTGGAATGCTTTCCAACCGGATGTTGCGCTGGTGGAAGGAAGGCTGGGCTTTCTCTTCAGCGGTTTGCAGGATCCTGTGGAGGCGCATGGTGAAGGAGGTGAAACGGTGCGGCTTGCAAAAAAAGCAGGTATCCCCTTTTACACCTGGGAGCCTGAGAAGAGTGCTGAGATAAAACTTATGCTTCAGCGCTATGATGCAAAACAGCTTGCGATTTTCTATTCGCTACGACCCTATTTCAGTAATTATCGTTTTGGAAAACCTTCTGATCCGGATAGGGTGATGCAGGAATATATTGATAGCAGAACCGACAAGGATGGCATCCGCGGACAAATAAAAAATGTTGCAGCAATTGATAGTTTCTGGAAGGAAACTTATCCTGGTGCAAAGGACTGGCGCGAAACCAGTGATGAATATGGATGGCCGGAGGGATGGTTATCGGATATTGCGGCCGAGTCAAATATTACACGCGATATCCATCTCTGTTCTATGATCCTGGAACTTGTGAATAGTGGTAAAAAAGTTTTCGTGACGATGGGTTCCAGTCATGCGTTCCGGATCCGCCAGACACTTGAGGCGGAGCTGAGATAAGGAACCGCCGGCCGAGCTTTCACTCCTTCAGCAGATCTTAGTTGGCTGGCCTTTTAGATCGATCCATATATAATTGATTCCATCGATGTCCGTCCGGGTCTTTGAAAGCGAAACCATACATCCAGCCCTGGTTATCGGCAGGCGGGGCGAAAACATCGCCCCCGGCTTCTTCCACTTTCTTTGCCATGGCATCAACTTCTTCGCGGGTGGCGGCATCAAAGGAGAGCAGTACTTCGGTGGATTTGCTTGTGTCGGTCAATGGGTTTTGGGCAAACCTTTCGAGTATTGATTCAGCGAATAGCATGACCACTATTTTTTTATCCCCCACCAGCATACAGGCGGATTCACTACCGCGGCACATCTCTTCATTGAATGAAAATCCGATGTTTTTAAAGAAGGTTTTGGAGCGGATCACGTCTTTAACGGGAAGGTTGATCCAGAGTTCGTTAACCATGATATTTGTTTTTGATTTGATGACTAAAACTACTGAGCTGTGGTGGTTTGGGGCGGGTGCTTTTGCGACAATTCAGTGGGGAGATCAGGCGCATTCTAACGGGATTTGTTGACCTAATGTTAAACAGTTAATGGTGTGACTTTTATCAGTCGGGAAGCCCGGAATAAAGCTGTACTTTGTATCAAAGAGTTACACTATGAACATTAATATTCAATCGCTGGATTTTACCGCATCAACTGAGTTAAATGAGTTTGTGAATGAAAAAGTATCAAGGCTTGGCCGCTACCTCGACAATATTATCAGTTATGATATAACCTTGAAACTTGAAAAGTCTGCGACGAGAGAAAATAAGATCGCTGATATTCGTCTTGTAATACCGGGTAATGATCTTATAGCGAGTGCGCAGGCAGATTCTTTTGAGAAAGCGACGGCGGAAGCTGTTGAGGCCCTCGAAAGGCAGATCGAGAAATTAAAGTCGAAGAGCGCATACTAAGGATAAACAACAAACCAATGAAGGCCAGCGAAATTTCGCTGGCTTTTTTTGTGGGAGCTGTTGAGGGTCGGCTCTGTTATAGTTGCGTCGGTGATGGTTGCGCCTGATGATTGTTCTTCTCTATGATGCTGGTACTTCTATTTGATCGTTCTCGTGCAAGGATGATCACTCTAAAAGATAATCTGTGATAATAGTTTTACCATATGAAAGTATTGTAACTGATGAAGATTTAAAATTACAAACTGTACCTAGTCATAGGAAGCATATTCTTTGAAAGCTGTTTTTATAGTCTTCCAAATATGTATCATTATTGGTATTTAATGATTCATATATAGGTCAATATAAAACACATCTTTTCTGAACCCCACTCTTCTGGTAGTTTCAATTTGTAAAAATCTGCATCGCATCCGTAATCAATGTTATGGTAAAATCACCCTTAAGGAATGGGTTATTGCACGCTGGTTTCTTAAACCTGAATTTCAGTTCTTTACACTCAATATCAACTGTCATGAAATCAAAAGAAACGGATAACTGGGGCCAAAAGGAAATACTGGCAGAGATGGGCAAACAGATCAGGCTAAAAAGATATCTCAGCAATATTTCAATCAGTTTTGCTGCATTTAACACAGGACTCAGCAGAAGCACTATTCACCGGAGCTCAACGCCAGAGCGGATGTTCGGAAGGGCGGCGTGCACTGTCCATGAGCCTCTCCATCTCCTTCACTTTAGCAGGCTCTGAGTCGGCGAGATTTTTTTGCTCACCAATGTCGGTTGAAAGATCAAAGAGTTCAGTTCGATCGGGTTGACCATTGCTGTAATATCGAATCGCTTTCCAGTTGCCCTGTCGAAGAGCTTGTTTGAATCCGCCTTCACCGAATTCCCAATAAAGGAATTCATGGGAGGGTTGCGCGTTGCCCAGAAGTGCTGGGAGAAAAGAGATGCCATCTCCTCCAGGCGCTGAAACCCCTGCGATCTCAGCGAAGGTGGCTGGCATATCCCAGAAAGCACCATTGTGTGGATTAACAGATCCTGCCTTTATCCGGTTCTTCCAGCTCACGATAAATGGAATGCGCATACCGCCTTCATAGAGATCGCGCTTAACACCGCGGAGGGCACCGCTGCTTTTAAAAGTTTCCATCGCATCTTCTTTTGTACGTCCGCCCTCAACATGTGTTCCATTGTCGCTGGCAAAGATCACGATGGTGTTTTCTTCCAGTCCGGCTTTGCGCAGCTGTTTCATTATTTCGCCAACATAATCATCCATTTCGGTTACCATGGCAGCATAGGCAGCTTTGGGATAGGGCTGCGGACCATAATGCTGGCCGGGAGGATGAGCCTTCTCCTCACCGAAAATGCTTTGTCCGCGGCGAATGTATTTGCGCAGGTATTTTGGATTGGTCTTAAGCTCAGCATGCGGGAGGGTGAAGGAGACGTAGAGAAAAAACGGTTTCGTAGTATTGGAGGCGGTTGGAGAATTTGAGAAGACTGAAGAATTTGAGGATTGTTGTAAGCGTTTTAAGGGAGTCATCCCCTGAAGCTGAATAAAGCGCAGTGCTTCATCCTTAAACCATTCATTGGCATATTTGCCAGCGGGCAGCGGCACCCTCACAGACTGCCCATTGATGATCTGCCAGGCCGAATCGGGCCGCTGGTAATGCCCTTCAATATGATGTAGGTGGCCGCTGAAGTAATCCCAGCCTTTGCATTCAGGCGTGCCAGTGGTGCCCTGCAGTCCGAGACCCCATTTGCCTACCATTCCATTCACATATCCCGCCGCCTTCAATCTTTGCGCGAGCGTCGTATCATTTTCTCGCAGTGGCACTTCACCATTTCCACGCACATATACATGACCGGTATGCTGCCCCGTCATCAGCGCAGCACGGGAAGGTGCGCAGACTGTGCTGCCGGCATAGAAATCGGTGAAGCGCATGCCTTTGCGTGCAAGCCGATCGATATTAGGCGTGCGTATGTGTTTCTGGCCATAGACGCCAAGATCACCGTAGCCGAGATCATCGGCAAGAATGAAAATTATATTGGGTGTTGTGCGTGAATTTGATTGTGCCCACAACAATACCGGAACTATTTGAAATAATAGCAAAACGGAAATCCTACTCATAAGCCAAACATCTTTAATCAAATCGTAAAAATCTTTTGATCTTGTATTAACAGTGCCGCAACATTCGTGCATCAGTACTTTTTAATTATTCCTTTCAATAGATGCAGTAAAAATATTAAGCTGAAAATCGGTACGGCATAAATACTGCCGGGAATTTGGCGTGGAAAAATTATTGCCGGGAACATTCCTATAACTTTTCAGCCGGTTGTTTTAATCTGGATTTGGGCAGTGGCTTATTCACCAGCTTCCGTGCATCATCATCTTCGTATTTATCGATCTGCTTCAGCAATTCTTTTTTCATCTGCGCAGTGATCTTTTCATATCCCTTCTTCCCATATAAATCATTCATTTCATCGGGATCGGCCTGCATGTCAAAAAGTTCCCAATCATCTACACGCTGGTAAAAACGGATCAGCTTGTAGCGACCTGCACGCACACCAAAATGTGGTGATACAGAATGTTCTCCATTCTCATAGTAATGATAATACATGGTGGCTGGCCCTTTCATGGCGGTATCCTTCAACTGTGGCAGAAAAGACCGCCCCTGCATATCGGAAGGAACCTTCACGCCCGCTGCCTGAAGCAGGGTTGGACCGATATCAGTATTCATCACATAACTATTTACAACCGTGCCTGGCTGTATTTGCCCGGGATAGCGCATAACCATAGGTGTTCGGAAAGATTCTTCATACATGAACCGCTTGTCGAACCATCCATGTTCACCGAGGAAAAATCCCTGATCGCTCATGTAAATAACGATCGTATTCTTAGAGAGCCCATTCTGGTCGAGGTAGTCGAGCACGCGACCAATATTGCGATCCATGGATGCTGCCGTGCTGAGATAATCTTCCATATAGCGCTGGTATTTCCATTCCGTCAATGCATTACCGCTGAGATTTTTTGCTTTGAGGTCGGCCTCAATGGGACCATAATATGCATCCATCCGCTGGCGCTGCGCTTCATTGTAACGCTTGTGATAACCCTGCCCCCTGTTGCCAAAAGAATGCATTTTCAGGTCATAATCCATCAGCATGGTTTTGGAGATGGTCATGTCCTGAACACTTGCTGCGGCGCGACCGCGATACTGATCATAGAAATTTTCCGGAAGCGGAAACTTTGTATTGCTGAACATACCCAGGTCGGCAGTATCAGGTATCCATGTACGATGGGTGGCCTTATGACCGATCACCAGGCAGAAGGGCTTGGTGGCATCGCGCTTGTTGAGAAAGTCTTCCGCGATATCAGTGATGATATTAGTGACATAACCCTCGATGCGTTCTTTGCCACCGCCCATTGTGAGGAAATCGGGATTATAATATTCTCCCTGTCCGGGTAATATTTTCCAGAAATCAAATCCCTGCGGATCAGAATGCAGGTGGTATTTGCCCACCCAGCCTGTCTGGTAGCCATTGGTGCGAAGCTGCTTTATAAATGAATCCTGGTTGGCATTAAAGGTGGAATTCTCATTATCCTTAAACCCGTTCTTGTGGCTGTATTTTCCTGTGAGGATCACCGCGCGACTTGGTCCACAGATGCTATTGGTAACATAAGCTTTATTGAAAATGGCGCCTTGTTTGGCGATCCGATCAATATTGGGGGTCTTAGCCAGTTTGCTGCCATAGGCGCTGATGGCCTGGTAGGCGTGGTCATCGGAAATGATGAGAAGTATATTTGGGCGGGCAGGGGCTTGTGGTGATTGAGTTTGCGCAATTGCCTTACCTGCCAGTAAATATGAAGTGGCCAGCAAACCAGCACAAAGTTTTGAAATCATTCTGTTGCTAAAATGCTTCTTCATAATTTTTCGTTTACACATACAGGTGACAGAACTTCAACTCCTTCTGTTAATGCTGTTAAGTCAGGGCAATTAATGGCCGCGGTAAGTCAAATTCAGGTGATCATTCTTCTATAGCTCCCAAACCGGAAATACCTGTGCGTACCTCGCCCTCATTTTTCCCGATAAACCGGAAATAGCGAACCTGCTCCGGCTTCTTCAGTACCACCAGTTGCTCAATGGGATTGGCCTTGATATTACTGAATTCCCCTTCTGAAACAGTCTTCCAGTTCTTGCCATCAACACTAACCTGCCATTCATAACTGGTAGCAGCAAACGCAGTTTGTCCGGCCTGCGGCTGGTAGGTAAATGCCTTGACGGAATATGCTTGTCCCATATCAATAGTAACCTGTCCGGGTTTAGCAGGCGTTGATTCCACTAGCTTCCATCCACTACGGTCGATACCTGCCTTACCCCTGATCTTTGCATAAGAGGGATCGGGGATACTATCGGGTGCGCGGAAAACGCCGATATCACTGAGAGCCAGGCTCACCGGTGATTCGAGTATGCGGATACGAAGTCTGTCGGTCTTAACAGTAGCAGGAAGCCTGATAAGTCTGTTGGCGCCTATACTGGTAGCATCTCCCACCTGTTTCCAGAGTCCGTTGCTCATTACATCCACTGCAAGTTTCTCAATACGCTGTCCAAGTTTGATGTTCTCGCGCAGCCTTATAACATTGAAAGTTTGAGGCTCTTTCCACTCCAGCAACACTTCCGCTTTTGTCACATCATCATCGGTTGCCCAATAAGAATAACGATTGGCATCGATCAGTTTATCGGCGCTGAATAATTTATTATCACCACGAACATTGCTGGCGCTTATGCTTGCTTTCTTAACAAGGTTTTCAGCGAAAGTTTCTTTGAGAATTTCACCGAAAGCTTTGAGGGATTCTACATCATTGTCGTGGAGGAGTCCACGGGTATCGGGGGAGAGACCCAGATCGAGATTACCACCGCGACCAACACTTTTAAAATAGAGATCGAGTAGTTGCGCTGGTGTCTTTACCCTTTTATCCTGGTCGGGGTGATAGAACCATCCTGGCCTCAAAGGAACATCACATTCTGCCGGCTTCCAGAATTCACCATTGCGGGTTCCGCCGGGGGAGTTATCGTATTTCATTTCACCGGGAACGGCCACAGTGTTTCCATCAGTGGGTACAGGTGTGAAGGTAGCCCAGGATGTTTCTGCTGCATGACCATGTTCATTTCCCACCCAGCGTACATCGCCCATATCACTGAAGATCACGGCCTTTGGCTGGAGGGTTCGTACCAGGTTCCAGGTACTATCCCATCCATAATAAGTGGTGCGGTCAATATTTCTTTTTTCATTGGCACCGCCATAGTAGCCATCGCCACCATTGGCACCATCAAACCATGTGATGAAGAGTTCACCATAGTTGGTATAGAGTTCGCGAAGCTGGTTGCGGTAGTCGGTCACATAGGCGGCGGTTCCATAACCGGGATGATTACGATCCCACGGTGAGCAGTAAACGCCGAACTGCATTCCCGCCTTTTTACTGGCTTGTGCAAATTCCTTTACCATATCGCCCTTGCCATCTTTCCAGGGACTTTTACTTATATTATATGCTGTTGTTTTTGTTGGCCAGAGGGCAAAACCATCGTGGTGCTTGGCAACAAAAACAACGCCTTTGAATCCGCCAGCTTTTGCTGCATTCACGATCTGCTGCGCATCAAATTGGGTGGGATTGAAGATGGAAGGATCCGCATCTCCATAGCCCCATTCTTTATTCTCAAAAGTGGTGGGCGTGAAATGGATAAGGACATATGATTCCATCTCGTGCCAGCGAAGATGATTTTCGGTAGGCAATACCCCATAAGGTTTGGGATAAAGCTGCTGTTGCGCAGTTGCAGTGGTAAAACCGAATGCCACGAATAGCAGGAGCACCAAGTGCCGGATATGTAACATATATGATAGATTGATCATGAGCATATTTTGATTGATACAAATCTCCTTTGATTGCGCTGAAAAAGCCTCTTGCAATCAGCCGGAAGTTTACAGAATATTATCCAATCAGCAATTTATTTACCTTAACCGGATAAACCATCTTTGAACGATAGATGTTAATTTGACCTGAATATGAAAAATAGCTTCAAAACCTGGGCCGTTCTTGGCCTGCTGGCAATGATCGCCGTGATTATTGTGAATGCGATGGCCGTGATGCTTCCCCTTAATAACATGAGCACCGGAGCCATCTCCGATCGCTATCCCAACCTTTTTGTGCCTGCCGGTTTCACTTTCAGTATATGGTCGATCATTTACGCCTTATTGCTGACCTATACCATCTATCATTTGATCGTGGCCTTCAGTGCCCCAGGGTCAAGAATCCCTTATCAAAGACTGGAATCGGTATTGAATTTATTCGTGGTTACCTGTGTATTGAATATCAGCTGGATCTTTTGCTGGCATTATCTGCAGATTCGGTTGTCAGTAATCGTTATGCTGCTTTTTTTGTCGACCCTCATTTATATTTACCAGAAACTCCTGCCCTTAAGGGGAGAGCTTACGCTGACCCAAAAAGTTTGTATCCGTCTTCCTTTCAGTGTTTACCTGGGCTGGATCAGTGTTGCCACTATCGCCAATATCACGGCGTTGCTGGTTGACATGGGATGGCAGGGCGCGGGGATAGAAGCCGCAACCTGGAGCAGCATAATGATAGTGGTAGCTACGCTATTGGGAATATATTTCCTGTTGAAATTTAAGGATGTGGCGTATGCACTGGTGATCAGCTGGGCATTATATGGCATTTACTCGAGGCAGGGTGCGGACAATGCCATGGTAGGAAATGTAGCACAGGCCTGCCTCTTCCTTTTACTGGCCGGGGCGGTCTTCACCTTTATAAGAAAAAAGATTGTGCATACTGCAGTGGACTAAGACCCCCGCTGTGTTCCGCCGGTGAGCTTGGTATTGCGGGTTGCGGCCTTTGTGCTGCTCTTACCTTTGATGCCTGATCCAAATCCTGGCTTTGCCGGCTGTGGATTGTTCTTCTTTTTGTCTTTGTTCTTGTTGTTATTGTTCAGGAGCGACATGGTCTTGTTTTTAATCAACCTACAATTTAGCGGATTGCCGGTTAACGGCATAAAAAAAGAGACCGCAGTGATGCGATCTCCCCATATTTTCAGATTATGTTAACGATCAGAGTCCCAATACTTTGGCATCCACGAAGTATTTGGCGGTGCTGCGCACTTTGATGTCCTGGTTGATGATCTTATCAGTTGTAACCCGCATCCGGATGGTATAGGTCCCTTTTTTAAGGTATTGCTCCAGTTCCACATTCTCGGTGGTGAGGCGGATGGTATTGGTAACATCGTCGGCCAGGTTATTGGCAGAAGCGATTTTCTTTTCCGGCAGTCCATCAGCCGCAATAAATATTTCAATATCCTTAAGGAAATCAAATGTGCGGCCGGTAGGGTCGAAGATCACCATCTTCAGTTCTTCTAGTTTCACCGATTCGATCATATCGATCCTGGAATTGTTCATGGTAAGTTCCTTTTCGGCGATGGAAGTAACGGGTGGTGTTTCCATATCGGTAGGTGCCAGGGTGGCGAGGCCGGCCTTTATGGTTGTCTCAAACTGGTCATTGATGGTGAACTGGGTGAGTTTGTCGATCTTTTCGCAGGAAACGAGGCCCAGGGTAAAAACGGTAAGCAGTAGGGTGATTGTTTTCATATTGGTACAATTGGAACAGATTATTGGCAAATAACGTTCCAGAAAAGAGAAAAATTGTGGTGGAGAGATGGAGGGATGGAGGGATGGAAGGGAGAGATGGAGAGGTGGAGGGATGGAGGGGAGGTCTAAATCCATAAATTTGCCGACGCATGGCGAAAAAGAAAGCGACAAATACTAGTGGTCCCCGTTCCCTGCTGGCAGTACTTATATTAGTAGTGGTGGCACTATTGGGTTGGTGGTGGTTCAGCAGCAGCCGGCCCGATTTTGAACATTATGAAGAATTTGGGATTGAAGTGCCTGCCAATTATTCCATCCATGGTATCGATGTTTCCAAATACCAGCAGCGTATTAATTGGGATATGGTCAAAGAAATGGTGGCAGAGGATGTACGTATCGGGTTTGTATTCATCAAGGCAACAGAGGGATTGGGTAATATGGACGCGCAGTTCAACAGGAACTGGCGAAATGCAGGTGATGCCGGAATCACACGCGGGGCCTACCATTTTTTCCTGGCTCCTAAGAGCGGCGTTGATCAGGCCGAAAATTTTATCCGCCGGGTGGAGCTTGAAAAGGGTGACCTCCCTCCTGTTCTGGATGTTGAACAGACCTATGGTGTAACTCCCGATAAATTAAGAGCTGAGGTGAAGGCATTCCTCGACCGCCTCGAAGCGCATTATGGGGTTAAACCTATTATCTATACCAATGTTGAATTCTATAATAAATTCCTGAAAGGTGATTTTGATAACTACCCTCTCTGGGTGGCGCATTACCTGAGAAAGGACCGTCCGCGTATTGCGCGTAACTGGGCCTTCTGGCAGTACAGCGAAACTGGCAATGTAAATGGTATCAGGGGCAAAGTGGATTTCAATGTTTTTAATGGCGACTCCACGGATTTTGCGGACCTTTTGATAGAATGAAACGGAGGGATGGAGAGATGGAGGGATGGAAGTAAAATATTTTTTATGAGTGAAATGGAAAAAGACGCCCGTGATCTGCTAACGCGAACACTGATGACCGTTAGTGTGGGTGCTTTATGGATGCTCACCAACGTTACCCTCGGATTGTGGTTTGGATGGTTCTTCTTCGCCGATACACCAACCCTCGGAAATTATATCTTCTATGCTTTTTTTCTGATCAGCCTTATTGCCCTGATCCGATATTTCATCAAGCTCTGGAGTAAACCGATTTAGGCTTTCCCTCCATCTCTCCATCCCTCTATCCCTCCATCAATATCTCCTCTTCCTGCTCGCTAAATATTTCTCATTGATCACCCGGTTCATGGGCTTTTCAAATACTTTGCTCTCAACCCAGGAGATGATATCGAGATAGGCGAAGGCGCGGGTCTCAAAGCGGTTCTTCTCGAGGTGCTTGATCTTCTGCAGGAATTTTTCGAGTTCGGGTTTGAGCTTACGCGGACTCAATCCGAATGAATGCCTGATGAAACGGAACATCTCTTCTTCCACCACCGTCAGGTTCTTCATCTTCGCCATGAAACGATAAACAGATTTGATCTGTGACTCCATGATATCATCGTTGCCCAATTCGTAATGCGCCATCATGTGCATGAGCCTCGCATAGCTCTGCAGATCGATGCGCAGGTTGGCGGAAGTATCGTTGATGATCTTTTGCAGGTAGTCGATACAGGTATTATAATCGCCGCTGCCAAAATACAAGGTGGCAAACTTATAATAGAACACAACGATGCGATGTGGATCAACATAGAGTTCATATTCTTTTAGGTTTTCCGCCATGGTATTAACGAGGCCCAGTCCTTCTTTAAAAGTACCCGTCATCAGGTGCCAGTTAAGTCGGGCACTGTTGATATAGATATCAGTATGGATCCGGAAATTATCGTGCTGCTGCGCGATGGGCGTTTTGGCAAATTCTTCAAACTGTTTGAGCACCACCTGGAACTGCTGGTAGTTTCGCAAATCGAAATGTGCGTTCAGGAGGTTATGCAATCCCTTTATAAAATGGCCTATCTCCACCTTCTGCATCACTTCCTGTTCATAGAAAAGATCTACCCATTTTTTTGAGTAACGATAGTACATGAGGAAATCCTGCCGGATGAAGGCATACCAGGTATAGCTTTGGTAGAGATAAAGTTTCTCATAGAAATCCGTGAGCTCAAAAGCATCTGAGGGAAGTTGTTCTTTAAAGAATTGTCTGATACCTGTTTCATCTTTTTCATTGCGCGCGTGACCATGCATCACATACCAGCCATAAAGGCGAAGCGCAAGGTTGCTCAGCCGGGTTACGCGGTCGATATGACCACTGATCTCGAGTGCCTCCTGGGTTAGTTTTTCTGTTTTCTCCTGAATAGTGCGGGTGATATGGAGGGTCTCGATCTTTTTCTCCAGTGAGATCACCTGTGCCAGGTAATTGAACTTTCCATTGGCTGTGGCCAGTTCCTTGGCGCGTTCAAGGATCCGCATGGCCTGGTGTTTGAGGCCTTTATGGTAGAGGATGCGGGCATTATCGAGTTGCTCGGAGAGCTGAAGTTCAAGTGTATCGGTGCTCTTCAGGTCGCGCAGGCTGGCAAGAAGCTGTTTATAGAGATGCGATTTAATATTGTTGAGCTGGGGCTTTTTGATGGAGGGGAGTTTTTTGAGCAATTCCCTTTCCTCATAATCGTCGAGTTTGTCGAGCGTATCAAATAATTCCACAATTTTCAGGTCCTCTTTTGCTGTTGCACGCTTTATATAGAGCTTGAAATGTCGCTTTTCGGCCTTGTGAAGTGATTTTATTAATTGAAATAAAGCATCTGTAGATCGGTTGGGCATCATTAGGTTTTTTTTCGGAACTCCTTGCTGGATAAGCGATTAGGCGCAAAATTACCCTTTTTGGAGTAATAAAAAGTGGCTAAATATGATTTTAAACCACTTATAACAGGCATTACTTTTACATCAGAGTTCAGGAGAAAAGAAAAAATTGGCAAGCAACCGTTAGAAAGGAAGGCAATCGTAAGAAAGGGCAAAGCAAGAATTAGAGGCCTGACATCCGGAACTCATTCCCCCGAAAGCCAAAGGGCTGGACGGGACAAACAAGATTCGAACGTTTTTTTTATATGGCAAGCAATCGTTAGAGGTCGACTGTTTCTACAGTGGACCTTCTTTTTTTATAAGCGGTCGTGAAGATAGGGTGAATTCCTCCAATTCCACCAAAAAATTGTTAAAAAATTAACAAGCCATTTTCGGATTGAAAATCAATTACTTCCAAGCTCAACTCTTTAAATTATATCTGTAATTAGTTTCTTTTATTAACCGTCATCAGAACATTTATAGACTGAATAAAAAGGTGTACCCTTTATGGTACACCTTCAATCTACGGTTCAGAAAAACAGCTTAATTTCTATTGACTATTGCCTACTGCCTTCCATCCCTCCATCCCTCCATCCCTCCTACAGGCTTTCCGGACTAAACACCTTTATCACCCCATCCCCTTCACTACTTACTACCAGCAGGCTTTTTCCGGTGGGACTTTGCAGTGCAGGAATAAAAAGAATGCCTTCCGGAGCATCGCCAGTTTTAAGTATTTGCAGGAATTGTGGATTGCCGGGGTTTGTTACATCGTATAGTGCTACTGCATCCACGCGCTCCAATCCCACAAAAGCAATTATTTTATTACCCACATTACCAAGTGCAATTCCTTCCGGCTCAACGCCTTTATCGTCACTACGCCTGTCGTCATAGATGCCAGCGGCGATGATCTTTTTTTCAATATCATTTTTGCTATCAAACAACAACTCACCGGTATTACCATTCCATACGCTGAATGAGCGGGCGCCAAAAGAGTAGAGCTCATCAAAATCACCATCACCATCTGTATCACCCTGTGCTGTTGAAATATTCAGTCGGCCGAGATTTGCTTCCTGCTGCAAGATGGCCGCATTAGGAAACGCTGTAGGATCAAGTGTTATATCCTCCACCCTTTCATTCTCTTCATATACATCATACTCCCGAACATCTCCTTCGTTAACAGTAAAGAGAAAGGGCACTCCTTTTATCTGCATACTGGCAATAGCATCGGGCTGGTACATGCCAAAAGCAGGAACTGTGCGCAACTCCTTAAGGCCATCTTCATCACTTGGATCGATGGCGTTCATGGCATCGCTATAGTCTTTATAACCGAGTGGGAAAATGCCGGTGAATGATTGTGATGCAAGGTTGATACGCGCAATAGCATTGTTTTCCTGCAGCGTAACCCAGGCGGTTTTAGAATCCTGTGATACCGTGATGTATTCAGGTTCCATATCCTGGGCCAGACTTGCACCGGGGCCAAAGATCCGAAGACCTTTTTTCTTTAGCGCATACTCCTGCTTGTTATAAGAGCTGAAATCAATTGTGTTTACAGAATAGTCTTGTCTCACGGAAATGATCGACACTGATCCAAGTGGGTCATTGGTATAGTCGGAACTTGGTTCACCCTCATTAGCGGTGAGGATGAAATTACCATCTGCGCTATAACAGATCATATCAGGCAAAGCACCCACTGGGATTTGTTTTAATTCGGCGAGTGACTCTGTATCATAGATATATACGCGGCCATTATCCTGTTTGATATTGGCTTCAACTGCTGCGGCAAGTTTGCCTTCAGATACCGCGAGGCTATTAACGGCACCGAAAGCACTGATATCGATATCAGCAATTACTGTCATCGCAGCGGGGTTGCTGAAATCGATGACATCGATCTTATTAGGATCGGTATTATTCACAACGAACAATCTTTTGGTTAGAGGATCAAAAGCTGTGATCTCGGCGGCGCCTTCACCACCAATATCAATGGAGCCTGTCTCTGAAAAACTCGCAGGATCTTCGTTGGTGAAATAGGGAGCATCGTTCTTATTACAGGCCGCCAAAGAGCCGGCCAGCAGTATCAGGGGGAGAAATCTTTTCATAATTAATGCAGTATTTTTTGGAATAACAAGGTTATGCCGGGCTCATTACCATATTGTGAACGCAGGGTTATGGAATGGTTAAGGAAGGGAGAAACGTATATTTGCGCCATGCCCTTTAATTTCACTGATTCAGTCAATCTACTTCGCAAGCTCACGATCCGCAGGGCCTGGAATGCTTCCAAAGTATTGGGAAGTTATTATGTGAGTAAGTACCTGAAGCAACCTGTGCAATGGGGATTGCCGATCTCTATCTCTTTTGAGCCAACTACATCATGCAATCTCCGTTGCCCCGAGTGCCCCAGTGGACTCAGGGCATTCACCCGCCCTACGGGTATGCTGCAGCAGGATTTTTTTCGTGATACCATTGATCAATTGCATCGCCATCTATATTACCTGGTATTTTATTTCCAGGGCGAGCCTTACCTTAATCCGGGCTTCCTTGAAATGGTGAAGTATGCCAGTGATAAAGGGATCTATACAGCCACTTCCACTAATGCACATTATCTAACAGATGAAAATGCGCGTAAAACGGTTGAGAGTGGGCTCGACAGGCTGATCATTTCTCTGGATGGCAGCACCCAGGAAATTTACCAGCAGTACCGGGTGGGCGGAAAACTGGATAAGGTGCTTGAGGGCGCCAGGAATATTGTGCGCTGGAAGAAAGAACTGAAGAGCAAAACGCCCTTTGTGGTATTCCAGTTTTTGGTTGTTAAGCCCAATGAACACCAGATAGATGAGGTAAAGGCCCTGGGTAAAGAAATTGGTGTGGATGATGTTTGGCTGAAGACCGCGCAGGTATATGATTATGAAAATGATCCCAACCAGCTGATCCCCACTTTGGATAAGTATAGCAGGTATAAGAAGAACGAGAAAGGAGATTACCAATTCAAAGGCAGTCTCGCAAATCATTGCTGGCGTGCCTGGCACTCGCCGGTTATAACCTGGGATGGATTGGTTGTTCCCTGTTGTTTTGATAAGGATGCACAGCACCAGCTCGGGGACCTGAAGGGAACGCCATTTAAAGAGGTTTGGCAGGATAGTGATTATAAAAGTTTCCGCTCTAAATTACTGGCGGGAAGGGCGAATATTGATATATGCGCAAACTGTTCAGAGGGAACTAAAGTGTGGGGATAATTGAAGTGGGCACATGGAATTTCTGTAATTTTATCGTTTAACCATTCATTTTATGAGTCTCAATAAGGACATCAACCAGCGCAAGTTCAGAAATGAGCACCAGAAGGCGATGATCAATATGATCTTTTCCTATAACTGGCTGATGGAAAATACCCGCAAGTTCCTTGACCACTATGATCTTACCAACCAGCAATTCAATATCCTGCGAATTCTTCGTGGGGCTGGTGAGCCGCTGAGTACCTTACAGATAAGGCAGCGGATGCTCGATAAAATGAGTGATACTTCCCGCATTGTTGACAGGCTGGTGAAGAAGGACCTGGTGCGTAAAACCGTTTGCGGTGCTGACAGGAGGCTGGTAGATGTTGTTATAACGGAGAAGGGAAAAGAACTTCTTTCGCAGATGGATGCCCAGGAAGACGATATGGAAGCCGTATTAAAAAATCTTGATGAGGCAGAGGCGCTTCAGCTTAATCATTTGCTGGATAAATTACGCAATTCCCAGGATTGACTCGCGAGGCAATGGAAACCCATGCAACTGCCTTAGTTTTAAGCGTTGCGATTGTTGATGAAATCTCAGAAATGAAAAAATCTCTTACCCGTATTCTTTCCATTTTTATTTTGTTGTCATCTGCTGTGGGGGTCAGAAGCCAGGCTCCGGAAGTGCCAAAAGGCGTTCCTCCTGCTGCTCTTCCCAAAGCCCCCGTTGCCGCGCCAATGGAAGTTGCTGAAGCCGGCCAGGCAACAGCTGCTCCTGAGTTCAGGGGAGCATGGATCGCTACTGTCACCAATATTGACTGGCCTGATGCAGGCAGTTATCATCCTGATGACCAGAAACTGGAATATATCAAGCTGCTGAATATGCATGAGCGGAATGGCATGAATGCTGTGATTGTGCAGGTACGTCCGGCTGCCGATGCCTTCTACCCCTCGCCTTACGAACCCTGGAGCGAATGGCTCACCGGCAAGCAGGGTAAGCCACCCGTGCCCTTCTATGATCCTTTGCAGTTTATGATCAGCGAGGCGCATAAGCGGGGAATGGAATTCCATGCCTGGCTGAATCCGTATCGGGCCGTCTTCAATATAAAAAAATCTGTTCCGGCTCCTGACCATGTGAGTAGACAGCACCCCGACTGGTTCCTTAATTATGGTGATAAGACTTATTTTGATCCGGGTAACAAGGAAGCGCAGGCATTCGTGGTTAAGGTGGTAAGGGATCTTGTGAAGCGCTATACTATTGATGCGGTGCATTTTGATGACTATTTCTATCCATACAGGATAGCTGGAAAGGAATTTCCTGATACAAAAACATTCAGGGAATATGGTAATGGTATGACGCGCGACGATTGGCGCCGGAGCAATGTGGATTCCATTATTGTTGGTTTATCGCGCGCCATCAAGGAAGAAAAGCCCTGGGTAAAATTCGGCATCTCACCTTTCGGCGTATGGCGCAATGCAGATAAGGACCCTATGGGAAGTGCGACCACTGCAGGGGTAACAAATTATGATGATCTCTATGCTGATATCCTGCTATGGCTTCGCGAGGGGTGGATCGATTACGTGGCTCCGCAGATCTACTGGGAGTTTGGGCATAAGGCTGCTGCTTTTGAAGTTTTGCTCGACTGGTGGAGTCGCAACAGCTATGGAAAACATTGCTATATAGGGCTGGGAATCTATAAGGCAGGAACCAGTGCGCCATGGCGCGATAAGACACAGTTGCCAAGGATGATTGAGGCAGTTCGCAAAACCCCAAATGTTCATGGGGCGGTTTATTTCAGCAGTAAGAGTTTCGTGAAAAATCCGAATGGATGGAGCGATAGTTTAAGACTTAATTATTACAGGCAGCGTGCAACCATACCTGTTATGGAGTGGATCCCTGAGAAGGAGCCAGCGTTGGGTGAATAAAGAGTAAGCATCACCTTGATCTACCGCCTTTTGAAATCATATCCCTGGTTCTTCCCTTCCAGCATATCAACATACTGAAGTGAACCCAGCCGAAACCTAAGGGGGATGCCGGTGCTTTTTTCGAACTTCCACTCTCCCACACAAATTATTCCCCATTGCTCCATAGACATATGCGGGGTGATCAATGCAGGATCATACTTTTGAAAATAAGGGAGGAGGGCATTATATGAGATCCAAAGAGGGGCAGATTTAACCCCCGGAAGAGCCCTCCCGGAAGTAGAAATATTGAAATTTTTTTCCATTTTATCCACAATTGCGAAAGGGGCAGCAGAAAAAAGATCCGGATGGTACAAAATCCGCTCCTGTTGCGCATTTGAGCGTATCGCAACTGCTGTTAAAAGCAGTGTTAATAGAATTTTAAGGAATCCTTTCCCCTGTATTACCATGAATTTTGTAATTTACGGCCTGGTTTTTGTGGAAAGCGCGGCCATCCCACCGGACAGGTCCGCCATAAACCCTAATAACGTATGGCACTTAGTCAAAGTTTACAACAAAAATTACTACAGAAGCTTTCACCTCAGCAGATACAGCTGATGAAGCTGCTGCAGGTGCCTACGGCAAACCTCGAAGAGCGGATCAAGGAGGAGCTGGAGGAGAATCCGGCCCTGGAGCAATCGGATGAAGCTAGTGATGAATTTGATGAAAACCGGGATGAATTTGAGGGTGAAGAGGATTATGATACAGAAGGAAGTGAAGATGAATATGATAAGATAGATATCAGCGATTATGTTCATGAAGGGGATGATGATATTGCCGATTACAGGCTTCGTGATGATAATTACCCCGAGTTGGATGATAAGCAGGTGATGCCCTTTAAAGTTGAGACCACTCTTCATGATACGCTCGCCGACCAATTGGGTATGCTTAAACTAGACGAGCGCAGCAGCAAGATCGCCGAGCAGATCGTGGGAAGCATTGATGATGATGGATACCTTCGCCGCGAAACAGCCTCCATCCAGGATGACCTTGCTTTCCGCCAGAATATTGACGCAACCGAAGAGGAGATCGAAGGGCTGATAAGGCTGATACAGCAATTTGATCCCGCCGGAGTAGCTGCCCGCGACCTGCAGGAATGCCTTCTCCTTCAACTCGAACGCCGCCGGTCGGTTGGAGGAATTGCCGTTGAAGGAGCAATTGAGATCCTTACCCGCTACTTCGATGAATTCACCAAGAAACATTATGATAAGATACAGCGGGGATTAAATATTGACGATGACCAATTAAAAGAGATCATCCAGCAGATCGTAAAGCTGAGCCCCAAACCCGGTGGAAATATTGGTGAGATCAATAAAGCAGAAAGCTATGTACTCCCCGATTTTTTCATCTATAATAATGGCGGTAAACTTGAACTTACCCTCAACAGCAAAAACGCACCTGATCTTCGTATCAGTGAGGGTTATCGCGACATGCTGAAGGATTACGACAAAGGCACTAAGAAAGACAAACGCCAGCGCGATGCCGTACTTTTTATCAAGCAGAAAATAGATGCGGCCAAATGGTTTATAGACGCCATCAAGCAAAGGCAGGAAACGCTGATGATGACCATGTCAACCATCATGGAATACCAGCATGAATTCTTTCTCACTGGTGATGAAACGACGATGCGCCCCATGATCCTGAAAGATATTGCAGAGCGGACGGGACTTGACATTTCCACTGTAAGCAGGGTGGCCAATAGTAAGTTTGTACAAACTGAATTTGGCACTTACAGGCTGAAGTTTTTCTTCTCTGAAAGCCTGAGTACGGAGAGCGGTGAAGAGGTTAGTACACGGGAGGTGAAAAAAATTCTCAGCAACCTGGTGGAAGCAGAACATAAGCGCAAACCGCTGAGCGACGAACGCCTTACTGAGCTTTTGCAGGAAAAAGGTTATAACATTGCACGCAGAACAGTGGCCAAATACCGCGAACAATTAAACATCCCGGTGGCCCGACTAAGAAAGGAAATATGATGGTCTTCTCTGAACAAAATGAACAATCCGCTAACACGGAACAGCCTGCTGCACTTAGGGTTTTCGGTCACCTGCTGTCCTTTATATTTCACCCGCTTTTCATCCCGGCCTATATCACTGCTTTCCTGCTTTACCTGCATCCATTTGCTTTTGCAGGTGAGAATGAATGGTATAAAACATTAAAGCTTGCTTCGGTGATGGTGAGCACAACGCTTTTTCCCGCGTTCACTGTTTTCCTTTTAAAGCAACTTGGCTTCGCGGGCAGCATCCACCTTAAGGAAAAAAAGGACCGCATCATTCCTATTGTTGCATCCATGATCTTCTATTTCTGGATCTTTTATGTAAGTAAAAACCGTCCGGATAATCCACCTGAATTAGTGCAGATGCTATGTGCGGTTTTCGTTTCAAGTATCATTGCACTAACTGCTAATAACTTCATTAAGATCAGTCTGCATACCATTGCGATGGGTGTGCTGGCAGGCTTTTTCATACACCTTGCCTGGAACAGCGAGATTCCCATGGGCATGCCTCTATCAGTTGCATTACTTATTGCCGGAGCCGTAGGCACTGCCAGGTTTGCCGTTAGTGACCATACTGTGAAAGAGATCGTATGGGGATATGCAACAGGGTTAGCGTCAATGGTGATTGCGGTTTTAGCCTTGTAAGGTAAGAGGTAAGATTTAGGAGAAGGAGCCCATTATATACATTTGGATAAGGGCTCTTGAAATAGCAGACCAGAGTAATATTGCTAATAAACTCACGCCAACAACAGCTATTTTCCCACCCGCGCTGCGAATCGAAAACAACTGCGCATAAGCCCAGGCGTAATACAATACATGAGACAGCAACATTGCGCCAAGGAGCCAGAATAAAACGGGTGGCCGGTTATAAACTGCCATCAGCGGGTAGAAAATAATTGAGGTGAAGAGGATCACTATTCCTACAAAAAATACATTGGCCACCAGGTGTTCAGCATAATTCCTTCCTTTCTTTCGGAAGCCGATAAAAAATATCAACGCATTGAAAGGAACTGCAATGATCATTACCAGGTTCTGCCTCTTCTGCATGAACGAATTCACATTATTTGCTCTTGTACGGATTTCAACTTCGCGCGCTGTTGGAATCCTTGTGATACCCTTCTCGCCGGGTTTAATGTCTGGGTTTGTATAATTACTTTCCTTAGTTTTTTGGGAGTTGCTTTGATGAGGTTTAGTATTCAGTTTATCATTCGCTTTGGTGAGGCTCAGAACCAGTACAGAAAAGGCCGCTACCAGCAAAAGGAAAGTAAATGGGTTGAAAACTTTTTTTCGCTTACCATCAAGATATTCAGCTACCAGCTTTCCGGGCCGGGTGAAGAGTGCCAAAACCAGACTGAAGATCGATTTATCGGTATGTGTAAAGGCATGGAAGAATTCGTGAAGGATATGAGGCAACGTGAAACGGTGTGTCGCACTGTTTTGCCCGCATTGCCGGCAAAATTTATCGGCTGGGTCAAGTGGCTGAAGGCAGTTCAGGCATTCATGGCTGGAGCTGGACACAGTTGGTGATTTGGTTCTTTCCTCAAAATATAAAAGAAAAGTCATAAAAAACCCGATCTATTCAGACCGGGTTCAGGGGTTGTCCAAACCAGCAATTGATCTCATCCCTTCTAAGCGTTGAGTATCTGCGATTTCGCCAGGTATTTTTTGGACGGGTGATAAATAAACAGGCAACTACCATGTTTAATGGCATTGATAACTTTTTTTGATTGTTCCCTCGGCACTGCAGGGCAGCCGAAACTACGGCCATTGAATTTATTTGATCTCAGGAAATCAGAACCAACATAATCCGATCCATGCACTACAATATTGCGCGCGGAAGCTTTGTCATTGATCCCCCTTTCAACTCCGTCAATTTTTAATGCCAGTCCATGCTCCCCGAAATAGGTTTGTCTTGTTACAAAGAAACCCAGGCTGCTTTGGTGGCTCTCCGGACGGTTAGAAAACTGCCTCGCATACTCACCTCCCGAATTGCGGCCATGGGCTACATAGGTATGAACAAGTAGTTTCATCTCTTCCACGTCAATTACATACATCCGTTTTCTGCGTGAAGACTGGCTGAAGTCGCAGATCGACAGAACATCACCCCGACGAAGTTTCCCCATTTTTCGTAGGTTTTTATAGCCCCGCCATGCATGCTGAAACGCGGCAGCAGAAAGTCCTCTTGCGCGTAGGCCCAATTCTGTATAGATGGCGGTGGCTTCTTCGGCAATTTTGTTGGAAGTATTTTTCTTAGCTGATGCATTGGTCTTGCCCAGTGCAATTGGCTTAGCGATATTATGAGAAGTTGAATTCCTGGAGCCGGGTTTAGTAGTGGGGTCTGCAATCAGCAGAGCAGTGAATCCGGTAATACGCCTTGTTGATTCACCGGTGTCTTTCCCCGTCATAAAGACGGGAGTGAGCAGGCCTGCAAATAGCATCGAGCCTACCATAACAGTTTTCACGGTCAGGTTCATGATCTGGGTTTTTCAGAGGTTTGGAAGGATATAACGGGGAAGCGGGGGAAATAGTATGGAGAGGTGGAGGGATGGAGCTTAGTCCTTTTTCTTTTGAATGGGGATGCGTGGGGATTCGGATTTTGATTCTGATTTGGAAGGTGGATTGGTGGCTGCTTTCGTTGGTTGCTTGTGAGGTTGTTGATTTTGGGGTTTGTTAACTGGTTTACTTGAAGATCTGTTTTCTGATTTGGAACCGGGTTTGGATAATGACTTGCTTTCTGATATGGTGTCGGTATTGGATGGTTCTATTTTGTTGCTGAACTCATATCTATAGATACGAATAAGAAGAATGAAAACAGATATAAGAAGTGGTCCAAAAACAAGTCCGATAAAACCGAATAATTGCAATCCGATAATAACACCGAAAACGGTTATGAGAGGATGGACATCGCCGATTTTTTTTTGAAGCCAGAATCGGAATACATTATCTACCGTGCCAATGATACCGAATCCGAATATCAGCATAGCAACACCTCGCCAGGTATCACCTGCCGCAAAAAACATGACGGCAAGTGGAATATAGGCCAATGCTGCACCTACGATGGGTAACATGGCGGTGATGCATGTAATGGCAAACCAGAGCATGGGTTCTTTGACACCAAGAATCAGGAACCCTATCAATCCAACTATACCCTGGAGTATGGCAATGAGTGGGATACCGATAGCATTGGAATAAACCAGCGACCCTACTTCCTTGCGAAGGTCTTGCTGGTGCCTGCGGCTCATGGGGGTAAGATCAGTAAACACATCCAGCATTTCTTTGCGCTGGGTAAGCATGAAATATAGAATGAAATACATTACAACAAGGGTAGTGAGCGTATTGAAAGTGGCACCCAGTATGCCTGGGAGCGTTTTGGCCACTTGCTCGCTTACCTGGCCCATATACTTATCACTCAATATTTCAAACCCGGTCTTCTGTTCAATACGGCCGATATATAATTTGAGGGCATTAACGGCTTCTGTTATTTGTTGTTCGGATATGCTTAGCCGGGAGATCACCAGCTTCACTACTGCTCCTATTGGCAATACGATCACGATGAATGATAACAGCATCAGGGCTGCCGCTGCCAGCGACTGTTTCCATCCCCTGTCTACAAGATTCTGCATCCATTTTCCCATTAAAACAAACAAGGTAAATGCACCCAGGGTGGCTGGCAGGAATGCTTTCATCTCAAAGAAAAGCAGTACTGCTAATCCCGCTATGATCAGGAGGAAAAATGATTGTCGAAGTTTGTCCGGATCGATGTAGCTCATAGTCGGTTAATGGTGAAAGTTATGAAGTGAATAGGCAATAGGGAATAGAAAATGTAACCTAAATGAAGATAAGTAAAATCAATTGCCTATTCACTACTGCCTATTACCTATTGCCTATTATATCGCCACCGTTTTCCATCTTCCTCTTCGGAACAGGAGCCATGCAGCGATGGTGATCGCGGTTTCTGCAACGGGGATAGCGATGAATACACCCAGAGGACCCATTTCCAATGTTTTAGCAAGCAGGTATGCCAGTGGTATCTGGAAAAGCCAGAAGCCGAAGAGGTTTATCCAGGTCGGGGTTTTTGTATCGCCGGCGCCATTGAATGCATTGGCCATAACCATTCCGATTCCATAGAAAATATAGCCGGCGCTCATGATGCGTAAAGCCTGGACGCCTATTCGTTTCACATCTGCTTCGGTAGTGAAAAAGCCCACGATTACATCAGCTGCTGCCAGGAAAAAAAGCATTACGGCCGCCATGAAAATGGTGTTATACAGCGCGGCGGTTTTCACTGATTTTTCGGCACGATCCGGATGACCGGCGCCGAGGTTTTGTCCCACCAGCGTTGCTGCAGCATTAGCCATTCCCCATGCCGGCAAAAGGAAAAAGATCAGGATCCTGATAGCCGTCTGGTACCCGGCGGAGGCCGCGGAATGCCCTGTTTCGGCCACCAGTCTTGCAAGGAAGATCCAGCTGCAGGAACCGATGATGAACTGCATGGTTCCTGGTGTAGCAACTTTAAGTAAGGAGCCAATGATGGTGAAATCTGGCCGCCAGTTCGCCGTTTTAAGTTTTACGATTCCTTTTCCTCCGAAAAGGTGGTAAACCTGGTAGCACACACCGATTCCCCTTCCTATGGTAGTGGCCAGGGCTGCACCAAACAGTCCAAGTGCAGGGAATGGTCCCCAGCCCAGGATCAGGAGTGGACAAAGTATGATGTTGGCTATATTGGCGATCCAAAGGCTTTTCATTGCCATGGAGGCATCTCCTGCGCCCCTGAAAATACCATTGATAAGGAATAAAAGCATAATGACTATGCTACCTCCCATCATGAGCCTTGTATAGGGGGTACCCAGGACGATGGTTTCGGCCTCGGCTCCCATCCAGCGAAGTATATCAGGAGCCAGTATTATTCCTGTTATGCTTATCACCACTGTAATGGCGAGTGAAAGCCATAGTGATTGCATGGCAGCATGGGCTGCCGCGCGGGGGTCTTTCTCTCCTATTCTTCGGGCTACCATTGCCGTGGCTGCCATACTTATACCGATGGCCAGTGCATACACAAGTGAGAGCACCGACTCCGTTAGTCCAACCGTTTGAATATTATGCCGGCTATCGGGAAGTCTTCCCACGAAATAAAGGTCCACTACCGCGAAAACGCTTTCCATTCCCATCTCCAGTATCATAGGAATAGCGAGGAGAAACACGGAGCGGCGGATGCTACCTGATGTATAATCCTGTTCATCGCCGCGAAGGGCGGCGCGTATAAGGCGAAATATATTACCCATTGAAAGGGTTGATGCGTCGTTCTGATGCATTGTGATTGTTCAGTTGGTTAAAAAAACTAGTGCTAAGGGGTTGCCGGTTAAATTACCGGATGGGGCAAGCGAGGAGTTTACCTGTTGCCTGTTTGTTTGGAAAGGTCATCAGACCCAAGTCAGCGGAGGGCCGACAGCTTAGAAAATCATAAAATAAATATTAGAAGGTGTAAAAGTATATATTATTCTTTTACGCAATACGCAAGTGCCGATAAATATTCCTGGACGTGCATCTGAAGTTGTGAGCGGCGATATTGCATGATGAACCGCGGGTGGGGAACGGAAATGATCTCATTGAAAAAATGATACTCCTCATTGAGCCGGTTAAGAAAATGCAGATTCTTATGTCCTCCGATGCAGATGGCTTTTTGTCGCCGGATGCCGCAACTGAGCTGGCTTTGAAGACATTGGACTGCATAAGGCTCTATGGATGCGAGAAGTTTGGGGTCATCATAATAGTTCAGATTTTTACCTGCTCTCACGAAGCCTATGGGACTAACGGAGCCTATATAGAATCTGTTGTAAAATGCGGCGGCACCACCATATGCGTGGATCATGGTATAGATGAATTCGGCTGAAAGCTCTGAGGATTCCCCGAAGGGATGGGTTATGCCGCAATCATTCAATAATTGCCTGGGGGCGGTAAAATTAATGCCGGTAATACCGGCGCCAAATCTGCCTGGATTAATTCCTATAAGCATAACGCGGGGTTCTTCATCGGAATAAAACCGGGTAAAAAATTCGCGTATTGCCTGCTGTACCTCAGGTTGGGGATGGGGATAGAGCGGGTCAATTCCATCCGGCAGTTTTTCCGGCGGGCGGAGTTTACTGAAGAATGATATCGCGCAGGTAGAGAACATGTCTGACATCTGTCCTGACACGTGTCAGACGGGTTAGTAGAGGCTGGGGTTGCTGTTGATGAAGTTTACGAGCGAAGCCGCATTTTTTAGTTTTAGCTTCTTCAGGATATTATGCCGGTGCACTTCCACTGTCTTAAGTGATATATCAAGCTGTTGGGCGATTTCGCGTGAGGAATGGCCGTCTTTGATATAATGTATCACCTGGATCTCGCGCTCGGTAAGGCTCTGGATATCGGGACCTTCACTTCCCGGTTCCATCACCTGTTCTGAAATGATATTCCGGATCTCATCACAGATGTATTTATTGCCCTTGTCTACTTCAAGAATGGCCTTAACCATTTCTTCGCGGCTGCTGTTCTTTGTGACATATCCCTGGGCTCCTACCTGCAGCATCTTACGAGCATATGCAGGCTGTGAATGCATTGACACGCCAATGATCTTTGTATTGGGTGACACCTTACGTATTTCACCGGTGGCATCGAAACCACTCATCGGGACCATATTAATATCCATCAACACAACGCTTGGCTTCTTTTCGCTGGCGATCTTTATAGCCTCCTCGGGGTCACCACAATCGGCGATCACTTCAAAGCGAGGATCACTCGCCAGGATAAAACTCCACGTTTCACGAATCAGCTTGTGATCATCCACTATCAGTATTGAAACTTTTTTCATCAGGTATCCTGGTTGATTTTATTTGGTAATGCAATAATCAGTCTACAGCCTTCACCCGGTGCCGTAAGCACCTGAACATCTGCATTAAAGATGGCTGCCCTGCTCATAATGTTAGACAATCCCATGCCGTCTTTCAATTTTGCTTCATTGAGATCAAAGCCCTGCCCATCATCTTTAATTTCGAGACGGGTAAACTTATTGGTATATGATATATCTATTTCGAGTTTCCTGGCTTTAGCGTGTTTGATCACATTATTGACCTGTTCCTGGATGATCCGGAAAAGGGTCAGTTTCTGTTTGGGGTGCAAACTACTATCTAATTTTCCTTTGTGGCGGAAAATTACCTTTAATTGCCGGGTAAGTTCAATGTTTTCTACCAGATCATTTATGGATGAAACAAGTCCGAGATCATTTAAACTTGCGGGCATCAGGCTCCTGCTGATGGTCCTGATCTCATTAATGGCACTCATGATGGTATCAGAACTACGGCGTATCATTTGCTTTGACATGCCATCCTCATTTTGCGCAACCTCAAGGAAAAGTTTTGCTGTGGTGAGCAATTGGTTTACATTATCATGAAGCTCCTTCCCAATTTCCGCGCGCTCACTTTCCTGAACATCAACCACCGCTTGTGCAATCTGCTGCTGTTTATGGATCTCCTGTTGCACCAGCCGCTCTTCCATTCGCTTACGCTCCGTAATGTCCTCACAGGAACCGATCATGCGGATCACCTTGCCCTGGTCGTTGTACATGCAGTAACCTTTATCAATAACAAGTGCATAGGTTCCATCGGCTTTGCGGAAACGATATTCTTCAATGAACAGGCCCTGTCTGTTTCCTGTTAAAACCGATTCTATACTTTTAAGTACGCGTTCGCGGTCATCTGAATGAATCTTGTCTTCCCAATTATTGGTATCGCCGGGATAGAATTGTGATGGATATCCGAAAAGTGTATTGAAACCTTCCCCCCAGAATGATACTCTTTCAATTGCATCCCAGTCCCATATGGCCTCATTTGATGCCCGTGTTGCAAGGATATACCGTTCATTACTCATGTGCAGCTTTTCTGCTGCCTGTTTATTTTCAATGATCATCGTAAGGATATGGTTGGCCCTATTGATCATCGTTAGTTCTTCCGGCCTGGGCGACCGGGCATCTTTGAAGAAGACAGAAAAGGTTCCAAGCACTTCATTTGTAGAACTGATAATGGGTATCGACCAGCTTGCTTTTATTCCCATCATTTCAGCTCCCTGCCTGGTGGTTTCTGCAAGATCGCTCTCGCTTATATCTTCAATAAATACCTGCTGACGGGTTTCTACAGCCCTTCCGCAGGTGGTATGTATTGAGTCATTGGGGGTATTGTTCACGAAATCTCTGAAAGCGGCTGGAAGGCTGGGAGAAGCTAGGCTAACGGCTTCTTTAAGGTTGCTCTTACAAAGGAGAACAGCACAATGGAAACTATCACCTAATGTTTCTAATCCCACCAGAAGGTGATTGGCAATTTCTTGAAGGGAAGCATTAGAACCAGTATGCATTTCCAGTACTTCTTTCTCAAGCTGCACAAGGTTCTCACTACGCCTGATCTGCTGATCGCGAATATTCTTTTCAATTACCGCGCTTAGAGAAGAAGCAAAAGTGGTGAGCGTGTCTATGGTTGTTTTGGTCCATTGCCTTGCATTTTCTTTCTGACCGCATCCAAAACCACCCCAGTTACCATCACTTGTAACAAGGGGGGTAACTAAGAGGCTTTTATATCCCAACTCTTCCATCCAATTACGGATCGTATCATTGGTTTCAGTGGCAACATGGAACTCGGAAACAAATCCAGCCGTATTCTTTTCCTCATCAGATAACAGGGCGGAAGCCCCAATAAACAAATGAGCTTTCTGCATGATGGTGCATGGTGATGATTTGCACCAGATATGGAAGAGTTTAGTTTCTCCCTCAATACATTGCAAAACAAAAAGGCATTCTGCCTGAACAGCATCTCCCAGAACCTGGAGGCATTGCCTTAGGCCATCTTCCACTGAGTTACTTGTGAGCAATAATTTAGAAGCCTTAGCGAGTGCCGAAGAAAGGCGATCTCTTTCAACAAGCTGGTCTTCGGTCATTTTCCGATAGGTAATATCACGGCTATTGGTCTGGATATAGATCACTTCGCCATCTTCAACAATAGGTTTGGAAACAGTTTCTAACCAGATATAAGAACCGTCTTTCTTACGAAAACGATATTGAACAGAATGGCTGCTCATACCCTTACTATTATGATTATGCGCATCTCTTACAGTAGTATCCGCATCCTCAGGAAGAAAGAAATCATAGGGAGACCTGTTAGTAAGTTCTTCCGGCTCATAACCAAGTAACTGCCTTGAAGCGGGGGAAACGTAAATATAATCGCCATTAGGCCGATGCAGACAGATAAGGTCGTGTGCATATTCTGAAAGGAAGCGGAATCTGGCTTCACTGTTAGCAAGCTCTGACTGGGCTTTTTTGTGATTGGTCATGTCACGGGCGGTAACATGAATACCATCTGGTTGGCCATTTTTGATGATAATCCTTGAACTCACCTCAACGGGTATGCGCGTTCCGTTTTTCGAGACGAATTCAGATTCATAAACCGTTAAGTTGGTGCCGCCATCTATTTTTACTGCTCCCTGTTCAATAGCGTATGGAAGTTTCTCCGGTGCGAAAAAAAGATGTGACGACTTACCTGTCATCTCTTCTTCTGAATAACCGAGTAGTTTCTCCGCCATGCGATTCATAGATCGCAGGTTTGCGCTGGTATCGATTATATAGATTATATCATTTGCATTCTCAAACAGGTCGCGGTAACTCTGTTCACTTTCTCTAAGGTCGAATTCCAGTTTTTTCTGTGCACTGATTTCAGCGATTGTGATGATCATGCCTACAAGGCTTGATTCGGAATTCAGTATTGGAGAATAGCGGCAGGAGTACCACTGGCTTGTACCGGGAAGTACGTATTCAACAATTTTAATACTACGTGATTCAACTGCTTCATCATAGGCGGGACGAAGGAGATGCTCGAGTGGTTCAAAATAATTATGGATCACGTGGCGCACATCCTGACCCAGAAACAGTGAGGGTTCTACAAATAGCACACCGGGATCTTTGACCCAGAAATTTATATAGATGCCATCTTTGTCGAGTTCAAAAACCATATCCGTAAGGGAGGCCACAAGCAGTTCAAGTTCTGTGAGCCGACCTTCTATCCGGTCGCGTATTGCGGCAGGAAATCCGAACCAGTCGTATCCACCGGGTTCTGGTACTACGGTCCAGTATACAGGCAATAAACTTTCTTCTTTAACTCTGATGGATGCCCGAAAGCAGACGGGCTCACGGTAGCGGGTGGCAACACCGAGAGCAGCATTCGCACTGCTGTCGAGATGAAGTAAACCATCAAGTTTAAGCGGGGTACCGTTAACCTCTTTTCCAGAAAGCATGCTTAGTGCATCGCTGCAAAATGAAACCACTGAAAATTCATCTGAGTGGAACCTATAGGGCAGGTGCTGCGTCATGCTATGTATTCCCTGGCTGGTAACGATCATATCCTAAAGTTAGGCAGAACAGTTCAGTAGGAAAAACATGGGTGAGGAAACCTTATTTGGCAAGGTTCTGCATCCATAAACCCAACTGTTCACAAGTAGCAAACTGTGGATCTATAGTAAGATAGAAACTTGGGATCTTGCCTGCAAACCATTTTTCGATGGTTTCATATCGCTTCTCTTCAAGGGCCCTTTCCGCCACCTTATTATAATCGTCTTTCAGGTTTTCGCGATGGGGCTCTGTACGTGATTTCAGGTAAATTAATCTCACACCCTTCTTACCCCGCTCATCGGTGTAAACCAGTGGTTTTGAATAGTCGCCGGGATTGAGATCCTTCAATTGTAATACCAGTTCCTTGTCGAGTTGATCGATGGTGCAGAAGGTACCGTTCCCACACTGGCGCATACCACCTGTGAACTTGGAATTCTCGTCTTCACTGTACCTGTTAACCGCCTCTCCAAAGCCTACTGTTCCATCAACGATCTTAGCACGCAGGGAATCCATTTTCTCAATAACCGTTCCTACTTCAGTATCGGTTATTGCCGGTATTTTCAGGATATGGCGCACAGTTGCATCATCACCGGCGCGGCTTACCATCTGGATGATATGGTATCCGAATTTACTTTTGAAAACCGGGGAAACCTGTCCTTCACGAAGACGGAAAGCATTAGAAATAAATGCCGGGTCCATCTGCTTTTCGGTACGGTTAATGGCATACATACCGCCAGTATTTTTACTTCCCGGATCATCAGTATAAAGGCTTGCGAGGGTCTCAAATTTCTGGCGTCCCTCTTCTACCTGCTGTTTGAAATCCTTTAGTTCTTCGATGGCATATAGTTCTAGATCGCGACTTGCTTTCGGATACATCACTATTTCACCAACTTCAAGTTCACTCTCATAAAAGGGCAGACTGTCAACGGGAATTTTATCGAAATAATCCTTTACTTCATTTGGAGTAATGCGGATATTCTCTACAATTTTAGCCCGCATCATTTCAGCCTGCTTCCGCTCAGTGAATGACTGCCTGAAATCTTCCTTGATCTGGTAAACAGTACGGCCGGCGATTTGCTCGAGGGCATCTTTGGAGCCGTACATCTGAACGAAACCACGAACCTGGTTGTCTAACAGCGCTTCGATCTCTGCCTCACTCACAACAAGTGAATCCTTTTCGGCCTGCAATACCAATGCTTTCTGGGCAAGGGCCTGTTCCATGATGATACATTCCGGGTTATCGGGAAGTGTTTGTCCCTGGCGCTGTGCATCAAAGATGGCGTTCCTGATATCGGAGTGGAGTATGATCTTATCTCCTACCACACCAATTATTCTATCTGCAACCACTTTACGTGTTTGTGCCTGGGTGAGGTAGCCGGCGCTGATGGCCGTCAAAAGCAGCAATAATTTCTTCATTCTTCTACAAATTAAAACAGGAGACGGGCTCCTGTTTCGATTGTTTGATTATTTAACAAAATGATATGGCTCCTCACAGGGTTGCTGTGAGGAGCAGATCATTACAGAGTACGTTTAACTTCTTCTTCTTCGATGGCCACGATGGTATCTCCCACCTGGATATCGGCAAAGTTTTTAAGTGTAAGTCCGCACTCGTAATTGTTGTTTACTTCTTTCACATCGTCTTTAAAGCGTTTCAGGCTTCCCAGTTCAGCAAAAGCTCCTTCGGTACGAGGGTAGATGAGTACTCCATCGCGGAAGAGGCGGATCTTACTATCGCGCTTGATCTTACCTTCCGTAACAAAACATCCGGCAACGGTAGCCTTGTCGAACTTGTACACTTCCCTGATCTCCACGGTAGCAACTTCTTTTTCCTGAACTTTGGGTTCAAGCATTCCTTCCATGGCGCTTCTGATCTCTTCAATGGCATTGTAAATGATGGAATAAGTCTTTATCTGTACTCCTTCATTTTCTGCCAGCTTGGCTGCCTGCGAGGATGCCCTAACGTTAAATCCGATGATGATGGCGTCTGATGCAGTTGCAAGGAGTACATCACTTTCAGTGATAGCACCTACTGCCTTATGCACAACGCTCACCGCGATCTCTTCAGTACTTTGTTTGATCAGTGAGTCACTCAGTGCCTCCACAGATCCATCCACGTCACCTTTGATGATAAGGTTGAGCTGCTTAAAGTTACCCAGTGCGAGGCGTCGGCCGATCTCATCAAGGGTGATATGTTTCTTGGTACGGATACCCTGTTCACGCAGGATCTGTGCCCGGCGGGTAGCGATATCCTTAGCTTCTGATTCGTCTTCAAATACACGGAATGTTTCACCCGCCTGCGGTGCACCATTCAGACCCAGGATCAATACTGGAGTGGATGGTGGTGCCTGGTCGAGTTTTTTGTTCCTTTCGTTGAACATAGCTTTCACCCTTCCATAGAATTGTCCCGATACTACCAGGTCGCCCTGGTGTAGGGTACCGTTCTGAACAAGTACGGTAGCAACATATCCACGGCCCTTATCGAGGGTGGCTTCAATGATGGTTCCGTTTGCTTCACGCTCAGGGTTGGCTTTCAGGTCCAGAATTTCTGCTTCAAGCAATATTTTTTCGAGCAGAAGATCAACGTTGAGTCCTTTTTTAGCGCTCAGTTCCTGGCTCTGGAATTTACCGCCCCATTCTTCAACGAGGATATTCATTCCGGCGAGCTGCTCATATATTTTCTGAGGGTTTGCACCATCCTTATCGATCTTGTTGATGGCGAAGATCATTGGAACGCCTGCGGCCTGGGCATGGCTGATTGCTTCTTTCGTTTGCGGCATCACCGCATCATCTGCAGCGATCACGATCACGGCGATATCGGTAACCTTGGCACCACGCGCACGCATCGCCGTAAAGGCTTCGTGACCGGGTGTATCGAGGAATGCGATTTTTTTACCACTTGGAAGATCAACTGTATAGGCGCCGATGTGCTGGGTGATACCACCTGCTTCACCGCCTACAACATTGGCAGAGCGGATATAGTCGAGCAATGAGGTCTTACCATGGTCAACGTGACCCATGATGGTAACGATCGGACTACGCGGCTGAAGTTCATCGGGTGAATCTTCATCGTCTTCTTCATCAAGCTGGTCAACGTCATCTACTCCGATAAATTCAACATTGAATCCAAATTCATTGGCAACCAGTTCAATCACTTCCGCGTCGAGGCGTTGGTTGATAGACACCATCATTCCAAGTCCCATACACTTTCCAATAACATCGGCATAACCAACATCCATCAGGTTAGCCAGTTCACTAACGCTGATAAATTCTGTTACCTGCAGTGTCATATCCTGGGTCTCATTGCCTTGCTGATCGGCCATTTCCTGGCGTTTCTCGCGGCGGAGCCTTGATTTTACACTTCTTCCTTTACCAGAGCTTCCGGCCATTTTGGCCTGGGTCTGGCGTATTTTCTCCTGGATTTCTTTCTGGTCAATTTCTTTTACTTCACGAGGACCACCGGTACGAGGTGCACCTTGTCCCGGACGTGCCGGACCTCTGCCGCCGGCGGCACCTGGTCCCTGAGGACGAGGGAATCGGCCACCGCCACCACCCTGACCGGGCGGACGTTGCTGGCCCTGGTAACCGCCACCACCTTGCTGGCCACTTGCCTGCTGGCGGGTGATATTCTCCCCTTTCTTATCGATCGGGATACGTTTACGTTTTCTTTTTTCGTCATGGGCAGCTGATGATGCTGATCCGCCGGCAGATGCTGCGGGCGCTGCTTTTGGACGGGTATCGCTATCAACCGGAAGCTGGATCTTACCTAATATCTTAGGCCCGGTCAGGCGCTGTGCCTGGATATTTTCAATCATCGGCGGCGTTTCAGGCTCTTCCTGTGGCCCTGCAGCCGGTGGTGTTTCTATCGTCTTTTCTTTAGCAACAACATCTTCTTTTGGTGCGGCTACCGGGGCTTTTGGTGCTTTAGGGGCCGGGGCCTCTTCTGCTTTAGCCGCGGGTGCGGGGGCCTCTGATTTCTTCACCGTTTTCTTAGGACGGGTAGAAGAATCGATGGTAGAGAGGTCGATCTTGTCAATGACCTTGGGGCCCTCAAAACTTGCTGGCTTTTCCGTTTTAGGTGTTGCATCCGGAATAGGAACTTCTGCCACAGGAGCCGATTGGGCTTCCACAACAGGTGCTGGCTCTGCTTCCGGAGCTGGCGTTGGAGCCGGAGCTTCCGCGGGAGGAGGTGCCGGGGCTTCCACCTGAGCTACTGGTTCAGGAACAACAGGAGCTTCCACTTTTTGAACGGGCGCCGGTGCAACCTCAGCTACTACTGGTTTTTCTTCCTTAACAGGGTCTGTCTTCTTAACTTCTTTACGAATACTGATATCCTCATCTTCCTTCCGCTTCTTATCCTGCACACTGCCTTTGGGCAGGTCGATCTGGTCGCTCTTGATCTTTGCCACCTTATCGCCCTGAAACTCACGCTGAAGGGCATTGTACATGTCCTCCGTAAGTTTGGAAGTGGGTTTCAGATCTTCGCGATCAAATCCTTTGCTCGCCAGAAAGTCAACAAGGGTGTCTTTACCGATGTTGAATTCCTTGGCCGCAGCCATCAATCTAGGTGTTGTTGTTTCTGCCATTTATCTTTTCTGTGTGAACAGTATTTATTCTTTTTCGAACTCCTCCTGAACAACCCGCTTCACCTCTTCAATGGTTTCGCGTTCCAGGTCAGTTCTTCTCTCTAATTCGTCAACAGTAAGGTCCAAAACGCTGCGTGCGGTATCACAGCCGATGCGTTTTAATTCATCAATGATCCAGGTTTCGATTTCGTCGCTGAATTCATCGAGGTCTATATCAAATTCTTCCGGTTCTCCTTCATTATCACGGAATACGTCAATTGTCAATCCAGTCAATTCCTGGGCCAGTTTAATATTAACGCCTTTACGACCGATGGCAAGTGATACCTGGTCGGGCTTCAGGAAGACGTTTACATGGTGCTTTTCGTTGTCCAGTTCCATACTGGTGATCTTGGCGGGCGTGAGTGAGCGCTGGATCAGAAGTTGGATGTTGTTGGTGTAATTGATAACATCTATGTTCTCATTCTTCAGTTCCCGAACGATGCCATGGATACGACTTCCCTTCATGCCCACACAGGCACCAACCGGATCTATCCTGTCATCATAGGATTCTACTGCAACCTTGGCTCTTTCCCCTGGTTCGCGAACGATCTTTTTGATCACGATCAGGCCGTCGAAAATCTCCGGAACCTCAATTTCGAGCAATTTAGCGAGGAAAAGCGGACTGGTGCGCGACAAAATGATTACGGGTGAATTATTTTTTAGTTCCACCTTCTTTACCACAGCACGGATTGTCTCCCCTTTCTTGAAATAATCCTGTGGGATCTGTTCGCTTTTGGGGAGGATGAGTTCGTTTCCTTCTTCATCGAGCAGGAGAATTTCTTTTTTCCAGACCTGGTAAACCTCGGCACTCAGAATATCCCCTACACGGTCACCATATTTTTTGACCAATACGTTCTTTTTCAGGTCACTGATACGGCTTGCCAGTGTTTGTTTGGCGGCAAGGATTGCTCTCCGACCAAAATCGAGGATCTCAACCGCTTCGTACAGCTCTTCACCCACTTCGTAGTCGGGTTCCACCTTAACAGCATCGCTGTAGGCGATCTGTGCCAGCGGGTCTTCAACTGCGCCGTCTTCTACGATGGTGCGCCTGCGAATGATCTCAAGGTCACCTTTTTCAGCGTTCACGATCACGTCGAAGTTGTCGTCTGCACCGTATTTCTTGCGCAGGAGGGTCTTGAAAACATCTTCCACCACTTTCATCATGGTGGGACGGTCAATATTCTCCGCGTCTTTGAAATCCTGAAATGCTTCTATCAAATTGATACTTGCCATTGTAGTGATATTTAGAAAACTACCTGAATTTTAGTCTGTTTGATGTTATCAAATAACAAGGAATGTGCTATCACTTCCCTTTTTTTGTTCTTACCTTTTATTTCTTCCACAACGATCCCGTCTTCAGTTACTTCCAGCAATTTCCCCTCAATTCTGGAGGAATCCTTTAAGGTCACTTCCACGCTTCTGCCCAGGTTTTTCCTGTATTGCCTAAGAAGTTTCAGTGGCTCATCT
Organism: Flavihumibacter sp.; assembly: GCA_036675925.1. GTDB lineage: Bacteria > Bacteroidota > Bacteroidia > Chitinophagales > Chitinophagaceae > Flavihumibacter. Next base: position 81,373 of record JAKFDZ010000026.1, read on the forward strand.
AATCCGGGTGACGATACTTCAAGCGAGAAATCCCCTTCCGGAAACCAGGCAGCCTCTTCGATCTTTTTATACAGAGCGCGGTTGATACTCACACATCGCGCAATGCTTATTCCACTGTCAGCATCAAGGAACACCTTTATATTGTTCCCGGGTTTCACCCGCAGATCCACAAGGAAGTTGTCAGTATCACCTTCCAGCAGTTCATTGATGAACTGGGTCACAGATTGTATAAGGGTTTCGTTTGTCAAATGTCCTGATTCTAGCCTTTTCCCGTGCTACGGGCGATATGAAAATGGAAGAAGGGAACGCTTTCGTTCCCTTCTCTTGCTTCTTTTTCCGCTGCAAATGTAAGGTAATAGCCTATTCCTTCCAAATTAGGAGCGGGCAAGATTAACAATAACTTCATTTGTTTAGAATGTAACTTTGTATGGCTATGTTAAAAACTGTATTACTACTGTTATTGGCGTACATCGCTTACCGTTTTATTTTCGGATTTCTGATCCCTGTAACACGTGCTACCCGCCAGGTACGTCGCCAATTCAAGGCTGCACAGGAGCAGATGGATGCCCAAATGCGTGCTCAACAACAATATCCGGGTGCCGGCGGACAGCAATTCCAAGGGCCGGGATCTTTTTCCCAGGCCGATCCTTCCCGTGCCGATAAGCCTAAAAAAAGCGATTATATAGATTTTGAGGAAATCGAGACAGGTAAGAAGTAAGAATTAATGGGTAAGAAGTAAGAGGTAAGAAGTAAGATTTAGAGAGGGAGGTCCAGGACCGTTTTACCGGGTTCAAGGAAGATTCCCTGGAGGCCGGCAGCACGTGCTCCTTCCACATTTGTAAGGGTATCATCAATAAAGACAGAATCATGTGCATCTATTCCCGCATCGGCAAGAAGGGCATGGTATGATTCAACATAGGGTTTTCTCATTCCTATCACATGCGAGTAATAAGCTTTTTCAAAATGCCGGTCGAATGCCTTGCCGGGATAATTCGCATGAAATTTCAGCTGGAACTCTTCATGGTGAATAATATTTGTATTACTGAATAGGAAGACGCGATAACGCCCTTCGAGATTGCGAAGCCATTCTATCCTCTCAGGTGGGAAGTCGTGGAGCATGGCATTCCATGCCTGAACTATTTCATGGTCGCGGGCTTTGAGGCCGGTTTCATTCCGGAAATTATGGATGAATTCCGTCTCAGTGACCTTTCCCGTTTCCAGATCTTCAAAAAGCGGAGTGGCTTTGTATTGCGAAAAATAATTATGGAAGTTTTTAAGTCCTATTTTCTCAAAGGCTTTCTCTGTATCGGCGAAACTGATATTCATCAGTACGCCGCCGAGGTCAAGGATGATATTCATGTAAGATGTAAGATTTAAGAGGTGAGAATTAAGGTAAGAGGTAAGATTTAAGAGGTAAGATTTAAGGTAAGATTTAGGGGGTTCGAGGGATTTCTTTGATGGAAACACGTCGGAAATCGATTTCCTGACCCTCAGCCTGGAGTGCAATATATCCACTACTAAGAAGTTTTCCATCGATCTTAATAGAGGGATTGTAATTATTCACCACACCGCCACCGATCTGGGGTTTGGAATAAACAAGAACTGTATCGCCATTGATTATATGCTTTACCAATGAGTCGCCATACACCATTGCTTCGGCACGAACCCATTCTTCCATAGGATAGGTCTTTGATGTTGATTCAATACAATGCCTTGGGTCAACACGTCCTTCATAAACAACATCCGTACCCGGAGAACACATATTACCGGTGGGCCGGGGCTTTCCATCATCAAGTGCAGCGAGGAATTGCATCTCAACTGATATGGGCCAGTCCTGGTCTTTGTACATAGTTCGGGGATCCTGGGAGTGAAACATAACGCCGCTGTTGCGGATCGCATAGCCGGGAGCGTTATGGTGGAATTTACCCGTAAACCGGTATTCCACAATAAGATGAAAATAATCGAAAGGTTTCTTGTAATAGAGATGGGCAAAGCGATTATTGAAATCGTCATACTGGTCGTATCTCACCTTTATCATGCCATCCTCAACCCGGAAAGTTTTACCGAAATTATCATCCACTTCATGGTGGTTAATTTTCACCCACCAATCATTCATGTCTTTTCCGTTGAAAAGTTCTTTCCATTCATCCGGGGCTGATAGCTGCTTTGTTTGCATGCATGCGCAGCAGAAAAACACTGAAAGAAGGATTACCATCCCCCCTAAATAAAACGGTCTATTTTTCATGACTTCAAGTTAATTCAAAAAAAATCATCCGCCATGAGCGGATGATTAAGATCGCGTGTATTAAACCAACTATTGTGAAGCTAACGAAGGAATTATTTATCCCACCAAACCGTTGCTGATTTGGTATCGCGGGAGTTTCCTCCGATCATGATCTCAAATTCACCGGCTTCCCAGATATGCTTTAATTCATGGTTATAGAATTTCAATTCTTCAGTACTCACGGTGAAGCTTACCTGTTTTGACTCACCGGGTTGGAGAAGTATCTTCTGAAACCCTTTCAATTCCTTTAACGGGCGTGTATTGGATGCCACTTTATCACGTATATACAATTGCACCACTTCTTCTCCTGCAACTTTTCCACTATTGGTAACCGTTATTTTGGCAATGAGTTGTTGATTGCCCTTCATTTTCGCGCTGCTGAGTACAATATCACTGTAATTAAAGCTGGTATAGCTCAGGCCATATCCAAATGGATATAGGGGAGTATTGGAAACATCGAGATAATTGGAACGAAACTTCTGGAAGTTATCACCCTGGAGGGGGCGGCCTGTATTACGGTAGCTGTAGTAGATCGGTATCTGGCCAACATTCCGGGGGAAGGTGGCAGTTATTTTACCGGATGGGTTCTGGTCGCCAAACAGCACATCAGCAATTGCGGGACCAGCTTCAGATCCGCCGAACCAAACATTAAGGATAGCGGGAAGCTTGGCGTCTTCTTCCACGATTGAGAGGGGTCTTCCTGTAAAGAGTACCATCACTACCGGCTTACCGGTGGCTATGAGAGCTTCAAGTAATTTTTTCTGACTGTGGGGGAGGTTGAGGTCGGTGCGACTGGATGCTTCGCCGGTCATTTCTGCCAGCTCGCCCATGGCAGCTACAATTACATCAGCGCCAGCCGCAGCCTTCAGGGCTTCTGCGATCAGCGTATCCGCATTCCTGTTATCGCGTTCCATCAGCTTGCCAAATATACTTGTACGTGCTTCAAGAGCGGAGTCTTCAGTTACATTAGCGCCGCGGGCATATACAATATTTACATTGCTGCCGGCTACCTGCTTCAGACCATCCAACAGGGATGTTGCCTTTGAGGGTTCAGCCGATACAGCCCAGGTACCCACCATATTTTCTTTGCTATTTGCCAGTGGACCAACCAGTGCTATTGTTCCTTTACGCTGCAGAGGAAGGGTATTATTCTGGTTCTTCAGCAATACGAAGGTGCGGGTTGCAGTTTCGCGAGCGATCTTTCTTGTTGCGTCAGTGAATATTTCGGTTTTTGCGCGGTTATCATCACAGTAGCGGTAAGGGTCATCAAAGAGACCGAGTTTATACTTAGCCTCCAGTATACGACGGCAGGCATTGTCAATTTCAGCCTGGGTAACTTTTCCTTCCTGCAATGATTTTTTCAAGGTGGTGAGAAAGCCTTCACCTACCATGTCCATATCCAACCCGGCTTTAAGTGAAAGAGCTGAAACAGCCTGAAGGTCTCCAAGGCCGTGGTCAATCATTTCATTTACAGAAGTATAATCAGACACCACCATGCCTTTGAAGCCCCATTGCTTGCGAAGCACATCGGTAAGCAACCATTTATTGCCGGTGGCGGGAATTCCTTCAACATCATTGAAGGAGCTCATCACAGAACCCACGCCTGCATCAACGGCAGCCTTGTAGGGAGGGAAATAATCATTATACATTTTGATCCGGCTCATGTCAACTGAATGATAATCGCGGCCTGCTTCCGAAGCACCGTATAATGCGAAGTGTTTCACACAGGCCATCAGTGTATTGTTTTTAGAAAGATCGTCGCCCTGGTATCCTTTTACCATTGCCTTTGCGATAGCCGAACCGAGAAAGGGATCTTCTCCGGAGCTTTCTGCAATACGGCCCCAGCGCGGGTCGCGGGAAATGTCAACCATTGGGGAGAAGGTCCAGTTGAGTCCATCGGCACTTGCTTCCTGGGCAGCCATACGGGCAGACCTTTCGATTAGTTGCATATCCCAGCTCGCTGCAAGGGCCAGTGGAATAGGGAATGCTGTCCGATATCCATGAATCACATCGAGACCAAAGATGATGGGAATTTTTAGCCGGCTGTTGTTGATTGCAAGCTCCTGAACTTTGCGAATACGTTGAGGAGAAGTGACACTGAAGATGCCACCAACCTGTCCTTTGCGGATCTTGTCTTCCACTCCGGTGCTTACTACCGAACCAGTAGTAGCTTCACCACCCACCAGCAGGTTGAGTTGTCCGATCTTTTCATCGATGGTCATTTTCTTCATCAGTGCGTCAATGAAGGCTTTCATCTTCGCCTGGGCCGGCGAAGATTGGGCGGCAGCGGTTGCAGATGGCCGTGACTTTGTTGCAGAGGTTGCAGGCTGCTGGGCCTTCACCTCGGCTGTGATCATTACCGGCATTGCCAGTACTGAACAAATTGCCATAGGCAAGAAAATAGAAGGAATTCGTCTCATCTTTCGTTGTTTTTCGTTTGTGGAAAGTTGTTCGTTCGTTGCTTTTGCGGCTGATCCTGAAATTTACTTCATAAGGTAGGGTTTAATCTGTTTTTGCCAGATGGCATAGCCTTTAGCATTCATGTGAAGCTTGTCACCCAGAAAAATATCCGGAAGGGGTTGACCATCAGCACCCAGCATTGGCGTATATACATCAATGTATGCCGTATTTTTCTTAGTTGCGAGGAAATCGCGGATAGATTTATTGGCGGCGATAAGTCTTTGCTGCATATGCATGCGGCTGGGACTCGGCTTCATTGAAACAAAGCTGATATTAACATCGGGGAAACGGTTTCTGAGGTCGGCAAAGAGTTGAAGGAACCTGTTGTAAACCATATCAGCGCTCACTGTATCGCTGGCTGCCAGGTCATTCTCACCACAGTAGATAAGGATCTGTTTGGGCTCATAAGGATAAACAATCAGTTCCTGGTATCGCATCAGGTCGGTCAGCGAGGAGCCTCCAAAACCACGGTTGATGATAGTGTGGCCGGGAAAATAATCCGCCACATCTTTCCACATGGTAAAAGAGGAGCTGCCAATAAAAAGGATCTTATTGAGGGATGGCTTATGCAAACTATCCTGCTTAACAAAAGCCATGACCTCATCATAAAATGGAGGAAGTGGCCGGTCAATTGAGGAAGACTCTTGCGAATAAGCGGCAAATGATATGAAGGAAAAGCAGGTCAATAGCACCCGCTGCAAGAGCTGATGAATGCCGGTAACATACAATTTAAAAATGGGGTGATTCATATGCTGATCATTTTTGTTACTGCAAAACTTATTCCGATTTCAAGAGAGAAAAGCGCTCTGATATTCCATTTTCACTAACTGCTTCAATGGTGTAGTAATAAGTTTTTTGACTATCCATTCCTTTAAAATAATATTCATTTGCATCATGCACCATGATACAGTTATACAGTTTATCGGGTGCGGTGCCGTAGAATATATTGTAGGCATATGCATTATCCACCGGTCGCCATTTGATATAAGCGCTTCGTTTGTCTTTTTCAGTTCGCAATACAACGAATTCTTTAACAGCTTCGGGCTTTTCACCCATTCCCTTACCAAAAACACGAAGGCCGGAGATGGCAAATTTGCCCGTGGGCATATGGATATTTTCGAGCCTTATATATCGGGCTGTAACTGGCACTTCCAACTCAACATATTCATGCGGAATATCTTTTTTGTTATTGCTTTTATCCACTATCAGCTTCCATTTTTTCCCGTCCATGGATGAATAGAGTTTATACTGGTGGAATATATCAGTTTGCTTTCCAAGAAAAGCAGCATCCTGGTCGGCATAGTTAATCTGGATACCGTTAACGGTTGAAGGGGCTCCAAGATCTGATTGTATCCATTCCCCTTTATTACCTGTTGCTGCGCTCCAATATGTTTTAATGCTTTCATCAACTGCATTGTTGGGAGCATAACTCCCCAGGGTAGACGAAACAGTTACCGGCTTTTTATAGTTGAGCAACATCCATCCGGTGAATCTTGATTTAAGGTGATCTGCTTCCCCTTGCGGAAGATAGTGCGGATAATCGCCGAAAACCGTGTTGCAGTACATCACTCCATCTTTATCGAACCCTGCAGGCCAGATCCCATTTCTTCTTTCAAAAGTATTCTTCACGCTGATACCCATTGTAGATACATGCCAGTAGTTGTTCCACTTATCCTGGTAAGTTGCCCCATGACCTGCACCTCTTGCGAAACCTCCGGGTTTAAAACTGAAGGGGTCTGATTGAGGGGTGAATGGTCCCAGGGGTGAATCGCCAACTACCACGCCATCTGCATATCCGCTCATTTCAGTTCCGGGTGCGCCGTACTGGAAATAATATTTTCCATTGTGTTTGGTCACCCATGCTCCTTCAATGAATGGATCCAGGAAGGTATTATCCATATACTCACCAAAGCGTTGCCAGCCATAACGCCACTGTTCCAGCAGGTACATTTCCTTTCGTGTACCAATTGGCTTGAAAGTTTTCCGATCCATCTCCACACCATATAAGGGATACCGGTTACTGCTTCCATTATACATGTAGAAGCGCCCATCATCATCAAGAAAGAAAGCCGGATCCCATCCACCGATCTCCAGTGAATCAAGTGCTTCTTTCCATTCATTTCCTTTTGGATTGGTACTCATCCAAAGGGGGAAATTACTGCTATAAGTGGAACCAAAAACAAGCATTGTATCCCCAATTACTGTGACTGCCGGAGCACAGAGTTCATCGTAGACCTTATGCCAGGGTTTTAGAAACAGTCGTGATACAAAATTCCAGTTCAGCATATCACTGCTCCACCAATAGCCCCACTGGTTTGTAGAGAAAAGATAATAATCCCCTTTATATGTAACGATGACGGGGTCGGCTGTGGCACGATGTCTTCCCCATTCAGAAAAATTAGGGATGGGCGTATAACCATAATCGATATTGATTGGATTACAATAAGTCATCTGTTGTGCCTGACCGGAAGTAGAAATAAATAGAAGCCAGACCAGGACCATGTATGCTAGTAATTTTTTCATTTTTGTTCATTTAGTTGAATGGATATCTTCTTTTCCGAAGAGGATCTGATCGAGGCTCCATTTACCCGGACCAATAAAAAAGAAAATGGCACCGATCAAAACAAACATGAAAGGATGCTGGTCTTCGTAGTGCACTTTTCCTTTTCCCATTCCAAAAGCGATTACCAGCATAGTAGCGATCATCGGAAGTACCGCGAGCCGGGTGAATAGTCCAACCATTATCAGTATCCCGGAAATCAATTCAGCTCCTTTTCCCAGATAGGCAAGAAGCAATGGCTGTGGAAAATGAAGGTCTGTGAGCCATTTTGCGTAATCGCTCATTTGTTTCTCATTGAAAATTTCCCATCCGTGGTAAGCCATGAAAAAACCCACGATGACCCTTACCAATGCAATACCCTGGTGGTACCAGATTGTATTGGATGGTGAGAAAAATTGTTTCATTTTTTAGATTTACAGGTTTCCCTTTTTCATTTCTTCAACTGCATGGGTTGCAGCTCTTGCCGCGAAGGCCATATAAAGAATTGACGGACTCTGGTTACCGGTGCTTGTCATGCATGCACCATCTGTTACAAATACATTGGGGCAGGCATGTACCTGGTTGAAAGCATTCAGAACGGAAGTTTTAGGATCATGCCCCATGCGTATGCCTCCCATTTCATGAATATCAAGGCCAGGTGGCTGCTTTGAATCATTTACGAAAACGTCATATGCACCAGCTTTCTCCATCATCTCTTTTCCCTGTTCAAGAAAATCCTTCACCATTTTTTCGTCATTATCATCGTAACCCACATCCGTTACAAGAAGAGGAATTCCCCACTGGTCTTTTTTGTCGGCACTCAGGTAAACACGGTTTGTTTCTTTTGGGATGGTTTCGCCCTGCATATACATATACACCCGCCATCCACCTGGTTCAGTAATGGCCTCTTTCAAGGGAGCACCAATGAGCCCGGGATTGGCATCGGAATTAAATCGTTCGCGGTAAGCTCCACTAAAGATAGTGTAGCCTCCGATGAAATCCGTATCCTGGCGGCCCAGATTTCTGAAATTGGGGATAACGCACTCAACAGGTCTGCCCGGCGTATAGTACTTATCTGTAAATCCATTTATAGCACCATTCATATAGCCCCTGTAATTGTGGAAGCCGATATATTTTCCCAAGGCACCACTATCATTTCCCAGTCCATCAGGGAAACGTTCTGATTTTGAGTTCAGTAGTATGAGGTTAGAGTTGAGTGCTGATGCATTTACAAATATCAGTCGGGCGGAATATTCAATAACCTCTTTGCTAACGGCATCGATCACCCGCACACCAGTGGCTTTCTTCTTATCCTTATCATATAGGATGGAATGCACTACTGAATGAGGGCGCAGGGTTAGATTACCGGTTTTTTTTGCCCAGGGAAGCGTGGAAGTAACCGAACTGAAATAGCCACCAAATGGACAACCACGCATACATAGGTTACGATTCAGGCATTGGCCTCTTCCCTGTTGCAGATGTTCCTCAGTAGGTTGCGACAGGTGTGCCCATCGCCCAGACACATAGTATCTATTGTACTCTTTCCACAATACTTCTTTGAAATGTTGTTCAACGCAGTTGAGCTCATATGGTGGGAGAAATTCTCCGTCGGGCATGGAAGGAACACCATCTTTATTACCACATATCCCTACAAACTTTTCGGTATGGCTATACCATGGTGCTATATCATCATAACGGATGGGCCAGTCGATGCCAAAGCCAAATTTTTTTGGTGCGTTGAAATCATAATCGCTCCAGCGCTGGCAGCTCCTTCCCCAGGTGAGTGATTTACCACCAACCTGGTAACCACGGATCCAGTCGAATGGTTTCTCCTGAACATAAGGATGGTCAGCATCACGAATGAAGAAATGCTCGGTGTCTTCTGAATAGCCCGCAGCCTTAGTGATCAGCGGGTTTTCTTTCACGATCGATTGTGGCACCCTTCCTCTATGAGGCAATTGCCAGGGATGGCGGTCGTGGCCCGGGTAGTCTTTTATATGCTCAATATTCCGTCCGCGCTCTAATACCAGGGTCTTCAAGCCTTTCTCGCAAAGCTCTTTTGCTGCCCAGCCACCACTTATGCCGCTTCCAATTACTATTGCATCGTAGGAAACCACCATAGCATGTAAGATTTAAGAGGTAAGAGGTAAAAATTATTGACTTCCAACTATCGGCCAGTTAAAAGTGGAATTAAGGCTGATCTTTTGTCCGGTAGTGGAAGATGCCCTGGCTGCTTCCATGATGTCGAGCACATGCAGGGCATGTTCAGGATTGATAAGAGGCTCCCTATTATTAAGCAAGGCATCTGCAACTACTGTTGCCCCTTCCTGCCACTTGTATTTGACCGGATCGGGAAGATACCTTTTGGTAGCAGGTTCATCATGAGTGGCCATGTCAACCCCCGCGGGTGCCCAGTCATATCCAACCAATGACATATTCCCTTTTGTTCCCCAGATGCTGATGGAAGGTTTTTCCTGGCCCTTTCCACCATGACCATAGGGATCGAAATAATTGAAGCCACATTGTATATGCGACAATGTTCCGCCTGCATGCTCCATTATGATCATGGCATTGTCCTCCGCCTCCACTTTAATTAGTCCCTTGTTATCAACTCTGCGCTCGGGAGTAATAATGTTTGTCATTGCTATTAATGACTTTGCCGGGCCAAGAAGACCTGTTAAGGTTGCTATGTTATAGACTCCCAGGTCGGGCAAACTTCCGCCGCCCTTTTCATAGAAAAATGCTGACCATCCAGGACCTTCATGGCCATAATGTGCATGTGCACTCGACACTTTCCCAAGCTTACCATCCTGGATGGCTTTGGACATAAATGCAAACTGCGGACTATTAACTACTGCCGGAGCACCCCAGAATCTCAGCTTTTTTTGTATTGCAAGGTCTAGTAATTCGCGACCCTCCTTGTAGGTATTAGCCATGGGTTTTTCGCTCCATACATGTTTGCCTTTGGTGAGTGCGATCTTATTGAGCCGGCCATGTTCCTGCATATCAGTGAGGTTCACCAGGAGATCAAAAGGAGCGCCAGCCAATTGCTTATCAATATGATCATAGTGATTAGCAATCTTATATTCTGCTGCACGATTGACGGCTCGCTGATAAATGATATCACAAACACTTACTAACTCTACTTGTGGAGAGGCAGTAAGATGAGGAAGGTACTGGGTGGAAACAGAACCGCAACCGATGATAGCCACCTTAATTTTCTTTGATTCTGAAATAGCCAATGCTTCTAATGACGATACCATGGCACCGATTCCTGCAAGCGTGGCGTTAACTATAAAGTGCTGGCGGGTCATGATAGTACTGTTTAAGAATTAATAATTTGATTATTTCAAATGCGGACTTTCGAATCCCAGTTTCTTCAATCCTTTCTGAATTTCAGGTGCGCTCATAAAAAGGTTCCAGAGTAATCCCGAACGATAGTTTTCTATCATCACAATAATGGGTCCCTGGTCAATGGCCAGGTGGCTCTTCGCATACCAGTTTTGCGTTTCATTGAAAGCATCCACGAAGCCATATTCGCTCCATATCTTATCTCCAAGATTATAATAGAAATGCCGGAGTGCCTGCATGGAATATTCGGGCGTATAAGGAAAGGCAGATAGAGCTGCAGTTGGGGTAATAGTACCATTATCATTGGTGGGTGAATGGGCATCATAACCTGAATAGGTATCACTTGCCGTTAGTCCCCAATTACTTGCAGAATAGCCTTTGAAATTTTTTGGATTGCGGATGCTGTGTTCGCGGTTAATGAGGGTATGATTCCGGTTCTGCTCCCAGTAATCGGCATAGCGGTCTTTAAGTCCTCGGGGGTCAAGGCCAACAAATGAATAATGGGAGAAAAACAAGGGGCCACCATAATCGAAACCCAGCGGCAGTTTAATACCGTAGAACTCTTTCCCGTTATTAAAGAAACTGCTCTGTGCCCATCCGCGGTGATAAACATTGGGAGATACCGGATAGCGTTCACCTGAGGCAGCAAGTACATACATGATAAGACATTCATTGAAGCCACGCACAGGGAAATTCATGGCCCAGCCGTTATTTGGGCTCCAATGCCAGTATAATACTTCCTGTCCATCTCTTGTGAACCAATCCCATTCAACATCATTCCAAATCCAGCCGATCCTGTTACGTAGTTCTCTTTCTGTTTTATCATCACCATTGAAATATTGCCTGGCTGTGAGCAAACCCTGGAGCAGATAAGAAGTTTCCACCAGATCGGCACCATCATCTTTTCTACTGAAGGGGATGGTCTTACCTGTTGCACCATCCAGCCAATGGGGGAACACTCCATGATAGGCATCTGCCTTATGCAGGAAATTCACCATCTTCAGCAGGAACCTGGCAGCAGTATCGCGGGATATCCATTTTCTTTCGGTGGCAACGATCACCGCCATGATGCCGAATCCGGTACCGCCTGTGGTCACTACTTCAGGACCATAATTATAGGCCACATTGCTTCGTTCTCTTGAGAGGCCCGATACTGGGTGTGCAAAATCCCAGAAATACCGAAAGGTTTGTTTTTGTACAAGGTCAAGAAGTGCAGAATCAGTAAGCACTCCCTGTTCCATGGGAGCTTTAACAGGGGCTTTGGGAGTCTTCTTTTTTTGTGCGCTAAGATCAGCTGACTGAAAGAGGCATGCCGTAATTATCAGTAATGCTGGTGTAATGAAAAATTTTCTTGACGTCGTTCTGAATGCTATGGCGGGCAAAAGTTGACGAATCTTCATATCAATGTTTTAAGGTTATAGATAAGGTGCCGAGAAACCCAATGTTTTCATACCCTGCTGCACTTCCGGCGCACTGGTGAAGAGCTCCCAGAGCAGTCCGGAGCGATAATTTTCTATCATGATGATTATAGGTGCCTGGTCAATCGCTATAAAGGAATTGGCGAACCACTGGTCCTTTAAAGAGAAAGCATCCACAAAACCATACTCCTTCCATAGTTTATCGCCCAGCACATAATAATAAAACTTTAGCGCGTCCATAGATTCCTGTGGTGTATAAGGAAAGGATGCCAGAGCGGCTGTAGGCGCAATAACTCCAATATCGTTGGTGGGTGAGCTGGCGGTATATCCACCTTCAATATCGCTTGCTGTCAGTCCCCATACCTTGCTGCTATAACCGTAATGGTTTTTTGGATTTGCTATACAGTATTTATAATTAATCTGGGTATGGCTGGTGTTCTGCGTTTTGTAATTGGTATGAATATCGCTGAGTCCATTTGGATCGATTCCCAGAAATGAATAATGTGAGAAGAATAGTGGTCCACCATATGCCGGACCTAATGGTAGTGTGATGTCATAATACTTGTTTCCATTCAGGAAGCCATTTGCACCCAGCCCTTTCCATCCCTGATCATAAACTGATTTCGGAATGCCGTGCGTAGCTGAAGAAGCCCCGAGTACATAGGTAATCAAACATTCATTCCAGCCACGTACAGGATGGTTCATTTCCCATCCGTAGTTATCACTCCAATGCCAGTATAAAACCTGCTCATCATTTTTCCGGAACCAGTTCCATTCAACCCTATTACAAATGGTATTGATATCATTGCGCAAAGCAGTTTCAGCAGCTTCGGCGCGGTCAAAATATTGCCTCGCGGTGATCAATCCCATAACGAGAAATGATGTTTCAACCAGGTCGGCGCCGTTATCTTTCTGACTGAAAGGTTCTGCCAGCCCTGTTGCCCCGTTAAGCCAATGAGGATAGGCTCCATGAAAAGTCTTTGCCTTGTCCTTGAGAAATGCCACCATTGTCTGGAGCCTGGAAAGCGCTTGGGCGCGGGTAATAAAATTGCGATCGGTAGCTGTTACGATTGCCATAATACCAAATCCAGAGCCACCTGATGTTACGATATCACCAGATGTATTTCGCTCCCTCGCAAGTGCACTTACCGGATGACCGAAATCCCAGAAATATTTAAATGTCTGTCTTTGAACCAGGGTAAGAAGCTCTTCATCAGAGAGGAGGGAAAACTTATTGGAGGAATCAATTTTGGTAACGAAGGACCTTGAAAGAACAGTATTTAAACTTGCGCCTCCCGCAGATTTCAATGCACTGGTTACTTGTAAAGTATGCCGGGACAGGTATTTGAGATCGGCACCTGGTGTTATCAGCAATACTGAATCGCCGTTCTGAAGGCTGGTGGAAACCGAAGTAGAACCTGAAGGATCGGTGAGTTTAACGGCGGCAGCAACGCTAGAACTGAGGAGGGGTTCACTGAAATGCACCCTGATACCCGGACGTGTTGGCACATCATAGATAAGATCATTCAGAGTGGCATTGTTAAGCTGAATGCTCTTAACCGTCAAAGGTTTTGGTGGTGGTGGTGTGGGGTCGGGCTTTTCTTCCGACTTGCCGCAACTCCAGAAACCAATTGCCGTAATGGTAGCGATCGTAAAATAATGGCAGGCTTTGGTCATCGTCAATCGTTTTAAGCGGTCACCTGATCAGATAGGTATTGATCGAATGTGGAAGGGCAACCGTTTCAGCAGCCTTACCATCCACCCAGAGAAAAAATGGCGTATTGATATCACCCTGGTTCATTACCACTACAACCATCGAGCCATCTTCATTGAGGAAGGAGGTGGTAAGTAACTGAGACCTGCTAGCACTACTGATGATCCTTTTAGCACCTGGACGGATAAACTTTGAGAAGTGCCCGATATAATAGTAAGCATTAGTATAGATCAGCTCTCCTTTTTTTGTATCGCCATGCATGGGAGCGAAACAAAAATTCTGGACATGATTAGGACCGCCGGTTTCATCGAGGAGAATATTCCAATCGGTCCAGCCCACAGCACCCGCATTGAAATCTTTGATCATATTCTTACCATAACGTTCAGCCCATTTCCATTCATAATATCTCGAGGCTTCAAACTTTTCCTGGCAGCCCTCGGTGAATAAGATATTCTCATCGGGAAATGCTTCATGCACCAGGGCAACGTTATCGAACATATTATCACCACCACTCCAGTTCTCATACCAATGGAAGCCAATACCCCAGGCATATTTTGCAACTTCAGGATCATTAAAATAGGTTTGTGCACGTTGGTAGATCAGGTCGCGGTTATGATCCCACATGATTATCTTTTTATCCTGGAATCCTGCTTTATGCATGGTTGGGCCCAGATTATTTTTGAGGAAATCACGTTCCTCTTCCGCACTATATATGCAACTCTCCCAGCGCTGGGTAGCCATCGGTTCATTCTGGATTGAGATTCCCCAAATTGGCATTCCATCTGCTTCATAGGCATTTATAAATTTCACATACATATTGGCCCATGCATCATAATATTCGGGAAGGAGTTTTCCTCCCTGGAGCATATTCTTATTGTCTTTCATGAATGCGGGAGGACTCCATGGACTTGCATAGAGCGGGATCTTTCCACCTGCAGCGGTGATAGCCCTCTTTATCATGGGAATTTTATACTGTTTATCATGCTCAATAGAGAAGGTCTTGAGTTCTTTGTCACCTTCCTGAACATAAGAATAACTGCCACTGCTGAAATCACAACTCTGGATATTGGTACGGATAAGCGAATAGCCAATGCCACTATCCTTACTGAAATAAGCACGAAGTAGTTCTTCCTGTTTTGCTGCAGGAAGTTTTGCAAGGGTTTCTGCGGATGCATCTGTGATAGCACCACCTATTCCCATGAACGACTGATAAGTACGTTTGGGATCGATGAAAATGCAGACCTGTGTTTCCTTTGGCTGTCCCATTTCAGAAAAGCTCAGGGTATCGGTAAGGGTTAACCGATGGTTTGTTTTCTCTGCTGTTGTATATGCCAGTACTGTTTTACCAGCAGCGTTAAAAGCAGGTACAGCTGACAGAGTATCAGCAGGAGCGTCAACCAGTTTTTTTTCTTCGGTCTGTTGGCATGAAGCCGCCAGTACAAGTAAGGATGCCAGTAATGAATTGAATTTCATACAGCTTTTTTTAAGGGGGTTACCATATAAAGGTTGCTGCAGATCCTGCAGACAATGAACTGAGTGCGCGTTTGCCTTTGTATCGGATATTAAAACCGGCGGCTAAATTTCCGTCATTTACTATCAGCATCACTTTTTTGCCATCGGGTCTTTTAAATACAACGTTGGTGAGTCCGGCCACCTGCGTACTGCTTATTCTTACAGATCCGGCAGGAACAAAACGCGAGGCATGCGCCACAATATAGTAGCTCACATTTCTTTGGATGCTTGTTCCGCTGATGGTAAGAGCACCTTTACATTCAGTACAGCCACCCTGGGTATGTGGACCGAAGGTTGCATCGTTTGCGAGGTTCCATTCCAATGCCACCCTGCTCCAGTTAAGCATTGATCCTATGATAACATTCTTCATATGCCATTTGAGATCGCCGCCAAATTCACCTTTTGAAGAAGTCCATTGTTCCGTAAAATAGAGCGCTTTATCGGGATGTGCAGTATGCACTTTTGAGAGTGCACTGATATCACCGGCATAGAGATGAAAAGCAGATCCGTGAACATATTGTTTTGCCGCGGGGTCATTGAGAATGGCGATCGGATAATCGGGGTTATCGCAGTTATGATCCCAAACGATGATCTTGGTTGTTAAACCTGCTGCCTGGAAGGCGGGTCCCAGATGATTCTTTATAAAATCAGCTTGTTGAAGGGCGCTCATCACCATACTTGGGTTGTTTCCACCATGTTGAGGTTCATTCTGGATAGTGATGGCATCTACATTGATGCCATTTGCATTCATTGCCTCGATATACTTCACAAAATATTTTGCGTAGGAGCCATAATACTGCGGCAGGAGACTTCCTCCTATGGAATTACCATTGTCTTTCATCCACACGGGTGGACTCCAAGGAGAGCCCATTATTTTGATAGAAGGATTGATAGCGAGTATTTCTTTCAGCACTGGTACCAGGTCGATAGTGTCCTTGCTAAGATTGAATTTTGTGAGCTCCGGATCTGTTTGTCCGGCAGGAAGGTCGTTATAACTGAATACCGTTTCACTGAGGTCAGAGGCGCCAATGCTAACCCTTAAATAACTGATACCAATGGCATTTCCCGTAGTACCGAATAGTTCCTGCAAAAGGCTTGCCCTGTTGGTTGCATTCAGTCCGCGAATTAGACTTGCACTTCCTCCTGTAAGGGTATAACCGAACCCTTCCACCGGTTGATATGAAATACTGGAATCAACGTCGATGTTAGGATAGTTGTTGGTAGTATCAACAAAAGAAATTGTAAGGTCCTGTTTTTGTAACAAGGCAGTCTGATCAGGTTTAGTGAGCCACATATCCACATCATTGGGCCTTGGAGGAGGAGGTTGAACAACTGTTCCACCCATTCCCTTATCAGAACAATTTGTTCCCCAGATCAGCATCAGTAAAAGGAGGGCCCGGGAAAGTTTTGTTTTTCTGTACATAACAATAGTATTTCGCTTTATTGAATATTATTACTGAAAAAAAGAAGGGAATCATTATTTCTTGCCAGCACTATCATTTCCCTTTCACCTGTTGTTCTTATACGACGAGCGTCACGCACTTCACCCTGAACAGAAGGGAGCATGCCATTAAAAAGGTAAGTGCCGCCAGCCTTGTCATAATTTAGAAAAGATGGCTGCAGCCCATCATATCTTCCTTCATAAGGAACCGTTCCATAAAAATTGCCTGCTACCATGAAACCATTGAGCGGTTCACCTAAAGAAAGAAAAGAGAATACCGGTGATAATTGAAACTGTTCGGGCAACTCAGTGATGTTGAAACCACCTTTCCCATCGTTGATAAATACACTTGTACCCAGCTTTTCTGCTTTCAATTCTTTATAATTGTTGAACAGATCGTAGAACATATATTGTACAGTTTCTCCAGCTACGTCACTGTAATTCAGATAGGCTTTTTTCAGCACCGGCAAGGCTCTCTCTAGCTCATCTTTTGCCAGGAAAGTGTATTCCTTTCCATCAATGGTATAGGTCATGATCTGTTCTATGGAGCCATTGTTGTCAAAATCTTTTACATAGAGTTTAAGGGGTGATTGTTTGCCTGCATAGAGCTTACTGTTATGGCCCCAGTTTCCGGCGAGAATATCCACATGTCCGTCACCGTTAATATCAGTGGGCAGCAACGATTGCCATAATCCGGTGGAAGCAGGAATTTCTTTCGCGGAAAATTTACCTGCCTTGTTACTGAAGATCTTCACAGGCATCCACTCACCTGTAACGATCAGGTCATCCCAGCCATCTTTATCAATATCAATGAAGCTTGAAGATGTTACCATACCAAGTGAATCAAGGGCAATTACATCTTTACCAGCCTGTGAAAATTTGGCCTGACCATCATTTATAAGGAGATAAGATGGTTGTGCGATCCCATACATCCTTGCATCTGACAGTCCGCCTACGAAAAGATCCTGGTCACCATCCTTATCAAAGTCGGAGCTGCTTACTGTTGATTTGTTACGCGTTATTGAAGGGATGGAACCCGCAGCTAATTTGAAATGTCCTTTTCCATCATTCAAATAAAGGCGGTCTTCCAATTCGGGACTTCCGTTATTAAATTCATTACCGCCGCTTACCACATATAGGTCGGGGTACTTATCATTATTGGCGTCAAAGAATATGGCTGCTGTTTCTTCACTTGACTTAGCAGGTGAAAAGATCGCCGTATCGATACTACGAAAGCTTCCGGATGTTTGTTGCAGAAGCAGTTGACCCGATTGCCCGGAAGCACCGCAAACATAGATATCATCCAGTCCATCCAGGTTGATATCGCCCACTGCAAGCCGCGGGCCCATTGCTGAGAGCTGGTGTGGAATCAGGTATTGTTTATTCTGGTCGAAGAAATTATTCTCTTTATGCTTCCAGTTTACATTCACCTGTTTGCTTATGTCATTCAGCAGCGGTTGAACCGGAGGAAAAAATAAATTGTATTGGAATGTTCCTCCTGCATGTCGGTATTCCATCTGGAGATCACCTTTAGGAGGAATGTTTTTTACCATTTGATATTTCTGGTCGGGCCAAACCACGAGCATACTGTCAATGGTCAGAATGCTATCTATCCCAAAATGCATTACTGGTTCACAGGATGATTGGAAGCCACGGGAGAGATGAAGCTGCTGGTATTGCATCTTTCCCCTGGTGAAAAGCCAAACTTTTGTTCCTATACCAAATCGATTCTGGTCTGGTCCTTTAAAATGGAGTTCTGCAGTGTATTTTGGGGGAGCATTATTCTTCAATACAAGGGCACGCGAATTAAGGCTATTAATGACCATATCCAGATTGCCATCATTATTAAGATCTGCGTAGGATGCGCCATTGAAATATCCTTTGATATCAGAAGTCCCCCATTCTTCACTAACATCATCAAATTTCAATGAACCGCTACCTTTATAAAAGTATGGGTGCGAAGCGCCGTCGGGCATTTTATCAATGGCTTCTTTGTCATATTTCTTCGTATCCTTAAGGTCCATTTTTGCAACCAGGTCTGATACAAATCGAATATAGTCGAGGTCAACAGGACGCTTTACGATACCACTGGAAATGAAGAGGTCCTTATTGCCATCATTATCGAAGTCTGCAAAAAGTGGTGCCCAGCTCCAATCAGTGGCACTTACTCCGCTCAATAGTGCGGTCTCCGTGAAACTTGTACCCATTCCATTGTTCACTTGCAATGCATTCCTTGAATATTGATATTGGTAGCCGTGGTAGGTCAGTTTGAATTTATAGGTATCCGGATTTTCATCACTGCCATAGGTTTTGAGCACTTTTTCATCAGGGGGTAACATATCAACGGTTACCAGGTCGGGTTGTCCGTCATTATTGAAATCATTGATATCATTGCCCATGCTAAAGCGGCTATAGTGACGAAAGGCTTTATCACCACTTTCTGTAAAAGTGCCGTTACCATTATTCAGGTAGTAATAATCGTTTTCGTGGAAATCGTTGCCTACATAAATATCATCCCATCCATCGTGGTTCATGTCAGCTATGGCTATACCGAGTCCATAACCAAGTGCACTTTGAAAGATACCCGCTTCAGCAGATACGTCTGTGAACCGTCCGGCTGCTGAAAGATCGTTGCGATACAATTTATCACCGGAGAGAGGATTGTATTTTCTCCTGGCTGCTGTATCTACAATATTTGAGTTTGGTTTTTGGGAGTGGTTAAGGAGGTAACAATCAAGGTCGCCATCACGGTCATAATCAAAGAAGGCTGCCTGGGTACCCATACCCGAAAAGTTGAGTCCATACTTTTCGGCAGTTTCCGTAAATGTTCCATCCTGGTTATTGAGGTAGAGTTCATTGTTGCCGGTAAGACCATGGTGCTGGCTGCTTACTGTAACATAGATATCAAGGAAGCCATCGGCATTAATATCGACCATGGTTACACCTGATGCCCAATCGGCCTTTCCGGCTACTCCTGCAGCGGCTGTTATGTCTTGGAATTTGAAATCACCTTTGTTGAGATAAAGCTTGTTGTTGCTTTTGGAATTCGCCGTAAAGTAAATGTCAGGGAGGCCGTCATTATTAATATCACCTGTAGCAACTCCGCCACCATTATAGTAGTAGAGATAGTATAAGATGTTCAGGTTTTCATTTTCCTGGAGTTTGTTTTCAAAAGAAATATTGGTATGCGAAA
This sequence comes from Flavihumibacter sp., assembly GCA_036675925.1. Classification (GTDB taxonomy): domain Bacteria; phylum Bacteroidota; class Bacteroidia; order Chitinophagales; family Chitinophagaceae; genus Flavihumibacter. The sequence continues at coordinate 101,285 of JAKFDZ010000026.1, forward strand.
CCGGGAGGTTTTCGAACAGGGTATCCTTCCGTTGGTTGTTGCAGGAAACGGAAAACAGAGAGACAGATGTTAACAGGATTACGGCCGATCTTAAAAATAACATACGGTTGTTTTGAGCCCTGGCAGGAAAATAAAGGGCTGAAAGAAGACTTTCAGCCCTTTTGTATAAAATATTCCGTGTGTGAAATAACTTTTTCTTCTTTACAGTTTACCTGCAAACAATGCGTTGATTTCAGTTGCGGATAATGCTTTGTTATACAGCCTGAACTGGTCCAATGCACCGGTATAGCTCTTGATCCAATCGTCAGTTGGTCCGGCAAGTTTTGCATGCCTGTTCCAACCTGCAAGTACAAGGTTCTTAATAGTTGTTAAGTCAACGGCTCCTCTTGGATTACCATCTTTCTTAACATCGGTTGCACTGGCTGGTGCATCTTCCACCATTGCCCCATCAAAATAATAAGCCATTTTGGAAGTGGTTTCATCATATACAAAAGCTATATGGTGCCAATTGCCATCCATCAAAGGCTTAGCAAATTTTTTGGAGTCAGGGAATTCCAGCCATTGGTCCATCACCCCCAATTTGAGCGTAGTAGCAGTTGCATCACCATGCTCCAATAGGAGAAATATTGCGGAGTGGTGCCAGCCATATTTATCATCCACCAATGAAAAAACAAATTCAGTTCTTCCTTTATCTGTATTCTTCATCCAGAATGCAATGGTGAAGCTGGTAGCTGCACCAAAATCATTCACGTTCATGTATTTGATGGCATTTCCTGCATCAGTGCCCTGTACAGCTTTGCCGTTAATACCTTCTGTAAGACTGAAAGGATGTACCTGTGCGGGATCGCCTGAGATACTATCTTTTACTTCATATCTTTTCTGCGGGTCATCACCAAATGGAACAAAGAATCTTAGTTCCCCTGCTGGCAGAGGTGGTTTAGATTCATCGGTAGGATATTCACCCAGAACAGGGCGTTCTGTTTTCTGGCACCCGATCATCAGCATCACCAGTATGGGTGATAACAGGTATAATTTAATTATTGATTTCATGTTCACTCCTTTTTATAGGTTTAAGAAAATTACCACTCCGGATTCTGTGTCAGTTTTGGATTAGCATTCAATGCAGGTGTAGGAATCGGGAAATAGCGGTGCTTGTTCTGGTAACCGAGTTCGCTCAATTCTTCCACTGCATCACCCCATCTCACCAGGTCAAAGAACCTTTCGTATTCCATGGCAAATTCAGCTCTTCTCTCCTTCTTAATGATATCCCGCAGAGCAGCCTGGTCGGTAGTAGTAACAGGATCCAGACCTGCCCTTTGTCTTACCCTGTTGAGCCATGGTAATGCTTCAGCACTTCTGCCATCTTCATTGGCTGCTTCAGCAGCCAATAGGAGAACGTCGGCATAACGGATCACACGATGGTTGATCCAGGTATTCTGTGCTTCATTATTAGGGGTACCTAATCCCGCATCGAGATAGCGTTCGAAATTGTTGTATACTTTTTTATTCCAGTACAGGGCATTGGTTAAATTAGGGAGGGTAAGTCCATATCCTCCAGTGCTCGGTCCGCCATCTGATTGGTTGGAGTAAAGAATGGTTGCAGCCTTACGCTTGTCGCCATCATCATAGGAATCTACGAGATCTTGTGTAGGCGTATTCCAACCCCAGCCAAGGTCCCATGTTCCCGAACCCCTAACACCTTGTGACTGTCCGAGACGGCTCCAATATATATTACCATCGCCAGCCTGCTTGGAGGCCTGGATCTCGAATACAGATTCTGGCCCAAGTTCACCCTCTTCTTTGAAAACCCTCCAGTAATCATCGAGTAACCCATATCCAGCAGCGCTCTCAGAATTAATTACCTGTGTAAGAAGACCAAGCGCCTCACCCCATCTTTCTTTATACATCAGCGCTTTAGCCCGGAGCGATTTCGCAGCTCCTGAGGTTAGCCTTCCCGCATATTTCTCTTCCCATACGAGAGGAAGATGCATTTCGGCAAAAGCAAGGTCTTCATCAATGAACTGCCATACTGCATCAGCATTGGATTTCTCCACTTCACCATCAGTTGGTTTAGTGATGATAAAATCAATAATGGGAACATCTCCGAAAGTACGTACCAGGTCAAAATAGGTGTAGGCGCGGAAAAACCTCGCTTCGGCCCTGTTAACCATAGATCTTTCATCGGTAAAATTTCCTGACTCGGCAGTATACAGGACACTATTGCACTGACCGATCATAACATAGTGCTTATCCCAGTACAGGCCTGCACCCCAATCATCTTTGGTATACTGAAATCTGTCATAGGTCTGGTTCCATGCAGATGCACCCGGATCGGCCACTACTTCACCGTCATCAGAACGGAATCCGTTCATCGCTATCCAGGGGATATTCTGAAATCCATCTCCAATGAATGGATCATTTGCAGAATTCCTGATGGCGCCATAAAGACCTTTTGCCTGGCCATCCAGGGCACCCGGAATATCTTCGATGGTTGCCTGCAGAGGCTTCCTGTCCAGGAATTTTTCACATCCTGTTACTGCAGAGATCACGACTATCAGCACCAGCGGTACTATATGTTTACTCTTTATCATGGTTGCTTCCTTTTTTGTGAAAATTGTAATTAAAAATTCGCATTCAAACCAACACTAACTATTCTTGGGAGCGCACTTCCTGCACCTCCGAAGTCAACACCCCAGAATGTTGCATCGCCTGAAAATTCAGGTGAATATCCAAGGTTGTTCTTCCATGTTTTCAGGTTCTGAACACTACCGTAAATCCGCAGGTTCTTTATAATATTTAAATTCTTAAACTGGCTGAAATTATATCCCAGTGTTACATTCCTTATCCTGAAATAACTTCCGTCTTCTACTCCATATGTTGATGGTGCCCTGTTTATGAGGTGCGCAGCATTTACAATAGGAATGAAGTTGGATGAACCTGGAGCAGTCCAACCTTCGAGGTAGTTCTTAGGGTAGTTGTAAACTGAGTTTTTCTGCTCAGATGTGCCCCAAACCCTGTAGATCTCATTACCATAAACACCAGCAACATCCACACCAAGATCGAAGTTCTTATACTTCAGGTTGGCATTTGCACCATAGGTGAAATCAGGAGTTGGATTACCAATATTGGTACGATCTTCATCAGTGATAACACCATCACCATTAAGGTCGGCATATTTCAAATCGCCCGGACGTGCATTTCCACCATTGATCGTATTATCAGGAGAAAGAAGGATGTCCCTATAAGACTGGTAAACACCTTCCACCACCAATCCATAGAAATAACCCATTGGGTAGCCTGCTTCCACCTGGCTGGCAGTTTGCTCACTACTAGATAATGTTCTGAATTTAGTTTCCATTTCCAAAACCTTGTTCTTATATGTAGTCAGGTTTCCGGAAAGGGAAAGGGTCATATCATTGCTGAGTTTCTGGTTCCATCCTGCGATGAATTCAAAACCTTTATTCTCAATGGTACCACCATTGGTAAGGGTTGGAAGGATACCCGGATAACGAAGAGATACAAGAAGATCCTCTGTTTTCTTATAATAGTAATTGGCTTCAAAATGAAAGCGCCTGTCAAGGAAGTCTGCTTCAATTCCAACTTCTGATGACATTACTGTTTCCCACTGCAGGTTTGGATCAACCAGGAAATCTTCTGTCCATACCGGCTCCAATGTTGTTCCGAATACTGCTGAAGATCCTGTAGAAGTAGTTGGGTAAGCAGGATAAGCTCTGTCTGAGTTAAAATTTCCCAATTCTCCAATCGATCCCTTCAGCTTGAGGTAATCAAAAAAGTCCTGACCATCCATAAAGTTCTCACGGGTAACTTCCCATGCCGCACCTACTGCCCAGAAATTCTGGAACTTCTTATTGTAATCGCGGTTGATCTGACTTGATCCATCTCTGCGGAAACTTGCATTGAGATAATACTTATTCTGGAAATTATAGAGCACACGGGCAAGTCCGGATACGGTTGAATACTCATTTTGTGCCGATCTTGAAGTAGCTCTTCCGATATTACCGAAACCAGTTTGAATATACCAGAAACGTTCGTCATTTGGAATAGGCGTACCACCTGTTTCCTGGCTGATATTTCCGGTGATGGACTGATATTTATTATAAAAAGTAGTGAAGCCTGCGGTAGCTGTTAATGAATGATCTCCAAAACGTTTCTTATAGGTACCAATATAATCCTGCTGGAATGACTTGGTATTATCCTGATACTGAGCAACAGCTGTAAGGTTATTTTTTGCGATCACCTGCTCTCCTTCTGGTCTTGTAGGATCGTATACATCATATAAGGGCGTATATACACGCTCATCGCGATTACTGATATTTGCATACCAGGTGCTGCGGAAGTTCAGGTCTTTGGTGATATTGATATCTACAAATGCACTTCCCACATAGCGGAAACGGGTATCACTTCTCTTATCATACTCATTCTCCAGAACGGCAAGGGGATTAGCTTCTGAATTCTGGATGATAGGTGTATTAGAGTACAGGTTATACGTGGATGAATCATCAGGGAAATAAGGATTCCTTGTATTGAACTGTCTTGTTTTTGAATCAATGATAGGAAGCGCCCTTCTTGCATTTTCAAGCGCACCACTGTTGTATGGCAGGTTTTCTTTTGCACCAATGAAATTGAAACCAACCTTAAAGATCTTGTTGATCTTATATTCATCATTGATGTTGATGTTTATCCTGTCATATTTAACATGTTTCACGAGGCCTTCATCATATGTATAACCAACCCCCATGTGGAAACGGTTTTTCTCTGAGCTTCCATCTACACTTATATTATTGGTAGTGAATTTGGCATTGCGTGTTACGGCATCAATCCAGTCGGTATTACCTGTATAAGCCGACAGGCCTGGTCCGCCAATATTATCAATAAAGCTCAGGTAAGAATTATCATTGCTATTATCCTGAACGCGGTTATTGGCCTCAAAGGTTGCCAGCTGGCGATATTCATCGCCATTTGCGAGTTCTATCTTATCAACAAGTGTTTTAACACCGTAAACAGAACTAAAGTTTACATTAACCTGCCCGGCCTTAGCCCTTTTGGTAGTAACCAGGATAGCACCTGCTGCACCCCTGATACCAAATACTGCGAGGGAGGATGGATCTTTTAATACTTCGATGCTTTCGATCTCATTTGGATTTACAAAGTCCATGTTATCACTGAAAATACCATCGATAATATAAACAGGACGAACGGTACCGATACTGATTGTACCCCTGATCCTTACATCGGGAGTTGAACCCGGAATGGCATTGTTCACGATTGATAGTCCGGCTACCTTAGCCTGCATGGAAGCAAGCGGGTTGGTGTTAGGCTGGGAAGCCAGTTCATCACCCTTAACTTTAGCAACAGATCCGGTAAGATCGCGCTTCTGCGCTGTACCATAACCAATCACCACTACTTCATCCTGCAGTTTCGTAGAAGGCTGGAGAACAACATTGATGATTGTTTTATCACCCACAACTATTTCCTGGTCGTCAAAACCGATGGAAGAGATTACCAGTGTGGCATTCTCGGGAACGGTGATGGCGAAATTTCCCTCATTATCGGCGGAGGTGCCGGCGGTGCTTCCCTTTATTTTAATTGAGGCCAGCGGAACCGGAGCTCCGTTAATATCGGTGATGCGGCCGGTAACACGGGTCTGCTGAAAATTCATTCCCCGGTACTTAAGTACCACCAGGAAATTGTCAAGGATCTCATAACCAAGGGGTGTATTATTCAGCAATTTATCGAGAACTGAAACAACCTCTTCATTCTCGGCGCTGATGGCAACACGGGCATCCTCATTGAGAAGTGCCTGGTTATACAGGAACCTGTAGCTGGATTTTTTTTCAATTACTGAAAGTGCTTTTTTAAGGTTCACTCCTTCCAGTTTCAGGCTGATCCTGGTTTGGGAATATCCACCTGCAGACACCTGCAGGGCGCAAAAAAGCATAAAGAGTGCGGTTAGCTTCATAATTCTGGCAAACTTTAGCAAAAAGGGAGCTAATAGACAGGCATCCCCATCAGCGAATTTTTTCATATTTTGAGCAATTAGGGTTAACTAAATGGTTCATCAACTTTTTCAAGGGTTGAGTATGTCCTTGTTTTCCCGGCGGGGAATGTTGGCGCATTTCCCGCCATTTTATTAAGTGGAGTTGTTGATCATGGCAGTCGTTTTTTAGTCGTTCGTTGGTTTTATTTTGAAATCGTTACTGTATCGTTATTGATCCTATATCTGAATTTTGTAGCGATGGATAGTGCCCTGAGGGCTTCTTCCAGCGATTCTTTGGTAAAATCTGCCTTAAACCTCCAATCAGCCACTTCTTCATCCCTGAATACAATCTGCACATTATACCACCGTTCCATACTGCGGGCAATATCCCGGAGTGATTCATTCTCGAAGATCAACCGGTTTTCTACCCATGAAGTTTCTATCACTGCACTATCCATTTCGGCATACCGGATTTCTCCTATTGCTACTTTAGGGGCTTTTCTGCGGGAAACAGCCGTTGGTGTAAGTTTGCGTGAACCGGATGATTCTTCATCTATTACCACCAGTTTCTCACGGGGTTTCAGTATGATCTTTTCGGTGGGCCTGCTTTTAATACTTACTTCAATACTTCCCCTGATAAGGCTGGTTTCAGTAGATTTTTCACCAGGATAGGACTTCACATTGAAAGCGGTACCCAGCACCTTGATGTCAATATTATGTGCATGTATGAGGAATGGTTTATCAACATCTTTTACCACGTCGAAATATGCTTCGCCGGTCAGGTTTATTTCTCTTGTTTGTTTTCCAAAGTCTTTACCGTAGGTAATCCTTGAGCCCGAATTAAGCCAGACCTGTGTTCCATCCGGAAGCATCAGTTTTGACCGGGAGCCATTGCGTGTAGATATCTCACTATTGACAACCGCAAGCTCTTTTTGGCTGCTTGCGTTGCCTGTTATTAGAAAATAAAGCAATGCAGCCATAATGGCAAATGCAAATGCGCCCACCCAGATCCTGTTCCGTTGAAATAAAGAAGGGGTATAATCTGGCAATGTGAGGTCATTGGGTTCTGTTTCTCCCGGATCAACCCCTGCTAACCGCATGCGCTCCAAGTGTCTTTCATAGGCAGCGTCAGCATCGGCGGGATTGGCTCCACCCTGCTGGAACCATATATCAGCGATGGTCTGAAGGGGATAATGGTAATCGGGGTGTTGCCTCAACAGCTCTTCCAGCTCGGCAGCCTCCTGAACGGAGCTCTCTCCCGATAATTTTTTGGCCACTAGCTCCCAGAGCCGGTCTGTAATCATGCTGGTTAGTTGTTGAGGTTAGTAAGACACCGATTCATACCTCATACCCTTAAAGAATTCTTAAAAATATTTTTATTTGCCTCTCTGTGGGGCAGGAACAGCCTTCCGGATATCAAAGCGCACCGCTTCACCTATCCTTTTCAGGGCAATGGACATCTGAGTTTCCACGGTTTTGACCGAAAGCTTGAGTAATTCGGCCACTTCACGGTATTTGAGCTCATCTTCTTTCACCAGTTTAAAGATCAGGCGGCAACGAGGCGGTAGCTTCAGGATAGCCTCCTGTACCATTTTCTTCATTTCGGCGGTTATAAGCATGCGTTCCGGATCAAGGTGAACCGATTTCAGGTCTACGGGTATTTCGCTAAGGTCTGTCAACAGCACTTTGTTCTGCCTTGAAAGGAAATTATAGGCAGTATTACGAGTGGCAGTATACAGGTAGAGCTTAAGGCTACTGATATTTTCAAGTCTTTTCCTTTTCTCCCAGATAATGATAAAGACATCAGATACGATTTCCTCTGCTGATTGTTTGGAGCGGGTAAAGCCGAAAGCGAACTGGGTGAGAGGGGGATAGAATACTGTAAAGAGCTCGCGATAGGCCGCCTGGTCATCAAAACGCGCGATGCGTTCCTGCAAATATTGTATACGGCCAGGAGCAATCATGAGCAATCTGTAAATAAATGGATTGAGCTGGAAAATTACCGATAATGTTCAAGAATGATTATTTTTTTACCAGCTGCTCAGTTTAGGGCATGTTTTTATATTTTTGCACCCCGCCTTAGCGAAAGCTTAGGCACCTCCTCGGAGGAAGGGCCCTTAGCTCAGTCGGTTAGAGCATCTGACTCATAATCAGAGGGTCGCTGGTTCGAGCCCGGCAGGGCCCACAAAAAAAAGGGGTTACGTTTAATCGTAACCCCTTTTCTATTTTGTTCAAATTACTAAGTCTTACTGACTTACTTTGAACTCTACTCTGCGGTTTTGTGTTCTACCAGCAGCTGTTCCATTATCTGCCACGGGCTGATCCTGGCCATAGCCGATGGTCGTTAACCTATCATTTGCAATTCCTTTCTTCACAAGGTATGCTTTAACAGCAGCCGCACGTTTTTCACTGAGCGCCTGGTTTGATTCAGCCTTACCTGTATTATCTGTATGACCTGCTATCTGCACTTTCAGTTGCGGATATTGTTCATTCAGAATCCTTGCAGCCTTATCCAGTTCCTTACGACCTGTAGCTGTAAGATTAGCACTTCCGGTTACAAACTGAACAGCATTGGCATTGAATTTAGAAGCTTCAAGTGTTGGGCAACCTCCGTTTTCCGCAGGACCTGCGAGGTCTGGGCAACGATCTTCATCATCATTCACGCCATCATTATCGCGGTCAGGTGGAGGGCATCCCTGGTAACGAACTAATCCAGCCTCATTAGGACACTTATCTTCTTCATCATTCACACCGTCCTTGTCAGTATCAGGAATTGGACAGCCATTGTATTTAGCAATACCGGGCACATCTATACATTTGTCCTCTTCGTCATTCACACCATCCTTATCAGTGTCAGGAATGGGGCAACCACCATATTTAGGCAAACCAGCTTCTGTAGGGCATTTGTCTTCTTCATCATTGATACCATCTTTATCGGTATCAGGAATGGGGCATCCTTTGTAACGCTCTAATCCGGCAACACTTGGACATTCATCATTCTTGTCGATAACACCATCGCCATCAGAATCTGCCGGAATGAGTTTACCAAATAGTTTGAGTTTGAGTCCAACCTGTATGTTCTGGTTGAAGTATTCACCACCTGGATTTGCATTTCCCCTGTTATCAATATTTTTCAATCCATGTATATAACGGGCAAATGGTGTAACCCTACCATGGGGAAATAATTCAGCACCTACGTTGAGGGCAATCCCCGACTTTTCAAGACTGTCTTTGGTATAACGGTTGTTATCATCATCTACCGAGGACACGAAATCGAATTGTGGTCCGGCAGTGAGGGCAAATTTATCGCCCAAATGAAACTTCAATAATACGGGAACTGAGAAATAACTCACTTTAGTATCTTTCAGAAAAGCAGCACCTGCATCAGTTTCGAACTTGAGGCTATTGTACATGAACTGTGGCTCAAAAGACACTACTTTACCCAGTGGGATGTTCAGCCAGGCACCGGCGCCCCAGCCAAATTTTGAGTTATAGTCAAGATTGTCGTTATCCGATACACGGAGTTTCGCGAAATTGGCTGCGCCCAGCAGGCCACCACTAACGGTGTAGTGCTCCTTCACAATGTTCTGTGAGAAGCCTATCTGTGCCGATAAAACGGCGCAGGCCAACATGAATTTTTTCATGGGTTAAATTTTGATTTTGTAATAAGAGATCAAATGGGTTTATCAATATGTGTACCAGCTCACTTTAAATAAGTTTGCAATCATGAGAAAAATATCAGCATTTGTCTTTACCAGCCTCAACGGTTATTACAAAGGCCTCAATGAGGATATCAGCTGGCATAAACACGGAGAAGAAGAAATGAAGTTCTCCGAAGAAGGCGCAAATTCGGGCAGCATACTTCTTTTTGGAAGGGTTACTTATGAAATGATGTCGGGCTTCTGGCCCAGTCCAATGGCTTTGGAGATGATGCCTGGAGTTGCAGCAGGAATGAATAATTCAGAAAAGATCGTTTATTCACGCACACTCAAACAGGCCAACTGGAATAATACAAGTATTATCAGCGATGATATAATCAATGAAACAAAAAAGCTGAAAGAGAAACCCGGAAATGACATGACCATACTGGGAAGCGGAAGCATCGTTTCGCAATTTTCGGAAGCCGGGCTTATCGATGAATTACAGATCATGATCGATCCGGTTGCAATAGCAAAAGGAACAGCCCTTTTTGAAAATATAAACCAAACTCTCACTTTCCAACTTGTTAGTACGCGGACTTTTAAAAGCGGTGTAATACTACTTAACTATATCCCTCAATAAAATTCATTCTGCAGAAAACTGCAATCATCTGGTAATTCTGCTATCGTAATACCTACAATGGCAACCCCTTTAAAATGCCCTGCCAGAACGGGGAAAAGGCCCCTCAATACCGCTTCAGATTCATCTTACTTTTACATCACTCCTGATTAGCGCAACAATCTTCTCAATTGCATTTTCGTAAACCTTAAATATGAATTAAAATGGAAGACAACAAATTGCTGTCAACAGCAAATGAAAATCTCCTGCGCGAAATCAGGAAAAACAAAGAACTATTCAGAACTGAACCAATGAAGATATATCCATGGTGGTTCTGGCCTTGCACGGTGCGGGCTCTTTTGGTAACAGATGGGGGACTTGATTTTGGAACCGGCGATTTCGGCCTCTCCACTTTTGTCAGTATTCTGCAGAATGATGGCAGGGGTTATGTTCGGTTTGAACTTACGCTTGCACATCGTTCGGCCTTTGCCTCTGACGCTCAGGTTCAGGCAGGCGCGGCGGGTATAAAGAGAAGTATCAAGGGATTCAAGTTTGATGATACCAATCATTTTAGTAGCAACATGTATGATGAAGTATTTCTGTTTGGAATCAATAGTGGGGCCTCTTTACCCAATAGTGAACTTATCGCTATCAGCCAGTTTATGAACGGAGGGGGTGGAGTATTTGCCACCGGCGATCATGGCAGCCTGGGAAATGAACTATGTGGAAATATCACCAGGGTTCGGTCTATGCGCAACTGGAATAATAGCGCTGGTAATGTTGGGATGTCAGACGCTGCCCGTAATGATACCAACCGTCCGGGCCATGATGCCGGCTCCCAATTTGACGACCAATCGGATGATGTTCCGCAACCCATTCAGCCAAAACTTTATTCAAGCAGATGGGGTGCATTCTGGAAGGAGACCTATCCACATCCACTTCTCTGCAGTCCCAATGGAAGAATAATGGTATTGCCCGATCATCCGCATGAAGGCGAATGCATCGAACCATCGGATATTTCCCAAACATATTTAGATGGCAGCCCCGAATACCCAATGGGTATACGTCCGGAAGTGATAGCATTTTCAACGGTACTTGCAGGCAGCAATGCGGGAGGAAGTAAAACCGCCACTAATGCCCAACGGTTTGGAGCGATATCTGCGTATGATGGTCACCGTTCGGATATCGGCAGGGTGGTAACTGATGCCACCTGGCACCATTTCGTGAATGTTAACCTGGTTGGTGAACTTGGCATTCCGGATTCAGAAATTAAGGGACTTGGATTTCTGGCCACTGCAGCAGGGCAGGCGCACTTCGACCAGATCAAACATTACTATATCAATATTGGTGTATGGATCGCAAGGAAAACTAACCATGCATGTTTCCGCAAGCGGACAATCTGGGACCTTGTTTATAACCACCGCGTGTTGGAAGCAACAATGATGGAACCAAACCTGCGCTTTGAAAAAATACATGCCTCCCTTATCTATGCCATCGGTACACATGCTACTGATGTGCTGGGCAAAAGAGCAAGTCATTGCCGTAAAATACAGTTCATTCTTGATATCATCCGTTATCCACTTCCCGAACTCATTCCAACCATTGATCCATGGTTTCCTCAACCGGAAGAAATTCAGGATCCTGTGGTGCCATGGCATGACCTTAATCCACTCTTTGCAATCGCCATTGGCAGTGGGCTACTCGCCGTAAGAGAGGAAATAGGAGCCAACCTTGAAAAAATGGATGAGAAGATAGCAGACAGAATGGAGCAAGTATTTGATGAAGGAGTGAAACGAGGCGTTGATATTGCGAATGATTCCTTCCAGCGTAGTTTTAAAAATATCAGCCGATATATTAAATAAGGACGGATTGCAAATAGAAAAGGGTTCCGGAAATCCGGAACCCTTTCATCATTCAACCTAACCATCAATAGCTATAAACCGTCTTCGTTTTAAAAGCAAATATTCCGGTTAAATAGGATTTATAGCTTTTCACCAGCTCGATCGGGTACCCATCAGCGTCATACTTATATTGAAAGTCATAGGCTACGAACTCAGGGTAACTACCATGGTAAGACTTCACCTCAACTGTTGCATTATGCCTTGACCTCGCCGGCAACATGATATCAGGCATGTTGATATGAACGAACGGATTGATATTGAAATCATACTGGTAACTACCCACTTCACTGCTATGATTAGACGTAGTAGCAGCATCACTTATATTATTGCCACCAATAAATCGCATGGTGTATGTCATATCAATGGGACTGTTGCTGTAATCATAACTGGCCATCACATCATAGTTACCGGTAATACCTGTTCCACCGGGCTGTGGGCTGTATTGTACATGCGCATTGGTTTCAACACCCGCTTCTTTTTTCTTCATGGTTATTACCCGGCCTTCCGCATCATACGAAAACATATTCTCTGCTATTATTGAGTTGCTTTCGTTGTATCGAATGATACGGGCTGGTTTAGTGAGTCCGTTGTATTCAAACTTATCTGTCATATCAACATAAGTACTGTTATCTGCTTTTTTGCGATAATGAATTATTTGAGAGATCCTGCCATCAGAGGCATACTCATAGGCGGCTTTGCTGATAGGTTTGAAGTTGCCATTATCATATTGGTAAATATACTCAGCGCGGAGTTTTTTAGCCTCCCTGCTTCCGCCCATGGTATAAACAGTACCTTCCTGTACATCAGCTTTTTCAAGCGTGAGTTCATCGCGGGTACCCCATTTGCTAATTGCAATCTGGAAACGGATGGCTGAACGTAACAAGGTCAATTCGTTTTTGCCTGGATTGAATGTTCCGTGAACAACAGTTCCACCACCGTTAGCATCCCAGGTCATCAGCCGGTAAGAAACTGGTATGCTGTCATAAACCACATCACCGATCTTTATCAGGGGATGAACGATGATCTTCATGAAAGGATCAACCGGAACATTACCCGGATTGAAAGATCCTTCGGGATAACCGAACATTGCCGGCTGGTCGGTTGGATTAACCTTAGAAAGTTCAAGTGAAATATCAGTCCGGCTATTTTTCACTGCCTGGAAACCAAAAGGAAGCGGCTTGCTTACTTCATTGGCTTTGTGTGAATTGGCCATAGGACTAACAAACAACACTTTTTCGGCTGCATTCATGATCATTACACTGGTAACACGGTAGTTACCGGCTTCCACAATGATAGAATCGGTGAGATAAGCACCATTGTGAGGGAGGGCGATTTTTTTAGCCGTCCAAACCGGTTGCTGCTGGCCATTAACCATGCTGATAACAGCATATAATCCATTTACCGTGGATACTTCACCTGGCAGCGATGCAACCTGGAAACGAATGGTTGTTTTTTGATTACCACCGCCATTGCCACCATTTCCTCCACCTGGCATTGGTTTAACTACATCCTGCTTACTACATGCCGCAAGGAAAAGAAACATAAAAGAGAATAGAACAAGGTTTAACTGAAATAACTTTTTCATTTTTTAAATTTTTAAGGTTCAGGTTTGATAGAGGTAATACCCCGGGTGGAGAAAAAAGGGTTGGGTGCTGATCTAGTGATTAACAAATGTTTCGCAAATGCTTAAATTAAGGGCTGGAACACCATCATGAAATTCAAGCTCAAAGCGCAGAACCTGCTGGAAGCAATCGGTATGCTTTTCAACCTGGTACCCCGTCCTTTAATTGATACACAGGTAGCGTTTAATGCTGCCCGTGTAATTATGGCTGCCGCTAACACAGGTTTGTTTGAAGCGATGGGAAAAACAGGAAACACAGCAAAGGAACTTGCCGAAAAAACAGATACTAATGAAGCGGCAACTAAAAAATTGCTGCAATGCCTGGTGAGTATGGATTATGTGCGTTACAGGAATAATACCTATCAATTACGTCGTGGGTATTACAAATGGCTGCTGCCTGATTCTCCCACCAACCTGCTGGCTAAACTTAGATTCCAGCAAAAAGAATGGAACTGGATGGCTGGCCTGGAAGATTATATCAGGGAGGGGAAGACCATTGAAATTCATTCAAATCTTACGGAGCAGGAATGGGCCGATTACCAGGGCGCAATGCGCGACCTGTCCTATACGCTTGCCCTGGAAACGGCAAAAAAGCTCCCTTTGCCTGAAGATGCCCGAAGCATGCTTGATATTGGTGGGGCGCATGGAGCATATGCTATAGAGCTTTGTAAGAAATATCCTCAACTGGAAGCAACAATTTTCGAATTACCTGATGCCGTGCAGGCTGCCCGTGAAATTGGAATTCAATATCACGATGGTTCCCGCATCCATTACAAGGCAGGTAATGCCCTGGAGGAAGATCTCGGAACAGGGGTATATGATCTTGTTATGGCCAATAATCTTGCGCATCATTTCAATGCGGAAGAAAACCGGCGGCTTACAAAAAAAGTAGCAGCAGCATTAAAGCCGGGAGGAATCTTTGTTATCGGGGAGTTCATCCCGGAAGGCCAGCTGGCAAAGACAGATATGCTCACTGCAACATCGGCATTATATTTTTCTATGACCAGTTCCTCGGGTGCGTGGACGGTAGCGGAAATAACCGACTGGCAATCAGATGCCGGTCTGGAACCGTTAAAAACCAAAAGCCTCTACTCTATCCCCGGCTGGAAGTTATGCATTGCCCGGAAAGCTGCACCTTTGAAGCCCTAATCAGAAAAAATGGAAAAAGAAGCCTATATCATTGACGGGGTAAGATCACCCATTGGCAGTTTTAAGGGGAGCCTTGCCGGTATAAGGGCCGACGACCTGGCCGCAACCATCTTAAGGAAGCTTACCGTGAGAAATCCCGCCATCCCTATGAGCGCAATAGATGATGTTATTCTTGGTTGTCATAACCAGGCGGGAGAAGATAACCGTAATGTGGCACGGATGGCATTACTGCTTGCCGGCATCCCCTATACTGTTCCGGGAGAAACTGTTAACCGCCTTTGTGCTTCGGGCATGAGCGCAGTGGTGCAGGCAGCAAGGGCAATCAGGGCTGGAGATGGCGATCTGTTTATAGCAGGTGGTATGGAGCATATGACAAGAAGTCCATGGGTTATTTCCAAGACATCCCAGCCATTTGGCAGTGATGCAAAAATGTATGATTCCAGTTTCGGGTGGCGTTTTGTAAACCCCGAGATGGAAAGGTTATATGGTATCGACCCTATGGGATTAACCGCCGAGAACCTGGCAGAGATATATAAAATCAGCAGACAAGACCAGGACCGTTTCGCCTTCCTTTCGCAGCAGAAAGCTGCGACAGCACAGGCTTCCGGACGGTTTGCAGAAGAGATCGCCCCTATTGAGATCGCTCAGAGAAAAGGCAGTACGCTGGTGGTTGACAAAGATGAGTTCCTCAGACCAGATACAACAGAAGAGGTGCTTGCTACTCTTAAGCCTGCATTCAAAAAAGATGGTACAGTTACCGCAGGAAATTCATCGGGACTGAATGACGGAGCCGCGGCCATGTATATTGCTTCAGATAAATCGGTGAAAGAATATGGACTGGCACCTTTAGCTCGCATAGTTAGTTCAGCAGTGGTGGGTGTAGAACCCAGGATCATGGGAATCGGTCCGGTAGGTGCTACCAGGAAAGCACTGGAAAAAGCGGGCCTTCAGTTAAGTGATATGGATGTTATAGAACTCAATGAAGCCTTTGCTGCACAGAGTATAGCCTGCATACGTGAGTTGGGGATGGCAGATGACGATGCCCGAATCAATATCAACGGCGGGGCAATTGCGCTAGGACACCCTTTGGGAATGAGTGGAACGAGAATAATCCATACAGCGGCGCTGGAGCTGAAAAAACAGCAGAAAAGATATGCCCTCGCAACCATGTGTATAGGACTGGGACAGGGCTATGCCGTTATCCTGGAGCGGGTTTGAAAATAGCAAAATGTGCAGATCATGAAGAAGTTCCTGCTTTCGTTTTTAATGCTGTTAATACTTCAGGCATCATTAGGCCAGTTTGCTATCAGTGAAAACAAGCGCTATCTGCTTAAAGATGGCAAACCCTTTTTCTGGTTGGGTGATACAGCCTGGGAACTCTTCCACCGCCTTAACCGCGAAGAAGCAGATCAATACCTGAAACGCCGTGCCGAACAAGGCTTCACCGTTATACAGGCAGTGGCCTTAGCCGAGTTGGATGGGCTAAGGGTACCTAACGCATACGGTGATCTTCCACTTCATAATGAAGATGCGGCCCAACCAAATGAAGCCTATTTCAAGCATGTTGACTATATAATAGACAAAGCGGCATCCTATGGATTAACGGTGGCATTGCTACCCACCTGGGGAGACAAGCTATTCAAAGACAGCTGGGGCAAGGGACCGGAAATTTTTACAGAAGAGAAGGCTGCCATCTATGGAAAATGGATCGGTAAACGCTATCGCGACAAGAAGAATATTATTTGGGTTATGGGAGGTGATCGAAATCCCAGGAATGAATCAGATATGGCGGTATGGCGCAGTATGGCAAGGGCAGTAATAGAAGGTATAGGCGATGCCCAAAAGCCGTTGCTTACCTTTCATCCGCAACCAAGTGCTCTGGGGTCGGCTACCTGGTTTGCCAAAGATGACTGGATAAGTTTCCATATGTTCCAGATCGGGCATTGCCGCGATATTGCCAGCTATGAAATGATCCGCAAAGTGTATGATATGGTACCTGATAAACCGGTCATGGATGGCGAGCCTATATATGAAGATCATCCCGTTTGTTTCAACGCTAAAGATCTGGGCACTTCAAATGCATATGATGTTCGTAAAGCTGCGTGGATAGATTTGTTTGCCGGATCACACGGACATACCTATGGATGCCATGGAGTATGGCAATTCTACTCAGAAAAAACAGAGGGTATAAATGGACCGCATTTTTTCTGGAAGGAGGCACTTGAACTTCCCGGTGCTAACCAGATGAAATATGTTCGCAAGCTTATGGAGTCATTCTCCATTAGCGACAGGGTACCCGACCAATCAATTCTTTTGGAACCGCCTACCCCACCGTCGGAAAGAATTCAAGCAACCAGGGGAAAGGATTATGCCTTGATCTATACAGCTGCAGGAAAGTCTTTTACTGTGAATGCAGGCAAACTCAACGCCACTCAATTGAAGGCAAGCTGGTATGATCCACGCAATGGCGAAAGCAGGCCCATCGGCAGCTTTGGCAAGCAGCTTCCGCTCCGATTTGATCCGCCAACAGGGGGCTATGGGCAGGATTGGGTGCTGGTGTTGGATGGCCGGAACTAACTCCCTGGGCATTTATGCACAGCTATACGATAATATACCTGGTTTTCGTTTTCAGAACATGCGATCAATCTTATTCTTTCTTTTTATAGTTGGTTACTTACCTGTGCTGCGCGGCCAGCAGTCACAAGCTGGCCGGCAACCACAGGATGACGAAATACTAGCCTCACTAAAAGCAGAACTTTTTGGGAAGGATACTGCCCAATACAATGGAAAAGGGATCCACGACCTTCGGTTGTCCAAAACCGGTACTTTAAGGTTATGGTTTGACAAATCGGGGAAAGAGAAAGATTCCATATCCTTACTAACCCTTCGTTCATATACAACCGACAGTGCAGGCAATCATCTACTTTATGGCATCAAGCCAATGGATAAGGAAGTGGAACTCTTTCTCGATGGTCCACATGAAATGATGGAGACCGATGCGGATGGAAAGATCACTTTAAAATCTTTCATAAATGTTGGCACATTCCGTTTCACTACTGCAGAACGGGCACTTGCCTTCGCAGATGCTTTGGTAGCGCTGCGAAAAAAAATCTCCCCTTACAGGGGCAACCCCCGTAATAAATGGGGACAATGATCCTTTGCCTGCAATGGTAGTACGCACAATTGGTATATTTGGGAATATCATCTTTACATGAGAACCATCAAAACCGGCCTCTGCTCCTATGGCATGAGCGGCAAATTATTTCATGCCCCCTTTATTGACAGTCATCCCGGCTTCGAATTAACGGCTATCGTTGAGCGAAGCAAGAATGAATCGCGCGAACGATATCCTGTTTCCAAATGCTACCGCTCCTTTGAGGAGCTGCTGGCCGATACAAGTATTGAACTGATTGTGATAAATACCCCTGTGCAGACCCATTATGAAATGGTTAAAGCAGCATTGCAGGCAGGAAAGCATGTGGTAGTAGAGAAGCCATTCACGGTAACTGCCAGCGAGGCTGAGGCCCTTGAGGCAATTGCATCGGAAACAAATCGTATGCTAATTGTTTACCAGAACCGGCGTTATGATGGTGATTTCAGGGCCCTCAAAAAGGTGGTGGACGATAAAATGCTGGGAGATCTCCGCGAAGTGGAATTTCGTTATGATCGCTACCGGACAGTAAGCAGTGGAAAGGAACATAAAGAGGGATCGTTGCCTGGTGCGGGAACACTGCATGATCTGGGAGCGCACCTTATTGACCAGAGCCTTCAGTTATTCGGATGGCCGCAATCGGTGTTTGCAGACCTGATGATTACCAGGGAAGGCGTTGGTGCGAATGATTATTTTGAAGTGTTGTTGTATTATCCCCGGATGCGTGTTCGCCTAAAGGGAACCGTAGTTGCCCGTGTAACAACTCCAGCCTTTGTGCTGCATGGAATGGACGGCACATTTTTACAGGAAAGATCAGACCAGCAGGAGCAGAAACTACTGGAAGGAGCAATACCAACTATTAGTGCCTGGTGCCCGGCAACTAAGGAACCCGACGGATATATCCATACAACCTACCAGGGAGAGGAGATCAAAAAACAAACCCGCTCAGAGCCCGGTAACTATATGGGTTTTTACGATGATGTATATAAGTGCCTGGTAGAAGGAGACGCTAACCCGGTACCAGCATCTGAAGCAATAAGAACCATGCGGGTGATTGATGCTGCAATGGAGAGTTTCCATGAAAAGAAGGTCATCCCCCTGGTATAGCCCTTCTAATTCTTGTTCCCTAGAACATAAAAGACCCTATTTTTGCGGTCGCCGCCGCGGGTGGTGATTTTTATTAACATTAACAGGAGCCCGGCTACAGCAATGAGGCGGGACCTCTAGATTTGTTCTTTATCAACTAATATGAGAAAATTTTTTGTTGCCCTCATGGCATTGGTATGTAGCCTGGGAGCTTTTGCGCAGACAGATTCCACCGGTAAGAAATCAAAAAAAGACTGGAGTAAAGTGAACCTTGCCGGCCGGGCCAATGATCATTTTATGATCCAGGTAGGTTATGATGGCTGGGCCAATAAACCGGATTCTATTGTAACAACAGGAATTGGTCGCCACCTGAATGTTTATTTCATGCTTGATTTTCCTTTCAAGACGGATCCCCGTTTCAGTGTTGGATTGGGTGCGGGAATAGGAAGCAGCAATATCTTTTTTGACAAGATGGAAGTAAAAATCGCGGGTACTACGCCAACGATGGAGTTCAGGAATGTTGCCGATACCAATCATTTCAAAAAATACAAGCTGGCCAATGTGTGGGCAGAGCTCCCCGTGGAGCTTCGTTTTGTTGCCAACCCTGAGAATAGCAATCGCAGTTGGAAATTTGCGATGGGAGCCAAGATAGGAACCATGCTCAATGCCCATACCAAGGGCAAGAACCTGCAGACAAAATCGGGCAGCTCCATTAACCAATATACTGTCAAGGAAAGTACCAAGCGTTATTTCAATACTACACGTCTATCCGCGATGGCGCGCGTTGGATATGGCAATCTTACATTGCATGGTGCTTACCAGGTCACCACACTTATCAAGGATAACCAGGGGCCGCAGGTACGCCCTTATAGCATCGGACTCACTATCAGCGGACTTTAATAAAACCGGTCAACATATTCAGAAGCGGGCTTAATGGCCCGCTTTTTTTATAGTATTTTTGACCACTTAATCAAATCTCATTGATAGAAAAATCACAGATACTTACAGACGAAAAGGCAGTACTTGTTGGCGTTGTACAGAAAGACCAAAATGAGCAGCAGGTAAAAGAGTACCTTGAAGAGCTGGCTTTTCTGGCGGAAACAGCCGGGGCGGTCACCCACCGCAAATTCATGCAGAAGCTTAGCCATCCTGATAGCAAAACTTTTGTAGGCAAGGGTAAACTGGAAGAGATCAGGGAATACATCACCCGTCATGAGATCAACCTCGTGATATTTGATGATGAACTCACCGGTTCTCAGATCCTTAATATTGAAAAGGCACTGGGCGTGAAGACCATCGACCGGTCAGATCTGATCCTCGATATTTTTGCCCGCCGTGCGCAGACAGCCCAGGCCAAGACCCAGGTGGAGCTGGCGCAGTACCAATACATCTTACCACGGCTCAAGGGAATGTGGAAGCACCTGGAAAGACAGGGCGGTGGAATCGGATCAAGAGGACCGGGGGAAACGGAGATCGAGACCGACCGTCGGATCGTTAAGGAAAAGATCGCTCTTCTACGAAGGAGGCTTGCCGAGATCGATAAGCAATCATTTACGCAACGAAAGGACCGCGGAGAGTTTATCAGGGTTGCCCTGGTAGGATATACCAATGTTGGCAAAAGCACCATAATGAACCTGCTGGCTAAAAGCGAGGTTTTTGCAGAGAATAAATTATTCGCCACCCTCGATACAACTACGAGAAAGGTTGTTTTTGATACTACGCCGTTTTTGTTGAGTGATACGGTGGGATTCATCCGGAAATTACCGCATCACCTGGTTGAGAGCTTTAAAAGCACACTGGATGAAGTACGTGAAGCGGATATACTTTTGCATGTTGTCGACCTAAGTCACCCACAGTATGAAGACCAGTTCAATGTGGTGAATAAAACATTGCAGGAGTTAAAGGTGACGGAGAAGCCAATGATCACCATCTTTAATAAGCTGGATCAATATGAAAAGAACACATTTGACGAATGGTTGGAGCCAGATGTCAGAAATCAGATATTGGAAGAGCTAAGAGAACGCTGGGAGAATGTGACACTGGGTAATTGTGTTTTCATCTCTGCCCTGGAACGCCGTAACCTGGAAGGGTTAAGGGCAACCATCCTGAACAGGGTTCGTAAACTATACCGCGAACGCTATCCTTACAAAACAGAATTTTTCTGGTCAGATGAGCCATAAGAAATATAAATGGCATAAGCTGGCAGAGAGTGTGGAGGAGTTGGACTTCGCTTCAAATAATATTGCTGTGGCGTCACTCAATGGCAAGACGATCTGCGTAGGTAAATTCCAGGAACGCCTGTATGCCTTCGCTCATAAATGCCCTCATGCCAGCGGGCATTTATCATCTGGCTTTATAGATGCGCTGGGCAATGTAGTTTGTCCGCTGCACCGGTATAAATTCTGCATGGAAAACGGGCGCAATGTTTCGGGTGAAGGTTATTACCTGAAACACTGGCCCGTTGAGATTAGGGAAGAAGGTATCTATATAGGGATGGAAGAAAAAGGTTTATTCGGAATATTCTGATAATGATCAATCATAGGCGAGGTCTTCATCCTTACGGCTATATGCGTTTGTCTGATTTTTCTGAAGGCTCTCTTCAATATCCCACTGCGCAAATCCGCCCATTGCAGGATCACTTCCGATATGGCGGTTTTCCAGTCCCGGCCTGTTCCTGTCAGGATTAGCAATACCATAGCCCATTTTCGCAGCTTCCACCTGGTCATAGATACCGCGGTGCCCATATTGGTTGGTATTAGTTGGGGGTACCGGTTCCTGTCTTTTAGTATCAATGACACGGAAATTTTTCAGGGCTTTTGAACCTGGTTTGAAATTTTTCATGGCGGCTGTTTTAAGGATGGAGAAAAGATGCAATCGTTTAATAATTTACTACAAATTTCTTGCCTGAACTAAACAAAAGTACGATCAGTTTCAACGAACTGATCGTACTGTTTTTAGGCAAGCAAAGTTTTTACCATTCGTTATCCCGGCGTGTTCTTCTGCCGGCATAACCGTAGCCACTACCGCGTGTTTCGCGATAATTGCTATCCCAGGACGACCTTGTATTTTCATATGGATCAGTGCTTCGTCCGCGGCCGAAATTACGGCTTGTTATGCGGGCGAGGTTGTCAGCTGATTCTGGATTATTACGGGATCTGTTGCGGTCATCTGATTGATGATCGCGGCCATACTGATTCTGACGGTCGTAGCGCGATTGATAATCATTACGATCTGATCTTTCGTTGCGATCATCGCTGAAACGGCTGTAGTTGTTACGATCATAATCATTACGGCCATAATCATTGCGATGACGATCATAATCATTACGGTCGTAGTCATTGCGACCATAGTCATTGCGATAGCTTCGCTCATCTACATCTTCATCATCAATTCTGTAACGCTGAGAACTGTTGCGGAAGTCATTATCGTCTTCAAATCCGCGGTCATATTCTGAATAGTACCGGTTGTCGCCGGAGCGCCCTTCATACCGGTCATTATAACGCTGCCTGTCCTGATCACGGGAGCCATAGTCCCGCCTGTCTGATCTGTTTCGCATGGTTAATAATTTTATGGTTAAAGAATAACCTAAAGCAACAATTCCGGTGCCAGCAGAATCTGGCTATTGAGGAGAATTTATTACTGCAATAATGTAGAGAAATGCCAACCAAATGGGGGCGAAAATCAACCATTCAGATAATGGGGATAAAACGCGACGTTCAAGATAAGATAACAGCCATTTCATATTAAGCTAATACATAGAAGACAACTTAGCAGGATAAAACATTATTATGGGCTTCACTGAATGGTTGCTGGGTGTAGACAAATCCCTTTTATTATGGATACAGGAAACAAGTGTTACTCCCTTTACAGATTCTATAATGTTAACCCTGCGGAATGCGAAAACATGGCTGCCTTTATATGCTTTTTTTCTTTACTGGGTAATCCGTTATGCCCGACCATATGCGCTTGTTTTTATCCTTTTAACTGTTGCTTGTGCAGGATTGGCGGATTATTCATCTGCCTCCATCCTAAAGCCTTTGTTTGGTCGTGAGCGGCCCTGTTATGAGCCATCGCTGGATGGGATGGTGCGGGTACTGGCAGGATGTGGAGGACATTTCAGTTTTCCATCCTCCCATGCAAGCAATCATTTTGCCCTGGCCAGTTTCTGGTATTGGGCGATCTGGCTGATCAAAGGCAAACGATGGAGCTGGTTATTTTTATGGGCTTTCACGATAGGTTATGCACAGGTATATGTGGGCAAGCATTACCCGCTGGACATTATTGGAGGTGCTATCCTGGGTATATTCATTGGCACTGCGGCCGCCAAACTGTTTGAGTGGTGGATAGCGCAAAGAAAGCGTCACAATGCCTATGCGGCATCTTATGATTGACAGCAGAATGTTATATAAGTAAGCTGAATAGTGCCAGCTTTTAAAATAAGGCAGTAAAAATTTTGTCCGATTACAAAAATGCCTATTTTTGCACTCCCCAAAAGGGAACTCTGCAGGCAACTGTGGATCTGGTCATTCCTCCTTAGCTCAGTTGGTTAGAGCATCTGACTGTTAATCAGAGGGTCGCTGGTTCAAGTCCAGCAGGGGGAGCTTCAATAAAGACAAAAATCCTTGCAGATATTACATTCTGCGAGGATTTTTTCTTTTGGCAACTCCTGGTCACTCGAATATAACGCTGATCTGCAGACGAACCAATCCACTCACAAAACCTGCACCAGGCTTAGCACAATATAAAACCAAAGTACACCGATCCAACTAATGGGATGGATGCGTTTCAGGGTACGCCAGTCGTACAGGAACAAACCCAGAAAAAGCATGTTCCAAATCAACACTTCCATCCATACGGTGCCCCAGAAACTGTCTATTCCAATTTTAGGCGCCACCCGGTCAAGCACTGGTCCCAATGTGTACAGCGTTCCCATATACAGGTAGCGCTTATGCTTCACGCCATTCTTACGGTTTCTCCAGGCCAGCCAGAGCAGCACTGCAAAAGTCACCGTGTAAAAGCGGTTTGCCTTCACATAAAACGGCATCACCGACCAGCCCTTGTACACCGCCACGAAAACATAAAATGTGCTAAGCACAACACCTACCCCGATCAGCATGCCCATAATACCCCATCGCATATGCGCCTTGTAATTACCCTGTCGGATAAAGCCCGACTGGATAACCAGCACCACGAACCAGGCCAGGAAAAACAGACCGTGGATGATGAATTTGGGATCGCTGTTGCTCTCTTGCCGCACATCGAAAAAAAGATTGTCGGAGAATCCGATCACACCCAGCAGCAGCATTGCCGTGCTGCCCCAGAAGAAATGGTTTTTGCGCCAGGCGCTGTACTTTTTCGTGCCCCCCTTCCCGCGTGGCAGGGATTGGGTGGTGGAGATGGTTTGCATGGTCACTAAAATATGTAATTCTACTCGCCGCCGCAATACCACGAAAGGGGTACTCAATACTGTGGGAAAAAAAGCCGGGGTTGAAACCCCGGCTCGTTTAACCAAAACTAAATGCTCAATAAAAAGAAATCAGTACTTCATAATTACTTTGTCGTAAACACATCGATCTCTGAAAGGAAAGTATGTGCGGTTGTTCCGGTCTGACTTTCGAGGGCAGTCAATTTTAAATAGCGCCATCCATCCGCCGGAGATAAGGGATAAGTTTGGGCTGCATTGGTAATCGCAAAATTAAATTCACCCAACGATGTAAACGTCTGACCATCCTTACTTCCTTCCAGTTTGAATTTTTTCATTCCCACACGATTTGGTGTGGCAGCCTGGCGGTTTGTAACAGCAACACTAACCATATATTGGTCTGACTTCATATCAATTAAAACCCAATGCGGATACCCGGGTGTTGGTGATACAGAATAATCTGTATGCCAGTAGGTAGCATTATTGCCATCCAGCAAAGCGGAGGCTTTACCGGTATTTTCCCAACCGTCAGGCGTTTCACTGTCGGCAGTTGCCGTCCATGATGATTTGTCGGCCTTGATGGCAGTACTGTTGTCTTTGAAAAGAACAGCTTCGGGTTTGCTACAACCTGCTATGATCAGTATTCCGAATGCTATGCATAAATATGTTGTTTTCATATTCGTTTATTTTTTTGGTAATGTTTCAAGATTGATTACTGGTGCCTGCCCTTTAGCAGGCCTGGAAAATTGTTGATCCATCGTTACAGCGGGAGAAAAGAAACCGCCGTTTCGCAGAAAAAACCCTTCATTGGAACTCAGCCCGCCTGCATAATCAAAACGTTGCTTATTGCGTGCAGTAGCATCTGCGGTAAATCGGGCTGAAGTGATTTCCGTCCAAACACCTGAATGCGGGAGTATCCATTGCTGATGAAAATTCACTTTCCTTTCCATCCATCCGTTTTCATCATAAAAATTCTCAAGGAAAGAATGATTGCCCGTTAGATAGGTGTTTGTATTAGGTCGTTTCCAGGTTGCAATAAAAGTCCATTTGTTCAATTCAGGGGCGTAAAACCATGCACTGAATAGTGTATTGCCCGCGCCATCGGGCCGGCCCCGGGTAAGGAAACGATATGTAGTACCAGCTTTCCAGTCATAAACGAGGTAGCTCTGACCCCCTGTTCCTTCTCCACCAAAACGCTGTACCACCACATTTTCGCCCTGTTCAATGGCCTGCGTTGTTCCTTGTCCAACTGCAGGATCCCAAACAGAAAATAAAACCCAGCGGTCATTGGCTCTCGACTGGATGCCAAAGTAGCCACCCGAAAAACCATTGCTCATAAAAAATGAACCGGGTTTGTCTTCTCCAACCGGAACTGTAAGCTCATTGTAAAACCATTCCACCTGGGTTTCAGTGGGAATCGAATAGGTCATATGAACAGAAGGGCCTCGTCTCGACCAGTAAAAATTCTCGGGATCATTGGCGAATTTTACCTGCGTTGCAGCGGCGCCATGCACTACGATATCGGATATCTGTGCAAATTCTGCTCCTGTTTTCTGAATACCCCGCAACGTCAGTTTCAGATACCCGGGTTGGCTCAACTGCACAGATCCAATATTGACCACTTTAACTGTTGAATTGGTCAATTCCTTTCTAAAGGATTTGTCGCCTATACCCACCTCTATGGTGCTGTTGCCTGCAGGAACCCTTCCTTTAATTGCAATAGAAACTTCGCCAGGTTTCTCAACAAGAAAATATACTGCACAAACGGTAGAGGCATTTGTCCAGCCCACCAGGCCCGTAGCTTCAATTTTCTCTGTTGCACCCACTGGCTTTTCTACCAGATAAGCATTTCCTCCGAGTGGGATATTAGTACCTGTTATGATGGGTTCCGGGGTTATGATATTATCACCACCTGCTGAAGATTTACCACAGGCAAGGGCAGATAAGAAAAGCCCCCAACCCATGATTTGTTTTATTAGTAGCATCCACACAATTTTTAAAATGAACGCTTAAGGATTTTGAGTAAGTGCGGGGTTCTTATCAATTTCGCTTTGCGGAATATAGAATATAACCCGGTTGTCGGCAGCAGGGATCGTCTGGTTTACGTTACCACCAACCACATGCGAACCAGGATAATTCCGGATCATAGACCGATTATTACGAAAGAGGTCATATACACGATGTCCTTCAAACGCGAGCTCCAGCCAACGTTCTTCCAACACAATATCAAGAATTGATTTATTCATCACCGTTAGGTCGGCTTCTGTATAAGGAGCAACACCTGCACGGGAACGAATCAGGTTAACATCTTCCAGTGCTGCTGCAGTATTACCCAGTTTCGCATTGGCTTCGGCGCGATTGAGATATAATTCAGCAAGGCGGATATACACCGGAGAACTTAGGTTAACGATCCCTTCCTGCAAACTGTATTTATTGATATAATGCATGGGAGTATTGGGCGTCAGTTTAGTATTCATTTGCTGAACACCGTTTACCATATAGCTGGAAATAAAGGAAATCCTGCGATCGCCAGGTTGCTGCTTCAGGAAATTCACATATTTTTCGGAGGCATAAATTTCACCCCATCCGCTGAATGCCTGGTTTTGCGCATTGCCGCTGGCATCTCCACTGAAGTACATGGAGCCAATTGCAGAATATCCACGATCTTCTGTCTTGATATGGCGGATGCAGAAAATTGTTTCCTTATTTCCATCCGGTGCATTTCTGAAATAATTAGAATACTCAGCGCCCTGCAATAACTGGTAGCGACCGGTGGCAGCCGTTCCGGGAATATCATTTCCAATTACGAGGTTCGCATACTCAATTGCTTTGGTATCATCTTCCATATAGAGATAAACCCGCGATAATAAAGCATATGCAACTTCCCTTGAGGCAAATGAATTTGATTTTGGCTGTGTCATAAATTCTGACGCCCTTAGGAGGTCAGTTAATACAAATTCATACACTTCTTTTACTGTGCTTCTGGGCACTGTCAGCTTTTCCTCTTCTGTTAATCCATCTTTCAGGATAGGTACGCCGGCATCAAGTCCGCTACCCTGCGAATAGGGACGTCCAAAAATGCGCACCAGGTTGAAATGCATCATCGCCCTGATAAACAGATTTTCTCCTTTTAACTGAAGTAGGTCAGGTGTTGCATTATCTGGTATTACTTCAATGATCCTGTTTGCTGCACCTGCTGCCTTATAAGCCTGCGACCAGAACAATTGAGGGTGCGAAGAAGTAACCAGGTGTGTATAACGATATGCTCTGGTCAGATCATCAGATGAGTTTTGTCCCTGTGCAATTTCATCACTGGGATATTCCATTAAAAAATGGCCGCTCCGAACGTAGCCTTCGTTTTTGAATAAGGCATATGTACCTATGGTTGCGGTTTCAATATCACCCGCATTAGAAAGAGCGGAATTTTCATCAATTGCCGTTGAGGGCAGATACGTTTTTCTGCAGGACCCCAGGCTAGTCACAAGCACAACAGCAAGCAATGATGCAGATATAAATGATTGTTTCATGATTCAATATTTTCAGGATGCTTAAAGAGTAATGTTTAAACCAACAAGTAATTTCCTGCTGATGGGATATTTAATGCTGGATTGACCAGAGCCCAGGTCAACTTCCGGATCTGTTCCGGAAAAATTAGTGGCAGTGTAGAGATTATCGCCGCTAACAAAAACGCGGAAATTTGCTATCCGAAGCGATTGTGTAATCTGGTCGGGAAGATTGTATCCAAGGGTAATGTTTCTTAGCCGCAGATAACTTCCGTCTTCCAGGTAACGCGTAGAAGTTGCGTTGGATGCATCTGAGCGACCATGGATGGGCTTAGGGTGTGTTGCGATATCACCAGGCTTGGTCCAGCGATTCCAGCCTTCTGCCAGCTGCATCTGGTTGTAGCTCTCATATAAACCATCATTGTCGAAATAAAACCGGCTATCGTTATATACATAGTTGCCATATACAAAATTGACGAAAGCAGAAAGTGTAAAGGCTTTATACCGAAGGTTATTATATAAACCACCGGTGAATTTGGGGGCACCTGATTTACCTGTATAAACACGTGATGCCAGGTTGTAATTATTGGTATAGGTGATATAATTTTTATTATCGGCATCCATGATCAGGTTCTGCCATAATGGATCACCATTGTCAGGATTAACGCCGGCCCAAACAGGCATAAACCATTCGTCCATATCACGACCAACTGCAACAGGTTGACGTGCGCCCGTGTTTACCTCAGAACGTCCTTCGTTTATCTCAAGTACCTTGTTCCTGTTGAAGGCCATATTCAAATTGGTTTCCCAGCTGAAATCCTTTTTCACGATATTCTTAGTGGTAAGATTGAATTCCACCCCCCTGTTACGAATAGCACCAACGTTTTCATACACACCATCAAATCCGGATGTGGCGGGCAAGCCACGGAAGAATAGCAGGTCGGAGGTTTCTTTACTGTAAAGGTCAACCGACAGATCAATCCTTTTAAAGAAACTCATATCAATACCCAGGTTTATTGATTTAGACTTTTCCCAGGTAAGGTTTGGATTTGATTTCTGGCTGGGTGATGCACCAGGCAGGCCGGCATAACTAGCACCGGTGGAAATGCTATACAAGCCCATTGAAGCATAGTAACCAATACCTTCAGCATTTCCAGTAGTACCATAACTGGCGCGAAGTTTCAGGAAACTGATCGGGTCAATACCTGTCATGAAATTTTCATTACTGATAATCCAGCTTGCCCCCAGTTGATAAAATGTTGCAGCGGGATTATTGACACCGAAGCGGGAAGAAAATTCATTTACAAGGGAAGCAACGGCAAAATACTTATTGGCAAAACTATAATCTGCCTGTCCCAGGTATTTACTGAACATATAACGGTCATTACCACCATAAGGATTCTGAATAATATCCGTTGCAGTACTAAATGCATCTCTCCCTGGAGGTAAACCTTTCACGGATGCACCACTGCTTTCAGAATATCCCTTTTCGATTTCATATACTCCTAATAACGATACGCTATGTTGCCCCATTTCGAGGCCATAACGCAAACGGTTTGAAGATACCAGGGTTGTGTTAAAGCCATTGCTCATATAGGCTGAACCGCTGTTGGTTGCGCCTTCCTTGGAACGTTTATCGTAATAAGAATCACTGTTATAGTGGTAAATACGGGCACGGTTATACGTAGAAAGAGTAAGATTCTTTAATACGGTATAATCAAGGTTAACATCAGCGCTCATGTTGAAGCTGCGAGCCTTTGATGTATTATACTGTAGTGAATGAAGGAAATTGTCGCGGTCGCGGCCATACCAGGTACCATAACGTGCATCAACCGGGGTGCCATCAGCATTATACGCCGCATCAAAGGGAAGGTTCAGATAGGCATCGTAAACGGTTGCATCCGGGTTATATTTATCCTGGATAAATATTCCGTTCAGCATGGTTGTAAGCTTCAGCTTTTGGGTGAGCTTGCTCGTTAGATTAGCCCTGAAATTGTACCGGTCATTGCTGTTTTCTATGAGTGTACCTTCCTCGCGGTAATAGTTTCCGGAAACATAAAACTGGCTTTTCTCTGTTCCTCCACTTGCACTAAGGGTATAACTGTTAACCATCGCGTTGCGGAATGCAAGATCCCACCAGTCGGTATTGTTATTGATGGCAGCCGGATCAGGAGTATAGAAAGTTTGCTGGTAATCATAGAGCTGTTGTGAATTCATCAATTTGAAATTACCTGTTGTGGCCTGGGCA